>CAVRVI010000001.1:0-106521 GCA_963724635.1 uncultured Chloroflexia bacterium
CCGACCTGCTGGTCATCAACAAGGCCGACCGGCCGGGCGCCGACCTGCTGCGCGCCGAGCTGGAGGCCACCCTGTCGCTGGCCCCCTCGGGCCCGTGGCGGCCTCCGATCGTCAGCACCCGGTCGATCGACGGCGAGGGCGTCGCCGAGCTCTGGACGCAGGTCGGCCGCCACCGGGAGTTCCTGGCCGGCGACGGGCGGCTGCGCGAGCGCCGGCGCGACGGCATGGCCCGCCAGCTGCGGGCGCTGGCCGTCGACCGCCTCGCCCGCGGGGTGGACGCGGCGGCGCAGCCGGCCTTCCTCGAGGGCCTGATCGAGCAGGTGCTCGATCGCGCCATCGACCCGGCCACGGCCGTGGACCGGGTGCTCGAGCGGGTCAGCCCGCCGTCGCCAGCCGGTCCGCCAGCGCGGCGATGAGCCGCACGCCCCAGCCGGTCGCCGTGCCGTTGCTCATCGCCGTGCCGGCCACGTCGAGGTGGCACCAGGGCCGGCCGTCGGTGAACTCGCGCAGGAACTGGGCCGCGTAGATCGAGCCGGCCTGGCGCTTGTTGGAGGCGTTGGAGAGGTCGGCCACCTTGCTCTTGATGAGCGGCGCGTACTCGGGGTGCAGGGGCAGCTCCCAGACCCGCTCGCCGCTCGCCTCGGCCGCCGCGGCGCACCTCGTCGGTCCAGGCCGGGTCGGAGCCGAAGAGCCCGGCGTGCACGTCGCCCAGGGCGACCAGGATGGCGCCGGTCAGCGTGGCCAGGTCCACCAGGCGGGTCGCCCCCTCGCGTACGGCGTACACCAGCCCGTCGGCCAGGATCAGCCGGCCCTCGGCGTCGGTGTTGATGACCTCGATGGTGGTGCCGTTCATGGCCGTGAGGACGTCGCCGGGCTTGACCGCGTGGCCGCTCGGCATGTTCTCCGTGCGACGGGACGACGGCCAGCACCTCGACCGGCAGGCCCAGGGCGGCGACGAGGCCCGCGCCCTCGATCACCGCCGCGCCGCCGCACATGTCCATCTTCATGTCCTCCATGCCGCTGGAGGGCTTGATGGAGATGCCGCCGCTGTCGAAGGTGACCGCCTTGCCCACCAGCCCGAGCACCTCGCCCCGGCGGGCGACGCGCTTGGGCCGGTAGCGCAGCACGATCATGCGCGGGGCCTCGTCCGAGCCGCGCGCGACGCCCAGCAGCGCGCCGGCCTTGAGCTTGCGCAGGGCCTTCTCGTCGAGCACCGCGCACTCCAGGCCGGGCGTCGCGTCGGCCAGGGCGACGGCGTGCTCGGCCAGGGCGGTCGGGGTGAGATGGCTCCCGGGCGTGTTGCCCAGGTCGCGCACGGCGTCCACCGCCGCCACGGTGCGCTCGGCCCGCGCGGCGTCCCCGCGCCGGGCGCCGCCCCCGATCAGGGTCAGGCGCTCCAGGCGCGTCGTCGCGGGCCGTCGTCGCCCTCGCGGGTGCGGAACCGGTCGAACCGGTACGCGCCGAGGCCGGCCCCCTCGGAGAAGGCCCGCGCCGCCTCGGGGCCCGCATCGTCGGGCAGGGCGAGAGCGGCCGACCCCGCGTGCAGCCCGCCGGCGCGCTTCGCCGCCGCCGCGCCGGCGGAGCGCCAGCCCTCGGCGTCGCCCTTGCCGCGGCCGACCACGGCGACGCGCGGCGCGGCGAGGCCGGCGCCGGCGTGGAAGAGGGCGAGCGACCCGGCCTTGCCCGTCACCTCGCCGTCGGCCACGGCCCGCGCCACGACGCCCCCCAGCGCCTCGTCGACCGCGGCGGCCGGCCCGCTCAGCGGGCCGTCGCCCTCGGGCACCGCGACCACCAGGAGATCGGTCTCGACGGAGCGCGGGTCGGCGGACTTCTTGAGGGTGATCTTCATGGCGGACCTCGCGGTGGGGGCGTGAGCCGCGGAAGGATACGGACCCGAGGCGCCCGGCAGGGCGGCTGCCGGGCCGCGGTTATACTGACACCCGAATTTCTCCCGACCGCCAGAGGCATCCGTGAGCCGTCCGATCCGCGTCGTCATCGCCAAGCCCGGGCTGGACGGTCACGACCGCGGCGCCAAGATCATCGCCCGCAGCCTGCGCGACGCCGGGATGGAGGTCATCTACACCGGGCTGCACCAGACGCCCGAGCAGATCGTGGCCACCACCGTGCAGGAGGACGCCGACGCCGTCGGGCTGTCCATCCTCTCCGGCGCGCACATGACGCTGGTGCCGCGGGTGATCGAGCTGCTGGCGCGCCGAGGGGGCGGGCGACGTGCTCGTGCTGGTGGGGGGGACGATCCCCAAGGACGACATCCCCGAGCTCAAGGCGCTCGGCGTGGCCGAGGTCTTCACCCCCGGCGCGCCGATCCAGGACATGGTCGACTTCCTGCGCGCGTCGCTGAACGCGCCGGCGGCCTAACCGACCCGACGAGGAGGCTCCGTGCCCGTTGACCTCGAGCGGCGCGGCCCCGTGGCCGTGCTCCTGTCTGAACCGCCCGGAGGCCCTCAACGCGCTCTCGGTGGAGATGCTGGACGACCTGGGCGACCACCTGGCCGCGATCGAGGGCGAGCCGGAGCTGCGCGCGGTGGTCATCACGGGGCCAGCGGCAAGGCCTTCGCCGCCGGCGCGGACATCAGCCACATGGCCCAGGCCAGTCCGCTCGAGGCGAGGGCCTACGCCCAGCGGGGCCACGCACGTCACCAACCGCATCGACTCGTTCCCCAAGCCGGTGATCGCCGCCGTCAACGGCTACGCGCTCGGCGGCGGGTGCGAGCTGGCGCTGGCCTGCGACATCCGCCTGGCCGCCGAGGAGGCCATGCTCGGCCAGCCCGAGGTCAACCTGGGCATCGTGCCCGGCTGGGGCGGCACCCAGCGGCTGGCGCGCGCCACCTCTCCGGGGTTCGCCAAGGAGCTCATCTTCACCGGCCGCCACGTGAGCGCCGAGGAGGCGCGGGCGGCCGGCCTGGTCAACCACGTCTATCCGCGGGACGAGCTGCTGGACCGGGCGATCGAGATGGGCGAGCTCATCGCCACCAAGCCGCCCGGGGCGATCGCCATGGCGAAGGAGGTCGTGAACCTGGCCCTCGAGGGGGACCTGCACGGGCACCTGGCGCGCGAGATGGACGCGTTCGCCCTGGCCTTCACCACCGAGGACCAGCGGGAGGGCATGGCCGCCTTCTTCGAGAAGCGGCCGCCGAAGTTCGTCGGGAGATGAGCCGCTCCCACCGAGCTCTCATCGCTCCCTCATCCGCCGGCTGATGGCATGGCGCGCCCGGCCCCTGAACAAGGCCGGGACCCGGACGGCGATCGTCCTGACCCTCAGGTAGCTCCCGGCGGGGTCCCGGAGGTCGCGCGCCGCCCGGGACGGGGGTGGCGCACCCGGGGGCGGGCCGGGGCGCGCGGCCGCGTCGCCGTCCGCCGGGCGGACGGTCCGGCGCCCGTGGACCCGCCCGGCCCGAACGCGTCGCGTGGGGCTGGAGTGCGCTCGCCAGCGCCGGCTGCCGCGCCCGCAGCGGCGGGCGCAGACGACGGCTCGCCGGGCCGCCGGCGCCGCCTCGGCGCCGCGCGGCAGGAGGGGCAGGGCCGCCACCAGCGCGGCGACGAGGACGATGAGCGCGCGCCCGATGTGCTCGGCGCCGCCCGATCGCCGGTCCGGCGCCGGGAACCGGCTCGCCGGGCGCGGCACGCAGACCGGGCACCTCCCGCCACCCCGCGCCCGAGCGCAGATCGCCGCCTCCCACTCCTCCTCGTGACGGGTGCAGCGCCACCACACCCGCCGCTCGCTGCCCGCGCTCACCCCGGCCGGCAGGAGCGCGCCGTTGCGCTCCGGGTGCCACTCGGCGGCCAGGTCGGGGTGCGTGACCGACAGCGCGCGCTCGGGCGTGACCCGGCGCCCCGAGCAGAACGGGCAGCCGGTGGCGAGCAGGGCGCGGGCCCGGACCGTCGTCTGCCACTCGTGCCCGTCCTCGCATCGCCACCAGGCGCGGGCGTGGCTGCCGGCGCTCACCCCGCGCGGCGTGAGCCCCCCGTTGCGCTCGGGATGCCACTGCGCGGCGAGCGCCGGGTGGCTCAGCGAGAGCTCCTCCCAGCGGCGGGGCGGGCGGCGGGACCCGTCCCGGCAGCGCGGGCAGCCGGCGTCGTGGCGCGTGCGCGAGACGATGCGCGTCTCCCACGCGTGGTTGGGGTCTCGACCGCAGCGCCACCACACCTTGCGCTCGGAGCCCGCGGTGACGGCGTCCGGACGGAGGCTCCCGTTGCGCGCGCCGTCCCACTCGCGTACGAGCTCCGGATGCGTCGCCGCCAGCGTCGCCTCGGGCGCGGGGCGCCGGCCCGCGCAGACGGGACAGCCCGCGCCGTACCGCGCGCGGCGGACCACCTGCTGCTCCCACTCGTGGACCGGATCGCGGGCGCAGCGCCACCAGACCTTGCGCTCGGACCCCGGGCCCACGTCCTCGGGGGTCAGGGGCACGTTGCGGTCCGGGTGCCACTCGGCGGCGAGACCCGGTTGGGCCTCGCCCAGCGAGCGGGCCGGACGCCGTCCCGTCTCCTGTCGCAGCCGTTCGGTGCTGGTCATTCACCGCCCCCCGGCGAGGGTCGCTCCGCCCCCGCCCGCTCCGCTACGTCACGGTACCCTCCGGATGCGGGGCGAGGGCGACCTCGCCCCGCTCACCGGTGCGCACCCGGATCGCCTCCTCGACCGGGAGCACGAAGATCTTCCCGTCCCCGGGCTCGCCCGTGTGGGCGAGCTCGAGGATGCTGTCGATCGCCCGTTCGAGGTCGGCGTCGTCCACCACCACCTCCAGCTTGATCTTGGGCCGCAGGAAGATGGTCGCCCGCGCCCCGCGATAGCTCTCGGTGTAGCCCTTCTGGCGGCCGGAGCCCTTGACCTCGCTGACGCTCATGGACGGGAGGCCCATGTGCGCCAGCCGGTCCCGGATGTCCTCCAGCGCCTCGTGCCGGATGAACGCCTCGATCTTCTTCATCGGTCCACCTCGTTAGTCCCCGCTGGCCGCGCCCGGCGACGCCGGGGTGGCGCGGAGCCTGCTCGCCCGGGAAGTCGGTGTCACCTACTCACGTGGCGGCCAAGTCGCCGTCGACCAGCTCCTCGTCGCGAGCCAGCAACGGCACGATCAGCTTGATGAGCTTGAGGATTATGAAGGTCATGATCCCCGAGTACACGATGACCCAGCCCGCCGCTCCGGCCTGGACCAGCAACTGGTGCGGATGCCCGTAGAAGAGACCCTTCACCGAGAAGTTCGGGTTGAGGTACTCGATCATCTTGGGGTCGGCGACGAGGCCGACCAGCAGGCCGCCGATCAGGCCGGCCACACCGTGAGTGTGCACCACGCCGAGGGCATCGTCGACCTTGGGAAGCGCCGCGGGTGCCGACCACGTTCATCGACATCCAGACCAGGGCGGAGGCCACGGCGCCGATGAGGATCGCGCCGCCGCCGTTGACCCAGCCGGCGGCGGGGGTGATGGCCACGAGGCCGACGATCATGCCGTTGACAGCGCCGATGAGCGATGAGCGCGGCGCGGCTCAGCGAGATCGAACAGGACCCACGCAGGCAGCGCGGTGGCCGTGGACAGGTTGGTGTTGAGGACGGCCGCGCTGGCGTCGGCGCCCGCGAAGTAGGGGTCCCCGCCGTTGAAGCCGTTCCATCCGAGCCACAGCAGACCGGCGCCGCGGCCACGAAGAGGAGGTTGTTCGGCGACGCCTGCTCGCGGTCCCGCCTCAGCCGTGGGCCGACCACCCAGGCGGCGACGAAGCCGGAGACGCCCGCCGCGAGGTGGATGACGTACCCGCCGGAGTAGTCGACGCACCCTGCTGCGCCCACCAGCCGCCACCCAGATCAGGAAGGCGTTGACCGATGTGCGACCGACGACCAGACCAGCACGAAGAGCATCCACGCCTTGAAGTTCATCCGCCCCAGGACGCTGCCCAGGAAGAGGATGGGCGTGATCGCCGCGAAGACGAACTGGAAATAGACCAGGGTCGATTGCGGGAACCGGAATGCCGGCCCCGCGCTGGCCAACAGCGGGATGTTGGCCTGGTTCTGCTCTCCGAGGTGGGTCACCACGGTCGAGGGATGGCCGACGGCGTTGGCCAGGAAGCCGGGGCCGAGGTGCAGGGGATGCCCGAAGGACATGTTGAAGCCCCACAGCACCCAGGCCAGGAGCACGATCGAGAAGGCGGTGAAGGCCATCATCGATGTGTTGACCGACCACTTCTTCTGGACGATGCCCCCGTAGAGCACCACCAGCCCCGGATGCTCATCAGGCCGACGAGCGTGGCCGCCGTCAGCTGCCAGGAGTTGTCCCCGGGGTTCGACCAGGAGGGGTACGGAACCACGCTCGACTCCTCTCGACGAAAGCGAGCGCCCGCCCGACGCGGGCCCGGCGGATCCGAGGGTATGACGGAGCGGTGGGGGGGCGGCTTGGGCCGGGAAGTCAAAGCCCCCGGCGAGGGCTTTGGCCGTGAGGACAACGGCCCGCCGCAGGGCATTTCGGCGGGGTACATTGGCCTCGTCGTGGTCCCGCCCCTCGCCGTGCCCCACCCCTTCGGCCGAGCCGGTCGGCGCTGCCTGGCCGGGGCGGCATGCGTGGGGGCGCTCGCGCTTGCGGCGGCGGGCTGCGGCGGAGGCGGGAGCGGGGGCGGAGCCACGAGCGCGCCGGTGCCGGCCTCTCCGGCGGTCGTCCGCTACCGGTCGGCGGGCAACGGCATCTGTCGCAGGGCCGCGGAGCGAGCGGCCCCCCTGACCGCCCGCGTCCGGGCCGCCGGCACCAGCGCGTCCCTGGCCGACGTGCGCGCCGTGGTGGCGGCGACGGCGCGCGTGCGGACCGACCTGGCCGGCCTGACCCCGCCGCCCGCGCTACGGCGGCGCACCGGCGGATGCTCGCGCTCTACGCCAGGTGGTCGTGCGGCTGCGGCACGACCTGGCCACCGACGGCCGGACGCTCTTCAAGAGCGTCCAGGCGGACGGCGTGCTCAACACCCTCGGGGGCAAGCTGGGCGGCAGCTGGACCAGCTGGGCCTCACCGCCTGCCGTCAGAGCTCCGGCTGAGCCGCTCGCCCCGGGCATCGCCGCGGGGGAGCTTCGACGTAGGCGCGGCCGCCCTTCATGGCCGCCAGGAACCTCGCGCCCGCGGTGCCGCTCCCTCGCCGGCCTGATCAGCGGCGCTTCTTGAGCATCCCGAAGACGCCGCGGACGATCTCCTTCGAGATGGCCTGGCCCTGCCGCGAGTTGAGCAGGCCGCCGACGGTGCCGAGCAGGGAGTCGTCGCTCCGCGGCGCCTCTCGGGGCGGCGCCGGCGCGGCCTTCTCCCGCGCCGTCTCGACCGCGGCCGCGTCGCCGGCCACGCGCGCGGCCAGGAGCTCCTCGGCGCTCTCGCGGTCGATCCGCTCGCCGTACTTGGGCCGCAGCGGCGAGCCCTCGATGATCGCGGCGCGCTCCTGCGGTGTGAGCGGGTCCATGCGCGAGGCGGGCGGGAACAGGCGGGTGGCGGCGACCGGAGTGGGCACGCCGCGCGGGTCCAGCACGGTGACGACGGCCTCGCCGACGCCGAGCGACTGGAGCGTCTGGGTCAGGTCGTAGTGCTCGGTGCGTGGGGAAGGTCTGCACGGCCTGCTTCAGCCCCTTGGCGTCCTTGGCCGTGAAGGCCCGCACCGCGTGCTGGACCCGGTTGCCGAGCTGCGAGAGCACGTCATCGGGCAGGTCCGTGGGGAGCTGCGTCACGAAGAACACCCCGACGCCCTTCGAGCGGATGAGGCGCACCGTGCGCGTGACGGCCTCGAGGAAGCCCTTGCCGGCGTCGGCGAAGAGGAGGTGCGCCTCGTCGAAGAAGAAGACGAGCGACGGCTTCTCGGGGTCGCCCACCTCCGGCAGCGCCTCGAACAGCTCGGCCAGGACCCACATGCAGGAAGGTCGAGAAGACCATCGGGCGCTGAGCCACGTCGGTCAGCCCGAGCACCGAGACGACCCCGCGGCCGTCCGGGGTGGTGCGCAGCAGGTCCGTGACGTCGAGCTCCGGCTCGCCGAAGAAGACGTCTCCGCCCTCCGACTCGAGCTCGGAGACCTTGCGCTGCAGCACGCCGACCGTGGCCTTGGACAGCCCGCCGAGGCCCTCGAGCTCGGTCTTGCCCTGCGCGCTGACCAGGTAGGCGAGCGCCGCCCGCAGGTCCTCCAGCTCCAGCAGCAGCAGGCCCTTCTCGTCGCAGAAGCGGAAGACCAGGGCGAGGCTCGACTCCTGCGTCTCGTTCAGTCCGAGGACCTTGGACAGCAGCACCGGCCCGAAGCTGGCCACCGACGCGCGCAGCGGCACCCCGTCGCCGCCGGTCAACGACAGCAGCTCGACCGGCGCGGCGGCCGGCGCCCAGGGGTGCGCGAGCTGGGCGGCGCGCTCGGCCACCTTGTCGTTCGCCTCCCCGGCGGCCCCGAGGCCGGCCAGGTCGCCCTTCATGTCCGCCGCGAAGACCGGGCAGCCCGCGGCGGAGATCTGCTCGGCCAGCAGCTGCAGCGTCTTGGTCTTGCCGGTCCCGGTGGCGCCCGCGATCAGGCCGTGGCGGTTGAGCATGCCGAGGGGGATCCGGACCTCCACCGCGTCGTCCGGCGCCGCCGGGTCGACGAACGGCCGGCCGACCGCGACCGAGCCGCCCTCGAACCCGTACCCCGCCGCCATGTCCTGCGTGAAGTCCGCCATGCCGGTCCTCCCGCTCCGCTCGCGCCCACGACGCGGGGCAGCCTACGTCACGGCCGGTCCGCCGGGGGCGCCCGGGTCGGTGTTCGGCACCCCTGTTCGGTTATCACCTCGCCGATCAACCGAGGAGTGCCGAGCCGCCGAGACCACCCTCAGGAAAGGACTCGGGACGCCGACCGGAGGCCATTCGGCTCCAACCTAGGGTTATCGCTCAATTGGCCGTGCGTGCGTCGGCCAATTGGCCATCTCACCCCACGGCCGGGGCGGGGCGCCCGCCACGCCCCGCACCGGCCGGGACCGGGTCAGCAGGTCACGACGAGGTGGAAGTCCGCGTCGACCGGGGCCGGGGGGTCGTCCGGGACGCTGTACGTCCGCACGAGAACGCCGTTCGGGTTCCCGGCGACGCCGGAGACCGAGGTCAGCGGCGGGAGGCTCCCCTGCCCGGAGCCGGTGTCGCCCGGCGTCGCCGTGTAGGCGCAGCCGGTCACGTTCTGGTTGAAGGTGACCGCGTAGACGCCCATGCTCTGACGGGCGACGCCCGCGACGCCGCTACCGCGGACCAGCGCCGTCGACGTGGGCGGGTTTCCCTTCACCACGGCGAACAGGGAGCCCAGCTTGGCCTGGACCGACGCCGCCAGGTCCGTCTCGACCACCGAGCCGTCGGCGATCTTGCTCGTGGTCACGGAGTTGGTGGCCAGCTCGCCGTTCCCGACCGCCCCGGCCGCGATCTTGGAGCCGGTGACGGCGTTCCCGGCCAGGTCCGCGTTGCCCACCGAGCCGTCGGCGATCTTGGAGCCGGTCACCGCGTTGCTGCCGAGCTTGGCGTTGGTCACGGCGCCGTTCAGGAGGTTGGCCGTGGCCCAGCCGACGGTCTTGCCCGCGGCGGGCCGGATCGGGGCCAGCAGGGCGAGGGCCTCGTTGCTGCGGCGCACGCCGGCCTGGGAGATGCGCTGGTTGATCAGCAGCTGGGACGAGGTCACCTTGACGGGCGCCGCGTCGGCCGTCTCCTGACGGACCAGCAGGCCCACGCCGAGGCCGAGGGCGGCGACGGCGGCGAGCGCGATCCAGCGGTGTGCGCATGGAAGCTCCTTTTCCCGGTGTCATGGGGGCCCTTCCGCTCCGCGCTAGACTCGGGAACGACAAAACGGATCCGGCGCGAAGGCAGGCCCAGTGAAGACGGACATCCACCCCGATTACGTGACTGCGCGAGTGAGATGCTCGTGCGGTAACGAGTTCCTCACCCGATCGACCAAGCCGGAGATCAAGGTGGAGATCTGCAGCAACTGCCACCCGTTCTACACGGGCAAGCAGAAGCTGGTCGACTCCGGTGGTCGCGTGGAGCGCTTCCAGCGCAAGTTCGCCAAGCGCCAGCGCACCTCCGCCTAGACCGGGGCGGATGAGCTCCCGGCGCCTCGCGCTCTGGCGCGCCGCCCTGGCCGCCCCGGCGGGCCAGGTCGGCGGTCAGGCGGTCATGGAGGGCGTGATGATGCGCAGCGTCGGCCACTGGTCGGTCGCGGTGCGCACGCCCGACGGCGAGGTCGCCGTCACCGACCAGCCGATCACGCCGTGGGCCGGCACCCGGCGCTGGCTGCGCCTGCCGATCGTCCGCGGCGTCGTCGCCCTGGGCGAGAGCCTGGTCATCGGGATGAAGGCCCTCGCCATCTCCGCCTCGCAGGCGGCGGGGGAGGACGAGGAGGGCGAGGAGGTTCTCAGCAAGACCCACATCGGCATCACGCTGGCGTTCAGCCTGGTCGTGGCCGTGGGCCTGTTCTTCGTGCTGCCGGTATTCCTCGCCTCGCTGTTCAACTTCGACTCGGGCTTCGCGTTCTGGGCCGTGGAGGGCGTGATCCGCGTGGCCATCTTCCTGGCCTACATCGTGGGGATCTCGTTCATCCCCGACCTGCGCCGCGTGTTCCAGTACCACGGCGCCGAGCACATGACGATCCACGCCCACGAGAGCGGCGAGCCGCTGACCGCCCAGTCGGCCAGCCGCTTCAGCCTGCTGCACGTGCGCTGCGGCACGGCCTTCCTGCTGATCGTCATGGTCATCTCGATCTTCGTCTTCGCCGCCGTCGGCACCCCCGCGCTGCCGTGGCTCATCCTGTCGCGCATCATCGGCGTGCCGATCGTCGCGGGCCTGTCCTACGAGGTCATCCGCTGGGCCGGCCGGAACCAGGGCAAGCGCTACGTGCAGGTCATCATGACCCCCGGTGAGGGTGGCGTTGACCCGGCCGATGGGAAGCGGATGTCCATCACCGACCTGCCCGAGCTGGCGCCTGGCACGTACGAGGTCCGCTGGACGACGATCTCGGCGGAGGATAACGAGCTCGCGCGCGACCGCTGGACCTTCACAGTCGTGGAGGAAGGCCCGTCGCCGCCGCCGGAGCCGACCGAGACTCCCGCACCGACGGCCACGCCGGCACCGAGTGCGACGGCCGCCCCGACGCCGACCCCGAGCGCGGCGACCCCCACCCCGACGGCCACGCCCACGACGGCCGTGACCGCATCCGCATCGGCGGCCACGTCGGTGGCGCCGTCGGCAGCGACGTCCGTGGCACCGTCCACGGCCGCCTCGCCTTCGCCGTCGGGCGACACGGGTGAGCCGGCGTCCGGCACGTCCGACGTGCTCCTCCCGATCATCATCGGGTTGGCCATCGTGGTCGTGGCCGCGGTCGTCCTGGTCCGTCGTCGCGGGCAGACGAGTCCACCCGCGTGACCCCGGGGCGAGTCCGTGCGCTCGCCGCAACCCTCATCGGCGCCGGGGCCATCGCGCTTGCGGCGCCGGCCTCGGTCTTCGCCCATAACCTGAGCACGGTCTATCAGAGCCGGCTGCCGCTGGCCGTCTACCTGGTGGGGGCCGCGGCCACGGTCGCCCTCTCGTTCATCTTCGTGCTCGTCCGCGACGTCCGGGCGGAGCGCCCGGCACCCCTGGCGGACGGGCACCTGCCGCCGGCGTTCATCCGCTATCCGCTCCGCGCGGTCGGTCTCCTCGCGTGGATCTGGATCGTCGTCCAGGGCATCCTCGGCGGCGGCGGGGATGCCGAGGTCGCCTCGCTGTTCCTGTGGGTGTTCGGCTGGGTCGGGGTCGCGATGGCGTGTGCGCTGATCGGCCCGGTCTGGCAGTTCATCGACCCCTTCTCGACGCTCCACGACCTGGGCGCCGCGCTCCTCCATCGCCTCGGGGTGGCCGCCTGGGAACCCGCTGCCTACCCGGCCCGCCTGGGCCGGTGGCCCGCGGCGATCGGGTTCGTGGTCGTCGTCTGGCTGGAACTCGTCCTGGAGGCCGGGCCGCAGGTCCTCTTCATCTTCCTGGTCGGCTACACGGCGCTCACCCTGGCCCTGATGGCCCAGTTCGGGCGCGATGCGTGGCGGTCGCAGGGCGAGGTGTTCACGGTCTGGTTCCGGCTGCTGGGTCGGCTGGCACCGTTCGCGCTCCTCGACGAGGAGGGTCGGGTCCACCGGCGCGGGTTCGCGAACGGCCTCCTGGAGCCCGGCTTCACGATGGCCGACGTCGTCGTCATCGCCCTCGGGGTGGCCTCCATCCTCTTCGACGGCCTGTCGCAGACGCAGATCTGGTTCGACCAGTTCGGCCTGCCGAGCGTGCCCGGTCAAGACGATCGAGATGCTCGTGTTCCTGGGTATCGTCGTCGGGGCCGCCGTGCTCGTGACCCGCGCGGTCGGGATCGCCTCCACCGCGGCCGGCCTGCTGCCGATCGCCGCGGGGTACCTGATCGCCCACTACCTGACGTACCTGCTCATCGACGGCCAGCGGATCATCATCGCCGTCTCCGATCCCCTCCAGCGTGGCTGGGACCTGTTCGGGACGGCGTTCTACGAGATCTCCGCCGGCTGGCTGCCACCGGGGCTGGTCTGGACTCTCCAGCTCGCCGCCGTCGTCGGCGGGCACATGCTGGGCGCGTGGGGTGGCCACGTCGTCGCGGCCCTGGATGCCCCGCCCGGCCTGTCGGCCAAGGCGTTGCGAACCCGCCAGATCCCGCTCGCCATCGTGATGGTGTCGCTGACCACCCTGACGCTGTGGTCCCTCGGCCAGGCGATCGTCGTGAACGCCGTGGACGTCCAGGCGTTCGTCCGTCAGGCGGTGACGGCCATCCTGGGCTGAGCCGGCGGCAGACCCGGTTCCGGGACCCACTCCCCGAGCGACCGGACGGTCGAGATCGCGGCCATGATCTCGGGGTCCAGCGCCTCGGCGGCCGCGACGGCCGTCTCCATCGCGGTCAGGCACAGGATGCCCTCGCTCGTCGCGGCGAGGCGGATCTCCGCGGCGTCCCGGACGGCTCCCGAGCGCGGGGTCGGCGTGTTCACGACGAGCCGGACCTCGCCGGTCGCGATGAGGTCCAGGATCGGGGTCTCGCCGGCGGCCTCGTCCGCCGCTTCGCCGAGCTTGGCCACGGGCTGGGCGTCGTATCCCGCCTCGGCCAGGGCGGCCCGGGTCCCCGGCGTCGCCGCGAGGCGATAGCCCGCTCCCGCCAGGCCGGCGGCCAGCCGAGGGAGCAGCGCCTTGTCGCGGTCCGCGATGCTCAGCAGCGCCAGCTCACCGGCCGCTCCGGCCCGGGGCGGTACCAGGGCCGCGCCCAGCAGCGCCTTGGCCAGAGCCACGCGCGGGTCCACGTGCAGCCCGATGACCTCGCCGGTCGACTGCATCCCCGGACCGACGGACGGGTCCACCCCACGCAGCTTGGCCGTGGAGAAGGCCGGGGCCTTGACCGCCACGAACGGCGGCGGCGGGAGGAGCCCGTTGGGCCAGCCCATGTCCGCGAGGGTCTCGCCGAGGGAGATCCGAACGGCCAGCTCCACCATCGGGACGCCGGTGACCTTGGACATGAACGGCACGGTCCGGCTGGCGCGCGGGTTGACCTCGATGAGGTAGACGCCATCGTCGCGCACGATGAACTGGGCATTGACGAGGCCGCGCGCTCCCAGCGCCAGCACGATCCGCTCCATCGTGGCGACGATGAGGTCCTGGTCGCCCTCGCTCACGGTCTGGGGCGGGAACATCCCGACGCTGTCGCCGCTGTGCACGCCCGCGCGCTCGACATGCTCCAGGAGCCCCGGGATGAGGACGTCCACGCCATCGCTGACGGCGTCGATATCGACCTCGACGCCTTCGAGATAGCGGTCGATGCGGACGGGGCGATCGGGGTCGACGACGGCGGCCGCCGTCAGCTGCCGGGCCAGGTCGTCCGGCGAGTAGCAGAAGTCGATGGCGAGGCCGCCGATGACGAACGACGGCCGGACGATGACCGGGTAGCCGATGCGCTCCGCCAGGGTCAGGGCCTCCTCGACGCTGTGGGCCATGCCGCCTTCGGGCTGGGGGATGCCGAGGCGGTCAAGCAGCGCGGAGAACCGGACGCGCTCCTCCGCCTGGTCGATGGCCTCGAGGTCGCTGCCCAGCAACGGGACGCCGCCGGCCGCGAGCGGGGCCGCGAGGTTGAGCGGGGTCTGGCCGCCGTACGCGACCACCGCCGGCAGGAGGTCCGTGCCGTCGGGTCCGGGTGACTCGGCGTCGATGACGCTGCGAACGCTCTCGGGGTCCAGCGGCTCGAAGTACAGCCGCGACGAGGCATCGAAGTCGGTCGAGACGGTCTCGGGGTTGGAGTTGATCATCACCGCCGACCAGCCGTGCTTGCGCAGCGTGTCGGCGGCCTGGACCGCGCAGTAATCGAACTCGATCCCCTGGCCGATGCGAACCGGGCCGCTGCCGATGACGAGGGCGGCCGGCCGTGCGACGGGTGGCGCTTCCGGCGTCGACCCCGCCGCGGCGTAGGTCGCATAGAAGTACGGGGTCTCGGCCGCGAACTCCGCGGCGCACGTGTCCACCATCGCGTAGCCGGGCACGATCCCGAGGGCGAGGCGAGCCGCCCGGAGCGCATCGGTCGTGGTGCCGGCGAGGCCGGCCAGTTCCTTGTCCCCGAAGCCGGCCCGCTTGATCGTGGCCAGGAGGGCCGCGGCCTCGGGCGTCCGTCGGGTCCGCGAGGCGGACCCCCATCGCGGTCGTCTCGTGCTCCAGCGCCACGTTCCGGCCCATCTCCGCGAGGAACCAGGCGAGATGCCCGGTGGCCTCGCCGATGACCGGCTCCGGGACGCCACGACGCAGGAGCCCGAGCAGCCGCCACAGGCGCGAGTCCGGATGGCTCCAGGAACTGGCGCAGGACGATGGGCGCCGCGGTGCGTTGGGCGTGGCGGGTGCTCTCGCAGGCCTGGCCGGTCTCGTCGATCCAGTGGATCGGCTGGTCGTCATCGGCGGCGTCGGGGTCGCCGCCGTAGACGCCGGCGAGGTAGTCGAAGGTGGGGGTCCAGGTCGGGTCCTCGGCCAGCGGCCCGACGCCCGCCTGCTCCAGGCCCGCGCAGGGCCTTGTTGAGCGCCGAACCGAAGGTGCGGTCGATGGCCATGACCTCGCCGGTGGCCTTCATCTGGCTGCCGAGCGTCCGGTCGGCCGTGGGGAACTTGTCGAACGGGAAGCGCGGCAGCTTGACGACGACGTAGTCGAGCGCGGGCTCGAAGGCGGCGACCGTCGTGCCGGTCACGACGTTGGGGATCTCGGCCAGCCGTCGGCCGACCGCGATCTGCGCCGCGACCCGGGCGATCGGGTAGCCCGTGGCCTTGCTCGCGAGCGCGGAGCTGCGGCTGACGCGCGGGTTGACCTCGATGACCGCGTACTCGGTCGAGTCGGGCGAGAGCGCGAACTGGACGTTGCAGCCGCCCTCGACGCCGAGCGCCCGGATGATCGCGAGGGCCGCGCTGCGCAGGCGCTGGTGGACGGCGTCGGTCAGGGTCTGGACCGGCGCCACCACGATCGAGTCGCCGGTGTGGACGCCGAGCGGGTCCACGTTCTCCATGGAGCACACCGCGATGCAGGTGTCGTCGGCATCGCGCATGACCTCGTACTCGATCTCCTGCCAGCCGGTCAGGTAGCGCTCCACCATGACCTGGCCGATGGGACTGGCCCGCAGGCCGGAGCGCACCCGCTCGTGGTACTGCGCTTCGCTCGCGACGATGCCGCCGCCCGTGCCACCGAGCGTGAACGCCGGTCGGACGATGGCCGGCAAGCCGATCTGCTCGAGGGCCTTGCGGCTCGCCTCGGCTCGTTCTGCCGCGGTGGCGCCTTCGATGATGGCGCTCGGTGCGTAGGGCTGGTCGATGCGATCGAGCAGGTCGCGGAACGCCTCGCGGTCCTCGGCCATGTGGATGGCCTCGAGCGGGGTGCCCAGCAGCTTGATGGCGTGACGCTCGAAGACCCCGGCCCGGGCGAGCGCCGTGGCAAGGTTCAGCGCCGTCTGGCCACCGAGCCCGGCCAGCAGGCCTTCGGGCTGCTCCTTGGCGATGACCGCCTCGACGGCCTCCACGGTGAGCGGCTCGAGGTAGATGGCATCGGCGACCTGGGGGTCGGTCATGATCGTGGCGGGGTTGGAGTTGACGAGGATCGTGCGAACGCCCTCCGCCCGCAAGGCCCGGCAGGCCTGGGTGCCGGCGTAATCGAATTCCGCGGCCTGGCCGATGACCACGGGACCGCTGCCCAGGATCAGGACCGAGGCGGGCTTGGGTCCGGGCGGGGTCACGCTGGCTCGCCCTTGGTGGCGGCCACGAACCGGTCGAAAACGGCCAGCGCATCGAGCGGACCGGGCGCGCCCTCGGGGTGGTACTGCACGGTCTCGATCGGCAGCTCCCGGTGGCGGAGGCCTTCCACGGACCGGTCGTTGAGGTTGATCTGGCTGACGTGGAAGCCGCTCGTGTCCGGGAGCGAGTCGCCGACGACCTGGACCTCGTGGTTCTGGGCCGTGACCTGGACGAGTCCGAGGTCCACGTCCTGGACCGGGTGATTGGCGCCGTGATGGCCGAACCGCAGCCGCCGCGTGTCGGCGCCGGCGGCCCGGCCCACGATCTGGTGTCCGAGGCAGATACCCAGCAGCGGCCGGCCGTCGTCGATGATCGCGCGGGCCAAGGCGACCTGCGGCTCCAGTCGGGCGGGATCGCCGGGACCGGGCGAGAGGACGACGCCATCGATATCGGAGGACAGGACATCGCTCGCCGACGCGGTGTGCGGGAAGACTCGAACGCGGGCGCCGCGATGGCGCATCGAGCGCACGATATTGGCCTTGAGCCCCAGGTCCACGATGCCGATGAGCGGCCCGCCATCGGCTGCGTCGCCGACCTCGGTGACCGCGGCCGGCGAGACCTGGGAGACGAAGTCCTGGTCCTCCCAGCGAGCCACCGCGCGGGCGGCGGCACGGGCGACGTCCGGGTCCACTTCGCCCGGCGCCGTGACGATCCCGCGCAGGCAGCCGTTGGCCCGCAGGTGCCGGGCCAGCGCCCGGGTGTCGACGCCGGCGATCGCCGGGATGCCGTTGCCCCGCAGGAGCGACGCGAGCTGGCGAGCGTCATCGAGCACGGCAGCGGTCGCGTTGGCGACGACGAGGGCACGCAGCCAGGGCCGGATCGATTGATCGTCGGCGATGAGTCGGCCGTAGTTGCCGATGAGGGGATACGTCATGACGACGACCTGGCCGGCGTACGAGGGGTCGGTGCAGACCTCCTGGTAGCCGGTCTGGCTCGTGTTGACGACGAGGTCACCGCCCGATGCCAGCGGGGCGCCGAAGGCCACGCCCGGGAAGACCGTCCCGTCCTCCAATGCCAACAACGCCGGACCCAGATCGCCGATCCGGGGGTCGACGATGGCACTCGCGCGCGGCGACGGGGGGACGATCACGCGACGGCGGTACAAAACGACCCACCCGCCGGGCTGGCGTGGTGGGCGAGGGCGTGCGCGGACATCGAGAGCCTCCTTCGTCGGCCTCACGGGACCGATACGCCGGCCTCACAGGACCGGCCATGAAAGGACGGCGTCAGGGTAGCACGGCCGGTGCCACCGACGTCCCGGTCGATGGCACCGCCCGTCGCGAGCGACGGTCAGTCGGCTCGCTTGATGTTGCCGCGGATCTCGCCCGACGGATAGGTCGGCGAGTGCACGTTCACGTACGTCGCACCGTTGCGCATCGCGCGGACGAGCTCACCGAATTCACCACCGGCGATCCCCTGCCCGGCCGGTCCCACGACGTCGGTCATGACGATCGTGCCGGTCACGGTCCCGTTCGCGGGACAGGCAGGCTTGCCACCGCCGCCGCACAGGAACGCCGCGACGCCGCCGTTCACGTCCGGTCGCGCGAAGTGGATATGCGAGAACAGCGGCGCCTCCGAGAAGTCGCGGATGCTGAGGCGATAGGTCAGGGTGTCGCCCTTGAGCTCCGCCCGGAACGACGCCCGCGCGCCCGTCGAGATGGAAGGGACCTCGAGATAGCCGTTGAGGGAAGCCTTGAACTCCCGGTTGCTGTCGCCACCCACCACCGGGGCCAGCGCGATCAGTAGCAGGCCGACGCCAGCCACCACGAACAAGGATCTGCGCATCCCATCCTCCTTCCGTCCAGCCGCCGACGGCGGCGTTGACGGGAGATACGTCAGGGATGCGCGACCGGGTTCAGGTTCGCGCGAATGTCTCGAGGAGCATCGCGACGAACTTCGGCTCGTCGGCGTCGAAGGCGAAGTCGACGTTGGGCTCGCGCTGGCTGCGCTGGTTGGTATCGACCACGGTCTCGCCCACCGTCAGCTCGCCGTGGGTCTCGACATCGACATGCACGTTGCGGGTCGTGATCACCGATCGATCCACGATCGCGGCGACGGCCAGGGCGTCATGGACGGGTGCCGCGTGCGGTCGCGCCATCGGCTGGGTCGTGTCGTAGCCCTGGATCCGCCGCTCCGTGAATCGGGCGGCCGCCTCGCCGGCAGGCGTGCCGAGCGCCCGCAGCCGGGCGCAGTCCTCGAGCGAGACGAGGGCCACGTGCGTGGCATCCAGCGGCACCATCGTGATCTTGCGGACGCCGCTGGCGAGCACGACCCGGGCGGCCTCCGGATCGGCCCAGATGTTGAACTCGGCGCGGGGCGTGACGTTCCCGTGATGATGCGCGCCGCCCATGATCATGAGCTCGGGGATGCGGTCCTTGAGGCGCGGCTCCAGGGTCAGCGCCGTCGCGATGTTCGACAGCGGACCGACCGGCACGAGGATGATCTCGTCGGTGGTGGCGCGGTACGTCTCGATGAGGAACTCCACGGCGCTCGTGGTCTCCTTCACGGACCGTGACGGCGGGACATCGAGATAGCCGCCGTGGACCGCGTTCGAGCTCTGGATGTCGGGGCGTGGGATCGGGAAGTCGGCGCGGGCGATCGGTCGACGGACGCCCTCGTAGACCGGCACGGGGATCCCGATGTAGTCGAAGACACGGAGGGAGTTCTCCGTGCAGTAGTCCACGGGGACGTTGCCGTTGACCGTCGTGGCGCCGATCAGCTCCAGGTCCGGATGGAGCGCGGCGAGCATCAGGGCGACGGCGTCGTCCGTGCCCGTATCGACATCGAGGATCACCTTCTGTGCCATGCCGCCGAGTGTACCGAGCGCGCATGGACGATGGAGGTCGCCAGAAGCGGTGCGCCGCGACACCACCGGCTCGAGGCGATAGCCGAGCGCCTCGGGGGAACGCTTGCACGCCGTGCGAGGATGCCCGCATGGTCGAGTACGGTCAGGGCCTCGGGAACGGACCCGCCGGGCAGGTCGGCGGAGGCGCCGGTGCCGGTAGTGGCGGTGGCGACTGGGGCGGTCAGATCGCGAACGCCGCGCAGGACGCGGTCCACCAGGTGTCGTCGCTGCCACCCGGCCAACTGCTCCTCCTGGTCGTCGTGATCATCGTCGGGTTCTGGGTGCTGCGCCGGGCGCTCTAGGGAGGGACCAGCCATGGACGACAAGATCGCCATCCTCGAAGGGATCCCGCTGTTCGCCGGCCTGGAACGCGAGGCCCTGGAGCGGATCGCCCGCCTGGCCGACCGGGAGGAAGTCGACGCGGGCACCACGCTCACCCACGAGGGTCGGTACGAGGGCTACTTCTACATCGTGGGCGACGGCACCGTCGAGTTCAGTCGGCGCGTGGTCGTCGCGACGTCCGGCAGCGGCAGCTTCATCGGGGAGATCTCGATGCTCGACGCCGGCCCCCGGACAACCACGGCAACGACGACCACGCCGTGCGTCCTGCTGAAGCTCGACACCCGCGGGTTCGAGGCGCTCCTCCAGGCCGACCCTTCCGTCGCCGAGGCCCTCGAGGCCGAGATGACGCGCCACCTGGAGCAGACGGACACCGGGACCGCGTCCTGAAATCGGGCGGTCGGCGGGCACGGTCGGCGGCAACAAGAGACCCCGGCGGCGATCCGTCGGGGTCATGTCGTGCGAGGGAGCCTGGTGAGCCCGGAAGGACTTGAACCTTCAACCCAGTGATTAAGAGTCACTTGCTCTGCCATTGAGCTACGGGCCCAGGGCCCGAGATGATATCGCACCTCGACCCGATCTGACCATGACGGCCTCGGATCGGGTGCCGCGTCGGGGCGGTCGGCCATGGCTGGCCGCCATCGATATCGGGTCGAAGACCGGTTCGTGGCCGATCGGGCGGTGGTCGTCGCCGATCTCGCGCCGGATCGGGCGGCGTCCGGCGCCTTCGATGGCGCGCCGCCATGGTTCGGCCTCCGATCGAGCGGCGCACGACCGCTGACGTCGATATCGATGGCTGCGCGTCATCGGCTACGGCGAGGCGACGGATCTGCGTTTGCTGCCCGCGAACGATATCGGCCGGAACGCCGCGCTGGATGCCTCCCATGCGTCATTACGTGGCGTCCACGACGCGCGACGTCCCTTTTCGAGCGAACATCGAGAGGGGAACTCCGCCCGGCGAGGCAGATCGGGTCGTGCTCGACCTGAAATCGTTCGCTGCGCGCGAACACCCTTCACCCGCTCGCCGCGGGGCGACCAAGGCGTCCGCCCAGCCGCGAAAACTAAAGACCCGGAGCGCATCGAGATGCGGCTATCGCCAGATGTGCCGTTGCGCCCGGGCAACGAACCTGCCGGGTGGGGGCACGAGCAGCGTGCCACGGATCCTGGGAGGGATGGACCGATGAGACCGCCTCGCCGTCTGGCGACTTTGGGCACGTTTGGCACGTTGGCCGTCGTTGCGATCGTCACGTATGGCTGTTCCGCCGGCGGATCGGGCGCCAGCGCGGGAGCCGACACCGCGGCTTCCGCGGCGCCCGCCGCAGCCACGACGCCCGCACCGACCACCGCGCCATCGCCGACCCTGGCGCCGACCGCGACCCCCACACCAGAGCCGACCGCGACGCCCGAACCGACCCCGGATATCGCAGCGATGGCCGACGCCTACGCCGCCAGTGCCAAGATCATGTTCGACACATCGTTCGCCCTCGACGAGCGGTTCGCCGATGCGAAGACCTACGACGACTACTCCGCCCTCTACGCGGAAGGCGCCGAGATCTACGAAGCCGGTCGGAAGCGCACCGACGCCATGGAGCTGTTGCCGACCCTGGCGGATGCCAAGGCCGACCTGGTCGCCGCATTGGCCATCGCCCGTGACGAGTTCCTGAAGCTCGCCGATGACCCCGACTACGACCCGAAGGACAAGCTCAAGGACGCCCAGAAGGACATCCGGGACGCGGGCGCGGAGATCCGCGAGGCCCTGGGTCTGCCACCGGCACCCACACCGAAGCCGTGATGCCCTCGTAGGACGGCGGGCGGGCCCGTAGACTGCCCGCCATGCCCGACACCGCCCTGGGACCCGGTCACGGCCACATCATCGTCTGCGGCACCGAGCATCTCGGCCTGCGCACGATCGACGAGCTGCGCCGGCGTGACGAAACCGTCGTCGCCATCGGCGCCACGGTGGACGCGGCCGATGCCCTGGCCGCCATGGACGTCCGGCTCGTGGTCGGCGAGGCGATCCAGCCGCGCACGCTCCGCGAGGCGGCGGTGGATCGGGCCGCGGCCATCGTGATGACCGGTGGCGACGACCTCGAGAACCTCAACACCGCGCTCGCAGCCCAGGAACTCAACCCCGCCATCCGGGTCGTGATCCGCATGTTCGACACCGAGCTCGGCGGCCATATCCCCGAGCTCTTTCCCGACGGCGTCGCCCTCTCGTCGTCGGCCCTGGCGGCACCCGGGTTCGTGTCCGCCGCCATCGATGGCGAAACCGGCGGTCGATTCGACCTTGCCGGACGCGTGCTGAGCGCCCGGACGTCCGCCGATGCCGCGCGCGGCACCCGATCCGTACCGCTCGCCCGGCTGCTCCCCGACCGCTCGGTGGAGATGCTCCCGAGCGCCGCGACGACTGACCCGAACTTGATCCTCATCGACGTCGCGCTGCCGGGTACCCTCGATGATGCTGCTCTCCCCGCCACGGCGGACGCCTCCGTCAGCGGCCTCGTCCAGGGCACCGTCGGCGCCTTCCGCGATCGACTGCGAGCCCCGGAGCAACGGCTCCTGCGGTTCGGCACGATCCTCGTGCTGCTTGCCGTCGTCTCGGCGCTCTACTTCGAGTTCACCGCCGGACTCACGCCGCTCGATGCCGTCTCCTACGCGATCACCCTGCTCACGGGCGCAGCCTTGGCGACGACCATCGATGCGGCGACCGCCCCGGATGCGCTGCGGCTGTATTCGATCTTCCTGAGCCTCGTCGGGGCGGCCCTGGTCGCCATCGTCTATGCGTTCATCACCGATGCCCTGATCCGCTCGCGTCTCCTCCAGACGCTGGGACGGCGCACGGTGCCCGGCAACATCCGTGACCACGTCGTCGTCGCCGGCCTGGGGGCCATCGGCTATCGGGTCGCCCTCCTGGTGCAGGCGCGCGGCGTGCCCGTCGTCATCGTGGAGAGCGAGGATGAAGGCCGGTTCGTGGCGGCGGCCCGGGCTGCCGGCATCCCGGTCGTCATCGGGGACGCGCGGCATCGCGAGGTGCTCACGGAAGTGCGTCTGGACCGCGCCCGCGCCCTCGTCTGTGCGACCTCGGACGACCTCGTCAACCTGTCGGCGGCGCTCAACGGCCGCTCCATCCGTCCCGACCTGCGTGTCGTGGTGCGGCTCTTCGACCCCGAGTTCGCGGTCCGCGTCCAGCGGGGCTTCGGCATCCGCTTCACGCGGTCGGTCTCACAGCTGGCGGCCCCGGCGTTCGCGGCCGCCGCGACCCGGACCGAGGTGGTCGCCACGGTCCCGGTGGGCGATCGACGCATGGCCCTGTTCGCTCGACTCAAGGTCCCGAGTGGCTCGGCGCTCGAGGGCCGGCTCGCCATGTCGCTGGATACCGAGGGCGCCCTCCGGGTCCTCGCCGTGGCCGATCCGGGGACCGACGAAGCCCGTTGGGACATCCCCGCAGAGGAAGTCCTCGACGCCGACGAGGAGGTCGTCGTGGCCGCCACACGTGCCGGGCTCGCCGAGTTGCTGCACCTTGCCTCGATCCCGGCGGGGACGGCGCCGACGATCGCGAACCTGCCGCCGGCGGGCGGCCACGCACGGTTGCTGCCGTTCGACGCCCAGGAGGCGGTCGCGCTCGTCCGCCGCAACGCCGGCCGCGTGATCGGGGCGATGCCCCCGCCCATCGGCGGGAAGCGGCCCGGTACGCCGGCCGTCACGCCCTCGCAGGCCACGCCCGACAACCCCAGCGATCCCTGAGCCCAGCCCGGGGCGCGGCGGTCAGCTCGGCTGGTTGTCGATCTGGGCGCGCTGGAGCCGGCCCGAGAAGTCGACGTAGATCGACTTCCACTCGGTGTAGGTGTCGATGGCGACGTGGCCTGCCTCGCGGTGGCCGTTGCCGGTCTCCTTCCAGCCCCCGAACGGCAGGTGCGTCTCGGCGCCGGTCGTGCCGGCATTCACGTAGACGATGCCCGTCTCGAAGTCGCGCATCGCCCGGAAGGCCAGGTTCACGTCGCGCGTGAAGATCGATGAGGAGAGCCCGTAGCGGGTCTGATTGAGGGCCAGCATCGCAGCCCCGTAGTCCTCGACCGCGATGACCGAGAGGACCGGGCCGAAGATCTCCTCCTGGCCGATGCGGTCCATCGCCCCGACCTGACTGAAGATCGTGGGCTCGAAGAAGTGGCCGTTGGCCAGGCCATCGCCCGTCGCGCGACCGCCGCCCGTCACCAGCTCTCCCTCCCCACGCCCGATATCGATGTACGACGCGACCTTGTCGAGGGCGCCGGCGTTGATGAGCGGCCCCACATCGACCGTCTCATCGAGCCCGGATCCGAGGCGGAGCTTGCGGGCGCGCGCCTCGAGACGCTCCAGCAGCGCGTCCTGGACCGAGCGCTCCACGATGACGCGGGAAGCGGCCGTGCAGCGCTGGCCGGTCGTCCCGAACGCGCTCCACAGGATCCCGTCGGTGGCGAGGTCCAGGTCCGCGTCGGCGAGCACGACCACGCCGTTCTTGCCCCCGAGCTCCAGCGACAGGCGCTTGAGCCTGGCGCCGGTCTTGGCCGCGATGGACCGGCCGGTCGTGGACGACCCCGTGAACGAGATGACCCCGACATCCGGGGACTCCACGATCGCATCGCCGACTTCGCTGCCGGTGCCGGTCACGAGGTTCACGACGCCTGCGGGGAACCCCGCCTCGGCCATGAGCTCCACGAGCAGCGTCGCGCAGAGCGGCGTGTCGCTGGCCGGCTTGAAGACCACGGTATTGCCGGTCACGAGCGCCGGCATCATCTTCCAGCACGGGATGGCCATCGGGAAGTTCCAGGGCGTGATGATCCCCGCGATCCCGATGGGCTGGCGGATGCTCATCGCCCACTTGTCCGGCAGCTCGGACGGCACGGTGTCGCCGAACATCCGACGCCCCTCGCCGGCCATCAGGTACGCGATGTCGATGCCTTCCTGGACGTCGCCACGGGCTTCGGACAGCACCTTGCCCATCTCGCGAGTCATGGCTCGCGCGAGGCGCTCCTTGTGGCGCGCCATGAGTTCGGCGAACGCGTACAGGATCTCGCCGCGCCTGGGGGCCGGCGTCCGGCGCCACATCGGACCGGCGGTCTCAGCAGCACGGATGGCCATCGCGACGTCGGCGGCGGTCCCTTGCTGGAACCGACCGACCACGTCGCGCGTGTCGGCCGGGTTGCGGCTCTCGAAGGTGGCGCCGCTCGTCGGAATCGCACCAGTCGCCGGCGATGAAGTGACGGTAGGTCGTGATCTCGACCGCGGGCTCGGCGGTATCGGTCATGCCGCCGAGTGTAGCGGCGGGCGTGTCGGGCGGAGCCGGGTCGCCGCTCAGACCCGCTCGACCGCCATGGCGACCGAGCCGCCACCGCCCAGGCACAGCGTGGCGAGCCCGTAGCGGCCCTCGCGTCGTTGCGAGCTCGTGGAGGAGGGTCGCGACGATCCGGGCGCCGCTCGCACCGATCGGGTGGCCCAGGGCGATCGCGCCGCCGTTGACGTTGACCCGGCCCCAGTCGAAGCCGAGCGCCCGGCCATCGGCCAGCGTCTGGGCGGCGAAGGCCTCATTGATCTCGATGAGGTCGAAGGCCTCGATCGGAAGCTCGATCCGGTCCAGCAGGCGCTTGACGCCCTCCACCGGGGCGAGGAACAGCCACTTGGGCGCCACCTCGGCCTGGGCGTAGCCGACGATGCGGGCCAGCGGCTTGAGGCCGAGCCGTTCCACGGCCCGCTCGCTCGCGACCAGGGTCGCCGCCGCGCCGTCCGTGATGCCGGGCGCGTTGCCGGCGGTGACCGTCCCGGTCGTGGCGTCACCGCGGTCCTCGCCGTCCGGAAGGGCGAAGGCCGGCTTGAGTCGCGCGAGGGCTTCCGCGGTGGAGTCGCGCCGCGGGTTCTCGTCCTCGGTGACGATGGTCTCGCGGCCCTTGGCGTCGCGGACGGTCACCGGCGCCATCTCGGCGTCGAATCGCCCGGCGTCGATCGCCGCGATCGCCTTCTGGTGGCTGGCGAGTGCGAAGGCGTCCTGGTCCTCGCGGCTCACATGGTCGCTGATCGCGACGCGCTCCGCGTGGGTGCCCATGTGGCAATCCTCGATCGCGCACCACAGGCCATCGGCGACCGTCGAGTCGACGAGCGGGGCGTTGCCCAGGCGAAGCCCGAAGCGGGCGCCATGCAGCAGGTAGGGCGCGCCGTTCATCGATTCCATGCCGCCCGCGATGACGAGGTCGGCATCGCCGGCACGGATCTCGGCGGCCGCGAGCATGATCGCCTTGAGCCCGGAGCCACAGACCCGATTGATGGTCGTCGCGCTCGTGCTGTCGGGGAGGCCCGCCTTGAGGGCCGCCTGGCGAGCCGGAGCCTGGCCGGCCCCCGCCTGCAGGACCTGGCCCATGAGCACGTCGTCCACGGCCGTCGTCGCGGGATCGAGGCCCGCCCGTTCGACGGCGGCGCGGATGGCGACCCCGCCGAGCTCGGTCGCCGCGACCGTGCTCAAGGCACCACCGAACTTGCCGATCGGCGTCCGTGCCGCGCTGACGATGAAGGTCTGACCGTTGGGCTGCTGCATGGCGATGAGTCTACCGCCGGCCCGCCGGTGTGAGGTCCAGCCCACCGGTGTCAGGCCCGGCGCACGCCCGCGCGCTTCAGCGTCTCGCCGGCCACGATCTCGCGGTGGATCTGGTTCGTGCCCTCGTAGATCTGGGCGCCCTTGGCATCGCGCATCAGCCGCTCGATGCCCGTCTCGCGCGAGTAGCCGGTCGCCCCGAACAGCTGGACGGCGTCGGTCGCGACGCGCATCGCCGTGTCGGAGGCCGTCCATTTCGCGAGCGACGACGCCTCGGCGATCGACTCGCCGCGATCCTTGGCCGCGGCAGCACTGCGCGTGAGTGCCCGCGCCGCCGCCACGTCGCGGGTCATCTCGGCGAGCATGAAGCGCAGGCCCTGCTGGTCGGCGAGCGGCGCCCCGAACGCCGACCGCTCGCCGAGATACGCGCGCCGCGGCTTCCACGCCGGACCGCGCCAGCCCCACGCACGCGGCCGCGATCGAGATGCGCCCCTCGCCCAGGGCGGACAGGGCGATCTTGTAGCCCTCGCCCTCGGCGCCCAGCCGGTTCGCGGCGGGGACCTCGCAGCCCTCGAAGATCAGTTCCGCGGCCGGGCAGGCCCGGATCCCCATCTTGCGTTCGTGCGCCCCGAACCGGAACCCGGCCATCCCCTTCTCGACGAGGAATGCCGTGATCCCGCGCGACCCGGCCTCGGGATCCAGCGTCGCGAAGACGAGGTAGCGGTCAGCCTCGGGGGCGTTGGAGATCCAGATCTTGGTCCCCGTGAGTCGATAGCCGCCGTCGACTCGCTCCGCACGCGTCCGGATCGCGGCCGCGTCGGAGCCGGCGTGGGGTTCGGTCAACGCGAACGCCCCGAGCGCGTCACCGGCCAGCATCGCCGGCAGCCAGCGCGCCCGCTGCTCGTCCGTGCCCCAGGTCACGACCGGGTACTGCGAGAGGATGTGGACGGACAGCGATACGGCCATCGCCATGTCCACTGCGCCCAGCTCCTCCATCACCAGCGTCCAGCCGAGGTACGAGAACCCGGCACCCCCGACCGTCCGCCGGGAACGGCGCGGCCGTCAGCCCCAGCTCGCCCATCGCCGCGAACAGGGACCGGTCGTAGCGCTCTGCCTCGTCGCGCTCGATGGCACCGGGCGCCACCTCGCGCTGGGCGAACTCGCGGGCCGTCGTCTCGAGCAGCCGTTCCTCGTCGGTCAGGGGCCAGCTCACGATCGGATCAGCCCCGCGGGTAGGTGTAGAAGCCGCGCCCGGTCTTCTGGCCCAGGTGCCCGGCGGCGACGAGTTCCTCGAGGACGCGCGGCGGCCGGATCTGCTCCTGGCTCAGGCCATCCTCGAGCACGCGGATGATGCCGAGACAGACGTCCAGGCCGATGAAGTCGGCGAGCTCCAGCGGGCCCATCGGGTGATTGAGGCCGACCCGCGCCCCGGCATCGATGTCCTCGGCGGAGCCGACGCCCTGCTCGAAGGCGCGCATCGACTCGATGAGGAACGGCATGAGGATCCGGTTCACGATGAATCCCGGGCGGTCGGCCGAGACGATGACCTGCTTGTCGAGCTCCGACGGCGACCCCCCGAACGGTCTCGACCGTCTCGTCGGCCGTCTCGTTGGCGCGGATCAGCTCGATGAGCGGCATCACCGGCACCGGGCTGAAGAAGTGCATGCCGATGAACCGCTTGCGCCGCGTCCGTTCGACGGCCTCCGCCAATCGATGGATCGCGATCGAGCTCGTGTTCGTGGCGAAGATCGCCTCGCCTGGCGCCAGGCGGTCGATGGCGCGCCAGACATCGTGCTTGACCTTGAGGTCCTCGAATACGGCCTCGATCACGAGGTCCGCGTCGCGGGTGTCGGCGAGGTCGGCGGTGATCTGGATCCGCTCGAGCGTCGCGTCGCGATCCGCGACGGAGAGCCGGCCCTTGTCGAGCGCTCGTTGCAGGTTGCCGGCGATCCGCTCGCGGCCGGCCTCGGCGCGGGCCAGGTCCGGTTCGTACAGGGTCACGTCCTTGCCCACCGCGGCATGGACCTGGGCGATGCCATGGCCCATCATCCCGGCGCCGACGACGAAGACGCGCTGGATCGACTGCATGCCCGAAGTGTAGGCCGGGCCGGGCGCGCGCCGAGGCCTGTGCCGTGCCGGGCCTGCGGCAGCCCTCGGCACATAACGTGTGCCAACCTCGACTCGGGCGGCCGTTTGCAGTGACGAGACCTGCCCCGTCAGGCCTCGGCGACCGGCGCCGCGGCACGTCCATCATCGTCAACGACCGCCGCCGCAGCGCGATCGTACCGGCGCCCATCGCCGCGACCGCGGCCGACAGCAGGAACGCGGCCGGGAACCCGCTCGCATCGACCACGACGCCCAGCACCGCCGGCGCCACCCCGAACGACAGGTCCAGGAACGCGCTCGTCGTCCCGACGACCGAGCCGCGCTCCGTCTCGTCCACGCGCGACACGGCAACGGCGATCAGCGCCGGGAACATGAACGCGATCCCGACCGCAAAGATCGCCGTCCCGATGAGCAGCCCCGCCTCCCCCGGCACGATCCCGATGAAGGCCAGCCCGATGGCCGTCACGGTCAGTGCCGCTCCCGCCAGGCGAGCCGGCCCCATCCGATCGGGCAGCGACGCGAACGCGATGCGCAGGACCACGACGATGATCGCGTACAGCGCCAGGGGCAGCCCGGCCGTCGACATCCCCACGTCGGTCGCCACCAGGGCGACGAACGCGAAGAACCCCGCCATCCCCCACGCGCCGGTGAGGACCAGGAGTCCCGGCAGGACGCCGGCCGGGTGGAACAGGCGTCCGCGCGGTCGCGGTCCGTCCCCGGCGGCCAGCACGCCCGGCGCCGACTCGCGCACGAACACGGCGAGCACGGTCGCCAAGACGGCCATCGCGGCCGCCGCCATCCAGACGGCGTCATAACCGGCCGCGGCCAGCACCGTCTCGCCGATGAACGGACCGACGGCCAGTCCGAGGTAGACCGACAACGACCCCAGGTTGATCGCCTCACCGCGCCGTTCCGGTGGCGCAAGATCGGTGATGGTCGCGAGCGCGGCGACGAAGAAGAACGCCTCCCCGATGCCGAGCAGCGAGCGCACCACCACGAACGCGGGCAGCGTCGTGGCCGCGAGGTGGGCGACCAGGGCGACGATGGTGATGACCCCGCCCAGGAGCAACAACGGACGACGCCCGAACCGATCGGACGCCCAGCCCACGACCGGGCGCAGCGCAAGGGCTGCGATCGAGAACGCGCCGATGCTCAGGCCAACGCCGGTCACGTCCGCCCCGAGCGGTCCCGCGGCGAACCGCGTCGCCACGGGGAGCACCGTCCCGCCCGCGGTGAAGAACGCCAGGGCTGCCGCGCAGACCGCCAGGAACGCGGGCGTCAGGAGTCGGCGGCGCCGCCATCGATCCGTCCTCGGCGGCCGCCACGCGCCCGCTCACCCGGTCGTCCGGATCATCGCCTCCAGGAGGCGGTCGGCAGCGGCATACGGGTCGAGGCGATGTTCGGCGACCTCGGTCGACGACGGACTCGTTCAGCGCCGCGAGCTCGGCACCACGGAGCCGGTCGGCCAGGCGGTCGGCGAGCACGGCCCGCACCTGCGCCGTGGCCCGCATCCGGCGGGCGGCGCCCGTCACGCCGTCCCGGTCCGACGAACGATGCCGGTCCAGCGCCACGAGGAGCTCCGGCACCCCGACACCTGTCGAGGCCGTCGTGACCAGGACCTCGGGGCGTTTCGGCCGCGGGCGATCGGTCTCCGTCCGCCCGACCGACGGGGCGAGCATCGCGCGGAGCTGGGCGGCCGTCCGCAGCGCGCCCGGCTTGTCGCCCTTGTTCACGACCACGAGGTCGGCGACCTCGAGCAGACCGGCCTTGATGGCCTGGACCTCGTCGCCCATCTCGGGCGCCTCCAGCACGACCGTCGTGTCGGCCGCGGCCGCGACCTCGACCTCGCTCTGGCCCGTCCCGACCGTCTCGATGAGGACGAGGTCGAAGCCCGCCGCGTCCAGCACGGCCGCTGCCGAGGTCGTCGTCGACGCGAGGCCACCGGCATGGCCGCGCGACGCCATCGATCGGATGAAGACGTCGCTGTCGCCGGCGTACGCCTGCATGCGCACGCGATCGCCCAGCAGGGCGCCACCGGTGATCGGCGACGACGGGTCCACGGCCACGACGGCCACCGGTCGGCCAGCGGCGCGGACCTCGGCCAGGAGCGCGGCGACGAGCGTCGACTTGTCCGGCCCCCGGTGGACCGGTGATCCCCACGACGTGGGCCCGACCCGCCATCGGATAGAGCCGCCGGAGCGCGGCCTCCGCGACCGGCGTCCGATTCTCGACCGCGGTCAGCAGCCGGGCCAGGGCGAGTCGATCGCCGGCGATCGCGGCATCCGCGAGGGCCTCGGCGCGAGCGGCCGCCGCCGGATCGCCGGCCTGGGCAGCCGGTTCCTGCCCCACGTCAGTCGCGCGGTCGCGCGTTGGTCCGCAGGAACTCGGCGACGGACGCGATCGTGGTACCCGGCCCGAAGACCGCCGCGACACCGGCCGCCTTGAGGGCCGGGACATCGTCGTCGGGGATGATCCCGCCGACCGTCACGAGGACGTCGCCCATGCCCTGCTCGCCGAGGAGCTTGGTGATGCGTGGCACGAGCGTCATGTGGGCGCCCGACAGGATGGATAGCCCGACCACGTCGACGTCCTCCTGGAGGGCGGCCGTGGCGACCATCTCGGGCGTCTGGCGGAGGCCCGTGTAGACGACCTCGAACCCTTCGTCCCGCAGGCCACGGGCGAGCACCTTGGCGCCCCGGTCGTGGCCGTCGAGGCCGGGCTTGGCGATGAGGACCTTGAGCGGTCGGTCGGACATGTCGCGTATCGTACTGCCGACCGACCGCCCTCCGGTCACGGTTCCGGGAGCCGCGGCGCTAGGCGATGGCCCGCCCGAACGAGCGCGCCGCCAGCCACACGGCGAACACAGCGAGCACGCTGGTGATGGTGACCCCGATCATGATCTCGGGGTTGCCCCAGTCCCCGTTGAACAACGCGCGTGCCGCGTCCACCACATGGGTCAGCGGATTGAGCGTGCTCAGGAACTGGAGCCAATCGGGGGCCAGCGCCATCGGCAACAGGATGCCCGACAGCAGGAGCAGGGGCATCGCGACCGCGTTCACGAGCGGAGCGAAGGCGTCCTCGCTGCGCAGGGTCAGCGCCCCGACATACGACAGCGGGGCCATGACGAGCCCGACCAGAACCAGCAACGCGAGGACCACCGGGATCCCGGCCGCCTCGACATCGAGTCCCAGCGGGATCGCCAGGGCGATCAGCAGGATCGCCTGGAAGAGCAGGATCGACGATGTCCCGCAGCGACCGACCCAGCAGCATCGCGGTCCGGCTCATCGGGGTGACCCGCATCCGCTCGATGACCCCGCTGCGCAGCTCGGCGATGAGGCCGAATCCGACGAAGGCCGTGCCGAAGACCGCGACCTGGATGAGCAGGCCGGGCACGAACCAGTTGAAGGCGTTCGTGCCGGTCCCGGCCGCCTGCGTGGCGCCTTCCAGCAATGGCCCGAACAGGAACAGGTACAGCAGCGGCAGCATCATCCCGAACAGGATCCACGTCGGCTGACGGATGGTCAGCCAGAGCGATCGATGGAAGATGAGCCAGGTATCGCGGAGCGTCTTCACGATGGGATGCCTCGTGGTGGAGATGCGAACGTCGGGGACGGCGACGACGGCGCTCATGCCGCGGCCTCGTCGCGCAGCGACCGGCCGGTCTGACGCAGGAAGACGTCATCCAGGCTGGGCCGGGTGAGCGAGATCGAGCGCGCCGTGAGGCCCGCCGCGTCCAGGAGTCGAAGGACCTGCGGGACGGCGGTCTCGCCGTGGTCCACGTACAGGCGGATGAGCTCCTCTTCGGCATTCGCCTCGCGGACATAGGGCTGCTCGCGGAGCGTCGCGAGCACCACCTCGCGGTCGCCATCGACGCCGACGGTGACGACATCGCCCGCGACCTGCCGCTTCAGCTCGTCCGCGGTGCCCTCGGCGACGATCCTGCCGTGGTCGATGATGGCGAGCCGATCGGCGAGGGCGTCGGCCTCCTCGAGGTAGTGCGTGGTCAGGAAGACGGTCGTCCCGAGCTCGCGGAGTCCGCGGATCTCGTCCCACATCCGGGCGCGCGCCTGGGGATCCAGGCCCGTCGTCGGCTCGTCGAGGAACAGCACCGCCGGTCGATGGACGATGCCCAGGCCGATGTCCAGCCGGCGGCGCATCCCGCCCGAGTACGTGCCGGTGTACCGGTCCGCGGCCGATTCCAGGTCCAGCGCGGCCAGGACCTCCTTGGCCCGAGCCTGCGCGCCCGCCCGGTCGAACCCGTACAGCCGGGCCTGGAGGATCAGCTCCCCGCGGCCCGTCTCAGCCGGATCGGTGGAGCCGCCCTGGGGCACGTACCCGATCCGCTCCCGGACGAGCGCCGGCTGGCGACGCAGGTCCGCTCCCGCGACCGTCGCGGTCCCGCTGGTGGGCGGCAACAAGGTCGCGAGCATCCGGAGCGTCGTCGTCTTCCCTGCGCCGTTCGGCCCGAGGAACCCGAAGATCTCCCCCGCCCCCACTCGCAGGTCGACGCCGGCGACCGCCTCGACCACGCTGCCGCGACCCCTGAAGGTGCGACGCAGGTCGTTGGTCTCGATGATCGGGTCGCTCGACCCGCTCAGACCGTCCATCCGATGACCTCCAGTGCCCTATCCTGCTCCCAGCGACACTTGCGCCGTTCAACGTTATCGGGCATTATCTGCTCAGCGCAGATATTTACCGACGCAGGAGCACCTGTCAACATGGATCGCGATCAGGCCGTCGAATCGGTCGTCAAGGCCCTTCGCCGGGTCAACTTCCAGGGCTCGATCTTCGGGCAGTCCGTCGCGCTGCGGCTCGGCCTCTCGGAGTCGGACATCGACGCCCTCGAGCTGCTGCTGGACACCGGCGCCTCCACCGCGGGCAAGCTCGCCGAGGTCCTCGGCATGACGACAGGCGCGGTGACGCGCGTCATCGACCGGCTGGAGCAAGCGGGCTACGTGCGCCGGACGACCGACCCGGCCGATCGGCGGCGGGTCATCATCGAGGCCGTCCCCGAGCGCGCCCAAACCCTCGAATCGATGCTCGGCGCGCTCGAGCGCGCCGCTCAGGACGAGGTCGACCAGTACACCCCCGAGCAGCTGGCGCTGATCAGCCGAGTTCCTGGGGCGTATGGCCGACCTGACCCAGACCGAGGCTGCGCGGCTGCGGACGACCGGGGACGATCCCACGGTGGCGGGTGGGCCGGCGGAACACGCTGCCCCACTGGGCGGCCTCACGGAGGCTCGGCTCACGTTCCGGGCCGGTGTCCAGGACCTGCGCATCCGCGCGGGTCGCGACACGCCCGACCTGTATCGCGGCCAATTCGACGGGGCGACGCCGCAGATCCGCGTCCGCGACGGCCGGGTGCTCGTGCAGTACCGCGGCATCCCGTTCGACTGGCGGAAGCGGACCGCCACGATCGCGCTCAACCCGGCCATCCCGTGGACGGTCGAGGTCCAGGGCGGAGTCAACCGCCTCGAGGCCGACCTCCGGGAGTTCGACCTGCGGCGCTTCGAGTTCAGCGGTGGTTCCGAGCGCTTCCAGCTGGAGCTCGGCCAGCCCAGCGGACCGGTGCCGGTGCGACTGGTCGGCGGGTCACGCACGGTCCGCATCGAGCGACCCCGTGGCGTGCCGGCGTCGATCCACCTCCAGGGCGGCGTGAACCTGCTCGAGATCGATGGCAAGGTGCTCGGGCAGAAGGGCGGGGATCTCCGGTTCTCGGCCGGTCAGCCACAGGGCGCCCAGGATCAATTCGATATCGAGATCGTCGGCGGGACGCGGGCCGTCACGGTCGTCGAGCAGGGCTGAGCGCGGCGCGGCGGACGTGCCGCCGCTGGTCAGGCCTCGGGGGCGCGCCGGGCGAGGTGGTCCAGGAACTCGGAGCGGGTGCGATCGCGGGTCCGGAACAACCCAAGCACGGACGACGTGGTCATCACCATCCCGGGCTTGCGGACCCCGCGCATGACCGCGCAGAGGTGGGTGGCCTCCATGACCACGCCCACGCCCTGGGGCTGCAGGTTGTCCTGCAGGAACTCGGCGATCTGCTGGGTGAGGCGCTCCTGGACCTGCAGCCGCCGCGCGTACATCTCCACGATCCGCGGGATCTTGGACAGCCCGATGACCCGGCCGCGCGGGATGTACGCGACCGCCGCCGTCCCGAAGAACGGCAGCAGGTGGTGTTCGCACAGCGAGTAGAACGGGATGTCCTTGACGATGACCATCTCGCTGTAGGCCACGTCGAAGACGGCCCCGTTGATGAGTCGCTCGGGGTCCACGTGGTAGCCGGCGGTCAGTTCCGTGTACATCCGGTGCACGCGTTCGGGCGTCCCCTGGAGACCCTGGCGATCCGGGTCCTCGCCGATCTCCACGAGGATCTGGTGGACCGCGGCCTCCACGCGGCCGTTGCCGTCGTGCCGGCCGGCCCCTTCGATGGCGGTCGGGGCGCTGGCCGGATCCTCGCCGATCTCGTTCTCGATCTCGTCGACGATGGCGCGGACGTGGCTGGGCAGGTCGGTCGAGCTGGACATGGGCCGGATGGTACGCCGAAACCTCGCGGGGCCTAGACGACGCTGCCACCTGGCGTGAACCCGACGGCCGGCAGCGGCTCGAACGGGCGGCCCTCTGCGCCGCGCAGCCACGCCCGGGCATTCTCGCCGAGCGATGGGCGGTGGTAGCCGCCCTCCTGGAGGACCACGAGACGGCGACCCAGCGCCGCGACGCGCCGGCCGACCTCGTGGTAGACATCGGTGGTCAGTGCGAACGTCGCCGATCGGATCCAGCCCGTACGTGTCGAACCCGAGCGACACGACGACGACCGGTACCGGGCACGGCGGCGATCGCCTCGCAGGCGCGATCGACTGCCACGAGGTAGTCCGCGTTGGTCGCGCCCGCTGGGCAGCGGGAGGTTCAGGTTCTCGCCGCTCCCCTCCCCTTCCCCCGTCTCGTCCTCGCGACCCAGGAAATACGGGTACTGCCGGTCGGGGTGGGCGTGGATGGAGACGTAGCGCACGTCACCGCGACGCCAGAAGATCTGCTGCGACCCGTTGCCGTGGTGGTAATCGACGTCGAGGATCGCGACCCGCTCGCCGGTCCGGGCCGTGATCGCCTCGGCCGCGATGGCCGCGTTGTTGAAGAAGCAGTAGCCGCCGTACATGGAGCGTGCGGCGTGGTGACCGGGTGGCCGGCACAGTCCGTAGGCCGCCTGCGCGCCGCCATCGAGGACGAGGTCGACGGTGGTCAGCGCCACGTCCACGGCACCGCGCGCGGCCACGTACGTGCCGGCGACCAGGGGCGCGGCCGAATCGAGGCCCCAGAAACCGGCCCGGCCGCCGATGAACTCCGGCTCGCGCACGTGGCGCGCGACCGCGTCGTCGGTCATCCCCTCGAACATCGACCGGTTGGGGTACGTGTCCGCCGTCAGGAATGGTCGCGGGACTCCCTGCCGCCGGACCTCGGACCAGGCTTCCTCGAGGAATCGGACGAGACCAGGATCGTGGACTGCGGTGATCGGCGCCTCCCCGTGCTCGGTGGACTCCGATCGCGGGAACCCGCCGTCGGCATCGAGGGCGAGGCGGATGATCTCCGCCCGCTCGGCGACCTCGTTGGCGGGCACCAGGACGCCCATGAACGTCTCGTGGGTGATGTCGTGACCGAGATGCGACGGCGAGTAGACGACCTGCATCGGGACCTCGTCAGGTGGGAATGGCCAGGATCGCGGCGGTGACGTCCTCGGGACGGTAGCGCATCAGGTTGTGCCCCACCGAGTCGAAGGACACCACCGGGATCGATGACCGACCGGCCGCGACCCGCGCGGCGGAGGCGGCGGCGAGTGACGCGGCCCGCGAGCCCTCCGCGTCGTCGCGGGCCAGGAGCGCGGAGACCGCGGCCGGGGCGGCGATCAGGCGCGCGATCGGGTCGTAGGTGAACATGGCGCGGACGCACGCCTCTAGGGCATGCGGGCGCGTGGCCGGGACCACCCGCCCGGCGTGGGTCTCGACGACCGTCGCGCGGGCCGCCACGTCCTGGTCCTCGTCCCAGCTGGAGGGGTCGAAGCCCTTGCGGTCGGCCAGGAAGGCGCGCAGTGAACGCATGACCTCGGGCGGTTCGTCGAGGCCGCGCAGGAACTCGTCGGCATCCATGCCGAGGGACGCTTCCGCCGCCTCCCAGCCCCCATCGACGAGGACGACGCCAGCACAGCGCTCGCCCAGGGCCGCGGCGGCGAGGACCGCGACCATCGCGCCGAATCCGTGGCCGGCGAGCACGACCCGTGTCCGCCCGGCATCCAGCAATCCCGAGCCCTCCGCGACGGCGATCGCGTCCTCGGCCAGGATCGGGAGGTCATAGGCCCCGTCCTCGGTCGGGGCGTCGGACAGGCCATGACCGCGGAGGTCCATCGCGACGGTCGCCCGCGCATGCTCGCCCGCCGCCAGCCGACGCGCGACCGGCGCCCAGATCCAGGCGGTCTGCGACAGGCCGTGGATGAGCAGAGCGCCCGGCGGCGTGGACCCCGCCACGACGGCACCCGGCGTGGCGCCCCCGCCCCAATCGAGGAAGTGGATCCGGTCGCCCGGGTCCACGGTCACCACATAGCCAGCCGGTCCATCCGTCACGCCCGTAGGATACGGACGCATGACCAAGCGCCGTCGCGGTTCGCGGACCGCCCGACTCCAGCCACGCCGCCCCGCTCGCCACCGTCCGTTCGAGACGCTCGTCGACGAGGCGCTCGCGACCATCCCGATGCCGTTCGCGGCCGCCCTTGACGAGGTCGCCATCGTCATCGCGGACGAGCCGACACCCGACCAGCTGGGCGAGAACGAGGTCCCGTCCGACGACGCGCTCTACGGGCTCTACGAGGGCGTGCCCCGGACCGAGTGGGGCGCCGACTGGGCCGCGATGCCCAACCGCATCACGCTGTTCCGGCTCCCCCTCGAAGCGGACTTCCCGGACCCGGATGAACTGGCCGACGAGGTCTGGATCACCGTGGTCCATGAGCTCGCCCACCATCTGGGCATCGATGACGACCGGCTCCACGAGCTCGGCGTGGACTGATCGAGGTTCGATCCGTCAGGCGGTGAACGCCGCCACCGCGATCGCCAGGATCCCGGCGCCGATGGCGAACCCGGCCAGCATCGGGCGGGTCCAGGTCCGAAACCGCCGGACGCCGGGACGAGGTGGGGCATCCGGGTCGTCACGACCGCCGGGCCGCACGTGCTCGAGCCCGAGCGTCGCGTGCGTCAGTCCGACGAACATCACGACCTGCGGCGCGACGGTGATCCCGATCACGGTGTAGATGAGCGTGCCGAACGCGAACACGGCCGCCACGATGCCGCCGGTCATCACGGCCAGCCCCAGCGGGCCGGACTCCACGCCGAGACCCAGGGCGTCCAGCACCCGGATCGCGACGTCCAGCCCGACCGAGATCCCGAGGTAGATCAGCAGGATGGCCACGGTCTCGAACGTGACGATCAGCGCGGCCGCCAGCTTGCGGGCCCCGAAGACGCGGAAGGAGCGGCGGACGGCCTCGACGGGATCGACGTCGCCCAGGACGACGCCCGCGAGCACGTAGGCGAACGGTGACCCGAGCGTGGCGGTGACGAGGGTCGTCGTGATGACCGAGAGATCGGCCGCCTCGCCGAGGATCGGCATCACGATCTCACCCACGACCGCCTGCGCGATCGCCAGCGGGATGGCCACGATGATCGCGACCAGCACGGCCGACCAGAAGACCCGCCGTGAGCGGGCGAGCGCTTGGCGCGGGGTGATGGGCCGGCCGGCCATCTGGCCACCCAGCAGGCCGGCCGCGATCGTCCGGCTCTCCACGGCAGCGACGATCAGGCCGGCGAACGCGAGGACCGCGGCGAGCGACAGCGCCACCCCGCCACCGCCCAGCAGAGCGGCCTCCATCTGTTCGGGGGTGCGATCGACCGCCACGACCTCGATGGCCCACGTCGCCAAGGCCAGCGGTCCCATCGTCCCCAGCACGATCGAGCCGATGTAGAACGAGGCCCGTCGCATGTCCTGACTGGACCGACCGAGCAGATCGAAGGCGACCGACAGGAGGCGTCGGGTGGTGGCGAGTTCGATGGATGCGGCGGGCGATGGCGGCGCGGGCGGCGCCGGGACGACCGGCTCGGCTGTGGCGGGTTCCTCCGTCACGCCCCCGACCCGGGTAGCGACCCCGCGGCGGCCAACAGTTCGCCGAGTCGATCGATCGACACGTTCCCGCCGGACAGGACGACCGCGACGCGCTCGCCGTCCCGATATGGGATCCGACCCGCCAACACGGCCGCCAGGGCCGCGGCACCGGCGGGCTCCAGCACCTGCTTGAGGCGCTCCAGCCCGAACCGCAGGCCGGCGAGGATCGTGGCTGTCGTCGAGGAGCGCGATGTCTTCGAGATGGTGCTGCGCCATCGCCAGGGTCCAGGCCCCGGCGAATGGAGCGCCCAGGCCGTCGGCGACGGTCGTCGGCTGGATCGTGATGACCTGGCCAGCCGCCATCGCCAGGGTCATCGCCTGTGAACCGACCGGCTCCACGCCGTAGATGCGTGCCTGTGGTCGCATCGCGTGGACGGCCGCGGCCACGCCGGCGATCAGCCCGCCACCGCCCACCCCGACCACGACGACATCGACCTCCGGCAGGTCCTCCACGAGCTCGAGGCCCGCGCCGCCGTGGCCGGCGATCACGGCCGGATCGTCGAACGGATGGACGAAGGTCAGACCCTCGGCATCCCGGATCCGGCCCATCTCCGCGAAGGTCTCGCCCACATGTGCGCCATGCAGGACGACCCGCGCGCCGTAGCCCAGGCAGGCGTCCACCTTCGACTGGACCGCATTCGCCGGCATGACCACGGTCATGGGCACGCCGGCGGCCCGGCCGGCCCACGCATAGGCCTGACCGGCATTGCCGGCGGACAGCGTGATGGCGCCACGTTCCCGGGCGTCGGGCGGCAGGGTCGTGATGCGGTTGGTCATGCCGCGCGACTTGAACGACCCGGTCTTCTGGAGGTGTTCCGCCTTCAGGTACAGGCGACCGTCGCCCGGCCGCGTTCCGGTCGCCCGTGCCGCCCAATCGGCCGCCGTGGTCGACGTCAGCAGCGGCGTCCGATGGACCAGTCCGACCAGCCGTGCGCTCGCGGCCTGGACCTCGGAGAACGGGACGAGGTGATCAGCGGCGCCAAGATCGGGGACGATCGGGGGTCGAGCGGCTGGACATCGCGCGGAGTATCGCACCCGTACCATGCGGCCATGGTTCGCTTCCGACCCGGCACCCTGGCCAATTCCCGCCTCGCGTTCGACCTCTTCGTCCCCACCATCGAGGACCTGGGGCGACGCACTGGTGGCGCCGCGAACTCGACGCCCGGGACCATGGACGACGCCTGGGCGATCCGTCGGCCGATGTTCGAGCATCTCGGTGCCACCGCCGATGCCTGGTGGTTCGCCGAGGACGAGGCGACGGGCCGGGCCATCGGCTACGCGCGATCGATCCTCCGGGACGGCGTCCGCGAGTTGACCGAGTTCTTCGTCCTCCCCGACGCGCAGGGCGCCGGCGTCGGTCGCGAGCTGCTCGCCCGGGCGTTCCCCGCGGTCGGTGCCCGCCACCGGGCGATCGTCGCGACCATCGATGCGCGCGCGATCGCGCGCTACACGCAGACCGGTCTGGACGGCAAGGTGCCGATCGTGTCGGTGGAGGGCGCCCCACGGGACATCACGCTCGCGACGGACCTGACCCGCGAGGCGATCGATCCGGGCGGACCGCCCTCGACGAGTTGGGCGCCATCGATCGGGCCGTGCTCGACTTCCGCCGCGACGCCGACCACTTGTGGCTGGCGTCACAGCGGGCCGGCTGGCTGTACCGCCGCGACGGTCGCGCCGTGGCCTACGGGTACCACCACGCCCGGCCGGCGGGCGGTGGGCCGTTCGCGGCGCTGGAGGCGTCGGACGTGCCGGTCCTGTTGGCCGACGCCGAGCGGGCGGCCATCGCCGCGGGCCACGAGACGGTCACCTTCGACATGGCGTTGACGGCGCGGACGGGTTGGGACCACCTGCTCGGCGGCGGCTACCGCGTGGATCCGTTCGTGATGCTGTTCTTCACGGATGGCCCCGTCGACGGCCTGGACCGCTACGTCCTGACCTCGCCGCCCTTCTTCGCCTGAAGCCGCCCGAGCCGCCGATCCCGGCCCGTAGCCGCGCGTTCTGCTGAGCCATCACCACGGACGTCCGCCAGGTCGTTCACTCGCAGCGAACGTTTTCGCATCGAGCGCGCACCGTCACGACCAGACTGGCGTCGTCACCATGATCTCGTTCGCTCGGAGCGAACGACAGGCGACCAGGGCGACCTGCACGACACCGGATCCGACCCGGCGCGGCCCTCACCCCGAGATCGTTCGCTGGCGGCGACACGGGGGCGGTCGATCCGTGTCGACGCGGTCGCCCTCAGGGGCGGCCAGAGAGCCCCAAGCACTTGCGTGTTTGCGCAAACACTGATAGTGTTCTCGTCGTGTTGGACTACCTGCCGGTCTCCGCTGATGTCGATCGCGAGCGCTACGCCGCCGTCGGTCGAGCGTTGGCGGACCCCAAGCGCCTGTGCGTCCTCGAGTCGCTTGCCATCGGCGAGCTCTCGGTCAGCGACCTCAGCCTGCGGGTCGGCTGTCAGGTGCCCAACATGAGCCAGCATCTCGCGGTCCTCCGCCGAGCGGGGCTCGTGACCAGCCGGCGTGACGGCAACACCATCCTCTATCGCCTCGCGGACCCCCGGGTCCTCGAGGCCTATCGACTCATCCAGGACCTGGCCCGCTAAGGGCCGGAGCACCCGCTCGTATGGGCGGACAGACATCCCGCAGGAGGCAGGCGGGAGAAAGGACTCATCCCCATGGCGGAGATCAAGCACGCGACGGACGCGAATTTCGAGGAGCTCGTCCTCAAGGCGGAGCGGCCGGTCGTCGTGGACTTCTGGGCGGCCTGGTGCGGGCCGTGCAAGATGGTCGCCCCCGAGATGGAGAAGCTCGCCGCGAAGTACGACGGGGCCGTCGATGTCGTCAAGGTCGACGTTGACGCGAACCCGCGCCTGTCGCAGGCCTTCAACATCATGAGCATCCCCACGATCGCGTACTTCAAGCCGGGCGCGCAGCCGCAGGGCGTGGTGGGCTTCCGCCCGCTCGAGCAGCTGGAGCAGCAGTTCAACCTGACCGAGTTCGCGGCCGTCAAGGCCGACTGACCCCGGCGGACACCGCGCTTCCACGGCCCTGGTCTTCGGACCGGGGCCGTTTTGTCGTTGCCGGATCAGCCCCGGGCGCGGCGAGCGGCGGCGGCGAACCAGGCCCGGGCGCGGTCCTCGGCGTGGCCGTCCAGCGTCTTCGGCCGGAATGACGCCCACTCCGGGCCGCGCGGGGAGGCGCTCGTGTCCGGCGTCCGTCGCGCGGCGTCGGCGATAACGGTATCCAGGCGAAAGGCCGCCGTCAGCCCGTCCGCGTCGAGCGTGGCGAACGGTCGGCCGGCGATGGCCCATGCGGTCGACCCGTCGGCGTCGGTCGTCGCGTCGATCCCGTCGTCCTCGTCGGCGGCCGCCGACGCGAGGATCTCCTCCAGGCTCACGATCCGCGCGCGGCCGCCAGGATCGCGGCCAGGTCCGGGACGTGCTCCTCGTAGTGCGCGATCGTCTCGTCACTGAGTGTCCGCAGGTGGTCGGCGTTCTTGAGCCAGCGGACCTCGGGGACGACGGTGAGGTAGCCCCGCAACTCGCCCGGCTGGGTCCGGAAGCGCTCGCGCAGGTCGGCCATGGGTCGCTCGGACCAGGTGCGCGTCAGCTCCTCGTTGACGACATCGCCGCCGCGGGTCTCCCAGTCGGCGTCGACCCGGGCGATGGTCGGGCTCGTCTCGTTGACGGCGAGCTCGGTGGCGATCTCCAGGGCGATCCCCTGCCAGGCCAGCATGTGCGCCATGAGGTCGCGTCCCGACCAGCCGTGGGCGGCTTCGACCGGGCGATCGAGCGTCGCGTCATCGAGGGCAGCCAGGGCCTCGTACGGCGTCCACGCGTCGCGTTCTTCCTCCAGGAACTCCATCGCATCGAGGTACATGCCCGCATGGTAGTCGGGCGCACCGGGGCGCGATGGTAGAGTCGCGGCGATGACCGCCGACGAACCCGGTCCCCGCCTGCCACCGGTCGATCCCGAGGTCGCGGATCGCGTACCCGGCGACACCCTCAGCCCGGAGCTCCTCGCCGGCCTCCTCGCGGATGGCGACGACGAGCTCGCGGCCTGGACGCTCAGCCATGCGCTTCGGGAGTCGTCGCGCGCCGAGGTCTACGACGGCCTGCTCGCCGAGGCGATGCGGCTGGTCGGTGAGCGCTGGCAGAGTGGCCGCTGGTCCGTGGCCGAGGAACACCTCGCCAGCCAGACGCTGCTCCGGGCGCTGGATCGCATCCGGCCCGACCTGGGTCCGGACGGCCGGGTCGGGCCGCTGGCGGTCCTTGCGGGCGTCGCCGACGAACATCACATGATCGGGCTCGTGTGCCTGGACCACGTCCTGCGCGAACTCGGCTGGACGGTGGCCGTGCTCGGAGCGGATGTCCCGACGGCGGACCTCGCCACGTTCGTGGAACGGAACGACGCTCGCCTCGTGGCGTTGACGGCCTCGCATGCCGATCGGACCGGCACCGTGGCCGAGGCGATCAACGCGGTCCGTGAGGCCGCCGCCTCCCGCGGCGGCGCGGGTCGGGCGGTGCCCGTCATGCTGGGCGGACGGCTCGCGGCCACGCCCGGCGTCGGTATCGCCGTCGGCGCGGACTGGAGCGGCAGTTCGCTCGTCGCCGCGGCCGCCTATGCGGATGGCGTGGTCCGGCGGCTGGGTCCCATCGAGGCCTGATCCCCGGCCGGGCGAGCCCCGTCCGACTCAGGCCCCGTCAGACCGAGACCGGCTCGCGGTACTCCCCGAAGACGCCGCGCAGGACCGCGCACTGTTCGCCGAGCGTGGCGTAGGCCTCGGCGCACCGCAGGAAATGCGGCATGAGGTTCGTCTCGCTGCTGCCCGGTCGTTCGGCCGCCTCGCGGAGCCCGCGCAGGGCGCTCTCGACGGCCGACGCGTCCCGCTCGCGACGCGTTCGCTCGAGGCGGGCCAGATGGCCCTCCAGCGAGCCAGTCGGCACGCTCAGGACCGGCACCCGGGTCACCTCGTCCTCGTCGACGTAGGCGTTCACGCCGACCACGTGGCGCTCCCCGGCATCGAACTCGCGCTGGTAGCGGTACGCGGCGTCCGCGATCTCGCGCTGGGGATAGCCCTCCCCCACGGCGGCCACCATCCCGCCGCGGCGATCGATCTCGTCGATGTAGCGCCAGACCTGGCGCTCCGTCTCATCGGTGAGCGCCTCGACGAACCACGACCCGCCGAGTGGGTCCACGGTCGCGTCCACGCCGCTCTCCTCCGCGATGACCTGCTGCTGGCGCAGCGCCAGGAGCGCGGCCTCGGCCGTGGGGACGGCGAGTGCCTCATCGAACGCGTCCGTGTGGAGCGACTGGGTCCCGCCCAGGATCCCGGCCAACGCCTGGAGCGCGACGCGAGTGAGGTTGTTGAGCGGCTGCTGCGGGGTCAGCGAGACGCCGGCGGTCTGGGTGTGGAACCGCATCCACGCGCTCCGCTCGTTCTCGGCGCCGTACCGCTTGGTCATGAGGTCGTGCCAGATCCGCCGGCTCGCGCGGAACTTGGCGATCTCCTCGAAGAAGTCGGAGTGGCTGTTGAAGAAGAAGCTCAGGCGCGGCGCGAAGTCGTCGACGCGCAGGCCCCGCTCCAGGGCCGCCTCGACGTACGCCATCCCGTCGGCGATGGTGAACGCGAGCTCCTGGACCGCGGTCGAGCCTGCCTCGCGGATGTGGTAGCCGCTGATCGAGATGGTGTTCCAGCGCGGCAGCTCGCGCGTCCCGAACTCGATCGTATCGGTGACGAGGCGCATCGACGGCTCGGGCGGGAACAGGAACTCCTTCTGGGCGATGAACTCCTTGAGGATGTCGTTCTGGGTCGTGCCCTCGAGCCGGTCACGCGGAACGCCCGTCTTCTCGGCGGCCACGATGTACATCGCCCAGATCGGCGCGGCCGGCGAGTTGATCGTCATCGAGGTGCTGACCCGGTCGAGGGGCAGGCCATCGAGGAGGACCTCCATGTCGGCCAGGCTGCTGACGGCGACGCCGCACGTCCCGAACTCGCCCTCGGCCTCGGGATCGTCGGTGTCGTAGCCGTACAGGGTCGGCATGTCGTAGGCGATCGAGAGTCCGGTCTGGCCGGCGGCGAGGAGCTGATGGAAGCGGCGGTTCGTGTCCTCGGCGGCCCCGAAGCCCGCGAACATCCGCATCGTCCACAGCCGCGACCGGTAGCCCGTGGGGTGGATGCCGCGGGTGAACGGCGGCTCGCCCGGTAGGCCGACCTTCGCCTCGACGTCGGCGCCCAGCGACCACGGCCCATAGAGCCGCTCGATGGGCATGTCGCTGAGGGTCGAGAACTGGCCCTTGCGCTCGGGGGCGCGGCGCAGGGCCGGGTCCAGGCGTTCGCGTTCCCAGGCGTCGCGCCGGTCGCTCATGGCCGCGACTCTAGCACCGCGGCCGGTCGATCAACGACCACCGAACGCCGCCACCGCCGACTCGATCTTCGGGTCGGGCAGGTCATTGGTGATCACGACATTCACGACGTCCGGGTCCGCGGCCGGCCAGACCACGACCGTCTGCTGCCGGTCCCCGGTCTTCGAGTCCATGCGCCGGACGGTCTCGCCCCCCATCTCGACCTCCGCCTCGCCGGTGACCTGGGTACGGTTCGCGGCCTTGGCACTCTCGGTGTAGAACTGCGCGATCGCGTCGGCCGTCAGGCCGGGCGCCGTGAACACGACGAGCGCCGCCGCCCGATTGCCGCCGAAGTCCCAGGTCCCGCCCGAGAACCGGATCTCGTCGAAGCCCGCCGCGGCCAGGCTGCCAAGGTTCACGGCCGTGCAGTGCCGGCCGGAATCGAGCGTGGTCGGACCGCGGTCCTCGTAGCTCGTGGGGATGCGGGCCTCGAGATCCGGATAGGCGCCGGACGCGGCCCCGTCGCCGCTGCACGGCCCCGTCGGATCGAAGGAGGGAGGCGTGCCCCCGCCACAGCCCACGACCGTGATGAGGAGGGCGACGACGACGGCGAGGAGCCCGCGTGGATGCATCACCGAAAGGGTACGGGAGGTCGGCCCGGGACGCCGTCGCGACCCGCGCTCACGATCGAGCGTGCCGTGGCGAGCGGCGTCCGATGCGCCCCACCGTGTGGTGCGTCCGGACACCTGGTACGGGCGTCCGGGGGTGGTGCGCCGGTGCGCCCGACCATCGAGCCCGGCACCGCTGGGAGAAGGGTGCCATTGCCTTTGCCGCAGGTCGAGGCCTAACGTTCTGCCTACGCCGACCCGCGATCGCTCTGGGAACACAACCTGGGGTGTCGGTCACGGACCAGGGAACGGACGCTCGCCGGAGGAGGTTCCGACGGGGGATCCCGGACCCAGGTCACGAGCCGAGTAACAGGATCTTTCGGCCATCGGGCCCGGACGGACGTAGGGACGGCAGGACTGATCACACAGGCGCGGATCCATCAGAGCATCGATCGCCCTCCGGTATCGGGGGGCGATCTCGCGTCTCCGGGGTTCTGACCCTCAGGCGGTCCGGCCCGGACGCACGGGCGTCGGGTGCGATCGCCGATAGATCCCGCGCGCATCCAGGTCGGCCTGGATGACCCGGGCCGCGGCCACGAGCTCAGGGTCGCGGGTCACGGTGCCGGCCACCCAGTCGATGTACGACGGCTCGAACGCGGCGATCTGGCCGAGCGTGTGGCCATGGAACTTGCCGAACTCGATCTCGTGCGCGCGGGCGGCATCGAGGGTCGGTGGCTTGGGCCGGCGGAAGTCACGCAGCCGGTCGCGTTCCAGGGGACCGGTGGGCGTCGAGGCTCGGGGCGGCTCCTGGCTGACCCGCTCGCCCGCGCAGCGGAGGCTGGCCGGGCAGGGTGGTCGCACGTCGGCCGGTGCGCGCCCCTGTGGCATCCGGGCCGGTGGTCTGGTTGCGGGGCTGGAACGTCCCGCTCGTATCGACGCGCCCGGTGACGGGTCGGCTGGGCTTGGGTCGTGGCGGGCCGCCGCGGCGCGGCACCCCGTCCGCATCGGTGAAGTCGGCGCGCTCCTCTGCGGCGCGACGACGGGCTTCCTCGTTGCCTCGGGTCAGAGCCGCATAGGCGTCGTTGATCTCGGCCATGCGCCGGGTGGCCGCGCGAGACGCCGCGGGATCGTCACCGGTCAGGTCCGGGTGATTGCTCCGGGCCAGCCGCCGCCAGGCGGCCTTGATCGCGGCGGGATCGGCGCCGACATGGACGCCGAGGACATCGTGCGGATCGCGCTTGACCACGTCTGCGAGTGTAGCGACCATGACGAGGCAAGCCGGGTCCGCACGGATCGTCGATGCCAGGGGGTGGGCGGCGTTCCTGGGCGCCGGCGCCACCCTGGTCCTCGCGGGGTGCGGACCACTCGGCATCGCGGGGCCGACACCGACGATCTACGACGAGGCCGGCATGCCGCTCTGGGCGAGCGTCACCGTGACCGGTGAGCCGCCGGTGGCCCAGCGCGACCTGGACCTGGCGCTGCTGACGCTCCCCGATGCGGCCCCGCTGCGGACCATCATCATTCCGGCCGGCACGGTCATCCGCTGGGACGAAGGCCTGTCGGAGGGTGCCTATCGGCTCGTCGGCCCTGAACGCGCGTGCCAGCTGGACGTCGAACTCCCGCCGGAGCAGTCGACGGCCGTGATCCTTGCTGTGACCGACAGCGGTTGCTCGCTGCGCGTCGCTGGGCCTGACGAGACACCAGCCACCGTGGCCAGCGGCTCCGTCTCGGTCACGGTCACCGCGCGACCGTGGGCGGGCCTGTTCGTCGACGCCATCTCGCTCGATGAGCCCCGGCAGCCGGTCCCCGAACCGGTGCCACCGGATGAGGGTGGGCTCGCGATCGTCGACCCGCTGTACGTCGGCCGCTACGACATCCGACTCCGCCGCGGCGACGAGGTCCTCGAAACACGGACGATCGCGATCGAGGACCATGGCGCGCCCGGCCATCTCGTCCAGCTCGACCTCGACGGCGTCCCGGACTGACGGGGCCGGCCACCCCGAACCGGACGGCGCTTGACAGGTCGACCGGTTGTGCCGTCCCCTTGGCGTATGGGACTCGTTCGACGAGCGGGCCTGGTCGCCGCCATCGCCGCGGCACCGCTGGGGCTCGCGTACCGCTTCGCGCTGGCGTATCGCGCCCGCGCCGGCTACCCGCGTCCCCATCCGCCGCTGACCACGCCCGCGGACCTCGGCCTGCCGTACGAGACCACGACCGTGCGCTCCGGGACGCTGACCCTGCCGGCCTGGTTCATCCCGGCGCGTGACGGGGCCCCGGGACCGGGCGTCGCCCTGGTCCACGGCTGGGAATCCGCGCGCGACCGGACGCTGCCCAACGCCGTGTTCCTCCATGCCGCGGGCTTCCACTGCCTCACCATCGACGTTCGAGGCCATGGCGCCAATCCGCCCGAGACGCTGCCGATCAGCGCCGGCGAGTTCGGGCTCGATGCGCTCGCGACCTTCGAGGCGCTCGTCGACCGGCCCGAGGTGACCATCGGGGCCGTCGCCGGGCACTCGATGGGAGCGATCGGAGCCATCCTCGCGGGCGCAGCGGATCCACGCGTGGCGGCGATCGTCGCGACGTCCGCCCCGGCCGATCCGCTGCGGCTCACGCGCCAGACGTTCCGCCTCGCCAAGCTGCCGATCCCGGACCTGATCGCCTACCCCCTCGCGTGGCTGACGACCCGCGTCTATCTGCGACCGCGCGGCCACCGCGTCCCCGAGATCAGCGCCACGGCAGCCATCGCCCGGTACCGCGGCCCGGTCCTGCTGACCCACGGCTCCGAGGACACGGTCGTGCCGCCGAGCCACATGACGACGACTCGCGGCGGCCGCCCGCGCGGCGCGCGACCACGACCCGGACGCGGCCACGGTGGAGTCGGTCGTCATCGACGGGGGCCAGCACTCGTGGCTCTACGAGGACGCGGGCTATCGCGAGGTCGTGGCCCGGTTCCTCGCGACCTCGTTCGGCGGTCCGCTCGCCCCCGACGAGGCAGGGCGCATCGCGGCAGCCACACCGGCCGAGCGAATCCCCGACGGCGAGGCCAGGTTCGACGCCGTCGCGGCGACGCCGGGTGGTCTCCGCACCCTCGCCCAGGTCGCCCTCCCCGGCGCGACGAAGGTGCCGACCATCGCGGTGCCGGCCGTTGCGGCGCCCGACCCGGCCCACCGCCCGCCGAGTCGGCTTCGTGACGCAGCCCGATCCGGTCTGGACCGCCATCGCGAGCAAGCGCGCGATCCGCGCCTTCGCCGACCGGCCCCTCGAGCCGGCGCACCTCGAGCGGATCCTCCGCGCCGGCCGACGCGCGCATTCCTCCAAGAACCAGCAGCGCTGGTCGTTCATCGTCGCGCGGGACCGATCGCATCTGCGCGAACTGGCCCAGCTCGGGCCGTTCACGGGCCATCTCGCGGGCGCCGCGGTCGCCATCGCCCTGGTCACGCCAGACCCACGAGCGGCTGGAGTCCCGCCATCGGTCATGTTCGACCTGGGTCAGGCGGCGGACGCGATGATGCTCGCGGCCTGGGAGCTGGGCGTCGGGAGCTGCCCCGCGACCGTCTACGAGCACGACCGGGCCCGCGAGCTGCTGGGCTATCCCGCCGACCAGCACTGCGAGTTCCTGTTGTCGTTCGGCTATCCGGCCGACCCCGCCGATCTCGACGAGGCCGTCGCGTCCCGGGGGTCGACTGACCGCTCGACGACCTCGTCCACGACGAGCGCTGGTAGCCGACCTACTGCCAGCGGAACTTGCGCGCGGCGATCGCGAAACAGACGACGAGCCAGCCGAGCAGGACGGCCGCGCACACATAGAGCGGCGCGAACGCGGCACCACCGACCATCACCTGGCGCAACGCGTCGGACAGGTAGGTCAACGGGATCACCCGCGCCACGGTCTGGAGACGTGGGGCATGGCCTCGATCGGGAAGAACGTGCCCGACAGGAACATCATCGGGAACTGGATGACGCTGATCATCCCGTTGGCCGAAATCCTCGGTCTTCGCGAACGAGGCGACGACGTACCCGAGCGCCAGGAACGCGACCGCGCCCAGCGACGACGAAGACGATCGACAGGGCGAACGGCCCGGTGATCACCACGCCGAAGACGACCACGCCGACGCCGATGATGATCACCGACTGCACGAGGGCGATCAGCAGTCGCATCAGGACGTTCGAGCCGACGAGCTGCCAGCGCTGGAGCGGGGTCGCGGCCAATCGCTTGAGGATCAGCTTCTCGCGGTCGGCGACGAGCGGGATCGCGGCGAAGATGCCCGACCTGCATGATCGAGAGGCCGAGCATGCTGGGCACGAAGTAGCTGATGAAGTTGATGTTCTCGGTCTGCAGCGTCTCCGCCTGCAGGGTGACGAGCGGCGGCCGCCCACCGAGGTTGACGACCCCGAGGACCGCCCCGACGGCCTGGTAGACCGAGGCCACGAGGTTGGACCGCGAGGGGTCGGTGTACACGATGACGGGCGTCGGCGGACCCGTGCCAGCCTCACCGGCCGCGAGCCCCGTGCCATATCCAGCCGGCACGACGATGACGGCATCCACATCGCCCTCGCGCATGCTGCCGAGCGAGCCGTCGCGGTCGCCGTCGGTGAGTTCGGTGCCTTCCTGGGCCACGAACGCCGCGCGCAGCGCGGTCGAGGCCGCCGAGCCATCCTCGTCGACCCAGCCGAGGGTCAGGCCGGCGCTGCCACTCCGCCCTGGAAGATGAACCCGAACATGAAGATGAAGATCAGCGGGAAGGCGAGCGTCCAGAACAGGGCCGCACGATCGCGGGTGTAGCTCCGGATGTTGGCGGACGTAAGGGCAAGGAGGGCGTGCATCGGGTCAGTCGCGCAACGCCCGACCGGTCAGGTCGAGGAACACGTCTTCGAGGGTCGCCCGGCGGATCCCCAGGTTCTTGGGCTCCAGTCCGCGTGAATCGGCGAGGGCCAGCAGACCGCCGATGGTCGGGCCGACGTCGCTGGTATAGACGAGCACGGCGCCGTCATCCTCCTTGACCGAGGACACGCCGGGCAGGGTCTGGAGGTCGTCGGTCGACAGCCCCATCGAGCGCGTCGAACTGCACGGCACGCTCCTTGAACCGCTTGCTCACGAGCTCATCGACCGTGCCCATCTCCAGGATGCGGCCGTGGTCCATGATCGCGATGCGGTCGCAGAGGATCTCGGCCTCCTCCATGTAGTGCGTGGTGAGCAGCACGGATCGACCGGCCGCCTGGAACCCGCGGACCAGGTCCCACAACGAGCGCCGAGCCGCCGGGTCCAGGCCGGTCGTCGGCTCATCGAGGAAGACGAGCTCGGGGTCGTTGACGAGGGCCAGGGCGACCGCGAGGCGCTGCCGCTGGCCACCCGACAGGACCTGGCTCTGGGCGTGGCGGCGCTCCCCGAGCTCCAGCGCGTCGATGAGCTCGGCGGTCGGGCGCGGGTTCGGGTAGAAGCTGCGAAACAGGTCCACGAGCTCGGTGACGGTGAGCTTCGGGTACATGGCCGCGGTCTGCAGGCTCACCCCGATGCGCGGCTTGAGGGCGTTCGCATCCTTGACGACGTCGAGTCCCAGCACGGAGACCTCGCCCCCATCGGGAGCCCGCAGCCCCTCGAGGATCTCGACGGTCGTGGTCTTGCCCGCACCATTGGGTCCCAGCAGCCCGAAGATCTCGCCGCGCGCGACCTCGAAGTCGATGCCGGCCACCGCCTGCACGTCACCGTATCGCTTGGTCAGCCCGCGAACCCGGACGACCGGATCGCTCGTCGTCATCGTCATGCGCTCACGATGGTGCCACCGCGCGGCCGGGATAGCCAATCGGCGCGAGGCCGATCGGCGCGCGGCCCTCGATCACGAGTCGCTCGGGAGCGCGGCGGCGTCGTCATCCTCGTCGACGACCTCGCCATCGAATCGCTCGTCCTCCGGGCCAGGTTCGAGCCCGGTCTCCCAGCCCGTCGACCAATCGATGTCGAGGCCGGTGAGGGTCGCGGGCGCCGTGGAGTCCAATTCAGGCGCCGGTGCGCCGAGACCGATGTACGCGTCGATCGCGGCGCGCAGGCCGACGTCCGTGCCGGCGAGCTCGGACAGGATCCACTTCTCCTCCAGGACGTCGCAATACGCCTGGAGGGGATCGCGCAGGCCGCCGATCGCCGGGAGCAGCTCCGCCAGGGTCGGCTCGAGCACGTCGTCCACCCAGCGCTCGGCAGCGGTCGCCTCGTCGACCGGGTGCCCGCCGTTGAATTCGAGCCAGGTCCGGTACTCGCGCAGGTCGTTGAGGAGCAGCTGGGCCTGGCCTTCCAGGGCCGAGATGCCGGTCAGGCGCTGGAGCTCGCGTGCATGGAACCGGCGATTCGCCACCGTGACCTTGAGGCGGACGACCTCTTGCCGGCCGTCGGCCGGTTCGAGCGAGATCTCGTCGACCGCGAAGCCGAGGTCGTTGAGACGACGGATCCGTGCCCGGACCGCATGTCGATCGTCGGGGTGGAGCTCGGGTTCGAGTCGGAGCTCGTCCCAGACGGCCGCATAGCGTGCGCGGACGGTCTCGGCTGCGTCCACGGCGTCGTCGGCGGCGTCCGGGCGTCCCTGCATCGCCCCGAGGTCGGCGAGGCCGAAGGCCACGTTCTCCACCAGGATATCGAGGTCGTACGAGCGCTGGCCGTCGGACAGGGCCGGGTAGATGGCGCTCGTCTCGGCATCTACGAGGAAGGCCTGGATCTTGTCGCCGTCGCGGCGGAACAGGGTGTTCGCGAGCGAGCAGTCGCCCCAGAACACGCCCGCCCGGTGGAGGTCCACGAGCAGCCACGCCATCGCGTCGAGCAGGCGGTCGCGGTACGGACCGGGGCCCAGCGGGAAGCGCATCAGCAGGCGCCGATACTGGATGGAGAACTCGAGGTATTCGGTCACGAGGATCGCGGCCCCGCGCTCCGGGGCTTCGGCCAGGCCCACCGCCTTCACGGCGGGCAGCCCCAGGTCGGCGAGGTGGCGGAGGACCTCGAACTCGCTCCGCGCGACGTCCAGGGGCTCGTCCTTGAGGGCGTAGGTCCGGCGGTCCGTGACAAGGAAACGGACGAGGTGGCGCGACGGTCCGACCGGCAGCTCCCGGAAGCGCATCCCGCCGAGCGAACCGTCGTCACCGGGAGCCCAGTCCTCGAGCGGGTCCTCCCACGGCAGGTCCAGGAGCTCGGCAGCTCCCTCCCGCAGGCGGAGTCGAGGGAACCCGGCTGGCGCCCGCGCGGCCGGTGGCGCGGACGGATCGAGCGGCGTCCGGGGCTCGGTCAGAGCTTCTTCCGGAGGTAGGCCGCGACGGAGCCGTCGTAGCCCGCCGATTCGTAGAGCCGGCGCGCCTCGGGCCGATGATGGCCGGCCGTGATCTCGATGAAGGCCGCACCGAGCTCCGTGGCGACACGCTCCGCGTCGGCCATGAGCGCTCGCCCCACCCCGCGTTCGCGCGCGCCGGCATCCACCACGAGCGCGAGGATGCGCACGATCCGGTCGTCGTGCTCGAAGCGCGGCATCGCGTGCAGGGCGATGAACCCCAGGATCGCCCCGTCGTGCTCCGCGACGAGGACCTGGGAGTGCGCCGACGCGAACCGGCCGAGCCGCTCCACGATGTCGCTGGGGCCGGCCGGGTAGCCCTCGTCGGTGAAGAGGGCGGCGATGGCATCGGCATCGGCCGGGACGGCGGGGCGGATGGACAGCACGGGTTCGGTCATGGCCGGATGGTAGCCGCCTGCACCAGGATGTGGTGCGGTCCATCCACCGGCCCGTCGAGGACCAGGCGTTCCGGCCCGAACGGCCCATCGCGGACCACCGAGAGACGGTGCATGGACGGCACGTCGCGGCCGGGATCGACATCGACCCCGGGCGGTGGTCCGTGCCCGGCCTCCCACGTGGCACACCAGGACTCGCCATGGCGAGCGAGCGTGACCGCCAGGCGGCCCTCCGTGCTGGGTTCCAGGAGCACGACGAGGGGTGCGCCGGCGACCGTCGCGTCAGCGGCGCGGCCGACCAGGCAGCGCGCCCCGAGGAGGATGCAGTCCGGGGCGACCTCGAACCCCGACCCGGATGCCAGCAGCGGCGCCAGTTCCCGGGTCGCGCGCTCGAGTTCCACGGTCGCCCAGCCGACGGCACGAAGGTTCGCGGGATCTGGGCCGCGGCGTTCGATCATCCGATGAGCAGCATGTCGGGCGCAGGGTCACCGACGTAGGCGAAGCCGAGTCGCTCGTAGAGCGCCTTGGCCGGGGCATTGTCCGCGAAGACACCCAGGTGGACCATCTCGCTCCCGGCCGCGAACCCGTCCACGGTCGCTGTGGACGTGACGAGCCGGCCGAGGCCCCGGCCGCGCGCCGCGGCCACCGTCCCGATCGAGGACAGGTAGCTGAGACCGTCGAACGTCGCTCGCCGGGCGACCGCGGCCGGCGCCCCGTCAAGGCGGACGAGATAGTGGGTGAACCGGGGGTCGCCGAGCGAGGCGAGCGTCTCGGCGATGATGCCGGGACGCCGGTCCCAGCTCACGGTGAAGGCCTCCCCGAGGACCCCGACGATCGCGGTCGCCACGGTGAACGCCGCCTCACCGTCGAGGTGGCGGTATCGCTCGACCGACACTCGGGCGTCCGGTCCGGCGGCGACCACTGCCTGCGCCGGTGCGGGATCGGTCGAGACCATCAGGTGGCCGGGCCCGGCATCCTCGAACCCGTTCGCGACCAGCCGGTCGAGCAGGTCGGTCGGGGTGTCGTACGGCGGCAACAGCCAGATGTGTGGCTGACGGCCGATGCTGGCGAACAGGATCCGGATCTCCGCAAGCCGCTGGTCGAAGGCATCGGGGTCCGTCGGGAAGCGGACCCCTTCGAGTCGATTCCAGAACGGCTCCGGGTCGTGCGGATCGTGGAGCAGCAATGCGTCGCCGAGGTCGCGGACCTCGCGGCCCGGCACCGCGTGCACGGTGGCCTCGTGCCGGAGCAGACGGATCACCGTCGGGAGGTCCACACTCGCCCGCATGCGTCGATGGCCCTACGAAACCGGCCGCGTCGAGCGAACGTACCGGGCGATGACGGCACCGGCCGCCAGCCTGCCCCGAGGAGTCGACATGTCCCGTCGTCCGATCCCGGTCGTGGTCGTCGGTATCGTCGCGCTGTTCGCGATCGCGGCCTGCAGCAGCGGCGGAGGCGGCAGCGGGGCGTCCAGCCCGGAAACGGTCGGGGGCGGCCGATACGGCGACGCGCCGACCACACCGGCTCCGGCGTCCGTCGCCCCCGCGGCCGGAGGGTCCGCGGCGGCGGGCGGCGCCTGCACGGCCTCCACGGCGGCGGGGACCGTCCAGGTGGCGATCGCGGAGCGGGCCTTCGATCCGGCCACGATCAAGGCCAAGGTCGGCGACGTCATCGCGTTCACCAACGCGGACGCCGTCCCCCACACGGCGACCCTCGACGACGGATCGTGCACGACCGAGAACCTCGGCAAGGACCAGACGGGATCGCTGACCTTCTCGGCGCCGGGCACGTACCCGTTCCACTGCAAGATCCACGCCAGCATGACGGGGTCGTTCGAGATCACGAGCTGAACCTGGGCGTCGCCGGCGGGATCCCGCGTCGGTCCGATGCTCAGGCCTGGCGTTCCGCCACGAACGCCATGGCCCCCGAGGGCAGATCGATGGCGATCGGGGTCGGGAGGCCGGCATCGGCGAACCAGGCCACGTACTGGTCGCGCGGGACGAGCGCCGTGCCCTGATAGAGCTCGTCGAGCTGCATCCCGGCGATCAGTTCGCCGTGCCGGGTCCGGAACTCGTCGGGCTCCACGGGCAGCGGCCAGTCCAGGACGAGGATCCGACCGCCCGGGCGCAGGGCGGCCCACGCGGCGCTCAGCACCGACGGCGCATCGGAGAGCTGGTGGAGCGCGTACTGGAAGTAGGCGAGGTCGTAGGTGCCCTTGTCGCCCGGCTGCGTGGCGCGGGCCTCGCGGATGACGATGCGGTCGGTCAGGCCCTCCTCGGCGATCGTCGCTCGCGCACGGGCGACCGAATCCGACTCGAATTCGACGCCGACGAGCTCGAGCGCCGGGAAGCGCCGGGCCATGGCGACGAGCCAGCGACCGCCGCCGCAGTGCACGTCGACCACGCGGCCGCCGCCGGACAGGTCGGCGGCCAGCTGCGGAAGCGCCGCCAGGACCTCCTGGAAGAAGACCGCGATGTCCTGGCGTGTCAGGCGCTCGATGGCCACGCGGTAGCGATCGGGGCGCTCCTGGAGCGGGGCGCCCGTCCGGAAGAAGGCGGTCATGCCGGCCCAGTCCAGCGACGCGACCGCGGCGTGGACGAACTGGCCGCCGAGGTAGTCGGCTCGGTCGCCATCGAGGAGCATCGCCGCGACCTCGTCGTCCATGGACAGGTGGCCATCCTCGTACACGACCAGGTCGTGCGCGTCAGCCGCCCAGGCCCAGGTGGCGATGGCCGGCTCGTGGGTCCCGGTCGCGGCGGCCAGGGCCGCGGGCGCGATCCCCGCCCGGCCGGCCGCGCGGACGGCGGCGAACAGGCCCGTCTCCAGACCGAGGTAGACCAGCCACGTCCGGTGGAACCCGCCGAGGCTGGCGATGAGGTCGTCGAAGCGGTCGTCGTGGCCCATCGGGCCGATTGTCGCACGGCCGGACCTGCCCGCATGGCACGCGCCGGGTACCGTTACGGTCATGCAACGGTCCGGCGCCAGCGCTGGTTCTGGGTGGTGATGGACACGACCGACACGCTCCGCACCGACCATCACGAGGGCGACGCGCGCCTTGTGGCGGCCCTTGCCCGGGACCTGGACGGCACCTTTCCCGAGCTCGTCACCGAGCACCAGGACCGGCTCTACTCGATCGCCTTGCGCATGCTCGGCGATCCCCACGACGCCGAGGAGGCGGCCCAGGACGCCATGGTCAAGGCCTATCGGGCGCTGGCCGGTTATGACGCGACGCGGATCGCCGAGCTGCGACTGCGAGGCTGGTTGGCGACGATCGTCCTCAACGGCTGCCGCACGCGGCTCGGGCGGCGGGCGGGGCGCGGCCTTCCGCCAGCCTCGCTCGACGACGCCGTGCCGGGGCGGATGGAGCCGCGCAGTCCCGACGGCGGTTCGCCCGAGGCGGTCGTCCAGCGGCGTGACGAACGGGAGGCGTGGGGAGCCCGCCTCCTGCAGCTGCCACCCGCCTACCGGGCCGCCGTCGTGCTCCGGCACGTCGACGGCCTGTCCTATCCCGAGACCGCCGCGGCCCTTGGCCGGCCCGAGGGCACCGTCAAGGCCCAGGTCCACCGGGGGATCGCCCTGTTGCGCACGATGCTCGAGGCCGAACGCCGGTCCGAGCGCCAGGAGATGACCGCATGACCACGACTGACCCCACCATCGAGGCCGCACTCGGCGGGCTCGTCGTCCCGGCCCCCGCGACCCTGCGACCGGGCGTTCTCGTCGCCACCGGACTGGCCGACTTCTACGCCCGGGTGGGATCCCCGATCGGCTCGATCGTCGTGGCCTGGAACGGCCTGGGCGTCTCGCTGGTCGATGCCGAAGCGGACGACGCCGCGTTCGAGACACGCCATGCCGCCGTGACCGGCCGTCCTGCCTTCCACGCTGAGGACGGCGTGCCCGATCGACTCGCCTCGGCGATCGCGCGTCGCCTCGAGGGCGACCGGCGCGTCCGCATCGACCTCGACCTGCGCGGCCATACCCCATTCGAGCGCGACGTGTGGCTGAAGGCGCTCGAGATCCCCCACGGCGAGGTCCGGCCGTACGGCTGGATCGCCGGGGAGATCGGTCGCCCCCGGGCGGTCCGCGCGGTGGGTACGGCGCTGGGCCACAACCCGGTCCCGCTCATCGTCCCGTGCCACCGGGTCGTGCGGACGGATGGCACCATCGGGCAGTACTCGCTGGGCGGGCCGGCCAACAAGCGGACCATCCTGCGCAGCGAGGGCCTGGACCCCGACGGCCTCGAGCATCTCGCGGCCGCCGGCATCCGCTACATCGGCTCGGACACGACCCACGTGGTGTGCCTGCCGACCTGCCACCACGCCCGGCGCATCACCGACGCGCATCGCGTCCCGTTCCGCTCGATGCGGGCCGCGGAAGGGGCCGGCTATCGGCCCTGCCACGTCTGCCGGCCCGACTCGGGAGTCGCGGTCGCGGCCTGACACGCCAGGGCGTATCCTGTGCCCTTGGACCAGACCCCTATGCCAAGTCGCCACCAACCTGCCCCTGATCGCGGGGCGATCTGGCTCGGCATGCTGGTGCTATACGTGGTCTGGGGCTCCACGTATCTCGGGATCGCGATCGCGGTCGAGACGATCCCGCCGTTCCTCATGGCGGCGATCCGTTTCGTGCTCGCCGGGCTGATCCTGCTCACCTGGTCGGTCGCGCGCGGGGGACGTTCGTTCCAGGCCCCCAGCCGGCGCGAATGGCGCGACAGCGCGATCGTGGGCGCCCTGCTCCTGGGCGGCGGGATGGGCATGGTCGCCTGGGGGGAACAGACGGTGCCGTCGGGGATCGCCGCCCTGCTCGTCGCGATGGTGCCGGTCTGGATCGCGATCTTCGGGCGCATCTTCCTGGGCGAGCGACTGCCCGCGACTGGCGGTCGCCGGGATCGCGATCGGGTTCGTCGGCGTGGCCGTCCTCGTCGGGCCGACCGCCCTGGGCTTCACCGGGTCGCTGGAGCCAGCCGGACTCGCGGCCATCATCATCTCCCCCATCTGCTGGTCGCTCGGCTCCCTGTTCGCCTCCCATCGGGCGAGTCTGCCGCGCCAGCCGCTCGTCGCGACGGGCGCCCAGATGCTGACCGGCGGCCTGGTGCTCGCGGCGATGGGAGCGCTGGCCGGTGAGTTCGGGGCATTCGACCTCGCCGCGGTCTCGACCGATTCGTGGTGGGCGCTCCTGTACCTCACGGTCGTCGGCAGCCTGCTCGCGTTCACCACCTTCGGATGGCTGTTGCGCGTCGCACCACTCCCCCTCGTTGCGACGTATGCCTACGTCAACCCGGTGGTGGCAGTGATCCTCGGGGCGATCGTCCTGCAGGAGCCGATCGAGCCCAGGACGATCGTTGCGGGCGCGATCATCGTGTTCGCGGTGGCGCTCATCGTCACGGCGCGCAGCCGGATGCAGGCCCCGCGCTCGCGCGACACCGTCACGTCTCCGCCAGCACCGTCCGGGTCACCCGTCGAGCCAACGCCATCGCGGTCAGCATCGGGTTGACCCCAAGCCCGGTCGGGAACAGCGACGTGTCCGCGACGTAGAGGCCGCCGATGGGCGTGTCGTTGCGATCGCCGGCCCGGACCCGTCCGGCCAGGTCGCAGACATGGTCGCGCGGGTCGGCGCCCATCCGGGCCGTCCCCATCTGGTGGGCGGACAGCACGGTCCCCCGATTCGGGCTGAAATCGAAGACCGCGAGCTCAGCGAGATACCGCTGGAACGCGGTATCACCACCACCGGCTCCCGCGCGGAACCAGGCCGGCGACGTGCCGGCGGCCATGATGTCGATGGCCCCGCCGGCGCGCGCCATGCGCGCCATGCTGCCCAGGGCGTGCCGCAGGGTCGCCACACCGGTCCCGTCGAGTCGGTAGTCGATGCGGACGCGCCCCGCCCTGGTCATGGTCGTGCGTCCCTCGCCCCCGTCACGGGTGACCGCGACGAGGGCGCCGAGATGGCGCAGATCCCCGAGGATCGCGGCGTGCTGCGCGGCGCCCTCCCACGGCACCGCCAGGGCGACGAGACCGGGGTGCCCCGGAGCCGAATTCGATGACGTAGCCGGCCCGCCCGGGCACGGCGTCCACGAACTGGATCGAGCGGGCGCCCTGCATGGTCCCGCGCCACAGCTCGACGGGGTCGGGCATCCGGGTCAGGACGCCGGCGACCGGATGGATGCGCAGGTACCGCCCGATGGCCGGATGGCCAAGGCCGCTCCCCTGGAGGACCGCCGGCGTCCGCAACGCACCCGCCGCGACGACGACCTGCCGGGCGTGGACCCGCAGCGAACGGACCCGAACGCCGCCGGCGGCGGAGGAGTCCTCGATCGGCTCCCCGGTGACCGGATCCGGCACGAGGGCGAGGCCCTCCACGCCAACGGCGCGCCCACCCTCAAGGAGCACCCGCGTCACGCGGACCCTCGGCACGATCCGCGCACCCGCGGCGTGGGCCTGCGCGAGGTGGGCGCGGATCCCGCTTTGCTTGGCACCGCGGCGACAGCCGAACCCGCAACTGCCGCAATCGTCGCAGCCAGTGCTGTTCCGACGGGTGGGTCCCGCCTCCCAGCCGAGCGCCGCTGCCCCCCGCAGGATGACCTGGTCCTTGGGCGGCACGTACGTCGTTTGGGTCACGCCCAGCTCCACCTCCAGGGTCGCGACGTCAGCGCCCCACGCCTCGTCGTCGCCGAGGTCGTCGAGGCCGTGCTCGACCCGCCAGGCGTCGCGGACGCTCGCCGGGGCCGCGATCGTCGTCATCCAGTTGACGAGCGTGCCACCACCCACGCCGGAGCCGGCGAGGAGCGTGGCCGCGCCGTCCCACGTCGCGAGCAGACCATGGTTGAGGTACAGCCGCGCGAACGCGTCCAGCTCGTTGTCCGGCATGGACGCCTCGTCGACGAATGGACCGGCCTCCAGCACCACGACGGAGCGGCCGGCCGCGGCAAGACCGGCCGCCAGGACGCCGCCACCGGCGCCGGAGCCCACCACGACGACATCGGCGTCCAGGGTCATCGGTTCGTCGGGATCTCCCTCTGCGAAGGGCAGGACGGTCGGGACGATCGACGTCCGCTCCACCGCGATCGGCGGCCATTCCGCCTGATAGCCGATCGCCGCGTGCCGGCGATTCGGCGCGCCGTCCACACCGGGATCGGCGTAGGCCAGGAACGTCAGGAGCGTGCGCAGGCTCCCGAAGGCGGTCCGTCGCTGGGCGACGCGTGAGTGGGCCCAGCTCAGCAGGTATCGCTCACGGGCGGCTGACGACATGGCCGAGAACGGCGTGGGTCCAGCGCCCAGCGCCGCGTTCGCCGCCCGGGACTCCATGGCGCGCAGAACCAGTCGGAGCAGCCCCACCTGGCTCGGATCCGCCGCCCGCTCCAGGGCCTGGGTCACGAGCTGCGCGCGTCGTTCGCCGTCGTCGCCGGGCACGAAGGTCGTGGCCAGGATGGCCAGCGTCGAGCGCTCGCGCGGGGTCCAGGATGGCGCCACGGGTCCTCCAGCTCGTCGGTCCGGTCGCGGGAGCGTTCTCCCTCGGATACAGACCCGATGCGATCGGGTACGGGGCCGTCCGAGCCCTTGTCCCGGCGATCGACGGCTGCCTACGCTCACTGTGCGCCAGCGATGACGATCCGTGCTGGTCATATCCGCCGGGCTCGTCCACCGACGGCGCCGCCCGCTCCCGAGCCAGCGAAGGAGTCGCCCGTGACCATCGAGGCCAGGCGGGACGGCGTGCGGCGCCGCCCGACGCGACGGACGGCGGACCCATCCGCCACGGAGCCAGCCTCGGGCTCTCCGGTCGCCCTCCAGGGCGTGATGGCCGACCCCGACCTGGGGTCGCCCGCTCCCGCACTGCCCCTGACCCCGGCCCCGCTGGCCCGACACCTCGGCCGCATCCATGATCGTCACCGCCGGGCCAGCGATGGTGCGGTGGCCACCTACATCCCGCAGCTCGGCCGGGCCGATCCATCGTGGTTCGGGATCGCCGCGGTGACCCTCGACGGTCGCGTTCACGCGGTGGGCGATGCGTCGATCCCCTTCAGCGTCCAGTCGATCTCGAAGCCGTTGACCTACGGCCTGGTGCTCGACGACCTCGGCGAGGACGCCGTCCGGGCGCGGATCGGGGTGGAGCCGACGGGCGAGCCGTTCAATGCCATCACGCTGGCCCCGGGCACCGGGATGCCGCTCAACCCGATGGTCAATGCCGGGGCGATCACCGCGGCTGGCCTCGTCGGGACGCGTGACGGGCGCCCGCCGCTGCAGCACCTGCTCGACGGCTATGCGCGGTTCACCGGTCGCCCGCTCGCCATCGACCCGGCGGTCTTCGCCTCGGAGCGGGAGACCGGACATCGGAATCGGGCGATCGGTCAGCTTCTGCGCGCCTCGGGCGCCATCGATGGCGACCCGGACCTCGTCGTCGAGACGTACTTCGCCCAGTGCTCCGTGGCGGTCACCACGGAAGACCTCGCGGTCGTCGCCGCCACCCTGGCCAACGGCGGCGTGAACCCCGTGACCGGGGAGCGGGCACTCTCGGCGGGCGCGACCCAGGCCGTCCTCGCGGTCATGGCTTCGTGCGGCATGTACGACGGCGCCGGCGAATGGCTCTACGCGGTGGGCCTGCCCGCCAAGAGTGGCGTGTCTGGCGGCCTGCTGGTCGTCGTCCCCGGACAGCTCGGGTTCGCCATCTTCTCGCCGCCCCTGGATGCCAACGGGAACACGGTCCGTGGCGTGCGCGTCTGCCGTGACCTCGTGCGCGACCTCGGCCTGCATCCGCTCCGCGGCGACGGCCCGCGACCCGGACCGATCCGGGCGACCCATCGCCTGTCCGAGATCAGCTCCAAGCGTGGTCGTTCCCCGGCCGAGCGGGCGGCCCTCGGGAGCATCGGGTCACGCTGTCTCATCGTCGAGCTGCAGGGCGCACTGACCTTCCTGGCGCCCGACGAGATCGCGGTGGTCGTTGACGAGGCACGATCAGACGCCGAGGGCCTGGACCTGCTGGTCCTGGACATGGGTCATGTGGAGCGGGTGGATCCGGCGGCCGTGGACCTGCTGGGCAGCCTGCTGGCCGGTCTGTCGGCTGGGGGCCTCGAGATCGTCGTGGCGGGACGGCATCGGGTCGCCTCGTGCGCGGCCGCCATCGAGCGGGCCATCGCCCTCGAGGGCGGCGGGCTGCTGCTGACCGCCGACGACCTCGACACCGCGCTCGAGGTCGCCGAGGAGCGCCTGCTCGCGGCCGCCGATCTCCCGACCATCGCGAGCGTCCCGCTCACGGAACAGGCGCTCGTCCGGGGCCTCGACGACGACGGGCTGCTTGCCCTCGCCGAGCGCCTCGAGGTGCGTTCCTACCCGCAGGGATCGCGCATCGTCACACGGGGCGATGTCGCGTCCGGGCTGTTCCTCATCGAGCGTGGCCGGGCGAGCGTGACGGTGGACCTGCCCGGCGGTGGACGACGACGCCTCTCGACGCTGGGGCCCGGGATGACGTTCGGCGAGGCTGCCCTGCTCGATGGCGGGCATCGAACAGCCGACGTCCACGCCGACTCCGACGTCGTGTGCCGGATGCTCCCCAACGCCGCGTTCGACGCCCTGCTCATCGAACAGCCCGTCGTGGCGGCGACGATCCTGCGCAACCTGTTGCGGACGGTCGGAGCGACCGCCGCGCGGTTGACCCGCGAGGTGGCCGTCCTCGCGAGCTAGGCGACCCCGGCGACGACCCCGGCCGTGGCACCGACGTAGGCCGCCAGGTGCTGGCCGGTGAGCGTGGATCGCGCCGCCACGAGGTCGGCCGGCGGGCCCTCGAACACGATCCGACCGCCGTCGCGGCCGGCGCCGGGACCGAGATCGATGATCCAGTCCGCGTGCGCCATCACCGCCTGGTGATGCTCGATGACGATGACCGATTTGCCGGCGTCGACCAGCCGGTCGAGCAGGGCGAGCAGTTGCTGGACATCGGCGAGGTGGAGGCCGCTCGTGGGCTCGTCGAGGACGTAGATGCCGCCCTTCTCGCCCATGTGGGTGGCGAGCTTGAGTCGCTGCCGCTCGCCGCCGGACAGCGTCGGCAGCGGCTGGCCGAGGCGCAGGTATCCGAGGCCGACGTCGATGAAGCGCTGGAGGATCGTATGCGCGGCCGGGGTGCGCGCCTCACCGTCGCCGAAGAACGCCTCGGCGTCGCTCACCGACATCGCGAGCACCTCGCTGATGTCGCGTCCACCCAGCCGGTACTCCAGCACGCTCGCCTCGTACCGCTTGCCTTCGCAGTCCTCACAGGTGGTGGCGACCGTGTCCATGAACCCGAGTTCGGTGTAGATGACGCCGGCGCCGTTGCAGGCCGGGCAGGCGCCTTCCGAGTTGGCGCTGAACAGCGCCGGCTTGACGCCGTTGGCCTTCGCGAAGGCGGTGCGGATCGGGTCGAGCAGGCCCGTGTAGGTCGCCGGGTTGCTGCGCCGTGAACCCTTGATCCCGCTCTGGTCGATCGACACCACGCCGTCCCGGCCCGCGACCGAGCCGTCGATGAGCGAGCTCTTGCCCGATCCGGCCACGCCGGTCAGCACCACGAGCACGCCGAGCGGGATATCGACATCGACGTCCTGGAGGTTGTTCGTACTGGCGCCGCGCACCTCCAGCAGCCCCTTAGGCGTCCGAACCGATGGCTTCACGGACGCGCGGTCGTCCAGGTGTCGACCGGTCAGGGTCGGGCTGGCCCGGAGGCCCTCCACGCTGCCTTCGAACACGACCTCACCGCCGCCGGTCCCGGCCCCGGGGCCAAGGTCGACGACGTGGTCGGCGATGGCGATGACCTCGGGCTTGTGCTCGACGACGAGCACGGTGTTGCCCTTGTCGCGCAGCCGTCGCAGGAGCCCGTTCATCCGGGTGATGTCGTGCGGATGGAGTCCGATCGTGGGCTCGTCGAAGACGTATGTGACGTCGGTCAGTGACGAGCCGAGGTGGCGGATCATCCGGGTGCGCTGGGACTCGCCGCCCGACAGCGTGCCCGACGGTCGATCGAGCGAGAGATAGCCCAGGCCGATCTCGACGAAGGAATCGAAGGTGTGCTGGAGGCCGGCGAGCAACGGCGCGACCGACGGCTCGTCCAGGCCGCGCAGCCACGCGGCAAGGTCGTCGAGCTGCATCGCACAGGCGTCGGCGATGTTGATCCCATCGATCTTCGACGATCGGGCCGGCTCGTTGAGTCTCGTGCCGCCGCAATCGGGACACGAGGTGAAGGTCACGGCCCGCTCCACGAAGGCCCGGACATGCGGTTGGAGCGTGTCGATGTCCTTCGACAACATCGACTTCTGGATCCGCGGGATGAGCCCCTCGAAGGTCAGGTTGACCCCGTCGACCTTGATCTTGGTCGGCTCCTCGTGGAGCAGATGATCGAGCTCCTTCGGGGTGTAATCGCGGATCGGCTTGTCCATGTCGAAGCCGGCGCCCGCGAAGATGCGGCCGTACCAGCCGTCCATGCTGTAGCCGGGGACCTTGAGCGCGCCCCCGCTGAGCGACTTCGTGTCGTCGTAGAGCTGGGTCAGGTCCATGTCGTTGATGGACCCCATGCCCTCGCAGCGGGGGCACATGCCCCCGTGGTAGATCGCGTCGCGCACGACGATCCGCTCGCCCTTGCCGCGGTCGACGGTCATCGCCCCGCTTGCCTTGCGCTGCGGGATGTTGAAGGAATAGGCCGTCGGCGGGCCGATATGGGGCTGCCCCAGGCGGCTGAAGAGCAGGCGCAGGAGCGCATTCGCATCGGTCGCGGTGCCGACGGTCGAGCGGACGTTCGCGCCCATCCGCTCCTGGTCGACGATGATCGCGGTCGTCAGCCCATCGAGCGCATCGACGTCGGGGCGGGCCAGCGTCGGCATGAAGCCCTGGACGAAGGCGCTGTACGTCTCGTTGATCAGCCGCTGCAATTCCGCCGCGATCGTGCCGAACACGAGCGAGCTCTTGCCCGAGCCGGAGACCCCCGTGAACACCGTCAGTCGGCGCTTGGGGATCTCGACGCTGACGTCCTTGAGGTTGTTCACCCGCGCGCCCTGCACGCGGATCAGATCGTGGCTATCGGCGGTGTCCATGAAGGGGATGATAGGTTCGGCCCCGCGAGGGGCGCTTCTCCATTCCTGATGGATCGGGCCTTGGCGCCCTGTCGGCGACCGATCAGGCGGGCTCGCCGGACGTCGGCGATGACCGCAGTCGCCTCGATCTCGATGAGGAACTCCGGGTCGGCCAGCCCGCGGACGAGGATCCAGGTGGCCGCCGGGCCGGTCCCCGCGCCGAACGCTTCGAGCAGGGCCTCGCCGACCCCGGTCAATGGGTCGCCACGTTCCGCGACGAGGTAGATCCGCAGCTCGACGACATCGGTGAGTCGTGCGCCGGCGGCCGTCAGGACGCGCTCCAGGTTGCGCAGGCTCATGCGCGCCTGCGTCGCGAGATCACCCGCCCCGATGGCGCGCCCCGGGTCCCAGGCGACCTGACCGGAGATGTGGACGGTCCGACCCGCACCGGCCACGACGGCCTGCGAGAACCCGTGCGGGGTGCTGTCCCAGACGTCCGGCGGGTTGACGTAGCGATGGGCCACGGGCTGCTCCAGATCCGGCTCGGCGACCGTCGGCCTACGCGCTCGGCCGCTGCCAGCCCTGCGCGGGCCATGGCTCGCAACGAAGCGGCCGATCCTCGCGATAGCCGAGGGCGTAATCGGCCTGGATGAGCGTATGCAGCTGGCTCGTGCCCTCGTAGATCACCGCGGCCTTGGAGTTGCGCAGGTAGCGCTCCACGGGAAACTCGTTCGAGTAGCCGTTGGCGCCGTGGATCTGGATGGCGTCGAGCGCCGCCTGCACGGAGTGGTCCGTCGCGTGCCACTTGGCCAGCGACGTCTCACGGGTGTTGCGCAGGCCCTGGTTCTTGAGCCAGCCGGCGCGCCACACGAGCAGCCGACCGATCTCGGTGCCGCGGACCATGGTCGCGATCATCTGCTTGACGAGCTGGTGTCGCCCGATCTCCTCGCCGAAGGTCTGTCGCTCGTGGGCGTACTTGACGCTGGCATCGACGCACGCCTGGGCGAGGCCGACCGCACCGGCGGCCACGGTGTAGCGCCCCTGGTCGATGGCGGACATCGCGATGAGGAACCCCTCCCCTTCCTCACCGATCCGATTCTCGACCGGGACGCGCACGCCATCGAGATTGATGAGACCGGTGTTGCCGGCGCGGATGCCCAGCTTGCCGTGGAGCGTCCCGGTGGTCAGGCCGGCCATCCCGCGCTCCAGCACGAACGCGGTCACGCCCTTGTGCTTCTTCTCGCGATCTACGGTGGCGAAGACCAGGAAGTGGTCGGCCAGGTCGGCGAGGCTGATCCACAGCTTCTGGCCGTTGAGCACGTAGCTGTCGCCGTCACGACGCGCGGTGGTCTGGAGGGCCCCGGCATCGGTGCCGACGCCGGGCTCCGTCAACCCGAACGTCGCGACCTTCTCGCCGCGGGCCTGCGGGACGAGCCAGCGCTGGCGCTGCTCTTCGGTGCCCCACTGGAGCAGGGTCAGCGAGTTGAGGCCGACGTGCACGCTCTGGATGACCCGGAACGAGGTGTCGGCACGTTCCAGCTCCTCGCACAGGATCGCGAAGCTGAGGTAGTCCATCCCCGACCCGCCGTACGCCTCCGGGATCGGGGCGCCCAGGAAGCCGCTTTCCGCCAGCTTTCCGAACAGCTCGCGGGGGAATCCGCCGTCCTCGTCCCAGCTCCGGATGTGCGGCAGGATCTCCGCCTCGGCGAACGCCCGGACCGCGTGCTGGACGAGCTTGTTCTCGTCGGAGAGGGTGAAGTCGACCATGGCGGCATCCTACGCGGCCTCGCGAGACGTCGCCGCGATGTTGCGGCCGATACACTCCGGCCATGGACATCGCCCCGAATCTGACGCCGGTGCTGGGCCGCTATTTCCAGCGTGAATGGAGCCACGGGCAGGGTCATCGGCTCGTCGATACCGACGGCAAGGCCTACCTGGATTTCGCCAACGGGATCGCCGTCACGGCGCTCGGCCACACCCATCCCCGGGTGACCGCGGCGATCCACGCCCAGGTCGATCGACTCATCGGGCCGATCTCGGCCATCGGCTTCACCGAGCCGATCTCGCGCCTTGCTACGGAGATCGCGGCCACGTTCCCCGATCCGCTCGACTCCGTACTGTTCCTGAATTCGGGGTCGGAAGCCATCGATGGCGCGCTCAAGCTGGCCCGACGGGTCACCGGCCGGCCCGGGATCATCGCGTTCCGCGGCGGCTTCCATGGCCGGACCTGGGGCGCCACCTCGGTGACGAGCTCGGCACTGAACTACCGGACCGGCTACGAGCCGTTGCTGCCCGGCGTCCACCTCACGACGTACCCGGCCGCGTATCGCGGGTTCGGTGGCGACGACCAGGCGGCCGTCTCAGGGGCGATGCACGACCTGCGCGCCCTGACGTCGAGCGTGATCCCGCCGTCGGCGGTCGCGTCCATCCTCATCGAGCCGGTCCAGGGCGAAGGCGGCTTCACCCAGGCGCCGCCCGCGTTCCTGCGTGAGCTCCGGGCGTTCTGCGACGAGCACGGGATCCTGCTGATCACGGACGAAGTGCAGTCCGGCTATGGCCGCACCGGCAGGATGTGGGCGTTCGAGCACGCCGGGATCGTGCCGGACGTGGTGGTCCTGGCCAAGGCGGTCGCCAATGGCCTGCCGCTCTCGGCGATCGTCTCGTCGCGCGAGCTGCAGGAGCGCTGGGGCCGAGGCGCGCATGGCTCCACCTATGCCGGCAATCCTGTGGCGTGCGCGGCCGGGCTCGCGGTCCTCGAGACCATCCGCGAGGAGGGCCTGCTCGCGAATGCCGTCGCCCGTGGCGCCGAACTGAAGGCCGGTCTGGAACGCATCGCGGCCGAGGATGACCGGATCGGGGACGTGCGCGGACCGGGGCTGATGATCGGCGTGGAATTCGTGCGCGACCGGACGACCCGCGAACCGGACGGCGACCTGCCCGATCGATTGATGGCCGCGACGGCCGACGCCGGCCTGCTCGATCCTCACCTGCGGCCGACAGCACGAGGTGGTCCGCTGGATCCCGCCACTCGACGTATCGGCGGCCGAGATCAGCGAGGCGGTCGAGATCTTCGGCGAGACGCTGGCGTCGATGCCGCGGGCCTAGGTTTGACCGTGCCCGGAGTCGGGCGGCCCAGCGGACCGGCGACCCGCACGCCGGGCACGCAACGAGCGCTCGGGGAGGGCCGAGCGCTCGGAGAAGCGTCGCAGATACGGGAGCCGGCGGCCGCCCCAGCGGCGCCGGCGATCAGCGTTGCCTAGCGGTTCTGGGCCAGGAACTTCATCACGTCGTCGAGGCGAAAGCGGCGATCGCCTCGCTTGCAGACGCGATAGAAGGGCAGCTCACCACGGTCGCCCAGGCGCTTCACCGTGTTGACATGCAGGTGGAGCATCTCGGCGACCTCGGTCGCAGTGAGCATCGGTCCCAGTTCATTGACGGCCATCGATGCCATGTGGTCGTTGCCTCAGTTCTGCGCACTTCTCGGCGGTTCCGGTTCCCTGGGGTACTCAGGGGTAGGGTCCGGCCCGCTGCGAGGCAGACTGTAGGAGTCGCTCAGGGCACCCTCCAAGCCGTACTTTGGGGTAGCCGCCAGTACCACGACCCCCGAAAGCTCGCGTTCTGAGCGTGGGATGCGCACCGTCGGCCATTCCCCGGACCGCCGCCCGCCGGGTCCGGCGGTCAGTCGCCGCGGCCCACCTGGTACGGATCGGTCGTCTCGCGGGACTCGGCGACGATCGAGACCTCGAGCGAGGGCATGGCCTCGAGGACGCGGTCGGCCACGGACGAGCGGCGCATGCGATCCAGGGTCGAGGTCGTCCGATGGGGCAGGATCAGGCGCGTCGCCCGTCGGCTCGTGGCCACGGTGACGATCCCGGCGGCGACGTCGGGCGCCTCGATCGTCACGATCTCGGCGCCGAGGTCGGTGGCGTCATCCAGGTGCTCGCGGATCCGTCGCACGCGCTCCGACGACGCGCTCGTGTCGGTCGGCGTCACGACCACGACCGCCAGCAGGGGCGCACGCATGATGGCGGCCATGGCGGCCGCCCGGCGCAGCGCTCGTGGTGCCGCGGGCGACTCATCGACGAGGACCAGGACGCGTTCGGTCACGGACTGGAACGGTCGGCTCGAGGCGATCCCCTCCAGCTGGGCATCGACCCGCCCGGTCACGAACCGAAGTGCCAGCTCGCGCAGCGCCGTCAGGTTCGACTCGGTGAAGAATTGGTCGAGCGCGATCCTCACCCGGTCCTCTGGATAGACGTTCCCATGGCGCATCCGCTGGCGCAGGGCGAACGGACTCATGTCGACGAGCTCGACTTCGTCGGCGGCGGCCAACACCTCATCGGGGATCCGCTCGTTGACCGGCGCCCCGGTGATGGTCGCGACCGCATCGGCCACGGAGTCCAGATGCTGGATGTTGCACGTGCTCACGACATCGATCCCGGCGTCGAGCAGGATGTTCACGTCCTCCCAGCGCTTGGTCCGCGCCGACCCTGGGGCATTGGTATGAGCGAGCTCGTCGACGAGTGCGACCGTCGGGGCCCGCGCGACGATCGCGTCGGTATCCATCTCCTCGACCACCACGCCGCGGTACTCCACCCGGCGGCGCGGCACGATCTCGAGGCCATCGAGCAACTTCTCGGTCTCGGGCCGCCCGTGCGACTCCACGAACCCGACGACGAGGTCGGTCCCGCGATTCGTCCGTCGATGGCCTTCCTCGAGCATCCGGTACGTCTTGCCGACACCGGGCGCCATGCCGAGGTAGACGCGCAGGCGGCCTCGCTCGCGCTCACCAGGCGCCCCGCGTGTCCTCGAGAGCATCTCCTCGGCGGTCGGACGATCGTCCATCTCGTCGCGACGCAGGTCGGTCATCGACACCACCCCCTCGCGCTCATGACGCCAGCAGACCGTCCAGGTCCAGGTTGAGGAGCAGGACATGCACCCGCGCCTGCCCGAGGAACCCGAACATCGGCTGCTCCGTGTGGCGGGCGACCGCCGCGCGGACATCGTCCTCCGACATGCCGCGAGCCGAAGCCACGCGAGCGACCTGGTACTCGGCCGACGCGGGGCTGATGTCCGGGTCGAGCCCGGAGGCCGACGTCGTGACCATGTCGACCGGGATGGGCTGGTCGCCATTCGCGGCTCGAAGCGCCGCGACCTGTTCGGTGATGCGGTCGATCAGGTCCGCGTTCGTCGGCCCGAGTTGCGAGCCGGCCGAAGCGGTCCCGTCGTAGCCATCCGGGTTCTCGTCGGTGACCCCGGCCGCCGAGAGCCGACCCCAGAAGTACGTCGGATCGCTGAAGGCCTGACCGATGAGGCTAGAACCGATGGTCCGCCCGTCCGCAGTCTGGATGAACGAGCCGTTCGCCTGGTGGTTGAAGGCGATCTGTCCGACGGCCGTCACCGCGAGTGGGTAGAGGAAGCCGGTCACGACCGTCATCGCGATGAGCAACGCGATGGCGGGCCAGAGTCGCTGTCGAAGGAAGGTGGTCATCGATGTCGTCCTATGCGAGGTTCAGGGCGGTGACGATCGACGTCGATCGCCTTGATCCCGATGAACGGGGCGATGATCCCGCCGAGGCCGTAGATGAGGAGGTTGCGCTGCAGGAGCACGCTCGCCGGGGCCGGCTTGAACGAGACGCCGCGCAGGGCGAGCGGGATGAGCGCGACGATGATCAGGGCGTTGAAGATGACCGCCGAGAGGATCGCGCTCTGCGGCGTGGACAGGCCCATCACGTTGAGGGCGTCGAGCTCCGGGTAGACCGCGACGAACATCGCCGGCACGATCGCGAAGTATTTCGCCAGGTCGTTCGCGATGGAGAAGGTCGTGATCGACCCTCGCGTGATGAGCAGCTGCTTGCCGATCGCGATGACCTCGAGCAGCTTGGTCGGATCCGAATCGAGGTCGACCATGTTGGCCGCGTCCTTGGCCGCCGACGTGCCACTGTTCATGGCCAGGCCGACGTCGGACTGCGCCAGCGCGGGCGCGTCGTTGGTGCCGTCGCCCGTCATCGCGACGAGGTGCCCCTCGGCCTGCTGCGCCCGGATGAATGCGATCTTCTCCTCTGGCGTGGCCTGCGCGATGAAGTCATCGACGCCGGCCTCCTTGGCGATGGTCGCCGCGGTCCGCGGGTTGTCGCCGGTGATCATCACCGTCCGGATTCCCATCCGACGGAACTCGGCGAACCGCTCCACGAGCCCTTCCTTGACGGTGTCCTTGAGTTCGATCACGCCGAGGACGCGGCCCTCGCTTTCGAGGACGAGCGGCGTCGCACCGAGATCGGCGATCCGGTCGGCCTCGTTGGCCACGCCCTCCGGCAGCGTGCCGACCTTCTTCTCGATCGCGTCGACGGCGCCCTTCAGGATCGTGACGCCAGCCGTGGTCCTGACCCCGCTGGTGCGGGTCTCCGCACGGAAGGCGATCTCCTCGGCGATCGTCGCGCCCAGCTCCGCGAACGCGGCGTCGTCACCGACACCCCCGGGCCTGCCGAGCTCGGTGAGGCGCTTCCGTGCCAGATCGACGACGGAGCGGCCCTCCGGCGTCTCGTCCCGGATGGAGGACACGAGCGCAGCCTCGGTCGCCTCCGCCTCGCTGACGCCGGCAGCCGGCGTGATGGAGGCGGCCAGGCGGTTGCCATAGGTGATGGTGCCCGTCTTGTCGAGCAGGATGACGTCGACGTCGCCGGACGCCTCGACGGCTCGACCGCTCATGGCCAGCACGTTGAACCGCGCGACGCGGTCCATCCCGGCGATCCCGATGGCGGACAGCAGCCCGCCGATCGTGGTCGGGATAAGGCAGACGAGAAGAGCGACGAGCGCTACGGTCTGGACCGCCGTTCCGGCGAATAGCCCGAACGGTCGAAGCGTCACTGTCGCCATGAGGAAGATGACCGACAGCCCCGCGAGGAGGATCGCGAGGGCGATCTCGTTCGGCGTCCGCTGACGCTTCGCTCCCTCGACGAGGGCGATCATCCGGTCGAGGAAGGTCTCGCCCGGATCGGTCGTGACGAGCACGACGATCTGGTCGCTCACCAACGTCGTCCCGCCGGTCACGGAGCTGCGGATATCGGTCCCGGGCTCCTTGAGGACGGGCGCCGATTCCCCGGTGATCGCCGCCTCGTTGACGAACCCGATCCCCTCGATGACGTCGCCATCACCGGCGATCGTCTCGCCCTCCCTGACCACGATGATGTCGCCCTTGCGAAGTTCGGAGGAGCCGACGTCCTCCAACGTTCCGTCCGCGGCGCGGCGGTGGGCCGTCGTCGCCGAACGCGTCTTGCGAAGGGTCGCTGCCTGGGCGCGACCGCGAGCTTCCGCCACGGCCTCGGCATACGTCGCGAAGAGCACCGTGAACCAGAGCCAGACGGCGATCTGGATCGAGAAGCCGAGGCCGGCGCTGTCGTCGGCGGGCGCCGTGCCCGTGATGTCGGCGATGGCGATCAGCGTCACGAGGACGGCCGTGATCTCCACGACGAACATGACCGGGTTCTTGATCAGCAACCGCGGGTCGAGCTTGCGGAAGGCGTGCGGGATGGCGGACCGAAGCAGGTCCGGGTCCAGGATGCCCTTGGGGCGGGGCGCTTCCCCGCCCGGCTTCACGCCCCCGAGCGTGACGAAGCGCTGGAAGCGGCGCGTGCCACGACCCAGATCGACAGACATGAGAGCCATCAGGAGACCTTCCCCGCATTCTGGATGAGCTGCTCGACGATCGGACCCAGCGCGAGCGCCGGGAAGAACGTGAGCGCGCCCACGATGATCACGACCCCGATGAGCAGGACGACCCACAGGACGCCCGTCGTCGGGAACGTGCCGAGCGACGGGGCGACCCGGCGCTTGGCCGCCATGGAGCCGGCGAGCGCCAGGATCGGCACGATCATCCCGTAGCGACCGATGAGCATCGCGAGGGCGCCGGTGACGTTGTAGAAGGGCGTGTTCCCCGTCAGGCCGCCGAAGGCCGAGCCGTTGTTGGCGGTCTGACTGGAGTAGGCGTAGAGGATCTCGCTGAACCCGTGCGGGCCCGGGTTGAGCGGGCCGGCCGTCCCTTCCGGGAGCACGCTCGCGAGGGCCGTGAACCCCAGGATGCTGGCACCCAGCACGAGGGCGACGAGCATCGCCATCTTGATCTCGAAGGACTCGACCTTCTTGCCCAGGTACTCCGGGGTCCGGCCGACCATCAGGCCGGCGATGAACACCGCGAGGATCGCGCCGATGACGAGCATGCCGTACATGCCGGCACCGATCCCGCCAGGCGAGATCTCGCCGAGCTCCATGTTGAAGAGCGGGACCAGCCCGGCGATGGGCTGGAGGCTGTCATGCCAGGCGTTGATGGCGCCGGTGCTCGTGCCGGTCGTGACCGCGGCGAACAGGCCGCCGAGCGCCGCCCCGAAGCGGACCTCCTTGCCTTCCATGTTGCCGAACCCGACCTGGTCGACCTGCGTCGGGAAGAGCGGGTTTCCGACGAACTCGTGGTTCATCGCGACGACGGCACCGACGACCAGGATCAACGCCATCGCGCTCGCGATGGTCCAGCCCTGGCGCTGGCTGCCGGCATACCGGCCGAAGGTGTAGGTCAGGGCGAACGGCATCATGAGGATGGCGAACATCTCGAGCCAGTTCGTCAGTGGCGTCGGGTTCTCGAACGGATGGGAAGAGTTGGCATTGAGGAACCCGCCGCCGTTGTTGCCGAGCTCCTTGATGAACTCCTGCGAGGCGATCGGACCGAACGCGATCGACTGCTGACCGCCCTGCAGGGTGGTGACGGTCTGGTTCGGATCCCACGTCTGCGGGACGCCCTGCCAGACGAGGACGATGGCGCCGACGATGGCGATCGGCAGCAGGATGTACAGGATGCCGCGGGTGAAGTCGACCCAGTAGTTGCCGATGGTCGTCGACGTCCGGCGGGTGAGGCCGCGGAAGAGGGCGATGGCGATCGCCATGCCCGTGGCGGCTGACGTGAAGTTGCGGACGGCGAGCATCGCTGACTGCGTGAGGTACGTGGCGCCCGTCTCGCCCGAGTAGTTCTGCCAGTTGGTGTTCGTCTCGAAGCTGACCGACGTGTTGAACGCGAGATCGGGCGACATCGCGGCGATGCCGCCCTGGTTGAGCGGCAGGATGTCCTGCAGGCGGAGAACGACATACCCGAGGATGATCGCGCTGAAGGCCAGGACGAGGACGGCGACCGCGTAGCCCTTCCAGGTCTGCTCGGCGGTCTCGTCGACCCCGGCGAAGCGATAGACGAGTCGCTCCAACGGTCGCACGATCGGGCTGAGGAAGACCCGCTCACCCTCCATCACCCGGTGGATGTACCGACCGAGGAACGGTGTCGTGATGAGCACCGCCACAGCCAGTGTGGCGAGCGTCAGGAAATCATTGATGGCCACGCTCAGAAGTCCTCAGGGCGAAGCAGCGCCCACAACAGGTAGACGAAGGTGAACAGGGCGGCGACGCCGGCTACGACCTCGATGACGTTCATCGTCCGACCCGCTCGCACAGCAGCAGATATCCCGAGAAGAACGCGATGCAGGCGATGAAGATCGCGACGATGTGCAGGTCGGTCATGACTCCGTGGACTCCTTGGGCTCCGTGGTCAGCAGCCGATCGAGCGTCGACCGGAGCGTGTCAAGCGCGAATGGCTTGGGCAGGTATCCGGCAACACCGAATTCGCGAAGACGGCCTGGACTGACCGCCATCGCACTCGCGACGACGACCGGTGGGTGTCCAGCGGCCGCGAAGGCCTCGCTCCGCAGGACCGACCAGCCGGTCTCGCCGGGCAGGTTGATATCGAGCAGGATCAGGTCGGGGCGTGCACCGTCGGCGAGCGACGCCTGGGCCGCCTCCGCCGTCGGGGCGACCGTCACGACATACCCGTGTGCCACCAGGTGCGCCGACAGGAGGCCGGCGAGTGGCTCGTCGTCCTCGATGAGCAGAAGGTGGGCGCCACCGCTCATGCGGGCACCTCACGCCGGACCCGGACGTCGTTGGTCGTCTCGTCCGGGCCCCACAGACGTTCGATGACGACGCCTCGCTCGGCGGCGATCGGACCCACGAGATCGACGACGACGTCGGTCAGCCGAAGGCCGCCGACCGTGGTCGACGGGGCGCCCCCCGAGGCCACGAGGTCGATCGCGCTCATGACGAGCTCGACCTCGCGGTCGATGGCGTCTCGGACGTCGCGCGTGGACGCTTCCTGATCGGTCATGCCTTCACATTCCCGCACGGCCCCAAGAGGCGGACGGGCCGTCAGGCCCATCCACCGCTCAAGGACCGCTCAAGAACGGCGATCAGGGGGCGACGATGCGGTACCCCACCCCGGGTTCGGCCACGATCAGGCCGGCCAGGGACCCGTCCGGGTCGACAGCGGCGATCTTGCGGCGGATCTGGCTGACGTAGACATGGACGTAATGGGCCTCGTCGCTGTACGCGGTGCCCCAGACGGACCGCAGGAGCCGGCCATGCGTGACCAGGCGACCGGCGTGGGTCAGCAGCACCTTGAGCACTTCGTACTCACGCGGCGTCAGGTGCACGGTGCGCCCATCCACCGCGACCCGGCGCTGAGCGATATCCAGCGTCAATGGCCCGATCCTGATCTCACCCGCGGCGTCGGCGGCGGGGCCGGCCGCGCGCCGCAACAACGCGTCGATCCGGGCTCGCAGCTCGGTCATGCCGAACGGCTTGGTCACGTAGTCGTCGGCGCCGAGGTCCAGCGCGGCCACCTTGTCGCCCTCCCGATCCCGGGCCGACAACACGAGGATCGGGGTCGTGGCCTCGCGGCGGATGTGGCGGATGACCACGAGGCCATCTTCATCGGGCAGTCCCAGGTCCAGCACGATGAGATCGGGCCGGGCACGTTCCCATGCCGCGGTCGCCGATCGCGCGTCGCCCGACTCCGTGACGTCGTGGCCATGGCCGTGCAGGAATGTCGCGATCGACCGCCGCGTCGCCTCGTCGTCCTCGACGAGGAGGATCGAGGCCGCGTCCTGCATCCGGGTCGTGGTCGGAGTCGTCAAACCCCGTCCCCCGTCCGCTCCGCGGCTGCCAGCGGGACCTCGAACTCGATGGCGAGTCCGCCGAGCTCGCTCCGTCGCGCAGTGACCGCACCGCCCATCGCCTCGACCAGTCCGCGAACGACCGCCAGGCCGATACCGGTTCCCCGTCGCGAGCCCTCACCCTTGCGAGGCAGCCGGTAGAACTTCTCGAACAGGCGTGGCAGCGCGTCGTCCGGCACGCCCTGGCCACCATCCTCGACGACGATGCGGACGCGGGGCTGCGCCGTGAGCGCCGCCGTGATCCGGATCGGAGCGCCCGGGCCGGCGTACTTCGCTGCGTTGTCGATCGTGTTGGCCAGCACCTGGCCGAGCAGGACCTCGTCAACGAGGACGGGGGGCAGGTCGAGAGGCACCTCCACGATGACCTCGTGCCCGACCAGGACGGCCGCCGCACGCTGGACGGCCTCCTCGACGAGATCCGCGATGGGGATCGCGGCAAGACTCGGTCGGAGTTCGCCGGCATCCACGCGACTCATGTCCAGCAGATTCGTGACCAGCCGGTTGAGCCAATCCGCCTCGCGATCGATCGAGGCGGCGATCTCGCGACGCTGCTCGGCCGGCCAATCGACGTCGGGGTCCATCAGGGTCCCGGCCGCGGCCCGGATCGACGCGAGTGGCGTCCGGAGGTCGTGGGAGACCGAATCGAGCAGCGCCGACTTGAGCGCGTCGCTCCGCCGGGAGATCTCGGCGGTCGTCGCCTCGCGTTGCAGCCGTTCGCGCTCGAGTGCGCCGCCGATCTGGTCCGCGGCTGCGGCCAGGACACGCGTCTCGCCGGGGTCGGGGTCCCCAAGATCGCGAGCGCGGCTGACCCACACGGACCCGTAGACCTGGTCGCCGGCGGTGATGGCCACCCGGTACGGGATCTCGTTCGACGCGCCGGCGGAACGGCCGCCGCGGGTCGGGGCGTGGACGCGGACCCACTCGGCCGGCTCGTCGCCCGGCCGCCGCCGCAGGACCACGTGGACGGCGGGCACCGGTGTCGCGGTCGTGGCAGGCGCCGCCGTGTCCGCCGTGACCGCTTCCCCCACGGTGATCCATGCCCGCCCGGAATCGGTCTCATCGCGGACGATCTCCGCGATCCGCCCCAACGTCGCCGAGGTGTCGCGGTCGCTCGCGAGCGTGAAGCTGATGTCGAACATCGCCGACGCCTCGCGCTCCCGCTCCAGCGCGACCACGGCGCGATCTCGCTCCTGACCAGCGAGCCGGCCGACGACGACGCCGACGACGAGGAGCAGGAGGAGGTTCAGCCACTCGGCGGGATCGCGGACGGTGAACGTGTAGGTCGGCTCGATGAAGAAGAAGTCGTAGGCGAGGAATGCGCCGACGGCTGTGAGGATCGCCGGTCCCGTCCCGCGGAGTACCGCAACGCCCACGACGGCCAGGAGATACGCCGGTGAACCATCGGCCAGACCCGCCGCTTCGAGGATCCTGATCGCGCCACCGCCGACCACGAGGGCCGCCACGATGATGGCGCCGGTCCCCAGGTTCCGTCTGAGCTGGCGACCGGGCACGAGGCGGGATCGGATGGTCGTGGGCGAGTCCGTCATGGCTCGCCGCGCACGATCCGGCGAGCGTGCCGGGTCACCCGGACGAACTCCGTGAAGTGCCGCAACGGCTGGATGTGCGAGGGCTCTCCGGCGTAGATGGTCCGGATGGGGACCCAGGCGATCGGCAGGCCCAGGGCGATGCACCGGGCGATCATCTCGACCTCGAACTCGAAGCCGGCCTCCTCGCTGCTCAGCAGGTTGCGCATCAGCGTTCGCCCGATGAGCCGATAGCCCGACTGGTTGTCCGGCACGGACCGGCCGACCGCCGCGGACAGCGCCCAGCCACCGAGCGTGTTGGAGAGCCGCCGGACTGGGGGCATGGCCGAGAAGTCGCGCCTTCCGATGACGAGTTCGGGGCGGGCCGCGGCGAACGCCTCGAGGAACGCCGGGATCTCGTCGGGATCGTGCTGCCCGTCGGCGTCGAGCGTGACGACGGCGTCGGCGCCTGCATCGAGGGCATGGCGGAACCCGGCGCGCAGGGCGGCCCCCTTGCCCGCGTTGGGGTCCTGGCGCAGGACGGTGGCGCCCGCGGCCTCCGCGATGGTCGCCGTGTCGTCCGTCGAGCCGTCATCGACCACGACGACGGGCAGGTGGCGACGGGCGGCCGTCACGACCGGACCGACGCGCGGTCCCTCCTGGAACGCCGGGATCAACGCGATGACCGTCGCCCCCGGTCGTGGCGGCTCCGGCGTCCCTGGCTGGCTCATGTGCGCAGTATCGCGCCCCGGTCGCCGATTCTCAGGACCGACTCAGGAAGGCCCGCCAGGGTGACGACAGATCCGACGCTCCCACCCGTCGCAGACACGCCATACGGAGGCCTACATGACCACACCGCACGATCAGGATCCCTCCATCGACCTGCCGATCGCCGAGCCGCTCCGGCCGGCGAGCGCGCCGACCTGGACGGCGGTCCTCGACGCACCCGAGCGCATCGCCCCGGCGGCGACCACCGATGCCGTCGCGTTCTCCACCCGCAACGCCGGACCGGGCAAGCTGCGCGCCGGCGTGGTCGCCGGGGCGGCGGTCGCCCTTGCGGTCGGTGCCGTCGCGACCTCGTTCGCGGCTTCGCCGACCCCCGCGCCGACCACCACCGCACCCTCGACCACCACGGGCAACGTCGGGAACATGGGGGCCATGATGGCTCCCGCCCTCGTCGCCGATCCCGAGATCGGCGTGGGCGACACCTTCGATCACGGCCGGATGAGCGGTCACGGCTTCAACGACATCACGATCACGTCCATCGACGGCACCAGCGTCGCGCTCAAGACCGCCGACGGCTGGACGCGGACCGTCACCGTGACCGATTCGGTCAAGCTCACCAAGGGCGGCCAGGAGATCGCCCTGTCCGACCTCGCCGTCGGTGACGAGGTCCGGATCGAGCAGACGCGCAACGACGATGGGACCTACACGGTCACCGGCCTCGCCGTGGTGGTGCCGAGCGTCCAGGGCACCGTCAGCGACCTCAGTTCGAGCGGGTTCAAGGTCACTGGCCGCGATGGCTCCGTTTGGACGATCACGGTCAACGGTTCGACCCAGTACCAGTTCGGCGCCGGAGACGGGACGCTCGCCGACGTCACCAACGGCGCGATCGTCGGGGTCCAGGGCGAGTCCACCGGCGACAACGCCCTGACCGCGCTGACCGTCCACGTCGCCGCGGATCGCGTCTCGGGCACGGTCAAGTCCAAGACCTCCGACACCATCGTCATCACCCAGCGTGACGGCACGACCTTGACGGTCCATGTGGACGCCGACACGACCTATCGAGTCGGTGGTGTGGATACCGCCGATCTCGGCGACATCACGGTCGACATGGCCATCGGGGTCTCCGGCCGCGAGCGCTCCGACGGCTCCATCGACGCCGACGTGGTCATGGCCGGTGACGGCCACGGCCTTCGTGGGGGTCCCGGCGACGGTTTCTTCGGTGGAGGACCGGGTCGCGGCGGCTTCGGTCCGGGCAAGGGCGACGACGACGGAGCCGCGCCGGCAGCCACACCGACGCCGTCACCGACCAGCGCCTCGTAGGCTCGTCGACCCCCCCGCGGGCGGCCACGCCGCCCGAGCAACCTCTCGACCCCGTCGTCTCCCCGACCCGGACGACGGGGTCGAACCGTGTCCGGCGGCCTGGATCAGGCCGAGGCGCCGTGGGCCATGGTGCCGCTCACAGGGCTCCCGACCGGCTGCGGCCGGGCGTCGATGCTTCCGTAGACGCGGACGCCCAGGGCGACGCTGACCCCGGAGACGGCCAGGAACAGCACGATCGGCGCCACCTGAAGCTCGTCGGTCACGAGGCGCCTCGACCACGAGCATCGCGGCGATGCCGGCACCCATGGCGGCGCCCTTGACGACGACGATGGCCGCGAGGACGTATCCCACCGGGAGCCGGCGCCACACGGTCACCGCCGTGAAGATGCCCAGCGGGACGAGGAACCCAAGGTCGAAGGCCTGGACCACGAGGGTCGTGGCCCCATCGAGTTCCGCGACGACGGCCTCGCCCGCGGTCCTGGCGATGAGCGGGAGCCACAGGCCGGCCAGCAGCACGGCCATGAAGACCCCGAACCCGGCGGCGCCACGTCGCGGGAATTGTTCGCCGACCCCGGCCGCGAGGCGACGCAGGTCCAGGTCGGAGAGCAGGATCGCGATCGAGGACAGGCTGAGCGCGAAGGTCGTGACGTAGAGCGGGAAGAGCGGACCGTAGGCCAGGAACATCGCGTACTCGGCGTACTGGTAGAGGAAGTACGTGAGGACACCGGTCGCGAAGAGCAGCGCCCGGACCGAACCACGCCGCAGGGCCGGGAGGGTCACCAGCAGCGCCGGCACCACGAGGAAGAGGGTCACCCCGTCCCAGCCGACGCCCTCGGCAGCCACGGCCACCCCGTTGAAGCGGTACGTGCCGCCGGTCAGGACCTCCACGTCCTCGCCCCGGACCGTCGTGAAGAGCTGCGTCGCGAGATCGCCGCGCAGGAAGACCCCCGCCGCGCTCGCGAAGGCAGCCAACACGCCGGTCAGGGCCACCAGGCCGACGAGCGGCCAGTTCCGGGGCTGTTCCACGGGTCCCTCCTAGGGATGCGTGCCGATGAGGTGGTGGCCGGTCCGCAGCCAGCGCTCACGGTCCGCGGTCGTGGCGCGCCACAGGGCGTACCCGACCAGCACCTGGATCGCTCCGACGACGAGATAGACGATCTGCAACCAGGCGACCGGCTGGTCCGAGCCGTACTCGACGATCGCCAGGCCCACGATCGCGATCTCGACGAGCTCGAAGACGATGATCGAGGCGCCGGCGACGACCGCCGCGAGGCCCGCCATCTCCGGGCGGACGATCACCGCGAGTGCCGACACGATCGCCAGCGGCCCAACGACGAGGCCCAGCGCGAGCGACGGCAACAGGTAGTCGTCGAACGGCGCCCCGTCGATCCATTCGGGCGGGAGCTCGGGAATCACGAAGAACGCGCCATAGATGGCCGTGAACGCGACGAACACGGCGAGGACGAACAGGACGGCACGGGCAACGACATGGGCCATCGGGGCAACCTCCTGGGCCAAGCGTCGCCCGGGACGGCGGCCGTCGACTAGGGTCCGACGGCCTGGATCGACGGGGCCAACGGCTCAACCCCCCAGGGCTACCTCGGCCGACGGCGTGGCCTTACGGCATGCGCGACGCGAGCTGGAGGATGAGCCACAGCGCGATCAGCGGGATCACGAGGGCGACGAACAGGGCGAACGCGGCACGCAGGCAGCTCGGACGACGTTCCGGCTCCTCATCACGAGACCCGTCGTCACGACCTCCGTCCGCAAGGCTGGCGCGCGCCGCCTCGGGGCTGCCGACGCCGGTCCCGACGCCGGTGCCGCCGGTCCCGTCCCACGACATGCCGCCCTCCCGCCATCGGTTGGCGTCCCCGGCAGGATTCGAACCTGCGACCTTGCGCTTAGAAGGCGCCTGCTCTGGTCCACTGAGCTACGGGGACGCGTTGTGTGCTCGTTCACGCACGTTTCGATCCGATCGACCGGCCCGCCCCGCGTGCAGCCAGCAGGTAGCACGCGCTTCACGCGGCGGACGACGTGACGACATGATCGATCGTGGCAGACGCGACCGACACCCTCAACACTCTACGCGACTCGCTGGCGCACCACCTCGACGCGCGACGGTCGAAACGCATCCGGGGGATGCACCTGGTCGAGTCCCTCCTCGCCTTCACCACGGATCGCGTCCTCGTGTTTGCCGGCGACGGACCCTCGCCGGCGGACCCATCGAACTCGCGGTATCGTCCGGAGACCATGCACAGGAGGCGGCGATGACCAGGCTCCACCGGCGTCGCACCATCCTGTCCATCGCGGGCGGCGGAGTCTTGCTCGGGGTGGGTCTGGTCGTCGGGCTGGTCGTGGGCGTCAGCGCCCTGCCGCCGAGCGAAGGAGTCGGTCTGACAGAGCTCATCCCGGCGCCGGACGGGACCGATCTGCCGGTGCCGGCACGCGGGCATGTCTGGGTAGTCATCTTCGAGAACAAGGGCAAGGACCGCATCATCGGTGCGTCCGAGGCTCCGTTCTTCAACGAGCTGATCAAACAGGGAGCGGTCGCGGACGAGTTCCAGGCGGTCGCCCATCCGTCCTTTCCAAACTACCTCGCGATGGTCAGCGGGTCGACCCACGGGATCCTCGACAACGAGGACCACACCGTCGACGCGCCGTCGCTGTTCGATCAGCTCGACAGCGTCGGTCGCACGTGGGGCGTGAGCGCCGAGAACGTGCCCGATGGCTGCTTCCAGGGCACGACCGCATCAGGTGGTCCAGATGGCCCAGGTACGTATGCTCGCAAGCACGAGCCGGCCATCAGTTTCCACTCCATCGTCAGCGACCCGGCGCGGTGCGCGCGCATCGACGACTTGTCGTCGTTCACGGCGGGGGGCGCCGACTTCCAGATCATCGTGCCCAACCTGTGCCACGACATGCACGACTGCTCGGTCGCGGAGGGCGATGCGTGGCTTCGCTCGTTCGTGCCGAGGATCACCGACTCGCCCGCCTTCAAGTCCGACGGTCTCCTCGTCATCACGTTCGACGAGGACGACCGCGGGGACGTCGACAACGACATCGCGACGGTGGTCGTGGGCCCGGGGATCAAGCCTGGCTTCGTGTCGTACGTCCCGCACACGCACTACAGCCTGCTGCGGACGATCCAGGGCGCCTTCGCCTTGCCCTGCCTCGCCGCAAGCTGCGACGCGAACACGCTTGGTGAGCTCTTCCAGTAGGCCCCAGGCGCTTTCGCCGGCGCCGGACTCGACGGGGGATCACCGACGAAATCGACCGCCACCTGGCGTGAGGAAACCCGCCGCGACCCCGGAGCAAGCCGGGGGCGGCGGGCCGTCAGGCTCGGAGGGGGCCTCTTCGCCGGCGAGGGCCGGACGGTGGGGACGGGGCCGCGGGTCGACCGTGCGCCACGTAGTCGATCGTCGATCGTCTCCCTGGCGCCCGGGAAAGCCCACGGTTCCGCGTGTTCCTTCGAGCCTGCGCCAAGCGTACGCCGCGCGTCCAGCGCCTGCTGCGCGAGCGCGCGGACGGCCAATTCACGCGTGCTATGCTCCGCGCCCCGTCGGGCCGACCGGTGATCGGGCCGCGGGATCAGGGAGGATCCGACCCGCCCATGTCGGCCGGACCGGCACGCGCTCGCACTCGCGCCACGCCCGTCGCCGCGACGCCGCGCCCCACGACGGCCGCGGCCGCCAAACGGCCGCGAACCGCCTCCGGCCAGCTGGCCCTGGAACTCCCTCTTGAGCTGCCGGCGATCGGCATCGAGCCTGAGTGGAAGGCGCAACAGCGCCTGTGGGGGCACAGCTTCCACCCGATGTGCTCGTATCTTGCGAGCTTCCCGGCCGCGCTGACCCACAGCTTCATCGCCCGCTATTCGCGCCCAGGCGACGTCGTGCTGGATCCGTTCTCCGGCCGCGGGACGACCCCCCTGCAGGCCTGCGCCGAGGGCCGCATCGGCGTCGGCAACGACCTCAATCCGTTCGCTCACCTGCTGACGGCGGCGAAGGTGGAGCCGGCCAGCCGCGCCGCGGCCCGCACCCGGCTCGCCCAGCTGCGCCTGGCCTGGAACGCCGATGCCGCCCGCTGGCTGGCGCTGGCCCAGGTGGTCGCCACCGATCCGACCGCTGCGCGCGTCCCGGTCGCCGGGTCCGGAGCGGCGGCGATGGTCGGCGTCGAGACGGTCCCGGCCGAAGTCGCCGTCGCGTTCCACCCGCACACGCTCGCCCAACTGCTGTTCGTGCGCACCTCGCTCCGCCTCGACGAGCGGACCGACCGGTTCCTGGCCGCGGCGATCAGCGGCATCCTCCACGGCAAGTCGGCGAGCTACCTCTCCGCATTGATGCCGAACACCTTCAGCATGGCCCCGCGCTACGTGCGCGATTTCGCGGCGCGAACGGGCTTCGAATCACCGGACCGGGACGTGTTCGATGGGCTCGCCGCCAAGCTCGATCGGCTGTATCGACAGCCCGCGCCGCGTGTCGAAGGGGTCGCGCTGCTCGGCGACGCCCGCGACGTCGCCCCACGCGCGGCCGCGGCGCTCCGCGAGCGTGGCCGCAACGACCGGGCGCGCCTCGTCGTGACGTCACCGCCCTACCTGCGCGTCGTCAAGTACGGCTACTACAACTGGCTCCGGACGTGGTTCCTTGGCTTCGACGCTCGCGAGATCGACGCCACGCTGGACGACGCCCATCATCGCGAGCCCTACCTCGCCTTCCTGCGCGACGTGCTGGCCGGTCTTCGGCCGATGCTCGCCGACGACGCCGTAGTCGTCCTCGTGATCGGCGACGTGGAGACCGATCGGGGCCGCCGGATCACCAACGGCGTCGGGCTCGCCGAGCGGACGTTCGAACAGGCCGCCGAACCCGAGGGCTATCGATTGGCGGGCGTCGCCCTCGATGACGTGGCGGCCGTTCGCAAGATGACCAAGCTATGGGGCGACGAGGCGGGCCGGGCCACCAAGACGGATCGGATCCTGGTCCTGGGCGCCACCGAGGCGGGCCGGCGACGGGCCATCGCCGGCGCCATCGTGGATGTCGATTGGACCTGGCCGCCGCGCGCGTTGCGCGCCATCTGACCCGGGCGCCGCCACCAAGGCCGACCCGGCCGACTAAGAATGCGGGCATGCAGCAGATGTACCACCCGTCGGACCTGGCGTCGATGGATCCGCTGGTCCTCATGAAGAACCTGGACCACGTCCGGATGACGAGCCGGCGGCTGTCGTACATCCTCCAGCAGCAGGTCCACCTCTACACGCCCGAGGCCAACGAGCTGCGCGAGCAGATCGACCGCTACGTCGAGGCCGAGCGCCAGATCGAGGGCGAGATGGCGCGGCGCCACATCCGCGCCTGACGGTCACCGGCGCGGACCAAGCCGTCGAGACCAGGAACGATGAAGCCCCGCCGGGCCGGTCCCGACGGGGCTTCACGATGAGTGCTGATCGGTCAGACCCCGGCGGGCACCGGGGCGAATTGGAGGAGCGGCGCGGGTGACGCCGCGTCCTTGGTGGGCGACGGTACCGGCGTGACGGCCGGGAGCGTGACGGACTCGCCGAGCACGCGGTCGGTCGGCGTGGAGGCCGCCATCGCGTGCGCTTCGACATCGGCCTCGATGGGCTCGAGCGCCGCCTCGGCGTCGATGACCACCGGTGCGATGGTGACGGTCATCGGCCGGCGAAGGGCGACTGCTCCTCGTCGACGATCCGGCGCGACAACGCCGCCAGGGCCGGCATGTCGAAGAGGCTGAAACCGATCCCGAGGGCAGCGAGGTCGTCCGCACCGTAGCCGCGGAACAGGCCGCGGCCGGCGACGGCGCACATCTCGTCATACAGCTCCGGCCAGCCCACGCGTCGGCGGCGGTAGCAGAAGCGGATGAACTCGACCGCGTCCGGGTCGGGGACTCGCGTGGCGGCGCGTGGCGGATCCATCGATGGCGTGCCCTCCCTTCGACCGGGCACGCGCATCCCCGGACGGGACCGCGGCGCGCTCGGCGTCGTGGTACGATCGACGCCCACCTCCGCGGGCACGATCGATCGCGGTCGACCCAGTGGAAGGGTCGATCGTGGACTCCGGGATCCATCGCTGGGGCTGGGGTCACCGGATGAGCACCCATCGTAGGTCCGCGGCGACCGTGCCGGAAGGGGGCTTGTCCACGACTTCGTCCACGAACTTATCCACATGAACAGGCGTTCGGCGAACGCCCGTGCGGTACGTGCGTGAACCGGTTCAGCGTGACGCGCGCGTCAATCCGAGACCGGGTCGCTCCGCCGGGTGCCAGCGCTTGTCCGGGCCGAGCTCCAGGCCGGTGAAGGGGTCGTCGGCGAGCAGCAGGTTGCCGTCCAGGTCGACCCAATCGGCCAGGCTCGCGACCACCGCCGAAGCGGCGATCCCGACCGACGTCTCCTCCATGCACCCCAGGAACGTGCGGAAGCCCATCGCCCGTCCCTCGGCGAGCATCCGATAGGCCGGTCCGATCCCGCCACACTTGGCGAGCTTCACGTTGATCCCGGCCACCACGTCCTTGAGCACCGCCAGATCCTCGGGGAACACGCACGATTCGTCGGCGACGATCGGCAGCTGACGATCGCTCCTGGAGCCAGGCCAGGTCGCGATAGGCCTTGGCCGCGAACGGCTGCTCGATGAGCTCGACCCCGAGGTCGATCAGTTCGGGCAGCAGCGCCTCGGCGTCGTCGCGCGACCAGCCGGTGTTCGCATCCACCCGGATCGGCCCGCTGAAGACTTCTCGGACGGCGCGCAGGGTGGCGAGGTCGGCCGGACCACCGCACTTGATCTTGAGGGCCGGGAAGTCGGCTGCCCGGGCGGCCCGCTGCGCGACGATCGCCGGCTCGTCGATGCCGATCGTGAAGTCGGTCGGTGGCAGGACCGGGGAGAGGCCGCGCAGGACGTGCACGGGAACGCCGGCGATCTTCCCGACCAGGTCGTGCAGCGCGATGTCGATGGCGCACTTGGCCGCGCCGTGACCGCGGATCGCGGCCGCCATCGCGTGGTCCGCGCGGATGAGCCACGACTCGGTCGCCTCGATTCCCGAACGGCTCGAGACGGGCGAGGAGTAGCGGGAAGACCGCGGCCATCGTCTCCGGCGTCTCGCCGTAGTAGCGGTCCGGGTAGCCCTCCCCCACCCCGACGTGTTCCGGGTGATCCGGATGGCGGATCTCCACGAGGACCGTCGTGACCCGGTCGTCATCGGCGTGGTCGGTACGCGCGATCCGGAACGGATCGCGGAGGCCGAGCGAGAGGACCTCGTGCTGCAGGCCGAAGCCGTCGGTCACGCGCCTGCCACCCAGGGCAGGGCATCCACCCGCTCCCGGACCTGCCCCCATAGCCGGTCGGGGCCGAAACGGACCGGATCGTCCGCCGGCAGCCCGGTCTCCGCCTCGATCTCGGCGATGACCCGGCGCGCATCGGCATCGTCCGGATAGAGCGAGGTGTTCAGGGCGAGCGCCACGACCTCCGAGGGCGCGACCAGCCCGGCGATCCGCTCGTGGAGCTCGATGAACGGGCCCAGCTCGGCGATCGGGAACGAGGCGTCCGGCAGATGCTCGAAGTCGTGTTCGGTCTGTCCCGGCTTGTGGACGAGGATCAGCGCGTGCGGGGTCGCGCCGTGGATCAACCCCAGCGTGACCGAGCTGTAGGCGGGGTGGTCGATGGAACCCTGGCCCTCCACGAGCACCCAGTCGGCGCGATGCTCGCCCTGCTCCACGAGCCACTCGACCGTGCCGTTGGTGAAGTCGCTGATGACGCGATCCACGGCCACGCCCCAGCCTTCGATCATCATCCCGGTCTGGCCCGTCGGCACCATGACCGCGTCATCTCCGGCCCGCCGGGCCGCGGCCACGAGCTCCAGCGCGACCGACATCTTCCCGATCGCGCAGTCCGTGCCGACCGTCAGGATCACCCGCTTGCCGGGCAGATGACGGCGCCCGACGGCGGTCTCCATGCGCTCCGGGGAACGGCGATAGTCGATGATCCGCGTGCCCGCTGAAGCGGCCGCGGAGGCGAACTCCGCGTCGTCACCGAGGAACTGATGCAGCCCGGAGTGGATGTCCAGGCCGGCCTCGATCGCGGCGAGGATGATGGCCCGCCAGGACTCGGGCAGCCGGCCACCGGTCGGGGCGATGCCGATCAGGAGGGCGTTCGGGCGGACGGGCTGGGCGAGAGCGTCGTCCAGCGTGGCCACGAACGGCACGTCGAACTGCGGGAGGAACGCCGAGAGGTTCGCTTCCTCGACCGACGAATCCAGGATCGCGACGATCTCGTCGTGGCCATAGCGGATCACGCCGATGGCCGTCTTGGCGTGATGGATGCCGAACTGGCCCTCGGTCAGGATGACGAGGCGTCGGGGGTCGGTGGGCAGCACGAGCCGCAGTCTACGCAAACGAGGACGCCCCCGGGGCGCGGTCCGGGGGCGTCGGCGATATGCGGATGTGGCGTCAGGATACGGCACGCTGCACATAGGGTCGTCACGAGGGATCCGCGCGAGGAATGAACACCTTGGCGGTCGAGATCGCTCTATGCATCGATCGGACCGAACGGCCCGACCGACACGGAACGGAGAGATGGTGCAGGACGGATTGGTCGAGCAGGCGCAACGGGGCGACGCGGAAGCGTTCGATTCCCTGGCGCGCATGGTCGGCGACCGATGTCTGGCGATCGCGGTGCGGATCCTCCGCGACATCGACCTGGCCGAGGACGCGGTCCAGACCGCCTTGGTGACGGCCTGGACAGAGCTTCGCACCCTGCGTGACCCATCGCGCTTCGAACCGTGGCTTCACCGCATCCTCACCAACGCGTGCTACGCCGAGGCCAAGCGTCGCAAGCGGTGGTCCGAGGGCCTGAGGATCCTTCCTGGCGCGGGCGCGCACGGCCCGGACGAGTTCTTGACCGTGGATGACCGCGACCTGCTCGAGCGGGCCTTCCGGAGGCTCACGGTCGAACAGCGCGCCGTCCTCGTCTTCCACCACTACCTCGGGCTCTCGATCTCCGAGGTGTCCACGCGAACCGGACTTCCCGTCGGGACTGCGAAGTCCCGCTTGCACCACGCCACGCGGGCGCTCCGGGCCAGCATCGAGGCTGATGCCCGGGCGACCGCCGATTCCCAGGAGCGACTGGCATGACCGCGCATCGCGACCCCGATCAGCTGATCAAGGCCTTCCTGTCCGAGGGACAGACCGAGCTCGCAGATCCGGTCTTCGACGCCGTGCGCGCCACCATCGAACAGAAACGACAACGGGTCGTCTTCGGCCCGTGGAGGATGCCTCTCATGAACAAGCTCGTCCCTTTCGGCCTCGGCGCGGCCGCCGTGGTCGCGGTCCTCGTCATCGGTAGCCAGCTCCTCGGTCCCGCCGCCCCTGGCGGGGTGGGCGGGGCTCCCTCGGCTGAGCCCACGGCGACTCCTCTCGGGGGCACCGTCAAGTTCCAGGACAACGGAACCCCCGCCACCACGGAGGTCGACGTCGTCGCCGATGGCGAGAGCGCGTCCGGCACGGCCGTCACGACGTTCGGCACAGGCACCCACACCGTCGGTCTGGAATGCGCGGCCCGGGATGGCGATACCTGGGCCGTCGGCGGCACGACGGAGGAGACCACGGTCCCAGGCGAGCGTGCCGGCGATTGGTCGGCGGTCATCGTCAAGGATGGCTCGCCCCAGCAGGTCGGTATCTGGCTCTCCGACAGCAAGACGGAGGGCATCGACTGCGAAGGCTGGCTCAATGGGATCGATCTCGCCACCATCGATGCCGAGAACTTCCATGCCGTGGAATCCGGGGCGCTGGTGCCCCCGCCGGGCCTCGCGCCCTGAGCGAGAGCGAGGACTGACCAGCGGCACGCGGCGTTCCGAACCGAGCACGGCGGCCCACACGGGCCGCCGTGCTTTCGTGGTTCGGTCGAGACGCGTCCGACCGAAGAATGAACCGATAGGCTGGCCCGGGCACTCTCCAGTCCGATCGCGTCCGGATGGGCGCGACGTAGGGACCTTCGGTATGGAGGGACGGGTGCACGCAGCACTGGTCAACCAGGCGAAACAGGGCGATCGAGAGGCCTTCGACGCCCTGGCTCGTCTGACCGGCGACCGATGCATGGCGATCGCGTTCAGGATCCTGCGCGACTTCGACCTTGCCGACGACGCCGTCCAGGCCGCGCTGCTGACCGCCTGGCGCGAGATCCGCTCGTTGCGGGATCCCGACCTCTTCGAACCGTGGCTCCACCGGATCCTCACCCACGCCTGCTACGCCGAGGCCCGGCGTCGACGGCGCTGGTCGGAGCCGATCCGACTCCTCGCGACCGAGCCCGTGCACGGGCCCGACGAGTACCTGAGCATCGAGATCCGCGACCAGCTCGAGCACGCCTTCCGGCGGCTGACCGTCGAGCAGCGCGCCGTGCTGGTCTTCCACCACTACCTGGGTCTTCCCCTGCCCGAGGTGGCGATCCACTCGGGATCCCGCTCGGGACCGTCAAGTCCCGCATGCACCACGCGAAACGGGCGCTCCGGGCCGGCCTCGAGGCCGATGCCCGGGCCTCCGCCACATCCGAAGGACGATCCGCATGACCGCGCCGCACGACCTCGACCGACAGCTCACCGCGTTCCTCGACGGGGCCCGATCGAGCTGCCCGAACCGTCGTTCGATGCGGTCCGCGACAGCATCGAAGAGACACGACAGCGGGTCGTCATCGGCCCGTGGAGGTTGCCCGACATCATGAACAAGCTCGTTCCGCTCGGCCTCGGCGCCGCCGCCGTGGTCGTCGTCCTCGTCGTCGGTACCCAGCTGCTCGGTCCCGGTTCCAGTGGCGTCGGTGGCGGCCCAGCGCCGACGCCGACGGCCGAACCGTCCGTCGCGGCCCCGTCGCCGTCGGACGGGAGCCTCCCCGAGCGCTCGTTCGTCCTCTCGTCGTCGGATGCCCCGCTGCCCGGCGGGATCGCTTCCACGGTCACCATCGCGGCCCCCGGCTGGAATGGCGATCCCGGCGGAGGCATCCTCTCCAAGGGCGGAGCGCAGGACGGCGCGGGCATCATCGGGCCGTGGCACGAGCCACTGTACGTGTACGGTGACCCGTGTCACTGGTCGACGACGACGCCGAAGACGCCCGCCACCACCGTCGACGAGATCGTGGCCGCCCTGGCATCCCAGGCGTCACGCGATGCCTCGGCGCCGGTCGACGTCACGCTCGACGGGTACGAGGGAAAGGTGATCACGCTGCACGTGCCCGAGGACCTCGAGGTGCCCGACGAGGGGACCTTTACCGACTGCGACGAGGACAAGTTCGGCAGCTGGGGCACGACCTCGGAACCGACGGCGCGGTACCAACAGTTCCCCGGCCAGATCGACGAGGTCTGGATCGTGGACATCGACGGCCAGGCCGCGGTCATCGATGGCATGTACTACGCGGAAACACCGGCCGAGACCGTCGCCGAGATGCGGGCGATCATCAACTCCATGACCTTCCCCAACTAGCGCTGGCTCGTGGGCGGCCGCTTCGGCCGCCCACGTCCGCCCGAAGGAACGGCACCAATGGCCGCGTCGCGCATGCCCCTCCCGGTTGTCCTGGCGGTCCTGATCCTGATGGGCGCCTGCGCGCCGGACGGCCCGGCACCGCCGCCTCCGGCCGCGATCGCCACGGCCATGCCCAGCACGGGCACGAGCCCCGCTACACGCGCACCGTCAAGCCCGCCCATCGGACGACGACCCCTGCTGATCGATACCGATGTCGCGCCTGACGACCTCGTGGCGATCGCCTTCCTCCTCGCGTCGCCCAAGGTCGAGATCAAGGCCATCACCGTGTCCGGGACCGGCGAGGCGCACTGTGATGGCGGCGTGGACGTCGTCCTGCGGCTGCTCGAGCGCCTGGACGCGCCGACGATCGACGTGGCGTGCGGTCGCGAGACGCCCATCGCCGGCGACCTCGCCTTCCCCGATGCCTGGCGAGCCGGTGCAGACGACGGCTCCGGGCTCGCGCTTCCTTCGACGTCGCGGCAGGCGTTCGCCGGGGATGCCGTGCAACTGATCGCGAAGACCGCCGACGAGGTGGACGGGCTGCGAATCCTGACCCTCGGCCCGATGACCAATCTGGCCGATGCGCTCAGCGGCCATCCGGCCCTCGCGGGACGGCTCGAGTCGGTGTACGCGATGGGCGGAGCGCTGTTCGTCCCCGGCAACGTGGGCTTCGGAGGCCCGCCCGACAACGCAGGTCGCCGAGTGGAACATCTACGTCGATCCGACGGCCGCCCAGGCGGTGATCGACTCGGGGCTCACGGTCCGTCTCGATCAGCCTCGACGGCACCAGCCAGGTGCCCGTCACCCAGGAGTTCGCGACGCGCGCCCAGGAGGAGGCGACCGGACCGGGCGGGCTCGTGCTCGCTGAGCTCTTCGCTGGGCATCCGTTCATGACCGACGGCTCCTATTTCCTGTGGGACCCGCTCGCAGCGGCCATGGCCGCCGGCTACCCGCTCGGTTCGTTCAGCGCCGCCCGGGTCGACGTCGAAGAGGCACAAGGGACCGAGGTCGGATTCACCCGGCCGGTCGAGGGGACGCCGAATGTCGAGTACCTCAGCTCGGCCGATCGGGCCGCGGCCGAGGACGCGCTGCTCGAGACACTGGACTAGCGCCGAGTAGGGACGAGGGATGGAGATCATGCTCGTGGCTCGAGCACGACACCGCCACACGGCGACCCGCGCGAGGCTCGTCACCATCGCCCTTGCGCTGGTGACGATCGGCGCCTGCGCTCCGGGGACGTCGACGAACCCGCCGCCGTCGGTCGTCCCCGCGGCCTCGCCGGGCTCGACCGCGACCGGTACCGCGAGCACGACCGCGCCACGGGGCGGCGACCTCGTCATCGCGGGCCGGATCCTCACGCTGGCCGAGCCGCCCGTCGCGGAGGCCGTGTTCATCGACGATGGGATCGTGGTCGCGGTCGGCACGCTGGCCGACGTGTCGGCACGGGCGGGCGACCAGGTGCCGGTCATGAACCTCGGCGAGAACGTGGCCTACCCTGGGTTCGTCGACGCCCACGCTCATTGGATCGGGGACCGCAAGTACTACGGGATCGATTCTCCGGCGGCGGCGATCGACGCGGCGATCACGCGCGGCTGGACCTCGATCAGCGAGCAGTGGGTCAACCCGGAGCGGCTTGATGAGCTCACGTCCCTCGCCGCGACAGATGCCCTGCCCCTTCGCGTCGACGCCTACCTCGCCCTCAACTACGACAAGGACTTCCTTGGGGACTGGTACCTGTCGCGCGAGCGTCCCGTCGACGACCACCTCCGCGTCCAGGGGCTGAAGATCCACCTCGACGACGGCTACGCCAACGTCGTGAACTGGGAGCCCGCAGACCTGACCGAGACGACTGCAGGACGAACTCAAGGCCGCCCTGGTGATCATTGACATTGATTTTCTGGGAATTGATTCGCCGGAAAAAATATCCGACGCGGCGCTCGACGGCCTCGGCTCGGTCGAGATCCTGATCAACAACGCCGGCGGCAGCCGCCGCTTCACGCTCGAGTCGAGCGAGGCGCAGTGGGAGGAGGCGCTCACGCTCAACTTCACGCGCCAGCGCCAGCTCGCGCACCAGCTGCTGCCGCAGATGATGGCGAAGAAGTGGGGCCGCATCGTCAACATCACCGGCAAGTCCGAGCCCGAGGGCCTGAACGGCGCGTTCGCCGCCAAGGCGGCGATGCATTCCTGGGCGAAGGGCCTGTCGCGCGAGGTCGGCAAGCACGGCATCACGGTGAACTGCGATCCCGCCGGGGCGCATCATCAGCGAGCAGATCCTGCGCAACTACTCGCCCGAGTTCCGCAAGAAGCGAGAGCGAGGAGGACATCCCGGTGGGCGAGTACGGCCAGCCCGCGGACATCGCCAACCTGGTCTGCTTCCTCGCCTCGCCGCTCGCGCGCTACATCACCGGCACGGTGATTCCCGTCGATGGCGGACTGAGGAGATACCAGTTTTGAGAGAATTCTTCTGATTCGCATGCTGTGCGTTCGCCATCTGCGTCCATGGCGCAGACCTACCCGACCAAACCCATCCGCCTGGTGGTGCCGTTCGCGCCGGGCGGCAGCTCGAGCCCATCGTGGCGCGCAGCGTCGCCGCCGAGATGGAGAAGGGCCTCGGCCAGCCGATCGTGATCGAGAACAAGGGCGGCGGCGGCGGCAACCTCGGCGATGCACGACGTGGCGCGCGCCGATCCCGACGGCTACACGCTGATCATCGCGCACATCGGCAGCCTGGCGCTGAACCCGTATCCTCTACTCGAACCTGCCGTTCGACGTGAACCGCGACTTCGTGCCACGTCTCGCTGCTCGCCAAGGTGCCGAACATCTTCGTGGTGCACGCACGAGCGTGCCGGCGAAGGACCTGCGCGAGTTCGTCGCGCTCGCGAAGAAGAAGCCGGGGCAGCTCTACTACGGCTCGGCCGGCAACGGCAGCGCCGGCCACCTGGCGATGGAGTACCTCAAGCTCGTGGCCGGCATCGAGCTGCAGCACGTGCCCGTACAAGGGCACCGGACCGAACCTCGTCGACCTGGTCGCCGGCCGCACGCACGCCACCTCGGCCGGCACGCCGCCGCTGATGCCGCACGTCAAGGCCGGCAAGCTGCGCGTCATCGCGGTCGGCTCGCCGCAGCGCCTGCCGTCGCTGCCCGACGTCGCCGACGGTGGCCGAGCAGGGCTATCCCGGCTTCGAGACCATCGCAGTGGTACGGCCTCAACGCGCCCGGCGAAGACGCCGCCGCCGATCGTCAAGCGCCTCGCCGAGGAGGCGGCAAAGGCGGCGAAGAGCCCGGCGGTCATCGAGCGCTTCAAGGCCGACGACGCCGAGGCGATCGGCTCGACGCCGCAGGCGTACGCCGACGTTCATCGCCAAGGAGCAGGCGCGCTGGAAGGACGTCATCCAGAAGGCCGGCGTCAAGGCCGACTGACTTGAATTCGTAGTGCGACCCGATTGCCATCCATCGTGAGGTTCACTGCGGCGCCGGGTACCAGTTGCGAGCGCTGTCCCGGCACGAGCGTCGAAACCGACGCGCTCTCCGGCACCGCGATCTTCTGCGCGCCGCCTTCGTAGGTGAGCGTCAGCTCGCGGCCGCGCTCGCGTCTGCTTCCACGGTCGCGGAGACGGTGGCGTTGGTCATGGTCTGGTCGTCGCGCCCGTCGAACGGCCGGTGGCCGGGATTGAGCGGCTTCGGGAAGCGGCGCACCTCGTAGGCGACGAGCTTGCCGTCGGCCGCCTCGCCGACGTGACGCCGAGGAAATCGCCGGGCTTGATGTCGCCGAGCGCGATCGGTTGCATGAACACGATCTCGGTCTTGTCGCCGACTTGAATGCTGCCGGCACCTTTCACGATCAGGGCCTTGCCGTCGAACGCCTCGACCGTCCCTCGAACGCGGGTCTGCGCAGCAGCGGCCGCGCTGACGAGAATCAACCCGAGGAAAAACCAGCCTCTTCATTGCGGCGGCTTGACGCCGTCCTTGCTCACGGTGACGTCGCCCACCTGAGATGACGCCGCCGGCATCGGGCTTGCCGATGGTCGAAGATGGTTTCGCCGCGCTTGAGGTCGGCGGTCGGCCAGGCACGAGGTCGACGATCGGAGTGCCGGCGGGCACCAGGATCTTGTGCGAGCCGTCCCTGTGGCTTGACCGTGATCTCGTTGCCGCCCGCGCGCCTCGCGTGCCGGAAAGGTTGGCGTTGGTCATGGTCGAGCCGGGCTGCAGGTCCCAGGGCATGTGGCCGGCCGGCGCCTGGGGCGGGATGGTGTGCACTTCGACCGCCGTCAGCTTGCCGTCGCCGGATTTCATCGCGGTGACGCCGAGGTAGGTCCCCGGCTTGATGTCCGCGAGGCTGATCGCCTTGGAGGTCGCCACCCGGCCATCGGGCGCGAGCTGGACCTTGAGGTCACTGCCGTCGCGCGATTTGACCGACAGGACGTCCCCATCGACGGCGGTAATGGTCCCGCGCACGCGCGTCGGCGCTTGAGCGAATGCAGCAGTCGTGACCAGGGTGAGAACGACCAGGATGAGCTTGTTCATGCGAATCTCCTTTGTACCGCTGAATAACACCGCAATCCTTCGCCTCATTCCACCGCAGCTAGTCGATCTTCGCGCCGGAGCGCTTCACCACCTCGGCCCACTTGGCCGAGTCGCGCCGGATCAGCGCGGCGAATTCCTCGGGCGTGCCGCCGCCGCCCTCGCTGCCCAGCGGCGAACAGCAGCTCCTTCGTCTTCGGCTCGAGGATCGCGCGGTTCACCGCGGCGTTGAGCTTGTCGAGCACCGCGCGCGGCACGCCGGCGGTGGTGATGATGCCGCTCCAGGCGTTCACCTCGTAGCCGGGCACGCCGGCCTCGATCAGCGTCGGCACCTCGCGGCAGGCTGAGCGCGCGCTGCTCGCCGGTGACCGCCAGCGCGCGCACGCGGCCGGCCTTGACGTGCGGCGCGATCGAGTTGGTGCTCTCGAACATGAGCTGCACCTGGCCGGAGATCAGGTCGGCGATCGCCGGCGCGCCGCCCTTGTACGGGATGTGCACGATGTCGGTGCCGGTCATGTACTTGAACAGCTCGCCGCTCACGTGCCCGGGCGAGCCGTTGCTCGAGGAGGCGTTGGAGAGCTTGCCGGGGTTCTTCTTCGCGAAGTCGATCAGTTCGCTTCACCGAATGAAAAGGCGTTTTCGGCGAAACGGCGAGAAGCATGTACCCGGTGGTCACCAGCGCCACCGGCTGCAGGTCGCGCTCGATGTCGTAGGGCAGCTTCGCCACCATGTGGCGCGTGATGGCGAGCGCGCCGACCGGGCCCTGGCCGATGGTGTAGCCGTCGGGCGCGGCCTTCGCCACCGCGTCGATGCCGATGGTGAGCGCGCCGCCGGGCCGGTTGTCGACGACCACCGGCTGGCCGAGGATCTTCGCCATCTCGGGCGCGACCAGGCGCGCGATGTTGTCGGTCGCGCTGCCGGCGGCCTGCGGCACGACCAGGCGGATCGGCCGCTCGGGAAACTGGGCGCAACGCGGCGCTGCAGTCCACGCAACGCCAGAGACGACGACTAGAATATTCCCATGCCGGCATCGCCGCGTCCACCGCGCTTGTCGCGCTTCCGGATTCTCGACCTGTCGCGCGTGCGCGCCGGCCCGACCTGCGTGCGGCAGTTCGCCGACTTCGGCGCCGACGTGATCAAGATCGAGTCGCCGCCGGGGGTCGACCCGAACGAGGGCATGGGCGGGCCGCGCCACGGCCCGGACATGCAGAACCTGCACCGCAACAAGCGCTCGATGACGCTCAACCTCAAGCTGCCCGAGGCGCGCGAGGTGCTTCGCGCGGCTGGTGAAGACCGCCGACGTGGTGGTCGAGAACTACCGGCCCGACGTCAAGTTCCGCCTCGGCATCGACTACGAGTCGCTCGAGAAGATCAACCCCCGCATCATCCTCGCGAGCATCTCGGGCTTCGGCCAGGACGGCCCGTACCGCGACCGGCCCGGCTTCGACCAGATCGCGCAGGGCATGAGCGGCCTGATGTCGGTCACCGGCGCGCCCGGGCCAGGGGCCGATGCGCACCGGCGCGGCGATCGCCGACCTCGCCGGCGGGCCTGTTCGCCGCGCTCGGCATCATGACCGCGCTGCTCGAGCGCGAGACCTCGGGCAAGGGGCAGTGGGTGCAGTCCTCGCTCCTGCAGGCGGGCATCGCGCTGCTCGACTTCCAGGCCGCGCGCTACCTGATGAAGGGCGAGGTGCCGCCGCAGGTCGGCAACGACCATCCGACCAGCATGCCGACCTCGGCCTACAAGACCGCCGACGGCTACATCAACGTCGCCGCCTCGGGCGAGGGCATGTGGAAGCGCCTGTGCAAGGCGCATCGGCCGCGAGGACCTGCTCGCGACGCCGGAGCTTCAAGGACCAACGAGGCGCGCGCGGACAACCGCGCGGCAGCTGAACGCCGTGCTGAACGAGTGCTTCTGCAGACGAAGACGCAGCGCGGAGTGGATCGAGACGCTCAACGAGGCCGGCGTGCCCTGCGGGCCGATCTACAGCATGGACGAGGTGTTCGCCGACCCGCAGGTGACAGCACCTCGACGCGGCGGCCGAGGTCGAGCATCCGAAGCTCGGCGCGCTTCCGCATCCTCAACCAGGCGGTGAAGCTGTCGCGCACGCCGGCGACGGTCGCCGCGCCGACGCCCGAGATCGGCGCAGCACACCGACGAGATCCTGCGGGAACTGGGGTACAGCGACGAGGAAATCGAGGCGCTGGAGCAGAAGGGCGTCGTTTGAGCGAGTCGAGATCATCGAGACGCAAGGAAGGCGCGGTCGGCTGGCTGATCTTCAGCAATCCCGAGCGGCGCAACGCGGTCTCGGTCGACATGTGGGAGGCGATCCCCGGTGCTGGCGCGCTACGAAGCCGATCCGGAGATCCGCGTCGTCGTGCTCGCCGGCGCGGGCGACAAGGCCTTCGTCTCCGGCGCCGACATCTCGCAGTTCGAGAAGCAGCGCTCGGGCCCCGAGGCGGTGCAGCGCTACGAGGAGATCGCCGAGGGCGCGCAGCGCAAGCTGCAGGACTTCGACAAGCCGATGGTCGCCATGATCCGCGGCTACTGCCTCGGCGCCGGGCGTCAACATCGCCAACGTGCTGCGACCTGCGCATCGCCGCCGACGACGCGCGCTTCGGCATCCCGGCGGCGAAGATGGGCCTCGGCTACCGCGCCTCGTCGATGAAGAACCTGGTCGACACCGTCGGCGCGCCGTACGCGCGCGAGATCATGCTCACCGCGCGGCAGTTCAGCGCCGCCGAGGCGCTGGAGATGGGGCTGGTGCACCAGGTGGTTCCGGCCGCCGAGCTGGAGAAGCCGTCACGCAGAAGCACTGCGACGAGCATCGCCGGCAACGCGCCGCTCACCATGCGCGCCGCCAAGCGCATCATCCGCGAGGTGCTGCAGGCGCGACTACGACGCCGCGCAGTGCCGCGCGTGGGTGAAGGAATGCTTCGACAGCGCCGACTACAAGGAAGGCCGCAAGGCGTTCATGGAGAAACGCAAACCCGTATTCACAGGGAGAGTGAACATGAGATATGCTCTTCGCATGCTCGCTCTGCTGTTTCCGCGGCAGCGCGCTGCGCGCAGTTTCCCGGCCAAGCCGATCACCATCGTGGTCGGCTTCGAGCCCGGCGGCGGCACCGACACGGTGGCGCGCATCGTCGGCAAGGTCGCTCGGCGAGCAACGTCGGCCAGCAGGTGGTGGTCGAGAACCGCGCCGGCGCCGGCGGCAACATCGCGGTCGACTACGTCGCCAAGAGCGCGCCCGACGGCTACACCATCGTGCTCGCCAACGTCGGCGCGCTGACGGTCGAACCCGCACATGATGAAGCTCGCCCTACGACCCGCTGCACGACCTCGCGCCGATCACCATGGCGGTGGTGTTCGCCAACGTGCATCGTGGTGCATCCGACGGCGCAACGGCGAAGACGCTGGCCGACTTCGTGCAAGCTGGCGCGCGAGAAGCCCGGCACCGTCACCTACGGCTCCTCCGGCGTCGGCGGCGCCGGGCACCTCGCCGGCGAGCTGCTCGAGCATGATGGCGCAAGGTCGAGCTGGTGCACGTGCCCTACAAGGGCGGCGGGCCGGCGATGCAGGGCCTGCTCGGCGGCCAGATCGACTCGCTACATCCCGACGCCGGTCGTCGGCGCTGCCGCACATCCAGGCCGGCAGGGCGTTCGCGCGATCGCCACCACCGGCGCGAAGCGCGCCGCGCTGATGCCCGACGTGCCGACCGTCGCCGAGTCCGGGCTATCCCGGGCTACGAGGCGGTGAACTGGTACGCCTACCTCGCGCCGGCGAAGACGCCGCGCGAGATCGTCGAGCGGCTCAACCGCGAGCTCGTCAAGGCGCTGCGACACCGCCGACGTGCGGTCGCGCTGCTGCACAAGCAGGGCGTCGAGCCCAAGCCGAGCACGCCCGGCGACTCGGCGCGCTACATGAAGCGCGAGTACGACACCTGGGGCAAGGTGGTGAAGGAAGCCGGAATCAAGGCCGAGTAGCCAGCTAGATCCGCACCACGATCTTGCCGACGTGCGCGTCGGATTCCATGCGCGCCTTCGCCTCGGGCAGGTCCTTGAAGTCGTAGACCTTGTCGATCAGCGGCTTGAGCTTCCCGCTGGCGAACAGCGGCAGCAAGTCGCGCGTGAAGCCCTGCACGGTGACGCCGCGCTGCGCGGCGTTGCGCAGCTTGTTCGAGACGCCGAAGAGCTTCAGGCGCTTCGAGTGCAGCGCCTCGATGTCGATCTCCGCCTTCAGCACGCCGTCGACGTAGCCGACGGTGGCGTGGCGGCCTTCGTAGCCGAGGCACGCGGATGGTCTCGGCGAACACCGAGCCGCCGACGTTGTTGACGACGAGGTTCACGCCCTTGCCGCCGGTCGCCTTCAGCACGGCTTCGTGAAAGTCGGGTTTGCGCGTGTGGATGGCGACGTCCAGTCCCAACGGCTTCAAGTTTTCCAACTTCTCGGCAGAACCCGAAGTGCCGATGACCTTTGCGCCGATCGCCTTTGCCGGCGAGCAGCGCCGCGACGCCGACGCCGGAGGAAATGCCGGTGACCAGCAGCCATTCGCCGGCCTTCAGGCTGCCCTGCTGCACCAGCATGTCGTAGACCACGAGGAAGGTGAGCGGGATCGCCGGCGGCTTCCTCCCAGGAGAGGTTCGGCGGCACCGGGATCGCGTCCTTCGCGTCCATCAGCGCGTATTCGGCGAACGAGCCCGGGCAGGCGGCCCATGACGCGCTGCGTTCTGCGCGTTGCTTTCCGGTCGTGGCCGCTGCCGACGACTTCGCCGGCGCCGTCGCTGCCGCGGCTTCGCCGCGGCCGGGCTTGGCGAGGCCGCCGGCCGCGGATCAGCTCGCCGCGGTTGAGGCTCGCGCGCGCACGCGCACGAGCAACTGTCCGTTGCCGGCCTGCGGCGCGGCGGTGCGTCGCGCAGCTCGAGCGACGTGCCCCGGGCTGTCGGACTGGATGAAATAGGCTTTCACCGCCCGGCGCTCATCGCTTCCCGGCCGCTGCAGGCACGCCGATCGCCACCGGCCGCACCGGCGAGCCCGCCGCGCCTTCTCGCGCAGCGGCAGGATCATGGTGCAGGACGTCCAGACCTTGTCGTCGGCCAGCTCGTCGAGCTTCGCGTTCTCGATGTGGTGGATGCCCATCTGCGTCAGCATGTGGTGGTGCAGGCGAACGGCATGCCCGGCGGCACGCCGGGCGCCGGGCCGGCCTTGCCGGCGAGCATGCCCTCGGGCACCGGGTCGATGAACGGCGTGTCGAGGCCGATCGCGACGATGCGCTTGTCGCCGAGGTACTGCGCCGCGTCGTAGGAGAGGCCCGGCGCCTTGCTGTAGTAGACCTTCTCGGTGTCCGGGTCCTGCCAGTGGTCGCCCCAGCCGGTGCGGACGTAGACCACGTCGCCCGGCAGGATGCCGCGCTTGCGCGAGGCCCTGCGCCTTCAGCATCGCCTCGATGTGCTGCGCGGTGACCAGCTCGCCGGCCTCCATCGGCTGGCCGCCGCCGACGCAGCGCCTTGGCGTCGAGCAGCACGGCGCTGGTGATGATCGGCGGGATCTTCTCGATGCCGAGCTTGAGCAGCGGCGAGTCCGGCGTCGGCTTCACGTCCTTCTGCGTGAAGCCGCCGTAGTAGCGCGCACCTCTCCGCCGGGAACGGCGCCTTGCCGTCCCAGGGCTGCGCGCAGGAAGCCGAAATGGCCGAGCGCGTCGATCTGCGTGCCCTGCTGGCCGGGCTCGGCGCCTTCGTTGAAGCGTCTCGCATGTTGAACACGTGCGCGGTGCCGGGAATGCCGGCGGTCGGCTTGGGCTTGGTCACGTAGGGCGCCGGTGAACGGCGACAGCGGCATGGTGCGCGAGCGCACGCTACGACAGCTCGTAGGCGCTGCGCCTTCGGCTGCGACATGTGCCAGGCGCAGCGCTGGCAGGTCGCCGGGCCCGATCTGGTTCGCCATGCCGCACTCGTCGCCGGCGGCCAGGGCGGCGAGGGCACCTTGCAGGCGCTGCATCTTGACCGGCTCCGCGGCGTGATCGCCAGCGGCGGCGGTCAGCAGAGCATCGCAGCTAAGATAGGTGGCATGGGCATGATGGTCGAAGGGGTCTGGCGGGACATCCCGCGCGACCTCAAGTCGACCGGCGGCGCGTTCGTGCGCGCCCGAAAGCGCGTTCCGCGACGCGGGTGGCTCGCGAGCCCGAGCCCGGACGCTACCGGCTCTACGTCGCGGCGCGCCTGCCCCTGGGCGCACCGCACGCTGGTCGTGCGCGCGCTGAAAGGGCCTGGAGAAAGCGATCCCGGTGTTCTACGCCGGCCCGTACATGGCGGAGAACGGCTGGGAGTTCGCCGGACGGGCGGCATCCGCTATCTGCACCAGCTCTACGCGAAGGCGAAGCCGGACTACACCGGCCGCGTCACCGTGCCGGTGCTCTGGGACGAGCAAGACGCGCCGCATCGTCAACAACGAGTCCTCCGAGATCATCCGCATGCTCAACCGCGAGTTCGACGCGCTCGCGACGGCGCAAGCTCGCCGACCTCTATCCCGAAAAGCTCAGAAGCGGAGATCGATCGGCTCAACGAGCGCATCTACCGCACGGTCAACAACGGCGTGTACCGCGCGGGCTTCGCCACCGCGCAGGACAAGTACGAGCAGGCGGTGACCGCGCTGTTCGCGCACGCTCGACTGGCTGGAGAAGCGGCTGGCGAAGCGCCGCTGGCTGTGCGGCGAGCGCCTTCACCGAGGCCGACGTGCGCGCTGTTCACCACGCTGGTGCGCTTCGACGCGGTGTACTACTCGCACTTCAAATGCAACCTGCGCCGGCTGGTCGACTACCCGAGACTATGGCGCTACACGAGGAGAATCTACGCGCTGCCGGGAGTGGCGCGCACGGTCGATCTGGCCGAGATCAAGGCGCACTACTACCGCAGCATGAAGCAGCATCAACCCGACGCAGATCGTGCCCAAGGGGCCGCTGCTCGACTTTCGCTAGCGCTAGCGCTCGCGCTGCGGCGCTGCGGTCGCGAGCGCGAACAGCGATCCGCTACATCGACCTGCTCGCGCCGGGCGGCGGCGCGGTCGGCTACGCCACTGCGCTTCGGAGAACTCGCCGTACCGCGGCGCGACCAGCGGCCGCGACAACCTGCTCGCTCTACCTTTACGAAGGCGAGTACGTCTACCTGCACGGCATCCCGCGTCGGCCTGAAGTTCGAGCGCGACGGCTGGCGCTTCGAGCTTTCCTGCGCCAGCGCTTCGAGGGCTATACGCCGAACCGCGTGCCGACGAGCACGACCGGCATGGAGGTGCGCGAGCCGGGCATCGACGCCGGCCTCGCGCGCGCCGGCGCACCGCCTGGGGCACGCCGTACGCCGAGCTGCGCGCGCGACGTCAGCCACCGCTCCGACGGCAGCGAGCTGCGGCTCGGCTACTGGAACGAAGTGGGGCGCGGCCGGCTTCCGCTGCGGCCGTACGTCACGCTCGCCTGGCGCGACGCGCAAGCTCAACAACTACTACTACGGCGTGCGCCCGGCGAGGCCACCGCGCAGCGCCCGGCGCTACGAGCCGGGCGCCGGCGTCAACCTCGAGCTCGGCCTGAACGCGGCCTACCGCCTGAGCGAGAACTGGCAGCTCTTCGGCGGCTGACGCGCCACGCGGCGCTCGAGCGGCATCCGCGCGCAGCCCGGTGGTCGAGGACCGCGCATGGAGCTCGCCGCCAGCTCGGCCTGCTGTACGACTTCTCGCCGCAGATCAAGCGCTGGGCGCCCGAGCGAAGCCGCTGATCGTGCGCGCGTTCTACGGCGATTCGAGCGAGTGCGACCTGTTCCCGATCATGACGCTGACCTGCACCAGCACGCACACCGAGGACGACACCGACGTCTGGGGCCTCGAGGTCGGCCGCACGCTGGTCGCCGCCCAACGGCTGGCCGGTCGACATCGCCGGCTTCGTCGGCCTGCTGCGCCACCTGGAGACGGGCAACCAGGACGACTTCTGGCAGGTGCAAGGCCTACTTCAAGGCCTACTACTACGGCTTCCCCTGGCGCGAGGCTGCGCACGCGCGTCGGCTTCGGCGTCGGCATCGCCTACGCCGAGCACATCCCGGCGATCGGAGGCGCGCGACCAGGCGCTGCGCGGCCGCGACACCTCCAAGCTGCTGCTCTACCTGGATCCGACGATCGACGTGCACCTCGGCGACCTGTTCGCGCCGAAATCCTTGCGCGAAACCTACCTCGGCCTCGGCGTCTCGCACCGCTCGGGCATGTTCGGCTCGTCGCGAGCTGTTCAACAACGTCGACGGCGGCTCGAACTACATCTACGCCTTCGTCGAGACGCACGCTTCTAGCCCTGGACGGAGTAGCCGCCGTCCACCGGGATCGCGGTGCCGGTGACGAAGTCCGACGCCGGCGCGCAGAGGAACACCGCGATGCCGGCGAGGTCGGCGGGCTCGCCCCAGCGGCCGGCGGGGGTGCGCGAGAGCACGCGCTCGTTCAGGCCCGTCGAGCTCGACGCGCGCGCGCTGCGGTGAGGGCGGTGTCGATCCAGCCCGGCAGCACCGCGTTGACCTGGATGTTGTCCTTCGCCCAGGCGGAGGCGAGCGCCTTGGTGAGCTGCACGATGCCGCCCTTGCTCGCGGCGTAGGGCGCGAGGTAGCGCGGCGCCGAAGATCGACATCATCGAGCCGATGTTGACGATCTTGCCGCCGCCGGCGCGCTTCAGGTGCGGGTAGGCGGCCTGCGAGGCGACGAAGGCGCTGGTGAGGTTGGTGTCCATCACCTCGCTTCCAGTCCTCGAGCGTGCAGGTCCTGCGGCGGCTTGCGGATGTTCATGCCGGCGTTGTTGACCAGGATGTCGAGGCGGCCGAGCTGGGCGGCGGCGTCGTCGACCATGGCGCGGCACGCCTTCTCGTCCTTCGAGGTCGACCTTCAGCGCAATCGCCTTGGCGCCGAGCGTCAGCTGCGCAGCGCGTCGGCGTTCTTCGTCGCGTCGCGGCCGGCGATCGGCGATCGCCGCGCCGGCCTGCGCCAGCCCCTTCGCCATGCCCAGGCCGATGCCGCCGTTGCCGCCGGTGACCAGCGCCGCCTTGCCTTTCAGATCGAACGCATGGAGTATTAGTTGACTAAAGCAAGTAATTGTCGGATGGTGGCGGCATGCAGATCGACGCGGTGCGCCGCTTCAACCGATTCTACACACGGCGCGTCGGCGCGCTGCGCGCCGGGCTGCTCGGCAGCCCGCACCCGCTGCCCGAGGCGCGCCTGGTGTACGAGATCGGCCAGCGCCGGCGAGTGCAGCGCCAGCGAGCTGGCGGCGGAGCTCGACCTCGACGCGGGCTATCTCAGCCGCCTGCTGCAGGGCCTCAAGCGGCGCGGCCTGCTGCAGGCGAAGCGCTCGCCGCAGGACGCGCGCCGCAGCGTGCTCGTCGCTCACCGCGAAGGGGCGCAAGGCCTACGCGCAGCTCGATTCGCGCTCGCGCGAGGAGGTGGCGGGAATGCTCGGCGCCCTGCCGGCTGCCGAGCAGGGCAGGCTGGTGGGCGCGATGCAGGCGGTCGAGACGCTCCTGTCAGGAAGGAAAATCGTCCGAAATCACTCTGCGCGCGCACCGCCCCGGCGACATCGGCTGGGTGGTGCAGCCGCCACGGCGCGCTGTACGCCGCGGAGTACGGCTGGGACGAGCGCTTCGAGGCGCTGGTGGCGGAGATCGCGGCGAAGTTCATCCAGCGAGCTTCGACCCGGAGCGCGAGCGCTGCTGGATCGCCGAGATGGACGGCGAGCCGGTCGGGTCGCGTGTTTCGTGGTGCAGGAGAGCAAGACGACCGTGGCGAAGCTGCGCCTGCTGCTGGTCGAGCCGCGGGCGCGCGGCATCGGGCTGGGCCGGCGCCTGGTCGCGCGAGTGCATCGCGCTTCGCGCGCGAGAAGGGCTACCGCAAGCTGGTGCTGTGGACGCAGTCGAACCTGGCCGCGGCGCGCGCGATCTACAAGAGCGACGGCTTCAGGCTGGCGAAGACCGAGAAGCACGCCAGCTTCGGCGTCAGGCTGACCGGCGAATACTGGGAACTGAAGCTCTAGGCCGCCGAGCGGAACTTCACCGAGCGGTTGCGCCCGGCCTGCTTGGCCGCGTACAGGCGCGGTCGGCGTGCGCGGCGAGCGCGTCGAGGCTGGCGCCGTCCTCCGGGAAGGTGGCGATGCCGATGCTCACGCTCGAGGCGATGCGCCGCTCGCCCATCTCGAGCGGCCGGCTCGGCGATGGCGTTGCGGATGCGCTCGGCGACCTCGAAGGCGCCCTTCGCCGGCGTCTCGGGCAGCAGCACGATGAACTCGTCGCCGCCGTAGCGCGCCGCCACGTCGGTGAAGCGCAGCTCGGCCTGGATCGAGGTGGCGAGGTGGCGCAGCAGCCGGTTGCCGGCGTCGTGGCCGTGGGTGTCGTTCACGGTCTTCAGGTTGTCGGAGTCGATCATCAGCACGCTGGTCGAGCGGTTGTGGCGCATCGCCTGCGCGAACAGGCGGTTGGCCGCGATGGCGAAGCCGCGGGTGTTGAACATGCCGGTCAGCTCGTCGGTCTCCGACAGCAGCTTGGCGCGCTGCAGGCCGTAGCGGATGTCGGCCGAGAACATGGTGGTGATGTAGGCCACCAGCAGCACCGGCGCGAGCTGCGCGGCGAAGCCGGCGACGAAGCGCAGCGACAGCGAGCTCGGCCGCCGAGATGTCGCCGAGGTAGATGTAGCAGGCGGCGATCAGGCCGACGATCGACGAGCGTGGTGAGCTTGCCGAGCGTCAGCGCCGCGGTGATCACCGGCAGCAGGTAGATGTTGACCAGCGGGCTCGGCCAGGCCGTCGGTGAAGCGCAGCACCCAGGTGATAAAAGCTGCCGCGCCCGCTCAATCGAGAAACCCACGCCCTCGACCGCCACCAGAAACTCG
>CAVRVI010000002.1:0-177591 GCA_963724635.1 uncultured Chloroflexia bacterium
CGTCGTGCACGTCGCGCCCTCCCTTGTCCTGCATCGTCGCGGACTATGCCAGCACGCCTTCCGAATGTCTATAGGATAGAGACAATTGGGATGCTGTAACGTAGCCGTCGAGTACCCGACACGCGAAGGCCGACATGGACCGTCACCAGATCGAAGCAATCCATCAGTCCGCCGCAGGACAGCGCCTGGCCCAGCGGCAACCGCTGCCCGGCTCGGTCTACGAGATCGTCACCGACATGCTCATGACCCACGCGTTCGAACCCGGCGCCAGGCTCAACATCGAAGAGCTCGCCCGCACCCTCGGCGTGTCGCCGACACCGGTGCGCGAGGCCTTGGCACGCGTCGAGGCCGACGGTCTGATCGTGAAGCAGCCAGGGCGCAGCTACACGGTGGCGCCCCTCATGGGGATCGAGCAGGTGCGCGAGCTCATCGAGCTCCGCCTGCTCGTGGAACCCAAGTTGGCCGCCAAGATCGCTGCCCAGGCGGCTCCGAACGAGATCAAGGAGCTGCGCCGCGCTGCCCGGGCCGGTGGAGCCGGCGGCGAGATCACGGCTGCGGCGAACCGATTGGACATGGTCTATGACGCGACCTTCCACGCGATGGTCGCCGACCTCGCGGGCAACCAGATGATCAGCGACATGCTGACCCGACTGCGCAGCCACCTGCACACCTTCCGGCTCTACTACCACGCGGGCCTTCATTCGGTGACGAAGAACGAGCACCTCGCGGTGGCCGATGCGGTCGCCCGGCAGGATCCCGACGGGGCCGAGGAAGCGATGCGTGCCCACCTGGTGTCAGCGCTGGAGCGGCTGGAGACGTTCGTCGTCGACGGGAGCGCGACCGATGAAGCCAGGCGGAACCCGAAGTCCACCGCTGGGAGCGTCAAGGAGTGACCCGGGCAGTGAACGACGACGGGACTGGGGCGATGTTGGCCGGTTCCGACCGCGTGTTGTTCGGTGCGGCTTACTACCACGAGTACCAACCGTATGACCGGCTGGACGTCGATCTCGATTCATGCAGGAGGCGCACTTCTCGGTCATCCGAGTCGGTGAGTCGGTCTGGTCGACCTGGGAACCGGAGAACGGCCAGTTCGATCTGGACTGGCTCGAGCCGGTTCTCGACGGTGCCGCGCGGCGGGGCATCTCCGTCATCCTTGGCACGCCGACGTACGCCGTGCCGCCGTGGTTGGCCCGGCTGTATCCGGAGATCGCCGGCGAACGATCCACGGGCGAACGGATCCCTTGGGGGGCTCGGCAGGAAGTCGATTTCACGCACCCAGCCTTCCTCTTCCATGCCGACCGGGTGATTCGCAAGATCCTTCGTCGCTATGCGGGGCATCCCGCCGTCGTCGGCTTCCAGGTCGACAACGAACCCGGCCTTCATCTCCTGCACAACCGCGGCGTCTTCCAGCGCTTCGTGGACGACCTGCGTCATCGTTACGGCGACGTCGACAGCCTCAACCGTGAGTGGGGCCTCGTCTACTGGTCGCACCGACTGTCGACCTGGGACGATCTTTGGGCACCCGATGGCAACACACAGCCCCAGTACGACGTCGCATGGCGTCGCTTCCAGGCCGCGCAGACCACCCAGTTCATCAACTGGCAGGCCGACATCGTCCGGGAGTACTCCTCCCCCGGACAGTTCGTCACGACCTGCATCGCCTACGACCGGCCCGCCGTCGACGACGATCTGGTCACCGATGCCCTCGACACCACTGGGGGGAACCTCTACTACGGCATGCAGGACGGGCTACAGCTCCCGGACGACGGCTCCGGACCGCACGATCAGAACTGGACCACCACCGGAACTTGGGCGCTGTACTTCTCCGCGGACCGGATGTACTCCTCACGGCAAGAGGGCTTCCTCGTCACCGAAACCAATGCCATGCACATCGGTCCTCCCTGGGACAACCGCCCTGCCTTTGACGGCCAGTGGCGCCAGGTCGCGTGGGCGCTGGTCGCCCGTGGAGCGCGGATGGTCGAGTACTGGCACTGGCACACGCTGCACTTCGGTAACGAAACCTCCTGGGGTGGGGTCCTTCCCCACGCGGGTCAGCCGGGCCGAACCTTCTACGAGCTCCGCCAGGTCGGTGACGAGTTCCGGCGCGCAGGACGGCTGGTGGCGGGATGTCGACCCGACGCAGAAGTCGCCTTCCTGTATTCGCTCCCGAACCGCTGGCTCATGCAGAAATACCCGCCGTTGGCGGCAGCGGGAGGCGGACCCGATGCACGGGCGTACGACGGGATCTTCGCCCCCTTCTACCGCGGCGCTTTCGACGCCGGACTCTCGGCCCGGATCCTGCATTCCCGGAAGGCGACCACCACCGATCCGGCCGAGTTCGCCGCCAGTCATCCGCTCCTCGTCGTGCCCGGCCACTACATGAGCCCGGACGACCTACTCGACTGGCTGGCGGACTACGCGGCCGCGGGAGGGCATCTCGTCATCGGCCCACGGACCGGATACGCGGATCACGAGGCGCGCGCTCGGACCGAGACGGCTCCCGGCCGCCTGGCACAGGCTTCAGGCGTCCACTATGACGAGTTCAGCAACCTGAAGAGCACGATCCCTGTTCTTCCTGCCGACGGGGCCACGATCAAGCTCGACGCGGCTAAAGCCACGCGATGGTGTGACGGACTGCTCGTAGACGACGCGCAGGTCGTCGCGACTTACGAACACCCGCACTTCAGTCAATGGCCAGCGATAACCACGCGTGACCACGAGAGGGGTCGCGTCACATGCGTCGGCACCATCCCCGACTCGAGCTTTGCCAAGTCGCTCTTCCAGTGGCTAGCCACCGACCTCGTTCAACCCTGGTGCGAGCTGCCGGCCACGATGACCTCGACCGGCGCAGCGGCCGTCGACGGAACCAGGCTCCGGTTCCTGCACAACTGGTCCTGGGATCCCGCCTCAGTATCCGTGCCCACCGAGGTGCACGACATTCTGACTGGGGAAACGTTCCACGCCCAAGATCACGTCCAACTCGGGCCCTGGGACGTTCGGGTGCTTGCAGCGAGACAACCGTGACCGCCGACGGTCGGGCCGCCGCGGTCGGCGTCGGCACCGTGCGCGAACGGGACTGGCTCGTCGACCGCCATGCGCGGATCGGGGAGGCTCTCGATGACTGACCCGTTGCCCACGGATTGGATCCGCAGACTGGGCAACACTTCAGTTTCGACCTCGGCGATCATCGCGGGTGCTTCCCCCCTTGGGACCATGCTGTCGCTTTACGGCTACGCGGTCGCGGAGGCCGATGCCATCGATCTCGTCCAACAGGTACTGAAGAGTCCGATTCGGGCCTTCGATACCTCCAACGCTTACAGCGAAGGCGAGAGCGAGCGCCGGATCGGCGTCGGCATCGCTGCCGCGGGGGGACTGCCAGAGGACTTTACGGTGATCACCAAAGTGGACGCACGGCACGGTGACTACTCCGGTGATCGGGTGCGACGCTCGCTTGATGAGAGTCAGGAGCGGCTCGGGCTTGGTGTACTTCCATTGCTCTTCTTGCACGATCCGGAATACCACGACTTCGCCACGATCACGCAGGCAGGAGGAGCAGTCGACACGCTGGTTGCTCTGAAGGACGAAGGCCGGGTGCAACACATCGGCATCGCCGCAGGCGATGTTCACGTTGTTTCACGCTACCTTGACTTGGGCGTCTTCGAGGTTCTCCTCACACACAATCGTTGGACCCTTGTCGATCGAAGCGCGGACGAGCTGATCGACCAGGCAACCGCGGCCGGCATGGGGGTGCTGAACGCCGCGATCTACGGCGGAGGTGTCCTCGCCAACGCAACCGGTTCGTCCAGGTACGGCTATACCGAGGCACCCAAGCTCGTCCTCGATGCCGTCGCTGCCATGAACGACGCCTGCTTGAGAAATGGCACTGATACTAGCCACGGCGGCCCTGCAATTCTCGATGCGTGATCCCCGCGTGCACGCAACCGTTGTCGGTTTCACGAAACCTAGCCGGATCTCGACGCTCATGGCGTCAGCCGCCGTCGAGCTGCCGCCTGACCTGTGGATCGAGCTCGAGACCTTGGTACCACCCAAGTCATGCTGGCTCGACTTCCACGCGAAAGGCTAGGCCAGTTCCCGTGGGCGCGGATCCGGCCCGCGACGAGACGGGCCGTCATAGCGTGACCGCCGAGCCCGGCTAGTGGTAGGTCGGGATCTCCGCGTCCGAGCTCGGCAGCGACTGGAGCGGCACCGGCGCCGGCCGCGGGCAGCGGCTCGCGACGTCGACCCGGCGACCGGTCCGGGCCGACTCCAGGAGCAATTCCATGACGTCCAGCACGTGGAACGCGAGGGCGCCACCGGCGCGCGGCTCCTCTCCGGCGGGGGTCGCCGCCAGGTCCGCGATCCCGTAGCCGCGCGAGCTGCGCTCGTACCCGGCGCTGATCGGGAGCGTGACCCAGCCGGTCCCGTCGAGCTCGCGCAGCTCGACGTCGCCGCGGAACAGGTTCGGGTCCGGCGCGATGAGCGACCCCAGCTCCCCGTGGATCTCGATCCGCGACGCCCTGGAGGCGACCGCGTCGAAGCTCATGACGAGCGTCGAGATCGCGCCCGACTCGTGGATCAGGGCGCCCGTCACGTGGCTGTCGACGGCGACCGGGACCGTCTCGCCGGCGCGTGCGCCCGAGCGGATCGTCCGCGTCCCGCGCGTGCGGCTCGCGGCGCCGATGGCGGCGACGACCGGGCCGAGGATCGTGACCAGGGCGGTCAGGTAGTACGGCCCCATGTCCAGAAGCGGGCCGCCGCCGGGCTGGTAGTAGAGGTCGGGATCGGGGTGCCAGCGCTCATGGCCGGGCGTGACCATGGTCGCGGTCGCCGCGATCGGGGCCCCGATCCGTCCGTCGTCGACGGCCTTCCGCGCCGTCTGGATCCCCGTTCCCAGGACCGTGTCCGGCGCGCAGCCGACCTGCACGCCGGCCGCCCCGGCAGCCTCGAGGATCGAGCGCGCCTCCGCTGTCGTCGCTGCCAGCGGCTTCTCGCCGTAGACCGCCTTGCCCGCGGCAATCGCCTGGAGGGTGATGGCGGCGTGGGCGGCCGGGATCGTGAGGTTCAGGACGACATCCACCTCGGTATTCGCGAGGAGGTCGGCGACCGGCATCGCGGGGATGCCCTCGGCCGCCTCGACCGCGGTGGCGCGGGCCGGGACGCGATCCGCCGCCGCCACGATCTCGATCGCGTCGAGCCGGCGGGCGGTGTCGAGGTACTGCCGGGCGATCGCGCCGCAACCGATCATCCCGATCCTCACCGGCCAGCCCACAGCAGCCCCCGCTCGATCACGGTGTGGACGGTAGGATGCGCGAGGACGTCGAGGCTGTGGCCGGGGGTGCAGACGAAGATCCGGCCCTTGCCCCAGCGCCGCGTCCAGATGGCGGGCGAGGTGATCTCGCGGTGCCACTCATCCCACGGCCGGACCTTCTGGGTCGTCGTCGCGAGGACGTCGAGATAGCGGTCCCAGAGCACCCAGTACTGCTCGGTGACCAGGTCGAAGTCCGCGAGGCCCCGGGTGATGGGGTGGTCGGCCGCGGCCGGCAGCAGGTTGACCGTGTACGGCACGTAGTTGTTCTCGGGTCCGTCGCCGGTGATCGTCGCCGGGTCCTTGCCCGGATGGCACGCGAACTGGGCGCCGATGAGCTGGAAGTAGTCGGACGAGTTGCGATACGAATCGGCGATCCCGCCATGCCAGCCCGCCATGCCGGTCCCGTTGGCGATCGCCGCGCGCAGGCCCGCAAGCTCGTCGCGGGCGATCGTCGCCATGGTGTTGCACTGCATGATCAGGTCGGTCCGCGCCATCAGGTCCGCATCGGCGTACGGCGCCGGCGAGTCGAAGATCCGCACCCCGTAGCCGTTCGCCTCGAGGTGCGGGATGAACAGGTCCGTCGCCTCGATGGGCGCGTGGCCGTCCCAGCCCCCGCGGACGACGATGGCGAGCTTCGATGGGGCATTCGGCATGCGGGACGTGGTCTCCGTTCTAACGGTGGGATGGGCGGGCGACGCGATCCGCGGGTCCGAGCCGGGCGGCGCCGGCGCCGCGTGATCTCGGGCGACATCCCTGGCGGACATCGTCCGAGTTCTATCACGGTTCCGGTTTCCGCGGGGGCGGCATCGGTGTGCCGGTACCGCCCAGCATTGCCGATGGAGGTGACGGCCGCAGGGCCGCGCAGGCCAGCAAGCCGTAGTGGCGGCGGGTGAACGACCCACACTGCCGACGGGCTGTACCGCGCCCGCAGCGACTGGACGTGCTCCCGCGTGCCACGGCCCTGGCCGTCGAAGCGGTACGGGCGACGGGCCCTCGCCGGCTCCTATTGCTAAGACATCACATGTATGATTTACTTCGAATCGTCGCCGGGAGTGGTCAGAGAAGTCGACACGAATCTGAACGGGAGCAACGACATGTCTTTGCATCAACGAAGTGCGCCCCGCAGGTTGATGGGAGTGTCCGCAGCCGCAGCCTGCATCGCACTTGTCGTAGCGGGCTGCTCGAACAATTCGTCCAGCAGCAGTCCGACTGGAACCGCTGGCTCTGGAAGCGCCCACCAGCGGTCCGACTGAATCCGCTGGCTCTTCGACTGGCAGCCAGTACGGCTTCCCCACCGCGGAGCAGGTCGCTGACAGCCCGATCACCGTCTGGGTCGACGCCGACCGCTCGGCCATCGCCGAGGCCTTCCAGAAGGACCACCCCGAGTGCCCGCTCAACATCGAGACCTACGACGCCAGCGCCGGGGGTAGCGACACGTTCCACACCAAGATCTCGCTGCTCGACCAGGCCGGCTCGGGCTGGCCCGACGTTGCGTGGTCGGGACAGGTGAACGACGCCAGCTGGGCGGCCCACGAGCAGAACGGCGTTCAGGCCTTTGCCGCGCCGCTCGACCAGGGCGTCGTTCCCCAGAGTTGGCTCGACGGCTACACGCCGGGCGCGCTCGACCCTGTCACGGTCGACGGCCATGTCTACGGCGCCCGCGACAACCTGGCGCCCGTGGTGCTCTGGTACAACAAGACCCTGTTCGACCAGTTCGGGTACACCGTCCCGACCACATGGGAGGAATACCAGGCCCTCGGCGACAAGGTGGCGGCTGAGCACCCCGGCTACATCCTCGGCTCGATCGGCGATCCCTTCACCGCCGTGCTGACCGACATGTGGGCCGCCCAGGCGCCGATCTACACGGTCGACGGCACCACCTTCACCAGCGACTTCTCGGACAACCACACGACCCGCATGATCGCCCTGCTGGACCACATGTTCGCGAACAAGACCCTGACGATCGATGGACTGTTCACCCCCGACTGGGTCTCGAAGTGGAAGGGCAAGGTCCTGGCGATCCCTGGCCCAACGTGGTTCACGGGAGCCCTCTTCCAGAACAAGGACAACATCGGCGGGCAGCCAGGCGAGTGGGGTGCCGGCCACGCCCTCCACTGGGCTGGCGAGCCGATCGCCACCGGCAACGTGGGTGGCGGCTTCTGGTACGGGTCGAGCCACTCGGCGAACCTCGCATGCGTGGGTACCTACCTGCAGTACGTGACGAGCGGACCCCAGTCGGTCAAGCTCATCACGGGCCTCCCGGCCTACGCCTCGACCGCAAGTGCGTGGTTGGACGCGCAGACCAGTAGTGGCTTCTGGGCCAACTCGGACACGTTCAAGGACGTCGTCAGTGAGGCAGCCAACAACATCTGGAAGGGCTGGGGTGCCACGCTCCCCTTCAGTGCCGAGCCTCCGTGGGCGGAGATCGTGAATCCGGCTCTTGCTTCCGGAAAGACCATTGCCTCGCAGGTCAGCGCTTGGCAGCAGAGAATGGCGGACGACGCCCAGGTGAACGGCTTCACAGTCGTGACCAAGTAGGCGAAGGAACGCACCATCTCTCGTACTGACGCCATCGTGCCCACTGCCGCCCCCACAAAGGAGCGGCAGTGGGCCTCTTTGCGCCCGCGAAGGGGGCCGCAAAGCGGAGCCCGCGCGCAGGCGTTCGCCGCCTACGTGTTCTGCAGCGGCTACGTGCTGCTGCTACTGGTCTTCGGCGTTCTGCCCATGATCTTTGCCCTGTATCTCTCATTCACCAAGAGTGGGCAATTCGTCGGGCTCGACAACTACGTGAAGGCCGTCGGGGACTTCCGGTTCTTGCCGGCAGTGCAGCACGTCGCGGCCTTCCTGGTGATCTGGGTGGTGACCCTGACCGTGCTCGTCACCCTGCTGGCGCTCATCGTCCACGCCATGCGCGTCAGGCGGCGGCTTGCCTCTACCGCGCTCTTCCTGTTCTTCATCCCCGGCGCATTCGCGGGTGCGGCCAGCGTCATGCTCTGGCTCTTCTTGCTCAATCCCTCGGTCAGCCCGGTGTCCTTCGTCCTGAAGTGGTTCGGGTACACGAACTTCGTTCAAGCCATCGACCTGAACAACCTGCCCCTGATCTTCACGGTCATTGCGTTCTGGACCGGCGCCGGCGCATGGATCATCATCATGTACGCCGCGTTGAACAACATCTCCGACGAGATCATGGAGGCTGCCCGCTGTGACGGCGCCAGCGCCATCAAGACCGCTTGGTACATCCAGCTCCCGCTGATTCGGAAGTGGATCGCGTACATGGCCGTCATCTCGGTCGCCGTCGGGACCCAGCTGTTCGCGGAACCCAAGATCCTCGCCCAGGCGAGCAGGAACCAGATCCCGAAGCACTATTCCCTCAATCAACTCGCATACGTCACCGCCTTCGGCCCGCAAGCGGACTTCAACAGCTCTGCCGCGATCTCGATGCTGTTGCTCGTCGTGGCGGCGGGGCTTGCCGCGTTCTTCGTCTTCCGAGGAGGACTCTTTGAGCGCGACTAGAACACCGGTCGTGCGGTCTGACTTCGCGCCGGGCCGCTGGCTCGGTCGCGTGACAGCTTTCCTGATCGCCGGATTCTTCGCGGTGTTCTTCGTCCTTCCCCTGGTTTGGCTCCTGCTCGCGCCGACGAAGGACACCGCCCAACTCAACGGCTTTCACGGCGAGGCTTCCCTGAGTTTCGGCTCCTTCGAACAACTCGTCGCAAACTGGAACGAGCTGGTCGGGTTCCAGGATGGCCGCATCTGGACGTGGCTCGGGAATTCGGTCTTCTACGCCGGGGTCGCGTTGGTGCTCACGCTCCTCGTGTCAATTCCGGCCGGCTACGCGCTGGCCAAGACCAACTTCAGGTTTCGCCGCGCGATCCTCATCTCGACCCTCATGGTGATGCTCATCCCGAACACGGCGCTCGTGCTGCCGATCTTCCTCGAGATCAATGCGGTGCACCTCGTGGGGTCGCCGTTGGCGGTCATCCTGCCATTCGCGTTCTTCCCGTTCGGCGTCTATCTGGCGTATATCTACTTCTCCACGAGCGTTTCGCGCGAGCTTCTCGACGCCGCCCGCATCGATGGCGCGGGCGAGTTCGCGGTCTTCCGGCGAATCGCGCTGCCGCTCGCGATCCCTGTCGTCGCGCTCGTAGGCTTCTTCAACTTCGTCACCAACTGGAACAACTATTTCCTGCCCTTCGTGATGTTTCCGGGGTCGAAGTCCATGCCCATTCAAGTGGGTCTGGTGGAATTGCTCGCGAATGTCCGGGAGATCAATCCGACAACCGTCGCCTCCGACTCGATCCCGTTTCCACAGCTGGCGCTCGCGACGCTCATCTCCGTCGCACCGGTGCTGATCGTGTTCATGTTTTCACAGCGATTCCTCAGGGCGGGCCTCACCGCCGGGGCGACAAAGGAGTAGGTCCGCCAGCGTCGAGAGCACGCGAAGATCGGGAATGGCGTGCCGCACGCTTGCGGACGCAGGACGCATTTCGACGAGGTGTGGCACCACGACTGACGCGGTCAGTCGATCAGGCGATACCGCCGGTCAGGAAATGCCAGGCGCGCGCCTGCGCGCCCAAGCCTTTGCAATGTGCTCGCTCATGGCCGTCGCGGCGGTGTCGCCATCGCCGGCCACGATCGCCTCGAGTACCGCACGATGCTCCTCGAGCGTCAATTGCGCAGCGTCGTCGGTAGTGATACCGGTGAAGCGGCTGCTCTCGCGAGCACGCGCGAACATGATGCGGGTGATATTCGCAGCCAGCCGAATGCCCGACTGTTCCATGACGAGGTCGTGGAACGCGGCGTCGGCGTCGTTGTAGGCAGAGATGTCGCCAAGGTTGGCCGCGGCACGCTCAAACGCCTCTCGCAAGGCGGCGGAGCGCTCTGGGGTCTGCCTGGCCGACGCGGCGCGGGCCATGGTCGCCTCGAGGCTCCCGCGCACGATGGCAAGCTCATCAAGCACCACGAGCGTCTCGTCGTGGTCCACAAGAGCGGAAAGCACATCGGGATCGAGCACGTTCCACTGGGTCGGCTCGTTCACGATGGTGCCGCGCCCCTGGCTGACGGTGACCAGTCCCTTTTCCTGTAGGCGCTTCACTGACTCGCGGATCACGGTGCGACTCACGGCGAATTGCTGGCTGAGCGTGGCCTCTGGAGGGAGGATCTCGCCGGGAGCGACGCTGCCGGTGACGATCGCCTGCACCAAGTCCCGCACCACGGCCACTCCCAGATGGGCCGCGCGAACCCTGACGACGCTGTCGCCGAAGATGCGTTGCGCCTGTGGTGCAGCGGTCGTCACCAGATCCCCCGTGATCTTCTGCGCCATGTCGTCATCCTACTTCGTGCGGTGATCTACGGCGAAGACGCCGCGCCGACATGCTGTCCACCGTGCGACTGGCGGCACGGGCCTCGTCGAGGGCATTCCGAAATCGCGAAGTGATCGCTTCGCTGGTTCAACAGGGGCCTCAGGCACGCGGATACTTGTATGATGTAGTATCAATAATACGCCATACGGTGGGAGCTCGCATTGGAACGTGTGGCGATCGGACGCGGCGTCTCCCTCACCACTGTGGGCCTCGGAGGCTCCCAACTCGGTAACCTCAGCCGCGTCTCCACCGATGAGCAGTGCGCCGCGGCGGTCGACGCCGCGTGGCGAGGCGGCGTGCGCTATTTCGACACCGCACCTCACTATGGATTGGGGCTTTCGGAACGCCGGCTTGGGGCCCTCCTGAGCTCCTACCCGCGGCAGGAGTACACCCTCTCTACCAAGGTGGGAAGGATGTTGGTGCCCACGCCGGAACGCGCAGGGCAACTGGATGACGGCGGCTTCGCGGTGCCCGCCACGCACCGGCGCGAATGGGATTTCACGCGCGACGGGATCTTGCGCTCGGTGGAAGGCAGTCTGGAGCGCTTGGGGCTTGACTCGCTCGACATCGCCTACCTCCATGACCCCGACGATCACTGGGAGGCGGCGTCGACAACGGGGATCGGCGCGCTCATCGAACTACGCGACCAGGGCGTGGTGCGCGCCATCGGCGCCGGGATGAACCAGTCGGCCATGCTCGCGGCATTCGTTGCCACGTGTGACGTCGATGTGGTCATGCTCGCCGGCCGCTATACGTTGATCGACCGCCACGCCCAGGAGGACCTCCTTCCGCTGGCCATTGAACGCGGAGTCGCGGTGGTGGCTGCCGGCGTGTACAACTCTGGTCTCTTGAGCCGACAGGAGATCGCTCCGGACGCGCAATTCGAGTACGACGCCGCGCCCGCCGACGTCCTGGCGCTCGCCCACACGGTGGCGGGGCTCTGTGCGGTGTGTGGCGTGGAGCTTCCCGAGGCCGCGATCCAGTTTCCGATTCGCCACCCTGCGGTGGCGAGCGTCGTCATCGGCGCGAGAGACCGGGCGCAAGTCGAACAGTCGCTCGCGCGGGTATCGCGCCCCATCCCGCCACAGCTGTGGAGCGACATCGACGCGGTCGTGACGGGGAGCTAAGGCGACCGCAACTGCGTCGTCCGCTAGCAGAACTACGCGTCGGACTCTTCTGTGCTCGACAGCCGCAAGCCCGCACGAGTGGGCCTCACGTGCGGACCCGCCTCTGCGCGCCACCCCGGCTCGTTGTGCTTCAGCGCCGCGATCGCCGCCTCGTCGACATCCACTCCGACCCCGGGCCGATCCCCAAGCACGATCCCGCCGTCGGCATACTCCTGGTCGATGGCGACGCCAAACGGCGAACCCACGTCCTGCACCTCGGCGGTCAAGTGATTGGGCACGGCGGCCGCGGCATGCGCGACCGCGGCATTCGCGGTGAGGCCCACGGGGCTCACGGGCAGGTCCCTGCTGTGGGCCGCGATGGCGACGCGCAAGAAGTGGGTCACTCCCCACGTCGCCCCGGCCTGGACGATGTCGATGCCGCCGGCTTTGAAGAGTGGGCGGTACTGTTCGAGGCCCGTGAGGTTCTCGCCGGTGGCGACCGCGGCCTTCACCGACGCACTCAACCGCGCATGGCCCTCCGCGTCCCAGCGGCGGATCGGCTCCTCGATCCACGCAAGGTCGAGGACCTCCTCGACCTTGGACACGTAACGGACCGCCTGCTTGAGGTTCCATGACTCGTTCACGTCGAGCATGAGGCTCGGCTCCGGGGTGTTGACTCGCAGCGCGTCACCGATGATCGTCAAACGTCGAAGGTCCGTGGAAAGGTCTCTGCCGCCCTTGAGTTTGCCACCCGTAAAGCCCCTGCCTGCCATGTCGGAGTAGAAGAGCGCGAGCTCGGCATCGTCGAGGGCGATGTCCAGCCCTGACGCGTACCCCGCGACAAACCGATCACGGCCTCCAAGCAGGCGCCACAGTGGCTCACCAGCAAGCTTTGCCTTGATGTCCCACAACGCCATGTCGAACGTACCGATGCCGCCGAACGTCGCTCCGGCATGGCTCGCCTTGAACACGCGTGCCAGCATGCGGTCGTACAGCGCCGTCACCGCGCGCGGATCCTCGCCCTCGATGGCAGGGAAGATGCGCGCGAGGTCTTGGTGCGAACCCATACCCACGCCGCTGACACCTTCGTCGGTGTCCACGATCACCAAAGGAACCTCGGTGATACCAGATTCGATGTGCCCGTTGACGTCGCCAACGGGGCGACCCCAGTGATGGATCGTTTGCAGCGTGCGATAGCCCGTGATCTTCATCGTCGCCTTGCTCGTTCGTGCGGAGATCGCCCAGCAGATTCAGCATACATCAGACATCATGTGTATTGCACGCCCTCATCGACTCGCGATCGTCGACCAAGGATGACGGGCACGCGTCGTGCACGGTTGGATCGTTCCTGGGCGATGCTCCCCGCCTGGCATCACGTTCGACGAGGATCGGCTGCTGGATAGACTCGTATGGCGACACGGAGACGAGGTGATCGCCCTGGTCGTCGACTTGGCCGGAGGCTACGCAGCGATGGTTGTCGGAGGCCGGCTCGAGCTCCCGGCGGGATGGGCATCGTCCCTCCACGGCAATGCGACGTGACCGGGCCATCCTCCGTGGATCACCAGATCATCGGCTTGGCCGCGGCGCTCGGCTCATCCTTGTCGGCGGTCATGCCCGTCCCCTGGGGTGACTCCGGCGGCACCGTCAGGCTCATCCTCGAGGACGGGCGGATACTGGCCGCTCGCCATCTCGATACCGTGGATGCGACCGCGCTCGCGAGCCGGCTGGTCGTGCGAGCCGAGCAGTTCGAACGCTCCGGCGTGCTCGTGCCGACACCGGTGACCGTGGTGGACTCGCCGGACGCGGGGGTCTGGGTGACGACGCCGTGGCTGGACGGTGCGACGGGCGCCTCGATGCTCGACGACCCGGGTCGATGTCTCGAACTCGCCGCCGGGATGGCCGACCTGAGCAGCCTGGTCGGGAACGTCGATCCGACCGACCTTGACCTGGACGAGCAGCTGGGCTGAGCCCGGCCGGCTCGGAGTCGTTGCTGCGGCCTGGATCGCGACCGTCCAGGCGGACCTCGACCCGTCGCTCGCGGCGTCTGCCCGGAAGGCGGTCGCGACGTTCGAGACCGCGAGATCGCAGGCCGGGACCGCGTCGGTCTGGCGCCCCGTCGTCGTCCATGGCGACTTCGTCCCGATCAACGTCATCGTCCGCCCGGATGGTGGTCTTGCCCTCGTCGACCTCGAGGACGTCCACTTGGCGCCGCGTCTCGTCGACCTTGCCTGGTGGGGCTTCATCGTCCGGTACCACCATCCCGACGCCTGGGCCATCGGCTGGCCGGCGCTGTTGGCCGCCGCGGGGATCCAGCATCAAGCCGGGATCGATCTGCTCTGTGTCGCGATCGCGCGCCTGCGCGTCCTCGAGCGTGCGGCCGGCGCCCGCACGGGGGAGGGACGCCGCCGCTGGCTCGCCCGGCTGGCCGAGACCGCCGGCTGGTAGGTCGCGCGCGACCGAGCGGAACAGTCAAGCGTCGGGAACGGGCCGAGACTCAGGCGACGTACGCGATCGTCTGCGGTCCCTGGGGCAGGACGCAGAGCGTCGCGCCCGGATCGGCCGCCAGGAGACCATCGATCGTCTCGGTCACGTCGTCGATCGGCGTGAGATGCGCGGCTCGAACGGCATCATCGCTGAGGCCTGCCGTCTTGAGCAGGACGTCGTGGGCGACCTGGATGCGCGCCTGGATCTGGACCTGCCACTGGTCGGGGATCGTGGTCGACGACGCGGCGATCATCGCCAACAGTCCCGCCGGCGTGTCGCGGGCGGCGAGGAGTCGACCGTAGGTGCCGTGCTCCGGCAGGCCGTCCCGGCACTCGGCCGCGCAGATGATCGTCCCGCCGGGTCGGGTGACCGCTGCCGCCGCTGCCATACCCTTGACGGCCTGGTAGAGGTTCTGGTCGAGCGGGTATCCGCTGTTGGTGGTCACGACGATGTCGAACGCTCGCGCTACGGGCTGCATCGCGACGGCCCGGGCCTCGGCCCGCGCGGCGGCATGCATCGCGAGGAGCTCGCCGCCGAAGGCGCTGGTGATCCGTTGCTCGTCGTTGAGCAGCACGTCCAGGGCGAAGTCGACGCCGGTCGCCGTGGCGATCGCCCGGACCGCGTCGTGGACGGGGTTGCCCTCGATGACGCCCCAGGTCGCCCGCGGATCGCCGATCCGGCGGGCATCGTGGAGGGCGAGGACCGTGTCGAGCCCGGCAAGCCCCGGCGCGACCATCTTGGGCCCACCGCTGAACCCGGCGAAGAAGTGCGGTTCCACGAACCCGGTCGTGATCCGAACATCGGCCTCCACCCACTCGCGGTTGAGCAGGACCGGGACATCGCCGACGCGGCCCAGGTCCACGAGGCTCGCTCGATCTCGCGCATCGTGATTGACGACCCGACAGTGGTCGATGACCTCGGGGCCGAACATCGCCAGCAGCTCGTCGGGGGTATTCGCCCGATGGGTGCCGGTCGCCACGAGGATGACCACGTCATCGGGCCTGACGCGCGGGCCGAGGTGCTCCAGGATCGCGCCGATCATCAGCGCTCGCGGTTGCGGGCGGGTGATGTCGCAGACGGAGATCGCCACGCGCTGCCCGCGCCTGACGAGGTCGCGCAGCGGCGGCCCTGCGACGGGCCCCTCGAGGGCCGTCAACAGGGTGCGCACCGGGTCCGCGGCGGCCGGTCGATGGCGCGGGGCGACCACGGTGGTCCGGTCTGCTGGCACCTCGATCGACAAGCCGGTCTCGCCGTACGCGAGATCCACCGTGCGGGTGGCCTTCGGGATCATCCGCTCAATCCGGTAGGACTCGACAGCGGTTGGACAGCCGTCCGATCCCTTCGATCTCGACCACGACCTCCTCGCCGTCCGCAAGGAACCGTGGCGGGGTGCGGAAGACGCCGACGCCGCCTGGTGTCCCAGTCGCGATGACATCACCTGGCTCAAGCGTCATGAGCCGGGAACAGAAGGCGATCAGGTCACGGACGCCGTGGATCATCTCGTTGGTCGAGGCATCCTGCAGGCACTCGCCGTCCACCAAGAGCCGGATGCGCAGGGCCTGCGGGTCCGGGATCTCGTCAGTGGTCACCAGCCACGGGCCCATCGGGCAGAAGGTGTCCAGGCTCTTGCCGCGCGTCCACTGGCCATCGCCGAACTGGACGTCGCGGGCCGAGATGTCATCGAGGCACGTGTAGCCCAGCACATGATCGAGCGCGTCCGCGACGGCAACGTCGCGGGCCTTCCGCCCGATGACGACCGCGAGTTCGGCCTCCCAATCCACCTGGCCAGAGTCGGAGGCCCGCCAGCGGATCTCTGCACCGGGACCGACGATGGAACTCGGGAACTTGGCGAACACGATCGGGATGGTGGAGGGATCGACGCCCTCCTCCAGCGCGTGCTCTCGGTAGTTCTTGCCGATGGCGATGATCTTGCCGACGCGACCGACGGGGGCCCCGAGCACGACCTCGCCAAGCGGCCGGCGAAAACGGTCTCGCGGGGTCGCGCTTGCCAGGACCGCCCGAAGCCGCGGCAGATGCGTATCCGCCGACTCGATCAGCTGCGCCATCGTCCGCGGCAAACGGACGTCGACGTCCATCGCATCGACCGCCGTGTCGTCATCGAGCATGATCGCCAACCGAGGGCCATCCTCGGCGAGGCGGTTGATCAGGCGCATGGATCGGTCACTTGGCGCCGCGCACGCCGCCGTCGACGAACAAGCCAGAGCCAAGGACGAACCGTGACTCGTCGGCCGCGAGGAACAGCGCGGCGCTGGCTACGTCTTCGGGTCGGCCCAGGTCACCCGTCATTTGGCGCTTCTTGAGGGACTCCAGACCAGCGACGGGGTCGTCATAGCTCTCCGCCAGGTAGCGGTCCACGAACGGCGTGTGGATCGTGCCGGGGAGGAGGGCATTCACGCGGATCCCGTGGACGGCGTAGTCCGCCTGCATCTGGCGCGTGAGCGACAGGACCGCGCCCTTGGAGGCGGCATACGAGGCCCGCTGCGCTAATCCGATCTCGGCGATGCACGACGACATGTTGATGATGGAGCCGCTGCCGGCCCGGATCATCGCCGGCAGGACGGCTCGGGCGACGAGGAAGACGCCACGCACGTTGACCGCCATAACCCGGTCCCACAGCTCGACCGACGTCTCGAGCACCGTACCGACCCCCGCGATGCCGGCGTTGTTGAACAGAACGTCGATCGTGCCGTACCGCTCGATCACCGCGCGAGCGAGGGCCTCCGTGTCCACCTGGTCCGTGACGTCGACGCGGAAGTCGGCCGCGTCGCCACCGTCCGCGGTGATGCGACCCGCCGTCTCCGCGGCGGCCGCCTGGTCGATGTCTGCGACCGCGACGCGCGATCCCTCTGCAGCGAACAAGACCGCCGACGCGCGGCCGATGCCCGACCCCGCCCCGGTGATCAGGCTGACCTTGCCCGCGAGGCGACCGCTCACCGAGAGCGTCCCGACGCGGTGACCGGTGCCCATTCTTTGCCGCTCGGGTAGGCGAAGCGGCGGAGGGACTCCGGTCGCATCGTGATGCTGTAGCCCCGTGCGCTCGGAGCAACATAGCGGCCGTCCTGGACGATCGCGGGCGCCTCGAAATGCTCGTGCAGGTGATTCACATACTCCACGACCCGATCCTCCAGCGAGCCTGTCACGGCGATGCAGTCGAAGATCGCCAAGTGCTGGACATACTCGCAGAGCCCGACGCCTCCTGCGTGGGGGCAGACCGGCACCCCGAACTTGGCGGCCAGCAGCAGCTAGAGATCCCAGATCGCGTTGACGACGGCCGCCGTCGCGAGACGGATCACTCCATTTCTTGGGCCCGACCCAGCGCAGCGGTCCGTCGCCCACGAGCGCGTGCCAGTAGGTCGCGAAGTCCGAGACGATCGACTCGAGGGTGCGCCCGGCCACCATCGGCACGAGGGCCTCGACCGCGGCCACGCAGAGCTCGTTCCCTGGACCGGTCGTGAAGGTGATCCCGTGACCTTCGAGGCCGTCGGGATGGTCCATCTTGAGGGTGACAAACGGGGCTGAGTAGTCCGGCGCCTTGTTCATCGCGTCCGAGCTGTCGAGCGAATCGGACGTCGGGAACCGGATGTCGAGTGCGACGACCTCAGTGATCGTGATGGGCACGGGCGGTAACTCGTGAGGATGCGAGGGTGCCGGGGTGCCCGACGGAGGAGGTCGTCGGGCACCCCGTGAGGGTCGGCTACTTGAAGTCGGCCGCGTCTCCTTGGTCGCCATCTCGGTGCCCGTATCGACGTTGGCCTCGATGGCTTCGCCCTTGGCCGCCTGGTAGGCGGGCGGGATCCCGAGCGACGGCGTCGAATAGTCGGGTGTCTGCGAGCTATGACGGCCATTCCGGCCCTAGTTCTGGCACCATACTGCCTCCATACATCGGATGTCTAGCAGTATCCTCCGCCTGCCGACTCGCGGTATCTTCGGAGTCGCGTCGATCGACGCCCAGTTGCAGAGGTTGCCCCGTGGCTGCGCCACTGACCGAGGCCGCGATCGCGAAGATCCGCGAGATGATCGCCAGCGGCGACCTGGCACCCGGAGCCCGCGTCCCTCCCGAAGCGGATCTTGCGGCGCTGCTCGGGGCCTCCCGGAACACGGTACGCGAGGCCGTCCGCGCCCTCGTGACCGCCCATGTGCTCGACGTCCGTCGCGGCGATGGAACGTACGTCACCAGCCTGCGCCCGGAGCTTCTGCTCGAGGGGATCGGCGCCGCGGTGGAGCTCATGCAGGAGGGGTTTTCCCTGGAGCTCATCGGCGTTCGACGGATCCTCGAGCCGGCCGCCACCGCGATGGCCGCTGACCGCATCGACGACGCCTCCCTCGTGATCCTCGACGAGGTCCTCCAGTTGATGCGAGCGTCAGTCACCGAGGCCGAGCGGATCGAGCACGACGCCCGGTTCCACCGCCTCGTCGCGGCGGCATCTGGCAACGAGACCCTGGCGTCCATGCTCGGCGCGGTCTCGAGTCGCACGATGCGCGCACGGGCGTGGCGTGGCATCGCGGAGGAGGGTGCGGGCGCCCGGACCGTGGCGCAGCATCAGGAGATCCTGGACGCCCTGACGGCACGGGACGCGAACTGGGCCGCGTCGGCCGCGCTCGTCCACGTCGCGACGACCGAGGCCTGGTTCCGACAAGCGGGTGAACGGCCTGCCCGCACACCCGCACACGGCGCCGTTGCGACAGGAACGAAGAAGACCGGCAAGACGTGAGGATGACCGGCGCGCCAAGGATCGACGCGCATCAGCACTTCTTGGACATCGAGAGCGGCCGCTACTCGTGGCCCACGCCGTCTGAGGGGCGGATCTACCGCACGTTCACGCCCATGGATCTCGAACCTGACCTTGCCCTCGCAGGCGTCGATGCGACGGTGCTCGTGCAGACCGTCGACACGCTCGATGACTCCGACTCGATGCTGGCGGCGGTCGACCGCCACCGGTTCATCAAGGCCATCGTGGGGTGGATCCCGCCAACGGGGGCGAGGAGCGCCGATGATGCGCGGGACGCGCGCCCGGATCGGCGGCTGGGTGGCATCCGCCACCTGCTCCATCGGGATTCGGATCCGAACGGGCTTCTCCGTGCCGGCGTCGCGGAGGGCCTCGATGTCGTTGCTCGTCGCGGCCTGGCGTTCGACGTCCTGGCCGTGTTCCCGAACCACCTTCGCCTCGTGCCGTCCGTCGCGGACCGGTACCCCGATGTCACCTTCGTCGTGGATGCTCTTCCTCTTGGTACTGGACGGACCTGCTGTGGCCTTTGATCGCGTTCCGCAACCCGGTCACCATGCCGTTCGCCAACTGTGGGATCGATGGTGAAAGCCAGAGCGACGATCCGGATCGGCGAACCCATCGGCGAGGTGCATCGCCGCCTCTTCGGCTCCTTTGTCGAGCACATGGGCCGATCCGTCTACACCGGCATCTATGAGCCCGGCCACCCACGCGCCGACGCCGCCGGGTTCCGCGAGGACGTCCTTGACCTCGTCCGCGAGCTGGGCGTCACCATCGTGCGCTATCCAGGCGGCAACTTCGTTTCCGGCTATCGCTGGGAGGATGGGGTGGGACCTCCCGCGGCGCGACCGCGCCGGCTGAACCTCGCCTGGCACTCGACGGAGACCAACGAGTTCGGCCTCGACGAGTTCGTGCGCTGGGCCGCGCGGGCAGGCGTGGAGCCGATGCTGGCGGTCAACCTCGGGACGCGCGGCGTGGACGAGGCGGTCGCGCTCCTCGAGTACACGAACGTACCCGGCGGCACGACGCGGTCGGACGAGCGCCCCGTCAACGGGAGCGCCGCGCCGTACGACATCCGGATGTGGTGCCTGGGCAACGAGATGGATGGGCCGTGGCAGCTCGGGCACAAGACCGCGGGCGAGTACGGGCGCCTCGCCGCCGAGACCGCGCGAGCGATGCGCATGGTTGACCCCGGACTCGAGCTGGTCGCCTGCGGCAGCTCGGGCGGCTGGATGCCCACCTTCATCGAGTGGGAGCGGACGGTCCTTCAGCACGCCTACGACCTCGTCGACTACGTGTCCCTGCACGCGTACTTCGAGGAGGGCGAGGCCGGTGATCTCGCGAGCTTCCTGGCCTCCGGCGTCGTGCTGGACCGGTTCATCGACGCGGTGGTCGAGGCGGCCGATAGCGTCGGTGACGCGCTGGGCAGCGCCAGGCGGATCCAGGTGTCGGTCGACGAATGGAACGTCTGGTACCTGCGCCGCTTCCAGGGCCAACCGCCTCGGAGCGACTGGCCGGAGGCGCCGACGCTGTGCGAGGACGACTACTCGGTCGCCGACGCCGTCGTCGTGGGTGCCCTGCTGATCTCGCTCCTCCGCCACGCGGACCGCGTGACGTGCGCCTGCCTCGCCCAGCTCGTCAACGTGATCTCCCCGATCCGCGCGGAGGCGGGCGGGCCGGCATGGCGTCAGACCACGTTCTACCCCTTCTCGCTGACCGCCCGCCATGCTAGCGGGACGGTGGTGCCGTTGGCTCTCGAGGTGCCGATGGTCGACACCGCCGAGCACGGACCTGTGCCCGCCGTGGACGGGGTAGCGACGTACGACGCGGCCTCGGATGCCGTGTCGGTGTTCCTCGTGAACCGCGATGCCGCGGAGCCGGTCACGCTCGAACTCGCCCTGGATGGCCTCGGACCCATGCAGATCGTCGAGCATGTCGTCCTGGCCGATGACGACCCGTACGCGCGGAACACGACCGACACCCCTACCCGCGTCGAGCCTCGGCGCGTGTCGCCGGCCGCTGCGATCGACGGCCTGCACCCGGTGACGCTGCCCCCGGTCTCGTGGTCGATGCTGCGGCTCGAGCCCGCGGCCGCGGACTGACGCAGCGGGTCGATGAGGTAGGTTCCGCGGGGCCGAATCCTCTCGCCCCGACCAAACCTGCCTCATCGTCGAGCAACTGCCCGATCGATTTCCCGACCTCGGTCCATAATCAACTCTGGAGAGGCGCATCGCGGTTTGCCGGGTCAGCCGGACAACCGGCCTCTCGCGATCGGTGCTCCGGGTATTTCCGGAACTCGGGTGCCTTGGCAACGATCTGCTGCCACGCGATCTCTCGTTCGTTGTCGTGCAGGGGTTTCCGGCGCCCTGGAACCGATCTTTGCCGATCTGGACCCAGACCCGACCCGGATGGTTTGGCGAGATTGATGAACCAAGCGGGGATGGCACGCGGCGCCGGCCGATTCGGCGCCGACCAATGCGGCGACGACGAGCTACCGGTCCTTGCCATCTGGAAACGGGTACAGAGCGACCGTGCGCTCCTTGCGCGTCGGGTACGCCCTGATTGGTCCGGCCGGTTGCCGGCGCGCCCAGCTCCAACTCTTTCGGCGGCTTTCACCCGTTTCCCCATGGCCATGCGTCTAATCTGCTGACCGGCGGGATCCACTGCCGGCGCACCGAGGGGATGCGATGACCGTCGAAGCTCTGCGCCGGGGTGAGCCTCACGTGCTCGCCGAACTGCTGGAGCAGTACGGCAGGGAGATTCAAGGTGTTGCGTATCTGATCCTGCGCAACGCGGCCGACGCCGAGGACGTGCTGATGGACACGCTTCTCACCGCGCTCGATCGCGGCTCGAATCTGCGCGACCCGGCGGCAATGCGGCCGTGGCTCCTCAAGATCGCGACCAATCAGGCACTGAGCCGCCAGCGCCGCTTCCGACGCGTGACGTGGGTTCAACTCATACCTGACTCGCCAGGTCCCGCCATTGACCCGACGGAACACATCGCCTTGCTACAGGGTCTCGCCACCCTGCCGATCCGATCACGAGCTGCGGTCGTCTTGCGCTACTACGCCGACCTGCCCGTGGCCGAAGTAGCCAGCGTGATGGGCACGAGCCAGAACACCGTCAAGTCCCAGCTCCGGACCGGGCTCGCGCGACTGCGCGAGGTCCTCGACACATCAGTCGTGTCAGCCAGCCCAGCGGAGGCCACCACGAATGTCTGATCAAGCCTTCGACCCCCAACACGAAACGCTGCTGAGAGAGGCCCTCAAGGCAGAGGCTGCGACATTCCCGGTCAGGATCGGCGCGGACGACATCCTGGAACGTGCGCGAGGTCGGCACGGAGCATCTGTCGGAGTCCGCTTCCCAAGGCTCTCGATGACACTCGCGGCTGCCGCCAGCTCCATGGCCGCAGTCGTACTGATCGTCGCGATCGGCATCGGCCTGACATCAGGTGGAGGCGGATCCGGGTCCGGGTTGGGCCCAGTGGCAAGTCCGACCCCGTCGCCGACTCCGACCTCCGCGCCGTCGAACACGCCCGGCGGGAGCCTTCCCGAGGGACCGTTCGACCTCAGCCGGCCACGCCCTGGCAGCGACGTTGTCGCCATGACGGTCACCATTCCGGCTTCCGGCTGGGTTCAACTCGTGGACTTCAACTTCCTAAAGAAGGGCAATGGTGTTGGGCTTTCAGAAGCCCTCGTCATGTTCATGCCCCATCCGGCCGGTACGGGGTTCTACGTGCCCGCGGATCCGTGCCGGTCGACATCGACCAGGCCGGCCACTCCCGTCACCACGGTCGACGATCTTGTGGCCGCCCTGGCGGCGCAGGCATCTCGCGATGCCTCGGAGCCGGTAGACGTGATGGTCGGTGGGTACGCGGGGAAATCCGTCACCCTCCACGTGCCGGATGACGCCCCGTTCGACGGAGCCATGTTCACCGGATGCGAAGGGAGCATGTACATCAGCTACGACACCGAGCGGTCCTGGACGCTCTGGCACCATGAGCCGGGCCAGATCGATGACCTTTGGATCGTCGACGTCGACGGCGTCATCGTCGTCATCGATGCTGAGTACGGCCCCGGTACTCCGGCGCAGCTCGTCGAGGAGATGCGGACCCTCGCCCAGTCGGTAACGTTCGGTACGCCCTGACCGTTCCCATCGAAGCTAACGCGCAGGCGGCCCGTACGGGCCGCCTGCGCCGCTACGTCGACCCACGACCCGCGCGCCGGGGGCCCGATGACAGCGCTGGTCGGCGAGCCAGCGGCACCGGCCGGCGCGAGTTCGAGCGCGTGCGCAGGCGTGCGGACGCCTGAGCTCCCGTGGTCGATGAGGTAGGTTCCGCGGGGTCGAGTCCTCTCGCCCCGACCGTAACCAGTAGATGCGCACGAGAACGCCTCCACGAGGCCCACGGCGACCGCAGCCGGTGTCGGCTCCAGGTGCATCCGCCGGAGCCCGAGGACCTCCACCCGCTCGAACAGCGACTCGGCGACCCCGCGCCTCGAGCCCGGCGCGTCGTCCCACATGCGCGGCAGATCCCGCAGGTAGGCAACGACCTCGGCGGCGGACAGCTCCGGCGCGGTGGGCCGCGGTTCCACTTGGTCGATTGGGCTGCGCTCGAGGTCGCGAGCGGCGACCTTCATCCCTGCGGCGCCGCGTGGTCCCTCATCGCCAGCCGACGCTCCAGCCATGGGATCACCACGTCGAGCTGCGCCTCGACGGCATCCGAGCGCGACAGGCCGGTCATGAGGAGCATGTAGTGGAGCGGCGGGCCGATCGTCGTGCGGGTGACGGCCATCGCCACCGGGTCGTCCGCGAGCGGTCCCAGCGCCGCCCGGAAGAGACGCACGAGCCCGAGCTCGGCGGCCTCGGCAACCCCGGCCCAGGCCCCTGCCAGCTCGGGGTCCCGCTGCAGGACGGGCCACCACGGATCACCGCGCTCGAAGTATGCGACCAGCTCCACCGCGAGCCGCTCGACGCGAGACGCAAGCGAAGGGTCCCCGTCGACGATCGAGGGATCGGGCGGCCGCAGGTCGTCCAGGATCCGTGCCCCGGCTGCGACGGCAAGCGCCTCCGGGGTCGCGAAGTGATTCCGGACGGTCGCCGGGGCCACGTCGGCAGCGTTGGCGACCGCCTTGGTCGTGGTGCCCGCGTATCCCAGCGTCCGATACAGCTCGACCGCCACGCCGAGGATCCGGTCCCTCGTCTCCGCCTGCTGCTCGGCCCGTCGACCGAGGCGGTAGGGTCGTGGCAAGGAAGCACACCTCTCTGATGTCTATTGACTTTCCGGACACATCAACGAAATACTACCACCCTCACGCCAGGCGAGGCGCTTACGGGAGGGTACGGGATGACGGATATCGATCGGCAGTGGCCGGCGGTCGCCCAATGAGCACGGCCATCCATCTGAGCGGCCCGGTCCTCGTCGGCGGGGCACTCCTCTTCGGCCTGACGGCCTTGCTCATCGCGTCGAGGCCCGTCATCGGAGCGACCATCCCGCCGGACGTCGCCTCGCTCATGCTTGGTTCGGCCGCATTGCTGCTCCTGTCCCTGCCAGCGATGTACATCGTCCAGGCGGACGCCACCGGTGCCCTCGGGCTGGTGGCACACACCCTGCTCTTCGTGGGGATGCTCCTCCTGGTCCTGGTCGCGGCGACGCCCCTTCTCCAGCCGTCCGTCAACGGCCCGATCGGCGAGCATCCTCTCCTCTTCCTGGGGGGCATCGCGCTCACCCTCGGACTCCTGCTGACTGGGATCGCGACGTTCCAGGCGGACGTCTTCCCGCGTCCCGCGGCGGTCCTCCTGCTGGGCGCGATGGCCGGATTCCTGTTCGTCTTCTTCGTCGCCGAGTTCCTGCCCCCTGCGGCCGGACAACTTGGGACGGCCATCTTCGGGGTCCTGCTTGCGCTCGGGTTCGCCTGGATCGGCGTGGCGCTCTGGCTTCGGAGCCCCGCAGCATGAACGCACATGACGTGCGCCGCGTCGTCGGGGTCCAGACCACGACGACCTGCCGGCATGGAGCACGAGGCGCTGCTCGTGGCAAGCGGTCGTGGCCCTCAGGCTTGAGATGACCAGCCGTCCCCGCGCCCCCAGGAGGTCCATCTATGACCATTGAGTACGTCTCCCTGCCTGGTGAGACCGCTCCGCCCGTTCCTGACGGGCCGAAGCTGTGCAGCGGCGACGACATGCGCATCCTGCACAACGCGTTCCTGTGGGCGTACGAAGCGGCGCCTGGACTGGTGCACAGCGCTCCCGCCGGTGACACGGCGCGCAGCGAGTTCGTCGGCCAGTGGCTCGCCGATCTCGACGCGACGTTGCACACGCATCACGAGAGCGAGGACGAGCTCCTGTGGGACAAGCTCGAGCAGCGCGCTCCCGCCTGCGCGCTGCACGTCGGCCAGATGCGCGCCCACCATGCACAGGTGGCGGCGCTGCTCGAGGAGGCGGGTCCGCTCCTCGCCCGATGGCGCGCGACGGCCGACCCGGCGGTCGGCGAACAGCTGGCCGATGCCTACGAGCGGATGCTCGACGTGCTGAAGGTGCACCTGCGCCGCGAAGTGGTCGAGGTCGTCCCGGTCGCGGAGCGGGTGGTCACCACGGAAGAGTGGACGGCGATGGCCGACCACAGTGTCGGCGCGATCCCGAAGAGTCGACTGCTGCCGCAGCTCGGGATGCTGCTCGCGAACTCCACGCCGGCGGACCGCAAGCACTTCTACGCGGGCATGCCCCTCTCCGTGAAGGTGCTCTGGCGCCTCGTGGGCAAGCGCCAGTACGCGAAGCAGTTCCAGCAGTTGTTCCCAGGCAAGGCGGTCCCACCGACCATCTGACGGCAGGGCCTGCTCGGTCGAGGGCCTCCTTGCCCCGGGGAACGAGGCGCTCCGGGTACGACCGCGGCGCTGTCATTCGTCGGACTGGGCGACGTCCCTCGGCTCCGGCAACCGCTCGGCCAGGATGCGCCGCTCGATGCGTCTGAACCCCTGCGACTTGGGCGGCATCGACAACTCCCAGCAAGGACACGAGATCCGTCCTGGAGTCTATCGAGGACCCCTGAACCGGCGGGCTCATACTTCGAGTGTGGGAGGGCGACGCGCGAACCGGAGGAGCGCTATCGACGGCAGGATCGTTCTCCGGACGGAACGGCTGCTCCTGACTCCGCTGACGCGGCTCGATGAAGCCGAGCACGCATCGGCGTCGGGCAGGCCGGCTGACGCGTTGCGCGACACCGGCGCGGCTGAGGTGCAGTGGCGGGAGTGCGGGTTCGGCCCCTGGGCGATCAGGGATCTGAGAGAGGAGAGGTTCCTCGGATGCGCGGAGTTGCGCCTGGCTGGAGATGGCATCGATGGGATCGAGCCGGACGAGGTCGAGGCGGGCTGGTGGGTAGCCGAGGAGCGGCGCAATCACGGGATCGCGACCGAGGCGATGCACGCCGCCATCGGCGACCTCTGGAGTAGGGCCGAAACCGACTGCATCACTGCGTACATTGACGAGGGAGAGAACGAAGCATCGCGCCGCGTGGCGGCCAAGCTCGGATTCGCCGTGCGAGGCCAGGGCCGTGGTCGCTCGGGCGAGCCGATGACGGTGTACGAACTCCGACGAGACGCTTGGCAGTCGGGAGGCTGAAGCGGAAGCCCGCGACTCGACCGTCGGCTCGCTCAGTGTGAAGGTCGCCAGCGTGCCACGTTCTCAAGCGACTGCGCGGAGCGCCTCCTCGACGAACTCCGGCAACACGGTTCGGGCTGTGGGAACAGGCGGGTTCAGATCCTCTCGCCCGACCAGAACCACCTTCTTTCACGCCCATTGCCGTTGTCCGAGCCAAGCACTAGCATCCTCGACCGTTAGGATCCACTCTGCCGAGGAGGCCCATGGGCAGCCCGACGTTCGCCAAGGTCCGACCCACCGAGCGACAGCAGGCGATCGACGTGATCGTCTCGGCCTTCATCGACGACCCGTTCGTCCGAAACCTCTATCCGGACGACGAGTCGTACATGCGCCATTTCCCGAAGGCGGTCGTGGCATTCGGTGGCCTGGCGCTCGATGCCGGCACCGTCTGGCGGATCGGGGAGTTCGATGGGGTCGCCTTCTGGTATCCACCCGACCTGTCGCCCGACGATGCGATCATCGAGCACTTCCGCCTCACCGTGTCGGCGGAGAGGCTGGACGATGTCTTCAGCACGTTCGATCAGATGGAGCACGCCCACCCGGCCTACCGGCATTGGTATCTGCCGTGGTTCGGCGTCCACGCGTCCAAACAGGGCCGCGGGATCGGCGGCGACCTGCTGCGCCGATGCCTCGCCGTCGTGGATGCGGACCATCTGCCCGCCTACCTCGAGAACACCAACCCGCGTAACCGGTCCTTCTACGAGCGCCATGGGTTCGTGCAGACGGGCGAGTCCCAGGCCGGCGTAGCCCCACCGATATTTTCGATGGTGCGCGAGGCCCGATAGCCAGGCCGGTGGCGCGCAGACCGAACACCGCGCGGGTCTGGTGGGGTCTCAATCAGGCGGCGTTCCGGAGGATGCCGGATCCGACATGAAGCGGTCGATCGAATGTCGCAGTGGCACGACGAGCGCCGGCCCCCGATTCGATCGACGCGGATCAGACGCCATGGCGGACCTTGATCCGGCCGTCGGTCTCCGCCTGGAGGAGGGCCTGGTAGTCGAGGCCGTTCTGATCGGCATAGGCGACCGCGAACCGCTCGATCGCGCGCTCGAATTCATCGCCCTTGCCGAGGTAGCCAGCGATGGCCGACGCCGAGCCGGAGCGGGCATGGGCGCGGGCGAGGGCGGTCGCGCAATAGCGCGCGTAGGTCGCCAGCCGTTGTTCCTGGCCGCTCTCCACTTCGTACGAGGCCTTCCAGTCGCGGAGCTGGCGGACGTAGAAATCGTACGGACGCCCGAGGCGATCGATCCGCAGCCAGCCGAGGAATCTGTCGCTCGCAGCCTGCATCAGCCGCTGACCCGCGACGACGCGCTCGCCCTGCTCCTTGATGGTGCTGCGCTCCGTATAGCGCTCCAGGACCGAGGCCTGGGCCTCCTTCACCTGGAGGAACAGTGCGTCGTCGTTGCGCACGCCGATGCTGAGGACCACGAACGCCTCAGTCCCGATGGAGCCGACGCCAACGACCTTGCGCGCGTAATCGGCGAAGGTGTACGCGTCCATGATCGGCTGCATATCCCGGCCCAGCGATCTGCGGTATGCCGTGAATCCGTCCCGGAGGGCGGCGTCACGCTCGGGTGTCGCGTCGTAGCGAACGATGAGCGGCGGATCGGCCTTGATCCGCCAGCCGGCGTCGGTGTGCTCGGCGAGACTGCTCAGCGTGCCGAGATTTGTTCGCGTCGAAGCCTTCTCGACGGCCTTTTGGGCGACCTTCTTGGTCTTGGCTGACCCTCGCTGCTGGATCTCGGCGAGCATCGCCGTGACGTCGATCCGCGTGTACCACGCGTCCAGGAACGACATCGCGGCCAGGCTCCGCATCTCGGTGCGGTAGGTGCTGGCCGCCGAGCGGGTGATGGTGCGGACCGCGGCTCGCTGATAGCCGGCGCCGAGCCCTGCCACCACGAGGCTCGTCGCCAGGCGCTTGACATCCCACTCGAAGGGCGCGGGATGCGTCTCGTCGAAATCGTTGACGTCGAAACTCAAGCGCCGCTCCGGCGTCGCGAACACGCCGAAGTTGGACAGGTGGGCGTCGCCGCAGGACTGGACGTAGACGCCGCTCGAGGGCACGCGGGCCAGATCGGCGGCCATGACCAGCGCGGCGCCGCGCAGGAAGGTGAACGGCGAAACCAGCATCCGGCCGTAGCGGATGGGCACGAGATCCGCGACGCGGTCCTGTCCCTGCTCGATCAGCAGCGCGACCGGGTCCGGCCGATCCGCCGGCACGGACCAGTCGCCGTGCGCGCCGAGCGGCACCTCCGTTCGGGCTGCGCGACCTGATGCGCGGTGTTCCGCTGCCGTGTTGCCCTCGATGTGTCGGCGTCGGACGCGCGGAGGCTTCGGGTCTGCCTGACTGGTGGCGTCCGCTGAGCCGATCTTCGCGGCTGATGTCATCGCACATCTCCCTCGCTGTCATCACGCGGGCTGAGACCGCTCGACGATAGTGGAGCCGCGGCCGCTCGCACGACCTCCTCCCGTTCGGAGGACGGAGGACACGAACCGCCGAGGTTGCGTTGGCTTCGCTCCGGGCTGGATGTTCGCGGCTGGCGCCTGGGTCTTCTCCTGGGGGCAGCTGCACGCCGATCGCTTGGTCGAGGGCTTCCTCCGACGGGGAGGATGCGGGCGGCCTGCGAGCGGGCCTACGGTCCGAGGGTCCAGGGTGATCCGCACTGCGGTCGACGTGCCTGGACGGTCCTCGCGAGCATGTCGGGACGTTGCTGCGCACGAGGCGCGGTCCGGCGCCACAAGGGAGGCTCACGTCGACCGCGAGCAGCCGAGGAACCGAGATGACCGAACAACAGACGACGGTCGGGCCGACGTCGGCTACCGACGCCGGCGACACCGTCGTCGTGGCCGGCCAGGTGGCGGACGAGCAAGGCGCGGTCGCCGACGGTGCGGTCGCTGCTCAAGGGCCCCATGCGCTCATCGTCGCCCGGTTCGCGGACCCGAACCTGGCGATGAGCACATATGACGATCTCATCGACGCCGAGGTCGCGGGGTTCCTGGAGGTCGACGGCGTCCTTGTGGTCAAAGCGGACGAGAAGGGCCGACTCCACGTCCAGAAGATGACCGACCACAGCACGCGTACGGGCCTCAAGTGGGGCATCGTCGGGGGTGTCGTCGCGGCGGTCTTCCTGCCGGCCACGATCGTGGCTGGCGCCGTCGCGCTCGGCGTTGCCGGGGCGGCGGCCGGCAAGGCGCGCAACCTCTACCACCGGGTCGAGGTCGAGAAGGAGCTCGCCGGCGTCATCACGCCGGGCACCTCCGGGATCCTCGCGCTCGTCTCGGCGATGGATGCCGACGCCGTCGCCCAGAAGATGCCGCAGGCCGAGCAAGTCAAGACGGTCCCCGTCGACGAGGAAACGGCCGGGGCCATCAAGACCGCGGCAGCGGCGGCAGCGACGCACGACGCTCCCGCGATCCCAGCCTAAGTCCGTCGTGCGCAGGACCCGTTCGGCGTGCGACCGACGCCGGACATCGGGAAGCAAGGTCGAAGGAGACACAAGGACATGACAGACAAGCACGTGACCGGCCCGATCCAGGTTTTCGTGGTCGGGTTCGACAAGTTCGACGCGACCGGCCGGATCATGGCCGAGCTGCGCCGGGCGCGGAAGCGCGGCGTGATCCGCCTCGTGGACGTCATCTTCGTCCAGAAGGACCAGCACGGCGACATCGAGAACTCGATGCACTTGACCGACCTGTCCGAGACGGAGCGGATGCGTCTCGGCGCGATCGCCGGCGGACTCATCGGGCTCCACGCAGGTGGCGCCGCGGGCATGGTCGAGGGCGCCGAAGTCGGTGCGCTCGCCGTTGCCGAGCGCGATGCCGGCCTCTCGGTCGACCGGATGCAGGAGCTCGCCGATTCGATCCCCGCCGGCAGCGCCGCGGCGATCCTCGTCATCGAGCACCACTGGGCGGCGAGCCTGCGCGACGCGATCGTCGATGCCGGCGGCCGGACGCTGATGCAGGCGATGATCTCGCCCGATGCCCTCGCCATCGTGGGTGACGAGCTGCGCGTGAAGATGGAGGCCGAGGACGCCATCGAGGCGGCCGAGGAGGTCAAGCTGGCCGCCGCCATGGACATCGCCGCAGACGCTCGTCGAGGCCGAGCTCATCGAGGACGCGGCCATCGCCGAGGCGGCCGACGTCGTGGCCGCGGCGCTCGCCGTCGAGGATGCCGCCGCCGAGGATGTCATCGACACGCTGTTCGCCGCCGACCTCATCGAGGAGGCGGCCAAGGAGGAGGCCGAGAACGTCGTCCGCATGTCGCTCGACGTCGAGGAGTCAGCGACCGAGGAGGCCGAGGAAGCGGTCGCCGCGGCCGACGAGATCGAGGCTGCTGCGGCGCTTCGTGCCGTTCGTGCGCTCATCGCCGCGGATCTCATCGAGCGGGAGGCCGCTCAGGAAGCGGTCGATGCCCTCGTCGCGGCCGACATGATCGAGCAGGAAGCGGCCGACGAGGCCCTCGCCTCCGTCCTGGCCGCCGAGGAGGTCGCAGCCGGCGTGAGCTGAGAAGCCTGTCTATCTGGAACGAAGAGTCAACCGATGTCAACGAATGGAGATTCTCAGATGACTGACGAGACGAAGAACGCGACGGCGACGCCGGATCAGCCGGTCGACGCGGCGGTGGTCGCCGTCGGTGACGACCTCGGTGTCGACGCCGTGGCCGGGATCGCCGTCCAGGGCAACCAGGCCCTCATCGTGGCGCAGTTCGCCGACATGGACTCGGCCAAGGCCGCCTACGACGCGCTGCTCGACGCCGAGGTCAACCGGGCGCTCGAGATCGACGGCGTCCTGGTCGCCAACGCGGACTACCAGGGCAAGATCCACATCCAGAAGATGACCGACCACAAGACCCGCAACGGCTTCCTGTGGGGTGCCGTCGGCGGCGCCGTCCTCGGCCTGATCTTCCCGCCGACCATCATCGCCGGCGCCGTCGGCGTCGGCATCGCCGGCGCGGCCGTCGGCAAGGCCGGCAATGTGCTCATGAAGAGCGACGTGGCCGACGAGCTTGCCGGCGTCATCACCCCGGGCACGTCGGGCATCGTGGCGCTGGTTTCCATCACGGCGGTCGACGCCGTCGAGGCGACGATCCCCGACGCCAAGGTGGTCAAGTCCGCTCCGATCAGCGACGAGGACGCCGCTGCGGTCAAGCAGGCCGCCAAGGCCGGAGGCGACAAGGCCGCCGGCTGACGGCACCCCGGCGGGGCGGCCCGTCTGGGAGCTGAGAGAGCAATGGAGGCGACCCGGGGATCGTGTCGAACGACCCGAGTCGCCTCCGGGCCATGCCTCGATCGCCGGGCCCTTCATCGATCCCGTAGCCGTCGGTCTCGCTGTCACGCCAGGCCGCGTGCTGGCGCGCCGCATCCTCCTCGCCGGAGGAGGCAGGCTTGCCCAGGTGCGGGCAGCCGCAAGGCGACGATGTGATCAGCGACGTAGCGCCACCGGGTTGCTGCCCTGCTTCTTCCGCTACGATGCTCGCTTGACCCACGGACTCGGTCGCTGGACCGTGCCTGCAGACGGTAGACCGCATGCCCCCTGCCACCTCCTCTTTCGAAATCGAAGCGATCAAGGCTGGGGGCCTCGGACGCGGTGAGGCCCCCCGCGTCACGCTCGATCCTCTCCGGGAAACCAGGCTCGTGGTGCCGAGCCGGCATCACGGAACGCTGCGCCGGACGAGGCTGTTGCGCCAGCTCAGGTCAACCCGGGAGCGATCCGATCATCTCGATCGTCGCGCCTCCCGGTTACGGCAAGTCGAGCCTCCTGGCCCAATGGGCGACGGAACACCCCGCCCCGATCGCCTGGCTGACGGCCGACGAAATTGACAGCGACCCGGTCGTGTTTCTGACGGATCTCGCGACGGCAGTCGATCGCCACGAACCGCTCGGTGCGGAGCTCTTCAGCGCGATCGCGTCGGACGGGGTGTCGCACAGGGCCATCGTCGGGCGATTGCTGGCAGCGATGTCCCGACCCACGGTGCCCGTCGGGATCGCCATCGACGACGCGCACCGGATCACCTCGCGTGCGTGCCTCGACATCCTCGCGGAGCTGATGGAGCATCTGCCCGAAGGGTCGGCGGTGGCCATCGCGGGACGCGTTCGGATCCGCCTCCCGTTCGCCCGCTGGCGCGCGGACGGCTCCCTGCTCGAGATCGGTCCCGCGGAACTGGCGATGGACGAGCATGAGGCCGTCGGGCTGGGTCGCGAACTGGGGCTGCGGCTGCCGGCCGATAGTGCCACGCGCTTGACACGGGAGACGGAAGGGTGGCCGGCCCTGCTGGCGCTCGCGATGCTCGGAGCCGGGACATCTCGTAGAGGATCCCATCGGATCGACGCCGATGCCGCGCATCACATCGACGATTACCTGCGATCCGAGGTGCTCGAGCGCCGTTCCACGGCCGAGATCACGTTCTTGACTCGCACGTCGATCCTCGACCGTTTACCCGCGTCGCTTTGCGATTTCGTGACTGACGGACCAGGGTCGACCGATCTCCTGCGTCACCTTGCAAGCTCGACGCTGCTGATTGACGACTACGGCGGGTCATACCGCTACCACACCCTCCTGCGCGACTTCCTTCAGCGTGAACTCGCGATCCGCGAGCCTGAGCAGGTGACGATCCTCCACCGGCGAGCTGCCACGTGGTACCAAGCGAACGACACCATCGAGCGCGCCGTCGACCACGCGTTCGCAGCGGGCGACTCCGACCTTGTCGCGACCTTGGTCGGCAACGGCTTCGTTCGAATTCCACTGGTCCGGGCAGCGTGCGACGATCCGGGCATGGGCCCGGCGTCTGGGTTCGGACGTTTTCGGGGTCCAACCCATGGCTGGCCGTTCTGGCAGCTTGGGAGGAGATCGCCGCGGGCGACGTGGTTGCGACGATGCGTTTCGCGGATGTCGCCGAGCGAGGGGTATTCGAGGGAAGTCCGCCCGATGGCACGACTTCATTCGAGGCCGGGCGGGCGATGCTCCGGGCAGCCATGGTTCGCCATGGGGCGGACGACGCGCTTGCCAACGCCACTCGAGCGGTCGAGCTCGAAGCAGACGATGGCCGGTGGCGGGACTTCGCGCTGTGGCAGCTGGCCTTTGCGCGCCTCTTGATGGGCGATCTGAAGGGCGCAGACGCAGCCCTGGCCGACGCGGTCGTCGCAGCCAGATCGTCGGGCGATCTCGCCATCCTGTACTGCGTCCTTGGACACCGCGCCCTCGTGGCCGCCGAACGGGGTGCCTGGGATTCCGCCGCTGCTCTCATCGCCGAGAGCGACGCGATCTCCCCGACTCCGCAGATCGACGGCTATCTGTCGAGCGTTCCGTCTCGGGCGGTCCGAATCAGGCTGATGATCCATGACGGCGACATCGTCGGTGCGCGTCGCGAACTTGCTCGAGCGACCGGCCTGCGACCACTCCTGACTGCCGCGGCCCCGGCTGGAGCGGTCCTGCTTCTTCTCGCGTTCGCCCGCGCCCATGTCGCGATCGACGACCCGGCCGGCGCACGCGCCCTCGTTGCTCAGGCCCGCGACGTGATTCGCGATCGGCCCGATCTGGGCTTCCTTCCAGCCGAGGTGAACGCCTTCCACGGGCTTCTGAACGCACGGGCGCCGGTGGGGGGCGGGGGCCCCACGAGCCTCACGGTGGCCGAGCTCCGCGTCCTGTCGTTCCTGCCGTATTACCTATCGTTCAAGGAGATCGGCCAACGACTCGGCGTCAAGGAGACGACGATCAAGTCGCAAGCACTGGCGATCTACCAGAAGCTTGGCGCGGCGACCCGCGGCGATGCCGTCGATCGAGCCGTCGATGCTGGCCTCCTTGAGCGCTTCTGGCCAGCCGAGGCTTCCCGGCCGCCGAACGGGTCACCGTCCAGCGCCTGACGGCGCAAGATCGAGCGTCTCCTCCGAAGGGGAGGATGTTCCCTCCGTCGGGAACGGTCGAAATAGACGCGCGCCCGGCCCTTGACACGCGGGCGTGAGCCTACGGCGTTCAGTCCTCACACGCCGGTGAGCTCCGTGCCGGTTGAGGTCGTGTCGACGGTCCGTGTCAGGCCGAGGTGTAGTCGATGAAGCGACGTTCAGCCCTGATCGCACTTGCAGGCGCGCAGTTCGTCATGGTGCTCGACCAGACGGTCATGGGGGTCTCGATCAGTCAGCTGGTCGCCGACTTCGACACGACCGTCACGACCATCCAGGCCATCATCACCCTGTACTGCCTCGTGATGGCGATGCTCATGCTCGCGGGCGGCAAGATCGGCGACATCATCGGGCGCCGGCGCGCCTTCAAGATCGGCCTCGTCATTTACGGCTGCGGTTCCGCGATGACGGCGCTGGCCCCGACCGTGGCGATCCTGACCCTCGGCTGGTCGATCCTCGAGGGCATCGGTGCCTCGCTCGTGCTCCCGGCGATGGTCGCACTGATCGCCGGCAACTTCGAGGGAAAGGACCGCAAGGTCGCCTACGCGGTGATCGGAGGCGTCGCGGGGGCCGGCATCGCTGTCGGACCGATCCTCGGTGGCTGGGCCACCACCGTGCTCAGCTGGCGGGTCGTCTTCGCCGGCGAGGTCGTCCTCGTCATCGGGATCTTCGTCATGACCCGTTTCGTCGCGGACGCGCTCCGGAGCGGCCCGAAGCCACGGCTCGACATCGTCGGCGCTGTGCTGTCTGCCACTGGCCTCGGGCTGATCGTTCTCGGGACCCTCCAATCCAGCGTCTGGGGCCTGATCGAGCCGAAGGACGCGCCGATCGAACCGTTCGGTCTTGCGCCGACGCTCTTCGTGATCGCCGCCGGCGGGGTCCTGCTGTGGGCGTTCGTGGGCTGGCAGCGGCACCGCGAGGCGATCGGAAGTGACCCGCTGGTCCACCTCGACCTGCTCAAGATCCTGCCGCTCCGATCGGGCCTCATCGGTCTCTTCACGCAGAACCTCTTGCTGATGGGCGTCTTCTTCACCGTCCCCCTCTATCTCCAGCTCGTCCTCGGCCTCGATGCTCTCCAGACGGGCCTCAAGATGCTGCCGGTCTCCGTCGCGATGTTCGCGGCGTCCGCCGCAGGTTCGCGCCTCTCGACCCGCTACTCCGTCCGCTCGATCACGAGGACGGGGCTCATCCTCTCCGGCATCGCCTGCGTGATGCTGCTCGCGACGATCAAGCCCGACCTCGCCGATCTCGCCTTCGCCGCGTCGATGGCCGTGCTCGGGGCCGGGATGGGGCTGATGGCGTCGCAGCTCGGCCTCGTGGTCCAGTCGTCGGTCGACGCCTCCGGACGCGGTGAGGCCGGCGGCCTGCAATTCACCGGACAGCAGCTGGGCTCGTCCCTCGGGGTCGCCCTTATCGGGGCGATCGTCCTGGCGGGCCTGACGACCACCTTCGTCTCCACCATCCAGGCCGACCCACGCATCAGCCAAGCGGTCGCCGGACAGGTCGGGACGGCGGTCGGCTCAGGGATCGACTTCGTCTCGTCTGCGTCTGTCGAGGCTGCGGCTCAGAAGGCCGGGCTTGACGCGGCCGAGACGGCCGCCATCGTGGATGATTACGAGCAGGCCCAACTCAAGTCACTGAAGGCCGGCTCTACTCGCAGCCGCGCTCCTCGCCCTCATCTCGCTAGCGTTCACCGGGGGCCTGCCAGGGAAGGTGCCGGCGAGCGATGCCAGCACCCGACGACGGTGCCGCCGCCCCGGACGGGCCCGCCGAGCGACGGCTTAGCCGGGGTCGGATGCCCCCGACAGGTCGCGTTCGTCGCGACGCCGCGACTTCGGGCGCGGCACTCCGTGTCGGTGGGCGTCATCCGTCACGGAGGATGCGCTGGGCGCCGTCGGCGAGCCTACTCTGGCGTGATACCGAACTGGGTCGCCACGCAGAGAGCGATTCGGTCACCCATCGGCACAGGGAGAGGATCATGCTCCGACAGTTGGTCCTGGGGATCTTTGCCGACGAGGCGTCCGCGGATGCGGCGGCAGAGGGTCTCAACCGATGGGCGGGACAGGAAGCCGCCGCCAAGATGCTCGATACGCATCAGATCCAGGCGATGGGTGTCCTCGTACTCGACGCGAACGGCAAACTCAAGACCGAGAAGCTCGGCCCTCGAAGCATGGGGACAGGTGCCGGGATCGGGGTCATGCTGGCCATGCTCACCCCGATCGGCCTGGCCGTGGGGATCATCGGCGGCGGGATCCTTGGCGCGCTGCACCATAGGAGCCTGTTCACCTCCAAGGACGACCAGGAGCGTCTCGGTCGCGAGCTGCAGGGGGGCAAGGCTGCTCTCGGGGTGATGACCGATATGTCCAGCGCCGCCGCCATTTCCGTCGAGCTCACCGCCCTCGGCGGTCAAGCCGAGACCCATGAGCTCGACGACAGCGCGGTTGCCGAGGTCGACGCCGCTTCGATGACGGCTCCAGCCGACGCGTCGGTCAAGACGACCGCATGACACGTTCTGTCGATGGAGTCTGATCGACCTGCCGATGAGGCCACGAGCGACCAGTCTGTCCGACGATCCGTGAGCGACCGTCGGGCGTCCCGAGCAGCCGACGTCCTTCCCGCTCGACCGGTTCAACGCGTTCACCGACGGCGTCTTCGCGATCGCGATCACGCTGCTTGTGCTCGAGCTCTCGGTCCCGGCTGTCGGCGGTCGCCTCCTGCCCGCCCTCGCCGAGCAATGGCAGGAGTTCCTTGGATATCTGATCAGCTTCGCATTCATCGGGGGGATCTGGGTGAGCCACGCCGGGATGACGAAGTTGATGCGGCACGCCGACACCTTGGCGTACGGGATCGACCTCCTCATGCTGCTCTTCGTGGGCCTCCTTCCGTTCTCGACCAATCTGCTGGTCACCCACCTCTCGGGGCCGGACGTCGAAGCAGCGGTCGTGATCTACGGGGTCAACGTGCTCCTTGCGTCGCTCGCCCTGAGCCTGCTCATGTTCTACATCGCAAGTGAGCGATCGCTGGTCGTCGACGGCGTCGCCGACGAGACCCTGGATGCGAAGGTCCGTCAGCGGTGGATCCTGATCGCTCTGAATGTCGCTGCCATCGCCCTGGCCGTCGTAGCACCGGCCGCTGCCGTCGGGGTGTATCTGGTTATGACGTTCCTTGCGCTGGCCCTCCCGTTGATCCACCTTCGTCGGCGCCGGCACGATCGCTAAGCATCCACATACCCATTCAGTCCGTCATCGACGCCATCCAAGGCTGCGAGACACCCGAGGAGAAGGAGCCTGACATGCCGCTGAGAAGAGCTATGGTCGCCGCCGCTGTGATCAAGCCCGGTCCGTCGCCGGTCGGGCGAAGGCTGCGGTTCGACCACGCGTGGCTGGTGACCGCCCGTCGAAACCGCGGCCCGCCGGACTGGCGGTCGCGAAGGCTGGACCGTCGCGGATCGCGGCGCGGACAAGCCGGGTCGCCCGGGATGATCGTCTCCAGCAACACGTTCCGCAACCCCGCCCTCCTGCTCAAGGAGGCCGTGACCGTCGACCACATCAGCGAGGGCCGGCTCACCCTGGGGATCGGCACGGGCTGGCACGAGGATGAGCATCGCCGCTATGGGATCGAGCTGCCGCCACCGCCGGAACGCGTGGATCGGTTCGAGGAAGCCGTCGAGATCATCACGCTCCTGATGGCCCAGGAGAGCACCACCTTCACCGGTGATCACTACCGGCTTGCAGACGCCCGACTCCGTCCACCACCGGTCCAGCAGCCGCGCATCCCGATCCTGATCGCAGCGCACCGACCGAGGATGCTCCGGCTGGCGGCCCGCTATGCTGACCCGCGAGTCGGTGACGCGCTGAGGGGCGCACCCTGCCGCAAAGGCCTTGGTGCGCCTAAGGCGGTCGAACCAAATAGCCACCTTTCGGTCCCCGTAACCTCGATCTCAAGCGGCAGCGGGGCCGGGACATTAAGGTGCCTAAGGGTGGCTTGTCTCCTCTCGCCCCGACCAGACTGACCTTCTTTCACGCGCACGACGCCGGCGCCGAAGGCCGCGTCCCAGCCCCGGGTTCTCGCGTGAGCGGTCAGCGCGAACGTGAAGTCGTTTCGCCCCCAGGACATCGATCCGCTCGAACACGGCTTCGGCGATCGTCCGGCGTTTGCCTGCCAGGCATGGGCTACGTCTGGTAGCTCGGGAGGACCTTGCCGTCCTTCACGTAGGTCGGCGCTTCGGTGACCTCGTAGGCGTGGACGGCGGAAACGAAGGCGGGCAGCTTGCCTGAGAGCGTAGCGATCTGGTCGCTACCGAAGAACGCCCGCAGGGCGTTGGTATCGCTGAAGCCGAGGATCAGCGACGCGTGGAACCGCTGGTCGGTCGGATTGTCGTGCGAGACGTTCGGGGTGTTCCAGAGTCGTTGGATCCAGGGCAGGAAGACCTGGGTTCGGAGTTCCCGCAGCGCCCCGGTCTTGTTGAGCGTTGGAACGAGCTCGTCCGAGACGAACCTCCGGAACGCCCCGGTCGTGACGCCTTCCCGAAGGCGGAGGTAGATCAGGCTTCGCGCTCCCGCCGTCTCCCCGGGACCGGCCACGTCGTACCAGCGGGCCGACTTCGGCAGCCCCGCGTAGAGCAGGGTGCGCCGGAACACATTGACTTCATCCTTGTACGCGAGCCCGGTCTGCGTGTGGCCGCGCAGCGGCGAGAGAAGGTTCGTGAACGTGACCTCAGCGACGCCGTCGATCCGGCGCTCCGCCGGGATAACCGTTTCGACGCTACTAATGGCCGGCCACAGCCCCGGATTAGTCTCCGCGAGATGGATCTGGCGGTACTCCTCCATGCCCGGGGTGGCGGAGATGATCTTCGAGTGCGGCCCCTTCCAGTAGTCCATGCCTTGCTGACGGGGCTGGTCGGTCCGCATCCACAGCAGGATCGATGAGACGAGGGGCTTCTTCGCAAAGGGTCGTGTCGTAGCCACGTTTGTTCGTGCCTTCCTTCAGGCGGGCAGGCGGTTGAGCTTGCGGAATCTGCCGGTCGAAGACCCGGCTTGGAGCGAAGCGGCGCGCGGCGCTGACGCGTCCGGACAGGGAGCCGGCGGTGTAGCGCAGCTTCGGCTTCGGATCGGTCGCGGCCGCGACGATCGCAGCGGCGACGATGGCCGGGTCATCGCCGTCTGCCATGGCACGCGCGATCACGCCATCGAAGGTGCGCCGCTGCTCGGCGTAGATCGGGAGGGGTGCGTCGGGCTGGATGGAGTTCGCGTCGAGGCTCGTCTTGGTCCAGGCAGGCTCGACGAGGAGTACCCGGATGCCGTGCTGCCGAACCTCGTGGTCGACCGACTCGGAGTAGCCCTCGATCGCGTGCTTCGTCGCGGCGTAGCTGGCCATGTACGGTGCGGGGACGAGTCCGAGGACCGAGGAGATGTTGATGATCCGACCCGTTCCCGCGGCGCGCATGTGCGGGAGGACCGCCTTCGTCACCCGGACGAGCCCGAAGAAGTTGATGTCGAAGACGCGCTGGTCCTGGGCGACCGAGCTCTCCTCGGCGGCCCCGGCCGCGCCGGTGCCCGCGTTGTTGACCAGCACGTCGAGCCGGCCGAACCGCTCGATGACATGCCCGACCGTCGTGCTGACCGACTCGTCACTGGTGATGTCGAGGTCGACGAACCTGACCCCGTCAAGCGGGGCGACGCCCGAGGTGTTCCGGCTGGTGCCGACCACCTCGAACCCGGCGGCGACGAGCGCCGCCGCGGCTGCCCTCGCGAGGCGTGATCCGTGGTCGAGCGCGCGCCGATGCGGGGTTTCGCCGGGGACGCGCCGGTCACGATCGGTGCCACTGGCTGGCTGCTGTTGTCATCTGTGGACTCCTCGCACTTATTGGCTGACAGTCGTAATATTACACATGACATATGATGAGTGTCAACAGCGAAGTCCGACAAGGGAGTCGTGCATGGCGCGGTACGGGAAAGATCACAAGCTGGCGACGCGGCGGCGGATCATCGAGGCGGCCGGTCGTCGGCTGAAGCGCGACGGCATCGACGGCTCGGGGTGGCGGCGCTCATGGCCGACGCCGGCCTGACCAACGGCGCCTTCTACGCCCACTTCGACTCGAAGGAGGACCTCGTCGCGAGCGCGGTCGCGGACCAGCTCCGCCAGCAGCGGGCGGCCTTCAGCGCGCAGTCGCTCGAGGAGATCGTCCGTGGGTATCTCTCGGTGCAGCACCGCGACGACAGGGAAGGCGGCTGTCCATCGGCCGCGCTCCTCGACGAGATCGCGCGCTCATCGGACGCCGTGAAGCGCGCCTATGCCGATGGGCAGCTGGCGATCATCGATGACGCGGCCACCCGACTGGCGCCCGACGACCCCGAGTCAGCACGCGCGCAGGCGCTCGGCGTCTTCGCCCTGATGGTCGGGACGCTCCAGGTCTCCCGGGCCCTGGCAGACCAGACGCTCGCCGACGAGGTGCTCGAGCAGGGCATCCGGAACGCCTTGGCCCTGCTGGGCACTCCTCGTCAGGGCTGACGCGCGCTCCGTCGGCCGTTGCGGCGCTCAGCGCTTCTTCCCCCCGAAACCGGGGATGGCCGTCGCCTGTCTCATCCAGGACGCGAGTTGGCGCTCGTCGATGTCGTCGAATGATTCGAGATCGACGCCGCGGGTCTCCTTGCCCATCCCGATCGGCGTGACCGGCGGTACGGGCGTGAGTGACGTGCCGCGCCCGAACGCGAGCTTGACGTGGCCGACAAAGCCACCGCACGCAAAGCACCAGCCGTCGCCGACGCCATACCAGGCCATGCCCCACTTCACGGAGCGCTGCAGGGACGGCAGGGTCTCGGCAGCCAGGGCATCGACCCGTTCGGCGATGGAGCGTTGCGGCTGCGGCAAGCTTGCGAGATAGGCGAAGACCGGCTTGTCGCCGACCGCGGCCTTCGCGGGGCTTGCCCGGCCAGTCATGGCGGCCGGCAGGGTCGTGAGGACGTTGACTTGCGCGGCCGTTCGGTCGCCGGGTACGGGTGCCGTCGACTTCGTGGGGGTAGACGCCTGGACTTCGTCCCCGCGCAGCACCTTCTCCAGCGGCCGCCCCTTCGCGAGCTCGTCCACGAGCTTGTCGAGGTACCTGATCCGCTGCATGAGCGGGTCCTCGATCGCTTCCACGCGCACCCCGCACACCACCCCCGTGATGCGCGCTGCGTTGGGGTTTAGGTGCGCCCCATCGAAGAAGCTCGCGAAGGTCGTGCCGGCCGCAAGGTGCTGGCTCAGTTCGGACTGGTCGTAGCCGGTCAGCCAGCGGATCGCGGCGTCAAGCTCGTCCCGGGTCCGGCCCTTCCGCTCCACCTTCGCGAGGTAGAGCGGGTACACCGAGGCCAGGCTCGTCGTGAAGATCCGGTGACCGGTCGATACGCTCACGGCGTGACCCCGGTGACGGCAAACCATCGGTCCTCGGGGTCCGAGAACGCGAAGCTCCGCGTCCCGTGATGCTCGCCGACCTCGCTCGCCTGCACCCCGCGTTCGACGAGGGTCGCGCGCGCAGCTTCGAGATCGTCGACGTGGAAGGCGATCGACGGCGTCGCGAGGTCGAGGCCATCCGGGTTGTCCTTCATCAGCTCGAGTGGCACGAGCTCGAACGCGAACGGCTGGTCGGCGAATCCGACCTGCGCGATCGTGAATTGGCCCGCCTGGTCCCGACGCTTCTCCACCATGCCGACCTGCTCGACCCAGAACCTTCGGCAGGTCTCCGCGTCGTTCACGTACAGCACGACATATCCGACCTTCATCGAGTGCCTCCCGACAGGCTGTGCGAACGACGGCGCCGGCCCGCCCAGCCACGTTGCGACGTTAGCGGGTGTCGGGCGTCCTTGTGAAGACGCTTGCCCGACCCGACGCGCGTGGCATGTAAAACACTCTTGACATGATGTAAGGCACAACGTACAGTCGACGATGTCAAACGAGCTTTACATCGGAGTGGATGTATGTCCAGCGAGGAGAGGGGACAGTGGGTTTACCTCGTCGCCATCGGGGTCACCTACGGCGCGTATCTCGTCATCACCCTCGGGCAGCTCGGCCAGACCGCGCCGGCTGATATCGACTACGTGCCGACGATCCTGTGGTCGATCGGCATCGGCATCGCACTCGCCATCGTCGGTCGCATCGTGGTCGAGATCGTCGGCCGCATCTCGGCCGAGGTCGCGGGTCACGGTGAAGGCCAGGATGCGGACGTCCGCGACCGTGACATCGGACGCTTCGGCGAGTACGTCGCCGGCACGGCGCTCGGCGTCGGCATGGTCGTGCCGTTCGTCCTGACCCTGAAGGAGTTCGACTACTTCTGGATCGCCAACGCGATGTACCTCGCGTTCGTCGTGTCCGCGGTGGTCGGGACGGTGGTCAAGGTCGTCGCCTATCGACGGGGCTTCTAGGTCGATGGGCAAGCCCACGCGGGTCAGCAATCAGATCCGGCGCCTGCGGTTCGAAGCCGGCGAGATGACGCAGGCCGAACTCGCCCGAGCGGATCGGGGTCACGCGCCAGACCGTCATCGCCATCGAGCAGGGGCGCTACTCGCCGTCCCTGGAGATGGCCTTCCAGATCGCCCACGCATTCGACGTGACGATCGACGACGTCTTTCGATACGAGTCCGATGCAGGAGGTCCGACATGACGACACCGACCACGACCGATCGCGGTCGCCGGGCGCCGCTCCCGCCGCGCTGGGTCATCCGCGCCGCGTGGACGATCCATCGCGCGATCTACGTCCTCACGCTCGGCCGAATGGGTCTGCGCCGCCAGACGCCCGAGCGCTGGGGGATGATGCGGCTCATGACCGTCGGCCGCCGCTCGGGCAGCGAGCGGCACGCCATCCTCGGGTACTTCGAGGACGGTCCGAACCTGGTCACCATGGCCATGAACGGCTGGGGCGAAGCGGAGCCGGCCTGGTGGCTCAATCTCCAGGCGAACCCCGACACGACGGTCGAGCTGACCGACGGCCCGCGCGCGGTCCGCGGCCGCGCGGCCACACCGGAGGAGCGGCCCCGCCTGTGGGCGCGCTGGGCGGAGTACGACGGCGAGGAGGAGCTCGCGAGCTGGGCAGCGCGTCGATCCCGGGAGACCGCGGTCGTCATCCTCGAGCCTCGCCCGTAGGCGTACCCGAGCCGGATCGCGATCGCGCCGCGACCTCCTGGATCCCGTCGGCTTGACACATTCCGATATCGGCATATGATGGCGCCGATGGCACGAGCAGCAACGACGTCGGATGTCTTCAACGCGATCGCCGAGCCGCAGCGCCGGGCGATCCTGGTCCTGCTGCGGGCGGGTGAGCGGGGGGTGACCGAGGTCGCCCGCGAGCTGGGGATGGCCCAGCCGGGGGCGTCCAAACACCTGCGTGTGCTCCGCGAGGTCGGGCTGGTGCGGGACCGCAAGGCCGGCAAGCAGCGCCTCTATGGCCTCGATGCCCGCGGGCTCCGACCCATCCATGAATGGACCGGCGGGTTCGAGCGGTCCTGGAACGAGCGCTTCGACCGGCTGGACGCGTACGTGCAGGACCTCAGACAGGCAACCAAGGAGGAGTGACCGATGGCAGCGACAGGACAGGCCGCGCCGGCGCCGTCAGCGACAGCAGAGCGCGAGATCGTGATCTCGCGGGTCATCGATGCGCCGCGCGAGCTGGTGTTCGAGGCGTTCACCGAGGTGCGGCACCTGTCGCGATGGTGGGGACCGGCGGGGTTCACCACCACCACGCGGGCGTTCGAGTTCCGCGTCGGCGGAGCGTGGGACTTCGTGATGCACGGACCGGATGGCACGGACTACCAGGAGTGGATCTCCTGGACCGAGATCGTCCCACCGGAGCGCATCGCGCTGCGCCACGGTGAGTCCCGCGACGACCCGAACGCCTTCGAGTCGGTCATCTCGTTCGCGCCCGACGGCGCAGCGACCCGGATCGAGATGCGGACGACGTTCCCCACCAAGACACTGCGCGACGAGGCCGTCGAGAGGTACCACGCGATCGAGGGCGGCCAGCAGACCCTGGACAACCTGGCTGCCTACGTCACCGAGCTGGCCCGGGAGATCGACGAGGACTGAGACAGCGAGCGTGCGATGCGCGTGGATCAGCGGGCGGCGGCGACCAGCAGCTCGGCGAGACGCTGGGGCTGCTCGCGGAAGGGCCCGTGACCCGTGGCGATCTCGACGATCTCCGCGGCGACCGATGCAGCCATCGTCCGCTGGAGCTCTGGCGGCACCAGCGTGTCCGCGGTCGTCAGGACATAGGTGCGGCGGCCGGCTGCGGGCAGGTCGCCGTGCCATCGCTGGCGCAACGCGGCGATGCCCTGCGGCCGTTGCGTCCGCTCGAGGTAGGACCGGACCGCGTCCCGTTCCGCGGGATCGGCGGCGGCGACGTACTGGTCGATGTTGAGGGCGCAGCGCCCGGGGCCGGCACTGACGAAGAGTCCGCCGAACGCGGCGATCCCTGCTGCCTCGTCGGTGTCGGCGAACGGATCGCGTCCGATGAAGAGTTCGAGCACGGAGGCGCCCGGCCGCGGGATCCAGGCCGCGATGTAGACCACCCGCAGGTCGGGGTGCTCCACGGCGATCCTCGTGGCGGTGAAGCCTCCGAACGAGTAGCCGACCAGCACGACGTCGGCCAGGTCATCGGGGAGCACGGCGCGCACGGCGTCCGCGTATTCCTCCAGGGTCGCCGCGGCATCGTCACACGGCAGGTCCACGATGGTCACCGCGTGGCCAGCCGATTCCAGCGGCTCGACCAGCGGTTCCAGGGTGGCGGGCGTATCCCAGGCGCCGGGGACGATCACGAACGTCGACAAGCTGACCACCTCCGCGGTGGAGGATACCCGTGCCATCCTTGGACGCGTGACCGATCCCCTCGCTACCGACCAGACGCGGATCGATCGCTGGCTGTGCGCGGTGCGCCTCGTGAAGACCCGTCCGCTCGCGACCCGGCTGTGCGAGGGCGGCCACGTCCTCGTCAATGGATCGCCGGCGAAGCCGTCAACGAAGGTTCGCGCGGGCGATCGAGTGGAGGCGCGCATCGCCGATCGCGAGCGCATCGTCGAGGTGACGCGACCGATCGAGTCGCGGGTCGGGGCCGCCGTTGCCGCTACCTGCTACGTCGACCACAGCCCGCCCGTCGTGCCGGTGGCCGCGCCCGGGTTCACCCTCGTGCGAGGGGAGGGCCGGCCCAGCAAGCGCCTGCGGCGCGAGCTGGAACGCCTGCGCCGGGCTGCCGACGCCGAGTCGCGGCACGACCCTGGACCTTCGAAGACTCCGTCGAGTGATACCGCCTCGCCCGTCGCTCCGGCAACCCGATGGGATCGCCGCGGGGTCGTCGCCATCCGGTTGAACCACGAGCCGTCGGCCGGCGTCTGACTCTTTGATGCGGGTCCGCCACGGGCACGCGCGTCCCCCATCTTTCGGGAGTCCACCATGTCCGCGCCGCACCCCGTCGCGCCGATCGGCCGCCTCGCGCTCGCCGCGCTGGCTGGCATCGCTCTCGCCGGCTGTGCCACCACGTCGACACTGGAGCCCACGGCAGTCGCCGCGACCCCGGGCGCGGCTCTCACGGCCCAGACGAGCCCCGTCGCGACCACGGCTGCTTCGGCCTCGCCGGCCGCGGAAGCGAGGCTCAGCTGCGAGCCACTCGGCGAGCCGATGCCCCGTTACACCGTGACGGTGCCCGGCGGCTGGTCCGGCTACCAGGGTGAGTGTGGCTTCGTCGTTCGGGACGGCGAGGGCTTCACGGCCGGCCTGAGCGCATGGATCGTGGGCCAGGTTCGACCGACCCGTGCCGGAACAGTTCCACGCTCACCACGCCAGAGGACGGGTGGACGGCCTCGTCAAGGCGATCCTCGCGCAGGAGGGCCGGAACGCGACCAACCCCGTGGACGTGTCACTCGCGGGCTTCCAGGGCACGTACGTGGAGTGGACGGTCCCGGCCGAGGTGCAGTTCACGGACGGGGACGAGTACCACGCCGTAGGCTGCGACAACGAGAACTACCTCAGCTGGAACGGCCGTACCGGCGGGACCCGCTATCAGCAGGTGCCGGGCAGGTGGACCGGCTCTGGATCCTCGATGTCGGCGGCAAGCCCGTCGTCATCGACGCGTCCTATGCACCGGATGCGCCCGCGGCCGCCCGGGAGGAGCTTGCGGCGATCGTGGACACGTTGCGGTTCGAGGTCCCCTGACCGGGTAGTCGGCACTATCGCCCGAATGTTGTAGATCTGCTGCGAACGCGGCCTGTCGGGAGATTTGCCTCCGCGAACGTGCCCGACTCGATATCTGACACCTTCTGCCAACGGACGGCTCGGACTTCAAGCAGCATCCCACGTCGGGTCGAATATTGGTAGTGGCCTGGATTCACCGTAGCGATCTGGGCGTGGGAACCGATGTTCCGGCTGCGACCCGGATCGCGTACACGCCGGGCTGGGTCGATCCGCGAACGGGCACAGGGATCGGGACGGATGCCACCTCGCGATCGCGGACGGATCCGACGTGCGGACCGTCGAAGGCGCGATCTCCGGTCGTGGACACCGTGCCACGGTGAGTGGCCTGGATCGTTGCATGCGCGGCAGGTGGGCAAGCTCCACGACGGGCTGCGTCGATAGCGAGGTACAGCGGATCGGGCCGGATGCCACCTTGGCGATCGCGGATGGATCGATGTGCGGACCTGTCGCAGGCGCTGACTCCTGGTCCGTAGGCATCCTGTGCGACGGTGAGTGGGCGCCATGATCGTTGCATGCGCGGCAGGTGGGCAAGCTCGAACGTTGACGTCTACGCAGGAATCGTCGACCTCCGATCGAACGGACTGCAGACCGGCATGCAGGAATTGTCGACTCCCGATGAGGACCTCAGACTGCCGACCGCGCCGGCTATCGCGCCGAGCGTGGTCTTCGGTCTCCGGGAAGATCGTGCGGGGTTGTGGTTGAGCCCCGATGCCGTCGTCGGGCTCGGACCGGCAGGACGACCTTCGCCGCCCGATGCTCGCCGTCGGGCTCGACCGGGGATGCGGGGCGGCGGAGCCGGCGTTCGCGGCGAGGTGCGAACCGACGTGACCAGTCCGCGATGGTGATGGTCGCGATCTGAGCGCGAGGGCGATACGCCAGAGAGCGCACGTCGATGCGGGACGATCGAAGTCGATGTCGAGGGCTTCCTTGTCATAGGTCGGGCGAGTAGGTGAGGACGGGCGCCGTGCTGCGGGTTGACGAGGACCGAAACGGGGGGGGTCCCGGGATCGGCGCACGAGGGGGCGATATCTCAGGACGAAGGTCGTGCGGCAGGGACGGCTCGTCCGACGTGCTGGTCGATGCGCCGTCATCGGTCCGACGTTCCCCGACGGACGAGGTCGCAAGCCGGGCGGCGCGCCACGGGGCTATCCTCGCGCGTCGGGGAGAGTGCGTTCATGGGTTCCAATCCGAGACGCTCAGGAGCGTCTGGACGATCTTCGACGGCCTGCCCTGCTCTACCGCACGAACACGACGCCGCCGCCCGACGGCGCCCGGACGATCATCCACATCCACGGCTTCGCCATCTCCGGGTCGCTATCTGCTGCCGCCACGGCCTCGCTGCTCGCCCCGACTACGCGACCTATCGTTCCCGACCTGCCCGGCTTCGGACGGAGCCACCACCCGAGCCCACCCGCTGACGATCGACCAGCTCGGGCGATGCCGTCGTCCGGTTCATGGACCAGCAGGGTATCGAGCGTGCCGTGCTCCTCGGCAACTCGCTCGGCTGCCCGATCATCGGCTCGATGCTCGACGAGCACGCGACCGCATCGAGGCCGTCATCTTCGTCTCGCCCGCCGGCGGTCGCTACAACCTGCCGATCTACCGGGCGTCGCGCAGATGGCGCTGGCGGGTCTCCGCGAGCCGCCCCGAATGTTCCCGATCGCCCTGACCGACTACGCCCGCTACGGGCTGATCCCCTCGATCGACCTCCTCTGGTCGATGCTCCACTACCCGACCGTGCCGCGACTGCGCGAGCTCGTCGTCCCGACCCTGGCAGTGATCGGGTCGCGCGACCCGCTCGTCAGCGAGGTCGGGTCGCCGAGCGCGCCGTCGAGCTGCCGCACGTACAGCGGCGTGGTCATCGACGGCGCCGCGCACGCGATCAACTTCTCGCACCCGGATCAGCTCGCGCAACGTCGTGCGTGCCTTCCTCGAAGGTCGGCCCGATCACGGGGGAGCCGTCCGCGAAGGGCGCCGTCCGGGTCTTCGAGACCCCAGGTCGAGCCTGAGCGGTCGTCCTGACGTGCCATCGCGACTCGGCGGACGAACCGCGCCACGGGCTACCCGTCGTCATCGAGGACGTGGGCGACGGCCCACCGCTGCTCCTCCTCCACGGCCTGGCCGGCTCGTCCCGCTGGTGGGCTCGCAACGTCCCGGCGCTGTCGCGCTCCTTCCAGTGCGACGCCATCGACCTGCCCGCGTTCGGCGCCTCGCGCGCGCGGTCATCGGCTTGGTGCTCGACGTGGTCGCCGACCAGCTGGTCGGGACGATGGATCGACCTCGGGATCGAGCGGGCCAGCGTGATCGGCCATTCGATGGGCGGATTGATCGCCGGGGGCCTGGCGGCCGATCACCCCGATCGAGTCGACCGACTCGTCCTCGTCGACGCCGCGTTCCTGTCGCTGGGCGCAAGCGCCCGTCCGACGCGTCGCGGGTCCGGCGATGACCCTTCGCTGGACGGCCCCGTCTGCTGCCGCGTGTTGGTCGGGACGGCCGTGCGCTCAGGCCCGGTCCGTCTGGCGACGCGACGATGCAGCTGCTGCGGGCCGACTGGCGGAGAACCTGCCCAGCATCTAGGCACCCACGCTCGTGATCTGGGGCGAGCACGACACGATCTGCCCGCCTGTCATCGGCCAGCAGGATCGTCGCAGCGCCTCCCCGGAGTCGCGCCTCGTGGTCGTCGCAGGCGCGGCCACAACCCGATGTGGGAACGGCCGGACGCATTCGATCGGGAGGTCCTGGACTTCCTCGCCGGGTAGGGGGGAGTCCGCGCCGGACTCAGTACTCGCCCTTGATCACGAAGAACGTGCCGCGGATGGTCCCAGCCAGCTTCGACTTCTGGCGGGCGAACTTGAACCGCGAGGCGAGCTCGACCGGAACCTCCATCCCGTCGGAGAGCTTGAACCCCACGGCCCGCTTTCCAGCGTCGTCGATGGTGTACAGCACGTTGATCGACAGGCCGCTCTCGAAGAAGATGTACGCCCAGCGGATGTCCTCGACCTGGAAGGCCGTGGCCTCCAGCGGACGGGATGCGATGACGAGGTCGCGCTCATCCTTGAGGATGCGGTTGACCCACGCGACGGTCTCGACGGCCTCGCTCGCCGGCTCCACCGTGAAGTCGTGGCCGTACTTGTTCTTGAAGTACCGGGCCTCGTTCGCCCGGAGTCCGGCGAGCGCCGGGGCGACCGGCGACGACTCGAGGCCGATGGTCGAGACGTTGGTGAAATCCACGACGTAGGACATGGCCACTCCTTCGTGCTTCGGGGCGCGACTCGGCCTGAAGGTAACCCCGGCGGTCACCGCAGGGCTTCTCGATTCCTGACGTGTTCGAGCCGTCGCGGCTAGATCGTGTCGAGCAACGGCCCCAGTCGAGCCGCGAGCACCGCACGGAAGACGTCGACCGCGATGGCCGCCCGGTCGGCGTCGGCCACGGCTGCGTCGAGGAGCGGATCGAGCAGCAGGTCGATCTGGTCGCGGCGCTCCGCGGGCGTGAGGTGGGACGCCGCCGTCGCGGAGATCTCCCAGAGCTCGTCGTACAGGAACCACGCCAGGTCGTCGTAGATCAGGCCCGCTTCGACCTCCCAGGCCTGGGCCGACTTCACGGCGGCGCCGACCTCGAGCATCGCCGGCACGGCGCTTTGCAGCAGGTTGGTCAATGCGTCGTCGCGGCGGTCGGCCATCTCACCGACGCTGACGCTCGCGACGGCGGCCGTCCCGAGCACGGCGCCCCAGCGGCTGGCCATGCGTGAATTGGACTTGCTCTGCAGGTTCCTCAGGCAGGCATGGAAGGCTCGCGTCACCGCGCGCGCTCGTGCGGCAGGCTCGCCATCGATGGCGACGAGCGCCTTCTGAAGCTGCCACAGATCTGCGGGCGTGGGTTCGACCAGGATGCGATCGAACGCCGTCCTCGCTGCGGACCGAGCGGTCTCGCCCACGTGACCGTCTCCTGTGCGGGGTGTCGGGTGTCAGCGTACGCGCCGATGCCCTCGGGTTTCTCGTTGCGGCCCATCCTCCTCCCTGTCGCGTCGCGGACGCCGCGATGCGGCAGACTTGACCCGTCGGCGACGAGCCGCCCAGGATTCGTGGTTCGGATGCGCACCTCCGGGGGCTCCGTGGATCGACTTCGCCATTCCGTCATCGTGCCGTGGATCATCGCCGTGATCGGCTTCCCGATCGGCGGACTGCTGGCGCAGACGATCGCGGGGCCTGCGTCGACCGTGCCCGCCGCCGTGCTGTCCGGCCTGATCGCTGGTGCGATCATCGGCTTGGCGCAGGCGGTGAGCCTCGGCCTTCGTTCCCAGGCGCTCGCGCTGTGGGTCGGCGGGACCGCCGCGGGGCTCGCCATCGCCCTCGCGATCGTCACCGCCGCGATCGGCCAGATCGAGACGTCGACCGAGGCGGTTGCGCTCGGCGTCGCATCGGGTGTCGCCATCGGCGCCGTCCAGTCGGTGGTGCTGATGCGGGCCGGCATCGCGAATGCGTGGCTCTGGATCGTCGCGACCGGCATCGCGTGGGCGGTCGGCTGGCTCATCACGGCGGGCGTCGGCGTCGCCCTCGATCCCGGATGGCCCGTCTACGGCGCAAGTGGCGCCATCGTCTCGCAGATCGATCACGGGCATCGCGCTCTGGCGGCTCGTCCCGACGCGGGACGCGCTCACGGCGGGCGCGCCGGTGGCAGCCGCGTAGGCACCTCGGCGTCGGCGTCCGGAGGGGTGACGTCGCCACAGCCGACGGTGCGACGGCTAGGAAGACCGCTGCGATCGGGGACCCGCGCCCTTATTCATGCGTCATCCTGGTACGACCGCGTGGCGACCTCCTGACCTCCCAAGACGCCGGAGCCTACCGATGTCCCTCGCCGACTTCCCCCGGACCCCGCTCCTGTTCGGCCCCTCGCCGCTCCAGCGCCTCGATCGACTCACGAAGCACCTCGGCGGCGCGACGGTCTGGGCGAAGCGCGAGGACTGCAACAGCGGCCTCGCCTACGGTGGCAACAAGGTCCGCAAGCTCGAATACCTGCTCGCCGACGCCCTCGCCCAGGGCTGCGACACGCTCGTGTCGATCGGCGGGGTCCAGTCCAACCACACGCGTCAGGTCGCGGCCGTTGCCGCCCATGCCGGCCTCAAGTGCGTGCTCGTCCAGGAGCACTGGGTGGAGTGGCCCGATGTCACCTACGACCGCACGGGCAACATCCTGATGAGCCGTCTCATGGGCGCGGACGTCCGCCTGGACCCGGCGGGCTTCGGCATCGGGTTCAAGGCGAGCTGGGAACAGGCACTCGCCGACGTACATGCCGCAGGCGGCACGCCCTACGCCATCCCGGCTGGCGCCTCCGACCATCCACTCGGCGGCCACGGCTTCGCCGGCTGGGCGATGGAGCTCGCCGAGCAGGAGCGTGAACTGGGGGTCTTCTTCGACACGATCGTCGTGTGCTCGGTGACCGGGTCCACGCAGGCCGGGATGATCGCAGGGTTCGCGGTCCTGGAGGATGCCGGCGGCCGCCCTCGTCGTGTCATCGGCGTGGATGGTTCCGCGACGCCGACCGAGACCCGCGACCAGGTCGCCCGGATCGCTCGACGGACCGCCGCCGCCATCGGCCTGGAACGGGACCTGCGCGAGGACGAGATCGTCCTCGATGATCGATATCACGCCGGCGTCTACGGCATCCCGGACGAGGCCACGCTCGCGGCGATGCGCCTCGCCGCCAGCCTCGAGGGCATGATCACGGACCCCGTCTACGAGGGCAAGTCGATGGCGGGTCTGGTCGACATGGTGACGCGCGGCGAGATCGCGAAGGACGCCACCGTGCTTTACGCGCACCTCGGCGGACAGCCTGCGCTCAACGCGTACGCCAGCCTGTTCACGAACGGCTGACGCACGGAGGCAGCACGGCCGGTCCGTGGTAGTGTCGTTGCGTGCACAACGAGAATTCTCTGACCACGAACGGGCTGCGCCCCATCAACGTCGAGATCTGGTCGGACGTCGTCTGCCCGTGGTGCTACATCGGCAAGCGCCGGTTCGAGCGGGCGCTCGCCGATCACGATGCCGCGTCTCGGGTCGAGATCACGTGGCGCAGTTTCCAGCTCCACCCTGAGCTGCCGGCGGGGAAGCACCAGGCGCACGCCGACTACCTCGCCGAGCGGACCGGCCGGTCACTGGCTGACGTTCGGGTGATGAACGAGCAGGTGACCGCGCTCGCGGCTGCCGAGGGCCTCGCGTATGACTTCGATCGCTACACGGTGGTCAACACGCTCGATGCCCACCGGGTCGCTCACCTGGCCGCGAGCCAGGGCGTCGGGCCGGCGATCCAGGAGCGTCTCCTGCGCGGCCAGCTGGTGGAAGGCGAGGTCCTGGACGATCCGGCGACGCTCGTTCGGCTCGCCGCCGACGTCGGCGTCCCCGCCGCCGACACCGAGGCCGTCCTCGCGGGCGATACCTACGCGGTCGACGTCGAGACCGACATCCGGACCGGCGTCGCGCTGGGTCTGACGGGCGTCCCGTTCTTCGTGTTCGACCGGTCGATCGGCGTCTCCGGCGCCCAGCCCACCGAGGTCTTTGCCCGCGCCCTCACGATGGCGGCCTCGACCACCGACTAAAGCGTCCGGCGCGACGTCGAGGTCGCCTAAAGGCTCATGCCCCCGGAAATGAAGGGTGACACCCGCGGCGGATCGGGTGTTCGCTCGATGTCCTTCGACGGGCTCGTCCCTAGCGTGTGCTCATCGACTTCAGTCAGAGGTCGGAGCGCACAGGAGAGCCGAGATGTACAGCAGCCAGCCCGCCCAACTTGCCACGACGCGTGGCCTCCGGGGCCTGTCGATGATCCTCGCGACCATCGTCGTCCTCGCGATCGCCGCCCTCGCGGTGGGCGTCTATGCGACGGCCGTCGGGATCCCGAAGGCCCAGGTCGGGGACCACAGCCGGGACATCGGCGAAGGCACCCGCGCCGGCCTGTATCCCGTCCAGGATCGCAGCCTCGACACGGTCGAGAACCTGCGGGTCCAGTTCAGCAAGGCCCATCACAACCTGTCCCCGGGAGCCATCGTGGTCGCCCCGGTCAAGCCGGCCGATGACAGCTGGGACACGCTCCGCATGGAACACCGGCGCGCCACCCCGGCCGCGACCAAGGCCGCCCAGGACAACCTGATCGCGTTCCGCCGGGCGCAGGCTGCGGCCGCCGCCAAGGCCGCGGCCCCGGCTGCCATCGCCACGGATGACTGGAGCACGCTCCGCATGGAACACGTGCGCGGCATCCCGCCCGGCGCGGCGTCTGCGCCTTCCAGCGCCAATGACCTGAACGCCTTGCGCAAGGCGACCGGCAGCGGACGCTGAACGACCGGTGCCTCGCACCGATCAACGCGCAACCACCAAGACCCTGCTCGTTTCTGGGGGGAAACGAGCAGGGTCTATCATCGCGCCCGATGGCTCGGCGCCTGTCCAGCCCGGTGTTCGTCGGTCGCTCGGAGGAGCTTGGTGTGCTCCTGGCAGCGGCCGATACCGCCGCGTCCGGCGGTGCGTCCCTGATCCTCATCGGTGGGGAGGCCGGCGTCGGCAAGAGCCGGCTCGTCCGGGAGGCGTCGACGCGACTCGGCGACGATGGCTGGCTGATCCTGGAGGGCGGGTCGGTCGCCGTGGGCGACGATGGTCTCCCCTTCGGCCCGCTCGTCGAGGCGCTCCGATCGCTCGTGCGGAGCGTCGATGCGGACCGCATCGCGGCTGCCGCCGGCCCCAGCCTGCCCGAACTCGCCAGGCTCGTCCCCGAACTTGCCGATGTCGCTCCCGAGCCGCCGGTCCAGACCGGTCCCGCCGACTGGCTCCAGGTCCGGATCTTCGAAGGCGTGCTCCGCCTGCTGGGTCGGCTCGGCGAGACCACTCCGGTGCTGTTCGTCATCGAGGACCTCAACTGGGCGGATCGCTCGACGCGCGACCTGTTGACCTTCCTGGGGAGGAACCTGCGCAGCGAGCACCTGCTGATGATCGGCACCTACCGGGCCGACGAGCTGGACCGCCACCATCCGTTGGCGGCCTGGTTGGCCGAGGCCGAGCGTCAGCCCCACGTGGAACGGATCGACCTGCAGCGGTTCGGGCGCGCCGAACTCGCCGAGTTGCTCACGGCCATCGCCGGCGTGCCGCTCGCTCCCGGGCTCGTCGATTCGATCGCCCGCCGATCGGATGGGAACGCGTTCTTCGCCGAGGAGCTGGCGGCGGCCCTGGATGAGGCGGGCCCAGGACGGACGCGCCTGCCCGAGACGCTCCGGGGCGTCCTGCTCGCGCGACTGTCCGGTCGGTCCGAACAGGCGTCGCATCTCATCGAGGTCGCGGCCGTCGCGGGACGCCAGGTCGGGCACGACATCCTGGCCGACGTCATCGAATGGCCCGAGGTCGATCTGCAGACGGCGCTCCACGAAGCGGTCGATGCGCAGCTGCTGGTGGTCGACCCCACCGAGGTGGTCGAGCACTACCGCTTCCGACACACGCTCGTGCGCGAGGCGGTCTACGACGAACTGCTGCCCTCGGAGCGGCGTCAGCTCCACGGTGCCTATGCCCGGGCGATCGAGGCCCGGCCCGTGGGCGGCGGAGCGGCGGCGGCCAGCCGACTCGCCGAGCTCGCCTACCACTGGACGGCAGCCAACGAACCAGCTCGCGCCGTGCGGGCGGCGATCGCGGCCGGCGACGCATCGCGCGCGATCTTCGCGTTCGCCGAGGCAGCCCGCCAGTACGAGCGGGCGATCGCGGTCTGGGATTCAGTCCCCGAAGCCGACCGACCCACCGATCGCGACCTCGGTGACCTCTATGACGCGGCCAGCGCGGCGACCACCGTGGTCGGCGACGGCCCGCGTGCCGTTGCCCTCGCCGAACACGCGATCGAACTCGTCGACGCCGCGCCCGGCTCCGAGCGCAACCTCGAACGGCGGGCGCGGGCACGCGAGCGATTGGGGTTCGCGGCCTGGTTGGCCGGGGACACCGCCACCTCCATCCGCCTGCTCGCCGAGGCTGTCGACCTGTTCGAAGGGACGCCGCCATCCACCGATCAGGCGCGGGTCCTGGCCGGACTCGCCGGGAACCTCATGCTCGCCGGCCGCTCCAGCGAGTCGGCCCCGTTCGCCGAGCGGGCGATCGATCATGCCCGCGCGGTCGGGGCGCCGGTCATCGAGGCGCGGGCGCTCAACGTCCTGGGCGTGGATCGCGCCGCCCTCGGCGACATCGCCGGCGGGATCGAACTGTTGCGTCGATCGGTGGCCATCGCGACGGCGGCCGGCGATCCGACCGAGATCCCGCGCAGCCACGCCAACCTCAGCACCGTGCTGGAGCAGGGCGGCTTCGTCGAGGACGCGCTCGAGCAGGCACTCGCCGGTCTCGAGGCCATCCGGCACTTCGGGGCCGAGCTCGGATTCGGGATCTTCCTGGCCGCCAATGCCGCCGCCATGCTCATCGAGCTGGGTCGGTACCCGGAAGCCGCCGAAGTCCTGGAGCCCCAGGTCCCCCACGTGCTGCCCGGCGTCAGCACGTTCCACGTCCACACGACCCTCGCGCACCTCGCGGTCCGGACCGGCGACCTGTCGTCCGCCCGGCAGCACCTGGAGATCGCCGAGGCCGCCGCGAGCCGCGTCGAGGACGCGCAGTTCGTGATCGACCTCCGGACCTTCGGGACGGAGATCGCGCTGTGGGAGGGTGACCCGGCGACGGCCCTGGGCATCGCCCGGGAGGGGTTCCAGCGGCTCGGCGAAGCCGACGATGCGGTCATCCTCGGCCAGCTCGCGATCCCCGCCGCGCACGCCGCCGCCGACCTGGCCGAGCGGGCGCGGGCGGCACGCGACACCGCCGCCATGGAAGATGCGGTCGCCGCCGCGCACGACGTCGTGGAACAGTTCCGAGCGGCGACCACGCGCCTGATCGACATCGATGACCTCGGCGCGCATGAGATCGGCTGGCGGATGGCGATCTGCGAGGCGGAGCTGGCGCGGGCAGCGGACGACAACGACCCGGCCCGCTGGGAGGCGATCCGTCCGGCGCTCGCCGCTCGTCCGGCGCCGTTCCTCGAGGCCTATGTCCTGTGGCGTATGGCCGAGGCCTCGGCGGGCAAGGGTCAGGTCCGCGAGGCTGCGGCGCCCCTGCGCACGTCGCACGCGATCGCCGCCGCCATCGGGGCGGGGCCGCTCGAAGGTCGGATCGAGGGGCTTGCCCGCCGCCTTCGGATCGACCTCGCCGGTCGCTCCAAGGCCGGGACCGAGCGGACGATCGACGGATCGGAGGCGCCCGACGTGCCTGCCGATCCATTCGGATTGACCGCGCGGGAACGCGAGGTCCTGATCCTGTTGGCCGAGGGGTATACGAACCGGCGGATCGCCGAGACGCTGTACATCAGCGACAGCACCGCCGGTGTCCACGTCTCCAACATCCTCGGCAAGCTCGGCGTCAGCACGCGGACCGAGGCCGCCGCGATCGCCGTGCGGCTGAATCTGGACCAGGCCGCCGTCGTCTGAGCCCTCGCCTGCGACGCCACCGCGACGGTCGAGGTGTATCCCTGTCGTCCACCCGATCACGCACCGTGGAGGACGCTTCGATGCCGGATCACAAGATCCTCAAGGACCTGAAGGCGTGCATGGCGAACTGCAATGGCGATCAGGCCTGTATGGACGCCTGCGAAGCGACGTTCAAGCAAGCCGGCGGGAAGGTCGTCGCAGAGGGCGGCAAGGTCTTCACCGCTCCTGATGGGAGCAAGGGCTTCGTGACCAAGGGGGGCAAGGTCTTCTAGCTCCGGCGCGGCCGCGGGCACGACATCGCTCGACAACGACATCCTCCATCGGCCATCATCGCTCGGCTGTCGGCGACCTCGTTCGAGGCTCCCCTGCACCACGTCGACGAGGTGACCCCCCATGGCCAGCACCCGGATCGAATTGTCGGTCATCGCGATCTCCTGGATCCCGTCCGAAGCGATCGTCGGCTTGCCGAAGCTCACCTTCGAGATGGGGGTCACCCACTACGACCAGCCACCGCCCGACCGGATCGAGGACCTCGAAGAGCTGCGCCGCACGGACCGGTTCCGCGAGGCCAACGAACTGCGCGCCTTCATCGAGGTGGAGGACGGGCGGATCGTCGGGTACGGGCACCTGGGGCAGGGGCACATCGGCGCGACGACCGTCCGCGTCGGCCCGGCCGCCATCCGGTTCCCGGCCGTGCACCTCCCCGACATCCGCCCCGAACCCGAGGTCACCGATACATCGGTCCGGTTCGTCCAGACGGTCGGTGGGCGGATGGGCCTGCCGACGCCACGACCGGTCCCGCACAAGCCGTTCGTCCAGTTCTGGCCCTCGATCGCGTGGACGACGCTCGCCCTGACGATCAACGCCGATGGCTCCGCGACCCGGGAACTGGTCGGCGCGAGTCCGTTCCCGCGGCACTGGCTGTATGACGACGACGGAACGCTCGTGGCGAAATCCGGCGTTGTCGACTTCGCGACGTGGTTCAAGGACAGCTATGGCGAACGCACGCCGTGGGGCGCCACAGACTCGCCGGCCGTCGTGGCCACGGTCGAGTCCGCGCTGGAGCGGCAGCTCTCGGCCGAGATCATGGGTGGCGGCGCCAAGCCGAAGATCAGCACGCTGGCGGTCGGCGAGACGCTCGCTGGAGCAGGGCGCGCCCGGGACGGAGGTCTACCTCATCCTCGATGGCATGTTCGTGGTCGAGGTGGATGGCGAGCCGGTCGCCGAGATCGGACCCGGCGCGGTGGTGGGGGAGCGGGCCGCACTGGAGGGCGGGACCCGGACGGCCACGTTGCGGGCAACGACGGCCGCGCGGGTGGCGGAAGTGCCGGCTGGCCGGCTGGATGAGGCGGACCTGGGCGCCCTCGCGTCGACGCGCCGCCGCGAGGCGGACGCCACGCCGAGCGCCTAGGATCCGTCGCCGCTGGACTCGCTACGTCGCTCTCGGGCGGTCGTACAGCCGTCGCGACCACACGTATCCGCCGACCGAGATCAGCACGCACCACCCGACGGCGATGATGCCCTTGTCACCGATGGGCGTGCCCACCAGCAGACCGCGAACGGTCTCGATGAGCGGCGTGAACGGCTGGTGCTCGGCGAACCAGCTCAGGCCCGGCGGCAGCGACTCGGTCGGGACGAACCCGCTGCTCAGCAGCGGCAGCAGGATGAGGATCATGGGCAGGTTGCTGGCGGTCTCCACGCTGTTGGACGACATGCCGAGGGCGACCGACAACCAGGAGATGGCGAACGCCGTCAGCACGAGCAAGCCGCCTGCAGCGAGCCACTCGATCGGTCCCGTCGTGGACCGGAAGCCGACCAGCACCGCGACGAGCAACACGAACACGAGCGCGATGACGGTCTGGATGACGCTCCCGATGACATGGCCGGTCAGCACCGAGACGCGGGCGATGTCCATGGTTCGGAAGCGGTCGACGATCCCCTCGGTCATGTCCATGGCGACCGAGATCGCTGTCCCCTGGGCCGCGCCGGCCACGGTGATGATCAGGATGCCCGGTACCACATAGGCGACGTACGCCTCCCGGCCGCCCGAGACCGCGCCCAGGCCGGCTCCCATCGTGCCGCCGAACACGAACACGAACAGCAGCAGGAAGACGACCGGCATGCCGATGATGAAGAGGGTCAGCGATGGGTAGCGGCGCATCCGGCGAAGGTTCCGCCGGAGCATCGTCGCCGAATCGCTGACGACATATTGATAGCTGGTCATGCCACGGCCTCCTTCGCCGGTTCGTGGTCGCCGGTCAGCGACAGGAAGACGTCGTCGAGGTCGGGCGTCTGCAGGGAGAAGCCGCCGACCTCGATCGAATTGGATGCGAGCAAGTCGAGCAGGGCACGGACGGAGTCGATCCCGCCGTCACTGGGCACCTGGAGCGTCAGCGAGTCGTCATCGCGCGACGCCCCGGGCAATGCGCGAACAGCGCGGTCGAACGCCTCGGCATCCGGGAACGAGAGCTGGATGTGGCCACCCGGCACGAGCCGCTTGAGCTCGACCGGACTGCCCTCCGCGACCAGCACGCCCTTGTCCAGGACGCCGATCCGATGGGCCAGCCGATCCGCCTCTTCGAGGTACTGCGTCGTGAGGAAGATCGTGACGCCACTCGCGACGAGGCCCTGGATGGTCTGCCACATGCCGCGCCGGCTGCGCGGATCGAGCCCGGCCGTCGGTTCGTCGAGGAAGATGATCCGCGGGTCTCCGACGAGCGTCATCGCCAGGTCCAGGCGCCGCTTCATTCCGCCCGAATAGGTGCTCACCGGCTTGCCGGCTGCCTCGACGAGATCGAAGCGCTCCAGGAGCTCGGTCACGAGTCGTTGGCCCTCGGCCTTGCGCAGGTGGCGGAGGTCCGTCATGAGCTGCAGATTCTCCGCGCCCGTGAACAGGCCATCGACCGCGGAGAACTGCCCGGTGACCCCGATCGCGGCTCGCACGGCATCGGGTTCCGTCGCCGGGTCGTGGCCGGCCACCTGCACGGTCCCGCCGTCGGCGGCGAGCAGGGTCGAGAGGATGCGGACCATGGTCGTCTTGCCGGCCCCGTTGGGGCCAAGCAGCGCGAACACGGTCCCTTCAGCGACCTCGAGGTCGATGCCGTCGAGGACGACCTGTGTGCCGTACGACTTGCGAAGCCCGGTGGCGCGGATCGCGGTCCGGGTCTGGATGGCCGTCATGCCGCACCTCCCAGGAGGCCGGCGAACGGAAGACGCGGATCAGATGTCGAGGTCTTCCACAGGCGCCATCTCGGCTGGACCGGCGATCCGGTCGTAGAGGGCCGGAGGGATCTTGTCGCGGAGCTCGACGAGGGTCGCGACGACCTCGAGGGTGGATTCCGCCGGGATGTTGCCGTAGCTGACACTGCCGATGCCCAGGTACCCACGCCAGCCGGCCGGCTTGCCCTCGGCGTCCAGCATGCTGTAGTCCGGGCTGCGCTCGATGTGGAGGACGAACTTGCCGGTCCGGCTTCGATAGACGCGGAACGTCTCCACGCGGCTGTAGTTCGTGACGAGCCACTCCCCGAGGAAGACGGCGGTGAATTGGACCTTGCGACCGGGCTTCGGCCCGACACGGACGACGATCTCGTCGAAGCCTTCGCGTCGACCCTCCTCGACATCGACGTACCGACGGAGGGCTGCCGAGATCGCCGCGGAGAGGTTGCCGCCGGCCAGCTCCTGGGCCTGTTGATACAACTTGAGGTCTCCGTCAGAGACATAGATGGTCTTGTTCGGCACGAAGGCATCGTAACTCCTGCGCTGCGAGGTCACTATACGTACGAGTATACGTATATGTTCGCCCAGCGCAAGACCCTGTGTCGAAACACGGCGGTTCGGGTCAGTCGGGGTCGGTGGCGGCGAAGGCCGCGAGCGCCTCGATCGACGGGACGAAGTAGTACGCGCCCGAGAGTGCATGCGTGAAGTGGGTCAGTCGGTCGCGGCCCCCACCCGGGCCGTCGCACATGCTCCGGAGCATGGCGTCGAGCCGGCCCTGCTCCTGGCTGAACCCCACGAAGATCGTCCCGTGCCGCGTCAACGTCCCGTACCCGATGTTCCGTCGGAAGATCTTCCCGAACGATTCCTGGTCCGTCCTCGCAACGTGGGAGGTGGCGGGTTTCGGGTCCAGCTCGTGGCTCGTGAGCTTGCTGCGGCCGATCACCAGCTCCTGCTGGTCGATCGTGAGGGCCTCCCAGGCGTCGGCGTCGTGCTCCCACTGCTGGAGGAGCAGGACGCTTCCGCCGGCTCCCGGCGTACCAGAGTCGATGATGGCCGCCGCGGCCGCCTCGACGAGCGTCGGGTTCTCCGTCCCGTCCTCGAAGCCGGTGAGATCGCGATCCATGTGATACGGCCAGCCGACCATCTCGGCCGCGAGTGTCGCGACCGGGGCGATCGCCGCGACGATCGCGCGCGAGACATCGAACACCGTGTCGTACGCGGCGCCCGTCACCCAGACCACTGCGTCCTGCTGGGTCGCCGGCAGGACGAAGCCATCGGCGCTGGCGATCGGTTCGTTGAAGCCGGTCACGCCCGGCACCGCCGCGTCCGGGGCGACCGATGCCCAGAGTTCCGGTCGGAAGCCCGCCACGAGGTTGACGCCACCGATGGTCGAGCGGGGCTCGCGGAGGCTCGCGACCAGCTGCACCAGCCCGCCCCGCTCCGCGCCAGGGCGCAAGGAGAACTCGAGGTAGGCATGCGACATCGTGCCGAGGGCGAAGATCCCCATCTGTGGCGTCATGCGCCCCAAGGATATCTGTACGTTCACCGCCCGAGATCGACCAAAACCCTCTCCCCAACAGCGTCGCGAGCGGCTACATTGCAGTCGGAGGTGATTCCCGATGACGATGCGCGAAGCACTGGACCAGGCGATGGGCCGCGGCAGCGCGGACGGGGCGATCGCGGCCCTGAACGAAGGCGGGATCGCGATGGCGAACGAGGACTCGATGAGCCAGGCCATCCACGATGTCTACTGCGGGATCATGGCCGACCACGATCACCCGAATGACAAGGATCGGGACCAGGCTCGCCAGCTCATCGCCGCGCTCAGCCGCAACCAGCCGGCCTGAACCGCACGGACCGCCGTCAGGGGCTCGCGACCAGCCGGACCCTAGCCAGCCGGCGAGGCGATGTAGGCGGTCAGGCACTCCACGACCAGGGCGTGATCGTCGAGTTGCGGTAGCCCGGACACGATCACGACCCCGACGAGGCCATGCCCCGCCACGACCAGCGGGAACCCGCCGCCGTGCGGTGCGTAGTCGGGGAAGGGGAGCGACGTCGCGTCGGCGAAGGTGGTCCCGGCCAGCTCGTACTGGAGGCGCTCGTACAGCGACGAGTGCCCGAAGCGCTCGACGATCCGTGCCTTCCCCGCGACGAACAGGTCGTTCTTGGCATCCGTGCCGTTGCGGGCGGCGCGAAAGACGATCCGGTCGCCGATGCGGACCTCGATCGTGACCGGCAGGTCGCGCTCGGTCGCAAGGTGCAGCAGGGAGAGTCCGAACGCCACGGCACCGTTCTCGTCGAGGGACGGCAGGACGAGCCGCCGCTCCTGATCCAGGAGCGCCTCGAGGGTGGGCAGCGGGTTCGCACTGGTCATGGGCAGCTCCTGCGGGGCGGTCAGTGACGCGGGTCGACGATGACGATGATGACCGCTCCCGACGCGCTCCGTGGGTGCCAACGACCTATGCGACGGCGCAGGTATCTGCTACGATTTCAGGTCCACGGCGCTCTCGATGTTCAGGCAGACATGGCACATCCCGCCAACGTCGCCTTCGACTACCGCACGAGCCACACCTTCCCGGGTGCGAGCGAGTACTACGACGGGCTCTACCGTCCGGGAACCGCGCTCCGGTTCTACTGGGAGCGTTTCGAGCGGCCGTACCTCGCGGCCCTGTTCGCCCGTCTCGCAGCCGATCGTCCCGACGGCCGATACCTCGACTTCGCCACCGGAACCGGCCGGATCCTCGACGTCGGCGCCGAGCAGTTCGGCGACACGACCGGCATCGACGTCTCGGAATCGATGCTCCAGGTCGCCCGCCAGAAACGACCAGGCGCAACGATCATCTGTGCTGACGTTCTCACGGACCGGGTCGTCCTGGAGCCGTTCGACGTCATCTCCCTCTTCCGCTTCCTCGTCCGTGCGGGTGATCTGCGCGCGCAGGTCCTCGGATGGCTGCGTGGCGCGATCCGCGATGACGGCATCCTCATCGTCAACAACCATCGCAACGCAGTGAGCCTGCGCGGGATGGTGTTCCGCCTCCGGCGCCGAGTCCACTCGTCCAGCATCGACCGGGAGATCCTGAGCGACTCCGAGGTGCGGGTGATGCTCCAGGGAACCGGATTCGACGTCGTCGAGACATACGGATTTGGGATCGTCCCGTCGTTCCACGGTCGGCTGCTTGTTCCGGCGAAGCTCCTCATGGCGATCGAGCGGCGACTCTCGGGCCACGGCCCGTTCGGCCGGTTGGCCAAGAACCGGATCTACGTCTGCCGACCAGTCGTTCGCCCCGACTGAACGCCGACCCCGACAGGACCGTCGGGGCCGGAAGCGGGGAGGGGATCGTCCACCTCCCCGCGGTCATTCGTCAGGGCGACTTCGCCCTGACGTCCCGGACTACTCGTCGGCGATGCCGAACGCTGTCTTGACGGATGGCCGGTTCAGGTACCACAGCAGGATGAACGGGAATGCCGTCGAGGCCAGGGCGTAGCTCAGGTTGCCGGTGCCCAGGAGGGCGAAGATCGCCTCGATGATCCCGATGATGGCGATGACGTGACCCAGCAGCCAACCCCACGGCTCGAGGCGCCAGGCGGCGAGGCCGCCGGCCCAGAACGCGAGGCCCGTCAGTACGATGAGCCAGCCCCAGATCCACGTGCCCTGACCGCTGGGCAGCGGTCCGAACGTCACTGCCGTCGTCATCTGGAAGCCGAGCATCATGTAGCTCAGGCCGGCTGCGGCGAAGATGATCGCCAGGATGGTGATCCCGATCGGGCGTTTCATGCGTGTCCCTCTTGAGTCGCACGTTCCGCATTCGCATGGCGCGATGCGACGAACGAGCCCTCCCCTTGGCGGCACCATAGCACCGGCCGGAGGCGGAGCATGATCCGTTTCACCTGAAGATGGCCCGTCAGTTCAGACGCGATTCCCAGTCGTCGGGGACCCGACCCGCCGGCCCGGGTGTCGGCTGGTCAAGGGGGTGCGCGAGCGGCGGGGCGAGCTCGGGAGCGTCCACCTCGTCCTGCTGCACGTAGTCCCAGAACCAGTCCTCGTCGGGCTCATAGCTGCGGGCGACCGGGTGCCCGGCCTCCTTGGCGTGCCGGCTGGCGTGCTGGGACGGTGACGAATTACAGCAGCCGATGTGGCCGCAGTGCGCGCACCGGCGCAGGTGGAACCACCAGCCTTCGGTCGCCAGACACTCGACGCAGCCGGGGCCGCTGGGCGGGATCGTCGGATCGATGGGCGGGGTTTGCATCCGCCGAGGATGGGCCACGGTCCGTGGCATCGTCAACGTCATGTGATCGTCGTGGGATGATCGAGGCACATGGACGTCATCGCCTTCCTGCTCGGCGTCTTCCTGTTGGCCCTCGTGCTCTGGGACCTCTTCCAGACCGTGGTCGTGCCTCGGCCTTCGCCGGGTTGGTTCCGGATCGGCCGGTACCTGGTCCGCTGGTCCTGGCGCGGGCTGCTCATCCTGCGTGACGGCAAGCGAGGTGGGTCGTACGACCGCGTGCTGGGTCTCTTCGCTCCAGCCGTGACGGTCGCGTTGCTGGTCACCTGGCTGCTGACCCTGATCGTCGGGTACGGGCTGATCCTTTACACGATCCGCGACGAGTTGCGTCCCGTCCCTCCTGACCTGGGCACCGCGATCTACTTCGCGGCGACGTCGGTCCTGACCCTGGGCTTCGGGGACATCGTGGCAGACGGCATGGCGGCGCGAGCCATCGCCACCTTCGCGGCCATCACGGGCCTCGGGACGGTCGCCCTCGTCGTGACGTTCCTCTTCTCGCTCTTCGCCTCATACCAGCGTCGGGAGCGGCGCGTCGTGACGCTGCAGGCATCGGCCGGTGCGCCGCCATCCGCGGTGGCCCTGCTCGAGTCCTACGCGCTGCTGGACCTGACCGACCGCCTGCCCGAGCTCTTCCGCGACTGGCAGGGCTGGGCCGCCGAAGTCCTCGATTCCCACGTCGCGTACCCGATGCTGGGCTATTTCCGTTCCAGCCACGACAACCTGTCCTGGATCAGTGCGCTCGGCAGCGTCCTGGACGCCTCCAGCCTCGTGCTGACCACGGTGGACGGTGTCCCGCGCGGCGACGCCAAGCTGTTCAAGCGGATGGGTACGCACCTCGTGGAGGACATCTCCAACCTCGGCTTCGGTCGCGGAGAGCCGTCGGGTCTGGACCGGGCTGCGTTCGATGCCGCGTGCGACCGACTGGAGGGCGTGGGCTACCGCCTGGTGCCACGGGAGGACGCGTGGCCCGCATTCGAAGCGGCGCGGGCCACCTACTCGGCGCCGCTGGAGGGGATGGCCGCGTATTGGGCGACGCCGGCGACCCAATGGCTGGGCGACGAGGTCATCCTCCGGCAGCCACTCCACCAGCGGGATGACCCCTGACGCCGCTCCGTGAACCAAGGGCTCCTGTCGTCGAAGGCGATCAGGCCACCTGGCGCAACCTGCCGGTCTCGACCTCGTAGACGACCCCGGTGACCGGCACGTCCTTGATCCACGGATGGGTTCGGATGCGGTCCACCTGGGCGATGAGGTTCGTCTCCAGATCGGGGAACGCGTGGAACGGCAGGTCCACCTCGGTGCCCGTGGCCTCGGCGATGGAGGCGCGGACCTGCTCATCGTCGAAGGTCAGCATCCCGCAGCCGGTGTGCTCGATGACGAGGACTTCCTCCGTGCCGAGCAGGCGCTGGCTGATGACCAGCGATCGGATCGCATCGTCGGTCGCCAGGCCCCCGGCATTGCGGATGATGTGGGCCTCACCGGTGCGCAGGCCGAGCACCTGCTCGACCGTCAGGCGAGCGTCCATGCAGGCGAGGACCGCCAGGCGCCGTGACGGCGGGAGGTCCAGGTTCGGTCGATCGAACGACGCCGCATAGCGGGCGTTCTCGGCAAGGGCGCGCTCGGTCTCGGGCGCGCGGGTCGCGGTCTGGGTCATCGGGGGATCTCCGGGTGTCGGGTCGGGTGGTGGGTTCGGGTTTCGCGGGAGGCGGATCGACGGGCCACCCGTCGCGGGCTCGGAGGGTGCGCTGTGGTCCGGCGGGCACCGGACGAGCGATCAGCTCGGGTGCGCCAGCGTCCGGACCCCGTCCTCCGCGCGGCGGGGCCGCCGACGGCTACACCGGTCCCTGGAGATGCGATGGCTGACCATGACCCATAAAGCCTAGCAAACAAGTAGGAAATAGCACAAGGGGTCAGAGCGCGACGGACCGAGGCGTTCGCTCACCGCGAACGAATTCCGGCGTGAAAGCCCCGCCGATGCGGATCCGATCGCCGTCCAGGCCCTCCTCGACCTTCGTCGTTCGCTCCGCGCGAACCGATTGACGGAACGACGAGCCGAGCTGGTCGCTCCTGAGCCGTTGGACGCGAGATCGTTCGCTGCGAGCGAACACCCCGCGGCGTGGGCGTCGCGACCGGACTCCGGGACCCCTACGATGGCCGCCATGACCGGGTCCGCCCCCTCTGCCGATCTCGTCCTGTTCGTGGCGTTCCTCGTCGCGATGCCGCTGGTCGTGTTCGTGGCGGGACGGCTGCGGCTGCCATACACGGTCGTGCTGGTGTTGGTGGGCCTCGCCGTCTCCGCCCTGCCGATCCAGGCGAGCTCCGCGTCTCGCCCGAGCTCGCGGTCACGCGTGCTGCTGCCGGGCCTCGTCTTCGAGGCGGCGTATCCGGCTCGACGGGGACGAGCTGCGCCGGACGTTCGGGGGCGTCGCGCTGCTCGCGGTCCCAGGGGTCCTCATCACGGCGGGAGTCGTCGCGGTCGTGTCTGCAACATCGCGACCGGCCTCCCGCTGGAGCAGGCCTTCGTCGTCGGCGCGATCGTGTCGGCCACCGACCCGGTCGCGGTCGTGAGCACGATGCGCCGGTTGGCGGCCCCGACGCCGCCTCGTGACCCTCGTCGACGCCGAGAGCCTGTTCAACGACGGCACGGCCGCGCTCGCTCTTCGTCGTGGCGCTCGCGGCGCTCGGGGCGAACCCGCCGACCCTCGGCGAGGACGTCGTCCAGTTCACGGTCGGGCTCGTCGGCGAGCGTCGGCGATCGGCGCCGTGGCCGGCTTCCTCGATCTCGCGCGTGCTCATGGCGACCGATGACCATCTCATCGAGCTGACGCTGACCGTCCTCGCGGCCTACGGCACGTACCTCGTCGCCGACCTGCTCCACCAGTCCGGGGATCATCGCGAGCGTCGTCGCCGGGATCGTCCTCGGGACCTTCGTTCGCCGCGAGGGCCTCAGCCGCCGCGGCCGAGGAGGCGATCGACGACGTCTGGGAGTTCATCGCGTTCGTCCTGACCGGCGCGGCATTCCTGCTCATCGGGCTCGCCATTCCGCTCGCGAGTGCTCGCGGCCGCGGCCGTCTCGATCGCCTGGGGCGTGGTCGCCGTGCTCGTCGGTCGCGCGCGTCGTCGTCTACGGCCTGCTGGGTGGCGTCGCGAGCCTGGAGCGGCGGGTGGGCCTCGGTCTCCGCGCTTGCCGCTCTCGTGGCTGCACGTCATGAACTGGACGGGGTTGCGCGGGGCGGTCGCGACCGTGCTGGCCCTGTCGATCCCGCCGGGGACGCCGGATCGTGAGCTGATGCAGGGCATCGTCTTCGGGATCGTGCTGTTCACGCTCGTCGTCCAGGGCCTGACCGCCGAGCGCGTCGTCCGGTGGGCCGGCGTCCACGACGGCTCCGGCGAGAGCCGCCGCGATACGCCGGCCTGAGCCAGGGCACGAAGGTTCAGCCCGGTACGTTCCGAGGAGCGCATGAATTATCGGGCCGGGTCACCGATCGGTGACCCGGCCCAGGAGCGACGCTGGCGTGGGCACCCCAGCGTTCCCGGCGCGGCGCCCTCGGCGACCGCGTCGGCGCCGTGGTGCTACTGCTTTCCGGCCATCTGCTTCTCGACCTCGGCCTGGATCTGATCGTCCCGACGGTTCTTCACGCGCCGGGCGAGCATCAGGCCGATGAACCACGGCCAGAGCAGGGCCACGATCGCGCCGATGACGATCGCTGGCAGGTACTTATCCGAGAACTGACTGCCGACCATGATGATCAGCAGCAGGTACGTGACGATCGCTCCGATCACGACACCGATGATGTGATGCATCGAACCCTCCCAGAATGACGATCGATATCTGACCGACCGACTGGCCGGTGGCGCGTCAACAGTAGACCCTCAGCCGGGTTCGATTCCAGCCTCCGGGCGCGCCGCTACCCGGGACCGGTCGAGCTGGCCTCGTTCGCAAGCGCGTGGCGGAGCGCGGCGATCTCGTCGCGCATGGCGGCCAGTTCCGACTCGATGGTCGTGGAGATCTGCGCCTCGACCGGGGTCTCCTCTTCCTTGGGCTGCGGGACCAGGATGCTGGCGAGGATGCTGGCCAGGGCGCCGATGATGCCGACGCCGGCGAACATGACGGCGGTCGCGGTGACGCGCCCCATGGTGGTGACCGGGTACTTGTCGCCGTAGCCGACCGTGGTGATGGTCACGAGCGCCCACCACAGGCCGTCGCCCGCCCGTCGTGATGTTGGCGTTCGGGGCCTCGCTCTCGAACTGCACGATGAGCAGGCTCGCGAACACGAGGACGATGAAGGCAGACAGGATCGTGATGAACAGCGCGTACTGGCCACGGTTCTGGACGATGTCCGTGACCAGCGCCTTCTTGTTCTCGCCGCCGCAGCAGACGCATGATCCGGGCCAGCCGGCTCAGCCGGGCCAGGCGGAGCAGGGCCGCCGAACTGGGAGAGCCCGATAGTCGGAATCGAGCCGATGCAGATCGAGCCAGCCACGCTGGTGGATGAAGTAGTCGCGCTTGGGCTTGGACCGCCGGAGATTGAGCCCGAAGTCGATGAGGAAGACGACGCAGATGGCGTTGTCGTAGACCAGCATGAGGTCGCGTTCCGCGGGCGTCAGGATCGGCAGGATCAGCAGGACCATGATCGTCAGCGACAGGACGGTCAGGACCAGCATGAAGATGTTGTAGGCGTTGCTCCGGGCCGGGCCCTCCGCCGGGTCGGCGGACTTCGCGACCGGGGCCGGCGCGCTCGCGGCGGCGGGAGCGGTCATGTCGGTCTCCTGGGCGAACGGATGTCGCATGCAGCATACGGTCCGCCGGCGTCGCCGTGCCGGCCGGCACCCAAGTAGCTCAGCGTCCCGGATCGCTCGTCGCGCCGGACTCGCTGGAGGCGTCCGGATCGAGGTTGGCCGGCACCGCGACGGCCTTGGCGAGGATGTGCTCCCGGGTCGCCGTCATGTTGTGGACCCGCTGGGCGTGGTCCATCGTCGCCGCCACGATCTCGTCCGCCGTGCCGATGACCTCCCAGCCACAGGCGCAGCCCGCGCGCAGGCGCTCGACCATGCGGTCCTCCTTCACATGCTCATCCGAGGGCCCGGAACGGCTCCGGGACGTAGCCGGCCAGGGCGCTGACCCAGGGCGGCGGCAGCTCCGCGGCGACGACCGGATCATCACGGACCAGCCAGGCGAGGTGACGCAGGCCGTGCTCCACGACCTGGCCCCACGCGATCTCGCGCGGGCGCGACTGTGGCATCGGACCGGGCAAGCTCGGCGCGGTCGACCGGCGTGCTCGCCATCGATCCGACGAGGGCCGGTTCGATGACGACGACGAAGCTCAGGATCACGGCTCCGCGGTCGCGCCGCCACGACGTGGAGTGCACCAGCATCGGCTCGCCGATGACGTCGCGGACGATCCGGCTCACGACATCGACCGGATGCTCGGCCGCCCCGATCTCGAGCATCCAGGGGTCGCTGCCGCACGGGCCGGTGAGCTCGATATGGGCGTCGTGGAGCCACACGACGAAGACCTCGGCCTGGACCGGACCTTCGACATCGTCGCTGACGAGGATGTCCGCACCACCGTCGACCATCGATCGCTCCGCTCGTCGCCAGGGCGGTCGGAGACCGCCCTGCACATCATGCGACGAACGGACGGGCCGTCCATCGACATGGCGGCCGTCGAGAGGGGCCGTGGTATACTCCTAGGGAGTATCAAACCACAGCCCGCGAGTCCCCTGTTGACCACTGAGACCCATCCGCCAGAAGCGACCACGACCCGCCCGATCGAGATCTCGTTCCCGATCGCGGGGATGACGTGCGCCTCGTGCGTCAACCGCATCGAGCGCTTCCTGGACAAGACCCCCGGCGTCGAGAGCTCCTCGGTCAATCTCGCCACCGAGATCGCCACCGTCCGCTACCAGCCCGCCGTGGCCGCGCCAGCCGACCTGGTCAGCGCCATCGAGGCCGCCGGGTACGAGCTCAAGCCACAGGCGGTCGGAGGCTCACCCGACGCAACGACACTCGGCTCCCTGGACGAGGCCGCCGATCGGGAAGCGGCCGATCGCGCCCGCGAGCTGCGCTACACGCTGATCCAGTCGATGGTCGCGCTGGCGACCGCCGTCGGGATCATGGTCCTGATGTTCTGGCCACAGACCGTCGTCGCGATGGAGGCCATCAACAAGTTCGTCCTGTGGCCCGCGACGTTCATCCAGTTCTGGGCCGGCGCCCGCTTCTACCGCGCCGCCTGGCGCGCCGGCCGCCACGGCACCGCGACCATGGACACCCTCGTGGTGGTGGGCACGACCGCCGCCTGGGCGTACAGCGTGTTCGTCACGATGTACCCCGAGTTCATCCATCAGGCCGGACTCCATCCCGAGACCTACTTCGACTCGTCGACGATCATCCTGGGCCTGATCCTGCTGGGTCGCTGGCTGGAAGGTCGGGCCAAGGGCCAGACGACCGGCGCGATCCGGCGACTCATCGGCCTGCAGGCCCGGACGGCGCGCGTGGTGCGCGGGTCGGACGAGATCGAGGTGCCGCTGGAGCAGGTCCTCGTCGGCGACCTGTTGCGCGTCCGGCCCGGCGACAAGGTGCCCGTCGACGGGATCGCTCGTCGAAGGCGCGTCCGCGGTCGACGAATCGATGCTGACCGGTGAGCCGATCCCGGCCGCCAAGGTCGTCGGTGACGAGGTCATCGGCGCGACCATGAACACGACCGGTGCGTTCGTCATGCGGGCGACCCGCGTGGGACGCGACACGGCGCTCGCCCAGATCGTGGACCTCGTCCAGCGGGCACAGGGCTCCAAGGCCCCCATCCAGCGCCTGGCCGACCGGATCAGCGCGATCTTCGTCCCGATCGTGCTGGTCGTCGCGACCGGCGCCTTCGTCGTCTGGTTCGTGTTCGGGCCGGAGCCGCACCTGACGCTCGCCCTGTCGGCGTTCATCACCACGGTGATCATCGCCTGCCCGTGCGCGATGGGCCTGGCCACACCGACCGCGATCATGGTCGGGACCGGCAAGGGCGCGGAGGCGGGCATCCTGATCCGTGGCGGCGAGGCGCTCGAAGGCGCCCACCGCGTGGACACCGTGATCTTCGACAAGACCGGCACGCTCACCCTGGGCAGACCGGCTGTCGCCGCGGTCCATGTCCTGCCCGGTTGGGAACGCGATCGACTGCTCGACCTCGTGGCGTCACTCGAGACCGGGAGCGAGCACCCCCTCGCAGCCGCCATCGTCGCGGCCGCGCGGCATGACGAACTCGGGTTCCGGGAGACGACGTCGTTCGAGGCGGTCGCCGGGTTCGGCGTCGTCGGGCGAGCCGGTGGACACGACCTGGTCGTGGGTACGGCTCGCCTGCTGGCCGAGCGCGGCATCGCGGCCGACGCCCTGGCCGACTTCGCGGTGGCGGGCGCCGCCGACGGGAAGACCCCGGTCCATGTCGCGATCGATGGTGCCGCGGCCGGGCTCATCGAGATCGCGGATCCGGTGAAGGCCGAGGCGACGGAGGCGGTTCGCGAGCTCACGGCCATGGGGATCGAGGCGTGGCTCGTGACCGGTGACCAGCGCCAGACCGCGGAGGCCGTCGCGCGCCAGGTCGGCATCCCGTCGGAGCGGGTCCTGGCCGAGGTGCTCCCCGGCGACAAGGCCGCCAAGGTCGCGGAGCTCCAGGCCGCCGGTCGGGTCGTCGCCATGGTCGGGGACGGAATCAACGATGCCCCGGCGCTCGCCCGGGCCGATCTCGGCGTGGCCATCGGGACCGGCACCGATGTGGCCATCGAGGCGTCCGACGTGACCCTGGTCGGCGGCGATCCACGCCTGGTCGCCTCGGCGATCGACCTGTCCGAACGCACGATGACGGTCATCCGCCAGAACCTGTTCTGGGCGTTCGCCTACAACGTCCTCCTGATCCCGGTCGCGGTCGGCGTCCTCTATCCGCCGTTCGGGATCACCGTCAGCCCGGCCCTCGCTGCCGGCGCGATGGCGCTGTCGTCGGTCAGCGTCGTGACCAACTCGCTGCGACTGCGCCGGCTCGAAGTCCGGCCGGGGTCGGTCCGGGTGGGCCGACGGACCCGCGTCGCCCGCCTGCGCGACGCGTCGTTCCTCGCGGTGACCGCGCTCCTTGCGGCGGGCGTCGCCGGTGGGGTCCTGGCCGCCGACCGGGCGATCGAGGCGTCCGCGCAGCAGGTGACGATCAGGGCGAGTGACCTTCGGTTCGATCCGCGGACATCCACGTCCGCGCCGGGGAGTGGGTCTCGCTGCGCCTCATCAACGACGACCCGGTCTTCCACGACTGGATGGTCGAAGGCATCGAGAACGTGGACACGCCGGCGCGACCGGGCCAGACGTCGGCGATCCGGTTCATCATCGATACGCCCGGCACGTACGCGGTCCTGTGTTCCGTCGACGGACACGCCGACGCCGGGATGGTGGGGACGCTGGTCGTCGACGCGACCGTCGAGTAGGGCGGGTCCGGCGGCGACTCGCCGCGCGTTCGTGAGCCGACCACGGGCCGGGACGCGGTGTCCGGCGGCACCACATCGTGCAGCCGATGACCCATCCGACCCATGCGCTCGACTGCCATCCGTACTAAGGTCGGGCTTCGTGACCGGGCACCCGGTCCCGATCCCGCCCGGACCGCCGACCGTCGTGTCGTGTCGTGCCCTGTCACCACCTCCTTCTGGTGGACGAAAAGGAAGGCCGACTGCATGAACCTGTCACCCACGTTCCGACGGATCGCCATCTCGACCGGTGCGATCGTCGCCCTGCTCGCGATCAGCGTCGCGCCGGCGGCGGCGATCACCAACGGCGAGCTCGACGGCACCGGGCATCCGTACGTGGCCCTGATGCTGGCCCAGGACGCGGACGGCCAGCCGCTCTGGCGCTGCACCGGCACGCTCATCTCCCCGACCGTCTTCCTGACCGCCGGCCACTGCACCGAGGCACCCGCGGCCCATGCGGAGATCTTCCTGAGCACCGGTCCGATCGCGAACGACACGCACTTCGTGTCCGTGGCGAATGGCGGCACCGGCTGCGACAACGCGGCCGTGACCGGCTACCCGTGCGTCGGTGATGTCGGTGGCGACGTCCATCTCCATCCCGACTACGACCCGGACGCGTTCTTCGTCCGCGACCTGGGCATCGTCACCCTCGACGCGCCCGTGGCCCTGGCCCAGTACGGCCTGCTGCCGGCCAAGGACACGCTCGACCAGTACAAGACCAAGCGTGGCCAGAACCCGCTCACCTTCACCTCGGTCGGCTACGGGCTGCAGAAGGCGTTCCCGGACGCCGCCGCCCGGAAGGACGAAGCCATCAAGGTCCGGATGGTCGCGCACCCCAAGCTCGACTCGATCAACTCGGGCCAGACGGGTGACTACGCGGTCATCCTGTCCAACAACGCCAAGACCGGCGGCACGTGCTTCGGTGACTCGGGCGGCCCGAACTTCATCGGCACGTCGCGGGTCCTCGCGGGCGTGACTTCGTACGGCAAGAACCCGACGTGCGCCGGCACCGGTGGCGTCTTCCGGGTCGACCGTTCCTGGAGCCTCGACTGGATCAACAGCTTCCTGACTGACTGACCGCCACCCTCCCCAGGGGTCTTCGACGCCCCGGCTTCGGCCGGGGCGTCGTCGCGTCCGCCGCGCGAGCGGCTATCCTCGACGGCGATGACCGCCAGTCCTGATTCGCGCTATGTCGCCGCCGATCTGCTCGTGGATTGCCTCGCGGCAGAAGGCTGCGAAGCGGTCTTCTCGGTGCCGGGCGAGGAGACCATGGACATCCTCGACGCGCTGTCGCGCCGGCCCTCCGTCCGCCACGTCACCACGCGTCACGAGCAGGGCGCGGCGTTCATGGCCGACGTCCACGGACGGCTGACCGGCCGCGCTGCGGTCGCGATGGCCACGTTGGGGCCGGGGGCCACGAACCTCCTGACGGGCATCGCGGACGCGTACCTGGACCGCGCGCCGATGGTCGCGATCACCGGCCAGGCCTCGTCGGACAAGCTCCACAAGGAAGCCCATCAGGTCGTCGACATCGTCCGGATGATGGAGCCCGTCACCAAGTGGAACACGCGGGTGGAGCGTGTCGAGGCGATCCCGGAGATCGTCCGCAAGGCGTTCCGCGTCGCCACGCTCGAGAAGCCCGGCCCGACCCACATCGAGCTGCCCGAGAACCTCGCGGCGATGGCGATGACCCCGCACCGGCGGACGGCGGACCCGCGCCGCTCACGCCCGGCCGGACCTACTTCCCGGAACCGACGGACGAGGCGATCGCCCACGCGGCCGGTCTGCTGGCCGCCGCGGAGCGCCCGATCATCCTGGCCGGCAACGGCGTCCTCCGACGCGGCGCGGCTCCCGACCTGCGCGCCTTCGCGCGCGGACTGCACGTGCCCGTGGCGGCGACATTCATGGGCAAGGGCGCGATCGACGATCGGTCGCATCTCTCGCTCATGGCGGTCGGGCTCCAGGCGCGCGATCACGTCCTGTCCGGCTTCGACCGGTCGGACCTCGTCATCTGCGTCGGGTATGACCTCGTGGAGTACGCGCCAGCCTCGTGGAACACCGGCGGCGCCAAGCGGATCATCCATATCGACACCCAGCCGGCCGAGATCGACGCGGCCTACCAGCCCGAAGTGGAGCTCGTGGGCGACATCGATGGGACGCTCCGCCGACTCCTTGCGGCGGTCCTCCCGCACGGCATCGGCGGGCGCGACGCGGGTGAACGACACGAGTCGCGCGAGATCCTCGTCCACGCCGACCTGCGGACGCGGCTGCTCACCGAACTGGGCGCGCACGAGGCGAACGACGCCTGGCCGATCACCCCGCAGCGGGCCATCGCCGACCTGCGCCGGGCCCTCGCGCCCGAGGACATCGTGGTGAGCGATGTCGGAGCCCACAAGGTCTGGGTCGCTCGGCTCTATCAGGCCTATGAGCCCAACACCGTGATCATCAGCAACGGCTTCGCGGCCATGGGCATCTCGGTGCCGGGGGCCATCGCCGCCAAGCTCGTCCATCCCGACCGCAAGGTCGTTGCGCTGTGCGGTGACGGCGGCTTCCTCATGAACAGCCAGGAGCTCGAGACGGCCAAGCGGGTCGGGGCCGACATCACGGTCGTCGTCTGGCGCGACGACGGCTACGGCCTCATCGACTGGAAGCAGCGCAACGAGTTCGGGCGGCCGTTCGGGGTCGAGTTCGGCAATCCGGACTTCGTGGCCTACGCCGAGTCGTTCGGGATCGCCGGGTTCCGGCCGTCGAGTGCCGCGGACCTCTACCCGACGCTCATGCGCGCGCTCGAGACGCCCGGCCCGTCGCTCGTCGAGGTCCCGATCGACTACGCCGAGAACCTTCGGCTGACGGAGCGGCTGGGCGCACTGTCGAACTCGGCCTAGGGCAAGGGCGGCCAGGGCGCGGTCGGCCCGGCCGCGGTCGGCCGGGCGCGGGCGGCCAGGGCGCGGTCGGCCCGGCTTTCCGGCCCGATTTCGTCCCGCCGGATGTCACGGCCAAGGATCAGGTCAGCCACAGTGACCGATCTGACACGAACGCTTCGTGGTCGATCGCCCAGATGGCATTCCCTGGTCGGTTCGATGCCCGTTCTTGCACGTTCATGAGCGGATGGTCACTGACGCTGACATCGTCAGCCGGAACCATCGAGCCGATCGTCAAGCCGCAGGGCGGTACCCGAGCGATCCGCTGAGCTGGGCCGACGCGGCCACGATCACGCTGGCGACCCGCTGTTCCTTGGCCGCGTCCGTTCGGTTGTCCGGCCAGCCCGACACGAGATCGCCGATCACGCGGCCCGTCGCGTCGCGGATGGGAGCCGACACCCCGACCGCCCCCGCGAACCGCTCGCCGTGGCTGATCACGAAGCCCTGTTCCCGGGCCGTGTCGAGCGCCGCCCGCAGGCCCGATCGTTCCGGTTCGTCCAGCGACGCCAGGATCGCCTCGCGCTCGTCCTCCGGGAGGAAGGCGAGGATGCCCTTGCCGCTGGCACCGCGATGGAGGTCGCTCCACGGACGCAGGGACTCCCAGATGTAGCGGATCGTGTGTTCGGATTCGGCGGCGTCCACAGCCCAGAACCGCCGCCGGCTCGGTGAGTACAGCGTCAGGATCACGGTCTCGCCGATGTCCGCCGCGGTCGCGGCCAGGATGGGTCGGGCGGCCGCCCGGACATCGAGCCGCTCCGCGAGCAGCACCGCGAGCCGCGCGAGCTCCGGCCCGACGCGAAACCGACCCCGCTCGGCGGTCGGTGCCAGCAGCCCGGTCCGGGCCATCTCATGGAGGATCCGATGGGTCGCGGTCGGCGAGAGATCCAGGGACGCGGCGAGCTCGCGCACGCCCCACATGTCGCGGGCCGCGAAGGCGTCCAGCACCGCGATCCAGCGTTCCATCGGGGCGCGACTTCCGTTCGGCATGATCGGCTGGTAGGCTAGCACAGACATCGGAACACGTGTTCCGATAAGCGGAACGGAGAGCCAACCCTTCCATGGCGGCCGGCGCGACCACGAAGCGACGATCACGCAACGACGTCAGCGGTGCGGCCACGCCCAGCGCCGAGCTCATCGACCGGGTCGCGGAGCGCGCGCTGTGGCTCGCGGTCCGGATGATCCACGAGGCGAACGTGGTCCGGCCCAACCCCGACGGGCTCAAGGTCGGCGGGCACCAGGCCTCCTCAGCGTCGGTGGCGTCCATCCTCTCCACGCTGTACCTGCACTGGCTCGGCCCCGACGACCTGGTCTCCGTCAAGCCGCACGCGAGCCCGGTCTATCACGCCCTCACCTACCTGATGGACGCCCTGGACCCGTCGTACCTGACGCAGTTGCGCTCGTTCGGTGGGCTCCAGTCGTACCCGTCGCGGACCAAGGATCCCGATCGCGTCGACTTCTCGACCGGCTCCGTCGGCCTGGGTGCGGTGGCGCCGCTGTTCGCCTCGCTCGCCGACCGCTACCTGCGCCACCATGCGGGCGGCCGGACGGACTGGCCGGATCGCCGATTCGTGGCGGTGGTGGGCGATGCAGAGCTCGACGAGGGGAGCGTCTGGGAGGCCGCGGTGGAGCCCGCCCTGGCGGGCCTCGGCAACGTGACGCTCATCGTCGATCTCAACCGCCAGAGCCTGGACCGGGTCATCCCGGGCATCCGCGTCCACCAGCTGGCCGGGATGTTCGCCGCGGCCGGCTGGCAGGTGCTGGATGCGAAGTACGGACGCCGGTTGACCGCGGTGATGGGCATGCCCGGCGGTGGCGCGCTGCGCCGGCGCATCGACGACATGGCCAACGAGGAATACCAGGTCCTCATCCGCCGGCCCGGCGCCGAGGCTCGCACGCGGACGATCGAGGGCGCCCCACGCCATGACCGGGACGATCTTGCCCGAGTCCTCGCCGGCCTCGACGACGCCGACGTGCCGGCCGTCCTCGCCGATCTCGGTGGCCACGACCCCGACGAGCTGGTGCGCACGCTGGCCACGGCCGACGCCGACCGCTCCCGGCCATCGGTCGTGTTCGCGTACACGGTCAAGGGCTGGCGGCTGCCGTTCGCGGGCGATTCGATGAACCACTCGGCGCTGCTCAATGCCGACCAGGTCGAGGCGCTGGCGCCGGTCCTGGGCGCCGATGCGCGCGACCCATGGGCGCGGTTCCCCGACGACTCGCCCGAGGCGCGGCTATGCCGGGCCCGCGGCGAACTCCTGGACTTGCGTCGGTCCGTCCGCCGCCGCCGGCCGATCGTCGGCGGCGACAACGCGGTGCCCGCGATCGACGTCCGGATCGCGGCACACGCGAGCACCCAGGGCGCGTTCGGCGACACGCTGGCCGCGATCGCGCGCGTGCCGGAGCTCGGGTCGCGGGTCGTGACGGCCTCGCCGGACGTGACGGTGTCGACCGGGCTGGGCGGCTGGGTGAACCGGGTCGGCGTCTTCGCCCCCGAGGAGGAGGTCGTCTTCGACGAGACGCCGCGCCTCCTCACGTGGGCGCCCAAGCCCGTGGGCCAGCACATCGAGCTCGGCATCAGCGAGATGAACCTGTTCCTGCTGCTCAGCCAGTTCGGCCTGACGGCGGAACTGTTCGACGAGCCGCTCGTCCCGGTCGGGACCGTGTACGACCCCTTCGTGGCCCGCGGCCTCGACGCCTTCATCTACGCGCTCTACGTCGGCGCCCGGTTCGTGCTGGCGGGGACGCCGTCGGGCGTGACGCTGGCACCGGAGGGCGGCGCGCACCAGTCCGCCATCACGACCTCGATCGGCATCGAGCTCCCGAGCCTTCACGCCTTCGAGCCGGCCTTCGCCCAGGAGGTCGTGTGGCTGATGGAGGAGGGGATCCGCGGCGTCCTCGCGGCCACCGGCGGTTTCTCCACGTACCTGCGGCTGACGACCCGCGCCCTGGACCAGGGACTCGCCGCGCCCGTGCGCGATCGCCTGGGCGTCGCGGAGTGGCGACGCCAGACGATCGCGGGCGGCTATCGGCTGCTCGAGTCCGCCGAGGCCGAGGGCCTGCCCGCGGACGCCCCCGCCGTCACCGTGGTGGCATCTGGCGCCATCGTTCCCGAGGCGGTCGAGGCCGTGCGCGAGCTGCAGCGCGAGGAGGTCGCGGCGGACCTTGTCGTCGTGACGTCGGCCGATCGACTCTCGGCGGAGGTCCACGGCCGGCGATTGGCAGGCGTGCGCGACCGCCGTGGCGGCGACCTGGATCACCTGGCCACGCTCCTGCCGCCGGCGGTCCGCCGCGCGCCGCTCGTGACGGTCCACGACGGGGCATCGCACGCCCTGGGCTTCCTGGGCTCGGTCTACGGGGCGCCGGTCGTGCCACTGGGCGTCGACACGTTCGGGCAGTCGGGGCGGATCGCCGACCTGTACGCGGATGCCGGCATCGACGCCGACCACATCATCGAGGCGGCGCTCCTCGCCGTCGAGCTCGGAGACCGGTCGTGACCGACGACGCCAGCGCTCCCCGGACCGTCCACGAGTTGCGGATCGCCATGACGGTCCAGGCCTACGAAGAGGCGGTCGCGTTCTATCGGGACGCGCTCGGCCTCGCCGAGATCGAGTCGTGGGATCGCCCCGACGGACGCGGCACGATCCTGGATGCCGGGCACGCGACCCTGGAGCTGTTCGACCCACGGATGGCCGATTCCCTCGACGCCATCGAGGTGGGCCGGCGCGTCTCGGGGACGATCCGCTTCGCGCTCGAGGTCGATGATTCCATCGCGATGGCGGACCACCTCGTCCTGAACGGGGCTACGCGCGAAGCCGACGTCGTCGTCACGGCGTGGCGCGACCAGAATGCCCGGGTCAAGGCGCCCGACGGGATGCAGCTGACGCTGTTCACGCACCTCGATTTCGGCCTGACAGAGGTGCCGACGACGAAGAAGGGCGCGAAGCGGATGGCCGCGATCCGCCGGCCGCCCATCCAGGCGGCGTATCTCGAGAAGCCCCGCCACCTGCAGACGGTCAAGGAGCGGGTCGAGGTCGGACGGGCCCTGCGAGTGGCATGCCCGCGCGAGAGCCATGCCGATTGGTCGCCGCCGGCCCACCGCAAGGACCCCATCGACCTGCTCATCGCGTCCAACGAGGGGCGCATCGAGCATCTGCTGCCGATCCGCTACGGCCGCATGGTCGTGTCGCAGTTCGCGTTCTATCGCGGTGGTCGCCGCGATCATGGCGGCTGACCTCGCCGAGACGCCGTCGACCGGGTATCGGGTCCAGGCCTGCGGCGACTGCCATCTCCTCAACTTCGGCGCCTTCGCCACGCCGGAGCGCCGGATCATCTTCGACATCAACGATTTCGATGAGACCTTTCCGGCACCGTGGGAGTGGGATCTCAAGCGCCTCGCTGCCAGCCTCGTGGTGGCCAGCCGCGCCAACGGCCACCGACCGAGAGGACGCCCGTGAGGCGGCGCGCGCCGCGGCGCTCGCGTATGGCGACAGCGCCGCGGAGCTGGCCGGGATGAAGACGCTCGACGCGTGGTACTCGTACCTCGACTGGGAGGACGTGATCGCCCAGACGGACGACGACGTGCTCCGGAAGCGCCGGGCCGCGGTGCTCGACAAGGCCATCCGGCGCGACGCGGCGGCCGAGTTCACTCGGCTGGGCCACATCGTGGACGGGAAGCCGAGGATCAAGGACGACCCGCCGCTCATCTACCATCCCGATGAGGTCGACGACCCCGACTTCCGCGAGGTCGTCACGGCGAACTTCGCCCGCTACCGCGAGTCGCTGCCGCCCGATCGCCGCGTGCTCTTCGACCGCTATGAGCTCACCGATGTCGCGATGAAGGTCGTCGGCGTCGGCAGCGTGGGAACGCTCTGCGCCGTCGGCCTGTTCTTCGCCGCGGATGGGGACGCCCTGTTCCTGCAGGTGAAGCAGGCGAACACGTCGGTGCTGGAGCCATACGTCGGGCGCGAGCCCGTTCGCCTCGGACGGCGAGCGCGTCGTGTTCGGCCAGCGCCTGATGCAGGCGGCGAGCGACGTATTCCTGGGGCACATGGTCGGTGTCAGGCGCCGTCACTTCTACGTGCGCCAGCTGCGCGACGTCAAGGTCCGCCCGATGGTCGAGCTCTTCACCCCGGCCAACATGAGTCGGTATGCGCGGAACTGCGGCTGGGCCCTCGCCCGCGACCATGCGCGCTCCGGCGACCCGGCCATCCTCGCGGGCTACATCGGCGGCGGCAGGGTGTTCGCCGGCGCGATCGCCGATTTCGCGGTGGCCTACGCGGACCAGAACGAGCATGACCACGCCGCCATGGTCGAGGCGGTTCGCGAGGGCCGGCTCGAGGCGCATTTCGAGGAGTGACGTGCGTGGCGCCGGTCATGGGCCGGGACGGGCACGTGAGGTTCGCGAGCGCGCGCTAGCATCGGCGCATGACGAGCGCGCGCTACGACTACGTCATCGTCGGTGGCGGTTCTGCCGGCTCGGTGTTGGGCAACCGGCTCAGCGAGGATCCCGGCACGCGCGTCCTCGTCATCGAGGCGGGACGGTCGGACTGGCGGATCGACCCGTTCATCCACATGCCCGCGGCCCTCACCTTTCCGATCGGCAGCCGCTTCTACGACTGGATGTACGAGTCCGAACCCGAACCGTTCATGCACGGCCGCCGCATCTTCCACGCGCGCGGCAAGGTCCTCGGCGGCAGCAGCAGCATCAACGGGCAGATCTTCCAGCGTGGCAATCCGCTGGACTACGAGCGCTGGGCGGCGGATCCCGGCATGGCGAGCTGGGACTACGCCCACTGCCTGCCCTACTTCAGGAGGATGGAGACGTGCCTCGCGGCGGATCCCGACGATCCGTGGCGCGGTCATGACGGCCCGCTCGTCCTGGAGCGCGGACCCGCGAAGAACCCGTTGTTCGGCGCCTTCTTCGACGCGACGGTGCAGGCGGGTTATCCGCGGACGGACGACGTCAACGGGTATCGCCAGGAGGGCTTCGCCCCGTTCGACCGGAACATCCATCGGGGTCGGCGCCTGTCCGCGGCGCGGGCCTATCTCCACCCGATCATGGGCAAGCGCAAGAACCTGACCATCCGCACGTCCACCATGGTCACGCGCATCAATCTCGAGGGACGCCGGGCGGTCGGCGTGGAGATCGAGCGCGATGGTGGCGGGACCGAATCGATCCTGGCCGGCGAGGTCATCCTCGCGGGCGGCGCGATCAACTCCCCGCAGCTGTTGCTGCTCGCCGGGATCGGTCCGTCAGGCGACCTGCAGTCGCTCGACATCCCCGTCGTGGCCGATCTGCCCGGAGTCGGCCAGCACCTGCAGGATCACCTCGAGGTGTACATCCAGTACCGCTGCCTGCAGCCGGTCTCGATGCAGCCGTCGGCCACGCAACGATGGCGAAGGCCGTTCATCGGGGCGCAATGGTTGTTCCTGCGGTCGGGTCCTGGGGCGACCAACCACTTCGAGGGCGGCGGGTTCGTCCGCAGCAACGACGACGTCGCCTACCCGAACCTGATGTTCCATTTCCTGCCGCTGGCCATCCGGTACGACGGGTCGTCCGGCGCGGAGGGCCACGGATACCAGGTCCATGTCGGGCCGATGTACTCCGACGCCCGCGGCTCGCTCACGCTCAAGAGCACTGACCCGAAGCAGCACCCGGCGCTCCGCTTCAACTACCTCTCGACCGACCAGGATCGGCGCGAGTGGGTGGAGGCGGTCCGCGTGGCCCGGCGGATCCTGGGCCAGCCCGCGATGGACCCATACAACGGTGGCGAGACGTCACCCGGCGCGACGGTCGAGACGGACGAGGAGATCCTCGAATGGGTCCGCCACGATGCGGAGACCGCACTGCATCCGTCGTGCACGACCCGGATGGGCGTCGATTTCGATGTCCGTCATCGATCCGCTGACGATGCGTGTCCACGGTCTCGATGGCCTCCGGGTCGTCGATGCGTCCGTGATGCCCTACGTGACCAACGGCAACATCTACGCCCCCGTGATGATGCTCGCGGAGAAGGCGGCCGACCTGATCAAGGGCGATACGCCGCTCGCTCCCGAGCCGATCCCGTTCTATCGCCACGGGGTCTCGCCGCCGCCGGTCTGATCGCACGCGGGCGGTCTGGGCGCTCGCTGGGCGCGCGGCACATCGTCATCCGTCGCATCCGCCTCGTCATCCGTCGCCGGGCCGATGCGGGCGTCTGCCGCCTGTGCCACGCAGGTCCCGGAAAGGAGCATGAGCGCACGCCCAACTGCTGCACTCCCCTCCATCCGAAAGGAACCGACGGTCATGGCTCTTGCCCGCATCCCCTCCCACGACCCCAACGGCCCGATCGATATCGCCGCATTCAGCGCCGGTATCACCGGGACGGTCATCCGGCCCGAGGATGCGGCCTTCGAGACCGCGCGCCAGGTCCACAATCGCGTGTACGACCGCCGCCCGTCCCTCATCGTCAAGGCGGCCAGCTCTGCCGATGTCGCCCGGACCGTCATCTTCGCCCGCGAGCACGATCTCGAGATCGCCGTCCGCGGTGGGTCGCACAGCCTGGCCGGTCACAGCACGACCGACGGCGGGATCGTCCTGGACCTGAGCGCCATGAAGGGCCTGCACATCGATGCCGAGCGGAAGCTCGCGTGGGCGCAGCCGGGCCTCACGGCCGGGGAGTACACCGTGGCCGCGGCGGCCCACGGGCTGGCCACGCCGTTCGGTGACTCGCCGAGCGTCGGCATCGGTGGTCTGACGCTCGGCGGCGGCATCGGCTGGCTCGTGCGCAAGTACGGCCTGACGATCGATGCGCTCGTTGGGGTCGATGTCGTGACCGCGGATGGCCGGCTGGTCACGGCCAACGCCACCGAGAACAGCGACCTCTTCTGGGCCGTTCGCGGCGGCGGCGGGAACTTCGGTGTCGTCACCCGGTTCCAGTTCCGACTCTACCCGGTCGAGGAGACCTTGCTTGGCATGCTGCTGCTCCCGCCGACCCGCGAGGTCCTGCAGAGCCTGGTGCCGATCGCGGCCAGCGCGCCCGAGGAACTCTCGACCATCTCGTTCCTCATGGCAGGCGCCGCCCGCGCCGTTCGTTCCCGAGGCGGTCCAGGGCCAGCTCGTCCTCGCGGTGATGTTCGTCTACGCCGGGGATCCGGCCGCCGGGCTTCGCCGCGATCGAGCCGTTCAAGCAGGTCGCGACGCCGCTCGCCGAGATGGTCGCGCCGCTCCCGTACCCGGCCATCTACGAATTCACGAAGGAAGCCGGACAGGCGGCGCCCAGCGCGACGCGTTCGATGTTCCTCGAACGCTCGATGACGCCGCGATCGACACGATCCTCGCCTTCACCGCGGCCCCGAGCTCGCCGCACGCGATGACCCAGATCCGGATCCTGGGCGGGGCGATGGGCCGGGTGCCCGCGTCCGAGACCGCCTTCGCGCATCGCGATGCGACGGTGTTGATCGCGATGATCACGCCGTTCGAGGACGCGGTCGAGGCCCCGGTCCACGAGGCCTGGACCAGCGCCTACTTCGACGCGCTGCGGCCCGGTGCCACCGGCGTGTACTCCAACTTCCTCTCCGACGAGGGGGACGGCCGAGTCCACGAGGCGTATCCCGGACAGACGTACCAGCGCCTGGCCCAGGTCAAGCGCCGCTACGACCCGACGAACGTCTTCCACCTCAACCAGAACATCCGCCCCGCCGTCGAGTCGTAGGTCGACTTCTCCGTTACGACCCGCCACGCGGTTCGACGCCGGCGCTCTGGGGAGCGCCGGCGTCGGCGTGTCCGGGGCGCTGTCAGTTCGCCGTTCAGCCTTCGGTCGTGTCGCCCGAGGTCGGAACGCCACGCGCGGCGGTCGCGTCACGCCCTGCGTATTCCTCGCGACGTGCGGCCGGGCGCACGCCCCGCACAGCCAGCGGACGCCGACCAGGTCATCGGCCGGGCTGCCGCCGCACTCCTCGCACGGTTCCGGGCCGGTGAAGCTCATGACCGTCGCGGTCGGCGCAGCGGCGCCTCCGATGGCGGACCTGAGCCGATCGAGCAACGGCACCGGTCAGACCTGGGGCGGCCGTTGCGGTACCAATCCGCGAGCCACGCGCCGACGGCCGCCAAGGCCGCGATCAGGAGGACCAGGAGCCCGATCACGGCCACATTCGACAACCCCGCGGGCGACCCCTCGTCGTTGACCGGGTCGACGGACGCGAGCGGGATGGGCGTCGGCGTCGGCGTGGCGGTCGGCGTCGGGGTCGGCGTCGGTGTCGGGGTCGGCGTGGGCGTCGGCGTCGGGGTCGGCGTCGGCGTCGGCGTCGGCGTCGGGCGTCGGCGTCGGCGTGGCGGTCGGCGTCGGCGTCGGCGTGGCCGTCGGCGTGGCCGTCGGCGTGGGCGTCGGCGTCGGCGTCGGCGTAGGGCGTCGGGCGTCGGCGTCGGCGTGGCGGTCGGCGTCGGGCGTCGGCGTGGGGGTCGGTGTCGGCGTCGGCGTGGCCGTCGGCGTCGGCGTGGCCGTCGGCGTCGGGCGTCGGGGTCGGCGTCGGCGTGGGCGTCGGGGTCGGCGTCGGCGTCGGCGTCGGCTCGGCGTCGGCGTCGGCGTCGGCGTCGGCTCTGGCGTCGGCGTGGCGGCGGGTCGGGCGTCGGCGTCGCCGTCGGCTCGGGCGTCGGCGTCGGTGTCGGTTCGGGCGTCGGTGTGGCGCGCTCCGTCGGCGCCTCCGTCGGTTCCTCACTCGGCGGCCCCGACGCGCCGAACGACGGTTCCGGGCACCCGATGTCGCCCATCGCGTCGATCGTGGCGATGATCGCTCCGGTTTGCTGGCGCAATTCGCCGGCCTTTTCGATGGCGTTCTGGATGCCACCCTCGTCACCGGATTCGCACGAGCGTCGTCAGCTCCTCGACGACCGCCTGCGCCTGCTCGACGAGATCCACCAGGGCGGCCCGGACCTCTGGGGTTTCGCTGATCGGCAGGACGGCGAGGGCCTTGGCGGCGTCGGCCAGCGCATCCGAGAGCTGCTGCAGGGCATCCATCGCCTTCGCGTGCTCCGGGCTCTCGGCGTCGGCGAGGGCGGCCGCATCGGCATCGGCGACGACCGCGAGTGCCTGATCCAGCGCTGTGACGGCGAACAGGGCCGCGCAGGCCTGCGGATCGTCGGCCTGCGCGGATCGAATCGATCGGTACGGAAGCCGCGCCGCCGCACCCAGCGAGCAGGCCCGCCACCACGACGAGGAGTCCGAGGAGCGTGCGCCGTCCGTGCATCATCGCCAGCCAGTCATGCCTTGCTTTCGGATCCGTCCGTGGTGGCTATTCGTGCTCGACGCCGAAGGTCTTCTTGATACCCGCCTGCTGGAGGTACCACATGACCACGACTGGGAGCAGCGCGACCCCGAGGCCGTACGCGACGTCGCCGGTCGAGAAGAGGACGATGACCGCGTAGATCAAGCCGAGGATGGACAGCACCATGCCGATCGCCCAGGCCCACGGTTTGGTGGTCCAGAAGGAATAGGCGACGCCGAGCCAGATGAGTCCCACGACGAGGGCCAGGAAACCGACGAACAGGAGGCCGCTGCCGATGCCCGCCGGCCCGAAGACAAGGGCGCCCGTGAAATCGGAGACCCTGGATGATGTCGATGACTCCTGCGACGAGGGCCATCAACGCGAGGATCATGGCGCCGACCGGTGGTCTAGCCATCGCGATACTTCTCCAGTCCCGTTCCGCGGGCGGCAACGCGTCCGTTCGACACCGATGCTAGCAGCGTTCGTCGACGGTGGACGGCGCGGCTCGGCGCGGCTCGGCCTCCGGTTCAGGGATCCTGCGACAGGATGACGACGCTGTACGGCCCGACCGCGATCAACGCACTCTGATCCTGGTCGTCGAGGACTGGCCCGTCGGCGTCGGTATCGAAGGCCTCGTGCCCGCCGAAATCCCGGGCATAGACCGGAGAGTCGCTGTTGAGCCGGACCCTCCAGCGACCCGGCGCCGGCATGCCGATCGCCAGGTCATCGATGGTGCGGTCCGCGAAGTTCGCCACGACGACGACGTCGTCGCCTGGCCCGCCCTGCGACCAGCGATGGAAGACCAGCACCTTGGCGTCGTCATCGGCGCGGAGGATCGCCAGGCTGGGGCCGCGCAGACCCGCGCGTGCGCCCGTCGCGGTCGCGCCGCAGCGCGATGAGGTCCCGGTGCAGGCGCAGGATCCCCTCGTGTGTGCTGGCCTTGGACCAATCCAGCGCGACCGTGTCGTCGAACCAGCGGTCCTCCAGAAGCTCCTGGCCCTGGAACAGCATCGGCATCCCCGGGGCCGTCAGGACCAGCGCCGACCCGAGCGTGGCCCGCTTCTTCGCCCACCAGCCGGCCGCGTCGCCCGGCGCGATCGCCTCCGGGACACGGACATCCCCGTTGGCCACGTCGTCGTGCGACTCGGTGTAGATGACCCGGCTCAGCGCCGGGCCGCGGCCCTCGCCGGTGATCGCCGTCACCACCTCGGCGATGCTCCGGTCGTCGTCGTCCGACGCCGTGATCGCGGCCCGGATCCGTCGGACGAAACCGGCATCCCATTGGGCTCCGAACCCGGCGCCACCGTCGCCGGTCGGGGACACGAGCGCCGGATCGTCCATGAGGTCCTCGGCGATGGTCAGCTTCCACGGCTGGCGAGCATGGATGTCGTCGTTCATCCAGGCCAGGAACGACCACCCGTCGTCAAGGGCGGCATCGTCGTCGCCCGGGTCGCCGTTGACCGTCCGGATGAACAGCGTGGAATCGAACCGGAGCCCGTCGCAGTGGAACTCCTCCAGCCAGGTCAGGGCGCTGTCGCGCAGGAACGTGCGGACCTCGCCGCGCCCGTAGTCCGGTCGGGTGGTGCCCCATGGCGTGACGGCGCGCTCGTCGTTGTAGAAGTAGATGCCGCCGCCATCCCCGTCGCCCCAGCCGTCGAACCGCCACAGGTCCAGGTCCGACGGGCCCAGGTGGTTGAAGACGACATCGACGATCACGGCGATCCCGTGCTCATGGGCGGCCTTGATGAACCGCTTGAAGGCATCGGGTCCGCCATAGCCGGATTCGATCGCGAACAGGTGCGCCGGGTTGTAGCCCCAGGAGATGTCGCCGGCGAACTCGAACGGCGGCATGACCTGGACGACGCTCACCCCGAGATCGCGCAGGTACGGGAGCCGACGGGCGGCGCGATCGAAATCACCCCCGTGAGACTGGCTGCGCGAGAAGGTCCCGACGTGCAGCTCGTAGATGACGATGTCGTCCCAGGTCGGACTGTGGAAATCGTCGCCCGACCAGTCGAACGCCGACGGGTCGTAGACGACGGCATTCCCGACGGAGTTCGTGACCTGGCGGGCGTACGGATCGAGACGGGACAGGTCGCCCCCGTCCGTGCGGATCGTGAAGCGGTATTCGGCGCCGGTTTCGACGTCCGCGACGTCAGCTGACCAGGTGCCGGTCGCGCCGCCATCGCCGTCAGGCGCGAGGGCCGTGCCCGGCGCCACCCAGTCGTCGAACGTGCCGGTCACGAAGACGGCCTCGGCGTGCGGCGCCCAGACCCGGAACGTGGTCCCGCCGCGGAACGGGATGGCCCCCATCCCCGGCCGGGGGGACGGAGCGACCGTGGCTCGGGTCACTTGGCCGGTAGCGTCCGGCCGAACGCGATGGCCTGTTCCAGCCACCCGTCGAGGGCTGCGTCGTCGGCGACGACGTCGGACGGGAGTACGGCGTAGCCGGTCATCGTCCGACCGGGCATCGGCGAGAACGGACCCGCGCCGGGGAGGGCGAGCGCGGCCGTCAGGGCGTCGGGTGCCAGGCGGATCATCCAGCGGTCGGCGAACAACCCGGTCACGAGGTTGCCGCCCACGAACAGCGCCGGGTACCCGAACATCTTGCGGCGGGTCGCGTCAGGATGGCGTTCCGCGACGGCATCGAATCGCGCGATGAGCTCCGGGGGTGACTTCTCGAACGTCGGCATGGCCCCCCTAGCGTAGGCTTCGCGGCCGCTCATGTGGAGGTGGTCTTGACGATGCGCATCGGGATCGTGCTGCCGATCGGGCAGGAAGACGGGACGCCGGCGGCGCCGTCGTACGCCGAGAACCGCGAGATCGCCGTGACGGCCGAGGCGACCGGGCTCGATTCGGTGTGGGTCTACGACCACCTGCTGTTCCGCTTCGGCGGCGAGACGACGGGGATCCATGAGTGCTGGACGATCCTCGCCGCCATCGCCGAGGCCACGTCCCGCGTCCAGCTCGGCACCATCGTCATGTGCACGGGCTTTCGCAACCCGGCCCTCCTGGCCAAGATGGCGGCGACCCTCGATCACATCAGCGCGGGCCGGCTCATCCTGGGCATCGGCTGTGGCTGGCACGACCCCGAGTACGAGGCCTTCGGCTATCCGACCGACCACAAGGTCGGCCGGTTCGAGGAGGCGTTGACCGTCATCCGCGGCCTCATCCGCGACGGCCGGGCCGACCTCGATGGGCGCTGGGTCACGGCGAAGGATGCGGTGCTGATCCCGCCCGCGCGTCCCGACCTGCCGATCCTGATCGCCGCCAAGCGGCCGCGCATGCTGGAACTCACCGCTCGCCACGCCGACGCCTGGAACCTGGCCTGGTTCGGGGCGCCCGATGGCCGACTTGCGACGGCCCGGGCGGATCTCGCCGCCGCGTGTGCCGCGGTGGGACGCGATCCGGCAACGCTGGAGATCACGGTCGGGGTCAATGTCCGGTTCGACGACCTGCTGCCGGCCCCGCCTTCCGGATCGGCCGACGCGCCGCAGCCGGCGATCTCGGGGACGATCCAGGACATCGCCGATGGGTTCGCCGAACACGCGGACCTGGGGACTGGTCACCTCATCGTGTCCCTGGAGCCGACGACGCCTGAGGCAGTCCGCCGCGTGGCCGCTGCGGCCGATCGATTCCGGGCTCAGCGCACCGAGATCGCGAACGCGGACAGGTCCGGTTCGTAGGGGAGCACCAGCACGTATTTGCCGCCGAGCCGACTGCCGGACCCCATCCACCGGCTCGACTGATTGCGCGGCACGAACTGGCGGCCGACCTGCCTGGGCGTCAGCGACGCCCCGGGAGCCGGGCTGGGCCCCCAGGCCTTGGACCCGTGCGGATAGAGCGGGTCGTGGATGATCGCCCGGGTGACCTCGAACGTCGCGCTCGTGAGCGGGTCGGCGCTGGCGGTGAACCCGCTCATGACCCAGGCGTGCCGCCCGCGCCAGACGAGGAGACCCACCGGCTTGCCGGTCTGTGCGATGGCCCGGGCGGCGGTCTGGAGGGCGGCCTGCAGGGTGCTCTCACCGACCAGCTTGTACGGCCCGGCGTCCATCAGGTTGAGGCCCGATGCCCAGCCACGGACGCTCGCGCCCTGTCGTTCAAAGCCGTCGGGTCGCGCCCCGCTCCAGGCCCGTGCGAGCTTCTGCAGTCGAAGCTGGGTCTTGGCCGTCCGGTCCCGCCCGGGCTCGATCATGTTGAGCATCATCTGCATGCTCGCCCCGACGCATTGGACGAAGTTCGTCTGCGCGACGAAATCGCCGCGTGTGCCCACCTTCACCGTGTGGCCCTGGGCGGCCGTGGCCACCGACGGTGCGATGGGCGACGCCGGTGCCGCGGCGAACGTGAGGAAGAAGACCCCGGCCAGGATGGTGGCGAGGCCGCGCCGGCGCGTCGTCGGTCGCACGGTCGTCATCACGTCAACGATACGACCACCGGGCAAACATCGGTTTCGACGGATGACGCGCCGATGGAGGCCAGAACGGGCTCAGATACCGTCGATCCGGCGCGGGGATAGTCGCGGGCCGAAGCGCGGGGCCCGCAGGCCGCTCGTCTCGAGCAGCCGCATCACGAGCGCGCGACGGCCGCTGTATGGCGCCAACAGCTCGAGCATCCGCTCGTCGGTGCCACGCGGCTCGCCGGCGAGCGCCCAGCTCACGAGGTTGGGCAGGTGGAAGTCGCCGACGCTCACGGCATCGGGATCGCCCAATGCCCGGACGGCCACCTCCGCCGCGGTCCACGGCCCGATCCCGGGCACGCTCCGCAGCCGGGCGTGGGCCTCGGGGAGTGGCAGGTCGACGATCGCCTCGAACCAGGCGGCCCGGCTCGCGATCCGGCGGATGAGGTCGGCGCGCCGCTGTTCCACGCCGAACGGGTGATAGGCGTAGTAGGGGAGTCGGGCGAGTGTCGCCGCGGACGGCGTCAGCCGGAGTCCCGGCCCGGCCGGCCCGACCTCAGGTGTCGGGGCCGGTGCCGGTTCGCCGTGGGTGCGGATGAGCTCGTACCACGCGCGCCGGGCCTCGGCCCCGGTGACCTTCTGCTCCAGGATCGCTGGCACGAGCACATCCAGGACCGCATGCGTGGCGGGGATCCGGATCCCCGGCCGGCGCCGCGCCAGATCGGCGATCCGCGGATCGGCGGCATCGCCCAGATCGCCGGTCGAAGGCGATCCCGGGCCCAGCCCCACCAGCCGCGGCAGCCACGTCGCAAGGTCGGCGGCCCCGGCGCCCCACGCGTCGGCGGTCAGGCGGTCGGGGTGCTGGCGCAGGTGGATCGTGACCGGGCCGACTCGTGACCGGAGGGCAAGCCAGACCGATCCCGCCCCGAGTCGGATCGTCGGATCGTGCGTGCCGCGGGCCAGTGGTCGGAGCGTCGCGACCAGGTCGAACGGCGTTTCCAGGGCGATCTCGGCGTGGGGCATGGGCCGGAGTCTGGCACGCGATCGAAACTGTCACGAACCGTGTCGAAACCATCGCAACCCGGCATCGATGGTATGGTTGCGAAGACGTGCGACGCCCCAGAGTCGTCGTGAACGTGGCGCTCATCGCCGCATTCGCCTCGGTCGCCGTCCCCGGACCGGTCGGTTCGCAGGCCCTGAGCCCGAGCCAGATCCGCCCTGCTGACATCTTCGCGAACGTGGAGATCGATGCGGCTGTCCGCGGGCCGGCGATGACAATTCCGCCCCTCGATCCAGGGGCCCGTTCCGACGGGAATCTGGATCAAGGCTCGACGCTGTTCGAGCCGACAACGCGCAACGAGCCGCCCCTGGCTCGTTCTTCGGCCACCCCGCCGAAGGCCGACAAGGGGTCCGTGAGCAAGAACCCCTGGCGCCATGACCCCGAGATCTCGTGGTACGGCCCCGGGTTGATCGGCAACGGCACGGCGTGTGGCAAGAAGCTGACCCGGACGCTCATCGGGGTCGCGCATCGGACGCTGCCCTGCGGCACGCTCATCACCTTCCGCGCCAACGGCCACACGGTCACCGCTCCCGTCGTGGACCGCGGCCCATTCGTATCGGACCGGATCTTCGACCTGACCGTCGGGCTGTGCAAGAAGCTGGAGCACTGCTACACGGGGCCGATCCAGTGGCGGTACGGGTCCGCGAACTGACCAGCGGCTGAACCGAGCGGCTGACCGTCGGCCGCGTGCACACTGGGTGCCTCATGTCCCCTTCGGAGGCTCCTCGGATGCGCATCCTGGTCGTCGGCGCCGGCGGCGTCGGCAGTGCCGTGGCTCCCATCGCGGCCCGGCGCGACTTCTTCGAGCACCTCGTCATCGCCGACTACGACGTCACCCGCGCCGAGCGCGTCGTGGCCGGACTGGGTGGCGATGGGCGGTTCCGGGCCGCCCGCGTGGACGCCTCCCGGGCTGACGACGTGGCCGCGCTCGTCCGCGAACACGCCATCACCCATGTCCTCAACGCCGTGGATCCCCGCTTCGTGATGCCGATCTTCGAGGGGGCGTTCGCGGCCGACGCCGACTACCTGGACATGGCGATGTCGCTGTCCCACCCGCATCCCGACCGACCGCACGCCGAGACCGGCGTGAAACTCGGCGACGAGCAGTTCGCGGTCGCGCGGGACTGGGAGGCGGCGGGCCGGCTGGCGCTCGTGGGGATGGGCGTGGAGCCCGGGCTTTCGGACGTGTTCGCCCGGTACGCCGCCGACCACCTGTTCAGTGAGATCGACGAGGTCGGCATCCGCGACGGCGCAAACCTCGTCGTCGAGGGATACGACTTCGCGCCCTCGTTCTCCATCTGGACGACCATCGAGGAGTGCCTCAACCCGCCCGTGATCTGGGAGGAGGGACGCGGCTGGTTCACGACCCCGCCGTTCTCCGAACCCGAGGTCTTCGACTTCCCTGAGGGCATCGGCCCGGTCGAGTGCGTGAACGTGGAGCACGAGGAGGTGCTGCTCGTGCCGCGCTGGGTCGAAGGCCAGGCGGGTCACGTTCAAGTACGGCCTGGGTGACGAGTTCATCGGCGTGCTCCAGACCCTGCACAAGCTGGGGCTGGACCGGACCGAGAAGCTGCGGGTGGGCGGGGTCGACGTCTCGCCACGGGACGTGGTGGCCGCCGCGCTCCCCGATCCCGCCACGCTCGGTGACCGGATGCGCGGCAAGACCTGCGCCGGCACCTGGGTGACCGGCCTCGGCAAGGATGGCGCCGCGCGCTCGGTCTATCTCTACCACGTGGTCGACAACGAATGGTCGATGCGCGAATACGGTTCCCAGGCGGTCGTCTGGCAGACGGCGATCAACCCGGTCGTCGCCCTCGAGTTGCTCGCGACGGGCGTGTGGTCAGGCGCCGGCGTCCTCGGTCCGGAGGCGTTCGACGCCGTCCCGTTCCTGGACCTGTTGACGGCCTACGGGTCGCCGTGGGGGATCCGCGAGGGCTGACGTCGGCTACGACCCGGCGCCGGTCGGTGGTTCCCAACCCGGAGCGGCCAGCTCGAAGCCCGCGAAGTCGAAGGCCGGCGTCACGATGCACCCGACCAGCGCCCAGGCTCCGAGTGGCTGGGCGGCTTGCCACGCCCCGGCCGGCACCACCGCCTGTGGCGTTTCGCCCGCGATCACGTCCTTGCCCAGCCGGACGGTCGTGATCGCGCCGTCGCCCGACGCCCAGATCCGCAACTCCAGCGGTTCGCCCGCGGACCATTGCCACACCTCGGCGGCGTCGATCCGGTGCCAGTGCGACCGCTCCCCGGCGGCGAGCAGATAGAGGATCGCGCTGCCCGCGGCACGCGCCTCGTCGTCCGGGGTCGGCGCCCGCCAGCGCTCCACATACCAGCCGCCTTCGGGGTGGCGCTGCATGCCGAGCCGGTCGATGACGTCGCGCGGGTCCACGACCCCAGCATACGGCGCACACGCCTCGTGGCCCGGTCTCGCGAGCCGCGCCGGCGTGACGGACGGCGCCGGGCGTCCTACCGTAGGCGCATGTGCCGAAGCATCAAGACCCTGCGTCGTCCCGGGGAGACCGCGACGACCGGCGAACTGGAGGCCGCCGCCCGCCAGTACGTCCGCAAGCTCAGCGGCTTCCGTGAGCCATCCGTGCGCAATCGCGACGCCTTCGACGCGGCCATCGCCGAGGTTGCCGAGGCCTCGCGCCGGCTGGTCGAGGCGATCGGCGTGGACGTGGAGGACGGCCCCGACCGGTGGATCAAGGGCAGCGGACGCGCCCGCACCGTCGCTTGACCAACCTGACGGCGCTGGCGGTGCCGTGGTGGGTCCGGCCGGGCCTGGACATCGATGACGGCGGGCGCCTGCGCATCGCCGGCCGCGACGCCGAGGCGCTCGCGCGCGAGCACGGGACGCCGCTCGTCGTCTACGACCGCGCCCGTTTCGCCGAGGACGCCCGACGCCTCCAGGCCGCGTTCGCCCCGACCGGGTTGCCCTTCCGGCTCCGGTTCGCGCTCAAGGCGAACCCGTCGCCCGAGGTCCTCGAGGTGTTCCGGGCCCTGGGCGAAGCGGGCTCCCCGGAGAGCGTCGGGATCGATGCTTGTTCGCCGGGCGAGGTGCTCCGAGCGCTGGAGTGTGGTTGGCGGTCGGACGAGATCAGCTATACCGGCACGAACGTTTCGGAGCGCGACCTCGATGTCCTGCTGGCCCACGACATCCACGTCAATCTCGACGCGGTCAGCCAGATCGAGCGCTTCGGTCGTCGCGCGCCCGGCACGCGGATGGGCATCCGCATCGATCCCGGGACGGGCGCCGGCTACACCGAGCAGCTCGAATACAGCGGCGGGCGCCCGATGAAGTTCGGGATCGAGATGGCCCGCTTCGACGACGCGCTGGCCGCAGTGGCGCGTCACGACCTCGTCGTCGACACCATCCACTTCCACGCCGGGTCCGGTTGGCTGGCGGACGGCCTCGCCGGCTTCGAGCAGGCGCTGCCGGTCGCGGTCGAGGCCGTCGAGCGCGCCCGCGCCGCCGGACATCCCATCACCGAGGTGAACGTCGGTGGCGGGATCGGGATGCCGGCTCGCCAGGACGAGCGCGGCGTGGACCTCGCGGCCTACGCGGCCGCGATCGCGCGCCATCTCGGTCCGCTTGATGTGACCGTCGCCTGCGAGCCGGGCGACGGGCTGTCCAAGGACGCCGGGATCCTGCTCGGCGAGGTCGTGACCGTCGAGACCCGACGCGGCGTCACGTTCGTGGGCCTGGATCTTGGCTGGAACGTCAACTGCGCCTACTTCATCTACAAGTTCGCGCAGGAGATCGTGCTGTGCCGGGCGGCTGGCGCGGAGCGGACCGAGGTGGTGACCGTGGCCGGCCATATCAACGAGGCGAGCGACGTGTTCGCCGAGGACTACGCCATGCCCCCGGTCGACGAGGGCGACATCGTGGCGATCCTCAACGCCGGCGGCTATCTCCAGGCGATGAGCAGCACGCACTGCCTGCGCCCGATGGCGGAGGCGGTCTTCCTGGACCGCTGAGTCGGGACCGACGCCGATGGTCTCGGCCGCGGTTCCGGGCTGAAGCGCCCGCGCCGCCTACACTCCGGCACATGACTCGTCGCAGGATCGCCATCATCGGAGGCTTCGCCATCGTCGTGGTCCTCGGCTGGGTCGTCGCGTCGTGGCTCATCGGGCCGACCGCTGCCGACGAGGGGGTCGTGCCGTCGCCGTCCGTCACCGCTGCCCCCGCCACGAACCCCGTGGCGTCGGCGGCGCCCTCGCCCGACCCGACGACCGAGGCACGCCCGACACCCACGCCGACCCCTGTATCCACTGCGACCCCCGTCCCGACGCCGGCACCGACCGAGCCGCCACCCACCGACGCGCCGGAATCGACCGAGGCGGCCCAGGTGTCCTACGTCCGGTTCCTCGCCCGGCTTGCCGAGGATCGATCGACCGTCGCCGACCTGAACCAGCGGCTCGCGGATGCCGGCGAGGGCGGCGATCGGGCAACGGCCCGCGCGACCGCGGTCGACATCCTCCGGTTCTCCGATGGCGAGCGCGACTGGCTGGCGGCGCACCCGCCGGCCGACTGCTATGCCCCCGCCCATGCCGCCGCGGGGACGATGCTGGAGGCGTACGCGGCCGTGGCCGACCGGGCGATCGAGTGGGCCGATGCCGACGGCCTCGACACCTTGACGGCCCTCGCGAACCTCGTCGCGGCCGGCGATACGGCTCGCGATGCGCTCGCGGACCTGGCCAGTGCCGTGGAGGGGACGACATGCCCGGCGTAGGCGAGGGCGCCGTGCCGCCCACCCGCCACGTCGTGACCCGACCCATCGTGTCCGTGCGTGGCGACGACCTGGAGCTGCGCGACGACCGGATCGTGGGCGAGGCGCCTCTGGAGATCCGGGCCGCCGGTCCGGGCCAGGACCCCGTCGCCGTCGCGGTGACCATGCGGACGCCTGGTCACGAGGCGGAGCTCGCCATCGGGTTCCTGCGGACGGAAGGACTCATCGACGGGCCGGAGGTCGTCGGCACCGAAGGCGGGGACCCGGCCGCGCTCAGCCAGCCCGACGACACGATCCTCGTCCGGTTGTCACGCGCGTTCGACGATTCGCAGGTCGCCGAGCGCCACTTCGTGGCGACCGCCTCGTGCGGGATCTGCGGCAAAGCGTCCATCGACGAGGTCGCCGTTCGCAGCGACCCGCTGCCGGAGGGGCCGACGGTGACGCGGGACGTGGTGCTGGCACTCCCCGGCATGCTCCGGGTCGCCCAGCGCGCGTTCGAGGAGACCGGCGGGCTGCACGCTGCGGCGCTCTTCACCCCGGCCGGCGAGCTCATCGCCATCCGCGAGGACGTGGGCCGCCACAACGCGCTCGACAAGCTGGTCGGCTCGCAGGTCATCGTCGGCGCCCTGCCGCTCCACGACCGGATCCTCATGGTCAGCGGCCGGGTGAGCTTCGAGATCGTCCAGAAGGCCGCGGTCGCCGGCGTGCCCATCATCTGTGCGGTGTCCGCGCCCTCGGACCTGGCCGTCGAGACCGCGGAACGCCTGGGCGTCACGCTCGTCGGCTTCCTGCGCGGTGACGGCTTCAACGTCTACAGCCACGACCGGCCGTATCGACCTGCGCGACCTCACGGGCTGGGGCTGACGATGACGCGCTCGCGGATCAGCGCCGGGATCCTGCTCTACCGATTCCGCGACGGCGGGCTGGAGGTCCTCATCGGGCATCCGGGCGGGCCGTACTTCGCGAAGAAGGACGCGGGCTATTGGTCGATCCCGAAGGGCGAAGTGGAGCCCGGCGAGGAGCTCCTGGCCGTCGCACTGCGCGAGTTCGAGGAGGAGACCGGCTCGCCGGTCGCCGCCGACCCCGCGACCTTCATCGACCTCGGCGACATCATCCAGAAGGGCGGCAAGCAGGTCGTCGCCTGGGCGGCCGAGGGCGACCTCGACCCGGCCACGGCGTCCAGCAACACGTTCTCCATCGAGTGGCCACCGCGGTCGGGCCGGTTCGTGGACGTGCCCGAGATCGACCGCGTCGCGTGGCTGGTACCGGACGCGGCGCGCCACTACGTCAAGGACGCCCAGATCCCGCTGATCGATCGCCTGGAGGCCGCGCTCGCGGAGCGCACCAGCTGACAGCGAAGGAGCCCAGCCGAGTACCGCTCCATGTGCTACCGTGTGCTACATGAGCGAACGGGACCAGCCCCTGGCTCGCGTCGGCGTGCGGGAGTTGCGTCAGAACCTGAGCGTGTACCTGGATCGCGTCAAGGCCGGTGAGACCCTCGAGGTGACCGAGCACGGCCAACCGGTGGCCCAGCTGCGTCCGCGTCCGGAAGACGCGTTGTCCGTCTTCGATCGCATGGTCGCCGAAGGACGGATCACGCCCGCACGGCGCGACCACCGCTCTCTCGGGTTACCGCCGAAGATGCCGGGTCGACCGCTGTCCGAGATCCTGCAGGAGATGCGCGACGAGGACGACCGATGAGCACATTGGCCTACCTCGACGCCTCGGCACTGGTCAAGTTGATCCTGGACGAACCAGACTCGACTGCGTTGCATCGCTGGCATCTCGAGACCGAGCGCGTGGTGACCAGCCGGATCGGCGTGATCGAGACACGCCGCGCCGCCCAACGACTGCCGCATGACGCGAAGCGTCTCGAGGCATTGATCGAAGGGCTTGCCGTGGTCGAAGTCGATGACGACGTCGATCGGCGGGCGAGCGCCCTCGGTCCGGCGTCGCTTCGGACGCTCGACGCGATCCACATCGCGACGGCCCTGACCCTTGGCATGATCGACGCCTTCATCACGTACGACGATCGCCAGGCGGCGGCAGCGCGTCTGGTCGGGCTCCCGGTGATCCGCCCCGCTTGAGTCGGGCGCCAGCCGTCAGGCGGTCGGTGGCTTCGGGCGCTCGTTGACGAACTCGAAGCCGAAGCGGCCCTTGATGCAGAGGTGACCCTCGGTCACGGACGAGTCGAGTGGCGAGGTGACCTTCAGGATCCGGTCGTCCTGCACATGGAGCTCCACCGCGCACCCGACACCGCAGTACGGGCAGATCGTCTCGGTCACCGTCTGCGCCGACGGATCCCAGGTCCCAGCCTGGCGCATGTCGTACTCGGGCTTGGCCATGAGCGCACCGGTCGGGCAGACGCCGATGCAGTTGCCGCAGTACACGCACGCGGATTCGGGCAGCGGGACGGCCTGCTCGGTGGAGATGCGGGCATCGAAGCCACGCCCCGCGACCGCGATCGCGAACGTGTTCTGGGCGTCCTCGCCGCACGCCTCGACGCACTTGTAGCAGAGGATGCACTTCGAGTAGTCGCGGACGTAGAGGTCGTTGTCGATCTTGGTCGGCTGGGCGACGGTCGCCGCCGCGGCGTCACCGCTGGCGGCGTGGTGGTGGCCCGCCTCGTGGACGTCGCGCTCGCCGGCCGCGTGCGGCTCGGCCGGCGGGCCGTAGCGCGACGGGTCGGCGCCGTAGCGGCTCATGTACGAGGCGATGCTGCCGTCCGGCGTCGCGGGGCCGGCCAGGGACACGTCGACCGACGAACCGAGGAACTCCAGGACGACCTTGCGCGAGGTCCGGACGCGCTCTGAATCGGTCTGGACCTCCATGCCGGCCTCGGCCTTGCGCGAGCAGGCGGGCACGAGCACACGCGAGCCGGCGACCTCGACCACGCACACGCGACACACGTTGACCGGCGTCAGGTTCTCCGCGTAGCAGAGCGTCGGCGTATCGATCCCTTCCTGGCGACAGGCATCCAGCAGCGTCGCGCCCGCGGGCACGGAGACTGCCGCGCCATCGATGGTCAGCTCGATCGGTGGCGGGCGCCTCGACCACCGGCGCCGACGGCGGGCGCGACGGTCGGGCCGGCGGCGACAGCAGGATCGCGGACAGCGGCGCCGGTTCCGGATCGGGCCGGGGGGCGTGGTCGTGGTCGGTCATAGCGCCACCAAGCCCGGCTGGCGCAGCGCGGATTCGATCGCCGACGACGCGGTCTGGCCCAGGCCGCAGATCGATGCGTCACGCATCGCCTGGCCGATCTCGCGCAACAACGCGAGCTCGTCCTCGCGTGGACGGACCCGCGAACCCGCCGCGAGCCGGGCCAGCAGCTCCTCCTGGCGGACGCTGCCGACGCGGCACGGCACGCACTGGCCGCACGATTCGTCACGGAAGAACTGGGCGATCCGACGCAGGGTGTCGACGAGGTCGACGGTCTCGTCGAACACCATGATCACCCCCGAGCCGAGCGTGGCGGACGCGGCCCGCGTCGCTTCGAACGTCAGCGGCAGGTCCAGCGACTCGGGACCGACGAAAACGCCCGCCGCGCCGCCGAGCAGGATCGCCTGGATGTCCTTGTCGCCCGGCACGCCGCCGGCGAGGTCGATCAGGTCGCGCAGGGTGGCGCCGAACGCCACCTCGTAGGTGCCCGGTCGCTCCACGTGCCCCGACAGGCAGAAGAGCTTCGGCCCGGTGGACGCCTCCGTCCCGATCCCGGCATACGCCTCGCCGCCGATCTCCAGGATGAGCGGGATGTTGGCGAGGGTCTCGACGTTGTTGACCACGGTCGGCTTGCCGAACAGCCCGACCTCCACGGGGAACGGTGGCTTGTTGCGCGGCTCGCCGCGCTTGCCTTCGATCGATTCGAAGAGCGCCGTCTCCTCACCGCAGATGTACGCACCGGCACCGCGCCGAAGCTCGATATCGAAGGTGAAGCCGGATCCGAGGATGTCGGCACCAAGCAGGCCGGCGGCGCGGGCGGCGGCCAGTGCGGCCCGGACCCGAGCCTCCGCCTCGGGGTACTCGCCGCGCAGGTACAGGAAACCCATGCTCGCGCCGGTCGCGAAGGCGGCGATCGTCATCGCCTCGACGATCGCGAAGGGATCGCCTTCCAGTAGCACCCGGTCCTTGAACGTCCCCGGTTCGGATTCGTCGGCGTTGCACACGAGGTAATGCGGCTGCGCGGTCTGGGCAGCCACCGCGGCCCACTTGCGTCCGGTCGGGAAGGCGGCGCCGCCGCGGCCCATGAGCTTGGAGGCCGTGACCTCGTCGATGACGCCCGGAGCGCCGATCTCCACGGCACGGGTGAGGGCCGTATAGCCGCCGGCCGCGCGGTAGTCGTCGCAGAGAGCCCGGGTCCACGACGCCGACCCGGCGGAGCAGGCGAAGCGGCGCGCCGGCGTCGTCAACCGTCTGGCGTCGCGTCGGAGCGGGCCGCGCGGCGGCACTATCCGGCGCGTCGAGTCGCGCCATGATCCCGGCGGCATCGACCGGGCGCGGCGCTCGCGACGCGTGGCGCTTCGCCGGCCATCGTGATCATCGCCGCGGGCGCCAGATCGCACAGCCCCAGGCAGGGCGAACGCAGCCAACCGACGCGGCCGTCGCCGGCCGCCTCGCCCTCCGGCCCCACGGACCGTCGGAGGTCATCGCAGATCCGCTCCGCCCCGGCGATCCGGCAGGCGATGTCATCGCAGACGTGGGCCACGACCGGCGGGCGCGGCTTCGTCGCATACAGGGCGTAGAAGGTGGCGACGCCGTAGGCCTCGGCGGGCGGGACGGCGAGCCGCCGCGAGATGTAGTTCAGCGCCGGCTGGCTGATCCAGCCGATCCGGTCCTGGACCGCATGAAGGGCGGGCAGCAGCTGCGATCGGCGGGCCCGGATGGCATGGCCGCCACGAGCGGACTGTCCGTCCACCCCGGACCGTCGCGGGCCACCGACCCAGCCGCTTTCGGGCGGCCCCAGCACGGCGTCCACGGCCGCACGCTCGGCCGGTGACGCGAGCGGCCCGATCACATGGAGGTCCATCGCGGCCGAGTGTAGCGCTGCCTCCAGCACGCGGGTGTGGCCGTTGCCCACCGTGGGCGGTGGCGGTTGACACGGTGCTGTGATGCGCCCTGCGCCGGTGCACGGGCGGCTGTCACCCCGCGTCCCGCAGGATCGCTCCCATGATCCCGACCCATAGGCGTCGGGAGGACGAACCGCGTCGAAGCGGTCCCCGTCACCTGCGGCTGCGTGCCGGCATGGTGGCCGTGACCCTGGCCTCGATGCTGCTCGGGACCGCGCTCATCGCCGCGGCTGAGACACCCCTCTCCCGACCGATCTCCCCGACCCTGACCGATCCCGCGATGCCCGGGCCTGCCAGCGAGCTGGTGCTGGCCGCCGCCGTGAGCCCCATGTCGAGCCATCCCACCACCCGTCAGCCCCCGGATCTCGGCCTGTTGGGTGGGGCGAAGACCCCGTTCGCCCGACCGCAGGTCGAACCGAAGCCGGCGGCGGCCAAGGCCGTCGCCAAGGTCCGTCCGACGCGCCTGCGGGCGCGTGGCGACGCCACCTGGTATTGCGTGTCCGGGGTGAGCTCGTGTCACCGGTCGAAGGCCCGCGGCATGTACGCGGCCGCGGGCGCGGAGCTGCGCGTCGGCGACTGGCGAGGTCGCGTCGTCACGGTCTGCCGCGGCAGCGACTGCGTCCGCGTGACCCTGATCGATTGGTGCGCGTGCCAGGGCGATCGTGTGATCGACCTCTATGGCGACGCGTTCCGACGGCTCGCCCCACTCTCGAGTGGCGTGCTCCGGGTCAGCGTTCGCTGGTGAGAGACGTGGCGTCAGGTGACCCGACGCCACGCCGCGCGTCGGACTACTTCTTCTTGGGAGGCTCCAGCTCCTCGGCCACGTCAGCGAGCGCGCCGGCGGATCCGATCTCCTCGGCGCCACGCACGACCTCGGCCGCGCCCGCGGCCCCGAAGGCCACCGCCGTCTCGCGGACGGTCTCGCCGACCTGCATCTCCTCGTAGCCCTCGAACGCGAGGGCCGCGCCTTCGTCGGCCATCTCGTCCGAGCGCTCGGCCAGGCCTTCGGCCACGACGAGTCGAGCGACGCCCTCGGCGGCCTCGAGCTCGCCGAGCGCCTCGACCCGCTCGCCGGTGTCGGCCAGGGCGCGGGCGATGGCTCGAGTGCCGCCGGCCCGCACGATCGTGTCGACCGACACGGCCAGCAGCTGCTCCCCGCGATCGGCGAGGAAGGCCGCCAGGACCGGCATCCCGACCCGCTCCACGACGATCGCCGCCGCGCCCAGCTCGCCGCTCACGCGGGCGATCTCCAGCCCGCGCTCCAGGTCGTCCTCGCTGATCGCGCCGACGATGGCACCGATGAGCGCGATGTCGTCGGACGTCGCGATGAGCTCGGCACCCTGGGCCACGTCGCTCACGCCCGCAGCGGCGACCACGTCACCGAGGACGGCCACGCGCTGGGCGACGGCCGCCTCATCGATGCCACGGGTCAGGTCAGCGGCACCCTCGATGGTCACCGCCCGCCCCACGGCCGCGGCACCGGCCGCCGCATCGACGACATCGAGCCCGGCGACGACGCGTTCGGCGCCGTCACGTGCCTCGGCTGCGGACACGGCCTTGGCGACGGCCGCGGTGTCCTTCGCTGACGCCTTGGCCGCCGACTTGGTCGACGCCCTGGTGCTCGTCTTGGCCTTCGCCTTGGCAGCGGGCGCCTTCGGGGCGGCGGCAGCAGCGGACTTCTTCGTCGTGGCGCGGGGCTTGGTGGCCATGTGAACCCTCCTGTATGGATGTCGATGATGGCCGTCCGACGACCATGTGGTGTCACTCGGTCCGGATGAAAGCGCCGCGTCCGCCGGGACGCTCGACCTCCTGAAGGGTATCGTCCTACCGGTTCGGATGATGTCAACGCCATCCGAGTGGCGCACCATCCGTCGGTGCGCCGCGATGTGCTCCGCATCGACCGAACGAGAGGGACCCCCAGATGCAGCCCCAGACTCCGCCGACCGAACCGGCGGCCAGCCCGTCCGCGGCGCCAGCCCGCCGATCGCACAGCGTCCTGGCCGGCATCGCCCTGGTGCTCGCGTGCCTGACGATCGTCCTCGCCACGGTGGCGACGTGGACCCATCAGGTCGTCCTCAACACCGATCGATTTACCGCGGTCGTCACCGACGTCGTCGACGACCCCGCCTTCATCGACCCGATCGCCGCCAAGATCAGCCAGAAGGTCATCACGGCGCTGGACGTCCAGGGCCGGCTCGCGGCCCAGCTGCCCGGTCCGTCCAAGGTGCTGGCCGGCACGATGACCGCCGCGGTGCAGGGCGTCGATCGAGCGTCAGCTCGGTCAGGCACTGGAGAACCCGCGCGTCCGGCAGGCGCTGCTGACGTCCGTGTCGTTCACTCACGCTCGGCTCGTCCGCTTCCTGCGTGGAGACTCGACCGCCCTCACCATCGTCGATGGGCAGGTCCAGCTCAACGTCTTCCCGGTCATCGGCGCGGCCCTGACCCAGCTGCAGACGATCGGGGTCCTGCCGGCTGACCTCAAGCTGCCCGACCTGTCCACCGATGAGGCGCCCGAAGCGATCAGCGCCAAGCTCGAATCCGCCCTCGGGATCACGATCCCGGCCGACTTCGGGACGGTCCCGCTCATGGAGGCGAAGAAGCTCGAGACCGCCCAGACCCTGGTCACGGCCTTCGACATCGTCGTCATCGTGCTGATCATCCTGAGCGTGGCGCTCGTCCTGCTCGCACTCTGGCTGGCGACGAACCGACGCCGGATGGTGATCTACCTGGCGATCGGGGTGATCGTCTCGTTCCTGCTCACGCGGTTCGCGATCGAATCGACGTCGTCGATGGTGGTCGACGGCATCACCGACCTGGGTCTCCGCGGCTCCATCATGTCGATGGTCGACGCGGTCGTCGGCGCGTTCATCGGGGTGACCACGGTGATCCTCATCGTCACGGTCATCCTCCTGATCGTCGCCTACCTGGCGGGCCGGCCGGCGTGGCTGACCCGGCTGACGTCGGGATCTGGCGAGGAGACGCCGGCCGCGGGTTGACGGGATGGCCGAGGCGGTCGACCGGGCGTAGATCCGGGCGCGTCAGCGCTTCCGGCCGGGCTCGATCCCGTGGTGCCGGCGAAGGGCCGCGATCTCGGCATGCGTCGCCCCCTGCGCCTCGAGTCGCTCGAGCTCCTCGGGAAAGCCGTCCAGCCGTGCCGGCCAGATCGCGAGCCATGCGGCCGGCGCACGCCCGATGATGCGGATGCCGTGCTCGGTATCGGGCGGGACCAGGGCGAACGAACCAGGCGCCATCGTCGTGGTGCTGCTGGCCCCGAGGAACTCGACCTGGCCCTCCAGGATGTAGAACCCTTCGGCCTCGCCGCGATGGAGGTGGGTGCGACCGCCTTCGCCGGGTTCACCACGGACGACGACGACACCCCAGCGCCCGTCGCCGTCGGCGGCGCTCGACTTGCGAACGGCGTCCAGCGATCCGAAGGCCGTGCCCTCACCGGGTCCCAGGACGATGAGGCCGTCGACCGTGCGCGTCACGCCTATGTCCCGGCTGCGACCGGCGTCTCGAGCTTCTCGATACGGATGGCCGTGGCCTTGAACTCGGCCGTGCCGGATTTCGGGTCCGTGGCATCGATCGTCAACAGGTTGACGGCGACCTCGTCCTGGAAGTGCATCGTCATGAAGGTCAGCCCGGGCCGCAGCGATTCGTCGATCCGGATCGGCACCTCCACCTGGCCGCGGCGGGAGACGACCCGGACCCGCTCGCCGTCCTCCAGCCCGTAGGCGGCCGCGTCCTCTGGCGAGATGTCCAGCGACTCGCCGCGGCGCAAGGGCGACGTGTAGCCGGCCGTCTGGACGCCGGTGTTGTACGAGTCCAGGCGCCGACCGGTCGTGAGCCGGATCGGGAAGTCGTCGTCGAGCTTGTCCACCGGCGGGTCGTGGTCCACGGGCACGAACGGCACGCGGTTGCCGGGCACCGGATCCTCCCAGAGCCGACTGTGCAGGAACAGTTCGCCTGGATGGTCCTCGTCGTAGCACGGCCACTGGAGACCGCCCAGCTCCTCCAATCGCTGGTAGCTCATCCCGGCATGGACGGGGGAGAGCCGCCGGACTTCGTTCCAGACGGTCTCGGGATCGGGCTCGCCCCAGGCGGCGCCCATCCGGTTCGCGAGGTCGAAGACGATCGCCAGGTCGTCGCGGGCGCCGGGCGGCGGCGCGACCGCCGCGCGGACACGCTGGACCCGCCGCTCGGAGTTGGTGACGGTCCCGTCGCTCTCGGCCCAGGCCGCGGTCGCCGGCAGCACGACATCCGCGAGCGCCGCCGTCTTGGTCAGGAACAGGTCCTGGACGACGAGCAGCTCCAGGCCCTCGAGGAGGGCGATGGCCCGCTTCTGGTCCGCCTCGGACTGGACCGGGTTCTCGCCGATGCAGTAGACCGCCGTGAGGTCGCCGCGCTCCATGGCATCGAACATGCCCGAGAGGTGCCAGCCGCGCTTCGGCGGCACGGGCGTGCCCCACTCGGCATCGAACCGGGCGCGGAGCTCGTCGTTCTCCACATGCTGGAAACCCGGGAGGCGGTCCGGCAGGGCGCCCATGTCGCCGCCGCCCTGGACGTTGTTCTGGCCACGCAACGGGTTCACGCCACTGCCGTAGCGGCCGACATGGCCGGTCAGCAGGACGAGCGAGATGAGGGCGAGGACGTTGTCGACCGCGTTGTGATGTTCCGTGATGCCGAGCGTCCAGCAGATCATCGCCCGGGGCGCGGTCGCGAACGCGTGGGCCAGCTCGCGGATGGACGCGGCGGGCACGCCGGTCTCGCGCTCGGCGTACTCGAGCGTGTAGCTCTCGACCTTGGCCTTGTACGCCTCGAAGTCGACGGTCGCGCGGTCGATGAACTCGCGGTTCGCGAGGCCCGCCGCGATGATCTCGCGCCCGACCGCATTCGCGAGCGCGATATCGCTGCCCACGTCGATACCAAGCCAGCCGTCGGCCCATTCGGCGCTCGAGGTCCGCCGTGGGTCGACCGCATAGAGCTTCGCGCCCTTGTTCACGGCCTTGAGGACGTGGTGGAAGAAGATCGGATGCGTCTCGCGGGCATTGCTGCCCCAGAGGACGATCAGATCGGTGTCCTCGACCTCACGATATGAACTTGTGCCGCCACCGGCACCGAACACGGTCGCCAGACCGGCGACGCTTGGGGCGTGTCAGGTGCGGTTGCAGCTGTCGATGTTGTTGCTGCCCAGGACCTGCCGGCTGAACTTCTGCGCCGCGAAGTTGACCTCGTTGGTCGCCTTGCTGCAGCTGAAGGTGCCGAAGGTCGTCGGTCCGTGGGCCGCCTTCGCGGCCTGGAATCCGGCGACCACGCGATCCAGCGCCTCGTCCCAGGTCGCGGGACGAAGATCGCCACCCTTCGTGTCGCGCACGAGAGGCTGGGTCAGTCGCATGTAGGGCTTCGCCATGGTGGCGGGGCCTCCTGCGGGGGTTGACGTGGGGGAGTGTAGCGCGCGCGCCGCCCGGCCCGGGACGACCGGGCCTTCGTCCGCGGCCCGCGGCGCCTCGTCGCGATCGCGCATCTTGCGTCCTGGTTTCCCGGTGAATCTTGTGCAAACCCTGGGCCGTCGTCGTGCCACGTTTCTTACGCCCCAGTCCCACGTGACTCACACGGAAGTGATTCCACGCTTTCCGGCTTCGTTCGCTCGTGGCGTAGTCACGTGCTGACCAGGACGGAAGTTGACGGAGCGGAGCCCTTGACATGGGAGAGATGACGATATATCGTGATAGTGCGAATTCGCGAACGCACAACCACCAAGCACACCACAGGAACCACACGCACCATGCACGAACGAACCTTCCGCGGTGAGCCCCGAACGGGCCGCCCGCAGGACCATCCACTCCACCCGATGCACCGTCCCGAGCGGTCGTCGACCGGGCGGCCACCGGGGACGACCCGGGATGCTCGCCCTCTCCCTTGAGTTCCCGGGATCGCGCGGCATGCGCGGCCTCGCCGGCCTCCGCGACGACGGCCCAGGACCCGAGCGCGGACCCGGTCGCGGACACCGTCGCGGTCACGGCCCGGACGGCGGACACGATCGTGGCCATGGCCCGCGCGGCCGCCTCCAGGCGCGCCGCGGGCTCATCCGCGAAGCCATCCTGGGCCTGCTCGCCGAGCAGCCGATGCACGGCTACCAGATCATCCAGGAGCTCTCCACCCGGACCGGCGGCCGCTGGCAGCCGAGTGCCGGATCCATCTACCCCACCCTCCAGCAGCTCGAGGATGAGGGCCTCGTCCTGCCCGAGGAGCGCGAGGGTCGTCGCACCTTCGCCCTGACCGACGCCGGTCGGACGGCCGCCGCCGACCTGCCCGCCGGTCGGCCGTGGAGCGCCGATGCCGAAGGGCGCGATCGTCGCGGCCGCGGTGAGCTCCGCGGCATGACCCGGGAGATCGGGATCGCGGCTCTCCAGGTGTCGCGCGTCGGATCGCCCGAGGCGCAGGCCGAGGCGGCTCGCATCCTGACGGAGACGCGCCGCAGCCTCTATCGGCTCCTCGCGGAGGACGACGGGGCCAGCGGGGCGGGCGCTCCGGCAGCCGAGCCCACGCCGACGGTCGAGCCCGACGCCGGGTCGCGCGAGGCGTAGTCGCCGCGGCGCACTCCTCCGGCGGTCACGTTCGCGTGGCCGCCGGCTTCGGGCGTCCAGCGCCAGGCGCCGGTCAGAACCTGATGATGCCGGTGAACGCCACCACGAGGATCGCGATCACGACGATCACGAAGATGGCCGCAAGGATGGCGCCCTTGTACGAGGGCGGGGTGTACTGGTCTGGGGAGGTCATGCGCGAGGTATGCGTGACGAGCGCCCGGCATGTCAAGGCCGAACGGTCCGCGTCCCGTTTTCTCACGGGCGCCGGATGCGACTCAGGTGCCGGGTGCACCCGTCGAAACACCGCGGACCGCCAGTTCGCCGAGCGCCCAGCCGTACGCGAGCCAGAGGCCCACGATGGCCGTGAGGCTCACGACCAGCATCAGGATGGCCCCACGAAACGACGGCGGGGTGTGGGAATTGGGCGAGGTCGGCGCGTACTCGCGCCGCTGTCGGCGAAGTCTCATCGCGGATCCGGGGCTGCAGTACCCATGTGGTCCCCATGGCCGTGCGCCTGGTTCCGGCACGATACCACCGGGTCGTCGTGTCCCGGTCGTACCCGCTCAGACGAGGGCGACGCCCGCCCCGGACTCCACCCGGCCGACGCGCCAGGCCTGGACGCCGGCCGCGTTGAGCGCGCGGATCGTGTCGTTAACGTCGTCGACAGTGACCGCCGCCAACAGACCACCGGAGGTCTGCGGGTCATGGGCGATGGTCACGAGCGCCGGCGCCACCTCGTCGCCGACCGTGAGCGCGGGCGCGACATAGCGACGGTTGTGGGCGGCGCCGCCGGTCTCCACGCCGGCCTCGGCGAGCTCCAGCGCCCCCGGCAGCGTCGGGAGGGTGGCGGCCTCGAACACGAACCGGGTGGCCGAGGCCCGCGCCATCTCCAGCCCGTGGCCCAGCAGCCCGAAACCGGTCACGTCGGTGGCGCCCGCAACGCCGCGCGCGACGAGGACCTCGGAGGCGGCGCGATTGAGCGTCCGCATGCCGTCGATGGCGCCTTGCAGGTGCTCCGCCGCCGTCCGGCCCTGACGATGGCCGCTCACGAGGACCCCGGTCCCCAGGCGCTTGGTCAACAGGAGCACATCGCCGGTTCGGGCGCCGCCCTTGCGGAGCAATCGATCCGGGTGTCCCGCCCCGATGACCGCCAGCCCGTACTTCGGCTCCGCGTCGCGGATGGTGTGGCCACCGGCCAAGGTGCCACCGGCCTCGCGCACCTTGCCCGAGGCGCCCGCGAAGATCGCCGCCAGCACGTCCCGCGGCAGGTCCTCGGGGAACGCCGCGATCGACAGCGCGAACAGCACGCGGCCACCCATCGCGAACACGTCCGAGAGGGCGTTGGCCGCGGCGATCTCGCCGAACGTCGTCGGGTCGTCGACGAGCGGCGGGAAGAAGTCGAGCGTCCCGATGATGGCCAGGTCGTCGCTGACCCGGTAGGCCGCCGCGTCGTCGGGCGGGGTGAGCCCGGCGATGAGCGCCGGGTCCGGGGCCGCGGCGGCGTCGGCACCGAGTCCGCTCAGGGCATCGGCCAGGAGGTCCGCGCCCAGTTTGGCCGCACACCCGCCGCAATCGGTCAGGTCGGTCAGGCGAAGGGGATCGGCCGGGAGGGTCTCGAGCGTCGTCATCCGGTGAGGATACGGGCGAGGTCGCCGACGGGTCGAGCGAGGCTCACGTCGAGCGCAGCAGCAGATGCCAGTACGACCAGCCGTCCAGGTCCTGCGTCTCCTGCTCGACGATCCGCAGCCCTTCGGCCGCCAGCCAGGCAGAGACGCGATCGCGGCCCGGGTAGAAGTGGTAGCCGGCCACGTCGCCCTCGATGACCTCGCCGCGAACGGCGGGAAGACCCTGCGCGGTCAAGGACCGCCACGCCTCGTCGATATCGGACTCGGCGACCTCCTCGACGGTGAGATAGAGGTGGGCTCCGGGTCGTGCGGCCCGGTGCAGATTCGCCAGGACGGCGGGCCAGTCCTCTGGTGGGATGTTCTCCATCGCATCGACCGTCATGACCGCATCGAAGGCGTTCTCGAATGTCATCTCGCGCAGGCCGACGTGATGCAGCTCGATGGCGATCTCGCGGGCTCGCGCCTGCGCGAGCATCCCGGCCGAGCGGTCGACCCCGACCACGCGTCGGCCGGCCGACGCGACCTGCGGGAAGTACTGACCCGTGCCGCACGGCGCGTCCAGCACGATCCCGTCCGGCGGGCACGTCTCGAGCAGAAGCGCCACGAACCGACGCTGCGTCTCGACCGGGTACGGGTCGTCGTCGTAGGTCGGCGCCTCGGCGTCGTAGTCCGCTTCGACCGCGGCGAGTCGCTCGTCGAGCCAGGCGCTCCGCTCCACGTCATCCTCCCGGGCTCAGGTTCGCTGCGATCGTACCGCGCTACCATCGCGGTTCTTGGGAGCGGATGGGCCCCGGTGGGCTTCCTGGTCTTCAAAACCAGTGGCGCGGCACTCGGTGCGGCGCGGTGGGTTCGACTCCCACGCGTTCCCGCCACGGAGACCGACGTGACCGGCAAGCCATCGATCGATCGACCGCGACCCCCGAGCGTCGAGCGCGTGCTCGTCGCCGTGCGGGCGACCGGTGCCATCGATGGCGCCGACGCGGCCGCCGTGACGGCGCTCGTTCGCGAGGTCGTCGCCGAGGAGCGGGCGCGGCTGACCGACGAGCTGGCGCCGCGCGACGCCGCGGCGCTCGCCGAGGAGGTGACCGCCCGGCTGGCAAGCCTCGCCGCGCTCCATGCCGAGTCCGTCATCAATGCGACCGGCGTCATCGTCCACACGAACCTGGGCCGAGCCCCGTGGCCCGAGATCGCCATCGAGGCGGCGCAGGCGGCCGCGCGCGGCTATGGGTTGCTGGAGCTGGATCGCGCGACCGGCCGCCGCGGTCCGCGGGCCCGCGTCGCCGAGGACCATCTCGTCGCCCTGACCGGTGCCGAGGACGCACTCGTCACGAACAACAACGCGGCCGCGCTCGCCCTCGCCGTCGGGCTCGCCGGCCGTGGCGGTGGGGTCGTGGTCTCGCGCGGCGAGCTCGTCGAGATCGGTGGCGGGGTGCGCATCCCCGAGATCGTCCGGCGCGCCGGCGCCCGGCTCATCGAGGTCGGCACGACGAACCGGACGCGAGTCGCCGACATCGAGGCACCGCTCGCCGAAGGGCGCGCGCACGTCGTCCTGCGGGTGCATCCCTCGAACTTCACGATGGCCGGGTTCACGGAGGCGCCGGACCCGGCGGCCGTCGCGGTGGCCGCCCATGCCCACGGCGCGATCGTCGTCGACGACCTGGGCAGCGGCGCCCTGCTGGACACGGCCGCCTTCGGACTCGCCCACGAGCCGATGCCGGGCGAGCGGCTTGCGGCCGGCGCCGATCTGGTCACCTTCAGCGGCGACAAGCTCGTCGGGGGGCCGCAAGCAGGGTTCCTGGTCGGGCGGGCGGATCTCGTCGCCCGGGTCCGGCGTGACCCGCTCGCCCGCGCGATGCGGCCGGACAAGGTCACGATGGCCGCCGTGGCCGCGACGCTCGGGCTCTACCGGGCCGGGCGCGCGACCATCGAGATCCCGGTCTGGCGGATGATCGCGACGCCGGTCGCCGACCTGCGGGTGAGGGCGGACGCCCTCGTGGCACGGATCGGAGACGCGGCCGCGGTCGTCGACCTGCGCTCGACCGTGGGCGGTGGCTCGCTCCCCGGCGAGACCCTGCCATCGGTGGGCGTGGCGCTCACGGCGCCGGGCCGGATGCGCGCTCCGCGACTCCTCGCGACGCTCCGGACGGGCTGGCCGGTCGTGATCGGACGGATCGAGGACGACCGGGTGGTCCTGGACCTGCGGACGGTCGATCCCGACGCGGATCGGGGGTTCGGCGAGGCGATCGAGCGGGCCCTCGCCGGCGGCGCGTGAACCGGTCATGACGTTGGTCATCGGCACGGCCGGCCACATCGATCACGGCAAGACGACGCTCCTGCGCGCGCTGACCGGGATCGACGCCGATCGCCTGCCCGAGGAGCGACGGCGGGGGATGACGATCGACGTGGGCTACGCGCATCTCGCGCTCGATGACGGGACGGCGATCGACTTCGTCGATGTACCCGGCCACGATCGATTGGTCGGCAACATGCTGGTCGGGGCGGGCGAGATCGATGCGGCCCTGCTGGTCGTCGCCGCGGACGACGGGCCGCGCGCCCAGACGCTCGAACACCTCGCCCTGCTCGACGCGTTCGGGGTGGAGGACGGGCTGGCGGTCGTGACCAAGGTCGACGCCGTGGAGCCTGAGCGGGTGCCCGTGGTGCTCGAGGAGGTCCGGCGGATGCTCGCAGGGACGAGCCTGAGTGGAGCGCCGATTCTCGCGGCATCGGGTGTGACCGGGGAGGGGCTGGATATGGTCCGGGCCGCGGTCCTCGCCCTGCGCGATCGCGTCCAGCTGCCCGGCCGGCCCCCGACGCTCGCGATCGATCGGGTCTTCACCGTCAAGGGACGGGGCGTCGTCGTCACCGGCACGCTGCGCGGCGGCCCGCTCACGGTCGGGGACAGCCTTCGGATCGTGCCCGGCGCTGACGCCGGAGCCGACGGGACCGTGCGCGTCCGCGAGATCCAGGTCCACGGCACGAGCGTGCCCCGCGTGACCGATGGCGGCCGGACGGCCCTCAACGTGGCCGGGACCGGTCTCGAGCATCTGCATCGGGGGGTCGTGCTCACCGCCGACCCGACGATCGTCGCGACGGACCGTGTCCTCGCCGCGTTCCGTGGCGCCGTCGCCGATCGCGTCCGGGCCCGACTCCACGCCGGGACCGCGGCCGTCGATGCCGCCGTCGGCCGGGCCGGTCGGGACGCCCTGACGCTGCCGGACGGCCGGACCGCCGGGATCGTCCGGCTCGCGGGACCGGTGGCCCTGCGCCCGGGCGACCGCTTCGTCCTCCGCCGCGGCCCGGCGATCGCCCCGGTCGGCGGGGTGATCCTGGACCCCGTCCCGGCCCGCGGCCTGTCGCGCCGCCGCCAGACGGCGGAACGCGTCGAGGCACTGGCGACGGGCGGCCCGGCAGCCCGTCTCGACCTCCACGGAGCGGTGGTCGACGGCCACCGGGTGATGCTGGCGCAGGACGTCGCGGACGCCACGACGGTGGCGGTCCTGGGGACGGTCGAGACCGCGGCCGCGCCGGTCACCGTGGTCCGCCAGGCCGCGGCCAGCGCGTTGCGTCGCCAGGTCACGCTCCGCCGGGATGACGCCGCCGCGGCCGGCGTGACCCTCGTGGACGCCCTGGTCGCCGATGGTCGCCTGGTCCGCGAGGGTGAGGTCGTCCGGTCGCCGGGTGCCGCGCCGGCGACGCCCGACCCGGACGTGCTCGCTGCGATGGACCGCCTGGAGACCGCCCTGGCCGTCGCGGCCCCACCGCCCCTGTCCGATGCGGCGCGCGTCGCCGGTTGCCCACACGAGGGGATCCGGAACCTGGAACGGACCGGCCGCATCGTCGTCCTGGAGCCGGACCTCGCGTACGCGTCGTCCACCTACCGGGACCTGGCGGCGCAGGCCCTCCGACTCACGGCGACGGAACCGCTGACCCCTGCTCGATTCCGCGACGCGACCGGCACGAGCCGGAAGTACGTCATGGCGATCCTCGAGGACCTGGACCGGCGCGCGATCCTGCGACGGACCCCCGCCGGCCACTTGCCCGGCCCGAAGGCGATCGCGACCCTGCCGGGCGCGCATCCGTGATGACCGCGTCCGGCCCAGGCCGCCTCGGGGCCGTCGTGCTGGCCGGCGGGCGCTCGTCGCGCTTCGGACGGGACAAGCTGGCGGAACCCGTCGACGGGCGGCCCCTCCTGGATCACGCGATCGCGGCGGTCCAGGGGATGGGACCGGGCCTCGACGTCGTCGTCGTCGCGGCGCCCGACGGCGCTCCGGACCTGCCGGACGAGGTGCGCCTCGTCCACGACGACCGGGCCTACGAGGGGCCGCTCGCGGGCCTGGGCACGGGACTGCGAAGCCTTGCGGGGGACGTGGACCGGGTCATCGTCGTCGGTGGCGACATGCCCGGCCTCGTGCCCGCGGTCCTGCGCCTGCTCGTCGACGGGCTGGCGGCCGACGCGGCCATCGATGCCGTCGTCCTCCACGATGGCGAGCGCGCGCGGCCGCTGCCGACCGCCCTGCGGCGTGCCGCCGCGACGACCGCGACCAGGACCCTGCTCGTCGCGGGCGAGCGCCGGCTTCGCGCCCTGTCCGAGACGCTCGCGACCGTCGTGATCCCGGCCCCGACCTGGCGGGCCCTGGACCCCATCGGAGCGACCCTCGGAGATGTGGACACGCCGGCGGACCTGCCACCGCGCGCGACGCGCGCCGCCCTCCTGGGCGTCCTCGTCGACGACATCGTCGGGCTCCATCCGGACCGGCGGGTCATCGTCGCCATCGACGGGCTCGATGGGGCGGGGAAGACGATCCTGGCCGACGAGCTGGCGGACCGCATCGGGCGACAGCGGCCGGTCGTGCGCGCGTCCGAGGATGACTTCCACCGTCCGGCGGCCGAGCGGTACGCGCGGGGTCGTGGGTCGGCCGAAGGCTTCCTTCGCGATTCGTACGACGATCCGGCGCTCATCGGCCGCCTGCTCGAACCGTTCGTTGCCGGCGCGGAGGTCGTGACCGGCGTCTTCGATCATCGCGCTGACCGTCCGCGCGTCGCGCCCCGCCAGCCGAGCGCGCCCGACGCGGTCCTCATCGTCGACGGGATCTTCCTGCACCGGGCTTCGCTGGTCGACCGGTGGGACCGCTCGATCTGGCTCGACGTTCCGTTCGAGGTCTCCATCCCCCGGGTCGCGGGACGCGGTGAGGGCGGCGACCCGGACCCGACCGCTCCGTCGAACCGGCGGTACGTCCAGGGTCAACGGCTCTACCTCTCGGAAGTGGATCCCGCCGCGCTGGCATCGTGGGTCATCGACAACACGGACCTGGAGCGGCCCCGCATCGTCCGTGCGCCGACCCGCTGACCGAACGCACCCGGTCGGCAGACGCACGACGACCCCCGGGGGAGGCGTTCCGGGGGTCGACGCGCGAGGGAGGTGTCGGCAGGACCGGCGGGAGGAGGCGCCGGCCCTGGGGTTGTCAGACCTTGTAGGGATAGTCCCGGGTGCGCGGGGTGCTTTCCCGAGCCGAGGCGTCCGCGCCCTCGATCAGCGAGCCGATCGCGGCCAGACGGGCGGCGATGCGGGTGCGCAGACTGGGCTTGGACACCTGGACCGAGCGGTACCGCGCGGCGTCGGCGAGCAGGGTGTCGAGATGCTGGGTGACGGCGAAGACGGCGTAGGCTTGCATCGGTCGGTGGCTCCTTGCGGCGCTCCGGGTGCTCCCGGCTCGCACCAGGAGCATCGCCCGGACACGGTGATCGGCGACACGGACGTTCGATGGGAAACCGACATCGACATCGGTCCATCCCGGGTTCGGCCGTCCGACCAGCCAGCGGCCGCCAGCCGGCGCGCGCCGGTTCCGCATCGCTCGCCCGACACCGCCTGGACACACGAAGGCCCCCGTCGGATCGACGGGGGCCGGTTCGCGTGGGAGGGAGGTCGGTCGGAGCCGAGGGAGGAGGCTCAGCTCCGATGGCGGGTCAGTGGGCGACGGAGGTCACCGAGCCCGGGGCGCTGGTCGGCTCGGCGAAAGCAGAGCGGATGTTGCCGGCGAGCGAGGTGAGGTGCTGGCGAAGGGTCGTCCTCGGGAGCGCCTTGTGCATCCGGCGCTGTGCGGCGTCGTTGCGCAGGTCCTCAAGGTGATCGTTCGCGTAGATGATCGACTGGACGTTCATGGCTCGGTGGTCTCCTTTCTGTCGCCCGGTCTGTCCGGTGCGCAACAGGAATATCGCTCCGCCAACGCGGCGCGACCACCGACGTCCGATGTCGAATCGACATCGTCATCCGTCCATGCGGAGGACCACCGGCGTGGCCCGCGGTCAGCCCTCGAGGGCGGGCGTCTCGTAGACGGGCGACGCCCTCCACGAACGTGCCGACGACCGTGGCCTCGCTGATGGCACCGGCCCCGCGGTCGAACAGGTCGCGGTCGAGGACGGCGAAGTCGGCGAGCTTGCCGACCTCGAGCGTCCCGGTGTCGTCGAGGTGGTTCACGTACGCCGAACCGGCGGTGAACGCCGCCAGCGCGTCGATCAGGTCGATCCGCTCGTCGGGCAGGAAGACCTCGCGCTCATCGACCTCGGCTGGTGGCCGACGGTTGACCGCGATCTCCATCTCCCACAAGGGGTTCGCGCTCGACACGCTCCAGTCCGAGCCCATCGCGAGGACGGCCCCCGCGGCGCGGAGCGAGCGGAACGGGTACTGCCAGCGCCAGCGCTCGCCGAGGAACGGGATCGTCAGCACGTCCATCTGTTCCTCGTGGGCCGCCCACAGGGGCTGGGCGTTGGCCGCGACGTCGAGCGCGCGGAACCGCGCGATGTCGTCGGGGTGGATCACCTGGATATGCGCGATGTGCGGCCGCGTGTCGCTGGGGCCGTTCGCCCGGCGCGCCGCCTCGACGGCGTCGAGCGAGGCGCGGACCGCCCCGTCGCCGATCGCGTGGAAATGCGGCTGGAACCCGAGCGCGTCCAGACTCGGGACCCAGGTGCGCAACCCCTCGGGGTCGATCTGCAGCAGCCCGCGATTGTCCGTCACGGCGCCATGTCGATCGAGATACGGCTCGAGCATCGCGCCGGTGTAGTTCTCGAGGACGCCGTCCATCATCAGCTTCACGCTCGTGGGCGCGTAGCGGCCGATGGCAGTCGCACGACGCCGCTCCACGAATTCCTCGATCTGTTCGGCGCCGCGATGGTGTTCCCACCACATCGCCCCGACGACTCGACCGGTGAGCTCACCGCGCGAGGCCAGGCCAACGTAGGCCCGCTCCTCCTGGTGCGACTCGACGATCGCGTCCTGCCAGGCGGTGATCCCGAACTCGTGGAGATGCCGCTGTCCGCGGCGCAGGCCCTCCTCCAGGTCGGCCGGGGTGTCGTCCGGCATCAGCTGCGCCACCAGGGCCATCGCTCCTTCGTGGAGCGTGCCGCTCGGGGTGCCATCCGGGTCGCGCTCGATCCGGCCGTCGGAAGGATCCGGCGTGTCGGCCGTGATCCCCGCGAGCTCGAGGGCCTTCGTGTTGACCCAGGCCCCGTGGCCGTCGCGGTTCGTCAGGAAGACCGGGCGATCGGGGATGATCCGGTCCAGCAGCTCGCGCCGCGGGGTGCCGCCCTCGAAGGCCGCCATGTACCAGCCGCCACCGCGGATCCACGGCTCGTCGGGATTTGCGCGCGCATACGCCTCGATGATGTCGAGCCCCTGCCCGGATTGGCGGTCCTCGTGCAGGTCGCACCGGAGCATCGCGAGTCCGCCGTGCACCGGGTGGACGTGCGCGTCCTGGAAGCCCGGCGTCACCGACCGGCCTTGCAGGGCGATGACCCGCGTGGACGGACCGATGTGCGGGGCCACGGCCGCGTCCGGCCCCACGGCCACGATGCGGCCATCGCGCACGGCGACGGCGCTCGCGAAGCTGCGGGCCGCGTCCATCGTGGCGATGCGTCCACCCGTCAGGACGAGGTCGGCGGGTCGGTCCGGGCGATCGGCGGTCATGGGTCCTCCAGGCGCGAGGGCGATGCGGTCCCGCGAGTCTCGCATCGTGAGCCGGTGGGAGGCCGGGTCATCCCGCCCGCCGCGACGGCGTAGCATCCCGGCCATGACGACCGTGCATCTGCTCCACCCTGGCTACACCGGCGATCGCGTCGGTTCGTCCATCGCCCTCGTCCGCGACGGGGACGCCCTCATCGTGGTGGATCCCGGGATGGTCGCGCGGCGCGGCCTGATCCTGGACCCGCTCGCCGACCTCGGGGTGGACCCCGAAGCCGTGACCCACGTGTTCCTTTCGCACCACCACCCGGACCACACCATCAACATCGCCCTGTTCCCGAACGCCGAGGTCGTCGATTTCTGGGCCCGCTACAAGGACGATCTCTGGCTCGACCACGACGGCGACGGCTACCGCCTCTCCCCGAAGTCGCAGCTGTGGCTGACGCCCGGGCATACGCAGGAAGACGCCTCCCTCATCGTCGAGGCCGATGACGCGGTCTACGCGATGACCCACCTGTGGTGGCATCAGGATCGCTCGCCCGAGATCGATCCGCTCGGCGACGACCAGGTCGCGATCGAGGCCGGCCGGGCGCGGATCCTCGCCGCCGCCGACATCGTGATCCCCGGGCACGGCGGCGCGTTCCGGGTCCGCGACTGATCAGCGGCTCGAGCGCCGGCCCGCCGCCCTCAGCGGCTCGAGCGCCGGGCCATGATGTTGAGGCGGACGTAGTCGATGACGGGTTCGCCGATCCCGTCAGACACGGCCTGGACGAAGGCGTCGTGCTCCTCGGCCGGCAGGCGCGCGAGGTGCGCGCCGAGCACGACCGTGCGCAGGTACGTGTCGAACGCTTCGCCGGCTTCGAAGCGGGTCGGCTCATCGGACAGCCAGCATTCGATGTCGACGTAGCCGGCGGCATCCAGGCGGCGCGTGGTGTCGAGGACGCCCTCGAAGTGGACGTCGCCCAGCCAGCCGTCCCCGACCGTCGCGAGTACCCGCTGGATGCTGGCGATGTTGCCGATGCCACCGCACTGCGCCACGAGCCAGCCGCCCGGCCGGGTCGCAGCGGCGAGATGGCGGAACAGGGCGTCATGGTCCGGCACCCAGTGGAAGGTCGCCGTCGAGAGCACGGCATCGACCGAGCCGTCAGGGATCGGCAACGGCGCACCCAGGTCGGCGACGACGTAGTCGACCCGGTCGCCGAAGCGGGCCAGACGGTCCCGGGCGGCGTCGACCATGGCCGGTGATCCATCGAGCGCGATGACGTGGCCGGCGGGCAGTCGCTCCGCGAGCTGTTCGGTGACGCGGCCGCTCCCACAGCCCGCATCCATGACGGTCTCGTCGCCGCCGAGCGGCAGTCGGGCCAGCACGGTCGTCCCCCAGCGCGCCATCGGGTCGGCGATCCGGTCGTAGGTGCGGGCATCCCAATCGCGGGGCCGCGGCGACGGCTCGGTCATGTGGCAGCCACCTCCGTCGTGAGGGGTCGCGATCGCGCTTCGCGCAGGCCGAACCATACGACGGTGGCGCCCACCACGAGGAGGCCGGCCGCCGCGAACATCGCCTGGTGGAAGGCCACGATCGAGGCCTCGTTGGCGGCCGCGATCTGGGCAGCGGTCGCACCGGCCGCTGGTGGATTGAGTGGCGGGAAAGCGGTCCGGACGGCGGCCGAGGCCGTGTCGATCTCGACGGTCAGCGTGTTGAGCGTCGCGTAGAACGTCGTCGTCACGATGATGAAGATGAGCGCACCCAGGAGTGGCTGACCCACCCGCGAGATCGCGTTGTTGATCGCCGAGCCCAGACCGGCGTACCGCCCCGGAACGGATCCCATCAGCGTGGTCGTCAATGGAGCCACGACCAGCGAGATCCCGATGCCGACGAGCAGGATCGCGGGGATCACATCGATGAAGGTATCGAGCGGCGGGATGAGCGTCGAGGGGTCGTCGAGCGAGGCCAGCCACGGCGTGGAATCGACCGGCAGGCGGGTGTACCAGAGCAGGCCTGTGGCCATGATCAGGGGACCAGCCACGAGGAAGCGCCGCGCGCCGATCCGCCCGGCGACCGTCCCCACCCGAGTCGAGAACAGCGTCAGGCAGATGCCCATCGGCAGGCCGACCGCCCCAGCGGCGAGCGCCGTGTAGCCGAGGATCCCCTGGAGCACGAGCCCCTGGTAGCTGAGCGTCACGTACAGCGCGCCGTAGATGAAGAACGTCGCGAGGTTGATGGTCGCGAACGGGCGCGACTTGAAGAGGTCCAGCGGGACGAGCGGATGCGGCCGCTTGGCCATGAGGATCGGGAACGCGACGAGCGCGCAGACCCCGACGATCAAGGCTGCCCAGGCGAGCGGATCCTGCCACTCGTATTCCTGGCCGCGGATCAGCCCGATCGACAGGCCGCCCACCGCCAGCGCCGCGACCAGGGAACCCAGCCAGTCGAAGTCCTTCGAAGGGTCGAGGTCGGTGGACTCCTGCACGTGGACGAGCGTCGCCCACAACGCGAAGCCCAGGACGGGGACGTTGATGAGGAAGGCGAACCGCCACCCGATGGTGTCGACGAGGAGGCCGCCGACCAGCGGGCCCAGCAGGGTCAGCCCGGAGGTCGATGCCGCCCAGATCCCGAATGCGCGGCCGCGTTCGGCGCCTTCGAAGCACCCGGAGATCAGGGCCAGCGAACCTGGCACGAGCATGGCCCCGGCCGCTCCCTGGAGGATGCGGAACAGGATCAGCCACTCCATCGTGGGGGCGAGCCCGCACAGGGTCGAGGTGACCGCGAAGCTGGCCGAGCCCGATGGCATAGACCCGCCGTCGGCCGTAGTGATCGGAGAGGGCGCCCGCCAGGATCAGCAGGGCGGCCAGCGTGGCCAGGTAGCCGCTGACGATGTAGGTCTGGCCCTCGAGCACGCCGACCGATGTGGCGGTCAGTTCCCGACCGATGCTCGGCAGGGCCACATTCACGATCGTCCCGTCAAGGAAGACCGCCCCCGACCCGATGATGGTGGCGGTCAGGGTCCATCGTTGGCGCGGCGTCACGTTTCCAGTGTCGCAGATAGACTCACCCGCGATGCCAGGCCCTGTGGCGCTCGTCGGTGCCGGCGAGTTCCTTCCCGTGATGTCCGCGTTCGATGCCGAGCTGCTCGCCTCGACGGGCCGCGCGCGCCCGCGAGTGGTCATCCTCCCGACGGCCTCGTATCCCGATGGCGAAGAGGTCTTCCAGCGCTGGGCCGACATGGGCGTCGCCCATTTCACCGAGCTCGGCGCCGAGGTGGAGCCCGTGCTCGTGCGCGACCGCGCCGGCGCCGATGACCCGGCCGCGGCCCAGGCCGTCGGCGAGGCCGACCTGATCTATCTGTCCGGCGGGAAGCCGGCGCATCTGCAGCAGACCCTGGCCGGGAGCGACGTTGGGCAGGCGTTGCTGGCTGCGCACGAACGAGGCGCGGTGCTGGCGGGTTGCTCAGCCGGGGCGATGATCCTGGCCGGTCACGCCTTCGACTTCCGGGTGCGGTTGTTGCCCTGGCCGCTCCGATGGGGTCGGGGCCTCGGGTTCGCGCCGGGGGTCTCGGTCGTTCCCCACTACGACGCCTTCCCCGAACCGATGTCCGCGCTGATCGCGCTCCAGGCGCCACGCGGCTCGGTCGTGCTCGGGATCGATGAGGACACCGCGGTCGTCGGCCGTGATGGCGCGTTCCAGGTCCACGGCGCCGCGCGCGTCACGGTCTGGCGCGGCCGCCGCCGCGAACGCTTCCGCGCCGGCGAGGTGTTCCGGGTCTAGAGGCGCCCGCGCGGTGGCCTGCCACGCCCGGCGACACCCACAGTGTCGCGAGTGCAACGAGCGTGCCTGATCCGGGCTCCGGGTGGCGATCCGTGCGGCTGTCCACGCTGGTTCGTTCGGTTCGCGACACCATCAGTGGCGCGCAGGGCGCAGGGCGCAGGGCGCAGGGCGCAGGGGGGGCGCAGGGCGCCGGCGCGAGGGCGCGAGCGGCCGCGGCCCGAGTCCCTTCGCACGTGATGCGTCCGGCGCATGACGTCAAGCTCGCTCACGATGATCGCCGCAACCTTGGGGCGACATGCGAACGGGGTCCCATTCGCCCGACGAATGACGTGCGACGGCGGTCGCGAGGGGGCCGGCTTCGGGCGCGGCCCCCGTGGCCCGGGACTCAGTCGGGTCGGACGGTCCGGAAGCAGTCGGAGCAGTAGACCGGGCGATCCATGCGCGGCTTGAACGGGACCTGGGCCTGGTTGCCACACGACGAGCAGACGACCGCGAAGTACTCGCGGTTGGCGCGGTCGTCACCGCGCTCGTAGCCTCGCGGCCCGCCGATCTCGCGGACGTCGCCGCCGCCGTCACGGGCGGCGCGTCGGCTGGCGCGGCAGCTGGTGCAGCGCTTGGGGTCGCTGGCGAAGCCCTTGGCTACGTAGTACTCCTGATCGGCAGCGGAATGGATGAATTCGACGCCGCAATCGACACAGTTAAGAGAACGATCGACATAGGTCACGAGAGAATGCTCCTCCGGGGCGCGTGCTATCGCCTGGTGCGCTGCGGAGGGCGGCCGCATCGACGGTCGGGATATGCGTGGTCTTTCCGGGGCCGCGCGATGTCCAAGGTTCCGATGTGGAGTCCTTGACGTGCGGGGCGCACCGGTTGTCGTGGGCCGCAGGATACAACGAGTCCGAGAATCTGGCCGACAACGGGATGACGCCGGTTCGCTACCGTTTCGCGACCTTCGCTGCCGGGCGCTGTCGGCCCATCGCCGATGTCCATGTCCGGGCGGCTGGCGGCCGTGACAACGTACCTGTCACAATGGCCATCGAACATCCGGGACGGCGGGCGAGGAGTCATGGGGGCGCCTCGCTCGCGCCAGACCCGATGCGCCGCCCGGGCGGCGGATCGGATCCTGGGTCCCCGTTCCGGCGGCGCCGTCCGGCACGAGACCGACCAGGAGGCCAAGCCCCGACGGATGCTACGCATCGTCCATACCGCCGACGTCCACCTCGGAGCGCGCCACGACGACCTGGGCGACCAGGCGTCGGCGCAGCGTGAGCGCCAGTTCGTCGCCTTCGTCGCCGCGGTCGAGATCGCGCTCGCGGAGAAGGTCGACCTCTTCCTCGTCGCCGGCGACCTGTTCGACAGCAACGTCCAGCCGCGCCGGTCCGTCGAGCGCGTGGCGTCACAGCTCAAGCGTCTCGCGGAAGCGCGCGTCCGCACGGTCATCATCCCGGGCACGCACGACGTGTACGACCGCGCGTCGATCTATCGCGCGTACGACCTCAAGGGCCTCAGCGGGAGCACGGGCGACGACGACCTCGTCACGGTGCTGACCCCGGATCGGCGGAGCGTCCATCTCGGCGCCTGCGACGTCATCGTGTATGGCCCGGTCTTCGCGACGAAGCGCGCCCCGCACAGCCCGTTCCGCGACCTCGACGTGGCAGGCGACGAGCGCAAGGCGACGTGGCGAGTCGGGCTCGTCCACGGATCCATCGCGATCCCCGGCAAGACGGAGCGTGACGAGGTCGTCTTCACCACGGACGAGATCGCCGCCTCCGGGCTCGACTACCTCGCGCTGGGCCATTGGCATTCGGCGCAGCAGGCCAAGGCCGGCAGCGTCCAGTACGCCTACGCCGGCGCTCCGGAGGCCGTCGCCCTCGACCAGGACCGGGCCGGCAAGGTCCTTCTCGTCGAACTCGATGAGGCTGGAGGCCAACGATCGGTCCGTGTCACGGAGCGCCAGGTCGGGCGGACGTCGTTCCGCAAGGAGGAGATGGACGCCGCGACGATCGCCTCACAGCCCGCCCTCATCGAACGTCTCGCCAAAGCGGGCGATCCCGACCTCGTCCTCGATCTCCGGATCGTCGGCGTGCGGCCGGACGACCTCGACCTCGAGGTCGATGAGATCGAGGCCGCCCTGGCGCCATCGTTCCTCAAGGTCCGCGTCCGGGACGTGAGCCTGCCGGCCCTCACCGAGGGCGCCCTGCCGCCACCGGACACCATCGCGGGCGCCTTCATCCGCGACATGGAAGCGCGGATCGCGGAGATCGAGGCCGCTCCCGGCGCCGATCCGGCCGCGCCGGCCAGTGACGAGGCGGCCGAGTTGCGCGACGCCCTGCGACTCGGCCGGTTGCTCCTCGGCGGCCACGAGGTCTCGCTGTGAGGATCCGCCGGCTCCAGGTCCGCGATCTCCGCCGCTATCGCGAGCTGGATATCGACCTTGCGCCGGGCGTGACCGTCGTCCGCGGCCCGAACGAGGCCGGCAAGACGACCATCCAGCGAGCCATCGAGCTCGGCGATCACCCGACGCGTCACGAGCGCCGCGGCGGAGCTCGATGCCCTGCGCCCCTGGGACGCGGAGGATGACGCGCGGCCGTGGATCGCCATCGACTTCGAGCAGGATGAAGAGGACGGCCGCAAGGCCACCGGCACGCTGGAGAAGTCGTTCGCCGGCCAGCGCGGCACGGTAAAGCTCGAATACGACGGCCAGGTCGTGACCGACCCCGCACTCGCCGACCAGGTGATGGCCGAGCTGTCCGGGATCCCGACCGAACCGTTCTTCCGCTCTACCGCCAGCGTCCGTCATCACGAGTTGAGCGACCTCGCCCGCGACGAGACGGCGCTGCGCGATCGCCTCCAGGCGAGCATCAGCGGCGCCGACCGGGGGACCGGCCGCGCCAAGAAGAAGCTCGAGGGCGCCCTCCACGGCCTCACGACCAAGGGCGAGAAGAACCCCGGGCGACTCAAGGTGGCCGAAGGCGCGGTGGCCTCCACGGCCGCATCGGTCGAACAGGGTGAGCTCGCATTGGCCCAGCTCGAGCGCGACCGCGACACCCTGTCCGCAGCCCGTGAACGCCGAGCCGATTTCGGAATTCGCCCTCGCCGAGCGACGCAGCCTGTTGGAGAAGGCCCGCCAGGCCGAGCGCCTGGAGGCGGAGCGCACAGACCGCCCAGGAGCGCTACGAGCGCTACCGCGAGGCCACCGAGGTCGCGACCGAGTACGACGGCCTCGCCCAGACCCATCCGTCGCCGCACCCACTGCCCGTGGTCAAGTCGGCCGTGGAGCGCCTGCGCTTCCTTGACGGCCGCATGCGCGAACTCCGTGCGGCGCTGGCCGGCGAGGTGGAGGTCCAGTTCGAAGTCGCGCCCGGAGCCCACCTGGCAGCCGCTCTCCCGCTGGGCGCATCCTGCTGGTCGTCGGTGGCGTGATCCTCGCGGCCGCGGCGTTCGTCGCCGAGACGCTCAACGTCTTCTCGATCGGCAGTGCCCCGATGTACCTCGGTGGCGTCATCGCCGCGATCGGCCTCATCCTCGCTCTCGTCGCGCTCTGGTTGCGACGTGGTTCCAAGATGCAGAGCCAGCTCCGCGATGTCGAGATCGACCGCCGTCTGCGCGGCCGATCGGAGATGGAGGCGGAACTGCGCCAGGCTGAAGCCGACACGGAGAAGCAGCTCGGTGCGCTGGGCCTCGATGACCTGCCGGCCGCCGAGGACCTGCTGGCGCGCGAGGAAGCCCATGTCGCTCGCATGGACCAGCTCGCCGCCCAGCTCGACGGGCTCGTCGGCAAGGAGCCACGCGAGACGCTGCCGACCGTGCGCGACGCCGCTGCCCTCGAGATCGCCCAGAAGACGAGCGCTCTCGAGGCGCTCGGCCCGATCGCCAAGGAACCGCGCGCCCGTGAGCGGCTCGAGGTGGAGGTGCGCGATCAGGAAGGCGCGCTGGAGCGCGCGCGCGACGACGAAGCGAACGCCCGCGCCCGGGTGGAGACGAACCAGGTCGATGCGGAGCAGGTCGCGGCCGAGTCCGAGCGGCTGGCGAGCTGGCGCGAACAGCTGGCCGCCCTGCAGCGCCGCCAGCGCGTCCTCGACACCACGCTGCGGGCCATCGAGCGGGCCGAGGTGGCCACGATGAAGACCGCGACCCGCTATCTCGAGGGCCACATGGTCCGCGATGTCGCGGCCGTGACCGGGGGTCGGTATCGGCGGGTCCGCGTCGACGACAAGACCCTCGACATCGATGTCTTCGCCCCCGAGCGGGGCGACTGGGTACCCGTCACGAGCCTGAGCCAGGGCACGCTGGACCTCGTGTACCTGACGGCACGCCTCGGGCTCGTCCGCCTCGTGACGGGCGACCGGCGGCCGCCCCTCGTCTTCGATGACCCGTTCGTGACTCTCGACGACACGCGCGCGGCGCGCGCCCTGGCGCTCCTCAAGCGTGTCGCCACCGACTTCCAGATCATCTACCTGACCACCTCGGACCGGTACGACGGGGCGGCCGATGCGGTCGTCGAGCTACCGGGCCCGACCGCGATCGACGACGGCGTCGATGACCCAGCGACAGCGGCGGCGGACGCGGCCCCCATCGAGGGCGCGGCCTGATCGACGGGCTGTCGCCCGGCATCGCGACCGTGGTCCTGGGCCTCTTCTCGGCCCTGGTCTGGGGTGCGGCCGACTTCGGGGGCGGTTGGACCAGCCGCAAGACCGCCGTGTTCGGCGTCGTGCTCGTCTCCCAGTTGGCCGGCCTCGCGCTCGCCGTCCTGATCGCCATCCTGCGTCGCGAGGCGTTCCCCGGCCCGGCGGACCTGGGCTGGTCGGTCCTCGCCGGGATCCTGGGCGGGATCGGGATCACCGCCCTGTATCGCGCGCTCGCCATCGGGACCATGAGCATCGTCGCACCCATCATCGGGGTGCTCGCGGCGATCATCCCGGTCATCGGGGGGATCGTCCTGGAAGGGTGGCCACCGACCCTGGTCCTCGTCGGGATCCTGGTGGCCATCGTCGCCGTGATCCTCGTCTCGCGCGTCGCGGATGAGGGTGGTGGCCGGGCCGGCCTGACCGAGGCCCTGGTCGCCGGCGTCAGCATCGGGCTGTTCGGGATCGTGATCGCGCAGATCAGCGACGGGTTCGTCTTCGGTCCGATGTCGGTGGTGCGCGTGACCCAGGCGGCGCTCGTCGCGGTCCTCATCCTCGTGACGCGCTCGGCCTGGCGACCCGGGCGTCGCTTCCTGCCGATCCTCATCGTCATCGGCATCCTGGACATGGCCGGCAACGTCGCCTACCTGCTGGCCGTCCAGACGGGGCTGCTCGCCGTCGCGTCCGTGCTTTCTGCGCTGTACCCGGTCGTCACGGTCCTGCTGGCCGCGGTGGTCCTGCGTGAGCGGATCACCCGGGACCATGCCATCGGCATCGTCCTCGCTGGCCTGGCCATCGTGTGCATCGGGCGTCGGGTCCGCGTAGACTCCGCGACCATGAGTGATCTGCCCGCCGATATCTCCATCGAGCCCGTCTGGCTCGTCGAGGCGACCTATGCGCCCGACGCCGCCGAGACCCGTGTCCCGTTCCGCGCCGAGCACGTCCAGCGCGCCGCGGAGCGTCTCGCGTCCGGGACCTACGTGGAGGTCGGGGCGTTCGCGGACGTCTCGGGGTCCGTCCTGATCGTCCGGGCCGACAGCGAAGAGGCCGCGCTCGCGCTCGTGCGCGACGACGTCTACCTGCAGAACGGCGTCTGGGTGGAGCTCCGCGCGCGGCCGTTCGGGCGGATCACGACGACGGGCTGACCGGGCGTCGCGCGATCACGAGCGCGTCGATCTCGTCGGGCGTTCGGAGGACGACGACGGGATCGAACCCTTCCACCTGCGAGCTGACCGTCATCGACGGTCCTGCGCAGCCACCCGAGCTGACGATCGATCACGGCAGCGTCGACCACGCGGCTCCTCCCGGTGTTCCGAGCGTGGACGATGGCTGGTGGCAGGTCCAGCACGACCGCGACCGCGGGCACGCCAGCGTTCCGGGCGCCCGTGACCAGCGGCCGGCGGTGCTCTCGCCGCAGGTTCGTGGCATCCACCACGGTCAGGCGTCCGGCTGAGAGGCGTCGGGCGAGCTCGCGATGGAGGATCGCAAAGGCGGTCCGCGACGCCGACTGATCGGCCTCGTCCCCGGAGACGGCCGCGCGAAGGGCGTCGCTCGAGAGGATCTCGGATGGCGTGAACAGCCGCCCGGCCAGCGTGGACTTCCCCGACCCGGCCGCGCCGACAAGGATGACCAGGCACGGGTCGGCGAGGATCAGCGTGGGCATGGAGCGGGTCGGTTCGCCGATCGCATCGACAGATGATGGCGCCGCCGACCCGTCCGGATGCGGCCGGCGTGCGAAGGGACGGTCGATGAGCCCGAGCACCGCCATCGTCTGGTTCCGGCGCGACCTTCGTCTCCATGATCACCCGGCATTGGTCGCCGCGACCCGGCACGCCGACCGGGTCGTGCCCCTGTTCGTCGTGGATCCGGGCCTGATCGGCGGGCGGTTCGCGTCGGCGAACCGGACCTGGTTCATGCTGGAGACCGTTCGTGCCCTCCGCTCGGACCTTCGAGCGCGCGGTGGCGACCTCGTCGTCCGCATGGGCGATCCTCGAGCGGTCGTGCCGACCGTGGCGCGCGAGGTCGACGCGTCGGACGTGTTCGTGTCCCGTGACCATGCGCCGTACGGCCGGGCGCGCGATCAGGTGGTCGTGGACACGCTGGCACGCAACGGGGTCGCCTGGCACCCGCGTCGCGGCAACCTCGTCCACGAACCCGAGGATGTGGCGACCCAGGACGGCCGGCCGTTCAGCGTCTACTCGCCGTTCCGGCGGGCCTGGGAGCGGCTGGAGCGACCGCGGCCGCTGGACGCGCCAGCATCGTCGGCAGGTGCGGACCTGCCCACAAAGCTGGAGAGCGGCGCGATCCCGTCGCTGGCGGACCTCGGCCTGGGGCCGGGCCCACCGCGGACCCGGCGCTCCTCCCGGAACCCGGCGAGACGGCCGCGCGGGCCCGCCTGGAGCGATGGCTTGCTCGCGGCGTGCGACGGCTATGCGACCAGCCGAGACCGCCTGGACCGCGAGGACGGTACCTCGCGGTTGTCGGCCGACCTGCGGTTCGGGCTGCTCTCCCCGCTCGAGGTCGTGGACCGAGCGGTCGGGGCGGGGGAGGGTCGGCGTGTCTTCCTCAACGAGATCGTGTGGCGCGAGTTCTACGCGCACGTCCTGTTCCATCGGCCGGCCGTCCGCCACGACGCCTTCCGCCCCGAGTTCGACGACCTGCCATGGTCGACCGACGAGGGTTCGCTTGCCGCCTGGCGGGAGGGCCGAACGGGGTACCCGGTCGTCGATGCCGCGATGCGCCAGCTGGCCGCGACCGGCTGGATGCACAACCGGGCTCGGATGATCGCGGCCTCGTTCCTGACCAAGGACCTGCTGATGGATTGGCGCGCGGGCGAGGCCCATTTCATGCGTGAGCTCGTCGATGGGGACGTCGCGTCCAACAACGGTGGCTGGCAGTGGTCGGCCTCCACGGGCACGGACCCGCAGCCCTACTTCCGGATCTTCAATCCGGTCGCCCAGGGGCGCCAACACGATCCGGACGGCGCGTATGTCCGGCGGTGGATCCCGGAGCTGGCCGACGTGCCGGTCGCGCGCCTCCACGCGCCATGGGAGATGACGGCCGACGAGCAGCGCGCGGCGCGCTGCCGGATCGGCGTCGACTATCCGGCCCCGATCGTGGATCACGCCGAAGCCCGGGCTCGCGCCCTCGCCGTCTACGAGGCCGCGCGCCGGACCTCGTAGCCACCGCCGTCCGCGGCCCGGATCTCGTAGCTCGGCTGGTCGTACACGGACGGCCCCCGCCGGACTGACCCATCGGTGAGTCGATAGCGGGCGCCATGCCACGGACACTGGAGGCAGCCCTCCACGACGGTGCCCTTGTCGAGCGGGCCGCCGGCGTGGGCGCAGATCGCGTGCATGGCATGGAGGGTGTCGCCGATGCGGACCACGACGAGGTCGTTGATCCCGGCACGCATCTTGGTCGGGCGTCGCCTCCGGCAGGTCGGCCAGGTCCGTTCGGTCGCCGATCTCGAGCTGGATCCACTTCGCACCCGCGCCGCGGAACGCGTGACGGCTGACCATGTTGCCCAGGACCGAAGACGACGTCGCCGCCGACGTAGGCGCCCGGCGACGATCACCAGCAGGCCGAGACCGAGGCAGCCCGGTCGCGGCGATCGCTGCCCTCGGCTGCGCCCTCCGCACGGATCGAGGGAGTCGTCGTGAACACGCCACCGATCGACCATCAGGGTTCCGTGGATGGTGGCGCGCGTCCGGGCCGAGCCGTCCGTGTCGCTGTAGTCGGCGAGGCCGGTCGACGAGCGCTGCCAGGAACGCGACCATCCCGATGGCGAACGCCCAGAAGGCGCCGGCTGGCTCGCCGACGAGATCGAGGACGAGGGCGACGAGGAACGCGCCGATCGGGACGTCCGTGATCGCCGGGTGGAGCGGGATGCCCGAGCCACGTCCCGTTGAGGAAGTCCTTGACCGGCCGGATCGGTCGGAACAGGGCCGAGGTCCAGCGATGGTTGAAGTCGCCGAACGGCTTGGCCCAGCCGATCGTTGAGCGTGACCAGCCGCGCCAGGAACCTGAGCCACGGACCACCTCCCACGTCGAATCTACGTCCGGAAGTCCGCTCCGCGGTTCGAAGGTGGCCGGATGCTTCTCCACAGGTCGTCCACATCGACGCGCAAGGTCGGGGATAACTTTCGCGCGACATTCCGCGACATTCGTGGATAAGGCCGTTGTGGCACCACGGCCCTGGCGGATACATTTCGTCTTGCCCGAAGGGGCAGGTGCGAACCGCCAGACCGCACCGGGGAGCGATCCTCGGAACGGTCCCGGGAGCCGGGTTCAGAGGTCGCAAGGCAGCTGAGCGAGGGTCTCGGGCGGAGCGCAAGGACTCCGGACTTGTTCGGAGCCGTGGCGAGTCGACCGGTCGGTCCTCCCACCAGTTCCTTCGGGCGCTTTCGTGTCCGCCGCGCGGAGCGTGAGGCACCCTCACCGACCACGAGCGCGCGTCGGGTACGCTCCGCGACGTGACCCCCCTCCCCGGATCCACCATCGACGCGCGCCCCGCGCAGACCGGCCCGACACGCCAGGACTGGCGCGTTCTCGTCGCCGTGTTCTGGGTCACCGAGCATGGTCGAGGGCCTCGGCGTGAGCCAGATCTTCGCGCTGGTGCCCACGTACCTGCGCGACATGGGCGTGCCCGAGGCCGACCGGCTCGCGTTCGTCGGCCTGTTCAGCGCCCTGATCTTCGTGGTCGGCATGCCGCTCGTCCCGCTCTGGGGCGTGTGGGCGGACAAGTACAGCCGCAAGGCCGTCATCGTCCGGAGCTGCTCGTGGAGGCCGTCGTCTTCGCCGGCGTCGCGCTGTCGCGCGAGCCTTGGCAACTCGCCCTCAGCATGCTGCTGATCGGGTTCCAGCTCGGCAACACGGGCGTCATGCTGGCCGGGCATCCGCGACGTGACGCCGATACGCCGGATCGGCACGATCATCGCGATCTTCGGCGTGTCGGGACCGATCGGGTTCGCGGTGGGCCCGGTCCTCGCCGGGGTCCTGATCGATGGGTTCGGGTGGTCCCTGCCGGCGGTCTTCTGGTTCTCCGCCGCCCTCTCGGTCGGGACCGCCCTGCTCGTCTGGTTCGGCTCGAAGGAAGTCCGGCCCGAGGTCGTGCCCGAGGGATCGGTCGTCCGGCTGGCGTATCGCGGCCGTGCGCACCGTGCTCGGCGACCCGGTCGTCCGGCGTATCTTCGTCATCTTCGGCGTGTCGTTCCTGGCCAACCAGATGACCCGGCCGTACATCCCGGTCCTCGTCGAGGGCCTGACCGGCCCCGGCCCCGGCCTCGCCTCGGCGATCGGGCTCGTGATGGGGATCGCGGCGCTCGTCGGGGCCCTCGTCTCGCCGCTCGGTGGGGTCATCGGCGACCGGATCGGATTTCGGCGGGTGTTGGTCGCGGCGCTGGGGCTCGGCAGCGTGGTGCTGTTCCTGATGACGCAGGCGGCCGCGGTCCCGGGTCTCGCGTTCCTGGCGGTCGGGCTCGCAGCGGCGACGGCGACGGTCAGCGCGATGGTCTTCAGCATGCTCGCGATCGAAGTCCCGGCCGATCGCCGGTCCGCGACCCTCAACCTCGTCTACCTGCCGCTCTACGCGGCGGGGATCATCGGGCCGGCGCTGGGTGCCGCGGTCGCCTCCGCGACCGGGGTGGACGGCCCGTTCCTGCTCGGCAGCGCGGTCTTCCTGGCCGGGGCGGTCGCGATCGCTCTTCGGAGGACGCGCCCGCGAGCCTGACGCGGCGCGTACCATGTCGCCCGTGCCGACCATCGGGCTGCCTCGCCCTCTTCCGCGCTCGCGCAACCGCCGATCCAGCGGGTCGGCGGAGCCGGTCATGCCCGAGTACGTGTCGGAGCCGGAGGTCATCGACGCGGCTGGCTTGCGCTGGATCCACATCGAGTCGCCGCGGACCGCGGATCGCGACTGGCTCGAGGAGCACTTCGACTTCCACCCGCTCGACTACGAGGACGTCTACTCGCGCAACCAGCGACCGAAGCTCGACCAGTACGACGACTACGTCTTCATCGTGCTGCACTTCCCGATGTTCGACAAGGACACCGGCCGGATCCTGACCGCGGAGCTGGACCTGTTCCTGGGGCCGGACTACCTGATCACGCTGCCCGAACATCTCGCTGCCGCCGATCGCCTCGATGTTCGAGCGCTATCGCGAGAAGGAGGACCTCCGCGAGGAGGTCTTCTCCAAGGGCTCGGGCTATCTGCTCTACAAGATCGTCGACACCGGCGTGGATGCGTCCTTCCCGATGCTCCGCAAGATGGGGCTCAAGCTGGAGCGCCTCGAGGACGACATCTTCGAGGGGCGCTCGTCCGAGATCGTGCGCGACCTCTCGGAAGCCAAGCAGGAGATCATCAACTTCCGCAAGATCACCCGGCCGCAGCGCGCCGTGCTCCGCGACCTGGAGCGGACGAAGCAGCGCTACCTCCAGGAAGAGCTCGAGATCTACTTCGACGACATCTCCGACGCCGCTGAGCGGATCTGGGACACCCTGGAGAACTACAAGGAAGTCATCGAAGGACTCGAGTCGACGAACGAATCGGTGCTGTCTCACCGGTTGAACGAGACGTTCCGGATCCTCACGGCCGCCAGCGTCATCCTGCTCCCGCTGACGCTGATCGCGAGCATCTTCGGCATGAACGCGGTGTTCCCGGGCGAGACCAATCCGTTGACGTTCTTCCTGATCCTGTTCCTGATGGCGGCGCTGCTCGTCGGCCTCGTCATCGTGTTCCGGCGGCGCGGCTGGCTGTAGGGCTGCGGCCGTCAGGCGGCTCGCCGGGATGCCCCGGCTCCCGGCCCCTCGCGGACCCCGGCTCGGGCCCCGGGTTGATCCCGGGTTGATCCCACGCGAAACGGGTGGTGTGCATCAGACGCACGTACCGACGGTGTCGATCACCGTCGGGGCGCCGTCGATGACGGGAATGCGGCATCGGATGCCGCATCGGGCGTGGCTGCTGGCGCCGAGCCCGCGACCGAGACCATCGATCCATCCGGCCGAGTCGTCGATGTCGCATCGGATGCCCCACGCCTGGCAAGGTCCCGGCAGTGCGTGTGTTCGATACACGACCCGGCGGTCGACGGCGCATCGGATGCCGCACGACCGGCGTGGCAGCCCTGATCGGACTCGGACGAGTCCTGCCGGCATCGACCGTTCGCCGCGAGCGAACGTTTCTGGATCGAAGCGCGTTGGCCCGACACCCACGCCACCGGTCGTTCGCTCGGCGCGAACATGCCGCCACGTGGATGGGCGCGAATGACCCCGAATCGGCCGCCGGAGGCGCTTGCCACGGTCGATGTTCGCTCGGAGCGAACATCCTGGCTGCGTCGCCCCGGGGCCAACGGGGACGCTCAGGCGCCGGGGCGCCCCGGAGAACGTCAGGCGGGGAGGTCGCGCTCGGCCGGGCCGATGTAGTTGACGTCCGGGCGGATGAGCCGGTTGGCGCCGGCCTGTTCGAGGACGTGGGCGGTCCAGCCGGCGTGGCGGGCCAGCGAGAAGGTCGCGGGGAAGAGGTCCGGGGTCAGGCCCACGCCCATGAGCACGGGCGCGGCGTAGAACTCCACGTTCGTCTTGAGCGGCCGATCCGGGTGCTTCTCCGCGAGGACCCGCAGCGCGACGTCCTCCACCTCGATGGCGAGCTGCAGCCAGTCGGGCTTGTGCTCCATGCCCTCGGCCACCTTGCGCAGCGCCGCCGCTCGCGGGTCGTATGCGCGATACACGCGGTGGCCGAAGCCCATGAGTCGCTCACCCCGATCCAGGGCGTCGCGGACCCATGCCTCGGCGTGATCGGCCGAGCCGACCTGGCTGAGTTGATCCACGACCTCGGAGGGGGCGCCGCCGTGGAGCGGCCCCTTCATGGTCCCGATCGCCCCGCCGACCGCCGACGCGATGTCCGAGCGCGTGGAGGTGATGACCCGGGCCGTGAACGTGGAGGCATTGAAACCGTGCTCGGCGCCGACCACGAAGTACGCATCCAGGGCCCGGGCCGTGCCGGGATCGGGTCGCGCGCCGGTCAGCTGGTAGAGGAAGCCCTCCACGAGGTCCAGCGACGGATCGGGCTCGATCGGCTCCTGGCCGGCGCGCAGACGCGCGAATGCCGCCAGCGCCGACGGTGAGAACGAGGTCAAGGCGCGAGCCTGCTCGACGGTCGCCGGGAACGGCAGGTCCTGTGTCGCGCCCCAGGCCGAGACGGCCGTCCGGAGCGCGTCCATCGGCTTCGTGGTGGGTGGCAGCGCACGCAGCGCGGTCATGGCCGGCGCGGGGATCGGGGCGGTCGGCAGCCGGTGTGCCGGGTCCCAGTCACCGGTCCACAGCAGGTTCGCGATGGCCGGGTAGGAACCGCGCTCCACGAGGTCGCCGATCCGATAGCCGCGATACAGCAGGCGTCCGCGCTCGCCGTCGATGAAGCTCAGGCTGGTCTCGCCGGCGATGACCCCTTCGAGGCCCGGGGAATAGGGTCGCTGGGCCTGGGCATCGTCGTCGCTGGGGGCGACCGCGGCGGAGGAGTCGGTCATGGAGGGATGGTAGTCCGCACTGCCGACCCTCGCAGAGCCGAAGGGCCCCTTCGTGGGTGACTCAGTGACCGTCCATCGCGTTGAGGACGAGGCGGACGACGAGTGAACCCAGGATCGCGACCACGACCGCGGCGATGAATCCGTTCACGTCGCCGAACCCCATCTGTCCGGCAAGCCAGCCGCCCAGCACGCCGCCGAGGATGCCGACGACGATGTTGGGGAGACAGCCGCGGGCCGTCTGGCCACCGACGAGCGACCCCGAGATGGCGCCCGCGATGAACCCGACCACGATCCAGCCGATGACGTTCATGTCCATGGATCGAGTATCACATGTCCTCGAGCAGGAACGCCCGAACGGCCTCGAGGACGGCATCTGGGTGGGTGTGATGGGCGGCATGCCGGGCCCCAGGGATCGTCACGATCCGGCCGTTGGCGAGGCGGGCGTCGAGAGCACGGGTCGCGCTCGCGAACGCCGGCAGACTGTCGCCGCCCAGGATCTGGAGGACAGGCTGTCGGACCGACCCGAGTCGCTCGATCCCCGCGTCCGCGGAGGCCTCCACGAGGAGTTCGCGGGCGATCGTCCCCGCCGCGGCCACGCGTCGCGGCCAGACCGGATCCGCTCGATAACGGGCCAGGTCGTCGGGTGACATGCCGACCACGCGGGTCATGAAGGTCGCCAGCAGCTCGTCGCTGCGACCTTCGTCGGCGAGGCGCTCCAGGTCGTAGGCCAACGCGACATCGCCATATCGTTCGCCCGGCGGGGTGGGGGCGCCCTCATACGAGATGATCCGGCGGATCGCCGGTGTCTGCAGGGCGGCCCCCAGCGCACAGCGTCCGCCATAGGAGTGACCGAAGACATCGACGTTCGGCTGTCCGCGCGCCGAGGCGATCGCTTCAGCGACCGCGGCGACGTCCTCGAACTCGCGCTCGATGGCGTACGGCGCGGTGTCGCCCGATGCGCCTCGGCCGCGCCGGTCGATCGCGTGGACATCGAACGTCGCCCCGAGCAGTGGCCCGACGACGCGGAACGTGGTGTGGTCGGCGGCGGCACCGTGGACGAGCACGAGCGGCGGTCCATCCGGGGTGCCGCTGCGGAAGACGGCGATCGTCGTGCCGTCGGGCGCGGGCACGAACCGGTCGACGCCCGGGCGCCATGCGTAGCGGATGTCCGGCTGGCGCTCCACGTTCCCGCTCCCGTCTCCGCTCGCGATGGCGTGGAAGCCGTTCCGTTCATAGAAGACCCGCGCCCTGGTGTTCACGGCGAAGCAGTACAGGTCCACGCCGTCGGGACGGCGTTCCTTGGCGAGATCGATGAGCCGGCGGCCCAGGCCGCGACCGATCCAGTCCGGCGCCACGTAGAGCTGCTCCACCATGGTCTCGGACAGGGCCATGATCGCGACGACGCGCCCATGGTCGTCGGCGACCCACGACTCGTTGTCGGGAATGAGCTCCTCGGCAAGCCAGCGTCGGCAGTCGGCGTCCGGGTACCCCGGCGGGAAGTCGAACGTCGCGCGCCAGGACGCCAGCCAGACATCGCCGACGCCCTGGCCGTCGGCCGTGGCGGCACGCCGGATCGTGGGCTGGCCCGATCCCTCGGACGGTGGTCCGGCGGTCTGCGCTGCCGTCACCGTGGGAGGCGTGCGGCGGCCGCCTCGTCGACGATCCAGGTCGCGCCCACCCGTCGGACAAGCTGGGCCGGCCAGCGGCGGGGATCGTGGAGCGGCCCGAAGATGTCGGCCAGGACGTCCGCCTTGCCCGCGCCGGTCACGACGGCCAGCACTTCGCGGGCGGCCCCCAGGACGGCCGGGTTCAGGGTCACGCGCCCCACGTGCGGCTCGATGTGTGTGGGGGCCGGGATCGCCAGCGCCCACTCGGCCGCGTCGAAGGCCACGGATCCCGGGAAGACCGACAGCAGGTGGCCGTCCCCGCCGATGCCGACGACCACCAGGTCCAGCACCGGCCAACCGTCCTGCGTCGCGAGGCCCGCCGCGGCGAGCTCGTTCGCCAGCACGTCCGCCGTCCAGGCGGGATCCCAGCCGGCTCCGATGCTCTCGGTGGTCCGGAACGGGTGCAGGTGGTCGAGCGGGACCTGGACCCCGTGCTCCGGGTCCAGGAGGATGTCATCGAGCGGCTTCACGTTCGAGAGCGGGTGATCGCGCGGCACGAACCGGTCGTCGCCCCACCAGATGTGGACATCGGGCCAGGGCACGACGTCACGGAGCGGCGGATCGCTCAGGTTGCGGTAGATCGCGGGCGCGGTGGACCCACCGGTGGTCGCCCAATCGGCCCGGCCGCGGGCCGCGACCGAGGCGCGGAGTGTCTCCGCGATGTGCTCGGCGGCCAAGCGGGCCGCCTCGTCCGCGTCGGCCGTGATGACGACCGCCTCGACCGCCTCGGTCACACCGGGTCCTCGTCCGCGTCCATGTCCGCGTCCGGATCGGCGTGCGCTGCAAGGTGCGGCCCGATCGACGCCGGGTTTGCCGGCAGGTCAGCATGGTGGCCGCGCGCCGGTCCGCTCACGAGCTGGGCCGCCGACCGCAGCGCTCCGATAGCGACGATGTCGTGCCGGCCCGTCTCGATCGCCTCGGCCAGCAGGTCCACGTCGCCGCGGCGGGCGGCAAGGAACGCCCGGTCCATGGCCTCCACGCCGTCCTGCCAGACCCGGACCCGGACCGATTCCGCTTCGGCGGTCACGTCCGCACGCAACTCCGACCCGCGTCGTTCGGCCAGCAGCTCCACCCGGAGCGTGGTGCCGGCCGGCATGGTGGAGACGATCGGCCGGATCACGACCGCGACCTCGGACCGGCCGTTGGACAGCGTCGCCGCCATCCCGCGCCCCACGACCGGCCGCGAACCGGCCGCGCCGCGATGTCGCGAGGCCCCGCTCGGGGGATGTGCCTTCTCGGCCATCGGGTGGAGCGGCGTATGGGTGTGGAGGCCCAGCCGCGAGGCCAGCCACCCGACGTGGTAGACCGGCTTGACGAGGTTCGTCGTCCCGAGCGCCCCGGTCTCGTCGTGGGTCGCATAGGTCACCGCGATCCGCCGGAGCGAGCGCAGGTAGGGCAGGAAGTCGAGATCGTCGAAGATCGAGGCGATCGCTTCCCGCCAGCGCGATTGGCGGACGAGCGCGAAGTCACTGACCGCCAGGCGCGTGGTGTCGAGCAGTCCTGCCATCTCGCTGAGGCGGGTCAGGCCGTCGCCGCTCCAGGTCGACCCGTCGACCACGAGGCGGTCCGCGCCCGCGAGCAGGTCGCGCGCCGCGCGGGTGGCGAACGGAGGCTCGCCGGGCCACCAGATCGCGACCGGCAGGTCGTGGATGAGCAGGGGCGTCACGATGGCGGACAGGTGTCGACCGGCTTCGCCGCCCGCGGTCAGGTGGATCGTCTCGGCACACGTCTCGGGGGCGTCGGCACGCGGCAGGATGCAATGCGCTTCCACTCGCGCATCGACCCAGGACGGGCCGTCCGGATCCGCGGACTGGACGACGATCGTCCGGGAGGGATGGCGTCCGGTCAGCGCCTGGATGGTGGCGGCGCCCTTGTCGGCGAGCTCCCACGTCCGCGCGATGACCACGAGGTTCATCACGCTCGTCCGAGCGGCGATGTGGCGCGAACGCTCGCCCTCCACCTCGACGGCGAGGTCCTGACGCGCCCAGATCCGGGCGAGCTCCGATTCGATCTGGGCGATGCTGTGCGCCCGGGCCGACCAGCGGAGCACCGGCTCCGGGAGGACCAGTGGCGCGGCGGCGGTCGCGGTCATGTGGCGCCCGCCGGTCAGATCCGCCGCCAGCGCCGGCCCTCGCGGGCGAGCAGCTCGTCGGCAGCCTCCGGGCCCCAGGTCCCGGCGTCGTAGTTGGGGAACTCCGGTGGCGGGGCGGTCGCCCAGGCTTCGATGAGCGGGTCGACGATGCTCCACGCCTCCTCCACCTCGTCGGCACGGGTGAACAGCGAGGCATCGCCCTGGAGGGCGTCGAGGATGAGCGTCTCGTACGCGTCGGGGGAGTCCACGCTGAACGCCGAGCCGTAGGTGAAGTCCATCGTGACCGGCCGGATGGCCATGCCGAGCCCGGGGACCTTGGCCCCGAAGCGGAGCATGATCCCCTCGTCGGGCTGGATCCGGATGGCCAGCAGGTTCGGTTCGGGGTCGGCGGCGGCATCGCGGAAGAGCCGATGCGGGACCTCGCGGAACTGGATCGCGATCTCCGTCGCGCGCTTGGGCAGGCGCTTGCCGGTCCGCACGTAGAACGGCACCCCGGACCAGCGCCAGTCATCGATCGTGAGCCGCGCCGCCACGAACGCCTCGGTCTCCGACGCGGGATCCACGTCCGTCTCCTGGCGGTAGCCGGGCACCTGGGTGGCGGCCACCCAGCCGGGGCCGTACTGGCCGCGCACGACCTCCGTGGCCGCCTCGATCGGGCCGATGGCGCGCAGGACCTTGACCTTCTCGTCGCGCAGGGCATCGGCCTCGAACGTGGCCGGCGGCTCCATCGCCACGAGGCTCACGAGCTGCAGCAGGTGGTTCTGGAGGACGTCGCGGGAAGCGCCGGTCTCCTCGTAGAAGGCCCCACGACTCTCGATGCCGATCGACTCCGCCACCGTGATCTGGATGTGGTCCACGTAGCGCCGATTCCAGAGTGGCTCGAAGATGCCGTTGCCGAACCGGAAGACCAGCAGGTTGCGGACCGTCTCCTTGCCCAGGTAATGGTCGATGCGGTAGACCTGCGACTCGCGAAAGACCTTGCCGACCTCGCGATTCAGCCGCTTCGCCGAATCCAGGTCGTGGCCGAACGGCTTCTCGATGACGACCCGCCGCCAGCCGCCGTCGTGGCGCTCGTGATCGAGGCCGACGCGACCCAGCTGGGCCACGATCTCCGCGAACTGTGAGGGCTGGGTGGCGAGGTAGAACAGGCGGTTGCCACGAGTCCCGGCCTCGTCGTCGAGCTCGTCGAGCCGGGTCGCCAGGGTGTCGAAGCCGACGGGGTCGGCGAAATCGAGGCGGTGGTAGCGGATCTTGGCGCTGAACGAGGTCCACGCCGCTTCATCCAGCGGAAGGGCCCGGCTGTACTGCTCCAGGGAGGCCCGGAGCTCCTCGCGGAAGGCCTCGTCGTCGTAATCGCGCCGGCCGATCGCCACGAGCACGAACTCGTGCGGCAGCAGGTTGGTGCGCCACAGGTGGTACATCGCCGGGATGACCTTGCGATGGGCGAGGTCGCCGGTGGCGCCGAACAGGACCAGGATCGAGGGATCGGGGACCTTCTCGAGACGGAGGCCCTGGCGCAGGACGTTCTCGGCCGGCTTGGCGCGCGCGGCCCGCTTGCCCTGCCGCGCTTCGCGCAGGTCCTTCATCGTCCGCGGCGCGTCCTTGGCACGTGGCGCCGGCTGCGCCGGGATCGGCTGGTCGGACGGCGCGGTGACGGGCGCGGGGTCCTTCGTCCGCGTCCGGGTCACGGCCATGGTCTAGTCCGTCTTGACCGCATGACCGCCGAACTCATTGCGGAGTGCAGCGAGCACCTTGGCCCCGTACGAGTCGTCCTGGCGGGACCGGAAGCGGGTGAGCAGCGAGAGCGTGATGACCGGCGCCGGGACGTCGTGGTCGATGGCCTCCTGGACCGTCCAGCGGCCCTCGCCGGAATCGGCGACGAAGCCCTTGAGGTGCTCCAGGTCCTGGCCGTTCGCCCGAAATGCGCGGCCGGCCAGCTCCAGCAGCCAGGATCGGACGACGGAACCCTGCATCCACAGCTCGGAGATCGAGGCGAGGTCCAGCTCGTAGTCGCTGGCGTGCATGATCTCGAAGCCCTCGGCGTAGGCCTGCATGAGGCCGTACTCGATGCCGTTGTGGACCATCTTGACGTAGTGCCCGGCGCCCGGGCCGCCGACATGGAGGTAGCCGCCCTCGGGCGCGAGCGTCCGGAACACGGGCTCCAGCGGCGTGACCGCCTCGGCATCGCCACCCACCATCAGGCAATAGCCGACCTGCAGGCCCCAGATCCCGCCGGACGTCCCGGCATCGACGTAGTGGATGCCCTTGTCCTTGAGCGCGGCATGCCGTCGGACGTCGTCGTGGAAGTTCGTATTGCCGCCATCGATGATCGTGTCGCCCGGCTCGAGGTGCTCCAGCAGTTCGTCGATCTGGGCCTCGGTCGCGTCGCCCGCCGGGACCATGACCCACACGGCGCGGGGCTTCTCCAGCGAGGCCACCAAGTCGGCGATCGAGAAGTACGCCTTGGCGCCTTCGCCCTCAGCCTCGATCTCCTGGGACTTCTCCGGGGTGCGGTTGTAGACCACGATCTCGTGCCCGTCGCGGACGAGCCGACGGACCATGTTGGCGCCCATCCGGCCAAGACCGATGAACCCGATGCGCATGACTGTCATCCCTCCGAGGTGCCGTCGAACGCGGCGATCAGGGCTCGTTCCAGGGCGGCCAGCCCGGCGTCCACGTCCGCGCCCAGGTGGACGCGCAGGATCGGCAGGTCGTGCGACTCGATGGCGGCGAAGTCGCCGGCCGCCTGGGCGTCGATCAGCTGACCGAAGGTGTACGACCAGTCCGGGATCTGGTGGTCGACCGGGTGGTCGGCAGTCAGCTGGAGGAACCAGCCGATGGGTGCGCCGCCCTTGTGGAGCTGCCCGGTGCTGTGCAGGAACCGGGGCCCGTAGCCGGCCGTCGTGGCGCGCCCGGTCCGGGTCAACAGCAGGGTTCGGATCTTGGCGATGGCCGCGTCACGGTCGGCGGTCGGGGCGATGAACGCCTGGAGGGCGAGGTAGGACGTCGCCTTGCGGCGGGCCAGGTGGCGAGCCAGCTCACCGACCACGCCACCATCCGGCGTGGTCAGGCGCAGCGCCGCATCGCCGTAGAGCGTGAGCCCATCGCCTTCGGCCACGGGCGCCTCGGTGACCGCGATCGATTCGCCGCGTTCCGCCTTGGCGAGGACGTCCCGGGTGAGCTGTTTGGCCTCCTCGACATTGGGCTGGTCGAAGGGGTCGATGCCGAGGACGGCGCCGGCGATCGCGGTCGCGACCTCCCAGCGGACGAACTCCGCGCCGAGATCGATGGGATCGGCCAGCGTGATGCGGATCACCGGGTGCCCGGCCGCCTCGAGTGCATCGGCGAGGGCCTCGCGTCCGCCGTCGGCGGCATCGACGAGCGCGAGCCGAACGAAGACGCGGTCCGGGCCGTACGCCGCCGCGTCGATGAGCGGTTCGTCATCGATCGGGACGATCCCGACACCGTGCTTGCCGGTGCTCTCCGCGATGAGCTGTTCGGCCCACGCGCCGAAGGCGCCGATCTCGTCGTCCGCGAGGAACGTCAGCTTGTCGCGGCCCGCCTTCGCGAGGACACCCATCGCCAGGCCAAGGCTGACCCCCGGGTTGGCGGTCGGCTCGGGCTCGCGGCAGAGGCTCACCATCGCACTGGCGGAGGCCAGGAGCGGGTCGAGGTCGATGCCGATCAGGGACGCCGGCACGAGGCCGACGTAGGTCATGGCGCTGTAGCGGCCGCCGATGTCCGGCGGGTTGAGGAACACGCTGCGGAACGTGTCGTGATGGGCCATCTGGTGGGCCATCCCCTCCAGTTCCTTGCCCGGATCCGTGATCGCCGCGATGAGCTCGCCCGCGTTCTCGTAGGCATGGTGGCCGTGGGCCTTGAGGGCCGCTTCGCCACGGGCCCAGGCCTCGGCGAGGAACGCGTTGGGCTCCACGGTCGTGCCGGACTTGCTGGCCACGATGACCAGCGTCCGGAGCATGTCGAGGCCTTCGAAGGCGGCGTCCACGGCCGCGGGATCGGTCGAGTCGAGGAGGCGCAGGTCCAGGTAGCCCTCGACCGTGCCGAAGGTGCGATGCAGGACGTCCGGGGCCAGGCTGCTGCCGCCCATCCCGGCCACGATGACCGTGGTGAAGCCCGACTCCACGACCCCGTCGCCGAACCCCTCGAGACCGGCGATCTGGTCGGTGAAGTGGGCCGGCGCATCCAGCCAGCCGAGGCGCTCGCTGATGGCGAGGCCCACCTGCGGGTCCGCCGACCAGAGCGTCACGTCGCGGTCGAACAGACGGGTCGCCCAGGTCTCGTCACGGGCGCGTTCGACGGCGGCGTCGTACTCGGGTGTGGCCGCGCCGAGGGCGAGACCAGGGACGCTCAGCGTCGTCGAAACGGGGTCGGTCATCGTGGTCTCCGAAGGATAGGCATCCGGCTCCGGGCGGAGCATTGCAGGTGGGTGTCGCCGGCGCGGCGGACTGCGGCTCGGGGGTGTCCATGGTACGCCGACGGTGCCCGCCGTCGAGGGGTCAGCCGGCCCTGACGAGATCGATGACCGGGGCCATCGCATCGAGTGACGCCAGGGTCTGCGGTTCCAACAGGAACTCGACCTGGGTGTAGCCGGCTGCCGCGAACGCCAGGATCGCGTCCGCGATCTCGCGGGCATCGCCGGTCATGGCGGACGGTGCCGGTTCGCCGCCCGTGGCGTCGTAGGCCGGGGCGATCGACAAGCCTGCGGACCGCCCCACCGTCTCCGGGTCGCGGCCCACCTCGGCGCAGGCCGCCTCGAACGCCGCGAGCTTGCCGTGGAATTCCTCCACGTCGTCCTTCTGCTCCGAGTAGGCGCTCCAGATGTCGGCATGCGTTGCGGCCAGCCGCAGCATCTTCGGTCCGTGGCCGCCGATCATCAGCGGGATCCGGCCCGGGCGCGGCCCGACGGGCCGATGCTCTAGGTCGCGTGCAACGTGGTACGTGCCCTCGAAGTCCGCCCGGCCCTCGCGGAGCAGCGGGACGATGATCCGGAGCGCCTCGTCGAACCGCGTGTGCAGGTGGTCCTCCGGCAGCCCGAACGCGTGCGCCTGGCCGGGCCAGACGTGCCCAGCGCCGAGGCCGAAGACGAACCGGCCGCCGCTGATCTCATCGACCGTCTCGACGACCTTGGCTGTGATCCCCGGGTTGCGATGGAGCGCGGACAGGATCCACGTCCCGACCTTGATCCGGGACGTGCTGGCCGCCACCGCGCCGGCCATGGCCACTCCGTCCCAGAACCCCTGCGGCGGACGGTCCTCGCGGCGCCAGAGCAGCTCGTCGATGACCCAGACGGTGTCCAGTCCGAGCTCCTCGGCCCGGACCGCCATCGCGCGCAGGTCGGACCAGCGGGCGGTGCCCGACGTCGTCTCGCCGGTGAGCAGCACGAGTCCGAGCTCGAGGGACGACATGCGGGCCTCCTGGGTCGGACGGACCGTCCGGTCAGTCTTCGGACGCTTCGATGGCCAGGACCTTGTCGAGGCGGCGCTGGTGCCTGGGCTCGCCGCTGAACGTCGCCGCGAGGAACGCGATCGCGCACTCGAATGCGGGCTCCGGGCCGATGACCCGGGCGCCCAGGGTCAGGACGTTCATGTCGTCGTGCTCCACGCCCTGGTGCGCGGAATACGTGTCGTGGCAGACCGCCGAGCGGATGCCGCGCATCTTGTTGGCGGCCACGCTGGCCCCCACGCCCGACCCGCAGATGAGGATCCCGCGGTCCGCCTCGTCACGCTGGATCGCCTGACCCAGGCGTTGCGCGAAGTCCGGGTAGTCGTCCGTCGGGTCGGAGCCGTCGCCACCCAGGTCGATCAGCTCGTGGCCCAGGCCGGCGCGATCCAGGCGCGCCAACAGCTCGTCCTTGAACGCAGCCCCGGCGTGATCGGCGGCAAAGGCGACCCGCATCAGCTGTGGCCCGGGTCCGACGACCCCGTCCGGTCCACGCCGGCGTCGCCGGAACCCAGGGTCGGGTGGCCCTGCTTGCCGAAGTGGCCGCCATCGACCGTCGGGATCCGGCCGCGGAGCCCATCCCGGACCACCCGTCGTCCGACGTCCGCGACCCGCTCGGCGGTGAACCCGAACTTCTCGAAGATCGTGCCGGCCGGCGCGGAGGCGCCGAAATGGTCGAGCCCGATGATCGCGCCCTCGTCGCCGACCCAACGCTCCCAACCGAGGGTCACGCCGATCTCCACACTGACGCGCTTGCGGACCGCGGGCGGCAGGACCGCGTCGCGGTAGGCCTGGTCCTGGGCGTCGAATCGCTCCCAGCAGGGGAGGGACACGACCCGGGTCGGGATGCCGTCCGCCTCCAGGGCGTCGGCCGCGGCGAACGCGAGCTGGAGCTCCGAGCCGGTCGCGATGAAGATGAGCGAGGGGCTCCCGCCGCCGGCCTCGCGCAGGACGTAGCCGCCCCGGGCGACGCCCTCACGGGCGAGCTCCGAGGTCCCCGGCAGCGTCGGCAGCTTCTGGCGGGTCAGGGCCAGGGCGACCGGGCCATCGCCGCGCTCCACCGCGAGCGCCCAGGCGGCCGAGGTCTCGTTGGCGTCGCCCGGTCGGACGAACCACAGGTTGGGGATCGCCCGGAGGGCGGCGTAGTGCTCCACCGGCTGGTGGGTGGGGCCGTCTTCGCCAAGACCCACGGAGTCGTGGGTCCAGACGTGGATGACGTGCAGCCCCGCGAGCGCCGACAGCCGGACGGAGCCGCGCATGTAGTCGCTGAACGTCAGGAAGGTGGCGTCGTATGGGATGAACCCGCCGTGGTACGCGATGCCGTTGGCGATGCCGCCCATGGCGTGCTCGCGAACCCCGAAGCGGAGGTTCCGGCCCGCCTCGTCGGCGGAGAAGCTCGGCTCGCCCTTGACGTCCGTGAGGTTGGACTCCGACAGGTCTGCCGCGCCGCCGAACAGGGCGGGGACCCGCGGCGCCAGGGCCTGGATGGCGTCCTGGGAGGCGTTCCGCGTCGCGACCTCGGAACCCGTCTCGTAGACCTTCAGGTCGGCGTCCCAGCCATCGGTGAGCTGACCCGCGATCCGCCGGACGAAGGCGGCGGCGAGCTCGGGATGCGCGGCCGCGTAGTCGGCCATGTGCTCGTTCCAGGTCTCGACGAGCTGCTCGCCCGTGGGGACGGCCGCCCGGAAGACGGCCAGCGCCTCATCGGGGATGTAGAAGGTCCTGTCCGGATCCCAGCCGTAGTTCTCCTTCGTGAGGCGGACCTCGTCGGGACCCAGCGGGGCGCCGTGCGACTTCTGGGAATCCTGCTTGTTGGGGCTGCCGTAGCCGATGTGGGTGCGGACGGCGATGAGGCTCGGGCGGGAGTCGACGATGGCCGCTTCGACCGCGGCTTCGATGGCGGCGACGTCGTTCCCGTCGGCGACGCTCTGGGTGTGCCAGCCGTAGGCCGCGAAACGGGCGACGCGATCCTCGGACCAGGCCATCGCCGTGGGGCCGTCCAACTGGATGTGGTTGTCGTCGTAGAGGACGATCAGCCGGCCCAGGCGCAGGTGGCCGGCCAGGCTGGCGGCCTCCGACGCGATGCCCTCCTGGAGGTCCCCGTCGCTCGCGACCACGTAGGTCCGATGGCCCACGATCTCGTGCTCGTCGCGGTTGAACTCGTGGGCCAGCCGTCGCTCGGCGATGGCCATCCCGACGGCGTTGGTCAGGCCCTGTCCCAGCGGCCCGGTGGTCGCCTCGACGCCCGGGGTCAGGCCGTATTCCGGGTGGCCCGGCGTGCGCGATCCCCACTGGCGGAACGACTTGAGGTCGTCGAGCGTGACGTCGTAGCCGGTCAGGTGGAGCATCGAATAGAGCAGCATGCTGGCATGCCCGGCCGACAGCACGAACCGGTCGCGATCGGGCCAGGCCGGGTGCGTCGGGGCGTGGCGCAGGAAGCGGGTCCACACCGTGTAGGTCATCGGCGCGGCGCCCATCGGCGCCCCCGGATGACCGGAGTTCGCCTGCTGGACGCCATCGATGGAGAGCGTCCGGATGGTGTCGATGGCCAGGCGGTCGAGGTCGGGCTTGACGGCGGTCATGGGCGGGCACTCCGAGCGGTTCGCCTGGGGTATTGGGCGACCATTGTAGGTCGCGGTCTCAGCCGTGCTCGGCGGGTCCACCGGCTGTGTGGTCGCGTTCCAGCGTGCGTGCCGCGTAGGCGCTGGCTTCCGCGACCGCGCGCGGCGAGGCGCTCACGGTCAGCAGGAACGCCTCGCGATCCAGGGCGAGGAGGGCGACGTCCGTGCTCGCGACGACGGAAGCCGTGCGCGGGATGTCGCGGATCAGGGCGAGCTCCCCGAACGACGCCCCCGGTCCGAGGTGGGCGATGGGCAAGCCACCCTGGTCCACGTCAAGCTCGCCAGAATCCACGACCCAGAACTCGCGGCCGACGTCGCCTTCCCGGATGACTGTGGTCCCCGCCGCGAACGCCTTCGGGACCAGGGCACCCGCGGCCGATTCCAGGGCTGGCGCGGGGACCGGCGCGAACAGCGGGATGCGGCGCAGGAGCGCGATCTCGCGGAACGGGATGTGGATGGCCGCCTCGCCACGACCGATGACACCCAGCGCGGCGAGCGCGGCGATCGGCAGGATGATTCCCGCCACGATGATGGCCGGTGCCAGACCCAGGATCGCGACGAGGACGCCGGCGGACAGCGCGCCGGTCGCCGCCCCCGCCATCGACGCGCCTTCGGCGATGCCGAAGACGCTGGCCATCTGCTGCGTCGAGACGAGCCGGAAGAGCACGGTCCGCACGGCGACGTCCACGATCGCCAGGCCGATCCCGGCCACGACCAGGAGGGCCAGGGCCGGTTCGGGTCGGACGACGAGGGCGACGATCGCGACCGGGATGCCCCAGATCAGGCCGCCGACGACGGTCAACGGCGTGAGCCGCGGTCGCCCGACGACGACCAGCGTGCAGGCGCCGCCCAGGACCCAGCCGAGGCCGATGGCCGCGGACAGGTAGCCGGCGCCGGCGTTGCCCATGCCCAGGAGCTCGATGGCGGCGAGGACCAGGAGCACGTCCATCGCGGCGGCCACGCCGAAGCGGATCGCCAGCAGCAGGACTGCCAGGAGACGGCTGGGCTGCTCGGTCACGGCCCGCAGGCCACGGACCGGGGGAATCGGCGTCGGGGCCGTGGTCGGCGTCAGGTCGGTCGCTGCCGTCGTCGCTGGCGACAGCGACGCCTCGGGTGTCCGGGCCGTGCGCGCGATGCCGGCGACCAGCACCGCCCCCACGAGCGTTGCCGCACCCGCCGCGAGGTACACCGCGCCGGTCGTCGAGAAGCCCAGGATGACGCCGCACAGGAACGGGCCCACGAGGACGCCCGCGCCTTCCAGGATCGTGGTGAGCGCGTTCGCGGCCGTCAGCTGTTCCGCCTGGCCCACGAGGCCCGGCAGGATGGACGTCTGGATCGGCCGGACGCTCGTGTACGCCGCCACGACGCTCGCCGCCAGGAGCACCACGAACAGCGGCGCCAGGCCCACCGTCATCGGCCACCCCGGTCGCGACCATGGCGGCGCCGATCACCAGGTAGGCGACGGTCAGGGCTCGCTCCGGAGCCATCCGGTCGGCGAGACGGGCGGTGCGCGGCGCGGCCAGGGCCGCCGGGACCAACTGGGCGACGGCCACGAGCCCGACGGACGCAGGGCCGAGGGCGTTATAGGCGTACACCAGGATCGCCACCCAGATCGCCCACTCGGCCGCGTTGAAGAGGAGCCACGCGAGCTCGACCCGGCGCAAGGTCGGGACGGACGCGACCTCACGGAACGCCAGGGCGGACGCCGAGAGTCGGCCTGCGATCGCGCTCAGCAATGCCTCCGGAGCATGGGGTTCGAGTCTAGTCGCGGCGCCCGGCCGCGACGCGATCGCTACGCCCCCGCCGCGACGCGATCGCCAGGCGCCCGGCGCGACGGTTCCGTCGCGGCGACTACCATCTTCGCGATGCCCCGACTTCGCCCACCGAGAACGCGTCGCGCCCGCGGCCCGGAGCATCGTCGTGGTCGGGGATCTGGTCCTCGATGTCGTGCTGGCGCCTGAACGGCCCCTGGTCGTTGGCTCGGACGTGCCCGGACACGTGTCCCTGGTGCAGGGCGGGTCGGCGGCGACGACCGCACGATGGCTGGGCCGCCTCGGCGCGCGCGCCAGCCTTGTCTGTGCGGTGGGGCGCGACGCTACGGGCAGGGCCCTGCTCGAGGCTCTCCGCAGCGACGGCGTCACGCCACGGGTCGTGCGCGTGCCGGGTGCCAGGACCGGCCGGATCGGCGTGTTCGTGGCGGCCGACGGGGAGCGGTCGTTCGTGCAGGACCGAGGCGCGGCCCTCCTGCTGGGACCAGCCGATCTCCGCACGGCGTGGTTCGCCGGGGCGGACCTCGTCCACGTTCCGACCTATTCGCTGCTCGGCGAGCCACTCGGGCAGGCGGGCCGCCGGGCCATCGACCTTGGGCGTGCGGCGGGCGCGGCCATCAGTGCCGATCTCTCGTCCATCGGGCCGCTCCTGGCCGGCGGCCGCCCCGCGGCCGATCAGCTGATGCACGAGGTCGCGCCCGATTTCCTCTTCGCCACGGCTACGGAGGCCGCCGCCCTGCTGGGGACGAAGCGCCCCGACGGGCTCCTGGATTTCGCCCGGACCGCCGTCATCAAGCGCGGAGGCAAGGGCGCCACGATCCTGACGCGGGCCGCGGACGGCGGACGACCCCTGCGCTTCGAGGTCGCGACCCGGCCGGTCACGGCCACGGACACCACGGGCGCCGGCGACGCGTTCACGGCCGGGTTCCTGGTCGGCTGGTTCGCGGCCCGGGCCGCCGGTCAGCCCATGGCGGCGTCCCTCCAGCGCGCCGCTGTCGCCGGCCATCGCGCGGCCGCGCGCCAACTCACGACACCACGCCAGGAGATCACGCTGGGCTAGCCGGCGACTAGCGATCGAGGTGCGACATGGGGACATGGGAACAGACCGAACAGGACGCACGCCAGGCAAAGCTGACCTGCCCGGTCTGCGGCGGTACGGAGTTCGAGCGCGAGCAGGGCCGAATGGATTCACGCTGGGGGCTCACGAGCCACAAGATGATCCTGATGATCTGCCAGCGCTGCCGGCTCGTCCTGCAGTTCAGTGCCGGTCGGGGGATCTTCGATTTCGACTGAGCGCTCGTCGCCGGGCGCGAGCCGCGAGATCAGCTCGGGCGGGTGATCCGCACGTCGTCGATCTCGACTTCGAGCAGGTTCGGCGCCCCGCCCTCGACCGCCTCGAAGCGGATCCGGATCGTCTGGCCGGCCCAGGCGTCGAGCGCGATCGATGCGGTCGCCCAGGTCCCGTCGACGTCCACGGCCTTGCCCGCCTTCGCGAACACGGTCGTCTTCGTGCCGTCGGCCTTCTCGATGATCGCGCGCAGGGTGTCATCCGCGGTCGACGACGCCGTGTGGGCGAAGACGTAGCGGAACGTCAGCTTCTGGCCGGCACCGGTCGGGACGGCGATCGCGCGCGAGCGAACGGACGTGCGGCCGTCGAGGTCGTAGGCGGTCGATGATGCACCGGCGGCGGCACCGGTCACGTACGCCTTCGAGCCCGATGTCGTCGTCCCGAGCTGCTTGGCACCGAATGACGACGTCGATGAGGGGTTGGCCCGGCTGAACCGGCCCGAGGTCGCGGCAAGCGCGGTGTCGGTGCCGTCGGGGTCGATGGTCCAGCCGCGTCCGACCTCGAGGTCGTCATCGAACGCGCCGCAGCGCGCGGTCGTCTTCGCCGCCCCGAGGACGCTGAGAGGACACCAGGCCCGCTCGATCAGGTACAGGACCGCTTCCTTGTTGCGCCCGGTCTCGGTCGCGATCTTCGAATCGTCGGGATAGTCCTTCGTGGACATCTCGAACGTGTAGGAGTAGATCCGGTACGTGCCGTACGCGAAGTCGCGCGTCGTGCCGGACGTGATGTAGAGGTCACTGGCCTGTTCCGGCTTGTAGCCGTTGTACGTGGCCATCTTCTTGCCCATCAACACGAACGCATCGTGGTCGTCCTTCGTCATGTCCGAGGGAACGTTCGTGTACGTGTAGCCGTACGGCCACATCACGAGCCGGCCGTACTCGTGGAACGTGATGTGGGTACGGATCTGCTGCACGCCACCGACGACCCGGCTGGCGAGGAAGTCGCGCATGGCGCGGGTCTCCGGGGCGGAGAAGGCCTTCGGGCCGCGGTACGTGATCGCCTGCGGATTCGTGCTGGTCTTCCCGCCGCCGCCCCACTTGTAGCCGAAGTTCCGGTTGAGGTCCGTGCCGATCGAGGTACTGCCCGGCGTCGGCTGACGGTTCTTGCGCCACAGATGGAACTTGCCGTCCTTGATATCGAACGTGGCGCCGTCGGGATTCACGGAGAACACGAGCCAGATCTCGCGCGAGTTCACGATGTGGGTGATCCGCCCGTCCGTGCCGTAGCCATCCACGAGCCAGTGCATGATCCTGAGGGTCATCTCGACGCCCATGTGCTCGTCCGAATGGGTCCCGCCGTCGAACAGCACCTCGGGCTCGGATTCATCGGTCGCAACGTGGTCGGAGATCTTCATCGCCCACAGCTCGCGACCCTGATAGCTCTTCCCGATCGAGAAGCGCTTCGCGATGTCTGGATGGGCGCTCTGCACGGCCGCGGCCGCGGCGCCGATCTCGGTGTATGTATGGAAGCCTTCGAAGCCGGCCGGGAAATCAGCGGCGACTGCGCTGGCCGGCAACGCCACGGCGGTCAGCGCCAGGGCAAGGGCGGTCACGACGCCGGCGAGGCGGGCACGGAGCGGCGAGAGGTGGGGGAGGTCGCGCACCCGGACCATGCTGACGGGCTTCGCCCGATTCGGCCAGCCCCTCGATGGTGCCGGTGACCGGCCGTCGACCGTCCGGGGGTCAGCGGGGCGTCAACCGCGCAGGTAGCGATCGAACCAGGCGATGATCCGCTCGTTGCGGTCGATCCGCCGATCGACCCGTCCGGATGCCGCGTAGACATGAGAATTCCCCGGGATAGAGGACGTACTCCACCGTCCGACGCAGGTGGCGCAGGGCGATGAAGAACTGCTCGTTGTCCTGCGGCGGGCAGCGCAGGTCGGCCTCTGCCTGGAGCATGAGGAGCGGGGTTCGCACGTTCGCGACGTTCCGCAGCGGGGACTGGCGCCACAGCTTGTCGACGCCTTCGGCGGTGAATGGATCGCCCATGGCCGCGGCGCGCACGTATTCGGGGCCACTGTCCGAGTTGGCCCAGTCCGAGACCTGATTGGTCACGCCGTTCTCGGACACGGCGGCGGCGAACCGGTCCGTGGTGCCGACGAGCCAGTTGACCATGAACCCGCCGTAGCTCAGGCCCATGACACCCAGGCGCTCGGGATCCGCGAGGCCGAGGGCGACGACATGGTCCACAGCGGCATGGACGTCGTCTGCGTCCACGCCGCCCCAGTCGCCGAGCTGCGGACGGATCCAGTCGGCGCCGTACATGGCGGAGCCGCGGATGTTCGGCAGGACGACCCGGAAGCCGGCCGCGACCAGCAGGAAGACTTCCATGTGCGGGGTGGGCGCCCAGCCGCCGAGCGGGCCGCCATGGACATCCACGATCGTGGGCAGGGGACCGTCGCCGGCATCGGGCGGGGAGGCGATCCAGGTCTCGATCGGGCCGGCGGCGCCGGGCGCCTCCGTCCGACGCATGACCGGGAGCGGGTGGCCTGTTTGCCATCGGGATCCCAGGGTGGAGCGGGTGGCCCAGACCGGGGAGCCGTCGCGGTCCGTTTCGAGGGTCATGAGCTCCTGGGCCCGGACACCGAGCGTCCCGAGGACGGCGATCGTCCCGGTGCGGCTGAGGGCCAGGGTGTGCGTCGTGGCATCGGACCAGGGGCCGTGGGCATCGCGCGGCGCGGCTGTGGGCGGGTCGTGCGGCTGGCCGGTCTTCGGGTCCAGGCGGAATCGCGTCGGGAGGGAGCGGCCGCGGTCGCTGATCGTCGCGACGATCGTGCCGCCATCCAGCCAGAACGGCCCGTGGCGACCCGTGATCATCCAGCCGTTCATGTCCGTGTCGGTCCAGTTGCCGACGGGCCGATCCAGGTCCGGCGCGAGGGCGTGGGGCGGGCGCGATCCGTCCGCCGGACCGAGGATCACGCCCGGGCTCAGGTCGTCCATGGGTTCAGGTGTCAGGATGCCGCGAGCCGCGAGCCAGCGACCATCCGGGGAGTAGGCGGGATGGGTGGCCCAGCCGCCCGGGGCCAGGACCTCGCGCGGCTCGCGCGCGTCCGGCGCGCCCTCCCCCTCGACGTTCACGGCCCATACCGTGGTTCGCGGCCGCAGGTCCGGTGCCTCGCCGCGGTCCGAGACGAACGCGATCGTGTGCCCGTCCGGGTGCCATGCGATCTCGCTGACGCCCCAATCGCCGCGGGTCACCTGGTGGGGAACGGCGCCGGGCCGCGCATCCACGACGAACAGGTGCGACCAGCGGTCCAGATGTCCGGCCTCGTCCCAGCGCCAGTCCGCGCGGGTGATCCGCCGGGCGCGGGGCGACGGTGTCTCCGCCGCCGCGGTGGCTGGCGCGCCACGGTCATCGACCGCCGCCCGCGCCCGCGTGCCCGCACGCCGGACGTACACATCCACCGGATCCACCGGTCCGACCAGGAACCGCGGCGGGTCGACCTCGGCGACGAAGGCGATGCGTCGGCCGTCCGGCGACCACGCGAGATCGCTCACGCTCCCGAACCCACGGCCCCGACGCAGGCGGACGGCCCCGCCGTCGATCGACATCGTCGCGAGTGCCGCCGGGGCGTCGTCGTCCGTCGGGTCCGAGCGGATGAAGGCGAGCGTCCGGCCGTCGGGCGAGAGGCGCGGTGTGCCGTCGCGGATGACGCCGTCGGTCAGGTCGCGTGGACGTCCCAGGCGGCCTTGATCCAGCGGGATCGCCACGAGGTGGCTCACGTAATGCCGGCCACGGGAGGAGCGACGCACCACGATCGCGAGCCGACCGTCCACGGCAAGGTCCAACTCTTCCACGACGATCTGGCGGCGGATGTCATCGGGACGAAGAGGGCGAAGGTGGGCCATCGCTGAAGGGTAGTCGCGGCGCTACCCTTTGGGCATGACCATCCCATCCGGCGTGACCGAGCGCCTGCTCATCGGCCACGAGATCGCCGACGCCCTGGCCGAGGGTCGCCCCGTCGTGGCGCTCGAATCCACCCTCATCAGCCACGGGCTGCCGTTCCCGCGCAACATCGAGGTCGCCTCCGCGTCGGAGGCGGCGGTCCGCGAATCGGGCGCCGTGCCCGCGACCGTGGCGGTCCACGACGGGCGGCTACTCGTGGGTCTGGACAGCGCGGGGTTGCAGGCCCTCGCGACGGCGCCGGCCGGCACCGTGCGCAAGGCGGCCCGTCCGTCGCTCGCGGTCGCACTGGCCGAGGGCGGCTGGGCGGCCACGACGGTCTCGGCCACGATGATCGCAGCCCACGCGGCGGGCATCACCGTCTTCGCCACGGGCGGGATCGGGGGCGTCCACCGGGGTGCGCTGGGCGTGCCCGGATCGTCCGCCGCGCCGACGCTCGATATCTCGTCGGATCTCCAGGAACTGGGCCGCACCCCGATGATCGTGGTCTGTGCGGGCCCGAAGGCGATCCTGGATGTGCCGGCCACGCTCGAATACCTCGAGACCCAGGGCGTGCCGGTCATCTCGGTCGGTCAGGACGAACTGCCCGGGTTCTTCGCCCGCTCGTCGGGGATCCGGGCGCCGTTCGCGACGTCGGACCTGGCCGGGGCGGCGGGGGTCGTCGCCACGCACCTGGCCCTTGGTCTGGGGAGTGGCGCCCTCGTCTGCGTGCCGGTCCCCGCGGACAAGGCACTCCCCGACGACGTCGCCAGGAACGCGGTGGCGCAGGCGATCGCGCGACGCGGACGCGGCCGGGATCGGCGGCCCGGCGCTCACACCGTGGTTGTTGGCCCGGATCGCCGAGATCACCGACGGCGACTCGATCGGCGCGAACACGGCCCTGATCGTGAACGACGCCCGCCAGGCGGGTCACCTCGCGGTGCTGCTCGCGTCGTCCTGAGGCTCGTCGCACGATGAGCGGCGCGGCGATGCACCTGATGCCTTGCCGGGGGACTGGTCCGCTCGGTACACTCGCGGCCACCGGGGTCTTCCGGGTCAGCGAGCAGCGTGGCATCGGTCACGTCCCGCTCCACCGGGCCGCCGGCTCCTGATCGGAGGGACGAGTCCGCATGCGGATCTACGAGGGAAGCCCGCGCCAGGACTTCGAGGAGGTCTTTCGCTCCATCGGCGCGTTCCTCGACCAGCGCGGCATGAAGGACGTCCTGCTGGTCGAAGCTCCCGATGGGTTCATCGTGCAGGGTCTGGTCCTGGAACCTCAGCCCGGGCGGGTTCGGACTCGATGGGTACGCAGACCAAGGAGACGCTGACCTTCCTCGACGACGACATCGCCCGATTCATGGACGAAGCCACGGCGCGGCGGGGAAAGACGCCGCCGCCCCCCACGCATGAAGCCGGTTACTACGAGACCGCGTTCCGCGTCCTTGGCCGGTACATGGATCAGCAGAAGCCCCGTGACGTGTTCTTCTTCGAGCAGGAAGGCGCGTTCGTCGTCCGTCTGCTCATGAGTGGACAAGCGGGCAGCCGCCACGAACTCGCCGAATTCACCCGCGACGACATCGAGCAGATGGTCGCCTCGGGTCCCTCCATGCGCCAGCCGGTCAAGATGCCCGGCACCGGCCCAGCCCCAAGTTCCACCAGCGCGTGATCGAACCCAGGAGGTCTATCGAATGAAGGCTCTCAAGACCGTCGCCGTCGCCCTCGGCATCACCCTCGGGGCACTCATCGTCATCCCGCTCGCGGTCCTCGCCGGACTGTTCGTCTGGCTGAAGCTGACCGAGGAGGCCGACGAGGAGCTGCTCGAGCTCGACCGCGAAGGCGCCTGATCGAACCAGACCACCCCGCCGTGCGATGCGGCGGGGTCGACCGGATCGTCCGCCACCGTGACGCCCGCCGATCGACCGGCGGGCGTCGGTCTGTCCGCGACCGAGCCCGGTCGCTTCACCCTGACGTCGGACCGCCGGATCATCGAGCTCGGCGTGCTCGGGGTCATGGTCGTGTGGGCCGGCAACTTCATCGTCGTGAAGGACGCCATCGGCGTCATGCCGCCGGTCGCGTTCACGTTCCTGCGCTACGCGCTCGCGGCGGTCGCGTTGATGCTCATCCTCCGCTGGTCGGAGGGGGCCATCCGACGGCCGCGGCCCGAGACGTGGCGGATCGTGATCCTGGGCGGGCTCGGGTTCGGGGTCTACCAGATCCTGTGGACGGTGGGGCTCCAGACCATCCCGGCGGGCGATTCCGCTCTGCTCATCGCCGCGACCCCGGTCTTCACGGCCGTCATCGCCGTGCTCATCGGGACCGACACGCTGACCGCCGCGCAAGGCCATCGGTGTCGCCCTCTCGTTCCTCGGCGTCGTCCTCGTCATCGGATCGGGCGTCGGGATCGAGCTGTCCGGTTCGCCGGTCGGGTTCGCGCTGACGCTCGCCGCCGCGTTGTGCTGGGCGACCTATACCGCTGTCGGGGCGCGGATGCTGCGGCGACACTCGCCCCTCGTGCTGACCACGTGGGCGACGCTGGGAGGGGCGCTCGTCCTCGCGCCGATCGGGATCGCGCAGCTCGTGGCACCGGGCGCCGTGGACCTCGAGGCCTCCGGCGGGGTCCTCCCCATCGCGCTGGCCGTGGCCTACTCCGGGATCCTGGCCGCGGCCATCGCCAACGTCGTCGTCTTCCAGGGTGTCCGCCTGCTGGGTCCCACGCGGATCACGACCATCCAGGCCCTGGTCCCGGCCATGGCGGTCGTGCTCGCCTACATCTTCCTCGGTGAGCCCATCCGGATCGGCCAGGTGGTCGGCGGCGCGATCATCGTGGGTGGCGTGGCGCTGACCCGGATGGCGTCGCGTCGCCCGGCCGCGGCACGGCGATGACGACCCAGCCGGAGCCGGGGATCGCGCCGTCCGTCCCGCCGCTCCAGGACGGCGAGCCGCCCCTGGCCATCCTCGTCGACTACGACGGGACGATCGCCCTGACCGATGTGTCGGACACGGTCATGGCCGAGTACGTCACCGGCGAGTGGGAGGCCGAGGTGGCCGCCTACGACGCCGGCACGCTCGGGTCGCGCAACCTCATGACGCTCGAGATGGCGATGGTCGATTCCGATCCGGCGGACCTGTTCGCCACGGCCGCCGCCCAGCCCCACGACGCCGGGTTCGCCCCGTTTGCGGCGCGCGCGCAGGCCGCCGGCATCCCGGTCGAGATCGTGTCGGACGGGTTCGGCTTCTTCATCGAGCCGGCGATGGTCGCGCTGGGCGTGCCGGACCTGCCGATCGTCACGGCTCGGACCACGTTCCGTGGCCGTCGGGCGGCGATCGCGTATCCCAACGGGAACCCGCATTGCCTCGTCTGCGGGACGTGCAAGCGGGACCGGGTCCTGGCGCATCGAGCGGCCGGCCGACGGGTCGTGTTCATCGGCGACGGCGAGAGCGATCGATACGCGGCCGGGTACAGCGACGTCGTGTTCGCGAAGCGATCGCTCGTGCGGATCTGCCTCGAAGCCGGCTGGCCGTTCCATCGCTGGACGGAGTTCCGGGAGATCGAGGCGTGGCTGACCAGGACGCTGGTCGACATGGCGCGACGACCCGACCAGCCTCGCGCCGCTCCCCGCCGGCGCCCGCGCCGCCCAACGGCTTCTTCTGCGGCGAGCAGGTCTGGGGCGAGGGCCGGATCGACCCGATGCCGGGGCGTGGCCGCCGACGCGCTGACCGCTGACCGCCGTCGCCGCGTCGGTACCATGCGACCCGTGGACCAGTCGGCCGAGGCATCCTCTGGGAACCGACCGAGGCGCAGCGCCGCGCAGTCGACGATGGCCGCGTTCGTGGCGCGGGCCGAGCGCGTCGCCGGACGACCGTTCGCGGACTACGAGGCGGCCTGGCGGTGGTCGGTGGACGAGCCCGAGGCGTTCTGGGCCCTGATCGCCGACTTCTTCGAGGTCCCGTTCGCGACGCGGCCCACCTCGATCCTCGCCGACGCGCGGATGCCCGGCGCGCGCTGGTTCGAGGGGGCGACGCTGAACTACGCCGAGGCGGTCTTCGCGCGGGCGACCTCGGAACACCCCGCGCTTGCTCGCCGCCTCCGAACGCGAGCCCCTCGTCGAGATCTCGTGGGACGAACTGCGCGAGCAGGTCGCCGCCGCGGCGACCGGCCTGCGGCGACTCGGGGTCGGGCGCGGCGACCGCGTCGCGGCCATCGTCGGGAACACGCCGGAAGCGGTCATCGGGCTGCTCGCGACCGCCAGTCTCGGCGCGATCTGGTCGAGCTGTGCGCCCGAGTTCGGGGCGCACAGCATCATCGACCGCCTGGCGCAGATCGAGCCGACCGTCCTGATCGCGGTCGATGGCTACGTCCACGGCGGACGCACGTTCGATCGACGCGACGTGGTCGACGCCGTCCGGGCGGCTCTGCCGGGCCTGCGGGCGACGGTGCGGATCCCCGATCCCGAGGCGGCGGAGGCGGTCGACGACGACCGGCTCATCACCTGGTCCGAGCTGCTCGCCGGTCCACCGGGGCCGCTCACCTTCGAACCCGTCCCGTTCGACCATCCGCTCTGGATCCTGTTCTCGTCCGGGACGACGGGGCTGCCCAAGGCGATCGTCCACGGCCACGGTGGCGTCGTCCTGGAGCACGTCAAGGCGGTCGGACTGCACCTGGACGTGCGACCCGGCGATCGGCTGCTCTGGTACACGACGACCGGCTGGATGATGTGGAACTTCCTCGTCGGGTCGCTCCTGGTCGGAGGGACGGCGGTCCTCTACGACGGGAGCCCCAGCCACCCCGACCTCGACGTGCTGTGGGGAATCGCCGAGGAGCGCGCGTGTCACGCATCTCGGGGCCAGCGCCGGCGTTCCTGATGGCATGTCGGAAGGCCGGCATCCAGCCCGGCCGCGCCCACGACCTGCGAAACCTCCGCTGCATCGGCTCGACCGGGTCGCCGCTTGCCGGTCGACGGGTTCCACTGGGTCTACGAGGCCGTCGGGCGCGATGTCCGGCTCGATTCGCTCGAGCGGCGGGACCGACGTCGTCTCGCGCATTCGTCGGCGGTTGTCCGTTGCTGCCCGTCCGCGCCGGGGAGCTGTCAGTGCCGGTACCTCGGCGCGCGCGTCGAGGCCTTCGACGAGGACGGTCGATCGATCCGTGGCGCAGACCGGCGAGCTCGTCATCACCGCGCCGATGCCCTCGATGCCCATCGGCTTCTGGAACGATCCCGACGGGGCCCGCTACCGGGACAGCTACTTCGCGTGTACCCGGGCGTCTGGCGGCACGGTGACTGGATCCGCCTCACGGCGTCGGGCGGGGCCGTCATCGAAGGCCGCTCGGACTCCACGCTGAATCGCGGGGGCGTCCGGTTCGGGACGAGCGAGCTGTACGGGGTGGTCGACGCGATGCCGGAGATCGTCGACAGCCTGGTCATCGGAATCGAACACGACGACGGCTCGTACTGGATGCCGCTCTTCGTCGTCCTCCGCGACGGCGTGGACCTGGACGATGCGCTCACGGAGCGGATCACGCGCGGCGATCCGGTCCGGGCTGTCGCCGCGCCACGTGCCCGACGAGATCGTCGCGGTGCCAGCCATCCCGCGGACGCTGAGCGGCAAGAAGATGGAGATCCCGGTCAAGCGGCTGCTCCAAGGGCACGCGTTGGAGACGGTCGCAGCGGCCGGAACGACCACGGACCCCGCGGCGCTCGAGTGGTTCGCGGCCTTCGGGCGGGAGCGTGCCGACCCGCCCGGGTGAAAGACCGGGACGCGCCCATGGCCGGGCATCGCACCTCGTCGCCACCGATACGCTCGGGGGCGACCTCCGTTGAGGTCGCAGGCGACCGCGTCAGGCGGGGTCGCCCCACTCGTCCCATCGCGCGAACTGCTCGAACGGCACCCAGCCTCGCTTCAGGCTGGGTGACCGGACGTCGGGGAGTGGCCGGCCCACCGGCATGACCCCGATCGGGACGAACTCCTCCGGGATCCCGAGGTAGCCGCGAAGGCCCTCGATGTCCGGCCCGATGAACCCGCAGCCGAGCCCCTCGTCGACGGCCGCCAGCATGATGGTCTGCATCGTGGCGCCGATGTCCACGTACCAGAATGGGACCGGCCAGTCGATCTCGGACCCGTCCTCCTGGGTCTTGTCGGGCTCCTGGTAGCGCCGGTGGTAGACCGCCTCGCTGACGCACGGGATGAACTGGGCGGCGCACTCGCTGACCCACGGTCCGAAGACCTCGATCATCTCGTCCTCGCCGCAGATCCGGGCGACCTCGCGCCGTCTCGCGGCGTCCGTCACGACGACGAGGCGTTGCCCCTGGCTGAAACCCGCCGACGGCGTCCGCTGGGCGAGTCGGGCGATCCGCTCGATGACCTCGGGTGCGACGCCACCCTCCTCGAACCGCCGGACCGCCCGGCGCTTCATCACGACCTCGGCGAATTCCATGCCTGCCTCCATCCTGTCGTGCCGGGCGATCGCGCGACGCTGATCGCCATGATGACGTCGCCTGAATCACTTGACGGTGCGCCGAGCATCTGTGGGGCATGGTGATCAGCGTGAGCCACACCGAGGATGCGACCGCCGACCTCGTCGCGCGCGCCGCGGCCGGTGAGGAAGCGGCCTTCGCCCGGATCATCGCCGCGCACCACGACGACATGATCCGGGTCAGCTTCATCGTCTGTGGCGACCGCGACATCGCCGAGGATGCCGTCCAGACCGCCTGGATGGTCGCCTGGGACAAGCTCGGCACCTTGCGCGCCGGGGACCGGCTCCGCCCGTGGCTCATCTCGGTGGCAGCGAACGAAGCGCGCCAGCTGCTCCGTCGTCGGCGGCGGCGCACCATCGTCGAGTTGTCCGTCGCGGATGCGGCCGCCGACCGGCATGGCCACGACCCGGCCACGCGGACCGAAGATCTCGACCTCGCGAACGCCCTGGCCCAGCTGGACCCCGACGACCGGGCCCTGCTCGCGCTCCGGTACGTCGCGGGTTTCGACTCCTTCGAGCTCGCCCGCGCCACGGGCCGATCGGCCTCGGGCACGCGGGCGCGGCTCGCTCGACTGCTCGACCGACTGCGAACGGAGCTTGCCGATGTCTGACCCGTTCGACTTCGAGCCGCAGTTCGAAGCGCGTCTGCGAGCCCACGCCGACCGCGCCGTCCGCCCGATCGATGCCGGGGAGATGGCCAGCATCGTCGCCTCACGGGCGGGGCGCGGGCCGGCCGGCCGGCCGGCCACAGTCGCGGCAGCTGGCCGATTCCGCACGTTGTGGATCGCCGTCGCCCTGGTGGCCACGCTCGTCGCGGCGCTGGGCATCGCGCTCCTGACCGCCGGACGTCAGCCCGCGCCGGCCCTCGTCGATGCGGCGCCGAGCGCGAGCACGATGTCCCCCACCGTGCGTGCCGCCGTGGATGCCCGCCTGCGGCAGCCATGGGTCGCCGACCAGCCCGCAAGCCTGTCGTTCGATGGCGAATCCGGTCCCCGCCAGTACGCCCTCGAGTTCGATGCCGACGGCACGGCCGCCGCGGTGCGCGTGGCGGCGGTGGCGAGGCTCGCATCGACCGTCGAGATCGTCGGCCCTGCCGAGATGTGGTTCACCACCAGCAAGGCCGGCGACGCGGTCTCCCGAGACGGCTCCAGCCTGGGCGGGTGCGAGGTGGGCGACGTGGGTCGATATCGATGGGTCGCCGCCCCTGACGGCGCAACCTTGTCGCTCGAGGCCATCCTGGACGCCTGCCGCGCACGCGCCAACGTGTTGACACGCACGTGGTCGCGTTCCCTGACGGGCGACAGCCTGGGTGGGCGCGGCGTGGTCGACGCCTTCGCGCCATCGTTCCTCGCGACGGTTCCCGACGGAACCTACGCCACGATCCGGACGCCGGATGCGATCGAGATCTGGGCCGCCGATCAGAGCGTCGGGCTCCTCGCCTGGAAGGATCCGCAGGGGTTCGTGGATCCGTGCGACCCGGCCGCTGGCCGCTACGCCATCGACGCCGGTGCCGACGCGTTCGTCGACTACTTCCGGCAGGACCCGGGCTTCACGGTCGTGTCCGCCGATCCCACCACGATCGGAGACTACCCCGCGACCCATCTCGTCGTAGAGGCGCGGACCGACCACCCGTGCCCGAGCGGGTGGCTGGTGGAGTGGCAGCCGAAGGCCGAGTCGACCGACTACAGCTGGCATCTCGCGCCGGGTCAGCGGGACAGCGTCTTCATCGTGGAGCGCCCGGATGCAACGGTGTTGCTCCAGGTCCTGGAAGCGCCGGCGGAGGTCGAAGCGGCGATCGTGTCGTCGGTCGCATTCGTCGGTCCCGAACCACCAGCGAGCCCATCCGCCCCGCCCTGAGGCCGGCGCCGCTCCCTTCTCCGACCGCCATCCATCTGGAGGACCCAACCATGCGTTCCCTGGTTCACCATGCCCGACGGGCGGCTCTGCCGTGGGCCATCTCGGTCGTGATCGTCATCGGATGCGCCACCCCGAGCTCCTCGGCGCCCCCGTCCGCCTCGACCGGCCCGTTGCCGGCTGCATCGCCGGCGGCATCCCCGTCCACCCCGAGCAGCCCCATGGCCACCACCGCGTCGACCTCCCTGCGGCTCGTCGGGCTCGGCGACTCCATCGCGGGGGCCGGCCATTGCGGCGGTTGCCGGAGCTATGTGCTCGCTCTCGCCGATCTCGCGGGACGTACGCTCGGCGAACTCGTGGAGGCGACCAATCTCGCTCGGAACGACGACATGACGTCCAGTCGGCTGACCTCGTATGTCCTGAACGACGACAGCGTGCGCGAGGCTCTGGCCGGCGCGGACATCGTCACGATCGGCGTGGGTTGGAACGATTGGCAGGGCCCGTGCTTCTGGCGCGCGCACGCGACCTGCCTGAAGGATGGTCAGGACACAGTTGAGCGGGGCCTGAAACGCACCCTCGAGGAGATCACCGCCATCCGCGCCGGCAAGCCGACGGCCGTGCGGGTCGTGACCTACGCCGATCCGTACCGAGGCGATCCCATGACGCCGTCGTACTGGGCATTCGAGGACACGCCCGACAACATCAAGGCGTTCGATGACGCCTTCGCCACCGCGCTCCGCGACTTCAACGGGATGCTCTGCCGCGTCGCCGAGTCCGCCGGCGCCCGGTGCGTCGACCTCGTGCCGGCGTTCAACGGCGAGACGGGGACGACGGCCATGCCCGATGCCCTGCGCGAGTCGCAGGCGCAGATGGACCTGATCGCCGAGACCATCGATGCCATCGGGTACGCCCCCCTGCGCTGAGGGTCTCGACCTCGGCATCGCGCGCCCCAGAATGAACGTTTCGACCTCCTCGCTCCATCGTATCGATAGAGGCCTGGACCGGTCCGGTCGAACCTGTCCACGCGCCACCGCGCGAGGTACCAACATGCGTCTGATCGTCGCCATCCTGGTGGGTTGTCTCGTCGCGGCCGCGTGTGCCGCCTCCCCGGTCGCCTCGCCCGCGGCGCCGAGTGCGGCCGCGTCCGTAGCGCCATCCGCGGCCGTCGCGAGCCGGCGCAGCCGGCTGCCTCGGCCAAGCCTGACCCCTGGACCGAGGACCTCGACTTCCTGGACGAACAAGTCCGCCGGTACCACCCGGACCCGTTCGCGATCAACCCCGAATCGGCCTGGACCGCCAAGCTCGCTGAGATCCGGCGGTCGCTCCCGACGGCGTCGCCCGACGAGCAGCTGGTCCAGCTCGCGAGCCTGGCCGGACTCCTGGATACACATTCCTGGAGCGGCCCATCCGAGTCGCTCCACGCCTACGAGATCCTCTTCTATCCATTCAGCGATGGCTGGTTCGTGATCCGTGCCGTCGATCCGTCGCTCGTGGGCGCCCGGCTGGTGTCGATCGGTGGCGTGCCGGTGGACCAGGTCGAGGCGACGCTGCGTCCGCTCGTCCCATCGGACAACGAGAGCGGCGAGCTGGACGCCCTCGAGGGCTTGTTCTCCTACGTCGAGTATCTGCACGGGACCGGCATCGTCGCCGACCCGGCGAAGCCCACCTATGTCCTCGAGCATCCGGATGGTTCGCAGGTCACCGTCGACCCGGCCGCCGTCTCGACGGGTACCTGGGAACAGGAGCTCGGCATCGTGGGAGACCTCATCGGCGACGCCCCGGAGGCGGTCGCCCGCCGGACCGAGCCGGTCTGGACGAAGCTCGACAAGAAGACGAAGACATTCCTGTTCTCGTACAACGACTACACCGAGACCGACCTGCCACCGGCGATCGCGGCGATGCAGAAGGCGCTCAAGGATGGTTCGGCGGACCGCGTCGTCCTCGACATGCGGTATCTGCGCGGCGGCAACGGCTCCCTGGCCGGTCCGTTGATCCTCGCCCTGAGCATCGATCCAAAGCTGCGCAAGGCCGGGTCCCTGGACGTGCTCATCGGTCGCGAGAACGTCTCGGCAGGCACGGTCGTCGCCGCGAATCTCGATCAACAGACGCAGGCCCGGTTCATCGGCGAGCAGACGCCGGCCCGGGCGGACAACTTCCTCTGCGACTGCCGCGACATCAAACTGCCGAACTCGGGCTTGGTCGTGTCCGTCCCGACGTACACGTTCCACACCGGCGACCAGCGCGATTCGATCCCCCCTGACGTCCCGATGGCGCTTGCCTCGACCGACTTCTTCGCAGGGCGGGACCCGGTCCTCGATGCCGTGCTCAACAACGAACTTCCATGAGCGGATTTCGAACGAAAGGGGTGCTCCCGGACGTCATACAAGGTGACGGCCGCGGCGGCTCGTCGCGCAGGTAGGGTCGCCCTGGCCGCCTCCGACCTGGACAGGTCGAGGAGGGGAAGGCCATGTGCACGCCCACCCGGATCGCCATCGTGGCGCTCGTCGGTCTCTTCGTCATGGGTTGCGGCGGTACCGCTGGTGGGGTGGCCGGCATCGTGGCCACGGCGCCACCCCGCTCGGATGCGGCGAACGAGGCCACGACCGCGACGTCGCCCGGCTCCTCGACCCTCCGGCCGCCGCTCGGGACGCTCGTCGGCGCCGTGCCGTCGGGGCGCATCCTGTTCGAGGTGGAACGCGGCGACGTCGGTGCGCTGGCCCTCGCCTATCTCGATGCCTCCGGCTTCCACGAGATCGCGACCGAGCCGGATACCACGATGGCGCACGCCGTCTGGGCGACTCCCGACGACGTCGTCTTCGACAGCGAACGCGCCGGGAATCGACACCTCTTCCGGATGTCCATCGCGGACGGCGCCGTGATCCAGCTCACGACGACCAGGTTGAGCGGCCAGGAACGCCCGAGCGCGTCAGGTGACGGGACGCGGGTCGTGTCCGACCACTACGACCCCGTCAGCAACCAGGACTTCGGGCTCCAGATCTGGACCGAGCCGGGCGCGGATCCAACGCCGGTGACGCAGGTGGGCGATGCGGCCGGGAAGAGCGGAGCGACCCAGGCCACGTTCTCGCCGGACGGCCGTTCGATCGCGTACATCCAGATGTCCGACTTCAACGCCGAGCTCGGCGCGATCTTCGTCGTCGACCTCGAGGGTGGGCTGCCGCGGCGCCTGACCGACGACGTGTCGCACATCGGCTACCCGCGTTGGTCGCCCGATGGCCGCTCGATCCTATTCACCCAGAGCACCGACGCGGCCCGCGGCGAAGGGCCGCTGATGCTCATCGACGCTGCGGGCGGGCTGCCGCAACCCCTGTTCGATCCGGGGCCGCGCAACTGGGCCTTCGAGGGGGACTGGTCGCCCGACGGAAAGAGCATCGTGTACAAGTACTGGAACTCGACGCTGGACAACAATCAGCTGTGGACCGTGAACGGCGACGGGACCGACCCGAAACCCCTGTGGGTCGGCGGTTACGGCGGGGCGGAGACGCCCGACTGGGGCCCGTAGGTTCGCGATAGCGACGCGCGGGGACGTCACCTGTTCCGATCTGCGGTGCGCGACGGCGAGCGTCGTCAGTTGACGAGGAGCCGACAGGGGTCGGGCGCGACGGCAAGAGGGGGCGACGAGGCCCCTCGACGGCCGATCCATCGCGGTAGGATGTCCGACTTCACGCCGAACGGGTCGCGTATGTCGGCCGACGTGTGCCGACCCCTCAGCGACGACCTTGGCTCGGGGAGTCCGGCGGGGCGGAGACGCCCGACTGGGGTCCATAGGGGTCGGTCGGCACCCACCGGATTCGCGTTCGGGGCCGGGATTCTGTAGCATCAGAAAAACCCCGGAGGAACCCTGACCCATGGCGAAGTATGTCTTCGTGACCGGCGGCGTCACGAGCAGTCTCGGTAAAGGCATCACCGCCGCCAGCGTCGGGAGGATCCTCAAGGCGCGTGGTCTGCGCGTCTCGATCCTCAAGCTGGATCCGTACATCAACGTGGATCCGGGCACGATGAGCCCGTACCAGCACGGCGAGGTCTTCGTCACCGATGACGGCGCCGAGACGGACCTGGACCTGGGCCACTACGAGCGCTTCATCGACGCGAACCTGAGCCAGCTCAGCAACGTCACGACCGGCCGCATCTACCAGGCGGTCATCGCCAAGGAGCGCCGCGGCGACTACCTCGGTGGCACCGTGCAGGTCATCCCGCACATCACCAACGAGATCAAGGAGCGCATCGGCCGCGTCGCCCGGGATGGCGATCCGGACGTCGTGATCGTCGAGGTCGGCGGGACCGTCGGCGACATCGAGAGCCTGCCGTTCCTCGAAGCCATCCGCCAGATGCGCAAGGACGTCGGCCGGCGCAACGTCATGTACGTCCACGTGACCCTGTTGCCGGCCCTCGCCGCGACCGGTGAGCTCAAGACCAAGCCGACCCAGCACTCGGTCAAGGAGCTGCGTGGCATCGGCATCCAGCCCGATGTCATCGTCCTGCGCTCCGACCACCCGGTGAGCGACGAGATCCGCGAGAAGATCGCCCTCTTCACGGACGTCGCGTCCGAGGCGGTCATCCCGTGCGAGACCGCCGACACGATCTACGAAGTCCCGCTCATGTTCGAGGAGGCCGGTCTTGGCCGTCTCGTCGTGCGCGAGCTGTCGCTCGGCGACCCGGAGGTGGAACCGGATCTGACCAGCTGGCGGGCGCTCGTCGAGCGTATCAAGATGCCGAAGCCCGTCCTGGAGATCGGTCTGGTCGGCAAGTACATCGAGCTGCCGGATGCGTACCTGAGCGTCACCGAGGCCCTCCGCCACGCCTCCTGGGCGCACGGCGTCGACGCCAAGGTCCGCTGGGTCGATTCGGAGGCCCTCACCGCCGACAACGTCGCGGAGCACCTCGACGGTGTAGCCGGCGTCCTCGTGCCGGGTGGCTTCGGTCATCGCGGGATCGAGGGCAAGGTCCTGGCCGCCCACTACGCCCGTGATCGGCGCATCCCGTACCTCGGGCCTGTGCCTGGGCCTGCAGTGCGCGGTCATCGAGTTCGCGCGCGACGTCGTGGGGACGGCGGACGCCAACTCGACCGAGTTCGACATGTTCACCGAGCATCCCGTCATCGACTTCATGCCGGACCAGCGCGACATGGAGGACAAGGGCGGCACGATGCGCCTGGGTCTGTACCCGGCCAAGCTCACCCCGGGCTCCAAGGCCGCGGCGGTCTACGGCCACGAGGTCATCTACGAGCGCCACCGTCACCGGTTCGAGGTGAACAATCGCTATCGCGCCACGCTCGAGGCCGCGGGCATGATCCTGTCCGGCCAGTCGCCCGATGGACGGCTCGTGGAGATCGTCGAGCTGGCCGACCACCCGTGGTTCGTGGCGAGCCAGTTCCACCCCGAGTTCAAGAGTCGACCGGAGCGCCCGCACCCGCTGTTCGATGGCTTCGTGGCGGCGTCGATCGCCGTCGCCGACGGTCGCGAGCCGGTGCTCCGGGCCCGCCCGGACACGGCGGCCGGTGTCCCGGTGATGGCCACCGAGCCCGTCATCGCCGGCGACGATGTCGTCGAGTCGGTCGGAAGCGTCTGACCTCGAGTCGTCACCGACCGTCCTGACGCGGGCGGTCGCCGGGTTCGGCACGTCCATCGTCGGTGGCGCAGCGCTCGGCGGCGCGGCCTGGTTCTCCGACCAGCTCGCCTGGCCGTACAGCCTGCTCATCCCGGCCAATGCCATCGGCGTCTGGCTGGCGGTCGCCTTCGTTTTGGGCGGATCGGCCCGGACCCTGCCCACCGGCGCACTGCGGGGCCTGATCGGGCTCCTGGCTGCCGTCGCCGTCTATTACGTCCTTACCGCGGCATTCGGCGAGGGGATCCGGGCGATCGGGGCGTCGCATGCGGCGACGGTCTGGGGCGCCGTCGCGCTCATCGCCGGCCCGATCCTGGGCGCGGCCGGAGCGGTCTGGCGGCACGGAACGGGCTGGCCGCGGGCGATCGGGGTCGCGATCCTCGCGGCCGCACTGGTGGGGGAGGGGGTCGTGTTCGGTGGGCCCCGACTGCTCCACGTGGAGCAGCTGGGCCAGGACCCCGGCGCGTTCCTGTTCCTCGCGGAGATCGTCATCGGGCTCGCGCTGCCCTTCGCCCTGTTGCGTTCCGGTGAGCGCCTGCGCGGGTATGCGGCCACGGTCGGTCTTGCGATCGTCGCTGGGCTCGCGATCGGCCCCGTGACCGAGCTCGTGCGGCGCGTCGCGGATCGGTTCTGAAGACCGCTGGTCATCGGACGGTGCGGCAGTAGAATCCCCCGGCGACCCTGCCCGTACCCGGAGCCCACCCGATGAAGATCTTCCTCGATACCGCCGACATCAACGAGATCCGCCAGGCGGCCCGCTGGGGCGTGCTCGATGGCGTGACGACCAACCCGACGCTGTACGCCAAGGTCGGTGGCTCGTACGAGGACATCCTGCGCGAGGTCTGCAGCATCACGTCCGGCCCGGTCAGCGCCGAGGTCGTGGCGGACGACGTCGAGGGGATGCTCACGGAGGGTCGCCACTTCGCCAAGATCGCGCCGAACATCGTCGTCAAGGTGGCGATGAGCGAGAACGGCCTCGAGGCGATCAGCCGGCTGGCCGATGAGGGCATCAAGACGAACTGCACGCTCATCTTCACGGCCAACCAGGGCCTGCTCGCGGCCAAGGCCGGGGCCAGTCTCCTGTCGCCGTTCGTGGGCCGCCTCGACGACATCAACCAGGACGGGATGATCGTCATCCGTGATCTCGCCGAGATCGTCGCGATCCACGACCTCGACACGGAGGTCCTCGCGGCGTCGATCCGCAATCCGTTGCACATGACCCAGGCGGCCCTTGCCGGCGCCCACGTCGCGACGCTGCCGTTCAAGATCCTCAAGCAGATGATCCACCACCCGCTGACCAATTCCGGGATCGAGCAGTTCAAGAAGGACTGGTCGTCAGCGCGCGAGGCCGCGGCCGCCAAGGGCTGACCCTGGCCGATTCCCGGCCGCCGACCACCCCGGACCGGCCCGGACCCGTCCCAACATCTGGTGCCGGGTCGCACCGAGGAACGTCCGAAACGGTCGATTCCGCGCGCACTGACGCGTACGCTACGCCGGCTCGCGACGCCAGCCACTGCCCTGTGGCACCGGTCGCCGGGCAATTCCCGAGCGCAGGGGGCGTAGCGTCGGATGAGCCATATCGAACGGATCCTGCAGCGTCAACCCCAGATCGACGAGGCAGAGGTCGAGGATGTGCGCGCACGCGCGATCGCACGCCTGTTGACCTTCTCGCTTCCGCGCGAAGAGCTGGTCGAGAAGGAGGGTCCCACGGTGGGTGACGTCGTGCAGACGGATGACGGTCCGGCCTTTGAGGTCGACCCGATCGAGGAGCACGACATCGTGCTCTCGGCGGTCGAGCCCGAGATCGTGCTGCCGCCGCCGCCTACGGCGGTCGAGCCCGAGATCGCCCTGCCGCCGCCGACGGCGGTCGAGCCTGACCACGCACCTGACCCGGTCGCCCACGACATCGATATCCAGGTCGTCCATCACGCGGAGCCGATCTCGCTGCCGCTGGCGGGCCCGTGGGCGGTCGCCGCGGCCGACGATGCGACGATGCCGGCCCGCCCGTCGATCATCGCGCTTGGCGCACCATCACCCGACGACGAGCCGACGATCACGCACATCACCGTCCTCCCACCGGCCGAGGCCCCCGTTCCGTCGCCGTCGCCGGCGCCATCGCCGGCGACGGCGGCCAAGCGCCGCCCAGCGAAGCGGACGGCACGGCCGCGCGTCCTCGCAACGGCGTATTGCCCGTACTGCGCCTTGCCGCTCGACCCGCCTCCGACCGAGGACCAGCGCTGCACGCGCTGCCGTCAGCAGATCGCCGTTCGCGAAGTCGACGGCGGCAGGCTGGTGTTCCTGACCCAGGCCGCCATCAAGGTCTTCGACGCGGAACGCGAGCGGGCCGCCAACATCGAACGTTGGAACATCGAACGCAAGGCATGGCTCGATCTGGCCCGTTGGGTCGGAGCTCCGGCGCATCGGATCGAGCGGCTGGAACGGCCGGTCGCGTCCCTCGAGTCCGTCCACGCGGCACGGGCGTTCTATGACGCCACCGTCGACAGTGCCGTCGAAGGTGCGGTGCGGCAGGACCTCTGGGACGTGGCCGCGGTGTATCGACGCGAGCAGGCGGATTCGGTGCGTGGCCTGGCCGGCGCGGACCTGCCACCGAGCGACGAGGTCCTCGACCTGTATCGAAACGCTTCGAGCATCGAGCTGCGCGGCATCGCGACGATGGCCAGGACGGCCACGATCGTGGGCGCCCGCTGTTGCGAAACGTGTCGCGCCGCCAACGGCACGATCCACAAGGTCGCGGTCGAACTCCGATCGACCACGTTGCCCCACGCGTCCTGCCCCACGGGGTTGTGCCGGTGCCGCTGGGATCTCACGCCGCGTGACGTGCGGATGATCCAGCGCTACCTCGAGCGGACCCGCGGCCTTCCCGGCGGAGGCCAAGGGCGAGGTGCACGCGAGCGAACCGGTGACCGTCACGGTGGCCACGCCCGGCTGAGCCCGGGTCAGGCCGCGGCGAACGTCCGGGTTCGGCAGGATCACATCGCGCACGGCTCCGATGAGCTCGTGGTACGACGCGATGAACCCGCGCAGGGTCCGGACCGTCGGCCCGTAAGCGTCGAACTCGGCGACGGTCATCCCATCGGGCTCGTACGACCGGCTGAAGTCGGGGATGCGCTCGACCAACTCGCCGATCAGCGCCGGGTCCACCGGTTCGTCGATCCGTGATGTCGGCACGATGCCGCTCGCGTTGAAGCGCACCTGCCAGGCGTGCGGCATCGTCAGGACGACGTCTCCGCCCACGAGCTCCGTCCAGTGGAGCCGATGCCGATACGCCGCCGCGAGCAGCCGCGTCCGATAACCCCGCTCGCCGTACAGCCCGTACGCCCGCTTGAACGCCGCGATCCCGGCCCAGTCGAGCGCGTCGGGGTGGACCGCGATCTCGTCACGCTCCGCGAGCACGCGCATCCAGTCGTCGAGCCGGCCGACCATGATCGTGCAGACCGGCGCGACGGTCGTCACGTCCCCGCCGGCAGCCGCCAGGGCATCCAGTCCACGCTCGACGGCCTCGGCAACGGCGATCGCCTGGGGGACGCTGAAGCAGACCGTCGCGTTGATGCTGACGCCGGCCGCCGTGGCCGCCTCGATGGCCCGGATGCCGGCCTGGGTGGCCGGGAACTTGACCTGCATGTTCGGGGCGAGGTCCGCGAACCGGAGTCCCTGCTCGAGCATCCGCTCGGTGTTCGGGTAGTTGGTCGGGTTCGTCTGGAGCGAGAGCCGGCCCTTGCGGCCACCTTCGCGGCGGAATACTGGCTCCAGCACCGCCGCCCCGCGGACGGCCATCTCCTCGATCACGGTCCACGTGAGGTCGGTCTCGGTCGCGCTGGGATCGGCCGCGGCGAGTTCGACGATGCGGGGGACCCAGTAGGCTCGTTCCTTGCGCAGGACCTCGAGGACGATGCTCGGATTCGAGGTCGCGCCAGTTGCGCCACGGGCGACGGCGTAGTCGAGTTCGTCCACGGCGCACGAGTCATTCCAGTAGTCGGTGGGGCGATCGGTGACCGTCTGGAGCATCGGGCAATCGATCAGGCTCAGGCTGGTTGGAGCGATCATCGAGTGCCTCCGTAGCGTCCGCGTCGCCGCGACACGGGTATCATAATCGATGATCGATGACTCGCCCGATCGCCTGACCGCGAACGGCGAACCCGGGAGACGACGTGGAGGACCCGCCCGTGGCAGCGACAGAGGAGATCCTCGGCCAGTTCCTGGGAGATGCGTCCTTCCCGGTGGCGTGGGACGCCGAGGTCGAGCAGGACTTCTTCTGGGTCTACGACGACCTGCACTGTCCCCATCCGGTCAGCCCGATGTTCTTCGATATCGGTGGCTGGTGGCTGAGCTGCGACCACATGTTCCGGCGGTTCGGGACCCCGTTCGCCGTGGACTGGCTGGCCAAGAACATCAATGGCTACGTCTACACGACCGCGATCCCGGCCGACCCCGACCTGCGCATCGATGCGACCGAGTACAGCGCGCGCTACGGCGCCCGAGTGCCCCGCGACACGGCCTTTGCGACCACCATGGGCGGCTATCTCGACACCGTCCTGCCGGTCTACGGGCTGCACTTCGCGGACTGGTGGCGCGACCGGCTGCGCCCCGAGATGGAGCGCAACTTCGCGTTCCTGGAGGCCCGCCTCGACGAGGCGCCCGGCATGAGCCTGGCCGAGGTGGCCGTCCTGCTCGAGGACGCGATCGATGTCCACGATCGCCACTGGAAGATCCACTGGATGCTCAACTTCGCGCAGCTGTCGGCCACGCTGAACCTGCGCGCGGTCATGGAGAAGACCCGCGGCACGGTCGACGAGACGTTGCTGGGGCGGCTCCAGAACTCCGCCTCGGACCGCAACTGGGACTCCATCGAGGCGCTCTGGCGGATGAAGAACGAGGTCCGCGACGACGACGTGCTGCGGGCCGCCTTCGCGCCCGAGGACGTGGACGAGATCGCCGCGGGGCTTCGTGGCTCAGACCGTGGCCGGCGGTTCATCGCCGAGCGCCTGGAGCCGTATCAGCGGGAGTTCGGGTGGCACGCCGTGTGGAGCCACGAGTTCATCTTTCCGACGGCCCGCGAGCACATGGAGCCGATCCTGGAGCTCATCCGCGGCTACCTCGCGACCGACTACGACTTCCCGACCGCGATCGAGGCGATGCGGCTCGATATCGAGGCGGCGTCACGCGAGATCCTGGATGGCCTGACCGGCGAGGCGCTCGCCGAGATGGAGGCGGCGAACGCGGTCAACCTGCGGATGGCGCCGCTCACGCCGGACCACCACTTCTACATCGACCAGGGCGCCAACGCCCACGTGCGGCTCGTCCTGATCGAGGTCGGGCGCAAGCTCGTCGAGGCCGGCCGGTTGGACCAGCCCGACGACGTCATGTTCCTGCGCTACAACGAGCTGCGGGCGTTCATCGGCAGCGCCGATGCGATCGCCGCGCGCGGGCTCGTGGCAGAGCGCCGCGCCGAGCGCGAGGCGGCGAAGCGTCTCCATCCGCGCGACTGGGTCGGCACGGTCACCCCGTCGCAACTCGCCTTCCCGTACCTCGTGAACTGGGGCTACCCGGACCGGTTCTACCAGCAGCAGTCGGACGACCTGCGGGTGATCACGGGGATCGCCGCGTCGCCCGGCCGCATCGAGGGGATCGCCCGGGTCGTCCGGACGGTCGATGAGTTCGACGACGTCCGCGACGGCGACATCCTCGTCTGCCAGATGACGAACCCGGCATGGGTCGTGCTCTTCACGAAGATCGGCGGGCTCGTCACTGACACCGGCGGGACGACCTCACATCCGGCGGTCCTCTCGCGGGAGTTCGGGATCCCGGCGGTCGTTGGCACGTCCGTGGCGACCCAGCGGATCGCGACCGGCGATCGCGTCATCGTGGACGGGTCCACCGGGCTCGTCGAGATCGTCCGGGACGAGGGCGCGGCGCCAGCCGGCGCGACCACGTCCTCGCCGATCGGCCACTGAGGGCGCCGGGATGGTCATGACCCAGGCCCTCTCGCGGCGCGTTCTCGCGGACCAGGTCAAGGAACGGATCCTTGAGGGGATCCTGACCGGCCACTACCCGCCGGATTCGCGGATCATCGAGACCCAGGTCGCGCGCGAGCTCGGGACGAGCCAGGCCCCGGTCCGCGAGGCCCTGCGCGGGCTTGAGGGCCTCGGGTTCGTGGAGATCACGCCGTTCCGTGGCGCCCGCGTCCGCAGGCCGTCGCGACGCGAGATCCTGGAGGCTTACACCGTCCGCTCGACGCTGGAGGTGCTGGCGGCAAGGCTGGCCGTCCCGCGACTGACGGACCCGGACCTGGCAGACCTGCGCGGGCATTTCGAAGCCATGCAGGCCGCGGCCGCGGCCGAGGACGGTCACGGCGTGGCCGAAGCCGATGCCCGGTTCCATGCCCGGATCGTGGAACTCGCCGACAACGCGACGCTCGAGAAGGTCTGGCGGTCGCTGGAGCCGTTCTCGAGGACCTATCTGACCCTGGTCGTTCCGGGCGCCGACCCACACTGGTCGGCCGACCTGCATGCGCCCATCCTCGACGCGCTTGGGCGTCGCGACGCCGACGAGGTCGGCGCCGCCCTCCGCAGGCACTTCGACGAGGTCAGCGACCACATGGCCCGGCACTGGCCCGACGACGCGTCGGCCGGTGTGGATGGGGCCACCGCGAGCTGAGGAACGTTCCGATGGAAACCACCCTGCGATCGTCCGAGGAGTTGTCAGCGGGTCCCGCGCGGCTTCGGGTCGATGTCTATGGGTCCGCGCCGGTCGAGCACGCGCTCGTCGACCAGGCGTTCCTGGACTACCGACTCGCCGAGGTGCGCGTCTCCCCGGACGTGACGCTCGCCGAGCCGGACATCGTCTGGCAGCAGGACGCCGAGCGCGCCATCGCCTACGACGGGCGGCAGATGACGTTCGGTGGACCCTGGCCGGCGGGTCCGATCCAGAAGGTGGTCGTCGCGTTGCTCGCCCTCCGGATGGAGGCGGTCGGCCTGCACCCGTTCCACGCCGCCGGCGTCCGATATCACGACCGCACCGTGCTGTTCCTGGGCGGTGAGTCGAATCACGGCAAGTCGATGTGCCAGATCGAATCCTGCCGGCGCGGCGCGCGGCTCGTGTCGACCGAAACCACCGTCATCGATGACGCGGGCTGGGCGGTCATCGGGTCGCGCGAGCCGTTCCTCCGCCGGCGCACCGAGGGGACCGAGCGTGCGGACAAGGCCGCGCCCGACCGTGGGGTGGAGAAGTTCTTCGGGTCGCTGCCAACCTGGGATGTCTATCCGGAGCCGAGCGACGTGAACGTCGTCATCGTGCCCGCGATCGATGGCAACTTCGATCCGTCGTGCGTCGAGCTCATCCCGTTCGAGCGCCAGTTCCAGGCGTTCCACTCCGTCCAGAACTACTTCCTCCTGAACGAGCTGCTCGCGCCGGGCTTCCCGATGCCGCTCGTGGACACCGACTCGCTGCGCGCCGCCCGGGCCGCGTTCATCGGCCGGTTCGCGGAGCGCCCGTTCTACTTCATCCGCGCCGCCACGCCGCAGCTCCTCCTCGACCAGGTCGACCGGGTGCTCGCGGGCTGATGCGACCCTTCGCCTACGAGCGCCCGAACCACCTCGACGAGGCGCTCGCTCTGCTCGCGACGCACGGACCGGAGGCGCGAATCCTGGCCGGTGGCACCGACCTGATCATCCGGCTGCGCGATGGGTCGATCGCGCCGCGGGTCGTCGTCGACATCAAGGGGATCGAGGAGTTGGACCGGGAGATCGCGGACGGGGCAGGGCACCTGCGGATCGGCGCGGGGACGGTCATGACCGACATCGCCGCGGACCCCCGGATCCGGCGGGACCACGCAGCCCTCGCCGAGGCGGCGTCGGTCGTGGGTTCGGTCCAGATCCGAAATCGGGCCACGCTCGCCGGCAATATCTGCAACGCCTCGCCGGCCGCGGACACCGCGCCGGCGCTGCTGGTCGATGGCGCGGTGGTGGTCGCCGCGGGGCCGGATGGCGCGCGCCGGATCCCCATCGATGCCTTCTTCGTCCGGTCGGGCGTCACGACCCTGGGTCGCGACGAGATCGTCCGCGCGATCGAGCTGCCGACGCCGGCCGTGCCTCGCGGGTCGACCCACGTCCGCCGGACCCGACGGCGCGGCCACGACCTCGCGTCGGTCACGTTGACCTGTTCCGTGGCGGCCGATGGGACCACGCGGATCGGATATGGGAGTCTTGGTCCACGGCCGCTCCTCGTGACCGACGAGACCGGGCTGCTCGCCGACCCCGCGGCACCGGCCCTCGACAAGATGCGGCTCCTCGAGACGCTGTTCGTGGACGCCAGCCCCTCGCCGCGGTCCATGCGCGCGAGTCCGGAATACCGTCTGGCCATGCTCCATGTGCTCGGCCTGCGCGCGATCGAGCGCGCCATCGAACGCCTGGCGGCGGATGGGGTGAGGTCTCGATGACGGTGCGGCAGCGGATCGAGCTGACCGTGAACGGGCGGGCCCGCACGGCAGAGGTCGCCGTCCACCACACCCTCCTCGAGGTCCTCCGGTCCGACCTCGGGCTGACCGGCACGAAGGAGTGCTGCCTGGTGGGGGAGTGCGGGGCATGCACGGTCCTCGTCGATGACGTCAGCGTGGATTCCTGCCTGATGCTGGCCGTGGAGGCGGACGGCGCGACGGTGACGACCGTCGAAGGGTTGGCCACCGGCGACCGGCTCCATCCGCTCCAGTCGGCCTTCCTGGAGACCGGGGCCGCGCAGTGCGGGTTCTGCATCCCGGGCCAGCTGGTCTCCGCGGTGGCGCTGCTGGCGGAGATCCCACATCCCACGCGAGCCGAGGTCGAGGAAGGGCTCGCCGGCAACCTCTGTCGATGCGCGGGGTATGAGCAGATCATGGAGGCCGTGCTCCTGGCCGCGGACACGGGAGCCACGGACTGATGGCGCTCGACGACGATCACGTCGGCGCATCCCCGGCCCGCGTCGGCGGCCTGGACCGGGTCACCGGCCGTCAGGCGTACGTCGCCGACCTGCCCATCGCCGATGCCCTCCACGTGAAGCTCGTGGCCCTGGACGTCGCCCGGGCGCGGATCATCGCGATCGATACGAGCGCCGCGCTCGCCGTCCCCGGTGTCCGCCTCGCCGTAACGGCCGCGGACCTCCCGAACCCCATGCCGCGCTTCGGGCCGCAGTTCGTGGATCGCCCCGTCCTCGCGGTCGACGAGACGCACTACCACGGGGAGCCGGTCGCGGCCGTTGCGGCCGAGACCCTGGACGCCGCCGAGGAAGCCGCCCGGCTCGTCAAGGTGGACTACGAGGAGCTGCCGGCGGTCTTCACGGTGGCCGGTGCCTTGGACCCGGAAGCCCCGCTCGTCCAGGACCCGTCCCTCCGGCCCGCGGGCGACTCGCTTGCCACGACCAATGTCCTGCGCGAGCACCGCTACGGCTGGGGCGACGTCGAGGCCGCGGAGCGCGACGCGGACGTCGTCATCGAGGGCACCTACAGCTTCCCGATGGTCACGCAGTTCGCGATCGAGCCGCACGGGTTCATCGCCGCGCCCGATGGCGACGGGATCGCCGTCTGGAGCTCCATCCAGCACCCGAACTGGCTGCAGCGGGTCATCGCCGGCCTGCTCGACATGCCCCTGGCCAAGGTCCGGATCTTCGCCCCGGACCCAGGCGGCGGGTTCGGTGGCAAGCAGCACGCGAAGTACGAGCCGCTCGTCGCCTTCATGGCGTTGAAGGCCGGCCGCCCCGTCCGGCTGATCCTCACGCTGGAAGAGACCTTCCAGGCGGTCCGCCGCGGCGCGTCGGAGATCCGCGTCCGCTCCGGGTTCCGCACGAACGGCGACCTCGTCTTCCGCGACGTGGAGGCGAACTACCTCATCGGGGCGTACGCCGACATCGCCGATCGGACCGTGGGGAAGGGGAGCTACACCTCGTCGGGGCCGTACCGCATCCCGGCGGTCCGGATCCTCGCGCGGAGCATCCTCTCGCACACGACGCCATCGACCGCGTTCCGCGGGTTCGGCAATCCGCAGCAGATCTGGGCGGTCGAATTGAACATGACCGAGGCGGCGCTGGCCCTCGGGATCGAT
>CAVRVI010000003.1:0-55216 GCA_963724635.1 uncultured Chloroflexia bacterium
CGGATCGCGACGGTGCTCGTCGCGATCGCGACACTCGTCTATGTCCTCTGGTTTGCCGGCTACCTCGGTGCGCTTACCGCCAGCTCGGTTGCGCTGATCGTCCTCGCGCTCGGCTTCATCGCCTCAGCCTCCGCGGTCGTCCCGGGGTTCGCGGCGCTGCTCACTGGATCCAAGCCCTACTTGGCTCTCGCCTCACTCGGCGGCCTTGTTGCGCTGGTATGCGGCGCCATCACCGTCACCCAGGCGACCGAGGAGACGCTCGCCATCCTCGTGATTGCCACGATCGGCCTCTGGGCGGCCGCGACCGTGCGGCATGGCGTCAGTCATGAGGCGAGTCTGGCGATCGGCTGAGGCAGCCGCGATCCCACCCGAGGCAAAGAGGCGACCCGCCGTCTGGCGGGTCGCCTCTGTCGCTAGCGCCTCGAGTGACGGTAATCGAGGCGATCCGAAAGTCCGCATGGCGTCGTGGTGAACCCAATGTTGTGAGTGGCCCCGTTTGGGCTCAGGCCATCGCCTTCGATGGCGCCCTCTACCGGGCGCCAGCAACGACGGGGCTTTCGCAGCCCCGGTGCTCAAACGTCAGTCAACGGAACCGTTCGACCCTCCTTGACGAGTGTCGCGACCTGCACAGGATCTCGCCTGGACCAACCCATACCGGAGACCCTGTCATGACTTCCTGGTGCGATAACCACGGCGACTATCCACTCAGCCGCCTGAACCATGTCCGGTGCTGTGGGTGTGGCGTGCCCGTGCGGTGTGGGGCGAGAGCAGCTGACCTCGCCGTTGACTGGATCGTCGTCGAGGACGGGGAAAGCTACTTCTTCGAGGATGTTGCCGTCGAAACGACAGGGCCCATCTGCGGCAGATGCACGACCCGCCTCCTGGCCGTCCTGTCAACCATCGGCGCGCCGCGCCGGACGAAGCGACCGCGGGCGCTAGCGGTGTCCGACTGACCAGGAGGGCGTAGCACGCGGGAGTAGCTGAGCTGGCAGAGGGGTTCGCTTCCAAGCTCAATGCCAGGTCATGCCGGGTGGGCCAAGGGTAGAGCTGCGTCGGCCACGATGTGAAGGTTCTCAGGCGGGTGAGAACGAGATCGATCCGCATTTACCGGCCGGGCTGGCTCGGGCCTGGAAACTTGGGGTGGTCCCGATTTCAAGGGTCTTGGCGGACCTCTGTCAACTCGAACGTATTGCCCTCGCTATCCTTGAACCAGGCGGCTCTCGCGGCGCCAAAGTCGGCAAGCCCGTCGACCATCTGGACATCCCCGAGGTCGTACTGCTCGAAGATCACGCCACGTTCGCGGAGATCGGCCATTACGGACTCGATGTCCTTGACCTCCCAGCCCGCGATCGTGTTCTTGGCGGTCCCCGCTGACGGCGTGGCGTACAGGTACAGCCAGGTGTCGCCCGCGAATCGGTACCAAGCGCCACCCGGGTCCTCGTGTTCAGGGAGGAGTCCGAGCCGGTCCTCGTACCAGCGGCGTGCCCGCTCGAGATCGCCAGCTGCGGCCCGGGCGCTGATCGGGAACTCGGCGAGGCTCGTCACGACGTCCCCGGAGCCATGGCCGGAGCCGACTCGACCTGTGCCTTGAGCCGCGAGAGTTCGCGCGCCGGCCCGGCATTTGCCTCCATCGCCACCATCGGCGACAGCAGCCGCCACAGGCCGTGCAGTCGGATGTCGGCCCCGTAGCTCGCCTTGCTCGACGTTGGACCAACCGGCTCGAGGTCCAGCGTGACCGTGAGATCGAATGGGACCCCTTGGACGGATTTCCAGGCGATCCGACGGCCCGGCTCTGCCTCGGACACCTCGAACTCGGCGTCCCACCCGAACGGGCCGAATCGCACACGTTCGCGTCCACGCGCCCCCACCTGCGTCCCATCTCCCTGCACGATCCGCGCGTCAGTGACGGTCATCCACTCAGCGTGGCGGAGGATGTCGGCGGCGTACGCCCAGACGTCCTGCGCAGACCGCTCGATCACCTGCTCGGCGACGGACGCGCTCATGGTCGAGCCTCCTCGTGTTGGACGACCGGCAGCGCGCCGGCGACGACCGTGGCGAGCCGCGCATAGGCGGCCGTCTTCTCCCCGCGCATCTGCTGGAACGCCGTGGCATCCGCGGCCGCGGCACCCTCGTAACCCCAGCGGAGTCGGAGGCGGGTCCCCTCGTCGGTCGGTTCGAGATCCGCGGTGGCCGCGACTGGGCCGACACCCGGGACGGCCAGGCGCCACGCGACGCGGTCGTAGGGTTGCCAGTCGACGATCTCCTCGAGGGTCGCCAGCCGTCCGGTCACGCATTGGGCCGTCGTGCCAACGCCGCGGCGTCCGCCGGCGGACGTCTCCTCGATGGTGATCGGTCCCTCCCACCGCGTTCGGAGGGCGGGCGACGTCAGGTGCGCCCAGATCACCGATGGGTCGGCGGCGAATATTGCCTCGATGTCGAAGGCGAGATCGGTGTCGGCGATGTCGACCCGGCGCATGGTGCTCTCGTCCTGCCAGCGCGCCTCGAGGTCCAAGGTGAAGGTCTCGACCCGGCCGAGGTGCTCGATCTCCTCGGCGCCCGCCCGGAGCTGTAGCGCATCGGCATCGAGACCCAGAGCGTCGACGGCGGCGGCTGTGAACAAGGCGAAGCCGTTGGCTCGGGCCTCGGCGGCGCCCGCGCCCTTCAGCAATCGGTGGGCGACGATGACATCGGAACCCGCCAGTTCATCGCGCCCGGCGATGCGACTCCAGACGAAGGCCCCGTGGTGGACGAACACCTTGAGGTCGAGCCTCGGCGCCAGCCGACAGGAGTTGCAGTCGCAGGTCGTCGCCTGGTCGATGCTCCGCAGTCGACGCCGGAAGGCGAGGTAGGCCGCCTCGATCGCGTCGAGCAGCAGGGACCCGTCGCGCGCGCCCGTCCTCGACGAACAGGAACGCGGCGTCACCTTCGAACTTGACCAGTCGGAACGGCGGCTCCAGCCGGCCGACGATCGTCTCGAGGAGGTCGCCAGCGATGGCTGGCGCGTGCTCGATCTCGCTCCCGGAGAGGTACGCGGTGTAGCCGGTCAGGTCGGCGAGGACCAGGAAGCCGGTCTCGGGTGTCGCTGCCATGTCGCGAACCGTAGACCTTGGAGTCGGTCCAATGTCAAGAGTCGATCCACAGTTGCCCCTCGGATCGTCGGGGAGTCGCTTCGAGCGCGGGACGGTCATTCCCACTCATGCGGGAGCCGAGCCGTCGGACGGGGGATCGGGATTCCATCGACCAACGCGGTAGACGTACCACCACGACGTTGGCTCGGAGCTGATCACCCGCGGGCGCACGACCGCGAGTGGGTAGGTCTCACGGAGCCGCACCTGCAGTTCGGCCGGATCCGCATGGTTGACGAGCAGGGCGTAGACCATCGCGACGAACTCCAGGTCTGCTCGGGGATAGATGGCCAAGGCAGGCGGCGTCATCTGTGGCCGCGCCTATCGCGCACGCCACCCAAGCGGCGTTGCTCGCGCGTCCACGAAGGCGAGCCAAGGCCCCCCGTCAGCAAGTGCGATCGTCAAGCGTCGAAATCGGCGCGGTAGTCGTAGCCCCCAGACCCTGAGGGCGGCGTGCTCTCGAAGCATCACCGGGGCAAGCTCTGCCCGGATCAGGACGGGCTGATCCGATCCCGATACGCGCACAACGCGATCAGGAATTGGCGCAGACCCGTCGAGCCAACGAAGCCAAACGCGAACCCGAGGGCCATGTATCCGCCGATGACGAGGGTCGCGACGATCGCGCGAGCGAGACGGCGATCGACGGCGATGGCCGGGATCGACCGGCCCACCTGGGCGAGCCGGCTGTCGGACGGGGCGTTCATCGGACGGCCGTCCCGGTCCGGAGCGACGACACGACGTCGAGGATCGCCTGGCTGGATGCCGGGGCGTCGACGCCGGTGATGAGCGAGGTGTGCGTGGCGGCGTCGAGGACGCGGTGGATGCTGTTCGTGGAGAGGCCGGGCAACCGGTCCTGCGCTTCGAGCCAGCCGGCCTGCTGCCCGGATCCCGGCCGTGACGACGATGAGCGGTCGATCGCCGAGACTCGTCAGCGCCTGCGCCTGCTGCAGGGCGGCGGGCAGGGCGACGATCTCATCGCGCGCGCCGCGAGCGGCCGCCGGGGTCGACTGGTCGGCGGGCAGTCCGAGGATGGGCCCGAGGAGGCCGATGCGAGCCAGCGACGGCGAAAGCGAATAGACGGTCCGGAGGATCTGATAGGTCGTCGGGTAGTCGGGCAGCGCGGTGAACGCGTCGGCCGGCTGGGCGTCGAGCAGGACCATGCCCGCGACCTGGTCGGGATAGCGATCGGCGAAGACCCGCACGTAGGCGCCACCCGAGGAGTGACCGACGAGGACGTACGGCCCGGCCACGCCGGCGCGCTCGAGCAGGGTGTGCAGGTCGGTCGCGAGGGCGATCCCGTCCTGCGGCCCGGCTGCCTCGTCGCTCCGTCCGTGACCCGCGCGGTCGTAGGCGCAGACCGTGGTCGACGCGGCGACGTCCGGCGCGATGCCGGCCCCAGTAGGAGGACGACTCGCCGAGGCCCGCCTGGAGGACGACGGCGGGGCTCCCCGAGCCCGTGCATTCGATGTAGAGGCGATGGCCGCCGACGTCGATCAGCCGGCCGGACTGCGCGGAGGCGCCAGAACCCGTGGCCGCACTGACGGTCGCGATCGCGCCACCGACGGCGAAGACGAGGAGCGTGGCGATCACCGGGACGACGAGCCAGCGACCACGACCGCGCAGCTGGCGCCGGACCTGCGCGACCATCCAGATCGCCAGGATGGCCAGCGCCGGCGGCCAGACCCAGCTCAGCAGGTCCATGACGGCCGGACCCGGCTGGACCACGATCAGGCCGAGCCCGATCGAGCCGAGGAACACGGCGGGCACTGCCATCCAGGTCTGCGGCTGGGCGCTGAAGCGGGTCGTCAGGACCGCCATGAGGCCCCAGCCGAGCCCGAATGCGAACAGGACCGACCCGGTGACCAGTGGCTCCGAGCCGCCCGACGCCGGGCCGAGCAGCAGGGCGACGGCAAGGAGGGCACCGGCGGCGAGCGAGCCGACGATGGCGAGGACGGGGGAGCGGGTGCTCGTGCTTCGCTGGAGTGACGTTCACGGGAGTGCTCCGAGAGACGAGCGGGTGAGGAAGGTGACGTGCCGTGCGAATTGAGGGCGTTCATGACGCGACCGCCTCGGACGCGCCGACCGGCGTGTCCTCGATTGGCGGGGGCGCTCAGATGGATCGGGATCCCTTGATGGCGACCTTGAAGAGCCAGACGATCAGCAGCGCCTCACCGACGAACGTGAAGGTGCTGACGGTCAACGTGTAGCCGGGACGAAGATCCGTCCGAACGAGTCCGCGAGGTACCCGACGCCGGCAAGGACCACGAGCGCCCCGAGGAACCTCGGGAAGTCCGACGGACCGGAACAGCAGGGCGCCGAGGCCGACGAGATGCAGGCCGAAGATCGCGAGGGCGAGGTCCCAGCCGTTGCGGAACGCGGTGACGGAGGTCGCGACCTGCGCGTGGAACTGGTCCGACTGCATGGTCGCCGCGGAAGCCCCGTTCACGAGCTGGGCGACGTCGACCAGGTTGAGCAGCGCGTACGCGAAGACCACGGCGTAGACCACGCGCAGCCAGGCGACCACAAGGGCAACGCGCTCGATTCACCGGACGAAGGAGCACGTACATCCCCCAGGCGACCGCGACATCGAGGATCGCGACGACCGCGAACGCGGCGATGGCGGCACCGAACAGCCCGATGGAGGCCGCGATGTTGACGGTGGTCGCCGCCGCGTCGGCCGGCACGATGAGGCTCGCGAGCACGCCGAACTGCGCGAACGGCGCGAGGATCGCCATCGACAGCAAGCCGATCGCCGCAACGAGCGCGAACTTGCGCTTGGAGTGATCGGCGTGGGCGATTCGGGTCTGTCATCGATCGGTCGGTCATCTCATCCCTCGTGGACAGGCGAGCAGCGATCGGTTCGGGTGAACCGTCGGCTCGTGTCTCACCGAGACCGTAGGCCGGCGCGAGGCGTCGGCCAACGGAGACAACCCAGCGCTCCACGCGGTGTTTGCTCGGGGGACCGGGAAGGGTCTGCACGGATACCGGGCGGTTGCGGTCGGTGACGCGCTTGTGGGACGATGCCGCACGCGCATGGAGACCGCCACTGGCCAGCATCGATCTCGACGCAGCGCCGGAGCGATGAGCCTTCACCTGGGTTCGCGCCCTGCTCCTGATCACCGCGGGCGCGCTCGGCCTCGGGATGCTCGTCGGCTACGCGCAGCTCGGCCCGCTCGGCTCGGCGACCGTGCTACAGGTGCTCGTCGGCTGGTCGTTCGTCGCCTGCGGCGTGCTTGCTCTGGACGCGCCGCCCGGCCAATCGCCTCGGGCCGCTGATGACCGCCGTCGGGATGCTCTGGCTGCTCGGGCGGACGATGATCCTCGTCCAGCATCCGGTCGTGTTCACGGCTGGGATGTGGCTGTCCGACCTCTGGGCCGCCGCGTTCGCCCTGTTCCTTCTGTCGTTCCCGACCGGTCGCCTCAGCTCGCGGGCCGACCGCGCGATCGTCGGCATCTTCCTGTTCGTGAGCGTCCCGCTCGAGTTCCTGTGGCTCCTGTTCTTCGTGCCCGAGAACGGGCTGAACGTGCTGGCGATCGCGCCGAACGAGAGACGCCGCCCACGTGATCGACACGATCCAGCGGGTCCTGATCTCGCTGGGTGCCGTGCTGCTCGTCCTCGCCCTCGGTCGGCGCTGGCTGCGATCGAGCGGCCCGGTTCGTCGCCAGATGGTGCCCGTCGTCGTGGGCGTCGATCGCGATCACTCCTCCAGTCGGCGTCGTGGATCTTCGAGGCGTTCGGCATCTCTGTCGAACAGCTGTACACCTGGCACTCCTGGCCGCAGATCGCGATCCCGATCGCGCGTCCTGTACGTGATGCTCCAGGCGCGGATGGCCCGCGGCGCGGTCGCGGACCTCGTCGTCGACCTCGGCCAGACCCCGACGCCGGCCCGTCTCCGCGATGCGCTGGCCAACGCGCTCGGTGATCCCTCGCTGCAGGTGGCCTACTGGGCTCCCGGCCAGGATCGGTTCGTCGACGCTGCCGGCGCAGCCGATGGACCTTCCCGAGGACGGGACAGGACAGGCCGTGACGATGCTCGAGCGGGACGGCGTCCCCGAGGCCGCGATCATCCACGACGCGATCCTCCTCGACGATCCGGGCCTGATCGCCTCGGTGGCCAGCGCCATGCGGCTCGCGGTCGAGAACGATCGGCTGACGGCCGAGGTCGAAGCACAACTCCAGGAGGTCCGCGCCTCGCGCGCACGGATCGTCGAGGCCGGCGACGTCGAGCGCCGGCGAGTGGAGCGAGACCTCCATGACGGCGCCCAGCAACGGCTCGTCTCGCTCAGCCTCGAGCTGCAGGTCGCGCGACGCGCGCTGGGTGACGGTGGCGACCCGGCCGTCCGACGCAGCCTGGATCGGGCAGCGGACGAAGCCCTGGCAGCGCTCGCCGAGCTACGGGACCTGGCGCTCGGGATCCACCCCCTCATCCTCACCGAGAGCCGGTCTCGGTGCCGCGGTGGAGTCACTCGCCGATCGAACGTCGGTCGACTGTGTCGGTCGACGTCGGCGCGGAACGCTATCCGCCGGCCGTCGAGGGTGCCGCCTACTTCGTCATCTCCGAGGCGCTGACGAACGTCACGAAGTACGCCCAGGCGACCAAGGCGACGGTGCGGGTGCGAGGGCTCGACGATCACCTGAGCATCGAGGTCGAGGACGACGGGATCGGTGGTGCGGACCCGCGTTCCGGCAGCGGCCTGCGTGGTCTCGCCGACCGACTCGCCGCGCTCGACGGGACGATCACGGTCGTGAGCCCGATCGGTGGCGGGACGCGCGATCTCGGCGCAGATCCCGACCAATCAACCTATGCCGGACCCCGTGTCAACCCTGTAGGAGACTGCCCGCTCGAATGGCACGATGGACCGCATGAGCACGATCCTGATCATCGACGACGACCCGCGGTTCCGCATGCAAGCACGTGATCTCCTGGAGGCTGACGGGTTCGACGTGATCGGCCAGGCCGTTGACGGTGCGTCGGGCCTCGAAGCCGCCCGATCCCTGCGGCCCGACTTCGTCCTGCTCGACATCGGCCTGCCCGATGTCGAGGGCTTCGAGGTGGCACACGATCTCGCGATCGATGGACCGCCACCGTTGGTGGTGCTGACCTCGAGCCGCGATGCGCGAGCCTACGGGCGGCGTCTGACGAACGGCGACGCTCTCGGCTTCATCCCCAAGGAGCGGATCTCCGGGGCCGCGATCCGGGCGCTGGTCGACCGCGGATGACCCTGCGGCTTGTCCTTGCCGACGATTCGGTGCTCGTGCGCGAAGGTGTCGCGCGTCTCCTGGTCGACGCGGGATTCGAGGTGGTCGCCCAGGTCGGCGACGCGGATGGCCTGCTGCAGGCGACCCGTGAGCACCTGCCGGACGTGGCGATCGTCGACATCCGGATGCCACCGACCCACACGGACGAGGGTCTGCGCGCGGCCGAGGCGATCCGCGCCGAGCACGGGACGGCCGTCGGGCATCCTCGTCCTGTCGCAGCACGTCGAGCCCTCGTTCGCCTGCGCCTGGTGAGCGACGGGGCCGGCGGTGTCGGCTATCTGCTCAAGGACAGGGTCACGGATCTCGATGACTTCGCCGACGCCATCCGGAGGATCGCGAAGGGCGGCTCGGTGATCGATCCCGCGGTCGTCGCGGTGCTCGTCGGCAAGCGTGCGCGCGTCCCGCTCGACGACCTGACGGAGCGAGAGCGCGCCGTCCTGGCCCTCATGGCGGAGGGTCGATCGAACCAGGCCATCGGCGATCGACTCGGAATGGCGCGAAAGACGGTCGAGGCCCACATCGCGAACATCTTCTCCAAGCTCGAGCTGGAGCCCGCCTCCGACGACCACCGTCGGGTGCTCGCGGTGCTCGCTCACCTCCGAGGGCCTGGTTGACTGAGAAGGGATGCGTCAGGTGGTCGCGTCCAGGCTGGCATGACGAGCTGCGCGGCCGCGCTACGCGACCTCGATCACGACGTTGCCGCGCTTGTGGCCAGCCTCGACGTACCGATGGGCATCGCGGATCTCATCGAGCGGGTACCGGCGATCGATGACCGGCACGATGGCACGGAGTTCCAACAGGCCTCGGAGGAACTCGAGATCCTCGGGTCGCTCCTTGGTCGTCGGTCTTGACCGAAGTGAACGTGCCGCCGGGCTTCAGCGCACGCTGGCCGTTGCGGGGCATCTTCCCGACGGCGTCAAGGATGATGTCGTAGGCCTCTGCATCGCCGGGGAGGTCGTCGCGGGTGTAGTCGATGACGCGATCGGCCCCGAGCGATCGCACGAGATCCACGTTCGACGTGCTGCAGACCGCAGTCACGGCCGCTCCGAAGTGCGCGGCAAGCTGGACGGCTGCTGAACCCACGCTTCCCGAGGCGCCGTAGATCAGCACGGACTTCCCGCTCTCGACGTTCGCCTTCCGCAGGAGCCACAAGGCGGTCATGGCTCCGGTCGGCAGGGCGGCCGCCTCGTCGAAGGTCGCGTTTGCGGGCTTCAGCGAGAGCGGGCCATCGTCCGGAACGCAGACGTACTCGGCATTCGATCCAAACGCCAGACCGGTGGTCGTTCCGAACACGCTGTCTCCCGACCCGTACGCCGTGACATCGGTGCCGACGGCCTCAACGTCTCCGGCGAACTCATGGCCGAGAACGTGCATCCGCTTGAGGCCCATGCCAGCCCGGAGGAGTGGCCAGATCAGCCGAGGCATCCGGCGAAGCGCCACGTCACCGCGGGTGACGGTCGACACCCGCACGCGAACCAGGATCTCGTTCGCTCGCGGCGCGGGCGTCTCGAGGTCCCGGAACTCGAGCACATCGGGACCGCCTGGTCGAGGCAGATAGACCGCCTTCATCTAGCCGACCGCCAGCACCGGCGCAGCAATGGCGGTGACCAGCTTGCTCGATCCGACGGCGGCATGCCGCTCGTCGTCGACGATCAGGCCGTCGCGCATGCGCACGATACGGTCACAAGCGGCGCCGACTTCGGGATCATGGGTCACGAGGATGATGGTCTGACCTCGCTGGCGATTGAGGTCACGCAGCATCGCCAGCACCTCGGCGCTCCTTCGGGTGTCGAGGTTTCCGGTCGGCTCGTCGCCCATCAGGAGCTTCGGCTGGTTGACGAGTGAGCGCGAGATCGCGACCCGTTGCTGCTCGCCGCCAGACAGTTCCATGGGCCGATGGTCGGCCCGGTCTTCGAGACCGACTGTGGCGAGCGCCTCACGGGCTCTCCCGCGCGCCGTGCCGCCCGGCACGCCGGCGTACTCGGCCGCCAGGGCGACGTTCTCGAGTGCCGTCAGCGTCGGGACGAGGTTGAAGCTCTGGAAGACGAAGCCCATCTCGGAGGCCCGCATCCGGGTACGTTCCCCATCGGAAAGATGAGTCACGTCGCGGTCGCCGATACGAAGGACTGGTTGGGGATCAGCGTCACGGTCAGGCCCGTGGAGCAGCCCGAGGATGTGCATCAGGGTGCTCTTGCCGGACCCGGACGGCCCCATGATCGCGACCATCTCCCCGGCCTCGATGTCGATGTCGACGCCTCGCAGGGCCTCGACCGTGTTGCCTCGACTCAAGTGGTAGGTCTTGCGCAGGTCGCGGCCTTCGAGCATAGCCATGGTGTTCTCCTTTACTCGTAGCGGAGGGCCTGCACCGGGTCGAGCCGGGCGGCGCTCCAGGCAGGCACGACGCCGGCGACCATGCCGAGGATCGTGCTGAAGCCGACCGCGAACGCGGCCGTGCTCAGGGTCAGGTCGAAGAGGATGGTTCCGGACGCTCGGCCGGCCTCGTTGGCCACGAAGACGACAAGGGCTCCGAGGGCGAGACCGGTGACGCCGCCGATGACGCCGATCACGCCGGCCTCGGCGACGAGTTCACGGATGATCCGGCGGCGCGATCCACCGATGGCCCGCTTGATTCCGATCTCGCGGGTGCGCTCCGTCACGCTCATCGCCATCGTGTTGATCACCGACAGGCCGCCGACGACGAGGCTGATGATCGCGACGCCGATGATGATCGCGTTGAAGATCAGGGTGGTCGATCCGACCTGCTGGTCGAAGTCGGCGCTGGTCATCGTCGATACCTTGGCCGGCAGCTCGTCGATCCGGTCTGCCAGGGCGATCTCGTCAACTCCAGCGTCCGGGTAGACGAGGATCTGCGAGGCGATCGTGGTGGGATCCAGCACCGCCCCAAGCGCCGGCGGCAGGGTCTCGATGAACAGCTCTTGCGCGGCGGCCAAGGGCACCAACGCGCTCGAATCGGGGGCGCTGAGAGTCGGCTCAAGGACGCCCACGACCTCGAACGGGACACCTCGCAGATCGATTGATCCGCCAGCTGCTGTCCCGAACTCGCGGGCGATGTCCGAACCGAGGACCGCGACGTGCGTGCCTTCATCCGCGGCCGTCAGCAGGCGCCCTTGGGCCGCTGCGACCTGCGACGTGTCGAGACCGAGGTCGGCACCCGCCACATGCCCGGTGATGATCTTCGGCATCCCGAACCCCGAGAACTCGACCGCCTCGAACGGAACCTGGACCTGCGGGTCTACCGCCGCGACGCCCGGCATCGCCCGGATCTCGGATGGCGACCGAGAGGTCCATCGGCACGACGCCGACCCCGATCCCGCCGGCGGAGGCATCGCTGACGATGATCTTGCCGATGTAGTAGTTGCTGCCGCTGTCGACATAGCCGTTGATCTTGTTGGCCATCGAGCTGAACACGACGAGGGCCCAGATGCCGATGGTGATACCGAGGATGGTCAAGGTGGTTCGCATTCGGCGCCGCGAGAGTTCACGAAGGATGCGCATGTCGTGCTCCTTGGGTCGAGGATCGGGGCCGGGGCTGTCAGGCAGCGAAGGTGCCCTGAATGGGTCGTCCCGCCGTCGCCGCCTCACTGGCGATCGACAGGACCACCGTGCCGCGCGCGTGACCTCCGGCGACATGGGCGATCGCCTGCGGCGCCTCGCCAAGCGCGAACGTCCGGTCGATGACCGGCGTCACGGCCCCGGCTTCGACCAGCGCCTTCAGGGCCGACGAGGTCGTCGTGGTTCTGCGACTTGACGGACGGCTTCGCCTGCTGCTTGACGATCATCGAGACGAGCGTGGTCCGGATCGTCCTGGCGAGCTTCCCGTCCTCGTGGCCGCCACCGTTCGAGATGAGCGTCCCCGTCGGCGCGAGCGCCCGGCGGGTCTGCGCCATCGAGTGGTTGCCGACGTTGTCGAGGATCAGGTCGTAGCGCTCCGTGTCCGTCGTGAAGTCCTCACGGGTGTAGTCGATCACGTGGTCGGCACCGATCGAGCGGACCAGCTCGACGTTCTTCGTGCTCGTCACGCCGGTCACGATCGCGCCGAGCGACTTCGCGATCTGGACTGCGAACGTCCCGACGCCGCCGGACGCGCCGTTGACGAGGACCTTCTGGCCGGGCTGGATGTCGTGGTCGCGCAGCAGCTGAAGCGCAGTTGTCGCGGATACGCCCGACGGCGGACGCCTGCTCGAACGTGAGGTTCGCCGGCTTCCGGACGCAGCTGGTCCTCGCTCGCGACGACGTACTCGGCGAACGCGCCGGCGGACCATCCGAAGACCTCGTCGCCGACCGCGAGTCGCTCGACGCCGATGCCGACCGCCTCGACGGTGCCGGCGATGTCGGTGCCGGGGATCGGGTTCTTCGGCTTGCGGAGGCCGGTCGCCATCCGCATCACGATACGGCTTGCCGGTCATCATGATCCAGTCGCCGACGTGGATCGACGCTGCGTGGACGCGGACCAGCACCTCGCCGTCGCCGACCTGCGGGCGCTCCACGTCCTGGAGCTGGAGGATCTCGGGTCCACCGTACCTGTCTCTGAATCGACTGCCTTCATCGTTTCTTGCCTCCAACAACGTCGTGGCCCCGGAGGGCCTGTTCCGTTCCGCGATTGCCGCGGATGCTGGATCGACCGTAGGCTCCCAGAAGGCCGACCTCCAACGGAGTCAGCGCGGCGGTCCCGGTGGTGTTTACTCGGGGCGTGGCACAGGGTCTGCACGGAGGTGCCGATTGGTAGTGCGCCCCCTTTCCCACGCCGTGGATCCCAGGCTCGCCAGCGGGGAGTCCGCGCGTTGCACGCGCGCTTGGAAGGTGAGAGACCCCGGCACAGCCGGGGTCTCTCGGTCGTAGTCAGCGACCATGCCCGCCGCTCAAAGGACGGGGAAACGTTGTCCCTCCGAAGAGTTCCAACCCGCCGATACCGACGGTGACCAGGGATCTATGGGGGAGACAGCCGCGATGTCAAGAGCGCGCGCATGTCTTTCCGGCGTGCCTCATCGCACCATCCCTGGGGCCCACATCACCCCGCCGGGGAAGTCCCATAGGTGATCGTCCTTCTGTGCGAACCTCGCCCGGATCTTGTTCACTGCCGTTTGCAGGTCGTCGTAGTCGAGGTCGTCTATTTCGAAGGCTTCGATGTCACCCGGAGCCTCTAGGCGGACCAGCAATCGATGTTTCGCGCCGGGGCTGTCGATGTCGATCAGGCCCCAACACCTCCCCCGACGTCCCGTGATCGACAAAATGCGACTTGGCGACACACGACTTGGCTATCTCGGCGACTGGCACAGCCACCCGGCCGATGTCCGCCCCAGTCGTCTGGACTTCTTGCAAAACCTCTATTCAGCGGTTCGAATCCGCTCGTCGCCTCCACAATCCGAGCGCGAGACCGGCCCGTGGGCCGGTTTCTTCATGTCCGGCCGGACCATCGGACGGACGAGCAGGGCGCTAGAGTGGGAGGGTCGCGTCAGCCGGCTGCGGCCTGGGAACACCGTCGTCACCATCGGGTCACGTGGAGGGTACGCACATGAAGAACCCACCTGTCCTCATCGCGGTCATCGGTTTCTTCGCCGCGCTCGCGGGATTCGGGTTCCTGTTCTTCGGATTGCGGGTCCTCGGTTTCGACTGGTTCGGCGTGCTTGGCGACCTGCCCGTCTTCGAAGGCGTCGGGCTGTGGGGCTGGCTGGCGGTCTTCACCGGGATCGTCTGGCTCCTCGCCGCCGTGGGGCTCTGGGCTCTCCAGCCATGGGCTCGACTGTTCGCCCAGATCATCGCCGGCATCGGGCTGCTCGAGGCCGTCATCGCCTTCTTCCAATTCCCCGGCACCGGCGTCGGGTTCGCGATGGCGATCATGCCCGCGTTGATCCTGTGGTACCTCGGCACGACCGATGTCAAGCAGGCCTTCGGGCTCGGTGAGGTGCCGGCCACGGAGACAGCGGCTGCTCCTGAGACAGCCGCGCCTGCCGCGGACCCAGGGCCGCCCGTGGCGGCGGCGGCGTTCGTGGCCGCTGCACCGGCCAGGGATGCAGAGACGCCGCCTGCTGCGCCGCCAGTCGCCGCCGCGGCGGTCGTGGCCGCCGCTCGCGCGGAACCAACGGAGGCCGCGCCAGCGGCGCCGGTCGCAGCGGCGGCAGCGGCCATGGGGCCCGAATTGACCGGCGCGGAGCCCACCCCCGCGCCCGCGGCGCCCGAAGCGACCGCGTCGGCGTCGGCCGGCGCATCGCGCCTGGGGACGGAAGACGTCGAGGGCATCGGGCCCGCGGAAGCGGCGAAGCTCGCGGCGGTCGGCATCACCACGACCGACGGGCTGCTGGCGGCCGGTGCGAAACGCAGCGACCGTGAGCGCATCGCGGAGGCCACCGGGATCAGCCCCAAGCGCATCCTCGAGTGGGTGGACATCGTCGATCTCATGCGGGTCCCCGGCGTCGGGCCGCAGTACAGCGACCTGCTCGAGGCAGCCGGCGTCGACTCCCCGGCCGAGCTCGCCCAGCGCAATCCTGCCAACCTCGCGATCACGGTCCAGGAGGTCGTCGCCGCACGGCCGGGCATCGTGCGTCGGATCCCGACCGAGGCCGAGATCGCGACCTGGATCGCACAGGCCAGCACGCTCGACAAGGTCGTCGAGCACTGACCAACGGCCCGTAGATCGATGGACCTGGAACTGACCGGGACGCTTGGCTGGCTCGTCGGTCGCTTCGTCGCCCTGCTCATCGGCGTCGCCGTCCTGCTCGTCGTCTACCGCATCGGGATCAGCGCGATCCACCGGGTCGTGCCGGCGGTCATCGGCGCCCAGGCCACCCACCTGCCATCGGGTTCGGGCTCCACGGAGGAGATCGGCAAGCGCGAGCAGACGATCGAGGGACTCCTCCTCAAGCTGCTCCGGGTCGGCGTCCTCGCCGGGCTGCTGATCGTGGCCCTCGGCGTCTTCGAGCTGTGGACGCTCCTCGGGGGCATCATCCTGCTGATCGTGGCGATCGTCTTCGCGACCAAGGACGTGGTCCTTGACTACGTCATGGGGTTCCTGATCCTCGTCGAAGGCCCGTACTTCAATGGCGACTATGTCGTCGTCAACGACCACACCGGGGTGGAGGGTGTCGTCGAGGAGATCGGCCTCCGGCGGACGGTCCTGCGCGACGCGGCGGGTTCCTCGCATGCGGTCTCGAACGGCCTGATCCGGCTCTCATCCAATCTCACCCGGCTGTTCTCGGTCGCTGTCGTCGATCTCCAGGTGCTTCACTCCAGCGAGCTGGATGACGCGCTCTCCGCAGCCGCGCGCGTGGCCGGTGAGATGCGCGCGGACGACGCCTGGGCTGACCGGTTCGTCGGGGATGGCCCGACGGACGTCTGGGTCACGGGCCTTGGCATGGACGGCGCGTCGCTGCGGCTCCAGCAGCGGGTCCCGACCGGCACCCAGCAGGCGGTGGCGAGCGAGATGCGCCGTCGTCTGGCGGCGGCGCTCGTCGCGGCGTCGATCGCGACGGGACGGTGGGACACCCCGATGCCGATCGTGAGCCAGCCCGCGACGCGGTGACAAGGATGCCCGCTGGGACGACGGCCCCGCCGGGCGGGTTGACGCGGTACGTGCCGATCCTCGGCTGGTCGCGGACCTACGACCGAGGGTGGCTGCGGGGCGACATCGTGGCCGGGATCGCCGTCACGGCGATGATCGTCCCGAAGAACCTGGGCTATGCCGACATCGCCGGCATCCCGGTGCAGAACGGCCTCTATGCGGCAGCCGCTGCCGCCATCATCTATGCGCTGTTCTGCACGTCGCGCCACATCTCCACCGGTCCGAGTTCGTCGCTTGCGGCCGTGGCCGGTGGGGCGGTGCTGCTCACCGGCGTCGACGAGGTGCAGGCGGCATCGTTGGTGGCGGCGATCGCGGTCGTGACCGGAGCCCTGTTCCTCGTCGTGGCTGCGCTCCGGATGGGCTGGATCGCGCGGTTCCTTTCCAAGGCCGTCGTCACGGGCTTCCTGGCCGGCGCCGCGATCGACGTGGTCATCGGTGAGTTGCCGAAGATCACTGGCACATCGGCCGATGGGACGAATGCGTGGCAGGAGCTGGCGACGTGGATCCGCGGGCTCGGTGCCACCGACCTGACGACCCTCCTGGTGGGTGTGGTCGCCCTCGCGACCATCCTCGGTCTCAGGTTCGCCGTCCCGCGGGTCCCCGGGGCACTGGTGCTGGTCGTCGGTGGCCTCCTCGCCTCCACGATCTTCGACCTCGGGGCACTCGGCGTCGCCCTCGTCGGTCCTGTCCCAAGCGGTCTGCCGGCCCTGCAGATCCCGTCACTCGACGTCGTGACCGCCAATCTCCCGGAGATCCTTGTCGCGTCGCTGGCGCTCCTGCTCATCGGGTTCTCCCAGACTGCGGGAGACGCCCGGGCATTCGCCACGCGCCACGGGTACCGCGTGGACGTGAACCAGGAGTCCATCGCCCAGGGGATGGCGAATCTCGGGGCCGGCGTGTTCCAGGGGATGCCGGTGTCGACCAGCCTGTCAGCCAGCTCACTGAACGAGTCGTCCGGTGCGCGGACACCGGTGGCATCGCTTGCGACGGGGGCACTCGTCCTGGCGACGCTCGTCTTCCTGGCTCCCTTGTTCTCCGACCTCCCGAAGGCCGTGCTCGCGGCGATCATCATCGACGCGGTCGTCTTCGGGATGATCGACGTCCCCGAGCTCCGTCGCCTGCGCCGGGTGAAGCGCTTCGACTTCTGGATCGCGATGGCCGCGCTCTTCGGCGTGCTCTCGGCCGGTGTCCTGCTCGGTGTCGTGATCGGGGTCGTGCTGTCGCTCGGCTGGCTGATCTTCGTCGCCACGCGTCCATCGATGCCCATGTTGGGACGGGAGGCCGGCACGCAGGTCTTCCGCGACCTGGACGAGCACCCGGATGACGAGACCCTGGCCGATGTCGCCGTGGTTCGGATCGATGGCGGCGTGTTCTTCGCGACGGCCGATGCCCTCGACGAGCGCATCCGGGCCATCGCCGAGCAGGATCCGAGGCGGCGAACCATCGTGCTGGACATGGAAGGGGTCAACTTCATCGACTCCCAGGGGGCCGCGATGATGACCGAGATCCACGACGCCACCGAGCGATCGGGCATGATCCTCCGACTCGCTCGGGTCAAGCCCGATGTCCTGGCCGTCCTGCGCGCGGAGGGCTTCGTGGACCGCGTCGGCGTGGATCGGGTGCACGGCAACGTCCATCGGGCCGTCGAAGCTAGCGGCGACGAGGGTCAGATCCGCCAAGACTGAACGTTTGGCCGCTCGCGCAACGTCGTGTAGGCATGAGCGATCTGCGGGTCGAGCACCCGACAATTCCGCGACCGACCGAGGCGACGGGTGCGACCGACGCACGGGAACTCGCGTTCGTCCGCTACGTGGACGCCCGGCTCGGCGAGCACTACCGGCTCGCCACGGTGATCCTGGGCGATCCCATGGACGCGCAGGACGCGGTCCACGATGCCTTCGAGCGGGCCTGGCTCGCCGGGCCGACCTTGCGCGATGTCGACCGCTTCGACGCGTGGGTCGCGCGGATCGTGGTCAACGAGTGCCGTGATCGACTCCGTCGGCGCAGTCGGCGTCCGGTCACCGACATCAGCGAGCACCTGAACGACATGCTCGTCGCGCCCGACGAGCTCCGTAGCGCCATCGACCGCGACGAGATCGGCCGGGCCTTCGCGGCCCTCAACCCTGACCAGCAGATCGCGATCGCACTGCGCTTCTATGCGGACCTCACGGTCGAACAGATCGCGGAGCGCGTCAGCGCTCCGGCGGGCACCGTCAAGTCCCGCCTGCATCATGCGCTCGCCGCCCTGAACGCCGAGCTCGCCCGGACCGCCCGGGCCGGAGGGCTCCGCTGATGTCTGACGACCTGACCCGTGACGTCGAGGCCCGGCTCGATGCCTGGCTCGCCAATCGCGCACCGACCGAGATCCCGCCGGCGTTCGCCGATCGGATCGCCAGCATCCCGCGGGTGCCGGTATCGGCCGCCCGCCCGCGGGTGGTCCGGATCGCCACCAAGCGGTCGTCCTCCGGACTGCTGGCTGCCGCCGTGGTCGCGATCGGGCTGGGCATCGTGGCGAGTGGGCTGTTCTTCGCCGCGTCCGAGCGCGAGCACGCGGTCACGGTCACGGTGGCGCCATCGGCGAGCGCGTCCGGCACGCCGGCGCCATCGGCGGCGGCCTCCGCACTCGCCGTGGCGACACCGCCCCCGACCTCCATCGCCGTCTGGCCGAGCGACTTCCGTTCGACCGGGATCCTTCCGGCGACCCTTGCCGATGGCATCGACCACGGCCTCATCGACACGCCGATCGGTCGGGCTCGCTGGGTCCACCTGCAGGGTGACGCGAAGACGCTGCCCGACCCGCTCGTCCCGACGCTATTGGCGGACGGTCGGCTGGCGTGGTTCGACAACGGCTGGCCCGCCGACGCGTGCCTGAATGACCCGTCGTCCGGAACGTGCGACGAGCCGTCGCCGGCGACGCTTTCGATCTCGACGGACGCGCTGGCGCCGCGCGAGTCGTCGCCGCTCCCCGTGGACGCCGAGGAGGCGAACTTCTGGTCGACCGGGGACACCTTCTGGTTGACCGTGGCCGACCCGGAGAGCGTCTGGTCGTCGCCCGATCTCGAGGCCTGGCAGGAGACCGACCTCACCGGCCTTCGATCTCCCGGCCCGGCATCGATCCGATGGAACAGGTCGGCCTCGCCGTCCGAGTCGATCGACGGTCGGGCTGTCGCCACGGTGGAATACACGGCCGTCGACCCGGGCAGCCTGCTCGGCTATCCCGGAATCGAGATCCATCTCGTTAAGGAAGGTGACGGATTCCTCGTGCGAGAGCACCACTCCAGGAGCGAGGGCGGCGACAAGGATCTGGCCCCGGTCAGCGTACGGGAGACGGCGGACGGGATCGCGTTCGACGATGGTGACGGGCGAGAGGTCGGCCGCGTCGACGGAGTCGGGCCGGAGTTCGCGGACATGTGGGCTGAGCGCGGCCTGATGTACTACCAGCTCGCGGTCCTCGACGGGAACACGTGGTCGTCCATCGACCTGCCGGGGGCGCCGATCGATGGCTGGCCGATGGTCGTCAAGGTCGCCGACAGGTTCCTCGCCCTCGTCGTCGAACCGGATCAGCGCGTGCGGGTCTGGCGCTCCGTGGACGGCAGCACGTGGACCGGTGGCGCCGTGCTCGAAGACCAGGACGGGACGGCCATGCGGTCGAACGGCGTGACCTACCGCGACGAACCCGGCGGTCGCGTCCTGGTCGTGATGGGGACCGATGACGTCAGCGGCTGGGAATCGACCGACGGGGACCGTTGGGCGCCGGTCACGCTCGATCCGAATGCTCCCCAGCCACCGACGCAGATGACCCACGGCGCCATGCGCACCGGCGACCAGACCGCGGACGGCAGCTGGCAGGTCTCACGAGACGGCGAGACCTGGGAGCCCGTGCCGGCTCTGCGCGAGGTCATCCTCAAGACGGCGCCGGCGGGCGCCGGTGGGAGTTCGGAGTCAGCCGTCGGCGACACGGTCTTCTTCAGTGTCGACGAAGCTGAGGCGCCCTCCACGCGGGACCTGTGGATCATCGAGTTCGAGCAGCCCGCTGGCTGACGTCCGTCAGGGCGCGACCGTGCCGCGCCAGATCGATGGCGTCTTGGGATCCGTCCGGCCGCCCTTCACGCCGTGCGTCCGATGTCACGATCCGCTGCCTCGATGTGGCTGGTTTTGCACGATAGAACACGGCACCTGTCGTTTCGGGTCACGAGCCGCTCGGGTCGGCCGCTGGTACCCACGGTCTCGGGGACCGTTACGATGGCCGCGAGCCATGAAGATCACGCATCGACTGCTGCCCGGTGTCCTGGCCATCCTCCTCGTCGGCTGCGGGGGAGCGGCGTCCCCATCGCCCGAATCCACCACCGGCGTCGTGATGGCCGTGCCCCTGATCCTCGCGCCACCCGGCATGGCCTGCGACGCGATCGGCGTTGACTACCGGAGCGTCACGTTCCAGGTCGACCCGGATGCTCCGGTCATCGCGCAGACCGAGACCGGACAACCATTGCAGACGTTCTGGACGCCCGGGTTCCAGCGTGGCGGTGACGACGGGACGACGGTGGTCGACCCTGCTGGAGCGGTCGTCGTGGCCGACGGAGACATGCTGGCCATCCCGGTCGGCGAGTGGCCGCGCGTCCACGGCTACCTCGTCTGCCCGACGCCGGACGCGCTGTACGTGCTCCTGACCGAGCCGTCGTAGGTCCACGGCACGGGCCGAGCCGCCCGCCGCGACGGGCGCCATGGCACTCCCATCCCGACGTCCCGCGAGCGCACGCTCTGCGTGGCAGGACCGCCCCGAAGGGCGACCGCCTGCCCCGAGGTACGCAGTGGGGTCGTGACGACGATGAACGTGCTGGTGGTGTGGGCAGGTCGACTCGGATCGACCAGGGAGATCGCGGAACGGATCGCCGTACGCCTTGTCGAAGACGGCGTCGTGGCGCGGGCCGAATCCGCGGACGCCGCGACCATCCGCCCGGACGACGAGGCGGTGATCGTCGGCAGCGCGGTCTACGGCGGGCATTGGCTGCCGCCGAGCATCACGTTCGCGCGCTCCCACATGACGGCCCTTGCGCGCCGAACGGTCTGGCTCTTCAGCGTCGGTCCGGTCGGCGGTCGGTCCCTGCGCTCCACGCCGGTGGAGTCGAAGGAGGTCGAGGAGCTCGAGCGGATGCTCCATCCCCGGGAGCACCGGACATTCGCGGGTGCCCTGGACCGGAGCGCCATCGACGACGTCGCGTTCGGCCGCGTGGAGCGGTTCGTCGCCAAGCACCTCGTGCCGGAGGGCGACTATCGCGACTGGGAGGCCATCGACCGCTGGGCCGACGGCATCGCGATGTGGTTACGGACGGTTCACGAGTCCGAGGGCATCGCGCCGCCCCGGGAGCCGGTCGCCGTCCACTGATCGCGGTCCCTGGGCAGGGCCGCGTCGGGGCTTGACACCGCGCACCATATTCCTTGCGTCGCCGTCGGCCACAGGGGACGTCTGTGGTAGCGTCGCGGCAATGAAGCGCGCGAGAGCCGGGACCGTCCGGTGAGGGACATCCCAGGGCCCGGCGCCGTCATCGTGTTGACCGGCGGCGAGTACGTGAGCGTCCTTGCGGCGGTCCGCTCCCTGCGCGCGGCGGGACATGTCCCGTGGGTGACCGTTCACGGCCGCGGGACCTATGCGGCGCGGTCGCGCGCCTGCGCTGGCGCGGTCATCGTGCCCATGCCCGGACCGGATCCTGACGCGTTCGCCGCGGCGGTCGCCCGGGTGGCGCGGGAAGTCGGCGCCGCGGCCATCCTGCCGGGCACGGACGTCGCGATGAAGGCACTCACGGAGCGGACGTCGCTGCTTCCGAAGGGCGTCGCGCTCGGCGCGGCCGGACCCGAGGTCCTGAATACCATCACCGACAAGCGGAATCTCGGCGCCATCGCCGCGGCCGGTGGCCTGACCGTGCCCCCTGAGGTCGAAGTCAGGGCCGGCGAGGTCCCGCGCTCCCTGCCATTCCCGTTCCCGGTGGTCGTCAAGCCGCCGGTCTCCGAGCTCAGCGATCTCGACGGGATCACGCAGCACTATGGGGCGCGGGCGGCGTCGTCGAGCGAGGAGATCGAGGCCGCCCTGGCGGAACTGCCGAACGGCGTCGCGATCGTCCAACCGATGCTGACGGGGCCGATCGGCTCGCTGGCCGGGGTGTTCTGGGATGGCCGGATGGTGGTCGCGGTACAGGCGGAAGGCGATCGGATCTGGCCGTGGCCGTGCGGATCGATCGCGCACGGGGTGACGGTCCCGCTCGAACCCGCGCTCGTCGACGCGACCACGGCGATGCTCCGGCAGACGGGCTGGCAGGGGCTGTTCCAGCTCGACTTCTTTCGCGATGGCTCGGATGTCGTGGTGATCGACTTCAATCCGCGGCTCTACACGAGCCTCGGTCACGCGACCCGGGCGGGCGTCAACCTGGCGGCGATCTGGGTGGATCTGCTCCTCGGGCGTGAACCGCTGGTGTCACCGGGCTACCAGGTCGGCGTGGGCTATCGACGCGAGGAGGGAGACATCCGCGCGATGTTGCGGATGCTGATCCAGGGTCCGCGAGCCGCGGCCCTGCGGGCCCTGGCCCCCGATCCGGCGACCGAATTCGCCGTGTCGTCACTGCGCGACCCGTGGCCGCTCCTCACGTCCTTCGATCACGCGATCCGCTATGTCAGGCGTCGCCCGCGGGGCGGTCAGGCTTCGTCGATGGTCGGCGCTTCCCGGGATCCGGTGCCCGACGAAGGCGCCGGGCGAGCCGGCGAGATCGGGTCTTGACCGTCTCGAGCGACCGGTAGACGAACGGCCCGAAGTCCCACCCGTCGCCCACCGAGAAGACCGCCGGCCCGAGGTAGGGGCGGAGGATCTCGCGCACGGTCTGGTCGCGCGTTCGAAGGTCGTGCGCGGCCCAGCGCAGGTCGCTGGCCAGATCGATCCAGTACACCCGCCGGCGCGCCGGCGGGGCGGCCTCGACTGGTTCGCCGCGAACGAGATGGCGATACATCAACGCGGGGTAGTTGAGTCCGGCCGCAAGGGGATGCAGGATCGACCGGTTCACTCGGCCGTTGACCTCGATGAGCTTGATGACGCCGTCCCGTGGGTCGCGCTTGAACTCGGTGCAGGAGTAGCCCGTATAGCCCAGCGCGTCGAGCAGGCGCCCGGCCGGTTCATGGAGCTCCGGCATGTTCCTGCTGACGACGACCCGGGCCAGCCCGAACTCGGGTGGGCCGAGTCGAACCTTCTGCGCGGTGAACTCGATCGACGCGCCATCGGCCCGGTAGGAATTGAAGATGAAGCTGTGCCGGTCGTCGCCCGGGATGAACTCCTGGATCATGACCTCGAGGCCGGCTTCGGCGGTGCGGTCGTATTCCGCAAGGAGCTCAGCCGGGTCATGGACGCGGGCGAGCTTCGAGCCGAAGAGCTCCACGTACTGGTGGCTCACCCGCGGCTTGACCAGGCACGGAAAGGCGACCTCCGACGCGATGCGCTCGGCGTCGGCACGGGAGGTCGGCGTCGCAGTGCGTGGGGCCGGCACGCCGATCGCGTGCGCCAGCTCGTACGTGTGCCGTTTGTCGATGATCCGCTCGAGCACGGACCAGTCCGCGGCGGCGACGACATGGTGCTCGGACAACGTCGCCTTGTGCCGCGAGACGACGCCAAGGGTCGCGTCGTTCGCGGGGATGAGGAGGGTCGGCCCGAAGCGACGAGCCGCTGCCACGAGCGCGTCGATGAAGCCGTCCTCGTCGTGTTCCGGGTGCGGGACCTTGAGCCCGTCCCTGACATGACGTGATCGGTGGGCGAAGTCGCTCTCCGCGTAGTAGGCGCTGATGACCGGGATGTTCGCAACCCGGAGACAGCGGATGGCGCCCATGCCGGCGACATGCGCGGACAGGACCATGGCGGGGGTGTTTGACTCGTTCTTCACGTCGCCATCGTATGCGGTGCGGCCCGCGACGCGCATTCGGGCCGGGAGCCGGCGGTTACGCTACGCACCGCGCCGGAGTGGCGGAACTGGCAGACGCAGCGGACTTAAACTCCGCGGCCCGCAAGGGCGTCAGGGTTCGAATCCCTGCTCCGGCACCAGCTGCCCCCGGCCCATCGCCGGCAGCGTCAGCTCTTGCGGCGACGCCCGAAGAGTCCGCCACGCTTCTCCTCGACCGCGGGGACCGTGAAGCCGTCCTCACCGAATGCCGAGCCGCTCAGCTTGACCAGCAGCTCCGCCGCGGGCGAGCGGGACGCACCCAGCACGATCGGCACGCCCTCGTTGACGGCCTTGAGGTACAGGAACGGGTCGTAGGGCAGCTCCATCGTGATCCGCGTGCCCAGGGCCGCCTCGATGTCGCGGGGCTTCAGGATCTCCCTCGCGAAGATGTTGTTCAACACGAATGTGGCCTTCATCCCGATGGAGCCGGCCTCGTTGAGATAGTCGAGCAACCCGTGCATCGCCTTGAGGGCGGAGATCTCCGGGTAGACCGGGAGCAGGATCGTGTCCGCCGCCTCGAACACGTTGAGGACGCGTTCGTCGAGCGTGGAGCCGGCGTCGATGATGATCGCGTCGTATGCCTCGAGCAGCGTGCCGATGAGATGCGCGACGTGGTCCGGCGTGATGAGCTCGGAGGCCTGCGGCGTGGGCGGGGCCGCCAGGACGTGCAGTCCGCTGTCGTGGCGCATCGCGTACGTTCGGAGGAGCTCCGGTTCGCGCAGCGCCGCTTCGTCACGGATGACGTCGGCGAGGGTCTGCTTGGGATCCAGGTTGAGATGGGTCGCGACGCCACCGAACTGGAGGTCGAGGTCCACGAGCACGACGCGATTCGACTTGCGCTGGGCCGCCACGACCGCGATGTTGGTCGCGATCGTCGTGGTCCCGACGCCGCCCTTGGGGCTGTACACGGCCACGATCCGGCGCGGGCGCGAGAGCGTGATGCCATCGGTCGAAACGATCGGCGAGAGGTCCTTCGAGCGCTGGAAGCGCAGGAGCAGTGCCTCCACGCGCGCCTCGACCTCGCGGTGGTCGAACGGCCGAGCGATGACGTCATCCGCGCCGGCCTCCAGGAACCCGATCCGCTCCTCGACGTCGTCGCTGGCGGCGACGCACAGCACCGGGACCGCGGCCATCGACGGGGTCGCGCGGATCTCGCGGCAGAACTCCAGCCCGCTCTTCGTCCCGGCGGAACCCGCTCCGATGTCCAGGATGACGAGCTGGTGCTCGACGATCCGGGCGAACGCCTCGTCGGATTCGGTCGTCTGGGTGACGGTGTACCCGGCTCCGGTCAGGATCGGCGCGAGGGAATTGGTGGACGCCGCGGTCGCGACGGTCTCATGGACGAGGATGGTGCTGGCGGGCACGGGGCCTCCCGGTGCAGGGCGTCGACAGGATCGACGGGATGTAGGCGCTGAGGGTCGGCCTGAGCATACATCGGCGGGAGGGGACAGCCGTCATCGACCGGAACGGGCCGCTGCCGGGCCCGTGCTAGACTACGGCCCGTTTCCTTTCCGCTCCGTGCCGATCGGCGCGTCCGACGTCAACGGGGCATCCCCATTGGAAGGAGTTGCTGCGCGCATGCGCCGATACGAACTCATGCTCGTGATCAGGCCGGACGTCCCGGACGATCGCAGCCAGGCGGTCATCGACCGCACCACCCGCCAGATCACGACCTCGGGCGGGCAGATCATCAAGGTGGCTCCGTGGGGCCGCCGTCGCCTCGCCTATCCGATCGACCGGTTCCGCGAGGGCTCGTACCACATCATCCTGTTCGCGGCGCCCCCGGACGCCATCACCGAGCTGGAGCACGGCCTCCTCATCACCGAGGAAGTCCTCCGTCACCTCGTGACCCGCGATGAGCGCCCGGTCAAGGCCGGCCGCCGCGAGGACGGCGAGGACGATCTGCTCGACGACGATTCGGACCTGCCCCTCGGCATCGACGAGGAGGACGAGGACGACGGCGCCGAGCGCATCGACGAGTCCGAGAGCGAGGCGGCTCCCGCCGCCATCGACTGAGGAGCACAGCACGATGGCTCTCTGCAAGGTGATGATCATCGGCAATCTCGGGTCGGATCCCGAGATGCGCTACACGCCCACGAACCGGGCGGTGACCCAGTTCAACGTGGCCGTCAACCAGAGCACCAAGAACCAGCAGACCGGCGAGTGGGTCGAGGAGACCGACTGGTTCCGTGTCAGCGTCTGGGGTGACCGTGCCGAGCGCACGGCCGAGACCCTGCGCAAGGGCAACCGGGTGTTCGTGGAGGGTCGCTTCAAGACCCGCCAGTTCGAGGGCCGTGACGGCCAGTCGCGGACGTCCCTGGAGATCACCGCCGACTCCGTCGTCAACCTCGAGAAGCGCAATCGCGAGGAGGAGGGGTCGTTCGGCGGCCCGTCCGCCGGCGGCAGCGGCAACTTCTCCGGTGGTGGTGGTGGCGGCGGTGGAGGCGGAGGCGCCGCCGGCGGTCCCGTCCGTCCGACCCGTGCCCCCACCGACGACACCGACCTCGACGACCTGCCCTTCTGATCAGGAGACCCTGAACCATGCCTCCCGCCCGATCCCGCAAGCGCGACGACTTCTATCGCGATCGACGCCGCCGCAAGGTGTGCGCCTTCTGCGCCGACAAGACCACCGGCATCGACTACAAGGAGGTCAACCGCCTCCGCCGCTACCTGTCCGAACGGGCCAAGATCGAGCCGCGGCGCAAGACCGGCACCTGCGCCGGCCATCAGCGCGAGCTGGCGGTCGCCCTCAAGCGCGCCCGGCACGTGGCCCTGCTCCCGTACGCCCCGCAGCACCTTCGACCCTAGTCCTGCGGTGACCAGCGGACGGTCGGCGCGGCCGTCCACGCCACCCTCACAGCCCGGCACCTGAGATGGTCGTCGGGCTGTTGATGTTGGGGGGCGGCGCGGCCGCCGGCGTCTTCGGGTCGCTCCTGGGCCTCGGTGGCGGCGTGCTCATCGTGCCGCTGCTCACGCTCGGCTTCGGGCTGGACCTGCGCACAGCGGTCGGCGTGTCGCTGGTCTCGGTGATCATGACCAGCAGTGCGGCCGCGGGCGTCTACCTGGAGCGCCATGTCGCCAATCTGCGGCTGGGCATGACCCTGGAGCTGTTCACGGCCACCGGGGCGCTCGTCGGCGGCCTCGTGGCGTTCCTCGTGGACGAGCGACTGCTCTCGCTGCTGTTCGCGATCCTGCTCGCGTACGTCGCGTTCACGATGGCCCGTCCGCGCAGGGCCGCGGACCCGGTCACTGGCGGTGCCGCCGGGGCGGACGTCGACGGTGGTGGGCCACCCGGACCCGAGGACGATGCGCCGCCCGGGCGCCGCGCTGCGATGCTCCAGGACCTCTCAGGCGCCGATTACAGGGTCCGCAACCTTGGTCGCGGCGTGGTCGGGTCCACGGGAGCGGGTGTCGTCTCGGCGCTCCTCGGGGTGGGTGGCGGGATCGTCAAGGTCCCGCTGATGAACCTGGGCATGGGCGTGCCGCTGCGCGTCGCGACCGCGACCAGCAACCTGATGATCGGCATCACCGCCGCCGCGAGCGCGGTCATCTACCTGTTCCGCGGTGAGATCGACCCGTATGTCGCCGGCCCGACGGCCATCGGCGTCTTCATCGGGGCGACCGTCGGATCGCGCATCGCCCACCGGGTCGACCTGCGGATCCTGCGGCTGCTCTTCGTGGTCGTGCTCGCGTACACCGCGTTCGCGATGTTCCAGCGGGCGCTCGCGTGAGCGGCCCGATGCCCGGTGGGGAGCCGATGACCGCCGACCGGGCGGCCCGGATCGAGGCGTCGCGCACGTTCGAACGGCGCATCGGGCGCCAGCTCATCGGGGCCACGTACATCGCCGTGGGCCTGCTGGTGATCGGGGTGGTCCTCATGGCGATCGCCGGGATCTCGCCGTACGCGGACGCGCCCACATTCGAACCCGGGGCGATCGTCCGCGACATCCTCGCGCTCGAACCCACCGGGTTCCTGTGGCTGGGCCTCGCGTTCGTCATCGCGACGCCGATCAGCCGGGTGATCGTCGCGCTCGTGACCTATGCCCGGACCGGTGACCGCCTGATGGTGGCGGTATCGGTCGGGATCCTGCTCGTGATCACCGTCGGCATCGTCATCGCGGTCGCCGGCGGCGCCTGACGGAGGCTCCGGGAACGCGAGGACCCCGCGCTATACTCGAACGAGAGATTCGTTCGTCCCGATGAGCCACGCGACGCTCGCGTCGCGCTGACAGCGCAGGAGCCGAGCCGCATGATCACCGAGAAGCCAGGCCAGACGCCGGCCACGAGCACCCACCACGCCCCCGACACGAACGCCCTCGACGAGCTCGTCTGCTACTTCGAAGGTGACTTCGTCCCGATGCGCGACGCCAAGGTCAGCATCATGACCCACGCGTTCATGTACGGCACAGCCACGTTCGAAGGCATCCGGGCGTACTGGAACGAGGAGCAGGGCCAGCTGTACGGCCTGAAGCTGCGCGAGCACGTGGAGCGCATCCGCCAGTCGTGTCGGATCCTGCTCATGCCGGACGTCCCGTCCGTGGATGAGCTCACCGGACTGATCGTGGAGACGGTTCGGCGCAATGGCTTCCGCCAGGACGCCTACATCCGCCCGTCCTTCTACAAGTCCACGCGGGCGATCGGCGTGCGCCTGCACGACCTCGAGCACGAGCTGTATATCGTCGCGCTGCCGTTCGGCAACTACATCGATACGGCCAACGGCGTGCGGGTCATGACGTCGTCGTGGCGCCGCAACGCCGATGACGCCCTCCCGGCGCGCGGGAAGATCGTGGGCGGCTACGTGAACATGGCCTTCCAGAAGTCGGAGGCCGAACTCAACGGCTACGACGAGGCGGTCGTGCTGACCGCGGACGGCAACGTGAACGAGTCGTCGGCCGCGAACATCTTCGTGATCCGTGACGGGGTGGCTTTCACGCCGCCCGTGTACGAGGACCTGCTCGAAGGTGTCACCCGCAAGGCCCTCATGGAGCTCATGCGCAACGAGGGCATCCAGGTCGCCGAGCGCTCCATCAATCGATCCGAGCTGTACGTCGCGGACGAGATCTTCGTGTGCGGCACCGGCGTCCAGGTGTCACCCGTGGTCGAGGTGGATCATCGCGCCGTGGGTTCCGGCGAGGTCGGGCCGATCGCACGGCTGGTCCGCGATCGCTACTTCGACGCGGTCCGTGGGCGGCTTCCGGAGTACCAGCACTGGCTGACGCCGATCGGCTGAGCGGCGGCGACGCCGCTCGCCCGTCCTAGGACGAGGGCGGCGGCACCAGGTTCGGGGTGTCCTGCCCGATCGTGATGACGATGTCCGCCCGGACCGTCGGGTCGGTGGCGGTCGTCACGGTCGTCTTGAACCGTTTCTCGAGGTACGCGATCGTCTCGGTCATCTCGGTCTCGGCGCCGTTGTAGACGACGATCTGCGTCGTCGCCGGGACCGCGCCTTCGGGCCGCTGCCGCGGCGCGGAGGCGGCCAGCCCCTGGTACTCGAGATAGCCCGCAAGCCGAGTGCCGCGGTTCGTCTCGCCCGTGCCGTTGAGCACCCAGACCGTCGCCCCTTCGCCGGCCAGCTTCTGGCGGCGCGCCTCGTCCGCGGGGGCCGTGCTGAAGGCCTTGCGGACCGCGTCCTGGATGCGGTCGATGTACGGGACCGTCCAGTAGCCCGTGCGGACTTCCTGCTGGTAGAGCGGTGGTGAGAACACGTACGAGCGGATGTTCTCGGTATCGACCTCGGAGGCGAGACCCAGCAGGGCACTGATCTGGTCGAGCGGGATGTCCGTCCGGATCGACTTCTTGAGGGCCTTCACGAGCTCGGGCAGGCGCGGGATCAGCTCCTGCGGGTCGGCCTGCTCACGCATCGAGAGCAGCAGGCGTTGCTGGCGAGCCGCCCGGTCGAAGTCGCTGGACGTGTTGCGCGAGCGCGCGTAGCGAAGCGCCTCGGCTCCGGTCATGTGCTGCAGGCCGCTCGGGATGTACAGGCGCCGGTTGCGCGCCTTGCCCGCCGGGTACGCGTCGTCGACGACCGGGATCTGGACGTTGACCGTCACGCCGTCCATGGCGTTGACGATCTCCTTGAAGCCCTCGAAGTCGACCTCGACGAAGTACTTGATGTCCAGGTCATACAACTCGCCGAGGACCGCCTTGAGGGCGTTGTAGCCCCGGGTCTTGTCCGAGCCCGGCCAGAGGTCGGAACGCCGCCGATTGTTGATGAAGAAGGCATTGATCTTGTCGCCGTACGTGCGGCCCCAGACCGACCGAGCGGGCCCCGGCGGGATCGGCACGCCCTTGGTGTCGCGCGGCAGGCTGAACATCGCGACCTGCTTGGTCACCGGGTCGATGGAGACGGTGATCATCGTGTCCGTTCGGTGGCCACCACCCTGCGTGTCGGCGCCGATGAGCAGGATGTTGAGCCGCTCCTTGCCGTCCCACGGCGGGATCGACACGTTCGGGACCGCAGATCCGATCGGGGTCGGCTCCACGGTAGGGGAGGGCGTGACCAGGGCGCTCGCGTCGGGTGAGTCGGTCGGATCCGTCGGCTCGGGCGAGGAGGAGGGATCGACATCGCAGGTCTCGGCGGCGGTCTCGTCCCCGATGAAGACGCAGCCGCTCGTCAGCAGGTCGCTGGCCAGCAGGTCATAGCGCGCCACGACGACGTGGCTGCCCGCCATCACGAGGATGACCGCGAGCAGGCCGGCGATCGTGAGCGTGTTCCGTGGCAGCCGGGCCGGTCCGAGCCGCCCGTCACCTGACGCCGACTGGGCGTTGAGGTACTGCGCGACCCGATACGCATCGATGATCGCGATCAGCCGGTAGACGAGCGCCAGGATGTTGACGATGAAGACCGAGGTGAGGATCCCCGGGTTGAGGGCGAGACTCACGAGCTCCAGACGGTCCATGCGGAGCAGGACGCCGGCCCCGAGCGCGATCAGCAGGATCGGCGCTGCGGCGAAACCGAGCGCCCGCATCGGGGCGCCCGCATAGGCCTGACCGAGTCCGGGGAAGAGCAGCGAGAGGAAGGCGGCGGCGAACGGCGACCGGGCACGCGGTCGCGTCTCCTGCGGTTTCTGCATCGCGCGTAGGATACTCGGGACCTGCCGGACCGGTCTTCTGACGGTCCGGGCGCCCCAGACCCCAGGATCTCGCCGCCCGGAGACGCATGTTCCGACCCGTCACCAGCAAGCCCGACTTCGTCGCCCAGGAGCACGATCTGCTCCAGCTGTGGCGGGACCGCAAGACCTTCGCCCGATTGCGCGCGCAGAACGCGGACGGGCCGCGCTGGAGCTTCCTGGACGGACCCATCACCGCCAACAATCCGATGGGCGTCCACCACGCCTGGGGCCGTGCCTACAAGGACCTCTACCAGCGCTTCCACGCGATGCTCGGCGAGCATCAGCGCTACCAGAACGGGTTCGACTGCCAGGGCCTGTGGGTCGAGGTCAACGTGGAGCGCGACCTCGGGTTCACGAACAAGCGCGACATCGAGGCCTACGGGATCGACCGCTTCGTGACGCTCTGCAAGCAGCGGGTCCTCACCTACGCCGCCCGCCAGACCGAGCAGTCCATCCGACTGGGCATGTGGATGGACTGGAATGACCCCGATGAGCTGCGCCGGCTCCACGACCTGCTCGCGACGGACCCGACCGCCGTCACGACCATCGAGGGCCCGGACGGCCCCGTCACCGACACCGCCGAGATGCTCGTGGGGCGCCTCGGGATGCCGGATACCGGCGGCTCGTACTTCACGTTCAGCAACGAGAACAACGACCTCATCTGGGGGTTCCTCGCCGAGTGCCACCGGCGCGGATGGCTGTACAAGGGCCACGACACGATGCCGTGGTGTCCGCGCTGCGGCACGGGCCTCTCCCAGATGGAGATGAACGAGGGCTACCAGGACCGCGAGGATCCGGGCCTGACGGTGCGCTTCCCGTTGCTGGACCGACCGGGCGAGGCGCTCCTGGTCTGGACCACGACGCCCTGGACACTGACCGCGAACGTCGCCGCCGCGGTCGGTCCGGACGTGCGCTACGTCAAGGTCCGCGAGGGCGACGACATCTTCTGGTTGGGCAAGGGCACGCTCAAGACCCAGCTCCAGGACCGCTTCGAGGTGCTCGAGGAACGCGCCGGGTCAGAGCTCGTCGGCTGGCGGTACAGCGGTCCGTTCGATGCGCTGCCGGCCGTCGTCGCGGCCTTCGCCCCGGACGGCTATGAGCATCGGGTCGTGCCGTGGACCGAGGTCGGCGAGGACGAGGGGACCGGCATCGTCCACATCGCTCCCGGCTGCGGCGCCGAGGACTTCCAGCTGGGCAAGGCACTGAGCCTGCCGATCATCGCCCCGATCGACGAGAGCGGCCGCTATCTCGAGGGCTTCGACTGGCTGACCGGCCGCGAGGCGTCGGCGGTCGCGGAACCGATCGTCGACGACCTGGAACGACGGCACGTCTTCTATCACCTGGAGCCCTACCAGCACCGCTATCCGCACTGCTGGCGGTGCAACACGCCGCTGCTCTTCCGCCTGGTCGACGAGTGGTACATCAGCATGGGCCCGGTCTACGACCAGCCGCGCGAGACGCTCACGACCGAGCAGGTCGACGCGAGCCTGCGCTACCAGATCATGGACGTCGTCGACCGCATCAGATGGATCCCGGACTTCGGGTACGACCGCGAGCTCGACTGGCTCCGCAACATGCACGACTGGATGATCAGCAAGAAGCGCTACTGGGGCCTGGCGCTGCCGATCTACGACTGCTCCGCCTGCGGGACGATCGAGGTCATCGGCGGGCGCGACGAACTCCAGGCGCGCGCGGTCGAGGGCTGGGAGCGGTTCGAGGGCCACACGCCCCACCGACCGTGGGTGGACGAGGTCCGCATCGCGTGCCCGATCGTGCGGCGCGCCGGTCGAGCGCATCAAGGACGTCGGCAATCCGTGGCTGGACGCCGGGATCGTGCCGTTCTCCACGCTCCACTTCCGCGAGGATCCCGACTACTGGGCGCAGTGGTTCCCGGCCGACTTCATCACCGAGAGCTTCCCGGGCCAGTTCCGCAACTGGTTCTACTCGATGCTCGCGATGTCGACGGTGCTGCGTCGCGAGGAGCCGTTCAAGTCGATCTTCGGCTACGCGCTGGTGTTCGCCGAGGACGGCCGCCCGATGCACAAGAGCTGGGGCAACGCGATCGAGTTCGACGAGGCGGCCGACCGGATGGGCGTCGACGTCATGCGCTGGATGTTCGCCAAGGCCCGGCCCGAGGACAACATCCTGTTCGGCTGGCACGCGGCCGACGAGGCGCGGCGCGAGCTGCTGATCCTCTGGAACGTGTACGCGTTCTTCGTGACGTACGCCCGCCTCGGCCGAGTGGACCCCGGACGTCGCCTCGCCGCCGCTCGCCGAGCGACCGGTCCTCGATCGCTGGATCCTGTCGCGCGCGGCCGGCACGGCGGCGTCGCCGAGGAGCGCCTGCGCGAGACCGATGCCGTGGGGGCGACGCGCGCCATCTCGAGCGTACCTGGACCACCTGTCCACCTGGTACCTGCGTCTCTCGCGCGAGCGGATGCGCCGCAACCAGGACGCGGCGGATCGGGACGGCGCCTTCGCCACGCTCCACGAGGCGCTCGTGGCCACGTCCCGGATGCTGGCGCCGATCCTGCCGTTCCTCGCCGACACGCTCTACGGCAACCTGTCACGGCCGTCGACGCGGCGGCGCCCGACAGCGTCCACCTCACGCGCTGGCCGTCCGCAGAGCTCGCGGCCCATCGGGACGTCGCGCTGGAGGCCCGCATGCGGGTGGCCCAGCGCGCCGTCGACCTCGCGCGCACGCTCCGCAACGCGAGCGGCATCCGCACGCGACAGCCGCTGGCCCGGGCCTGGCTCGCGATCCCCGGAGGCGCCGGCGCGCTCGATGACGAGCTCCTGCGCCTGGTGGCTGACGAGATCAACGTCAAGGTCGTCGAGCCGATCGCCGACGGCTCCGACCTCGTGGACCGGCGGGTCAAGGTGCTGCTGCCCAAGGTCGGCAAGCGGCTGGGTGCCGCGATCCCGGCGGTGATGGCCGCGGCCCGCGACGGCGACGTGACGATCCACGACGACGGTGGCGTCACGCTGGCCGGGGTGACCCTGGCGGCCGACGAGGTGGAGATCCAGGCGACCCCACGACCGGGCACCGCGGTCGCGGAGGATGATGGCCTCGTGATGGTCCTCGATACCGAACTCACACCCGGACCTGCGCGCCGAGGGCGATGCGCGCGAACTCGCCCGCGCCATCCAGGACCTGCGTCGCGATGCCGGCCTCGAGCTCGATGACCGGATCTCCCTCTGGATCGACGGCCTGCCGGAGGTCGTCGCCCGGCATCTCGACGGGGTCCTCGTGGACACCCTGGCGGATCTCGCCGGCAACGGTGTGGCCAGCCCGGAGGCGCCACGCGCATCGGTCGACCTGGATGCGGGTCCCGTGACCATCGCGTTGCGGAGGATCGCGTGACGGGCGTGCCCGCTCGCGCGCCCGGCCGGCCGCACTGGCTCGTCTTCTTCTCGATCGCAACGGTGGTCGTCATCGTCGACCAGCTCTCGAAGGCGTGGCTCGTCGGCGAGCTGCAGCCGGGCGCGCGGATGTCCGTCATCGGCGACTCGCTGCGAATCGTCCACGGCCAGAACGACGGGGCGATCTTCGGGCTGTTCCGCGATCAGGCGCTGCTGTTCGGGCTCGTGTCCATCGGCGTCGTGGGCCTGATCGTCTGGTACCACCGCGCGTCGGGGCGCCACATCCTCATGTCGATCGCGCTGGGCCTGCTGTTGGGCGGCGCGATCGGCAACATGATCGACCGGTTCCGCCTGGGCTACGTCATCGACTGGGTGGACGCCGGCATCGGTGACTGGCGCTTCTACACGTTCAACGTGGCCGACAGTGCCGTCACGGGAGCGGTCTTGCTGCTCCTGGCCATCGCGATCGTGCCGGCGCTCAAGTCCTGGGGCGAGGATCCGGCGCCGGAGGCAGAGGCGTCGACTGCCACCGCGACAGCCACGGATACCGGTCCGGCGGATGTCTGAATCGCCGGTGCTCGCCGGGATCCGCACCGTCCGCATCCCGGAGGGGAAGCCGGGCCGCGTGGACCGGTTCGTCGCCGATGCGACCGGCCTGTCCCGGAGCCACGTCCAGAAGCTCATCACCGACGGGCGGCTGACCTCCCAGGGCCACACCGTGCGCGCCAACACGATCGTGACCGCCGGCACGGAGCTCATGCTGGACGTGCCGGAGCCCGTGGCGCTCGATATGGCGCCGGCGCACGACATCCCGCTCACGATCGTCTACGAGGACGACGACCTGCTGATCGTCGACAAGCCGTCGGGCCTGGTCGTCCATCCGTCGGCCGGCCATCACGACGGCGACACGCTCGTGAACGCGCTCCTGGCGCGCGCGGGCGGGGCGGAGTACGGCGGGATCGCCGGGGTCGCGCGCCCGGGCATCGTCCATCGGCTGGACCGCGACACGAGCGGCCTCCTGATGGTGGCCAAGCACGATGCCGCGCAGCACTCGCTCATGGCCCAGCTCAAGGCCCGCCGCGTCCGCAAGACGTACCTCGCCCTCGTCCAGGGCAGCGTGTCGGCCGCCGTGGGTCGGATCGAAGCGCCGATCGGGCGTGACCCGAAGCACCGCACGAAGATGGCCGTCGTGCCGGATGGCCGTGCATCCACGACGGGATATCGGGTCAAGGAACGGTTCCCGGACTGGACGCTGCTGGAGCTGGACCTGGTCACGGGACGGACGCACCAGATCCGGGTGCACCTCGATGCCATCGGGCACGCCGTGGCGGGCGACCCGGTCTACGGGACCGGGACGTCGCGGCGCGGTCCCGATGGGCTCGAGCGGCTGTTCCTGCACGCGTGGCGCCTGGAGCTGGCAGCACCCGGTGACGGCCACCTGATCCGCGCGACGGCGCCACTCCCCGACGAACTGGAGCGCGTGCTCACGGGCCTGCGCGACGCGGAGACGGCCCGGTGACCGACGGGTCGTTCGAGGTCCCGGACCCCTTCGCGCCGGCGACGACGCCGGGCGAGGCGCCGGACCTGCGGGAAGCCCCCGATCCCAACGAGCACGGACCCATCGTCGAGCCGGCGCACATCTCGGACGACCCCGGTCGCCCGGACACCGTCATCGATGGCGCGCCGGGCGCTCTGCTCGCGATCATCTCGGGACCGTCGGGCGTGGGCAAGGACACGATCATCGATGAGATGCGCCGGCTCGAGACCGAGGCCGGACTGACCGGTCGGCGCCACTACGTCGTGACGGTCACGACGCGCGCGCCGCGCGAGGGCGAGGTCGATGGCGTGGACTACCACTTCGTCAGCCGCGAGCAGTTCCTCCGCCTCCGCGATGCACGCGGGTTCCTGGAGGCCAACGAGGTCCACGGCAACTGGTATGGCTCGCCGCGCGACCAGGTGCGCGAGGGATTGGCCGCCGGCAAGGATGTCGTCCTCAAGATCGATGTCCAGGGCGCCCAGATCGTCAAGGACCAGGTCTCCGAAGCGCTCCTGATCTTCCTCATCCCGCCGACCCTCGAGACGCTGTTCTCACGCCTCCGGGCCCGCGCCACCGAGACCGCCGATGAGCTCGAGCTCCGCCAGCGCAACGCCGCGATCGAACTCGCCCGCCAGGACGACTACGACTACGTCGTCGTGAACGAGACCGGTCAGATCACCCGGACCGCCCAGCGGATCGACGAGATCATCGCGGACGAGCGCCGGCAGCACGCAGACCGGCGCGTCCGGGTCTAGGGAGCGCCCGGTGACGCTGGGCCTCGAGCCGGAGCCGGGGGAGGGGATCGCGGGCCCTGCGGATCGTCCCACCGCGCTGCTCGGCGGGGAGGACGGGCGACTCGTCCAGGTCGCGGTCGACGCGGCTGGCGCCGGCGGCTCGCGTCCGTACACCTACGCGATCCCACCGGACCTGGCCGACCTCGAGGATGGCGAGGCCGTCCTCGTCGAGTTCGGTCGGCGGCAGGCGCTCGGGGTGATCCTTGGTCCGGCCGAGGCCACGCCCGGGATCACGGCCAAGCCGATCTCGGATCGCGTCCGCGCTGACGGTCCGCTGCTCCCGTCGTTGTCGCTCCACCTGGCGAGCTGGATCGCGGACCACTACCTCGCCCCGCCGGCGCTGGTCGTGCGGGCGATGCTGCCGCCCGGACTCCTGGAGCGGCTGGAGCTCGTGGCGGAGCGGACACCGCTCGTGGTGCCCGAGGAGGGCGACGGCGGCGGCGTGACCACGGTCCCCGCCCCGGACCGCGTGGATCGCGACCTCCTGGACCAGCTGGAGGCCGGGCCACGACCCGCCCGAGACCTGGCCGCCCCCGAGGGACGGGCCGGCCTGCTGCGTCGCCTGCGCGGCCTGGCGACGGCGGGCTACCTCACCCTGGACTGGACGCTGCTGGGCGCCTCGGCCGGTCCGCGATTCGAGCGCTGGATGCGGGCCCTGCCCGAGGGCGAGGTCGCCGCCGCGGCGCTCGCGACCGGCGAGCGACCGACGGGCCGACCCCTCGGCCCCCGTCAGGCGGAGGCGCTGGCCGAGCTGGTCGCTGCTGGCCCGGGTGGACTCCCGGCCGCCGCCCTGTCCGGGCGTCACGGCGCCGCCGGTCTGACCGGGCTCGTGCGCCGCGGCCTGGCCGAGACCGAGGTCCGCGAACGACCGCGACGCCCGCTGGAGACCCGACGACCCGGGTTGCGCGGCGGCCGACCGCCGACGGCGGCGCTGTCCGGCCCCCAGGCGGAGGCCGTCGCCCACCTCGAGCGGGCGATCGCTGCCCACGATCCCGCGGCCGCTCCTGCTCGACGGGGTGACCGGTGCCGGGAAGACGGCGATCTATGTCGATGCCATCACGGCCTCGCTGGCGGAAGGACGGCCGGCCCTCGTGCTCGTGCCCGAGATCGCGATGGCGCTGCCCCATCGTGGACCGGCTCCGCGCGGATCTCGACGCCCGGGTCGCGCTGGTCCATTCGGGCCTCGGTGACGGGGAGCGAGCCGACGAGTGGCGCCGGATCCGAGCCGGTGACGTGGACATCGTCGTGGGGACGCGGCTCGCGGTGCTGGCGCCGCTCGCGGACGTCGGTCTCGTCATCGTCGACGAGGAGCACGACCCGGCCTACAAGAGCGACCGCACGCCGCGGCTCCAGGCACGCGATGCGGCGATCCGGCTCGCAGCCCTCGCCGGGGCGGCGTGTGTGCTGGGGTCCGCCACGCCGGCCGTCGACACCCTGGGCCGGGCGCTGGACGGCACCTGGGATCGCGTTCGCCTGCCCGCGCGCCCGGTCGGCGAGGCGCCGCGCGTCGAGATCGTCGACCTGCGCCTGGAACTCGCCGAGGGGAACCGCGGGCTCCTGTCGCGACCCCTGGACGAGGCGCTCGCCGCCCTCGACACGACCTTGGGCGACCAGGCGATCCTCGTCCTGAACCGCCGCGGGACCGCCTCCGTGGTGCTGTGCCGCGACTGCGGTCATGTCCAGGCCTGCCCAGACTGCGAGCGGCCGCTCGTCTACCACCAGGCCGGCACGACCCTGCGCTGCCACCACTGCGGCCGGGCGACGCCACTGGCCACGCGATGCCCGAACTGCCAGTCCCCCCGGATCCGCTACCTGGGTGGCGGCACGGAACGCGTGGAGCGGGAGGTCCGCGCCGCGCACCCGGACCTGCGGGTAGCGCGCCTGGACCGGGATATCGCCGAACGACGCGGCGCGGCGGCGCGCGTCATCGATGACTTCAGCGCGGGCCTGACGGACGTCCTGGTGGGGACGAGCCTCGTGGCGAAGGGCCTGGACGTCCCGACCGTGACCCTCGTCGGGGTCGTGTCATCGGACGTGGCCTTGAACCTGCCCGATGAGCGTGCCGCGGAACGGACGTACCAGCTGCTCAGCCAGGCGGTCGGCCGGGCCGGTCGTGGCGATCGCCCGGGGAGAGCCTTCCTGCAGACGTACCAACCGGAGCATCCGGCGATCCAGGCCGTTGCGACCGGCGACGCCGACGCGTTCTACGCAGCGGAGCTCGCGATGCGCCGTCGGTTCGGGTCGCCGCCGTACGGGCAGGTGATCAAGCTCACGGTGGCCCTGGCGGACAGGGCGGCCGCGGAACGGGAAGGTCAGGAGATGGTCGACCGCCTGCGCGATCGGGCGGCCGAACATGGCACGAGTGTCGCCGGGCCGGCGCCCGCCTACATCGCGCGTCGCAACGACCGGTGGCGTTACAACGTGGTGCTGCGGGGCGCTGACCCGCGCGCCGTCCTGGGCGAGGACCTCGGGCCGCCGTGGTCGGTGGACGTGGATCCCGAGTCGCTCCTGTAAGTCCGACGGTCAGTGGGTCTCGCGCTTGTACGCGACCATGACGCCACCCACCCGCTGCTCCAGACCCTGGAGGCATTCCAGCTGCGTCGGCTCCAGGTCGACCGGGTGCAGCCCATCGGCGGTCACGACCTCGGGATCGACCGTGCCCCACGCGCTCGGTCGATAGACCATGACGACGTCGGTATCGAGCGTGCGTTCGGCTTCTTCCACGAGCTCGAGCTGCTCGGGTGCCGAGGACTGCGTACGACCATTCGCTGGCCATGGAAACCTCCGTCTGACGCCGGTGCCGTCGGTCCGTCCTGCTCGCCGGCGACCGTCGCGCCGATGATACGCCCGATCTCACGCCGATACGGATGACCCATTTGGCGGTTCGTGGGACCATGTGCGTCCGCCACCAGGAGGGACGACCACCATGACCGATCCGACCACGACGAACCCCGACGAGATCGGCGGCGCCGCCGGAGGCGCCTTCGACGCCGCCGCCGACGCGGCGAACGAAGCGGCCGATGCGGCGAGCGATACCGCCGAAGCGGCGGGTGACGCTGCAAGCGACGCGGGCGCCAAGACCGGGAGCGCGACCGACAACGCCGCGGCGATGGCTTCGACCATCCTCGAGTCGCTCCGCGACGCCATCGACGACCTGGCCGACCGTGCCGGTCCGACCGTCCGTGAGTTCTCCGCCAAGGCGGCGGAAGTCGCGGCCGTCGCCGCCGACAAGGCCGGTCCGCTGGCCCGCAAGGCCGGTGAGGCGACCGCCGACGCCAGCGGCAAGCTCGCCGAGAAGTCCCGCGAGTGGGCCACCGAGGTGCGCACGACCCTGTCCGACGCCGCCGACTCCGCGTCGGGCAACGGCAAGGAAGCCGCCGATGCCGCCGATGCCGCCAGCGACGCGGCCGGTGACGCGGCCGACGCCGTCAAGGACGCGGCCACCGACGCGGGTGATGTCGTCGAGGACGCCACGCAGCACGCCGGCTGACGCTCGATCCCGGGCTGGTCGGCGGTCCCTGGACGGCCGCCGGCACCATCCGGCCGTGTCGCCGGTGACGTCCCGATATACTTCCGCGCCATGAGTGTCCGCCCCATCGTCATGCTCGGCGACCCGCGCCTGCGCCTCAAGGGCAAGCCGGTCGACAGCTTCGGCAAGTACCTCCACGAGCTCCTCGACGACCTCGCCCACACGATGCGCGACGCCCCAGGCGTCGGGCTGGCGGCGCCCCAGCTGGGCGAGGCGATGCAGGCCTGCGTCATCGAGGTCGAGAGCCAGCTCTACGAGCTCGTGAACCCGCGGATCGTCCGGTCGACGGGCGACGACCGCGATCTCGAGGGCTGCCTGTCGATCCCGGGCTATGTCGCGTACGTGACCCGCCGCGAGCGCGTCTGGGTGGTCGCCCAGGATCGCCAGGGCAAGAAGATCAAGGTCGCAGGGTCCGGGCTGCTGGGCCGGGCGCTCCAGCACGAGCTGGATCATCTCGATGGCAAGCTCTACATCGACTATCTCGAATTGATGGACGAGCTCATGCCGGTCGGCGCCAGCAACGAGGATGACGCCGACGTCCGCGAGGCCCAGAGCGCCCTCGCGTGATCCGCACGGCGTGACCGATGAGCGGGCTGAGCGCCCGCGGGTCCGCACCGTGTTCCTGGGAAGTGGCGCCTTCGCCGTTCCGTCGCTGGACGTCGTCGCGACGCACCCGGCACTCGAGCTCGTCGCCGTCGTCACGGCGCCGCCGCGCCCCGCCGGTCGACGCCAGGACCCCAACCCGACGCCGGTCGATGCGGCGGCTCGGGCGCGCGGCGTGACGACCATCATGACTCCGGATCGGCTGCGGGCACCCGACGCCGTCGAGGCCATCCTCGCGCTGGCGCCGGAACTCGCGGTCCTGGCCGACTACGGGCAGATCGTGCCGGCGCGGCCTGCTCGACATGCGCCACGGGGCGCTCAACCTGCACCCTTCGCTGCTGCCGCGGCACCGCGGAGCGACGCCGGTGTCCGCCGCCATCCTCGCGGGCGACCCGGAGACCGGGGTGACCCTCATGCGGATGGATGCCGGGCTCGATACGGGACCGGTCGTGGCCCAGGTCCGGCGCAGTCTTGACGGACAGGAGACCACGCCCACGCTGGAGGCCGACCTGGCCAGGACTGGCGCGACCCTCCTTGCCGACCAGCTCGGCCCGTGGCTGCGCGGGGAACTCCTGGCGCAGCCGCAGCCCGCGGACGGGGTCACGCTCACCCGGCCCCTCCGACGTGAGGATGGACGGCTGGACCCGCAGGGAGATGCCGCGGCCCTGGAGCGCCAGATCCGCGCGTATCAGCCCTGGCCCGGCTCGTTCGTCGACACGCCGCAAGCACGGCTCGTGATCTGGTCGGCGAGCGTGGAGCCGATCGATGTCGGCGCGGATCGCCGGGAACGTTCGATTCGGCCGGGCTCGTCACCACCGATGGTCGCCTGCGCCTGATCGAGGTCCAGCCGGCGGGCGGCAAGCGGATGCCCTGGGAGGCATACGTCCGGGGCCGCCCGGCCATCGTCGGGTCGCGAGTCGTGGGGGCGACCGATAACGCCTGAGACGCACACGGTGAAGTGCCGGTGGACCCGGCTGCGCTAGCATCGACGACGTGACGACCGACACACCCAGCGTTCTGCCCGGCCTGTCCGGCCTGACCCCGGACGAGCTGACGGCCTGGGTGACCGACCAGGGCGAGCCGGGCTTCCGGGCACGACAGATCGCCGATGCGCTCTGGAAGGATGGCGGGGTCTCGGAGGCGGCCGCGATCCGGACGTTGCCCGCGGCCCTGCGGGAGGCCCTGGCGGCGACGTTCTTGCTCGATACCGTCGCCGACACGGAGCTCACCGAAGGCGATGGCGGGCTGACGGAGAAGGCGCTCCATCGGCTCGGCGACGGGGCGCTGATCGAGAGCGTGCTCATGCACTACCCGGCCCGCGGCGGGTCGCGCGAACGGCACACGTTGTGCATCTCGAGCCAGGCCGGGTGCGCCGTGGGCTGTCCGTTCTGTGCGACCGGCGAGCTCGGCTTCACGCGCGACCTCTCGACGGCCGAGATCGTGGACCAGGTCCGTCATGCGGCGCGCCGGCTCGCGGCGAGCGGGAAGCGGCTGACCAACATCGTGTTCATGGGCATGGGCGAGCCGCTCCTCAACCTGGACCGGGTCCTGGCCGCCGTCGAGGCGCTCAACGACCCACGCCGGTTCGGTCTGGGGGCGCGGCATATCACGGTCTCCACGTCCGGCGTGGTTCCCGGCATCCGGCGGCTGACCGCCCTCGGACCACAATTCACGCTGGCCGTGTCGTTGCACGCGGCGCGCGACCCGCTCCGTGACGTGCTCGTGCCACTGAACCGCCGCTGGCCGGTGGCCGAGGTGGTCGAGGCCGCCCGCGACCACGCCCGGACCACCGGTCGACGGATCAGCTACGAAGTCACGATGATCGGCGGCGTGAACGACACCGCGGTCGATGCGGAGGCCATGGCCGATCTCTTGCGCGGCGACCACGCGCACGTCAACCTCATCCCGATGAATCCGGTCGCGCATACGCCCTGGCAAGCCAGCCCGATGCCGGTCATCGAGGCCTTCGCGGCGACGCTCACGGCCGCCGGCATCGCGACGACCATCCGGCGCAATCGCGGCCAGGAGGTCGGGGCCGCGTGCGGACAGCTGGCGGCGGAGCGGGCCGGGGAACCGGCGGCCCCGGCGGTCGCCCGGCGGCGCGAACTCCTGGTGGTGGCAAGTGCCGCGGCTCTACGCGGCGAACGCAGCCATGACCCGGTGCCCGCGGGGGTCGGGACCACGAGTGGCGACGACGAGGCGGTCCGCGCGTGACCAAACGCAAGAAGGTCCGCGGCTCCGGGGCCAAGGTCGGCGAGGGTCGGGCGCGGATCTCCGCGAGCATCCTCGACGCCGACCTGAGCAACCTCGGCAACGCCGTCCGGCGGGTGGAGGCGGCCGGCGCGGACCGGATCCACCTCGACATCATGGACGGCCACTTCGTCCCGAACCTCACGTTCGGCGCCAAGACGGTGAAGGCCCTGCGCCAGCGCACGGAACTGCCGTTCGACGTCCACCTGATGATCAGCGAGCCGGGTCGCTACGTCCCGGAGTTCCTCGACGCGGGCTCCGACTCCATCACGTTCCACGTCGAGGTCGACGAACCGGTCGAACCGGTCCTGCGGGCGATCCGCGCCGGTGGCCGGGCGGCCGGACTCGCTCTCCGAGCCAGGCACGCCGATCTCCGCGGTCGCGCCCTACACGCGCCTCCTCGACATCATCATGATCATGACCGTGGAGCCGGGGTTCGGCGGGCAGTCGTTCATGGGCGACGTGCTGCGCGAGAAGGCGCCCAAGGCCCGTGAGCTGCTGAGCTACCGGATGTTCGGGGGCGAGGTCCACGTCGATGGTGGGGTCAATCGCGAGACGGCGGAGCTCGTTGGCGGGCTCGGCTGCGATGTCCTGGTGGTCGGGTCGGCGCTGTTCAAGCGGGGCAGGGATATGGGCCGCGAGATCCGTCTGGTCCGGGCTCTGGCCGACGAGGGCTTCCAGTACCAGCTCAACGGCGGCAAAGCGCCCGCCCCGTCGGGCAAGATCATCGGGTTCGCGTCGCTGCCGCGGGCCTTCGGGAACCGGCTGCGCGATGCGCTTGAAGGCGCGGGCGTCCCGGTGATCATGCTGCGAGGCGACGGCCAGATCAATCCGGACGGCGTCCGCGACTACGAGCTGATGATCCCCGCGACGGTCGAGGACGCCGTCATCGAGCGCTTCGGGCCGCTGCGGGCGCAGCTCGGCGACGAGGCCGAGGCGTGGCGGGCCGAGCTGATCGCCTCGGGCAACGTCAAGCCCCACCCGACACTCGATTGAGGGCGCTCCTCCAGCGCACGACCGGCGCCCGCGTGCGGGTCGATGGAGAGGTCGTCGGCGAGATCGGGCCGGGGCTGGTGATCCTGGTCGGCGTGGGGCCGGCCGACGACGAGGCGATCGCCGATGCGCTGGCCCAGCGGATCACGGAGCTGCGGATCTTCCGCGACGCGGAGGGACGCACGAACCGGTCGCTGATGGATGCCGGCGGCGAGGCGCTGGTCGTCTCGCAGTTCACGCTGTACGCGGACACGCGTCGGGGACGACGGCCCGGGTTCACGGGAGCCGCCCCGCCGGAGCAGGCCGATCGACTCTATCGGCGAGTCGTGGCCACCCTGGAGGGTCTCGGCGTGCGGGTGGCGACCGGGTCGTTCGGTGCCGAGATGGCGGTCGAGCTCGTCAACGACGGCCCGTTCACGATCTGGCTCGACACGGACGACCGCTAAGGGCTCATCGGTCCTACGGTGCCCAGCTCGTCAGCTCGATCGACGACAGGCTGTCGTCCATGTCACCCTGAGACACCGGATCGCCACGAACTCCCTTGGTGACCTTCCCGAACGACAGCGACCGACCGTTTCGTCGACTGTCCGTGCGTGTTCGTGCGCGACGCGTGTCCTGGGCTGACCTTCCGGGCGGGGTGGGACCCGTGCCTACCAGCGAAGGCCCGCCTGGACACAGTGAACCGGCCGTCTGGCGACGACCGGTCGGGGTGGCGGGTCCCGTCAGGCCGGCACGAACGCCGGCCGAAGGACTACTTGGAGGCCTTGAGCAGCGTGCGCCGGCAGCGCGTGCAGACGAGCGCCTTCGTGGGGGCGCCCTTCTGCTGGATGACGAGCGGCTGCAGGTTCGGCTGGTAGCGGCGGTGAGCTCGAACGCGGTTCATGCCCGACGACTGCGGGTTGAAGCCGCCCATCGAAACCTTGCCGCAGATCGCGCAGGAGCGGGCCATGCAGGATCCTCAGAAACGGTCAGAAATGGAAGGCACGGGCGGCGAGGCCCGAGCGGGGCGGTATGATAGCACACGGTCCCGACCGCCCCGCCCGAGCACGCCCCGAACCCGGTCGACCGTAGCGAGGACTGTTGCCCGCGTGGCCATCCGACCCACCCCCGGCCGATCGCTCGTCACTGGTCGTGCCCTGATCGACATCGTCCGCACCGCGACCCTTGGCTCCTACGGGGTCACGGGGTTCGCGGGCGGGCCGTTCTCGCGCATCGTCGCCCGGCTTGGTCTTGGGCAGCCCGGACTCGCCATCCGCCAGGACGACGGCATCGAGATCGAGCTGGACCTGAACGTCGCCCTGGGCGTGCCGGTCGCCGAGGTCGCCCGCCAGGTGGACTCGGCCGTCCGCTACGCCATCAGACGGGCGCTGGACCGCGAGGTGAACCGGATCGTCATCCACGTCGATGGGCTCCGCGTGCACCCCGGCGGTGCGGTCCCGGAGGCGCCCGTGGAGTCACCGACCGCCATCCGGCCGCGTGACCTCGCCGACAGCGGCACGGACGTCGCCTAGATGGTTCGAAAGGCCTGCAACGGCAACGGGCTGCTGGAGGCCTTCCGGGCGGCGGTCGCCAACCTCGAGGCACATGTCGAGGAGATCAACAGCCTGAACGTCTACCCGGTCCCCGACGGCGACACGGGTTCCAACATGCTGGCCACGGTCAAGGCGGCCCTGGAGGAGGCCGAGGCGGTCGCCGGCCAGTCCGCGGAGCGGGTGGCGGCGGCGATCAGCTTCGGGGCGCTCATGGGGGCTCGCGGGAACTCGGGGGTCATCACGAGCCAGATCTTCCGGGGCATGGCCGAAGGTCTCGGCGGGAAGAGCCGGTTCAACGGCCTGGACCTCGCCCACGCGTTGAGTGAGGGGGCCAAGACCGCGTATGGCGCGGTCGCCAAGCCCGTCGAAGGCACGATCCTCACGGTCATCCGCGAATCGGCGGCGGCCGCGGTGGTCGCCGCGGAACGGGACAACGACATCGAGACCGTGCTGGCCGCCACGCTCGATGCGGCCGAGAAGTCGGTCGCCCGGACGCCCAGCCTGCTCGCGATCCTGCGCGAGGCCGGCGTCGTGGACTCGGGTGGGCAGGGGTTGTACCGGCTCTTCCAGGGCGCCCTGCTCGATCTCACGGGCAAGACGCCGGTCGGTGTCGCGCGCGACCGTGCCTCCGGCGGCGTCAAGCCGAGCACGCTCGTCGCCCACGCCGACGAGGGATTCGGCTACGAGACGATGTTCCTGCTGCGGGCCGAAGGCCACCACGGCCTCGACGTGGACGCCATCCGCGACCACCTCGAGTCGATCGGCGATTCCGTGCTCGTCGCGGGCGACTCGCGGGCGCTCAAGGTGCATGTCCACAACGAGCGGCCGGACCTCGTCATCGGGTACGGGCTGACGCTCGGCAACATGAGCCGGATCACGGTCGAGAACCTCGACAACCAGGCCAAGGACGTGCGCGAGACCAAGGCCGCGGAGTTCACGGGGTCGGCGCCCGAGGCGACCGAATCGAGCATCGCCGCCGGGTCGACAGCAGCCAAAGCGAGGTCGGACACGTCGTCGGGGAACGGGTCCGGTCGTCCGGCCGATCTGCCAATCTCGCCGTCATCGCGGTCACGGCGGGGGAGGGCCTCGCCGCGATCTTCCGGGACTTCGGGGTCGCGGCGGTGGTCCAGGGTGGCCAGTCCGCCAACCCGAGCACCGGCGAACTGCTGGATGCCGTCGGGATCCGTGCCGGCCAAGGAGGTCCTGCTCCTCCCCAACAATCCGAACGTGGTCCTCGCCGCGCGCCAGGTCGCGTCGATGAGCGATCGGCCCGTCGCCGTGGTCCCGACCCGGAACGCCGCCGAGGGCTTTGCGGCCTTGCTCGCCCTCGACCCGTCGATGGACGCGGCCTCCAATGTGGGACCCATGACCGAGGCCGGTCGCGCGGTCCAGACCATCGTCGTGACCGAGGCGGTCCGTGACGCGACGATCGGCGGCAAGAAGGTCAAGAAGGGCCAGACGATCGCGCTCGACCCCGACGACGGCCTGGTGGCGGTCGACAGCGATCGGGAGAAGTGCGTCCTGGCCGCGATGGCCGCGCTGACGCCCGGCTACGAGCTCGTCTCGATGTTCTACGGGGACGGCGCCGACCTCACCGAGACCGAGGCGATGGCTCGCAGGATCGGGGCCATCCTGCCGGCCGTCGAGATCGAGGTGCGGCACGGCGGCCAGCCCTTCTACCGGTACCTGATCTCCGCCGAGTAGGCGGGGGCCCATGGCGAGTCGCGCCACGACCAAGGGGAAGCCTCGGGCTGCCGTCCCGCCGCCCCCGCCCCCGCCGACCGATCCGGTCGAGCTGCTGACGACGCCGCTCCATCAGTCCGGCCTGACCGCGGCTGCCACGCTTCGGCGGGCGGGTGTGCGCCTGGGCTGGTACGACGTCCGCGACCTGCTGTTCCACCTGCCTCGCCGCTATGACGACCTGCGCGAGATGACGACGATCGCCGGCCTGCGCGACCTCGACGACGGGACCGTGGTCTCGATCCGCGGCGTGGTCCGCGACGTGCGTGTGGAGGGCAGCTTCCGGCGACGCATCCAGCGCACGATCGCCAGCGTCGACGACGGGACGGGCCGGATCAACGCCACGTGGTTCGGCCGGCGCTACATCGAGCGGCGGCTCCACCAGGGCGACGAGGTCGTCGTGAGTGGCCGCCTGAAGCGATTCAAGGGCACGGCCACGATCGACAACCCCGAGTTCCAGGCCGTCGAGGGCGACGGCGAGGTGCTCCACGCGGGGCGGATCGTGCCGGTCTATCGGCTGACGGCCGGGTTGACCGCCGCGCGCCTGCGGGTCGCGATGCGCGAGGCGCTCGACCGCGCCGGGTATGCCTACCCGGAGTACCTGCCGGCGAGCCTGCGCGCGCAGGAAGAGCCTCGAGACCATCGCCCCGGCCCTCGAGGGCGCCCACTATCCGGCCACGTTCGAGGCCAAGGATGCGGCCCTGCGCCGGCTGGCGTTCGATGAACTGCTCGCCCTGCAGCTGGGCATGGTCGGCCGTCGGCGGGCCCGCGGCCGGGACCAGGCGCCGGTCGTCGAGATCGACGACGCCGCCGATGCGGGCATCACGACGGCGCTTCGGGACGCGCTCACCCGGCGCGTCGGTCGCGAGGTCGAGCTGACCGACGACCAGTCCACGGCGATCGGGCAGATCCGGACCGATCTCGCGGCCCCGACCCCGATGCTCCGCCTCCTCCAGGGCGACGTGGGCTCGGGCAAGACGGCGGTCGCGGCCTACGCGCTGGCGGCGGCCGCGCGGGCCGGATTCCAGGGGGCGTTGCTGGCGCCCACGGATCTGCTCGCGCGCCAGCACCTCGAAACGGTCGGTGCGCTGCTCGCCGACCTCGGCGTGGATGTGCTGCTCCTGGCGGGCTCGCTCAAGGCCGCCGAACGGACGAAGACGCTCGAACTCATCGCCTCGGGCCAGGCCTCGGTCGTGGTCGGCACCCACGCCCTGTTCCAGGAAGCCGTGTCGTTCGCCCGGCTGGGTCTCGCGGTCATCGACGAGCAGCATCGGTTCGGCGTGGAGCAACGCGGTCAGCTGGAGGCCAAGGCCGGCGGCGGCATCGCGCCGCACGTCCTGCTCATGACCGCGACGCCCATCCCGCGAACCCTCGGCCAGGTGCTCTACGCGGACCTCGACGTGTCCGACCTGCGCACGCCGCCGACCGGTCGGATCCCGATCCGGACCGGCATCCGGCGGCTTGACGAGCTGGATGGCACGTGGCGCAAGGTCCGCGAAGAGGCCGCCGCCGGGCATCGGACGTTCGTCGTCGTGCCCCTCATCGAGGAAGGCTCCGAGGCCGTCGAAGACGCCATGGGCTCCAGCGCGGTCGCGGCCGAGACCGAGGCGGTCCGACTGACCGAGCTGCTCGCGCCGTTGCGGGTCGGGCTTGTCCACGGCCGGATGAAGCCGGTGGATCGCGACGCCGAGATGGCCCGATTCCGGGACGGGGACCTGGACGTCCTCGTGGGGACCACGGTCGTCGAGGTTGGCGTCGACGTTCCGGCGGCCACGATGATGATCATCGAGGGCGCGGATCGATTCGGACTCGCCCAGCTCCACCAGCTCCGCGGGCGCGTCGGCCGCGGGACCGTCGAGTCGTACTGCGTGCTCGTCTCGGATGCCGAGGACGAGACCGCACGAGCCCGGCTGTCGGCCATCGCCGAGCTACGCGACGGATTCGAGCTCGCCGAGCGCGACTTCGAGCTGCGCCGCGAAGGCGACGTGTTGGGATTCGCCCAGAGCGGCCTGCCCGGCCTGCGGGTCGCCTCACTGACCCGCAAGGATCACCAGGCGCTGGCGGTGCGGGCGCGCGAGCATGCCGAGGCCCTGCTGGACGCCAGCGGGGCCCTGGATGAGGCCGCCAGTCCTGACCTCGCGCGCCTGGCCGCGGAACTCCGGTCGGGCTGGCTCCGCCATCTCGTGGCCGCGGAACCGGCGTCGGGCTCGTGACCTTCCAAGTCGCGCGATGCGTTGACTCCATGCCCGCCCCATGGGCACCGCCATGCGCAGATCGGCCGCCGCCGGCCGATCGGGCGGACCGTCACTCGGGCGATGCCCACACGGTGGGCGTCGCGAGAGTGATCCCGCCGCGGGCGGGTCTCGCAGCCAGCGGGCTGACGACGGCCGGCGGCCGTCGCACGTCATGCGCCTCACGCATCTCGGCACCGTGGAAGGGGCCAGGGAGGTTGCGATCGGCCAGGGTCCGTGCCTGGCTCATGCGCAGCACGCATGAGGTGCGAAGGAGCGAGCCGGCCGGTCGCTGCGCGGTAGCGGGATCGGAAGCGACACGGGCGCCGCGAGACCATCGTGGCTGATGCCGGACGCGTCATCGCCGGTACCGCCCGGAGCATCCGCCTGGACGCTCCAGGACCCGGCACGCGGCCGCTCGGCGACCGGGTCAAGCAGACGCTCTTCGCGATGCTGGAGCCGGACCTGCCGGGCGCGCAATTCCTGGACCTGTTCGCAGGGAGTGGCGCGGCCGGCATCGAGGCCCTGAGTCGCGGCGCGGCCCACGCCACGTTCGTCGAGCGCGACGCCACCGCGGCCAAGGTGATCGTCGGGAATGTCGCGCGGACGCACCTCGGCGGGCCGGATCGGGTGACCGTCGTGCGGACCGACGTCCTCGGCTGGCTGCGCGACCCGGCCCGTCGTGCTGAGCCCGCGTGGGACCTCGTCGTCATCGACCCGCCCTATGACGACACCAACGCGCTCACGACGGCCCTCGAGGCGGTCGCGCCGCTGGTCGCACCGGGCGCCCGGGTCGTGGCCAAGCACTTCTGGAAGGACGTCCCGCCACCGCGGGTCGGGCTGCTAGCATCGGAGCGCGCGCGGCGCTTCGGCGAGACGGCGCTGACCTTCTACCGCCCGGCCGAGGCGCCGGCCACGACGGAGGACGCATGAGCGTCGCGGTCTACCCGGGCTCGTTCGACCCGATCACCAACGGCCACCTCGACATCCTCGATCGGGCCACGAAGGTCTTCGACCGGGTGATCATCGGCGTCCTCGCGAACCCGCGGAAATCACCGCTCCTGTCGGTCGAAGAGCGGATCCGCGTGATCCACGAATCGATCGCCGCGGACGCCGGCGTGGCGGCCGTCGCGCTGGAAGCCGGTCGCATCGAGATCACCGCCTTCGATGGCCTCACCGTGGACTTCTGCCACGCGAACGGCGCGACCGATATCGTCCGCGGCCTGCGCGCCATCAGCGACTTCGAGATCGAGATGCAGCTGGCCCACAACAACCGCATCCTCGCCCCGGACGTGGACACGGTCTTCTTCATGACGTCGATCGATCATGGCTACGTCAGCTCCAGCCTGGTCAAGGAGATCGCGACGTTCGGCGGGGACGTATCGGCGATGCTGCCGGCACCGGCGGCTACTGCCCTCCACGCGGCCCTGGAGCGTCGCTGACCGACGCTGACGGCACACGCCTCGTGCCATAATCGGAAGCCAGCACCCGGCGCGCACCGGACGATCGAGCGCCATCGCCACACGCCCGTGCAGGAGGGCCCGAGCCATCGACATCATCTTCCTCGTCGAGCGCCTCGAGTCGCTGATCGCGAACGGCAAGAAACTGCCGCTCACGACCAACGTCGTCGTCGATCAGAACGCTGCCCTGGGGCTCATCGATGAGCTCCGGGTCGCCGTGCCCGAAGAGGTCCGCGCCGCCAAGCGCATCAACGCCGAGGGCGAGCGGATCATCGAGAAGGCCCAGGAAGAGGCCGAGCGCGTCGTCGCCAAGGCCCAGGAGCAGGCCGCGTTCCTCATCGACGAGCGCGGTCTCACCCAGGCCGCCGATGCCGAGAGCCGCCGGATCATCACCGAAGCCCATGACGACGCCGACCGCATCCGGGCAGGCGCCGACGAGTACGCCGTGAGCGTCCTCGAAGGCCTCGAAGGCGACGTGACCAAGACCCTCCAGAGCATCCAGAAGGGCATCGCCCTCCTCGACCAGCGACACGCGGAGTTCACGGCCCAGCCGGCCCCGCAGTACGAGGAAGACGAGGACTGGGGTCCCGAGGACGAGGCCGCCGGCGCGCCCATCCGGTCGTGACCCGACGCCGATGAGCGTCAAGCCGCTCGATGGGCCATTCGTCTTCAATGTCGCCGGATTGCTCGGCGACGCGGTCGGTTCGGACCGCGAGTTCGACATCGCCGACGTCCGCATCGAGCTGCCGGACGACCTCATCCTCGCGCAGCCCATCGCGGGACACATCCGCCTGTCGCGCGAGAACCGCGGGATCCTCGCGACCGCGCGGCTGAGCACTGCCCTCGCGGGCGAATGTGCGCGCTGCCTGCGGCCACTCTCGACGCCCATCGATATCCGCCTCGACGAGGAGTACCTGCCCTCGCTGGACCTCGCGACGGGCCGGCCCGTGCCGACCGACGACGAACCGGAGGCACTGCGCCTGACCGACCACCACGAGCTCGATCTCGAGCCGTCGGTCCGCGACGCGATCTCGCTGGCCGAGCCGATCGCCCCGGTGGACCGTCCGGACTGCCCCGGTCTGTGCCTGGTCTGCGGCCTGCCGCTCGACGAAGGCGTGCATGACCATCCCGATGACGACATCGACCCGCGGCTGGAGGCCTTGCGGGGCTTCCAGGCGGACTGAGGCGCGGGAGGGAGGGACCACGGTGGCCATCGATGTCGAGGTCCGTGTGGCCGAGACCGACGACGAGCTGGAGGCGTGGCGCCGGGTGCGGATCGCCGTGCTTCCCGATGAACGCGCGCGGACCGTGGCCGAGATGCGCGCGATGGCCCTGCCCGAGACCGCGTACCTGATCGCCCACGTCGGGGAGGAGCTGGTCGGGTCGGGGTTGGCAGGTCGCTCGGATTTCGGGTACGCCGGGCTTCATGCGCGGGTCCTGTCGTCGTGGCGACGCCGCGGTGTCGGCACGGCGATCCTGCGCACCTTGGAGGCGCACGCGCTCGCCGTAGGGTTCCAGGAAGCCGGTTCGAACCTGGAGGACGCCGGATCCCTCGCGTTCGCGGAGCGGTTCGGGTTCCGGGAAGTGGACCGTGAAGTGGAGCAGATCCGGACCATCGGGCCTGACGAACCCGTGCCGACCTTCCCGCCCGGCATCGAGGTCGTGACGGTCGCCGAGCGTCCCGACCTGTGGGCGGCGGCCTACGACCCGTTCGCGCTCGAGGCCCTGGCCGATTTCGCGACGGATCGGCCGATCGTGGTGACGCGCGAGCAGTGGGAGCGCGACTGGCTCGACTGGCCCGAGGCGATGTTCCTCGCCCTGGAAGACGGGACGGTGGTGGGGTGCGCCGGCCTGGAGCGGGACGACGACCACCCGGACCGCGCCGAGCACGCGCTGACCGCCGTGGCCCGGTCCTGGCGCCGGCGCGGTCTCGCGTCGGCGTTGAAGCGGATGACCCTGGCCGCGGCCGCGCAGCACGGCATCAAAGAGGTCTACACCTGGACCCAGCGCGGCAACGCCGACATGCGCGCCCTCAACGAACGGCTTGGCTACATCACTCGCTCGGAGAGCATCCGGGTCAGGGGCTCGTTGCCGCTCGTCTGGCCCGGGTCCTGACGCCGGGGGCCGTTTCGCGGTAGACTCCGCCGTCGGTGCGGCCGCGTGCCCACGATTTCGGGCGCCCGCCAGCGGCCCCACGACTCTGACCATACCAAGGAGCCCACGACCCCATGGGTGTACCCAAGCGACGCGTCTCGCATGCTCGCCAGGGCGAGCGACGCTCGCATCTCGCGATCGATCTGCCGACCATCGAGGAGTGTCCGCACTGCCACGAGGCGAAGCAGCCGCATCACGCCTGCCCCAACTGCGGCTGGTACCAGGGCCGCCAGGCCATCGAGCTCAAGCCGGCCGGCGGTAGCGGCGACAGCACCGACCGCTGACGGCCGACGCGGTGACGGAGCCTCGGCTCGATCCACCCGAGGCGACCACCACGGGCGGCGTTCGCGTCGCCATCGACGCGATGGGCGGCGATCACGGTCCGTCCGAGGTCGTGCCCGGCGCGCTCGATTTCGCCCGCTCGCACCCCGCTGACGAGGTCATCCTCGTCGGCGACGAGACGACCATCCTGGCCCTCGCCGGCACGTTGCCGGCCAACGTGCGCATCGTCCACGCCAGCCAGGTCATCGGCATGGACGAGCATCCCGCCCTGGCCCTGCGCGAGAAGAAGGACGCGACGATCCTCGTCGCCACCGACCTTGTCAAGCGTGGCGAGGCCGACGCCGTCGTGACCGCCGGGCATACGGGCGCGGGCATGGCGGCCGCCGTCCTGCGCCTGGGCCGCCTGCCCGGCGTCGACCGGCCGGCGCTCGCGGTCCAGATGGTCACCGACTCGGGACCCATGGTCCTCCTCGATATCGGCGCCAATCCCGACTCCACGCCCGAACACCTGGCCCAGTTCGCCCGGATGGGCGCGATCTTCGCGGAACAGGTCCTCGGGGTCGCCGATCCGCGCGTGGCGCTGCTCTCCATCGGCGAGGAGAAGGGCAAGGGCGATGCCCGGATCCAGCGCGCGACCGAACTCCTCGACGCCTCGTCGTTGCGCTTCGAAGGCAACATCGAGGGCAAGGACCTGACCCGACACATGGCCGATGTGGTCGTGACCGACGCGGTCGTCGGCAACGTCGTGATCAAGTTCTACGAAGGCCTGTCCACGTTCATCTTCGACCTGTGGCGCGCGGAGTTCCGCCGGTCGCTCCGCGGCAAGCTCGGGTACCTGCTGATGCGCCCCGGGATCGACCGGATCCGCGCGGTCTTCGACTACGAGCAGGTCGGTGGGTCGCCGTTGCTCGGCGTGAAGGGGACGGTCATCATCACCCATGGGCGGGCAAAGCGACGCATGGTCGGCTACGCCTGCGATGTGGCCGCGACCACCGCCCGGACCAAGGTCCCGGCCCTGATCGCCGCGGCGCTCGCCAAGGAGCCGGTGACGCGGCCTGCGGAGGACACCGCACCGGCCGCCGCCGCCGACGCGGCAACCGCGGCCGACCCATCGAGTACGGACACGACCTCACCCCAGGAGGTGTCGACATGAGTGGACCGGAACTCTCCGTCGGGCGCGACGTCATCGCCCAGCTCGTGCGCCTCGCTGCCTTCGAAGTCCCCGGTGTCGCGCGCGTCGGCCACGGCGGTCCGGCCTGGCGCGGCTGGCTGCTGGGTCCGTCCGTCTCCGTCCGCGTCCGCGATGAGCGCGTCCTCGTCCGCCTGCGCGTCGTCGCGCGTCCGGGCCACGCCCTGGTCCCGCTGACCGCCCAGGTGCGGACGGCGGTCGCGGCCACCGTGGAGCGGCTGCTCGGCCTGGACCTGGGTGCCGTCACCGTCATCGTCGATGGCGTCGGAGGCTGACCGGCAGCGAGGGCGACGCACGGGACGTCGACTCGCGCTGGCGGCGATCTTCGAGGCCGACTTCGGCCAGCGCACCGCCGATGCGATCCTGGAGCGCCACCTGGCCGAGTCCGAACGCGACGAGGTCGCCGCGGCGCTTGCCCGCGAGCTCGTGGCGGCCGTCGTCGCCCATCGCGACGCCATCGATGCCCGGATCAGCGAGGTCGCGCCGCAGTATCCGGTGACCGGTCTGGCCAAGATG
>CAVRVI010000004.1:0-121781 GCA_963724635.1 uncultured Chloroflexia bacterium
GGACTGGTCGACCTTGTTGGACCGCCATGGCGACCGGCCCGTTGCATTCAGCTACGGCGACAGCGGGCGCAGCACAACGGATTGCACGGGCACCGAGGACGGCTCGTTCAGCGCGAATCACGTGTCATCACGTCCGGTGGCGACGGATGCGCGCCTTCCCGGTCAACCACTGACTGTGCTCGCGCGCCCAGTCCGGGACCAGGCCATCGATAGTCGGCGGCTTGCCGCGCTCGAAGCGTGGAGATCAGCGTCGACGTCCTGGCTGGCAGCGGCGCATATCGAATTTGGGCATCGAGCGCTGCCTTGAACCCTTGCCCATCGTCACGAAGCGCGGCCAATCCGGCGGCGAGGATTGGGTTCTCGGGTCAGCTAGTGGCGCGGGAGCATGTCTTGACGTGCCTGGTTGCCGTTCACGTTTCGCGACGAAATACGCATCATCAAGTGATCGAAGCCACCCTGCGCCGAGCGAAACGGCGGCGATCGCCTCGCGGGTCTCCTGGCCGAGCCGAAGTCTCATCTGCTGGTCGTCAGCGAGTTCGCATATTCGATCGACGATATCGGTTGCGGTGGACCCCCTGAGGACGCTTTCATCAAGACCCGGTGCGTCGGGCGAGGACTATCCGAGATTGGGCTGCGGCGTTGTCGACACCAATGGGAGTCCCGTGAGGCCGGCTTCCAGCAGCGATGTGAGTGAGCCCAAGGGCATCGAGTCGACGTACATGTCAGCCGCGCCGAGGTAGTCAACGAGGTCCAACCTTCGACCGACGACTCGGATTCGGCCACCGCTTTGCACCGACGCCGATCGCCATTCGTCCGTCTCCGAGGGCCCGACAACGATGACCCGCAGGCTAGGAACCTTGAGCACCGCAGCCAACATGATATCGCGATAGCCCAGGTCACCGATTGGTTCGAACTTGTAGGGAGCCGCTGCCGATACCACGACGATGTCTGTTTCGTCGACACCGAGACGCGCCCGGAGGCTTTGGCGGTCGGCCGACGGCTGGTCGACCGATAGTGGCAGCGGCAGAAGCGCAGAACGCGTGGGTTCGATCCCGCGGTACTCCTGACTCAGTCGGAACCCGGTGTGCCGGAAATGAGCGAGTGCGTCACTGACCGTCGCTCCAAGCCAAAAGACGTGGTCCGCGTGATTTATGAAGAGCACGGGGGGCCGGTTGGTCCAACCGCTAAGGCCCAAGGTCGGGACCGCATCGGACGGGTTGGAGTGAAGCACCACACGTCCGCACCGGCTGTGACGGCTCTAAGGCGGTGGGCCCGGTCGGCTAGTGAGTTCGGCCTCGAAAGCAGGTCGACGATTTGCCCATCGGACCCTTGAACTGCGCGTTCCAAGGATTGCGGCACGGGGTGCCAACCCTGAGCGGTCAACACGACTGACGATGGCCGCGGATCGGCCGAGATCCATCGCCATGCGAGCCTCGAGTGGCCGCCGGTCTCGAGCGCCTGGGTCAGGACGTGAACGACACGCCCCCTTTGTGACCCTTGGCCTTGCGGATCGGAAACCCTCGAAGAAGCACCGGCCAAAGCCTGCTCAAGCTTGTCACTGAACACGATTTCCGGATGGTTCATCCACCCAAAATGGGCCGCCACTTGCGTCCAGAACACTAGGTCACCGGTGGCAGCACTCGAAGCCAGCGCTTGTTCGACCAACAGCCCGAATTTGGATTCGTTGATGGAGAGCGATCCGTGACCACTTCGGAGCAGGTCGACGAGTCGCTTGCGCCGTTCTTGTGACTCCCGATTACGCATGCCCGGCACGCCAATCGGACCCGGGCCCGTACGCTACGGCAATGGGAGCGAAATTGTCCGTGATCATCGTGAACTACCGGACACCGGCGTTGACCATTCTCGCAGTGCAATCCGCGCTTGAGGATGGGGCAGACCAAGTCGTCGTCATTGACAACTCGTCTGGCGACGACAGCCTCGAGCGGTTACTTGCCATCAGGGATGAACGCGTGGTCGTTGTCGCGAGCGACACGAATGCCGGTTTCGGGAACGGCGCGAACCAAGGTGCCGCCGCCTCAACGAACGACGTCATCGTCTTCCTAAACAGTGACGCCACCTTGCGCCCCGGCGCGCTCGCAACCATTGCTGACGAGGTCAAAGTGGCTGGCGGGCGCACGATCGTGGGACCACGGTTGATTGGTGCGGACGCGGTGGTCCAGCGATCGGCCGGGCTCGTGCCAAAGCCGGACGATCTCGTGGTGCGCGCGCTTGGCCTCCACCGCCTCGCGCAAGCAATCAGCAATGTGCCTGGAGTGGCGAGTGTCATAGGGGGTCGGCGCATCACGACCGAGTATGACCAGGCCATCACGGCTACGGAGGCTATCAACGTCTCCATGGTCTCCGGCGCCTGCTTTGGCATCGGACGCGAGGCGTTCGCCGAGCTCGGCGGATTTGACGAGCGCTATTTCATGTATTTCGAGGATGCCGACCTCTGTCGGAGGGCTTTGGCCGTGGGCTGGCCGGTCCTCTACGCGCCCGACGCGTTGGTTGACCACATTGGAGGCGCGAGCGCCTCCGGCGACTATCGGTTCGGCCAACTACACGGGCCATCGATGGTGGTGTACTTGAAGCGTTGGTATGGCGCCCCAGGTGGCTGGCTTGCGCTCCTTTTGCTGCTGGCACGGGCGGTGGGCAAGTCGGCGTCGCTCCAGCCGGACCGCTCCGCTGCGCGGACCGGCCTGATGGAAGGTGTCCGTGCCTATCGACGCGAGCGGAGCAGGTCGCCAAGGCCGGCCAGGGTGCCTGTGCCATAGCCAAGGTGGAGGCAGGCCAAGGCAGCGGCCACCTGGTCCGGTCGGCGGAATCGCGCCTGCGCGGCCAAGACGCCGCCGCCCATGGCGAGTCCCAGCACGTATCCCCCATTGATCGACCAATGCGATACGGGGTCGACCAGGATGCCCAGCACGATGGCGGCCACGAGGACCACGACGAGCACGGCGGGGAGCAGGTGCTTCGCGCCTGATGAAGTCTGGGTGCTTGCGGACGACCCGGACGCGCGCCCGACCGTAATTGCGGTACTGGCGGAACAGCGAGCCCAGCGTCGGGCGACGTGATAATGGAAGCTGCATCGCTGGATCGTAGACGATCCGGGCGCCGGCGGCGCGAACGCGATGGTTGACCTCCTCGTCCTCACCGAACTGCAGGTCCGGATCGAACGCGCCGATGGCCACGCAGAAGGTCCCTTCGGTACACCCCGCATTGGACCGTATCGATGTCGTGGACGACGGTCGGCGCCGTGTAGATTCCGCCGCCGACGCCGAGCCTGGAGAACCGCGCGATCTGTATCGCACGCTGGACCTGGTCTCGGCGACGGGGACGACTTGCCCACCCACGCACCCCACGGTCGGTTCGCTCGATAGCGTCCGTGCCGCTGTCTGGAGAAAGTCGTCGTTCACCCAGCCGTGGCCGTCAACCTTGGCCACGTACACCCCGCGCGCCGCGGCGATGCCGACGTTCATCGCCTCGGGTGTGTTGACGCCGGGTCCACCCAGTTGTTGGATGCGCGGATCGGCGGCGGCACGCGCTGCGACGATAGCCGTCGTGTCATCGCTCGAGCCGCCATCGACCACGATGATCTCGATCCGGTCGCGCGGATAGGTCTGGCGATCCAGGGCATCGAGCGACGCCTCGATGTACGGTCCTTCATCGCGGACCGGCATCACGACCGAGATCAAGGGGAGGTCAGGGGTCGGCTCGGATGACATCCGCGAGAGTGTATGGTCCGAGCGTGGTCGATGAACGGACGCCCGACGAGGACATCATCCGCTCCACGTACGCGGCCTACGACCGCGAGGGACGGGGCCACCTCTGGGATCGGTCAAATCCCGGGTACGCACGACTCGCCGACGGGCGCGACGTCGCGATCATGACGCTGGTGGCGCAGAGCCTCTCCGCCAGACCCGCGCGCTTCCTGGACGTCGGCTGCGGGGATGGGTCCCTCGTGGGCGCGGTCACGAGCGCGCTGGCCGGACGTGGAGGGCGTCGGGCTCGACCTTCTGCCCGATCGCGTCGAGGGCGCCCGATCGGCCTTCCCGGAGGCGACGTTCGTCGCCGGCTCGGCGGACGCGCTGCCGTTCGACGACGCGTCGTTCGACGCGGTGTCGGCCGATCACGCTGTTCTCGTCGTTCCCATCGCCTGAGCTGGAGGTCGCGGTGCGGCGGAGATCAAGCGCGTCCTCCGCCCGGTGGCTGGCTCGTCTGGTACGACCTGCGCTACGACAATCCGTCCAACCCGGCGGTCCACGGCCTCTCGAAGGGCCGCCTGCCGCGAGCTGTTCCCGGGCTGGGAGCAGCGCCTTTCCACCCTCACGCTGCTGCCACCTCTCGCGCGACGCTTGGGCGTCCTGACGCCGGTCGTCTACCCGCTCCTCCACGCGGTGCCGCCGCTGCGCTCGCACCTCATCGGTCGCCTTCGATGCCCTCGTGATCCAGCGCATACTGGCACTCGTCGGCCTGCTGGTGCTCGGGCCGCTGATCCTCGTCCTCGGCTTGGCGGTTCGGCTGACGTCACCGGGGCCGGCGTTCCATCGCGCGACGCGGGTTCGGCCGGGCGGGACCTTCACGCTGTACAAGCTTCGCTCGATGCGCGCGGATGCCGCCATCGACCGGCCCGGGCGTGACGGCGGGTGGGGATCGGCGTGTCACACGCCTCGGCCGCCTCTTGCGCCGGACCAAGCTGGACGAACTCCCGCAGCTCTGGAACGTGGTGCGCGGCGACATGGCCCTGGTCGGGCCGCGTCCGGAGGACCCGCGCTACGTGGACCTCGCGGATCCGCTCCACGCCCGCGTGTTCGCGGCTCGGCCCGGGATCACCGGCCCGACCGCCCTCGCCTATCGCGATGAGGAGACGCTTCTGGCGGAGGCCGCGGCGGCCGTCGCCCAAGCGGACGGTCGCGACCACGCGGGGGTCGATGACCTGGACGTCGCCTACCGCGAGGTGATCCTCCCGGCGAAGCTCGCGATGGACGCGGCGTATCTGGACGCACGGTCGACTCGGGGCGATCTCGAGATCATCGGCAGGACTATCGGTCAGGCGTTCGGGCGGACTGGCGGAACGTAGACTGCGCGTCATGCCGGGGTTGAGTGCGCTTCGTGGGCGCCATCTGTTCGTCGTCGATCTCGTGGTCATCGCGCTCTCGATCGTGGGCGCGATGGTCCTGCGCTTCGATTCGCTGCGGTTCGCGGACGAGGCGCTGATCTACTTCCCGGCCGCGCTGTTCCCGCTCCTGGTCCGGCCGCCGATCAACATCGTCGGCGGCCTGTACTCGCGGGCCTGGGCGTACGCGAGCGTCGGCGAGCTGGCGCGGATCTTCGTCGTGGTCGTGGTCGGGCACGGTCGCGGGCATCGCTGTTCTTCTACCTCGTCCTGGTGCCGCTCGGGGTCGGCGGCACCATCGACGGCGGTCGGTCGCTTCCCGCGCTCGTTCTTCGTCCTCGAGGCGCTGCTCACGCTCGCCGGGATGGGCGGCGCCCGATTCCTGATCCGGGCGTCCGAGGAGTGGAAGGGCTGGCGGCCGGGGCTGCCCGACGACGGCGCTCGGCGGCCTCGAGGGTCGGTCGCGTCCCGACCCTGGTGTACGGCGCCGGCGAGGCCGGGGCGACCGTGGCCTGCGGACGATCACCGGCGCCCGGACGGCCTGGGCATGCAGGTGGTCGGGCTCCTCGACGACGACCGGCGCAAGCGCAACCAGGTGCTGCGCGGCCAGAAGGTCCTGGGCGGGATCGACGAGCTCGCGGAGATCGCCCGGGTGACCGGGGCGCGCCGCCTCCTCGTCGCGATCCCGACGGCGTCCGGCGAGGTGGTCCGGCGGGCCGTCGAGGACGCGACGCGCCTCGGCCTCGAGACGCGCACCGTGCCGACGCTCGACGACCTGGTCTCCGGTCGGCTGGACGCCGCGGCCATCCGCGAGGTCCAGCGTCGACGACCTGCTCCGCCGCGAGGCCGTGGTCATCGACGAGCCCGGCCTGCGCGACCTGGTCGGCGGCCGGACGGTGATGGTCACGGGCGCCGGCGGCTCGATCGGCTCCGAGCTCGCCCGCCAGGTCTTCGACCTGGACCCCGACGTCCTGGTGCTGCTCGACCGGGCCGAGGGCCCGCTGTACGACATCGAGCGCGAGCTGACGCTGCTCGCGGACCGCGACTCGGAGACGCCGCACGCGCCAGGGCCGTCGCCGCGCGCGGCTGGTGACCCGCCTGGCGAACGTCGCCTCGCCCGGACGCGATGCGCCGGATCGTGGCGGAGGACCGCCCGGTGATGATCCTGCACGCCGCCGCGTACAAGCACGTGCCGATGATGGAGCAGCACCCGGCCGACGCCGTCTACACGAACATCGGCGGCACGCTGTCGGCGCTGCGCGCGGCGCTGGCCGGCGGGGTGGAGCGCTTCGTCCTGGTCTCCACGGACAAGGCCGTGGCACCGTCGTCGGTGATGGGGGCCATCGAAGCGCCTCGCCGAGCTGGCGGTGTCGGCGATGGCCGCGGCATCGGGCCGGCGCTACGTGGCCGTCCGGTTCGGCAACGTGCTGGGCAGCTCCGGCCGGTGGTGCCGCTGTTCCAGCGCCAGCTGCGCGAGGGCGTGCCGCTCACGGTCACGCACCCCGACATGACCCGGTTCTTCATGACGATCCCCGAGGCCTCGCGGCTCATCCTCCAGGCCTCGCTGTTCGGGACGGCCGGGCGACCTGTTCGTGCTGGACATGGGCAAGCCGGTCCGCATCGTGGACCTGGCCCGGGACCTGGCCCGCCTGGCCGGCCGGGACCCGGACTCCGTGCCGATCCGGTACGTCGGCCTGCGCCCCGGCGAGAAGCTCCACGAGTCGCTGTTCTACGACGCCGAGGCGGTCGAGACCCACCGCGCATCCCAAGGTCCTCCGCGCACGCCGGACCTCGGCGCCGTCGCAGGACCTGTACGGGGCGCTGGACGAGCTGGTGGCGATCGGCGCGGCGGGCGACCACGAGCGGGCGAGGAGCCGCCTGTTCGAGGTGCTCGAGGGTCGCTCGAGGCCGGACCCGCGGCGAGCGTGGCGTGACCGACGGCGAGCGCATCCCGTTCCACCGGCCCGGCGATCGGGACCGCCGAGCGCGAGGCCGTGCTCGAGGTCCTCGACTCCGGCTGGCTGACCACCGGGCCCCGCGTCGCGGCGTTCGAGGCGGCGATGTCCGCGTTCACCGGGGCCCCCCACGCGGTCGCGGTGAACAGCGCGACGGCGGCGCTCCACCTGGCGCTGGAGGGCGTCGGCGTCGGGCGCCGACGACGAGGTCATCGTGCCCACCTACACGTTCGCGTCGTCGGCCGAGGTGGCGCTCTACCTGCGGGCCCGGCCCGTGCTCGTGGACGTCGACGAGGCGACGGCGAACATCGACCCGGCCGCCGTCGGCGGCCGCCATCACCGCCGCGGACCGCGGCCGTGGAGGTGGTCCACATCGGCGGCCTGCCGGCCGCGATGCCGGAGCTGCTGGCGGCCTGCGGCGACCTGCCGCTGATCGAGGATGCCGCCCACGCCCTCCCCTCGCCGATCGCCGCCTGCGGCGGACGGCTCGCCGGCACGGTGGGCCGGGCCGGGGCGTACAGCTTCTACGCGACCAAGACGATCACCACGGGCGAGGGCGGGATGCTGGTCACCGCCGACGGGGCGCTGGCGGACCGGGCGCGCTCGATGCGCCTCCACGGCATCGGGCGCGACAGCTGGAAGCGCTACACGCGCGGCGGGCTCCTGGTACTACGAGATCGAGGCCGCGGGCTTCAAGGACAACCTGACCGACGTCGCGGCCGCCCTCGGCCTCGTGCAGCTCGGGCGCGCCACCGGGCTCCGCGACGCCGGCTCCGCGATCGCGGGCCGCTACCTCGCGGGGCTGGCGGAGGCGCGGCGCGTGACGGCCTGGTCCGGCTGCCCGCGGGCGCCGGCGATCCCGGGCACGCGTGGCACCTGTTCTCGCTCCGGCTGGGCCCGGAGGCCCGCGTCCGCGAGCCGGCCGATCTCGACCTGCCGGGCGTCGCCTCCCTGCCGCGGCACCTCCGGGCGACGGCCTCGCGCCGCGCCCGCGCGATCGTGGACCTCGGGCGCGGCCGGCATCGGGACGAGCGTCCACTTCATCCCGCTGCACCTGCACCCGCTGTACCGGTCCATGGGCTACCGGCCCGGCCAGTTCCCCGCCGCGGAGGCGGCCTACGCGGCCGAGATCAGCCTGCCGATCTGGCCGGGCATGACGGACTCGCAGGTGGATCGCGTCGTCGGGATCGCTTCGAACGGCGATCGGGTGGTAGCTCGAGGCTCAAGACCCGACGGATGTCGGGCGGCGCCTGGCGGGGGATCCTCATCGCCGTCGGGTTCGCGCTGGTCATCCTGCTCGGCGGGGGAGCGGCCGTGTTCTATGCGGGAGCGCGGCTGTTGGATGTCGTCATCGCGACGCTCGCCATCCTCGTCTGGACGGTGATCGCCATCCGGAACCCGGCGTGGCGACCCCGGACCGCGATGTGGCCAGCGCTCGTACTCGTCGTGGCCGCTTTCGCCGTGAGCACGCTCTTCTCCCGGATCCCGCGCTGGGGTGCCGAGTTCACGGGATACACGCTGCTCCTGTCCGTCCTCTATGCCCTCCTGGTGACGGCCTGTCGTGATGCGATCCTGCGCGCCCGCCTCCTGGCCGCCGTGCCGATCCTTTGCGCATCGATCGTCGTCGCCTACCTCGCACTGGTGTGGATGGACTGGCAGCGGTTCTGGCAGGTACTTGGAACGTTCGCCATCCCGCCGCTGCGACCGAATGATCAGGCGTTGGCCTATTCCAACCCGAGTGCGGCCATGGCGGTGGCTGTCCTGCTCTACGCGAGCACGGTCGGAACCCTCGGTTTCCGCGGGCGTCGTCGCGTCGCTATCGTGGTGTTGGGGATGGGCGTCGCTTCCGTGATGTTCCTGACCGGGTTCGCGTGGCGGGCTCGTCGGCGTCGGGTGCGGCGTCCTTGCGCTGCTCGTCGTCGGCTTGGTCATGAACCGCCGCTCGTTGGTTGACCGACTTCGACGCGACCGCGGCCTGAGGATGGGCCTGTTCGCCGGTATCGGCGCCATCGTGGTCGCCGGCGTGGTCTTCTGGCCGGTGCTGGAAGCGTCGACTGCTGACCGGAGGGGCGGATCTTCGCGTCGCATTCTGGCTGGCGTCGTTCCGTGCCTTCGTGGAAGCGGCCGCTCCTTGGAATCGGGAGCAGGAATGTGGCCGCTCGACCGGATCCGCCTGGCCGTCCATCCCGAGTCCGACATCTACATCCCGCACGCTCACAACATCGAGATCAACGCGGCGCGCGGAGCTCGGCGTCGTCGGGCTCGATGGCCGGGGTCGTGGTCTTGACCTTGTCGCGCTGATCATCGCGACGGACTGCGTTCCGCCGATCCGGACCGACGCCGGTGGGGCTTCGTCGCCGTCTTCGTCGTCTGCTATCTCGTCGGCCATCAACAGTTCGACGTCTTCGCCAACGCCCCGGCGATCGTCGCCGCCGGTGCGATCCCGATCGCGATCCTTGACGCCCGCTTCGAGGGGCGACTCGGTTCGGGACGCGCGTCCCGACCGTCGTGCTCGTCGCAGCCTTGGTCGCGACACTCGTGGCGGCACCGTTGTTGATCACGTCCCAGATCCAGGCGGACGGCTATGAACGCGGCGTCCAGGCCGCCAACGCGAATCGACCGGAGGCGACCAGACTCCTTCAGGAGGCGGCCCGGGCTGATCCCGACATCGCGATCCATCGTCTCGCGGCGGGTCTGACCGAGGCCCGCGCCGGGAATTTGCAAGCTGCCGCGACCTCGTTCAGGGCAGCGGCCTCGGCCGATGACTATCCGGTGTCCTGGGTGAATCTGGCCGCCGTTCAGGAGCGGCTCGGCGATCGGGCAGGGGCAGCGACATCGGCGGACCGGGCCTTCCGGCTTGGACGCCAACACGCGAATGTCGCCCTTGCTGTGGCGGACGTCCGTCGATCGCTCGGCGACCGGGATGGTGCCGTCGAGGCGCTGGCCGCAGCTCTACTGGTTAACCCGCTTCTTGCGGATGACCCTAGCCTCCTCGGTGACTCGCCACTGAGCGGCGTCCTTCGGATGCACTCGGGGCGCCGTGGAAAGCCCCGACGCCACATGGGGTGTCTTTGCCGCTGCCGGGGACCTTGAAGGCGCACGCCGATGCTCGACTCGTTCTCAGGCTTCGAGCGAGAGGTCTTCCTCCTCTATCTGGATGCAATCGCCGATCCGGTATCGAACGCGCCGCTTCTCTATGCATACGTCGATTACAATCCCACGTTCCACGCTGCGTGAATCTCGGAGCCCTCGCGGCGAGACGATTGGGCGACAGGTCGCGGCTAGAGCATTACCAGACGCTAGCCGCCACCTTCACCCAGTTCGGCCCGATCTACGGTCGCTTGGCGAGGATTGCGACTGCCGAGGACGAACGACAGCTGTTCGCGAACGAGACGACGACGTTCTACGGGCCGTTCACCTATTACCGCCCGATGCCCAATGACGACCTGGTCCCCTGGCTGCCGCACCTGATCTGGGATTGACCCAGGCCGTGGCCTACTCCCTTCGAGACATCCGGAACAGGACGCGGCTGGATCCCTGGATCGGCGGCCTCGTCATCGATGGTGAACCGGCGACCGAAGGCGGTGCGGAAGCCGTCGATCGTGTAGTTCGGGAAGATGTCCTCGCGCGTCGCGAGGAGCTTGTCGACCATCGGGTCGCCCTTCGGCACGAACTCGATGATCAGGCCGGGCGCCAGGGCGCGCGAAGAAGTCGGCGATCCGGTCCAGCGGGAGGTTGCGCCCGATCGCCAGGTGATGGACCAGCGCGAGGGCCAGGAGGACGTCCGCGTTCGCGCGGTCCAGCAGCGACATCCGCTCGACGTGCGCCCAGCCAAGTCCGGGGCTCGGGTTCGCGAGGTCCAGCATCAGCGGGATGGTGTCCGTGGTCCCGGCCTCCCGGATGAGCCGGTAGTGGCGCTCCGTGGCCGCGGGGTCCAGGTCCCAGGCCACCACACGGCGGCCCTGCGCCGCGGCGATGCGACTGAAGCGCCCGGTGTTCGCCCCGAGGTCCCAGACGACGCTGCCACCGGCGTCGCGGACGAACCGCTCCACGATGGCGTCCTTGTCGCTGGCCGCGTCCGCGCCGTAGCTGGTGTGCTCAGCGTAGTCCGCCCACTCCGTGCCCTTGGGCTCCCATCGCAAGCCCAGGACGGTCCGACGCAGGCTGTCGATGAGCGCGGCCTGCTTGAGGGGGGTCATCGAGCCGGGCTTGGCGGGGTCGGCCGCTGGCTTGGCGCTGTCGGCGTATCGCGCCTGGGCACGGGCATGCAGGTGGACGTGCGACCCAAGGCCCACGTTGAGCCGCGTCCGACCGGGCAGCAACCGGGCCGCGAGGTCCAGCGGGATGCCATCGATGTGGTCGCGCAGCATCAACCCGCAGCGGACGTCGCGGTGCGCCATCAGGGCGAGCGGCGCCAGGAAGTGCTCGCAGAACTGCTTGTAGGCCGCCCACGGAGCGCCCTCGCGGGCCGGCTCGAACGACAGGGTGTCGATGAGGATCGGGCGGCCGTCCCGGAACTGGACGTTGTAGGCGCTCGCATCGCGAAGGGTGAAGCCCGCGGCGGTGGCGGCCGTCTGGACATCCAGGGTCAGGACGGCGGCGTCTCGCAGCTGCCCGAACGACCACTCATAGGGATACGAGATGAAGTCGATGGGCTCCGGCCGCAGGACCGCGTGGGCCGTCGCGGGGTCCGCGGCGAACGAGGCGGGATCAACGACCTCGTGCCGGACGAGGCGACCGTCCGCCTGGAGGCGCTCCAGCAGTCCGGACGCCGTCAGGGCATCCCACTCGGTCGCGAAGCTCCGCTGGATCTGGCGGTAGAGGACGTCGTCGCGGCGATAGACGAATCCGCTCGGGTCGCGGAACGACCCGGGCACTACCTGGACCAAGGGCGTGGGCGCGTCAGTCGGCAGGATCGTGCGGGCTCGTTGGCGTCGCATCGGCAGGCGCCTCGTCCCGGCCACGGACCATCCGGACGACCCGGCCGATCTGCTGGCGGAAGAAGAAGGGAACGGCGATCAGGGTCGCGATGACGGCCTGGATGATGAGGCTGCCCGACCCCGGATCGATATACGCCGGCAACAGGTGCATCTGCGAGTCCTCCTCGGGGCGGGTCCGACGCCGACGGATCGGCGGATCAGGAAACCTGACGGACACGGTGCGTTCACACAACCATAGACCAGAGCCGCCGATGCAGCGTCGAACACAAGCGGTGCATCGCGTCACCATCGGGGCGCTGGAGGGTTGTGACGCGCGAACGCACCGCGCAGACTGGGCGTTCGCGGGAGCGCGCGTGTGGGGGCACGCAGGCACGACACCCGATGACGGTCGCCCGACTGTCGTGCCGAGCGAGTGGCGAGACCGACCCGGGCTGTACGCGAGCGTGTCGGATTGCCAGTCCGCGGCCCCGGTCCTATCGACGTGACCCCATCCATCGGCTGGCGGCCGGAGCTGGCCGGGCTGCGTGGGCTCGCCATCATCCTGGTCGTCCTGTCGCACGTCGGCCTGCCGGTCGTGAATGGCGGCGGAGTCGGCGTCACGATGTTCTTCGCCCTCAGCGGCTTCCTCATCACCTCGCTTCTCGTCGCGGAAGCCGACCGGACAGGCAGCGTCGACCTCCGCCGGTTCTTCGTCCGTCGCGTGCGGCGTCTGGCACCCGCGCTCCTGGTGGCGGTGACGGTCGTATTCGTCATCGCCGCTGCCGCCGGGCGCGCGTCCGCCGTGGAACGCAATTCGCTGCTGGCCATCACCTACGTGGCCAACTGGGCTCGAGCTCAGGGCGACCTCATGGGCATGTGGAACCACGCCTGGTCCCTTGCCATCGAGGAGCAGTTCTACCTGGTCTGGCCGATCGCGTTCCTGCTCGTGATCCGGCGCGTTCGTCCAACGAGCGCCCTGGTCATCGGTGGATTGCTGGTCGTGGCCGCGGCCTCCGCGATCCTCCGGGGCGGCCTCGAGCTGGACGGGGCGTCCAGCGAGCGTCTCTACTTCGGCTCCGACACGCGGGCCGAGGCGCTGCTCCTCGGGTGCGCGCTGGCATGCCTCATCCGCCGTGGGCAGACCGTCCGGCTGCCGCGGTTCGCCGAACGCCTGCCGCGGTTCGCTGGCCCGGTCGCCCTCCTGGTCATCGTCGTCCTGGCCGCGACCGACGTCTCGTCGCGCCTCTGGCCCGGGGCCCTGTACACCCTGGCGGCAATCGCGACCTGCCTGCTGATCCTTGCCGTCCTGACCAGCCGATCGTGGTTGCTCGCCAGCCGGCCGATGGTCTGGATCGGCGAGCGGTCGTATTCGCTCTATCTGTGGCACGTCCCGGTGGTGCTGTTCCTCATCGGGCCGCTCGATGGCGTGCCGCCGGTGCTCCGGATCGGCGCGATGGTGGGCATCTCGTTGGCCCTCGCCACGGTCTCCTATGAGCTCGTGGAGCAGCCGTTCCGGCGAGGGACGCTGCGTCTCGACCGGCCCGTCCCGGTACCCGGAACCCTGGCCATCCGCCGTTCGGGCTAGGCCGTTCGTACCGGTCGGCGGGACCCTGACCCGGTGCTACGCTGCACCGGCCGATGCGTATTCCCCTACTCCTATACGGACTCGCCCTCGCCGTTCGGGTCGTGCTCATCTGGCACTTTCCGGACCCGGCGTATCCCGATTCGTTCTACTACGTGGACGTCGCGCGGTCCCTGGCCTCCGGGCACGGATTCTCCATCGATGCCGTCTGGATCTTTCCCGAGGTCGGCGGGGTCATCCCGGCGGACCCGACCCTCCCCATCCCGTCGAACGCGCATTGGATGCCCCTCGCCTCGCTCGTCCAGGTGCCGTTCATCTGGCTGATGGGCGCGACGGCCTGGGCGTCGGCCCTGCCGTTCGCCCTGATCGGCGCGGTGGCCGCGCCCCTCACCTGGGCCATCGCCCGCGACGCCGGGGCGCGCGGATCGTGGCCAAGGGCGCCGGCGTCCTCGTCGCGGTCCCGGTCGCTGTCCGCGGTCTACATGACCCAGCCGGACAACTTCTCGCTCTATCAACCGCTCGTCATCGGGGCCCTCTGGATGGGGGCGCGTGGCCTCAAGGGATCGGGCCGGTCGTTCGCCCTCGCGGGCCTGCTCGCGGGCGTGGCGACGCTCTCCCGCAACGACGGTCTCCTCGTCCTGGCCGCGCTCGGTCTGGCGTTCCTCGTGGGATCGCTGGCGGGCGTGGCGTTCGCACGGAGCCAGCGCTCCCGCCATCCCGTGGGGCGCGGCCATCGGGAGCGTCGGCCTGTTCGTCGCTCGTCATGGCACCGTGGTGGGCGCGCCAGCTGGCGGTGTTCGGCTCGCTGTCGCCATCGACGGCGTCCGGCAAGGTGCTCTTCATCCGCGACATCGCCGAATGGAACAGCATCACGACGCCGGCCACCCCGGCCCACCTGTTCGAGATGGGTCTCGGGGCGCTCGCGGTCTCGCGGGTCGGCGGCCTCATCGCGGCGGTGATGATCTACACGACGCTGGTCGCCGGGTTCGTGCTCGCGCCGTTCATGGTCATCGGTGGCTGGGCACGCCGGCGTTCGCTCGACTTCGGGCCGTTCTTCCTCTACGCCGGGCTGCTGTTCGCGTTCTCGGCGATCGTCTCCGCGCGTGCATGTCCCGGGCGGGACCTTCATCCACTCCGCCGTGGCGTTGGCGCCCTACTCCTACATCCTGGCGCTTGAAGGCATCGTCATCGCCGTCGCCTGGGTCGCGGCGCGCCGGCCGGCGTGGAACGCGAAGCGGCGACGCGGACGTTCGTCGGCGCGGCGGTGGTCTTCGGTGTCGGGGCGGCGTCGTGGGTTCGTGGTTCGTCCACCAGGTGTGGTCGGACAGTCGGGCCAAGTTCCAGGAGGTCGCCGCAGCGCTGGACGCGGCCGGGGCGCCGGCCACGGACCGGGTGATGTCGATCGACGCCAGCGGCACGCTGCACTGGACCGGCCGCGGCGGCGTGGTCCTCGTCAACGACCCGCTCGCCACCATCGAGGAGGTCGCGCAGGCGTATGACATCAAGTGGCTCGTGCTGGACCGCGACGACAGCGTCGACGCGGTGGCGCCCATCCTGGATGGCGGCTCGCGGCCGGCGTGGCTCGGCGAGCCGATCCTGACCCAGGGCGATCCGCTCGACGTCGCGATCTATCCCGTGGAGACCGGCTCGTGAGCCGCCGCGAGGCCGTCCTGTCGGCGCTGCTCGTGTTCGCGCGTCGCCCTGGTCGTCCGGGCGTTCTTCGCGTCCCAGATCGTCTACCCCAAGCCCGAGGACACGGCCTACTACGTGGGCGTCGCCCGCAACCTGCTGGAGGGCCGCGGCCTCGTCACGGACGCGCTGTGGAGCTACGGCACGCCGCCGCTCACGTTCCCGCGACCGGCGTTCGAGGTCTGGATGCCGCTGCCGACGTTCCTCGCGGCCATCCCGATGGCGCTGTTCGGGACGACCTTCTCGGCCGCGCAGATGTCGTCGGTGCTCATCGGCTCGCTGGTCCCGGTGCTCGCCTGGCGGCTCGGCGCGGATGTGGCCCGGGAGCGTGGGCTATCCGTGGAGCGCTCGCGGACGCTCGCGCTCGGCGCCGGGGCTGACGTCGGCGGTCTACCTGCCGTTGCTCCTCCATTCCGCCCTGCCCGATTCGACGATGCCATTCGCGGTCCTGGCGCTGAGCGCGTGCCTCCTGATGACGCGCCTGGCGTCCGATCCACGCGGTGCGCGACTCGCCGACCCACGCCTGCTGGCGCTGGGCGCCGTGCCTGGGGTTCGCGGCGCTGACCCGGAACGAGGCCATCTGGCTCGCGATCGTCTGGGTCGTCATCGCCTGGAACGCCCCCGGCACCGTCGTCCGCGAACGGGTCCGCCTGATCGGCGGTCGCCGGCGTCGTCGCCCTGGTCATCTTCGCCCCCTGGATGGCCCGCAACTGGGCCGAGTTCGGCAGCCCGCTGCCCGGCCAGGCGGTGTCCAACGCCTTCTCGGTCACCGGCTTCGACATCTTCGCGTGGAACGATCCGCCGACGTTGTCGCGGTACCTCGCGGTCGGGCCGGCGCGGCTGCTGGAGATGCGCGTCGAGGGCCTCTGGCACAACCTCGGCAGCGTCCTGCTGTTGACGGGCCTGCCCATCTCGATCATCGGCCTCGCGGCGTTGCCGTGGCAGGGCCGCGACCGCACCCTGCGTCCGGTGCTGCTCCTGAGCGTCGTCACGTTCCTGGTCACGAGCCTCGTGTTCCCGGTCGCGACGACATGGGGCACGTTCCTGCACGCGTCGGGGCCGGCCCAGGTGCTGCTGGTCATCTCGGCCCTGCTGGCCCTGGACGCCGGGCTGGCTCGCCTGGGACGTCGCCTCGGCTGGACCCGGCCGGTGGCCTGGCTCGGCCCGGCCCTGGGCATCGGCGGGTCACTGCTGTTCTCGGCGGCCCTGCTGCCGAACTTCGGGACCAGCTCGCGCACGACCGCGGACCTGTACTCGGAGCTCGGGGCGCGCATGGCGGCGGTCGGTCGACCGCTGGATGCGAGCGCGGGTCCGGTCATCAGCAACTTCCCCATCTGGATCGCGGAGGCCCAGCGGATCCCCGCCCTCGGCCTGCCGGACGAGCCGGTCGACGACGTGCTGGACCTGGCGCGCATCGTTCCCCGGGACCCGGTATCTCGTGCTGACCAACCCGGAGAGTCGCCACTGGCCGTCCAACCTCGCCCCGGGCGCTCCCGGCAGCGAGTGCTTCGAGCCGATCGACCTCCCGGGATGGACCGGCGAGGGGACCGACCCGCTGGCCAAGACCACCGTCTACGAGATCGTGTGCCCATGAGCGACCGAGAGACCGGCCCCTATACTCCGAAGTCGATGGAGGCTGCCCGCGCCGGTTCGGATGCTCTCGACAGCCGCTTCGACGGGCTCCAGGCGGAGGCCAGCGCGGCGGTCGGGTACAGCGCGAACACGCTGCGCAGCGTGCGCGAACGCTCGCGCGCGACGCACGCCACGGCCCGCGCTCGCTGGCAGGCCCTGCGCGACGAGCTCGACGCGGTCGACCGCCAGGCGGTCGATGCCCGTCCACGCACCGCGGCCGATGACGCCGACCACCCGGATGCCGCGACCGCGGCCGAGGCCGGTGCCGACGATGCCCGGTCGCGCGCACTCCGGACCGATGTCGAGACCCTCGGCGCCGAGGTCGGTGCCCAGCAGGCGGCCCTCGACAAGCTCGACCTCGCGGAGCGGACCCTCTCCCGGGTCTGGCTGTTCCTGGAGCGTGGCGACGACTCGCTCGTCACCGCATCGTCGGACGGCGTGCTCGATGGCGACCTCGCGATGCGCATCGTGGAAGCCCAGGAGGCCGAACGATCGCGCCTCGCCCAGGAGATCCACGATGGACCGGCCCAGGCGTTGACCAACGCCGATCTTCCAGGCCGAGTACATCGAGCGGATCGCCACGACGGACCCGGTCGCGGCCGCGTCCGAGACCCGGGCGCTCCGCGAGCTGCTCCGCCGCGAGCTTGGCAATATCCGCGACTTCATCAACCAGCTCCGACCACCGCTGCTCGACGAGCTGGGGCTCGACGGCGCGATCGAGGAGACCGTCGGGCGGCTGCGGACCACGTCCGGGCCGGCCATCACCACAAATCTGGAAGGACCGGCCGAGGAACTCGGTGACCAGCAACGCACGGTGGTCCTGCGCGTGACGCAGGAAGCCCTGCAGAATGTCCGCAAGCATGCGGGGGCATCCATGGTGGTGGTCAACACCGCCGTGGTCGATGACGACTGGACCCTGGAGATCCGCGACGACGGTCGCGGATTCGATACGGGAGCGGTGGCCGCGCGTGGCCGTCGCAATTTCGGATTGCAGTTCATGCGCGAACGTGCGGAATTGATCGGTGCCCGCTTCGACGTACGATCACGACCGGATGGCGGTACCGTCGTCCGACTCGTGATCCCGAGGGGCGCCCGAGCGGGAGCAAAGGAGAACGGATGAGTGCGATGGAATACGGTGGCACCGACCGACGTCGGGGCGGCCCCGATCGGCGAGCGGCCGGTGAGGTGACCCGGGTCCTGATCGTCGATGACCACGCCCTGTTCCGGGCCGGCATCGCCGGGATCCTGGCACGGGAGCCGGACATCGAGGTCGTCGGCGAGGCCGATGACTCCCGCAGCGCCGTCGATCGGGCGCTGGAGACGTCGCCGGACATCGTCCTCATGGACCTGTCGCTGCCGGCCCCCGGCGGCATCGAGACGACCCAGCGCATCAAGCGCGAGCTCGCGGGCGCCGGGATCATCGTCCTGGCCGTCAACGAGGACGAGGATGCGCTGTTCGAGGCCATCAAGGCCGGCGCGGCCGCGTTCATCCTCAAGGACGTCGGGCCGGACGACCTCGTCACCATCATCCGGCGCGTCGCGATGGGCGAGTTCCTCATCAACGACAAGGTCTTCGCCAAGCCGGCCGTCGCGTCGCGCGTCCTCAAGGAGTTCCGCGAGCTCGCGGTCTACGGCCAGGAGGCCGCCCCGATCTTCGCGCCGCTCTCGCCGCGCGAGGTCGAGATCCTGGACAACATCGCCCAGGGCATGACCAACAAGCAGGTGGCCTACGCGCTGTCCATCTCGGAACAGACCGTGAAGAACCACATGAGCTCCATCCTGCGCAAGCTGTCCGTCAACGACCGGACCCAGGCCGTGGTGTACGCGATGCGCCAGGGCTGGATCCGGATGCCCGAGGACTGATGCCGGACGCGGACCTCACCACGCCTCCTCCCAGCCTCGCGGATCTCAGCGATCGCCTCGCGGGCGACCTGACCACGCTCGACGCGGAGCTCGCCGAGATCGAGCTCCTCGTCACGCAGGCGCGAGCCGAGGCGGCTCGGCATGAGGGGCGCCGGGCGGCGACGGTGACGAAGCTCACCGCGCTCGGCCCCGACGGCGACCTCCAGGAACGCCTGGACCTGACGACCAACCTCGTCACGCTCAGCAAGCGGTCCGCCCTCATGGATTCCCAGGTGGATGTCCTGGAGGGCAAGCGGCGCGCGCTACAGCGCTACCGCGACGCCATCGCGGTCTACGGCGAAACGGCAGATGCGGTGGCCGCGTCCAGCGGCCCGTCGGGTGGCGGGTCACCATTCGACGGGCTGGACCCGGACGCCCCGATGCCGGCGGCCGTGTCGCGGTTGCTGCTCACCGCGCAGGAGGACCTGCGGCGCGAGATCGCCCGGGCGATGCACGACGGCCCCGCCCAGAGCCTGACCAACATCGTGCTCCAGGCGCAGATCGTGGAGCGGCTTGTCCTCAAGGACCCGCAGATGGCCGCGGGCGAGGTCCGGCAGCTGATCGCGATGGTCCAGGCCACCCTGGATGCCACCAAGACGTTCATCTTCGACGTGCGGCCCATGGTCCTCGACGACCTGGGGCTCGTGCCGACCCTTCGGCGGGCGGCGCGCGACCGAGGTCGGCGGGCGGGCATCCCGGTGGACTTCGATTCGATGGGCCAGGATCGGCGCCTGCCGATGGACCTGGAGAGCGGGCTGTTCCGGATGCTCGACGAGGGCCTGGCCGGCTACCTGACGGTGGCGCCGGAGCGCGTGTCGCTGCGGCTCGACTGGGGCGACCACCTGGAGGCCGGCCTCACCGCGATCCGGAGCGTCGCCGAGATCCAGCCATCCGACTCCGGCGCGGTGCCCATCCCCGAGGACGACGGCGAGCTCCCACCGGCGCTGGCCGCGATGCTGGAGGATCGTCGCGCGGACGAACGCGAAGCCGTCCAGGCCGCCGAGCGCGACGCCATCGTCGTGCTGCCGGCCACGACCTGGCGTGAGATCCAGAGCCGGGCGGCCTCCGTGGGCGTCCAGGCCGAGCTCCTGGGCGAGGGCGGCGAGGTCCGCCTCATCGCCGAGATCCCGGCCCTCGAGGCGCCGGGCGCGTGATCGACGCCGTGCGCCGGGCGATCCACCGCGCCATCGTCGCCGGCGCGGCCGGTCAGGGGATCGTGGAGTACGGGCTGATCCTCGCGCTGACCAGCGTCCTGACCGTGTTGTGGCTGTTCGTGTTCGGCGGCGCCATCGCGGACGCGCTCACGATCATCGGCGAGGCGATCGACCGGGCCACCGGCGGCTGACGGACGCGCGGCACCGGTACTGGTGCGTCGCCGCACGAACAGGACCATCGTCTCAGTATCCCCGCCACTCCCCCCTTCATATATTGGCCCAGCCCTCATCTGGGGGTGAGTACTCATCCAGGAGGCAGCCACATGGCGCTGTTCAACGAATTCCTCGCCGCGATCCGAAGCGACGAGGATGGCCAGGGTCTCGCGGAGTACGCGCTGATCCTCGCGCTCATCGCGATCGTCGCGATCATCGCCCTCATCTTCCTGGGCGGCCAGGTCAGCGGCATCCTGAGCACGGTCGGCAACTCGGTCTAGCCGAACCCGATCCTCAGACGGACCGCCAGTCGCAAGACTGGCGGTCCTTCGTTTTCCCGGCGCACACAGTATTTCGCGCACGCACGGATAGGTAGGACGTCCCGCTTGACAGGTCCGAGGTTCGCACGTACGGTGCGCGTCGCCTCCGGCCGATGCCGGGGAGCTCTCGACGGAAAGGAGGTACCCAACACACATGTCCCAGCTTATCGCTCTTATCTCGTCCTTCCGCAATGAGGAAGGCCAGGGTCTCGCGGAGTACGCGCTGATCCTCGCCCTTATCGCGATCGTCGCGATCATCGCCCTCATCTTCCTGGGCGGCCAGGTCAGCGGCATCCTGAGCACGGTCGGCAACTCGGTCTAGCACCGGTCGCCACCAGTACGAGACCGTCGTCGCCGACAGGCACGGCGGTCTCGTCGTCTCCGGCACATCCGGTGCACGCGTGCCGTCACCGGGACCTTCCGGCCTATTGACACCGGGCACCCTGCCCCTACCGTGGGCCGTACCTCAACTGAAAGGAGGTGAATCGGTCATGCAGTCCCGTGTCGCGGCCATCTTCGATCTCGTTCCGTCACGATGACGAGGCTGGCCAGGGTCTCGCTGAATACGCACTCATCCTTGCATTGATCGCGATCGTCGCGATCGTCTCCCTGATCTTCCTGGGCAGTCAGATCAGCGACAAGCTCAGCGTCGTCGGCAACGCGATGTGATCGCGCCTCCGACGCCACGGCGCGTCGGGTGGACTTCGCGCTCATCACGACCCGTCGGACATCCGTCCGGCGGGTCGTTGCGTACCCCCGATGCAACGGTCACGCACCACGCCGGATAGGGCATTCGCCCACCTTGCAATGAACCTTGCGATGAGCGTGGATTCCTTCCGTTTCCTACCAGATGGTCCTAGCCCTTTGGTATAGTCGCGCCGCTCTTGGGCGGTGCTACAGTGGTGCCACCTGTCACACCGACTCGGGGAGATAAACACTTGAAACGCTCTAATCGATTGGTCCTGCTCATCGGGGTCTTTCTCGCGATCGTGGCGTTCGTCGGGATCATCCTTGTTGCAAGGCGGACGACCGCGAAGCCGACCAGAGGCAGCCGACCCAGCTACAACACGGTCATCGCGACGGCGAACATCCCGCTCGGCTCGAAGATCCAGTCCAACCAGGTCAAGGTCGAGATGAAGGACGATCACGGCGCGCGAAGCGGGCGCCTACGAGGACACCTCGCAGGTCATCGGCAAGGTCGTCCGGGTCCCGGTGACCGCCGGCGGCGCAGATCACGACCACCACCTTCAGCTCGGACGGGTCCGTGCAGCAGATCGAGGTGCCCGCGGGCAAGCGAGCCATGGCGGTCCAGGTCAGCCAGGCCACGGGCGTCGGCACGGTCATCAAGACCGGCGACTACGTGGACATGGTGGTCGGCTACAGCAACTTCCCGGTCATCACGCTGAACCCGGCCGATGACACCCCGACGATCGTGAGCGGCATCAACACGCTGAGCGTCAAGGTGCTCATCCAGGGCATGCAGGTGCTCGGCACGCTGCTCCCGCCGCCGCCGGCCCAGGCCGAAGGCACGACCGATGACGGCACCACCGACGGCACGACACCGACGGCACGACCAACTTCGATGAAGGTCTGCAGCAGATCGTCATCCTGGCGGTCGATGCCCAGCAGGTCGAGCTCATCAAGGACGCCCAGCTGGACGGCTCCATCAGCCTGGTCCTGCGCTCGGCGGACGACTTCCTCGATCCGGTCACGAAGCAGCCCCTGCCCGATGGCCCGGTCCCGGATACCACCACCGGCATCATCCTCAAGTCGCTGGTCGACACCTACGGCGTCCTTCCGCCGGAGCTGGTGGAGACCGTCCTCCCGGCGCAGGCGACGACCCCGTAGCGCCGACCCGGCACCTCCTCGGCCGGTGACGCATGACCTCAGGCGCAACGGGCGCGATGGACCTTCGGGTCCCGCGCCCGTCGGCGTCAGGGGTCTCGACAACCTGATCACATCGACCTGTACGTAACGAGAGTCCGAACGCCAGATGGCTGACCAGATCCGTGTCCTGATCGTCGACGACATCCCGGAGACGCGCGACCACCTCACGAAGCTCCTGGGCTTCGAGGGGGACATCGACGTCGTGGGTGCGGCGGCGTCCGGCGCGGAAGCGATCGATCTCGCGGGATCCCTCCTGCCGGATGTCGTCCTCATGGACATCAACATGCCGGACATGGACGGGATCGCCGCCACGGAACAGCTCTCCCGGATGGTCCCGACCGCCTCGGTCGTGATGATGTCCGTCCAGGGGGAAGCGGACTACCTCCGTCGCTCCATGCTGGCTGGCGCCCGGGAGTTCCTGGTCAAGCCATTCAGCAGCGACGAACTGACCGCCTCCATCCGGCAGGTCTACTCCCGCGAGCGCGACAAGATGAGTCGCATCAGCGTGGCTCCGGCGGCGGCCTCCCCAGGGACGGCGTCCGGTACGGGTGGGGCGAGCTCCGGTGAGCCGGGGATGGTCGTCGCGGTCTTCAGCCCGAAGGGCGGCGTCGGTCGCACGACCGTCGCGGTGAACATGGCGGTCGCCGCCGCGACCGAGCTCGGCAAGAAGGTCGTCCTCGTGGACGGCTCCTTCCAGTTCGGCGACGTCGGGGTCCTGCTCAACCTGAACCCCAAGAACAAGTCGATCGCCGACCTCGTCCCGGAACTCGAGCAGGCCGGACACGAAGTGGAGTCGATCGACACGTTCGTGATCAACCACTCGGCGGGGATCCGCGTCCTCCTGGCGCCACCGTCGCCGGAGATGGCCGAGCTCATCACGCCGTCCGGCATCAAGCGCGTGATCGAGGCGCTTCGCAAGAACCACGATCTCGTCGTGGTGGACTGCACGTCGTACTTCAATGACACCACGCTGGCCATCCTGGATTCCGCGGACGTGATCCTGACGATGCTCAGCCTCGAGATCACCAGCATCAAGAACATGCGCCTCTTCCTGGAGGTCGCTGACCAACTCGGCTACGAAGGCGGCAAGGTCCGACTCGTTCTCAACCGCGCCGATTCGGCGCTCGGCATCCGTATCCAGGATGTCGAGCACTCCATCGGACGGAAGGTGAACGACACGATCGTGAGCGACGGTCGGAGCGTGGTGTACGCGCTCAATCGTGGCGTACCGTTCTTCCTGAGCAATCGGGAGGCGCAGGTCTCCCAGGACATCCTGCGGCTGGTCACGTCGGTCGTCGGTGAGGGGTCGCAGGTCGCGGCCAGCAGCGGCGACGCAGACAAGGGCAAGGCCGCCCAGAAGAAATCGTTGTTCGCATGGCGCTGATCGTGTCGATCCAGACCCAGGCGATGGAAGTGGGCCCGTCCGGGCGAGAAGGGGTGTAGGCGATGTCCCTGTTGAAGCGGATCGAGAGTGCTCGACCGGGTGGCGGTGGGCCGGAGACGCCCGCCCCGGCTCCCGGATCCAATGTGCCGGCCCCGGCCGGTGGTCAGCCGCCGCCCGCCATGCCGGCGGCCCCGCGGCTCGCGACCTCCGCCCCGGTCCGGGAATCGTTCCGGGACGTCAAGTTCCGGATCCAGAGCCGGGTCATCCAGGACCTGGACCCGAAGCTGGACCTGTCCAACCAGGTCGAGGTCCGACGCCAGATCGAAGAGATCTTCGGCAAGGTCATCGACGAGGAAGGCCTCGCGCTGACCCGCGCCGAGCGCGTCCGGATGCTCGAGCAGATCACGGACGAGATCATCGGCCTGGGCCCGTTGGAGCCCCTGCTGCGCGACGAGTCCATCACGGAAGTGATGGTCAACGGCCCGCGCCAGGTCTACATCGAACGGTCGGGCAAGCTCGAGTTGACCAACGTCGTCTTCCAGAACGACGACCACGTCATGCGCATCATCGATCGGATCATCGCCCCGATCGGTCGACGCGTCGACGAGTCGTCGCCGATGGTGGACGCCCGTCTGACGGACGGCTCCCGCGTCAACGCGATCATCCCGCCGCTGTCGCTGGTGGGACCGGTCATCACGATCCGGAAGTTCTCCGCCTCGCCCTTCACGGTGGATGACCTGGTCCGGTTCGGGACGGCCACCTCCGACATGTTCGACTTCCTGCGCGCGTGCGTGGAAGCTCGCCTCAACATCTTCGTGTCCGGCGGCACCGGCTCGGGCAAGACCACGACCCTCAACGTGCTCTCCTCGTTCATCCCGAACGACGAGCGCATCGTGACGATCGAGGACGCGGCCGAGCTCCAGCTTCGCCAGGAGCACGTCGTGACGCTCGAGTCGCGCCCGCCCAACATCGAAGGCAAGGGCGCCATCCCGATCCGCGAGCTCGTCCGCAACGCCCTGCGCATGCGGCCAGACCGGATCATCGTCGGGGAGTGTCGTTCCGGTGAGGCCCTGGACATGCTCCAGGCCATGAACACCGGCCACGACGGCTCCATGTCCACCGGCCACGCCAACAGCCCGCGCGACATGCTGTCGCGCCTCGAGACGATGGTCCTCATGGCCGGCGTCGACCTGCCCCTGCGGGCCATCCGCGAGCAGGTCGCCTCGGCCGTGGATCTCATCGTCCAGCAGAGTCGCCTCAAGGACGGGACCCGGAAGATCGTCAACATCACCGAGGTCCAGGGCATGGAAGGTGACGTCATCGTCATGCAGGACGTGTTCGTCTTCGAACAGACGGGCATCGTCGAAGGCAAGATCCAGGGTCGGCTCAAGCCGACCGGGATCCGGCCCAAGTTCGTCGAGAAGTTCGAGGTCATGGGCATCAACCTGCCGCCTGGCCTCTTCGGCTTCACGTACTAGCCGAAGAAGGAGGAAGACCGACCGTGGATCCCACGACCCTTCTGGTGGCCGGCGTCGCTGCGCTCGCCATCCTGCTCATCGCGGTCGGGGTCGCGAGTTCAGGCGGCTCCGGTATCTCCGATCGCCTGGAGCGCTATGCCTCGGGCAAGACGGAAGCCCCCAAGGGGGCGTCCACGAGCCAGGGCCCCATCAGCGACCTGATCGCCCAGAGCGCGGCGATGGCGAACCTGAACAAGGTCGTCGAGCAGCGCGACTTCGGCGCCAACCTGTCGCGTGAGCTCGCCCGCGCCGACCTCAAGCTCAAGCCGTCGGAATACCTGTTCATCCGCGCGGGATCCACCGTCGGGATCCCCGTCGCGATGTACATCCTCGGCTTCTTCATCCCGGCGTTCTCGAGTCCGCTGGCGTGGATCATCGGCGCCTTCATCGGCTTCATGCTGCCGAAGTTCTGGCTGAACCGACGCAAGAACGGCCGCCTCAACTCGTTCAACAAGCAGCTGCCGGACACGATCACCCTGATCGCCAACGCCCTCCGCGCTGGCTCCTCGTTCCTGCAGGCTATCGAGCTCGTCGTGCGCGAGTCGCGACCGCCGATCTCGACCGAGTTCGCCCGGGTCATCCGTGAGGTCAACCTGGGCCTGCCGTTCGACCAGGCGCTCGAGAACATGGTCCGACGCGTGCGTTCGGACGACCTCGAGCTCATGGCCACGGCCATCTCGATCCAGCACCAGGTCGGCGGCAACCTCGCCGAGATCCTCGACTCGATCGCGTACACCATCCGCGAGCGGGTCCGCATCAAGGGCGAGATCCGCACCCTGACGGCGCAGCAGCGCCTGTCGGGTTACGTCGTCGGCTTCCTGCCGATCGGCCTCGCCGGCTTCCTGTTCATCGCTGCCCCCAGGTTCATGGATCCGATGTTCATGAACCCACCCGGGATCCTTGGCCTGCCGGCCGGGGTCATCATCCTCCTCTTCGGCGGTTTCATGATGTTCATCGGCTTCATGTTGATCCGCAAGATCGTGGACATCGAGGTCTAGCCGATGGATCCTCTCGCTATCGCCGTCGCCGCACTCGCGGCGGGTGCGATCCTCCTGATCGTCCTGGGTCTCGCCGGCAGCTCGCCGGTGGATCCCGTCCAGGCCCGGCTGACCCAGCTGGGCACGATGCAGGCCAAGAACCTCGAGGAACTGGAGCTGCAGGCGCCGTTCGTGGAGCGGACCCTGCGACCCCTGGCCACGCGGCTGTCGGGCGCATGACGCGGATGCAGTCGTCGTCGTTCACGGAACGCACCGAGAAGCGCCTCGCCCTGGCCGGCAATCCGAACGACCTTCGGACGGCGGACTGGCTGGGCATCAAGGCCATCGGCGCCATCGTCGGCGCGATCCTCTTCTTCCTGCTCTTCGTGATCCTCGGGGTGATGGCGCTCCCGCTTCCCGATCGCCGTTGTGATGGCGGCAGTCGGTGGGTTCTTCGGCTACACCCTCCCGGAGTTCTGGCTGGGCGGCCGGGTCAAGAAGCGCCAGAAGGCCATCCTCCTGATGATCCCGGACACGCTCGACCTGCTGACGATCTCCGTCCGGGCCGGGCTCGGGTTCGACGCCGCGCTCGGGAAGGTCGTCGAGAAGCTCAAGGGCCCGCTGTCGGACGAGTTCCGTCGCGCGCTCGCCGAAGTCCGCGTCGGCAAGGCACGCCGCGATGCGCTCCGGGACATCGTCCCGCGCACCGAGGTCGGCCCCGCTGACCAACTTCATCGGCGCGATCATCCAGGCCGAGCAGCTGGGTGTGTCGGTGTCCAAGGTCCTGCAGGTCCAGTCCGAGCAGCTCCGCATCGAGCGGCGCCAGCGGGCTGAGGAGCAGGCGGCCAAGGCCCCGATCAAGATGCTGTTCCCGCTGGTCGGGTGCATCTTCCCCTCGCTGTTCATCGTCATCCTGGGCCCGGCGATCATCCTGATCGTCCAGAACCTGGCGGTCTGATCCTGTCACTCGATGACGCGGGGGCCGGGGGCGGGTCCTCGGCCGGCGGGGCCGCGGCAACCCCCAACGGGTCCGCGGCAACTCCCAACGGGTCCGCGGCTGGCGATCGGTCCGCGGCCGACCCGGGGTCGCGGCCGCCCGCAATCTCACTCGCGCCACGGATCTGGCGATCTCGCTCGAGGTCGCCAGTTCGTTGTGGAGCAAGTTCATGGGCCTCATGGGTCGACCCGCCCTGGCACGGGGCGCCGGTCTGTGGCTGCCCGAGTCGAACGGCATCCACATGATGTTCATGCGCTTCGCCATCGATGCCGTCTTCGTGGGCAAGGCCGAGGCGCCGGAGACCGGGGCCAGCGCGGCGAGCGGCGGTACCCCGGGCGAGGTCCGGCCCGTGCTGTCCGTCCACCGCTCGTTGCGTGCGTGGACCGGTCTCGTGCCGCTCATCCGCGGGGCGCACGGGGTGCTGGAACTCCCCGTGGGCACGATCGATGCCTCGGGCACGCAGGTCGGAGACCGCATCCGCATCGGCTGAGCGGGCGATCCGTCGCCCCGCCCAGGGTCCGCCGCCGGCGCAGTCCGTGCCGCCCACCCGACCCACGGCGCGGCCCGCGGGCGCCCGGATGACCTCCATCCGCCGCGCATCTTCCGCCCTAGTCCTGTGGTGATTCCTGTGCGCGTTGAACCCCCGGATCCGGGGCCGCAACATCCGCGCTAGTCACGCACGCGAGCGGGCGGAAGATATCGGGGCCACGGACGCCGTCGGAGCTTGTTTCAGATTCACCTGGTGACTAGGACGCAAGTTCCTCGGCGACAACTGCCCGTTGCCGGCCGGAGGACCCCTACCGGCCACCGAACCGTTACCGGCCGGAGGACCCTACCGGCCGGACGGACCCCTACCGGACACTCGCCCTCGCCCGTGCCCGCGACGCCCGACGGTGACCCAGCGTCCGCAGGGTCGGCACAGCATCGGGCGAAACGAACCACACGCCGGCGATCGGTCCCCCTGGACTCCGCAGCCACGATCGGATGGCGTGCGCCCTGGCCGGGAACGACGCCTCGAAGATCCATCGATGGTCGACGGCGATCCGCCGATTCGAAGTCGTCCCCGCGACCACGAGGATCCGCCCGACTGCCAGCGGATCCCAGCCGCGATCGCGTCGCACGATGTCCGGCAGCAGCCTGAGTTTCCGCCCGAAGCTCGCGAGCATGCTCTGAAGATCCGTGAAGGCCGACTTGACCTCGACGATCAGCAGCGTCCGACTCGCCGCGTGCCAGGCCAGCACGTCGACCGACCCGCGCTCGCCGAAGTGGTTGAACGTGTATTCGACGATGACCTCCCAATCCGATCTGAGCGCCCCGACGACGTGGTCGACCAGGGCCGCGTGCGCGCGGTCGACGAGTCGATCGGCCATGCCGCCCTGGTATCGGATATCCAGGTAGAGCGACGCCCCGAGCGAAGCGGCGATCCGATCGACGACAGCGACCGACAGTGACCCGACCATGCCGCGTTCGGCCCGGGACACCGCCCCTTGACTCACGTTTGCCCCGGCAGCGACCTCCGCTTGGGTCTGACCGAGATGCTCGCGGATCGAGCGCAGGACCCGACCGACATGCCGTCCATCCATCGCCCCGATATTGGAGCGACCCGCTCACCCGGCAATCACGTCCCGATCACCTGCCACGTATCTGGCTCGCGCCGGGCGGAGAGCGGCGGCCGAGGAGTCGCTATGTCGCGGATACGTCGCGGACAAGGCCGTCGAAAGTCGCAGCTACGCGGCGGACTTCACCATCGGGGGATGACCATGGTCGAGCTCTCGTTCATCGATCGCATCGAGCGCCCCTGGTTGCTCGGCATACCGATGCAGACGCAGGTACTTGAAGCCGAGCCTGGTCGCCGCCCAGCGTGCCGGCGCCGGGAGGTCGCGAACATCGACCGGATCCACGAGCAGCGGTTCATCGAGCTCGTGGACGGTGTCATGCAGCTGAAGACGGCAGTGGCCGGCGGCCAGCACGTTCATCGCCCACTGCGACGACTCGGCGAGGGGCACCACGATGCGGAACCCTTCCCCGGTCGCGACGGGATGGACCGGTGTCAGGTGGCGTGTGCCCGTCTTGCGGCCGATGTGCTCAAGGGTGCCGACCTCCGACTTCCCCGCACCGGACCAGCCTTGGCGGACGAGCCACGGATTCGCGATGTCGTTCGCCCAGCGGGTCCCGGCGCGCGGGAACCACCGCCAGTACACGAAGAGTCCGAGCGACAGGGCGATGACGAACCCGGCGACGCCGAGCATGGACTTGCGCATCACGAACGCCTCCTAGCGAGGGCTGGAGCGTGCGCCGACGGCCCGGCCCCCGCCAGAGCCGAAGGGCCCGACCATCGCGGACGAAGGCCATGACCGGACCACCACACACTCGACCGCTCCTGACGCGGGTCGTCGGTCGCGTGCTGGATGCCGCATTCCCGGCGCGCTGCGTCGGCTGCGATGCCGAAGGGCCACCGCTATGCGCGACGTGCCGGCCCGCACTGGATGCGCGCCTCGAGGCTCCGGCGGGCGTCCCGATCGGCCTTCCCGGGGAGATCCCGGCGCCGTTGCTCCAGCTCGAGTGGTGCGCCGGGTTCCGCGGCGTGGTCCGGGATGCCCTCCATCAGCTCAAGTACGCGGGCGAGCAACGCCTCGCCGACCCGCATGGGCGCCGCGATCGCGCGTCGATGGTCCCGGGTCGGCGTCGGGACGGATCTCGTCGCCCACGTCCCGGTCCACGCCGATCGTGCGCGCGTTCGCGGTTACGACCAGGCCGAGCTGATCGCCCGGTCCGCGGCTCGTCACCTCGGCCTGCCGGTCGCGCCGTTGCTGGAACGCCATCGCGCCACGATCGCCCAGTTCGACCTGGACCGCGCGGATCGAGCCACGAACGTGGCCGGCGCGTTCGGGCTCCGGGTCGGCAGGCGGCCGGGCCGTGGCCGCGACCTCCAGGGTCGGTGGGTCCTGCTCATCGATGACGTCACCACGACGGGCGCCACGCTTGCCGCCTGTGCCGACGCGCTCCTGGACGCGGGCGCGGTGGCCGTCTCGGCGATCACCGTCGCTCGCGAGCGATGAGCGATCCCCGGGCACGAGCGCGGCCGCCGCACGCACGAGCGCGGCCGCCGCCGCCGCCCATCACCGCCCGTCGGGGGCGCCCGGGTCTATACTCGATGCCCGGCGTTCCACCTTCGGAGGTGCCCCATGAGAACCATCGTCAAGGGCAAGAACGTGGAGGTTCCGGAGCGGGTCCGTCAGTACGCTGAGCGCCGGTTCGGGCGCCTCGAGCGGCTGCTCGACGACCGGAGCGACGCCATCGTGGAGCTCTCCAACGAGATGCACCGCAGCGCCTCTGACGCCCACATCGCGGACGTGACGCTGGTCATCGATGGTCAGGTCCTGCGCAGCCACGCGGCCGGGATCAGCTATCAGGCCGCCATCGATACCGTCGTCGACAAGGCGGAGCGCCAGGCGGTCGACCACAAGTCGAAGCCGCGCGTCCGGTCGCGGCCCGAGGAAGAGAAGCGCCTGCTGCGCGGGCTCGCCGATGGCACCTCGGAACCCGGGCACGACCGCCGGATCGTGAAGACCAAGCGGTTCGCCATCGAGCCGATGTTCGAGGAGGACGCGCTCGCGGAGATGGAAGAGCTGGGTCACCAGTTCTTCGTGTTCGTCAACGCCGAATCCGAGCGCGTCGCGATCCTGTACGCGCGCAACGACGGTCACTACGGCCTCATCGAGCCGATCCTCGGCGGCGAATACACCAAGGGCAAGACGCCCGGCGGCAACGGCCGCACGCGCTGACCTAGGCCGCGGGCCGCGGGGCGAGCCGGGGCCGCGGGACGTCGTCGTGTTCGAGCGGGGCCTCGGGACGTCCGTCGCGCGTGTGCGGTACCGCTCGCGAGTCCATCGGGCGTGGCTCGCATCGTACGATGGCCGCCATGCTGCCCGATGGTCGACGACTCGGTGCCCACCTGCCGCTGGGCGGTGGCATGGTCAAGGCCGTCGATCGGGCGCACGAGATCGGCGCGAACGCGATCCAGATCTTCACGGACAACCCCACGGCCTGGCGTCGACGCCCGATCCCCCCGACGGAGCTGCCCGCGTTTCGCAGCCGCCTCGACGACCACGACATCGCTCCGGTCGCGATCCACGCCGCCTATCTGGTCAATCTCGCCGGGCCTGAACCCGAGTTCTTCGAGCGCTCGATCGAGGTCCTCGCCACGGAACTTCGCGGGGCGCCGGCGTTCGGCGGCCGGTTCATCAACGTGCATATCGGGTCGCACCGCGGCGAGGGCGTCGCAGCCGGGATCCGGCGCGTCGCCGAGGGCTTGGCACGGGCGTTCCTCGCGGCGGCGTCGCCCGCGCCCACGACCGTGTCCACCGACGACGACGGAGCGCTCGATGTCGAGGCGGCCGCGCCGCTCCTGACCGGCCCCGACCCGATGGTCGTCCTCGAGAACTCGGCGGGCAGCGGGTTCGGGCTGGGGGTGGACCTCGACGAGCTGGCCGGTCTGGCGGATGCCATCGCCGCGCGCGGCGTGCCGGACGCGAGGGTCGGGTTCTGCCTGGATGCCGCGCACGCCTGGGGCGCCGGGTTCGACCTCTCGTCGCCCGACGCCATCGATACCCTCCTGGCCGACTTCGACGCACGGATCGGGCTCGAGCGCCTCGTCATGGTCCATCTCAACGACTCGCGCGCCGAACGCGGGTCGCGGCTCGACCGCCACGAGCATCTCGGGGCGGGACGCATCGGGGCGGTCGGTCTGGGCCATCTGCTGCGTCACCCGAGGCTCGCGCACGCGGCCTACTTCCTCGAGACACCCGGGATGGACGAGGGCTACGACGCGATCAACATGGCCCGGGCGCGCTCTCTCGCGGCCGGTGATCGGCTCGAGGTCCTGCCGCCGGAGGCATTCGAGCTGCGCGGGAGCGCCCGCGCCCGGACGGCGCCCGCATGACGGGGAACGTTGCCGCGTCGGAGGCCGGGAGCGAGACGGCGACCGCGACCGCGACTGCGACCGACGCGCGATCGCGCCGGCGCGACCTGCTGGTCCTGCTCGGGCTTCTCGCGCTCGCTGCTCTCCTGCGCCTCCCGAACCTCGCGACGCGCGGCACATGGGACGGTGACCAGGGCCACGACATGCTCGTCCTGCGGGCGCTGGTCCAGGACGGGATCGTGCCGCTGCTGGGTCCACCGACCTCGATCGGGGACGTCCACCACGGCGCCTGGTACTACTACCTCCTGAGCCCGGCCGCCTTCCTGACGGGCGGCGATTCGCCACTGGCTGTCGTGACGCTGATCGCGGTCGCCGGCGTGGCGGCGGTCGGGGTCGTGTGGTGGCTCGCCCGGGCGATCGGGGGGTCAGTGGCCGGATTCGCCGCGGGCCTCGTGATCGCGGTATCGGCCGCCGCGATCGACGAATCGACCTTCATCTGGAACCCGAACCTGATCGCGCTATCGAGCGCCATCGCGCTGGCCGGGGCGTGGCGGGCGTGGTCGGGCGGGCGGGCGTGGTGGTGGGTGGTCGCCACGATCGGCGTCGCCGTCACGATGCAGTGCCACGTCCTGGGGGTCGCGCTACTCCCCATCGTGGGGGCGCTGTTCGTCCTGGACGCGCGTCGACGACCTCTGGGACGAGTCGCTGTCGCTTCTGTGGTCGTCCTCGTCATCGCCTATCTGCCGCTGCTCGCCAACGAGCTCACGACCGACTTCTCCGAGGTCCACGCGGCGCTCGACTATCTCGCCGGCGGGCGCGAGGCGGCATCGACGGCACTCCCGATCCGGTTCCTGATCGTCGGGATCCGCGTCATCAGCTGGCCGCTCGTGGGCCTGGTCACCGAGGGGTTCGTCGCTGCGATCGTGGTGACCGCAGCGGTCGTGGCGATCGTCGCGTGGGCGTGGCGACCCAGGTCGAACGGCCTGGGTGTCGGGGCAACGGCGGACGAGTCGATCGTGGCGCGCTGGTTCGGCCTGGGCCTGCTTTGGACGACGCTCTTCCTGACGATCGCCGCGCCCATCGCTCGCCGTCGTCGTCCCTGGTCTCCCCAACGACCACTACCACGCCTTCGCCGACCCGATGGTATTCGTGCTCGTGGGCCTCGGCGTCGGCATGGGGCTGCGTGGTGGCGTGCGCCGCCCGGCCGGTGTGGTCGCGATGGCGGCCCTGGTCCTGCTGGTGGGCTGGAACGTGACCCACCTGCCGCCGTCGCCCCATCCGGACGGTGGCTACCCGGCGGGCCAGGCGGCTGGGGATCGGGCGGACGCTGCGCTCACGGCGGCGGGCGTGCCGCGTGACGCGGTCGTGCTCGTTCGCTCGTTGCCGGACTTCAAGTCCACCGAGGCGATGGCCTATCCCCTCGCGATCCTGGGGCGGACATACGTGGCCGAGACACCCAAGGGCGTGGCACCGGGCAGCGTCGATATCACGACCGTGGACGCCTTCGACGGGTTGATCCTGCTGTGCGACGATCGATTCGACGACGCGATCGGTGATTCGTGCGGTGGCGCGGCGGAGATGTCAGTGGCCTCGGATCCGCGAGTGGCGGGGTGGATGCTGCTGGATCAGTTCGAGGCCGCGCCCGGCCGATTCGTGTCGGTGTACGGGCCGGGTTGAGCGCGGGTGGCGGGGGCGGGTCAGGGCCGGGTCGTGGGCGGGGCACCCGGGGAGCGGGCGAGCCGGGCGAGAGACCGCTCCCCGAACTCGGCATCTTCCGTCCTAGTCTTGAGGTGATTCTTCGGGGAGCTCCTGAGCCCTGAACAGAGCCGTTTCGGGGCTTTGGACTTCCGCCAGCGCGGCGTCGTGACTGAGGCGGAAGATGTAGGCCGCAGGAACCTGTCGCGGATTCACCTGGTGACTAGCGCGGAAGTTGGGGACGATCGGGCGTGGGCCGGGCGGTCGGGCCGGGCTTGGCGGCGCGGCCGCGGGCCCGGGGCGCGGGGCGAGGGGCGGGACGGGGATGCGGCGCGGGGCCCGCGGCCCGGCACCCACTGGAATCGCGAACGCCGGCGCCCCAGACGCCGGCGTTCGCTGTCCCCGAGACCCGGACGGTGGAGGGCGATCCGGGTCGTGCCCTGGAAACTGATCTAGTAGCGGCCCTGCTCGCGGCCTGCGGAGCGGGACACGGGTCGGACCGTGCTGACCGCGGTCGCCGTCCCGACGGAGCGGACCGTCGAGCCCATCCCGCTGGCGCCCATCGGTCGGCCGCCGACGCCGGAGGCGCCCATCGGTCGATCGTGCGGGCGCTCGCCCGGGCCGGTGTTGGACGAGCCCTCGGCGAAGGTGCGGCCGTAGCGGCGCATCCGGACGGCGAGGTAGTACTCCATGATCTGGCGGACCTGCGCCTCGGTGAGGAGCTCATCCGCACGGAGCGCGTACTCGACGCGAGCCGTCGGGTTCGTCGACCCGGAGGCGACAAGACCCAGGTACTGCGGGGTGTCGGCGTCGTCGCGCAGCTCGCGCAGTCCGCGGGCCAGCTTGGTGGCAGTCCCGAGGGACGGCATGCGGTCACCACGGATCAGCCGTGAGATGGTCGAGTGATCGACACCGGACTGCTGGGCCAATTGGCGCTGCGACATCTTCTTGGCCTTGAGCTGCGCTCGAAGCCATTCGTTGAACGCTCGGCCGTTCTGGGTGGTCATGCTGCCTGGGCGCTCCTAGACGGTGGAGGTGCGGCCCGTGCCGCTCGAATCGGTGCGTCGATGCCACGATGATGGGCAGGACCGGGTCGCCGCTGTATCACCCGTTCGTACCGGTGCCAGAACGCACGCGCTCGGTCGATGGGGACGGGTCCGGTGGAGTCGCGGTCGGTGCGTGCATGTGCCACGCGGACACTCCCCCATGACCAAGGTACGCCCTATCTGCTTGCATGGTTCACAAGGACTCCCCCGAGGTAGCATCGCGCGAACGTTGCGATCTGTCGCCCGTGTTGCGTCAGGGGAGGAAACCGCCGCGCCGGGAACACGCGCCCAGGACGGGCGCGCGGGTCAGGCGGGCGAGGAGGCGGCGGGCGACGGAGCGGCGGGTCGCGCGACCTCGATCGTGTCGGGCTGGGGGATCCAGCCCTTGCCGCTGGGCTTCTTCGACAGCGCGTAGGCGATGGAGCCGAACACGATGACCGAGAAGACGCTGATGACCCGGTCAAGCAGCGCGATCGCCGTGGCTTCGGGCAGCGAGATCCCGTACGCGACGGTCAGGACGCCGACGACGCCGGCTTCCACGATGCCGAGCCCGGCCGGGCTCAGCGGGACCGCGGTGAGGAGCGACCCGATGAGGGCCACGAATACGGCTCCGCTGACAGCCCATCGAAACGTCCGGGAAGCCGAATGCCTGGACCACGAAGTAGAGGCGCAGGGCCTCGGTCATCCAGGTCATGAAGGCCAGGACCGCGAGGATCGGCAGCTGCCGGGCCCGCAGCGCGCCGAACACGCCTTCCTCGAAGCGGTCGTACAGCTCGAGCACCTGGTGCGGCAGGAACCGCAGCGGCGATGATGATCCGACGGCCGAAGTTGCGCATCGTGAAGAGCGCGACGACGATCACGACGACGACCACGATGCCCGAATGCGAAGACGACCTGGATGACCGGTGGCAGGCCGTCGCGGAAGCTCCAGAACCCGGCCGCGATGCCGAGGATGGCGATCGCGCAGATGTCGAGGACGCGCTCGATGAAGACCGTCCCGAACGTCCGCGACAGCGAGGCGGTGCTGTTGATCTTGAGCAGGTAGGCGCGGTAGATGTCGCCGAGCTTGGCCGGCACGACGCAGTTGACCAGCCACGACAGGAAGATGATCTCGGTCGAGTCCTTGTTCGGGACCTTCATGCCCGGTGCCACGCAGGAGGATCGACCAGCGCAGGCCTCGCAGCGGGAAACCGGCGTAGAAGATCACGAACGCCGCGAGGACCAGCGCACGGATTGACCCCGAGGATCAGCGTGGGGACCTTCTGGAGGGCCTCCCGTTGAGGCCGACGAAGGCCGCGATGATGAACAGCGGGACGGCGATCGAGATGATCGTCCGCGGCTGACGCAGGCGCCGGACCAGGGACATCTGGGCCGCATCGGGGTCGGCTTCGCGACCACCGGGCGCGGGCACCGCAGGTCCCGTCACGCCGGGCGCGTCGTTGGTGCCGGGCGCGCTCACGCCGCCAAGGGCGCGCGGGTCGATCGCTGGGGTGGCCTCCATCGACCCGGACGGTACCGGCTCTCCGGGGCGTGCATCCATCGGACGATGGTCCTGCCCGGAGGTCACACCCGCACCTCGGGCTGGATCCGACCATTGCCGCGCAGGCGCTGGATGCCTTTCGCTGCCGGGGTCCACAGGCGGACGAAGTAGGTCGCGCGGCCGGGCACGATCTCCGCGCTCGGCAGGGCAGCGAGGAGTCCGGCGGGCGTGGACGGATCGCCATCGAGCGCGGTGTAGGCGACGGCGACCTCCAGCACGGAATGCGCATCGGACGAGGCGACCCCCGCAAGACCGTGCTCGTGGGCGAACTCGGCTGCCTGCTCGTTGCCGTGGCCGACGAGGCGCGCGTTGTGGACCTCCACCCAGTCCACGAGCGGGACGAGCGCGTCGAGCCGGGCCGTCTTCGACAGCGAGCCGCGGAACCGGTCGAACGGATGCGGGATGCCGACCAGGCCGCCCTGCTCGCGGGCGGCGGCGATCGTCTCGACCGCGCTCAGCCCGGGCGGGATGGCCTCCGAGAGGTAGGCGCAGATGAGATCACCGTCGGTCGTCTTGACCTCCTCGCCGACGATCACGGTCAGGCCGTCCGGCGCAGCGTCGCGCGCGGCGAGCGCGCCATCGATCCGGTCATGGTCCGTGACGACGAGGTGCGTGAGCCCGCGACTGGCCGCTGCGCGGACGACATCGGCCGGCTTCGACAGGCAGTCGAAGGAGGCCCCGGTGTGGCAGTGCAGATCGATGAAGGCTCGACCCGCCGCAGGGGTCATGACGATCAGATCTGCTGGACGAGCGACTTCTTGAAGAAATCGAAGTGCTCGAGCGCCAGACCGGTCCCCAGGGCGACGCAGTCGAGCGAATTCTCGGCGACGTGGCACGGAACGCCGGTCACCTGGGTGAGCAGCTTGTCCACGTTCCGCAGCAGCGCGCCGCCGCCGGACATGACCATGCCCTTGTCGATGATGTCGGACGACAGCTCCGGCGGGGTCTGCTCCAGGACGGAGCGGACTGCGGCGACGAGCTGCTGGAGCGGCGCCTCGATGGCCTCCATCACTTCCGACGACGTGATCGGGATGGTGCGCGGCAGGCCGGCGATGAGGTCGCGGCCGCGAACCTCCATCGTGAGCTCGCGCTCCAGGGGCAGGGCGGTCCCGATCTGGATCTTGACCTCCTCCGCCGTCCGCTCGCCGACCATGAGGTTGTACTTCTTGCGGATGTAGGTCGCGATCGATTCGTCGAACTTGTTGCCGCCGACCCGCAGCGAGTGCGAGACGACGATGCCGCCGAGGGCGATGACCGCGATCTCCGAGGTCCCGCCGCCGATGTCGATGATCATGTTCCCGGACGGCCCGCTGATGGGCACGTTGGCCCCGATCGCGGCGGCCAGCGGCTCCTCGATGAGGTAGGCCTCCTTGGCCCCGGCCTTGAGCGCGGCGTCACGGACGGCCCGCTTCTCCACGGACGTCACGCCGGCGGGGACACTGATCATCACCTCCGGACGGCTGAATCCGATCCGGCCCTTCGTCGCCTTGGCGATGAAGAAGCGAAGCATCGCCTCGGTGATGACGTAGTCCGCGATGACGCCGTCCTTCATGGGACGGATCGCCTGGATGTTGCCGGGGGTGCGCCCGATCATCTCGCGCGCTTCCTCGCCGACGGCGACGATGCGGTTGTCGTCGCTGACCGCCACGACGGACGGTTCGGTGATGACGATGCCTTTGCCCTTGACGTAGACGAGGACGTTGGCGGTGCCGAGGTCGATACCGATCTTCATGAGCTGGTGATGTCGTTCCCTTCTGCCAGGCGCGAGATCCGGGCCCCGAGAGCCCAGGAACTTGCCCTCGATGTTCTCATAGCCTCGGTGAACGTGGTGTGCACCGTGGATCGTGGTCGTGCCGTCGGCTGCCAGAGCGGCCAGGATGAGCGAGGCGCCGGCGCGCAGATCGCCGATCTCCACCTCGGCTCCGCGGAGCTGCGAGCGACCGCGGATCGTCGCGTGGTGGTTGTCGGCGATGTCGATATCGGCGCCCATGCGGCGCAGTTCGGTCATCCATTCGAGGCGGTCCTCGAAGATGGTCTCGTGGACGTGTGAGGTGCCGGTCGCCTGGGTGAGCAGCACGGACGTGGGAGGCTGGAGGTCCGTGGCGAGCCCGGGGTAGGCGGCGGTCGCAACGTCCAGGGCCTGGAGCCCGCCGTCACGCAATGCCGAGCCGTCGACCTCGATGGTGTCGGTGCCGCACGAGATCCCGACGCCGGTCCGGCCGACGACCTCGACGAACGCCCCCAGGTGATCGCATGGCGCGCCGGTCAGGCTGATCTTGCCGCCCGTGACCGCGCCGGCGATGACGAAGGTGCCCGCCTCGATGCGATCGGGGACGACACGATGCTCGGCGCCGCGGAGGCGCTTGCGGCCATCGATCTCGATGGTGTCGGGCGCGGTCCGCTCCACCTGCGCCCCCATCTTGCACAGGAACTGGATGAGGTCATCGACCTCCGGCTCCTGGGCGGCGGGCCGGATCGTCGTGTGGCCCTCCGCCAGGGTCGCGGCCAACATCGCGTTCTCCGTGCCCATGACGCTGACGAACGGGAAGGTGCACCTCCGTCCCGCGCAGGCGACCGGGTGACGTGGCGAAGTAGTAGCCGTTGCGATAGTCGATCTGGGCGCCCAACGCGCGCATCGCGTCCACGTGGAGGTTGACCGGCCGCCGGCCGATCCGGTCGCCACCGGGGTTGCTGATGATCACCCGCCCGAACCGCGACAGGAGCGGGCCCAGAAGCATGAACGAGGCGCGCATCTTGGCGGCCGCCTCGAGCGGCACGAACAGCCAGTCCACATCGCCCGCGGCGACTTCGTAGACGTTGGGCTCCGGGTGGTCCACGACGACGCCCAGCTCGGTGAGTGTCTGGGTCATGACGCGGACGTCCTCGATCTCGGGGACGTTGGTCAGCCGGCAGCGCTCACCGGTCAGCGTGGCCGCCGCGAGCAACTTGAGAGCCGCGTTCTTGGCGCCGCTGATGGCGACGGTGCCCTGGAGGGGTCGGCCGCCATCCACACGGAAGACCTCCCTCGCGACCGGGTCGGGGGTGTATTCCCAATGGAACGGCTTGGCATCGGCCATCGTTCAGGCCCTAGCCGCGATGCCGCGGTCCCTCGCGGTACCGACGCTCCGCCACGCGGATCCGGAGGAGCGCCTGCTGCAGTTGGGCGCGGGCGGCCGACAGGTCGGCGCCTTCGTGATAGCCGCCCTCGAGGGCACGTTCCGCCTCGCGTCGGGCTTCCTGGGCCTTCTCGAGGTCGATCTCGCTGGCCATGTCCGCGGTCTCGGCCATCACGACGACCTTGTCCGGCCGGACCTGGAGGAACCCGCCCACGATGGCGAACGATTCCTCCTGGCCGCCCTTGCGGATGCGCAGCTCGCCGATGCCCAGGGTCGAGACGAGCGGCGCATGATGCGGCAGCACCCCGAGCTCGCCTTCCGACCCGGGCAGGACGACCGAGTCGACCGTGTCCGAGTAGGCCAGGCGCTCCGGCGTGACGATCTCGAGCTGGATGCTCATGGGGTCACCTCACGGGACCCGTCACCGGACACCGACCGAGCTTCGCGAGCTCCGGCGCGCCGCCTGACGCTCGCTGCGCCCGGCCGCCGCCCGGCGCCACCCGATGTCCGTCCTGCCATCATGTCAGCCCGCCAGCTTGGCGGCGTTCTCGCGGACGTCGTCGACGGTGCCGGCCAGGAAGAACGCCTGCTCGGGCAGGGTGTCGGTCTTGCCTTCGAGGATCTCCTTGAAGGACGCGACGGTGTCCTTGATCGACACGTAGGCGCCGGATCGGCCGGTGAAGACCTCCGCGACGAAGAACGGCTGGCTGGCGAAGCGCTGCAGGCGACGGGCGCGGGCCACGGTCGCCTTGTCGTCCTCGGACAGCTCGTCGATGCCGAGGATCGCGATGATGTCCTGCAGGTCGCGATAGCGCTGGAGGACGCGCTTCGTCTCCTGGGCGACGTCGTAGTGCTCCTGGCCGACCACGTTCGGATCGAGCACGCGCGAGGTCGAGGTCAGCGGATCGACCGCCGGATAGATGCCCAGCTCGGCGATGCTCCGCTCCAGGCGGATCGTCGAGTCGAGGTGCGCGAAGGTCGTCGCCGGTGCCGGGTCGGTGTAGTCGTCCGCGGGGACGAAGACCGCCTGGAGCGAGGTGATGGAGCCCTTCTTGGTCGAGGTGATCCGCTCCTGCAGGCCGGCCATCTCGGTCGCGAGGTTGGGCTGGTAGCCCACCGCGGACGGCATCCGTCCGAGCAGCGCCGACACCTCGGAGCCCGCCTGGGTGAATCGGAAGATGTTGTCGATGAAGAGGAGGACGTCGCGGCCTTCCTCGTCGCGGAAGTACTCGGCCATCGTCAGGCCGGTCAGCGCGACCCGCTGGCGGGCGCCGGGCGGCTCGTTCATCTGCCCGAACGCGAAGGCCGTCTTGGCGAGCACGCCCGATTCGGTCATCTCGGCGATGAGGTCGTTGCCCTCGCGGCTGCGCTCGCCGACGCCGGCGAACACGGAGTAGCCCGAGTGCTCCTGGGCCACGTTCCGGATCAGCTCCTGGATGATGACCGTCTTGCCGACGCCGGCGCCACCGAAGATGCCGATCTTGCCGCCCTTCTTGAACGGGCAGATCAGGTCGATGATCTTGAGGCCGGTCTCGAAGACCTCGACCTCGGTCGACTGCTCGTCGAACTTGGGGGCGCTGCGATGGATCGGCAGGTGTGCGTGGCGTCGACGGGGCCCTTGTTGTCGATGGGCCGGCCCAGGACGTCGAAGACGCGGCCGAGGGTGGCCTCACCGACCGGGACGGTGATCGGGGCGCCGGTGTCGAGGACCGCGCACGCCACGCGCCAGGCCGTCCGTCGTCGTCATCGCGACCGAGCGCACCCAGTTGTTGCCCAGGTGCTGCTGGACCTCGCAGACCAGCGAATCCTGGCCCTCGCGCTGGATCTCGACGGCGTTGTAGATGGCCGGCAGCTGGCCGGCGGGGAATTCGATGTCGACGACGGGTCCGGTGATCTGGATGACCCGGCCGGTCGCGGCCGGAGCGGCGGTCGTCATGGTGGGGAGTGCCTCCTGCGTCCTGTACGTCTACGTCGGCGTCAGCGGGCGTTCGCGCCGGACGCGATCTCGATCATCTCGCGGGTGATGTTCGACTGGCGAACCTTGTTGTAGGAAAGGGTCAGGTCCTCGATGAGGTCCTCGGCGTTCTCGGTCGCGTTCTTCATCGCGACCATCCGGCTGGATTCCTCGCTGGCCTTGGCCTCGAGTACGGCCTGGAAGAGGCGGGTGGCCACGTAGCGCGGCACGAGCTGCTCCAGCACGGCGGCCGGACCGGGCTCGAAGATGAACTGGTTGCCGGGGATGCCCTCGGTGTCCTCCGTCGGGCGGATGGGCAGCAGCTCGAAGATCTCCGGCCGCTGTACGAGGGTGCTGACGAACCGGCTGTAGATGATGTCCACGCGGCTGTAGGTGCCGGCCATGAAGTCGTCCGTGATGAGCCGGGCCAGCGGCAGGACGTCGGCGAAGGTCGGACGGTCGCCGAAGCCCGCGAAGTGGGCCTCCAGCGGGACGCCGGAACGGCGCATCGCATCGCGACCCTTGCGCCCGACGGTCACGACCGACAGGTCGCCCGGGTGGTCCAGGATCTCGCGACTCGCGAACCGGATGGTGTTCGTGTTGAGCGGCCCGGCCAGGCCGCGGTCCGTGGTGACCAGCACGATCAGGCGCTTGGCGCCCTCGGAGCCGCCGGCCAGCAGCGGATGGTCCGACTCGCCCAGGACGGCCGCCAGGTCGGCGAGGACCTCATCGAGCTTCTCGCTGTACGGGCGTGCGGCGAGGGTCGCGTCCTGGGCTCGCTTGAGCTTGGACGCGGCCACGAACTGCATCGCCCGGGTGATCTGCTTGATGTTCTTGACAGCGCCGATACGGCGCCGGATGTCGCGCTGGCTAGCCACGGACTGGTCTCTTGCTCCGGAACGCTATGCGAGGAACGACTGGCGGAACGCGTCCACGGCGTCGTCGAGGGCCGCGGCGATCTCGTCGGACATCGCCCGGGTCTCGCCGAGCTCGGTGAGGATCGTCGGGCGCTCGGTCTCGAGGAAGCGGTAGAACTGGTTCTCGAAGTCCTTGACCCGGTGCGTCGGGCACGTCGTCGAGCTTGCCGGTCGTGGCGACGTACAGGATCGCGACCTGCTTCTCGACGGGCAGCGGCTGGTACTGCGGCTGCTTCACGATCTCCGAGAGCTTCTCGCCACGGGTCAGCTGGTCGCGGGTGGCCTTGTCCAGGTCCGACGCGAACTGCGCGAACGCGGCCAGGGCGCGGTACTGCGCGAGGTCCAGCTTGAGCGGGGCGGCCACCTTCTTCATCGCCTTGGTCTGCGCCGCGGAACCCACGCGCGACACCGAGATGCCGATGTTGAGCGCGGGTCGCTGACCGGCGTTGAACAGGTCGGTCTCGAGGAAGATCTGGCCGTCCGTGATCGAGATGACGTTGGTCGGGATGTAGGCGGACACGTCGCCGGCCTGCGTCTCGATGATCGGCAGGGCGGTCAGCGAACCGCCGCCATTCTCGTCGTTGAGGCGCGCGGCGCGCTCCAGCAGGCGGCTGTGGAGGTAGAAGACGTCGCCGGGATAGGCCTCGCGGCCGGGCGGGCGGCGCAGCAGCAGGGCCATCTCGCGATACGCCCAGGCGTGCTTGGAGAGGTCGTCGTAGACGCACAGGGCGTCCTTCACGAGCCCTGCCGCACCTCGACGCCGTTCTCCATGACCTCTTCGCCCATCGCCACGCCGGCGTACGGGGCGAGGTACTGGAGCGGGGCCGGATCCTCGGCGCCGGCCACGACCACGATCGTGTGCTCCATCGCGCCGTACTGCTCCAGGATCGCGACGGTGTTCGCGACCGTGGACAGCTTCTGGCCGATGGCCACGTAGATGCAGACGAGGCCCTTGCCCTTCTGGTTGATGATCGTGTCGATGGCGATGGCGGTCTTGCCGGTCTGGCGGTCGCCGATGATCAGCTCGCGCTGGCCGCGGCCGATCGGGATCAGCGCGTCGATCGCCTTGACGCCGGTCTGGACCGGCGTGTCGACCGACTTGCGGACGATGACGCCGGGGGCGATGCGCTCCACCGGGCGGGTCTTGGTCGGTCGCGATGCGGGCCCTTGTCGTCGATCGGGTCGGCCCAGCGCGTCGACCACGCGGCCCAGCAGCGCCTGGCCCACCGGCACCTCGACGACGCGACCGGTCGTCTTGACCGTGTCGCCTTCCTTGATCGCGGTGGCGTTGCCGAGGATGACCGCGCCGACCGTCTCCTCCTCGAGGTTGAGGGCCATGCCCATGACCCCGCCGGGGAACTCGAGCATCTCGCGACGCCAGGGCGCCGTCGAGACCGTAGATCTGGGCGATCCCGTCACCGACCTCGACGACCGTGCCGACGCTGCGCGTCTCGACACCCGAGTCGAACGAGTCGATGGCGGACTTGATGATGCTGGTGATCTCGTCGGATCGGATGGCCATGGGTTCTGGATCTCCTAGAGGGCGCCCGAGATGAGCTGATTCCGCAGTCGCTCGAGGCGACCCCGGACGCTCCCGTCGATCAGGCGATCGCCGACGCGCACGACGAGGCCGCCGAGCAGGCTCGGATCGACCTGGACGTCGAGGGCGACGCGACCACCGGTGGACTGCTCCAGCCGTGCGGTGAGGTCCCGGACCTCGTCCGGGGTCAGCGCCGTGGCGCTCGTGGCAGTGGCGTGGGTGATGCCCTGGCGGCGATCGTCGAGACGACGGAACTCCGCGGCGACCCGCGGCAATTGCTCGATACGACCGCGCTTGAGCAGCAGTTGGACAAGGTTCTGGACGGGCTGGCTGGCCGTGTGCTCCAGGAGCCCGGCCACGGCCATGGATCGCTGGTCGACGGGGATGGCCGGATTCGCCAGCACGCTCATGGTCGACGCGTCGCCGAGCCGGGCGGCACTGGCCTCCAGCTCGGAACGCCAGGCCTCGAGCGTGCCGTCACGGGTGGCCACCTGGAACGCGGCCTCCGCGAAACGACGTGCGGCGCTGTCCCGTCGGGCCATCTCAGTTGCTCCGGTCGCCGCTGGTGTCCGGCGACGCCAGGAACTCCTGGACGAGGCGACGTGACCGGTCGTCCGACATCGTCTCGCCGACGACGCGGCCGGCCGCCGCCAGGGCAAGGTCAGCGACCTCGCCACGGAGCTCACCGATCGCCCGCGTCTTCTCCGCCTCGATCTCGGCGGTCGCGCGAACGCGCATCCGCTCGAGTTCGTCACGGGTTGCCGCGATGTCGGCGTCACGGGTCTCCTGCGCGACCTTCTGGGCACGCGCCAGGATGTCGTTCGCTTCGCGTCGCGCTTCAGCCAGCGTCGCGACCCGCTCCGATTCCGCGCTTTCGCGGTCACGGCGGGCCTGCTCGGCGTCCTTGAGCCCCTGCTCGATGGCCGACTTGCGGTCACCGAGGGTCTTGGCCAGTGGCTTGAACGCGAACATCCAGATGATGGCCAGCAGGAGCAGGAAGTTGATGGCGCTGACGAGCACCCAGAAGAGGTTGATCGTCATGTGCTTCCGCCCTCCATGTCCGTCCGTTCGCCCACGTCGACCTAGGCGGTGAAGACGATGAGCAGGCCGACGACGACCGCGAGGACGCCGAGGCCTTCCGCGAACGCCGCGAGGATGATCGCGAGGCCGCGGATCTGGCCGGCTGCATCCGGATTCCGGCCGATGGCGCTCGAGGACAAGCCGCCGAGGATGCCGATGCCGATGCCCGGGCCGAGCACGCCGAGGGCCGCGAGGCCCGCGCCGATCATTTCCATGCTGTCTGTTCCTCCTACTTCCGGGCCGACGGCCCGGATCCTTCGGGACCTGGGTGGTTAGTGCGCCGCGGCGCCCGCGAGCTGGTCCATCTCATCGGGACCGATCGGGTTGGCCAACGGTGCTTCGGGATGGGCCTCATGGTCGTCGTGATGGCCTTCGACGGCCGCCAGGGTGAACATGAGCGTAAGGACGGCGAAGATGAGCGCCTGGACCGTATTGAGCATGAGCTCGAGACCGTACAGGGCCACCGGGAAGAAGGCGATGGTCAGGGCCAGGATGACGCCGAGCGCCACCTCGCCGCCGTAGATGTTGCCGAAGAGTCGCATCGAGAGCGTCAGCGGCTTCACGAACTCGAGCATCAACTCGATCAGGCCGACGAACATCGCGATGATGCCCGCCCCGACGCCTTGCTTGAACTCGCGAAGTGGGAAGAACTTGCCGAGATAGCCGCCGAAGCCCAGGGCACGCACGCCCTCGATGTGGAAGATGCAGAAGGCGACCAGCGCGAGGCCGATGGTGATATTGACGTCGCTGGTGGGCGCCCGGAACAGCGGGATGCGGCCCACGAAGGGCAGCAGGCCGCTCCAGTTGCAGAGCAGGATGTAGATGAACAGCGTGACGAAGAGGGGCACGTACTTGCGCGCTGCCGGTCCGCCCAACGAGACCGCGAAGCCCTGCAATCCGTCGTAGAGCGCCTCGATCGCGTTCTGCGCGCGGCCCGGGATCATGTCGTGCTTCCGCGTCATCAGCAGCAGGCCGATGATCAGCAGGACGCTGATGATCCACATCGTCAGGATCGTGTTCGTGATGCTGATGTCCCAGGTGATGAGCGGCGGCTTGATGCCGGCCTCGTGGTCGTGCTCCGCCTGCTCGACGGCGGACGGCGGCCACACGGGCTCCGGGGCGACGAGTTCGAGCGTTCCCTCGATGTAGCAGATCGGGTAGGCGCATTCACCGCTCTCGGGATGCTCCTTGTCCACCGGCGGGAACAGCAGGAACGCGGCCATGTTGGCGATGAGGACGAGGCCGATGATGACGAACCAGTCCACCCGGCGGCTGCGGCCGCGCGCGGGCGTGGGGGTCTCGATCGCAGCGGGTCCGTCACTCGTCACGGTCTGTTGCTCGCTCCACACACAGGAGCGCGGCGATCCGCCGCGCTCGGTCCGTTCGGGGCCGGCCGCCTGGGGGCGGAACGGCCGGTGTTCAGTCGATCGTCGCCAGGAAGCGACTCACCAGCTTGTAGATCCCGTATGTCCCGAGCCCGGCGCCGACGAAGAAGCCGATCATCGCGAGGGCCGGATTGGTCCCGAGTCGCTCGTCCAGCCAATGGCCGCCGAGCGCGCCCATCAGCGTCAACACCAGGAGGGTGAAGCCGATCTCCGTGAAGAGGACGAGATAGCCAAGTCCAGAGGAGGACTCGTTCATGGGCGACCTGTCAAGGCACGCGAAGTGTAGCAGCTGCGCGCGCGACGCCGCCAACCATCACCATCCCGCAACCCTTCGCGGTGGCTGCTCCCGGCGGTCGATCAGCGCAGGACGACGAACGCGTCCACGTCCACCCGGCCACCACTGACGGCGCGGATCTCCAGGGTGTGCGGGCCGTCGCCGGTCACGTGGCGCCGGAACACCAGCTGTCGATAGCGGACGGCGTCGGCGGCGAGGTCGACCGTGTCGATGAGCTTGCCGTCGATCCGGACCTGGGCGCGGCCGCTCATCGGGGTCAGCGTGGCCACCCAGCCGACATCGGTGCCCCGGAAGTCGAACGTGACCCTGGCGCCGCGGGTCCGGCTGTACGTCACGCCACCGCCGGACAGGCTCGGCCCCGAGGCGTCGCGCCAGCTCCCGGACGCGCTGACGAGCTTGCTCGATTCCTGGTGGCGACCAGGCGTGACGGGCGCCCAGTCCTTCGGCGGGCCGATGACGCCGTCGCCGCCGATCGGCTCGATCCGGAACGTCGACGTGCGACCCACGCCCAGGGTCATCGGCAGCGACCGCGCATCGCCGGCGAGTGACGCCACGCGCTCGAACCCGCGGTCGTCGACGCGCTGGCTGATCTCGAAGCCGGTCGCCGGCGCGGAGCCCGGCGCGAGTTCCCAGGACAACGTCACAGCGACGGTCGGACCGCCGCCGGTCCGCCCCGCCAGGCGGGTCTTGAGGCTATCGACCTGCGGGGCCGCCGGATCGACGAACGCCGGCGATGCAGAGCCGGCCGGGTCGCTCTGGGCGGTCACGGACGGGGCTGGACGCTCGGGCGCCGGCGATGCGGAGGCACGGATCGCGCCGAGGCGTTCGCGAGGCGTGGCGGTCGCGCCCAGCACGCCGCCCGTCGGCTGATTCACCACGAGGGACACCGCGACGAGCACGATCCCGAGCGCCAGCGCTCCGACGACGCCGTCCCAGACCATCGATCGACGGCGAACGGGCGTGGGCGGCCGGACGGCCGTCGGCGCCACGACCGGGGTCTCGCCCGAGACCACGAGGCGGGTGGGTGCGACCGGGATGGGGGTCGGCGGGACGACAGGTCCGGTCTCGGTCGCGCCGATCCGCCGCAGGATCTCGGCTTGCTCGCGGGCGTGGCGGCGATCGATCCGGCGCTGCCGCGCCGTCGTCGTGTCGAGGCGAAGGGTGCGCCGGATGGCGAACATCGCGACGGACGCGTCGACGACGTCGAACAGGGTCGCGATCAGCCGTCGGCCGGCGGGGAGGACGACCATCACGGCGACGATCACCGCCAGGACGATGAGCAGGGCTTCGAGGGGCATCCGCGTCCTTCTCGGCCGTCCGGCGCATCAGATCGCCGCGATCGGGTGCCCTGATGCTAGCCCACCCGGTCGGGTGCGGTCCCGTGTGGTGCGGTCTGGTGCGGTCCGCTGCGGTCGACTGGCCCAGCCGCGGTCCCGCGCGGCTCCGCGAAACGGCTCAGACCGTTTCGCCGCTCGGTGTTCGCGGCGCGCGAACGTCTTCGGGCCCAGGGCGTCGATCGGTGGTCCTTGACCTGACGCGGCGACGCCCTCGCCACCGATCGTTCGCTCGCCGCGAACGGATCGGGTCCAAGCCTTGGCCCCGACGTCACTCGACGGGCGTTGGGCTCCGAATCGTTCGCTCCCAGTGAACGGCCGGGCGGGCGCGAACGTCAGCGGGCGCGGTCGCCCGCCCCGGGGCCGCGCTCAGCGGATGACGATGAACCCGTCGACATCGACCCGGCCGTCGCCCATCGACCGGATCTCGAACTTGTGGGAGACGAGATCCGCGAAGTGGATCCCATAGACGAACTGCTTGTATTGGGTCGCCGATGCCCGCAGGTTGATCGTCGACTTGTAGACCCCGTCCACGAAGACCTGGGCGCGACCACTACTCGTCGTCTTCGTCGCGACCCAGGCGATATCGCGACCGGTGGCGGTCAGGGTGACCTTGGCGGTGGTCGCGCTCGCGAAGCGGCCCTTCCCGCCGGCCATGCTGGCATTGGTCGAGGTCGTCCAGGTCCCCACGTACGTGGCCAGCGTCGTCGACTCCTCGTAGCGGGTCGGCGTCAGGGTGGGCCAGGTCACGTAGCTGCTGACGTTGTTCTCGCGATCGGTCGCCTTGAGGCGGAACCGGTAGGCGTGTCCGGGCGTAAGGCTCCAATCGAAGGTGAGCGCGGTCGCCGCCGGTGGACCGATGGTCGCGAACGCTGCCCCGTCGAGGCTGCGCTGCAGCGTGTAGGACTTGATCCCCGAGCCCGGGTCCGACGCCTTCCAGGACAGCCGCACCTTCACCTGTGACCCGAGGGTCTGCGTCGGGAAGGACTCGGCGAGCGTCGAGATCACGGGCGCCAGCTTGTCCGCGACGATCGTCACGCGGACTGTCGCGGTGTCGGTCCCGCCACGGCCGTCGCTGACCGTGTAGGTGAACGTATCGATGCCCTTCTTGAGTGATGCCGGGTCGTAGGTCAGGCCCGCTCCGCCCCCGGTGATGGCCACGGTCCCCAGCGTCCCGCTCGTCACCTTGGTGATCTTCAGGGTGTCGCCATCGGGATCCGTGTCGTTGCCCAGGACCGCGAGCGCCGTGGCGGCCGCTCCCTCCGCGACCGACATGGAGCCGTCGTTGCCCGCGGTGGGCGGATCGTTGACACCGGTGATCGTGACGGTGACGGTCCCGATCGCTGTGCCGCCGTGGCCGTCCGAGACGGTGTACGTGAACGAGTCGGGCCCCGAGAAGCCGATGTAGGGCTTGTAGGTCAGACCGGTCCCGCCACCGGTGATCGTGACGGCACCCTTGGTGCCGTTGGTCTTCGCCGTGATGGTGAGCGGGTCGTTCTCGACGTCCTTGTCACCGATCAGGACCGGGACGCTCGTGGCCGCGGCATCCTCGGCCACGGTCAGGGTCTCGTTGTCGGCGGTCGGTGCGTCGTTGACCGCGGTGATCGTCACGCTGACGGTCCCGGTCGCCGTGCCACCGTGACCGTCCGAGATCGTGTACGTGAACGAGTCCGAGCCGTTGAGGTTGAGGTTGGAGTCGTAGGTCAGGCCGGTACCGCCGCCCGTGATCACGACCACGCCCTTGGTGCCGTTGGTCTTCGAGGTGATCGTGAGGATGTCGCCATCGACGTCGAGGTCACCGGTCAGCACGGGCACGGAGGTCGGCGCCGCGTCCTCGGCGATGGTCAGGGTCTCGTTGTCGGCGGTCGGAGCATCCTGGGATGGGGTGATCGTCACGGTCACCGTCCCGACGGCCGTGCCGCCGTGGCCGTCCGAGATCGTGTAGGTGAAGGTGTCGGTGCCGAAGAGGTTCGTCGTCGCGTCGTAGGTAAGGCCGGTGCCGCCGCCGGTGATCGCGACGACGCCCTTGGTGCCGTTGGTCTTCGATGTGATGGTGTAACTGTCGCCATCGATATCGCCGTCGCCGACCAGCACGGGGACGGCCGTGGCTCCGGAGTCCTCGGCGACCGTGATGGCATCGGCATCCGCCGTCGGGTTGTCGTTCGATGGGGTGATGGTGACGGTGACCGTCGCGGTCGCGGTGCCGCCGTGGCCGTCCGAGATCGTGTACGTGAACGAGTCTGTGCCGTTGAGGTTGGTCGTCGGGTCGTAGGTCAGGCCCGTGCCGCCGCCGGTGATCGTGACCGTGCCCTTGGTCCCGTTCGTCTTGCCGGTGATGGTCAGCGTGTCGCCATCGATGTCCACGTCGCCCGTGAGGACGGGCACCGCGGTCGCGCCGGCATCCTCCGCGACCGTGAGGCTGTCGTCGTCCGCGGTCGGCTGGTCGTTCGAGGGCGTGATGGTGATCGAGACGGTCGCCGTGTCGGACCCGCCGTGGCCGTCCGAGATGGTGTAGTCGAAGGTGTCGGCGCCGCTGGCGTCGTCGATCGGATCGTAGGTCAGGCCGGTGCCGCCACCGGTGATCGCGACCGTGCCCTTGGTCGGGTCGGTGGCAAAGAGGATGGTCAGGGCATCGCCATCGACATCCGCGTCGCCGGTGAGCACGTCCAGGGACGTCGCGTCGGCGTCCTCGGGAACGGCGAAGCTGTCGTTGTCGGCGGTCGGGGCATCCTGGGAGGGCGTGATCGTCACCGTGACGGTGCCCACGTCGGTGCCGCCGTTGCTGTCGGTGACGGTGTAGGTGAAGGTGTCGGAGCCGTTCAGGTTCGTCGTCGGGTCGTAGGTGAGGCCGGTCCCGGGGCTCCCGCCAGTGATCACGACCGTGCCCTTGGTCCCGTTGGTCTTGGCGGAGATCTTGAGCGTGTCGCCGTCGACGTCCGTGTCACCGGTGAGGACCGCGACCGCGGTCGCCGAGGCATCCTCGGCCACGGTGAGCGTGTCGTCGTCGGCCACGGGCGCGTCGTTGACGGGATCGATGGTGATGGAGACCGTCGCGGTGTCGTCGCCGCCGTGCCCGTCCGAGACGGTGTACGTGAACGAGTCCGCGCCGTTGGCATCGGGGTCCGGCTCATACGTCAACCCGGTCCCGCCGCCGGTGATGACGACCGTGCCCATCGCGCCATTCGTCTTGCCGGTGATGTCCAGCGTGTCCCCGTCGATGTCCGAGTCACCGATCAGGACCGGGATCGCGGTCGCGGGATCGTCCTCGTCCAGGGTCGCGGAATCGGGGTCGGCAATGGGGTCGTCGTTGACCGACGTGACGGTGACGCTGACGGTCGCGGAGGCTTGGTCGCCGCCGGCCTCCATCGTGTAAGTCGAAGGTGTCGGAGCCGTGGTAGTCCGCGTCCGGCGTGTAGGTGACGTGCGAGCCGTCCACCGCCACGGTCGCGGTGCCGTGGGCCGGGTTCGTGACACTCACAACGTGCCAGCGGATCGCCGCTGCCGTCGTCGTCGTTGCCGAGGACGTCCACCGAGGTCGCCGTGGCGTCCTCGGCGACGGTCTTCGTGTCATCCACCGCGTGGGGCAGGAGGGACGCCGTGACCGCGAGCTGGAACGTGACCGGATCGCTCGTGTCGTCGGGCGGGTCCATGTCGCCGCTGGCAGGTCGTAGTCCTCGAGGCCACCGTCGTCGACGGCGCGCACGGTGACGTTCGTCAAGCCCGTGGCATCCGGTTTCGGGGTGAACGTGAGCCGGCCACTCGCGTTGATGGCCGGCTGGACCGTGAACAGTCGAGGTGTCGGCGACCTGGAGCGGAAGTGCAGGGTCCGGCGTATACGTCACGCTGGAGCCATCGACGGCGACGGTGGCGGCACCATCGGCGGGGTCCGTGGCACCGATGACGACATCGGGTCGAAGTCGTCGTCGCTGTCGTTGCCCCGGACATCGATGGTCACATTGCCGTCCTCGGCGACGGTGTCGGCATCGGTACGGCGACCGGGCCGGCCGCCAAGGCGATCGCCGGCAGCAGACCGGCGACGAGCGTCAATAGCAGAAGGGCGACGAGCAGGCGGGCGGATCGGATCACTGGGGAACGACCTCGGTCAGGGTGTCGGAGGCGGAATCACCGCCTTGCTTGACGGTGAGCTTGATGGTGTACGTGCCTGGATCGGTGTAGGTGTTGGATGCGTTCCTGCCGGTCTTGGTGGGACCGGCCTCGAAGGTCCACGTGTAGCTCACGCCGCTGCGCGAGGCGTCACCCGTGCAGCTGACCGTGTAGCCGCTCGTCGAGCAGGACGGGAAGGCGACGAGCTCGGGCGGCTTGGGCGTCGGCTTGGCGGTCGGCTTCGGCGTCGGCTTGCGCGTCGGCTTGGGGGTTGGCTTGGCGGTCGGCCTGGGTGTGGGTCTGCGAGTCGCCTTCGGCGTGGGCTTGGGCGTGGGCTTTGCAGTCGGCGTCGGGCTCGGGGTCAGGGTCGGCGTGGGCGTCGGCGTTCGCGTCCGCATGGGGGTCGGGCTGGGGGTCGGCGCGGGCGTCGGGCGGGGCGTCGGCGAGGGAGTCGGCGACGGACGCGGCGTCCTCGTCGCAGCGGCGATCGCCGGCAGGCTGGCGTCGGGCGGGGTGGGGCCGTTGTTCGCGTCGAGCAGGGTCGGGCCGAAGACGGCGACCGTCAGGACGAGGGCCGCGGCGCTGCCCGCGACGAGGATGAGCCCCCGGGCGCGATCGGTCCATGAGGCACGCGGGTACGGGTCGCGGACCAGGGCCGCAAGCGGCGCGAACGCGACCGGGGCGACGGGCGCGGAGGGCGTCGGCGTGGGCTCGATGGCGGCAGCGGCGGCGACGGACGCGGGGTCGGACGCGAGGTCGGATGCGGCAGCGGACGCCGGGTCGGATGCGGCAGCGGAGCGGCGGCGGACGGCGGCGGCGATCGGCACGTCGTCCGCCTCGGCGACGGTGCCGTCTTCGTGCGATCCCTCGCCGGCGACCACGATGCGTCGCGGCGCGACCGGGGCGACCGCGCCCTCCACGCCGATGCGATACGCGAGTTCGTCGGCCGTGATCGACTGGATCGCCGCCGTCGCGGCGGCATCCGCGGCCAGCCGCTCCGCCGCGCGATGGCGCCGGGTGCGGAGGACGCGCAGACCAAGCCCGATCCCCACCACGACGAGGACCAGCAGCGAGGCCGACCAGGAAGAGGGTCGGCAGTGTCACGAGAGCATCAGCAGAGATGGAACCCCGTGGGGACGCGACGGAAGTGTCGCGCCCATCCGCCGGATGCTAGCAGCGGTCGACCGAACGGGCCTCTGCCCCGGAGGTACCACCCCGTCGGGCCTTCCGATGACCCTCTCGGACCCTCAATCCTCGCCCTCATAGGCCTGGGCCTCGAGCTCTTCGGGCCGTCGGAAGGCACCCCGTGTCGGGCCGAACAGGACCAGGCCGGACACCACGAAGATGCCCAGGAACGCGTACAGCTGGGTGACATCGGAGAGGACCAGCGCGATGAGCCCGAGCAGCGCGCAGATGCCGTAGATCACAAGCACCGTGTCGCGGTGCGACAGGCCCAGATCCAGCAATCGATGGTGGATGTGGGACCGATCCGGGCTGAACGGCGATCGACCCTGGGTCACGCGCCGGACGATGATCCAGAAGGTATCGATGATCGGAACGCCCAGCACGAGGAGCGCGATGGCGACCTTGGCCGACCCGAGGATCGACAGCACGGCCAGCGTGTAGCCGACGAACTGGACGCCACTGGTCCCCGCGAAGATCGTGGCCGGGTGGAAGTTCCAGCGCAGGAATCCGGCGAGCGCGCCCGCCAGCGCGAAGCACAGGACGGCGATGAGCGGCTGGCCGATCTGGGTGGTGAGGCTGATCACGCCCAGCGTGACCGCCGCGATGAGCGCGATCCCCGATGACAGGCCGTCGAGGCCGTCGATCCAGTTGATGCTGTTGATCATGCCGACGATCCAGAAGACCGTGAACCCGACCGAGAACGCGTCGTTGAACGGGATCACGCCACGGCCGAACGGATTCGCGATGGCTTCGACCCCGATGCCCAGCGCCACGGCCAGGGCGGCCAGGAACAGCTGACCGGCGAGCTGCCAGCGGGCCCGGAGGTCGAAGAGATCGTCGATGGCGCCGAGGGCGGCCGCGACCGCCCCGCCCAGGAAAAGCGCGACGAGGTCGCCGGGGTCGATCGTCAAGGGCTCGGGGACCCATTGGTACTGGACGTTGAGGAGCACGAACCCCGCCCCGACCACGAGGAACGCGGCGGCGGTCGCGAGGCCACCGGCTCGCGGCACCGGGCTGGTGTTGACGCGGCGCGCCTCCGGTCGGTCCACGATGTCGAAGCGGGTGACGACCCGCAGGACGAGGGGCGTCAGCACCAGCGCGAGCAATGCGGCCGCCACGAAGACGACCACGATCGGACCGACGCTGGAACCGACTCCCTCGATGAAGGTCACGAACGGGACGCCGTCACGCGGCCGGCAAGCCCGGAACGGGGAACCGATTCGTGATGGCGCTCACCTCGCCTGCGAGGCGTCGATGGGCCGCTTCATCGCCGCGGGTCTGGATGGCCTCGACGATGATCCGCCCGATCGTCCGCATCTCGTCCTCACCGAAGCCACGGGACGTGGTGGCCGGCGTGCCAAGGCGGATGCCGGAGGCCGTGTTGGGCGGATGCTGGTCGAACGGGATGCCGTTCTTGTTGACGGTGATGCCGATCTCGTCCAGCAGGTGCTCGGCCTCCTTGCCGGTCACGCCCAGCGGGGTCACGTCCACCAGCATCAGATGGTTGTCCGTGCCGCCCGACACGACGCGCGCCCCGAGCTCGGCGACGGTCGCCGCGAGCACCTGGGCATTCGCGAGCACCTGACGCTGGTAGACCCGGAAGTCGTCCTGGAGTGCGAGCTGCAAGGCGACCGCCTTGCCGGCGATCACGTGCATGAGTGGCCCGCCCTGGACACCCGGAAAGACGCTCTTGTCGATCGCGGCCGAGAGCGAGCCCTTGAGCCCGGGGAAGTCGGCGGGATCGAGCTCCGGCGGGAGCTCCTTGCGCGAGAAGACGAGGCCGCCGCGCGCGCCTCGAAGCGTCTTGTGGGTGGTCGTGGTCACGATGTCCGCATGGGGGAACGGGCTCGGGTGGACGCCGGCGGCCACGAGACCGGCGACATGCGCCATGTCCACGAACAGGATCGCCCCGACGCTGTGGGCGATGCGGGCCATCCGCTCGAAGTCCCACAGCCGCGGGTAGGCACTCGCCCCACCGACGATGAGCTTGGGCCGGATCTCGTTGGCCTGGGCCTCCATCGCGTCGTAATCGATGCGTTCGGTGTCCTGGCGGACGCCATACGCGTGGACCTCGTAGAGCTTGCCGCTGAAGTTGAGCGACATGCCGTGGGTCAGGTGGCCGCCGTGGGCCAGGTTCATGCCGAGGATCCGGTCGCCCGGCTGCAGGACGCTGAAGTAGGCCGCCATGTTGGCCTGGGCGCCGCTGTGCGGCTGGACGTTGACGTGCTCGGCACCGGGGAAGAGCGCGAGGGCCCGCTCCTGGGCGAGGCGCTCGGCGATGTCGATGTACTCGCAGCCGCCGTAGTAGCGCTTGCCGGGCAGACCCTCGGCGTACTTGTTGGTCAGCCACGAGCCCTGGGCTTCCATGACGGCGCCCGCGACGTAGTTCTCGCTGGCGATGAGCTCGATCTTGTCGTGCTGGCGGCGGCGTTCGGCGACCATCGATTCCCAGAGGACGGGGTCGACCTCCGCGATCGATTCGGTCGCGAGGCCTGTCGCCCCGGAGATGGTCATGCTCGGCCGACTCCTTCCTGCCCGCGCGCCTCCCTCGCCGGCCCGGACCTGGGCCTGGCGCGCTCGCTCGGTATCTTCCCACGAACGGGTCCGGCCGCCGAGCCGTGGGTCATGACCGCGACCGCTCGCGATCCGTCAGCCGCCCAGGTCGTGCTCCACGCCCGCCGCATCCAGGATCGTCACGACCCGGTCCAGCGGGATCGCCCCGAGCCGCAGGATCGCCGGCCGCTCGCCGGTGCAATCCACGACCGTCGAGGCCGGACCGCCGTGCGCCGCGCCACCGTCCAGGATCAGGTCCACCGCCTCGCCCAGCTGCGCCCGGATCTCGCCCGCGTCGCCGGCCTCCGGCACGCCCGAGACGTTCGCTGACGTGACTGGTATCGGCCCGACCCCGCGCGCCAGCGCCCGCGGCGCCTCATGGTCCGGGACCCGCAGCCCGATGGTCGGTGCCCCGCCGGTGAGCACGTCCGGCAGCACCACATCGGCCCGTTGCGGCACGACGACGGTCAGCCCGCCCGGCCAGCATGCGTCGGCCAGGGCCGCCGCGGCCGGCGTCATCACCCCGATCGTGCCCGCCTGGGCCGCGTCGTCGAGCAGCAGCATGATCCCCTTGTCGGGCGGCCGGCGCTTCGCCGCGAACAGCCGCTCGATCCCGCCCGGCGTCGCCAGGGCCACGCCGATCCCGTAGACCGTGTCGGTCGGCAACGCGACCACGCCCCCGGCGCGCAGCACGTCGACGGCCGCTGCCCGCCCGGCCTCGTCGTCCGCGACGATCCGTGCCGTCATGCCGAGGCGGACCGGCGTTCGATCGCTTCCGCGGCCATCCGTGCCGACGCCGCCATCGCCTCGGCCGGGGACGCCAGGGCCAGGGCCTCGATCATCCGGCCGGCGCCCTCGTCTTCGAGCGGCGGGGCGATGTAGCGGGCCACGGCACGGACGCCCGCCGGAGCGGTCGGCATCGCCGTCCCATGCCCGGATACCGCGAGCATCTCCAGGTCGTTCCACTGGTCCCCCACCGCCAGGACGGAACCGAGCGGGATGCGCAGCCGCCGGGACAGGAAGCGGACCGCCCGTCCCTTCGACACGCCGAGGGCGACGAACTCCAGGAACCTCGGATGCGAGATCGTCACGTCGGCAGCCCCCGCGAAGTGCTCCTGGGCCAGGCGCGCCAGCTCCACCGGCATCGGTGGGTCGCCCGCGGCCAGCACCTTCGTCACGGGGTGGCGGATGGCGTCGACGAGGTCCGGAACGAGTTCGGCATGGGCCCCCATGAACGCCGAGTAGTCGTCGGCGTTGGGATCGTCCCGGCGCAGGATGAATCGCTCCAGGTGGTTGACGTGCGGATCCAGCCCGTGCTCGCGGGTCCACAGGACGATGCGGCGTGCCGTCTCGGCCGGGATGGCGGTATGCATCAGCAATCGGCCGAGCCGTTGCGATCCCGGGGGAGGCATCGCCCGGATCAATCCCCCCTGGTACCCGACGACCGGTTGGGTCAGGTCGAGCTCCCGCGCGAACCGCATCGCCGACGACACCATCCGGCCGGTGACGAGCGACACGGCGATGTCGCGATCCATGGCCGTCCGGATGGCCGCCCGCGTCCGCGGTCCGATGATCCCGTCGTCGCCGATGATCGTCCCGTCGATATCGAGGGCGATCAACCGGATCGGGAAGGCCGGAGGCGTTCCCATCACGCGAGCGCTCGCTGGATCGCGGCCACCCGTGGATGCCCCGCCAGGTCCGGCAGGACCTGGCACGACCAGCCGGTCAGCCGCTCGTCGGCGTGCGCGACGATCGACTCTCCCTGGTCCGCGCCGATCTCGAGGAGGGCGAGGCCGCCGTGGCCGAGCGCCGTCGGCAGCCGGTCCAGCAATCGATCGATGACGACCAGGCCGTCGGGTCCCCCGTCGAGCGCGAGCGCCGGTTCGAAGGACGTCGGCGCGGGCAACGCGGCCAGCGCGTCCGACCGGACGTACGGCAGATTGGCGACGATCACGTCCCAGGGTCCGGCCGCGGCCGGTGGCAGCAGATCCGCCCCGACGAAGCGCATCCGGTCGCCGACCGCGTGGCCCACCGCGTTCTCCCGGGCGAGATCCAGGGCCTCGGGCGAGATGTCCACCGCGGTGATCGCGACCTCCTCCGCCGGGACGCGCCTGGTGCGCAGGGCGACGGCCAGGGCGATCGCGATGGCCCCGCTGCCCGTCCCGACATCGATCACCGTCACGGCCGGTCCGAGCGCCGGCCGGATGCCGCTCGTCAGTCGCCGCATGACGTCGGCCAGGGCGAGGTCGACGAGCTGCTCCGTCTCCGGACGCGGGATCAGCGCCCGCTGGTCGACGGTGAGGGCGATGCCGTGGAACTCCTTGATTCCGCGCAGGTAGGCGACGGGTTCCCCGGCCGCTCGCCGCTCGATCGCGGCGCGATAGGTCGATTCCGCCCCCGGCCCGACCGGGGCCTCGGGGTGCGCCACGACCGCCGTCCGATCGACCCCGATCGCGTGGGCGAGAAGGAGTTCGGCGTCGAGTCGCGGCGTCTCCAGGCCCGCATCCGGCGCCACGGCACGGAGCCGGCCGATCCCCTCCTCGAGGAGTTCGCGCGTCGTGGCCATCGCTCAGGCCGTCGCAGGCCGGGGCGCGGCTGAGGCCGGGGCGCGGCTGACGGCCGTGGCGCGCGCGGACTCACAGCCGCACCGTCACGGCCACGTCGCCGACCTTGCGCAGGACTTCGGCGCTGGTCGTGCCACGCCAGCGGTGGAAGAGCAGGTCCACCGACGCCTCGCCGACGCGCAGGTCCGTGAGCGTCACCTTGCCCAGCCAATCCGGCAGGTGCGGGTGGCGCAGCTCCAGCTCGCCCCCGTCGGCGTGGGCCTGCAACCCCAGCATCGTGGTGAGGAACAGGAACGGGGCGCCGGCTGCCCACGCCTGGGGTGAACAGGCGACCGGATACGGGACAGGTGTCGTCGCCTCGGCGCGATCGAAGCCGCAGAACAACTCCGGCAGCCGGAAGTCGGGGAACTGCTGAGCGGCCTCGAAGACGTTCCCGACCAGCCGGTTCGAGGCATCGTCGAAGCCGTAGCGCTTCAGTCCGGCGGCGATCAGGGACGTGTCGTGCGGCCAGACCGTGCCCGTGTGGTAGCCGATCGGGTTGTAGCCGGGCTGGTCGGCGCCGTACGTGCGGATGCCCCACCCGGAGAACAGCCCCGGCCGGAAGAGGTGGTCGGCCACGTCGCGTGCCCGTTCGGGCGACACGATCCCGGACCACAGGCAGTGCCCCGCGTTGGAGCCGATCGCATCGGCCGGTCGCTTGTCGCGGTCCAGCGCCATGGCGTAGTAGCGCAGGTCCTCCACCCAGAACGCGGCCTCGAATCGCGTGCGCAAGCGACTCGGCGTCCGCATCGAGCCGGTCGGCGAGCGCGTCCTCGCCGCGGACCCGGGCGAGCCGGGCCAGCCGCCGCTTGGCATCGAAGACGTAGCCCTGGACCTCGGCGAGGGCGATCGGGGCGACGGCTTGACGGCCGGTCCGATCGCGGATGGCATCGCTCGAGTCCTTCCAGCCCTGATTGACCAGCCCTCGATCCGAGCGTCGTTCGTACTCGACGAACCCGTCGCCGTCGCGGTCGCCGTACCGATCGATCCAATCGAGGGCGGCGAGGGCGTTGGGCCACAGCCGATCCAGGAGCACTCGGTCGCCGGTCCAGTCGAACGTGGCGCCCAGCAGGATGAGCCAGAGCGGCGTGGCGTCGACCGAGCCGTAGTACGGGGTATGCGGCAGTTCTCCGGCCCGGGCCATCTCGCCGCTCCGTAGCTCGTGCAGGATCTTGCCGGGCTCCGCGTCCCGCGACGGATCCTCGTCCTTCGCCTGATACGCCGCCAGCACGCTCAGGGTCTCCACGGCGAGCTGGGGCCGGAAGGGCAGCGCCTGGAACGCGGTGATCAGCGCATCGCGCCCGAAGAGCGTGCTGAACCACGGGACGCCGGCCGCGAGATACCGCTCACCGGGACCCGGACCGTCGTTCATGAGCAGGCGCAGGTCGGAGACCGAGCGCTTCACGACCAGGTTGAACAGTTCGTGGTCGCTGGCCACCGCGGTCGTGCCGCGCTCCCAGGCGTGGTACGCGGCCACCCCTTCGTCCGCGGCGATCCGCGGGGTGGGCGGGAACAGGGCACTCATCTCCGCGCGGGACGTGGCTTCGACGTTGGTCCCGTCGGCGGGAGCCGGCCGCGTGGAGGCCCACACCGTCCAGCCCAGGTCGCGCACGGAGCCGGGCGCGAGCTCGATGGTCCAGCCCAGGTGCACCTCGGCGCTCGCCTCGTCGCTCGTCGTCGCGGTGACCTCGGCAGCATCCGTGAAGGCGACGTGGGTGCACTGCTGGATCCCATCCAGGCCGTCATACCGGAACGTCACCCGGCGGTCCGTGACCGCGACGGGCAACGGTCGGCCACGGGCGGGTCGGGGGTAGCCACGAACCTCGAAGATGTCCGCCGCGTCGGCACCCAGGTCCAGCTCCAGTCGGACGGTGACGGCCCGCTCGGCGTGGTTGACGACCCGGACGCGCTCCAGGAGGCCCTCGGCCCCGATGAGCCGATCGCGCGTGATCCCGACCGTCCGGCCGGTGAGTTCGCCCATGGGATGGACCTTGGCGTCGGGGTTGCGGTCGGCGGACGGGTTGGTCATGACGATGCCGCCCCGGAAGTTGCCCCCCACCGAACCCTGGAGCAGGACCGGTCGATCGCCACCGACCCGGAGCACCGAGCACGACAACAGTCGACTGTCGCCCTGGTACAGGCCCAGCCCGCGCGAGTCGGGATGGATGTCTCCGAAGGCGTCGGTCAGGAGGTAGACGTTGCCGTGCTTGAGGACCTGGACGGAACCCAGGTCGGTCGCCCGGGCGATCGGTCGGTCGCGGGCCGGCAGGAACCTGACGTCGCCCGCGAGCGGCAGATCGGCTGCGGGCGGGGCATCCACCACGGGATCGCTCATCGCGAACCCGTGCCCTCGTCGCCCCCCGTGACGGCGCCGAGCCGGTCGGCCTGGTCGGCCATGACCAGCGCATCGATCAGGTCGTCGATGTCGCCGTCCATCACGCCCGGGAGGTTGTGCACGGTCTTGCCGATCCGGTGGTCCGTGACTCGATCCTGCGGGAAGTTGTAGGTGCGGACCTTGTCGCTCCGGTCGCCGCTTCCGACCATGGATCGGCGCGCGGCCGAGTCGGCGGCCCGCTGCTTCTGGATCTCGAGGTCCAGGAGCCGCGAGCGCAGCACGGACATCGCCTTGGCCTTGTTCTTGTGCTGGCTCTTCTCGTCCTGGATCTCCACGACGAGCCCGCTCGGCAGGTGCGTGATGCGGACGGCCGAGTCGGTGGTGTTGACGGACTGACCGCCCGGACCGGACGAGCGCTTGACGTCGATGCGCAGGTCGCGCTCCTCGTCGATGGCGATCTCGACCTCGTCGGCCTCGGGCATGACGACGACCGTGGCCGTGGACGTGTGGATGCGCCCACTCGACTCGGTCGCCGGGATGCGCTGGACGCGATGGACGCCACCCTCGAACTTGAGGCGGCTGTAGGCCCCGTCGCCGCGGACCTGGACGATCGCCTCCTTGATGCCCTCGATGCCGGTCTCGTTGAGGCTCATGACCTCGGTCGGGTAGCGATGGCGCGCGGCATAGCGGAGGTAGAGGCGGAGGAGCTCGGCCGCGAAGAGGGCAGCTTCCTCCCCGCCGGCGCCGGCCCGGATCTCCATGATCACGTCGCGGTCGTCGTTGGGGTCGCGCGGCAGCAGCAGGACCTTGAGCTCCTCGATCAGCCGCGTCTCGTCGGCCTCCAGGCGGGTGATCTCGTCGCGGGCCATCGCTCCCAGCTCGTCGTCGGCATCGGCGGTGTCGCGCAGCTCGCGGGCCCCGGCGAGTTCAGCGCGGGTCGCCTCCAGGCGCCGGAAGGCCTCGACCGTCGGCTCGAGGCGGGCCAGCTCCTGGCCCAGGCGGCGGATCTCGCTGGGGTCGGCGCTGACCTCGGGACGGGATAGCTCCGTCTGCAGGTCGTCGTATTGCGCGGCGATCTCGGCCAGCTTGGCGTCGAGGTCGCTCATGCGATCGCGGGCGGCTCGTCCGCATCAGCGGCCGCCGCAGCGGTCGTCGCGGTCGTCGCGGTCGTCGCGGTCACATCAGCCGGTATCGCGGCGGCGCGCTGGCCACTCGTCGGTCGCATCGGTCGCGTCGGTCGTCACGGCACCGACTTCTGACTGGGCCTTCGGCCCGAAGTCCATCGTCTCGGCCTCGAAGTCGTCCGAACCCGCGGGGACCTCGTTGCCGTCGGCGATGAGCGCCCGCTCCATCGACGTGATGGCGACCTCGATCATGTCGTCGTCGGGCTGCTTGGTCGTGATGAGCTGGACGAGGATGCCCGGGTAGAGGATGAGTTTCACGATGGGGTTCTGGCGGTGGCGCGCCCCGAACTTGAGCAGCTCGTAGCCGACGCCGGCAAGGACCGGGATCAGGAGGATCCGGCTCGCGATCATGATCAGCGGCGGCTGCCGACCGACCAGCGAGAACGCCAGGATCGACAGGATGATGACGATGACCAGGAACTCCGTGCCGCAGCGCTGATGCGCGGTCGGGTACTTGCGGACGGCGTCGACGGTCAGCGGGTCGCCGGCTTCCAGGGCGTGGATCGTCATGTGCTCGGCGCCGTGGTACTGGAAGACCCGCCGGACATCCGGCGCCCGGCCGATCAGGGCGAGGTAGCCGAGGAAGATCGCCACGCGGACGAGCCCCTCCACGAGGTGCTGGACGAACCCGTTGTCCACGCTTGCGGTCGTGACGGTGGCGATGAGCAGGGGCAGCAGGAAGAAGATGCCGATGCCGACCACGAGCGTCAGCAGGAGCATGAGCGCGACCGAGCCCTTGCCGAGCTCGACGCCATCCTCCTCGGCCTGCACGTTCGCGCTGCGGATGAGCCAGCGCGTCCCGATGACGAGCGTCTCGTACAGCACGACCAGGCCACGGATGAACGGCCACTTCGAGGCCGGATGGGCGTGCATGCCCGAGTCGAGTCGTTCGGTGGCGGTGACGATGCGGCCGTCCGGGTGGCGCAACGCGACGGCGATCGCATCGCGACCGCGCATCAGCACGCCTTCCATGAGGGCCTGGCCCCCGTACGCGTAGTTGGGCATGCGGGCAAGTCTACCGGCCACGGGCGAGGGCGGCGACGGCTTCGTGAGGGTCGCGTGTACGCGGCCCGGAAACCGGTCGCTGCGCGCGTCGTCGGTCGTGCCGGGAATCGCAACGGCCGGCCCGTGAGGGCCGGCCGTCCGGTCGGTGCGTGAGCCAGTGGCTACCCGCGCGCCTGGCGCTCGAGTCGCTTCTGGAACCGCTCGACCTGCCCGGCGGTGTCGATGATGTTCTGCGTGCCCGTGAAGAACGGGTGGCAGTTGGAGCACACGTCCACACGGAGCTCGGGCCGGGTGGACCCGACGGTCCACTCGGTGCCACACGAGCCGCAATGGACCTTGGCCTGGAAGTACTTGGGATGGATGTCCGGCTTCACGGTGTTGCTCTCCTCCGACGTCGTCCGTGCAGGGCCATCGCCCCGCCGGTGATCGCCGGCTACGTCCGGTGGGTCAGGCCGCGGTCAGGCGGTCGCCGCGGCGGTCTCGACCGCCTCGACCCGGATGCGCTTCTTGTTCTTGGTGGCGTGTTCGAAATGGACCTTGCCGGTCACGGTCGCGAAGACCGTGTAGTCCTTGCCGAGGCCCGTGCCGGGACCGGCGAGGAAGGTCATGCCGCGCTGGCGGACGATGATCGAGCCGGCCGGGACGAGCTGGCCGTCGCCGGCCTTCACGCCCAGGCGCTGGCCGACGCTGTCGCGACCGTTCTTGACGCTGCCGCCTGCCTTCTTGTGGGCCATGTCGTCTACTCGTCCTTCTTGGTCGCGCGCTTCGGAGCGCTCTTCTTCGGCGCATCGGCCGTGGCCGCGCCGTCGGCGTCAGCCGCATCGGCGGCCTTCGCCTTGGTCGTCGTCTTCTTGGCGGCCGGCTTGGCCTCCGCGGTGTCGGTGGCTTCGGCGTCTGCCTTGGCCGCGGTGTCGGCCTTGGCGGTCGCAGGCTTCGCGGCCTTGGTGGTCGAGGCCTTGGTGGTCGAGGCCTTGGCCGTCGTCTTCGCCGGTGCGGCGAGCTTCGCGGCGAGCTCGGCGTCCTTGGCGGCCTGCGCAGCGGCGGCCTCCTCGAGGCGCTGGCGCTCCGTCTTCGCGTCCGACTCGGCCTTGGCCGCGGTCTTCGCCGCGCTCTTGCCACCGAACACGATGTCGTTGATGCGCAGGATCGTCAGCTCCTGGCGATGACCCTTCTTGACCCGGCTGCGGGCCTTGGGGCGGTACTTGAAGGAGATGACCTTCTCGCCACGGGCCTGGCGAAGGACCTCGGCACTCACGGCCGCGCCATCGACCACGGGCTGCCCGATCGCGGCCTCGTCGCCGTCGGCGACGAGCAGGACACGCTCGAAGCTCACGGTCTTGCCGGGCTCGACATCCAGGAGCTCGACTTCGAGCTCCGTGCCGACCTCGACGCGGTACTGCTTCCCGCCGGTCTCGATGACTGCGTACATGGAACCTTCCGGACTTCTTGATTGGCGACGGCGGGCGACGCGCGTGGCGATCGGGCTGTCGGACAGGGGATGACGCCCAGCATCGGCCGGGGCGCGGACGGTGGAGTGTACGGCGAAACGGCCGATCCGGTCAATCGAGCGGGCCCCGTTCCGCGCACGATCACGGGTCCGCGGCTGGCGTCCGTGGTGCGGGACTCAGGCTGCAGCGGCCTGGCGCCCCGGCTCGCAACGGCCGCTTCGGCCCGGTCGATGTCGGTGGCACCCATCCCGCGAACTTCCGTCCTGGTCTCCCGGTGAATCTCACACACGGTTCTGGGCAGCTCCTCTTGCGCCCAAGTCGCGTGGTGACTGACACGGAAGAACCAGGGTCGATCTCACCCGTTCGGGGTTGTGGAAGCCGTCCGGGATCCACGTGGGAACCAGGATGGAAGATGGCCGGACGAGGCCAGTCCAGGCCCGGCCGCCGTCAGCCCGTCTCTACGAGGTCCTCCGCGAGGAGCAACCGCTCTCGGACGATGGTCGCCGCCTCGACGTTCGCGCCCAAGAGGGTCGCGAGCGCGGCCACGACCTCCTCGGGCCGACCGGTGCCCAGTTCGGGATGGAACCGCGTCCGCGTGCGCAGCACGACCGGTGGCCCAGAGGAAACGACGCGCACATCGATGACCAGCGGGCGCAGGTCGTACGTCACCACACCGGTCCCCTTGGTGCGCTCGCGCTCGATCCGGCGCGCCGCGAGAAGGTCGCGACACGCGGTCTCCAGCGCCACGACCTCGCCATCCTCCGCGCCCGCCAGCTCGATCCGATAGTCGGCTGCCGCCACGCGACCCGCCAGCGGCGGACCGAGCAGCCAGACGTCCTGGAGGTCCACGAGGCGCCAGCCGTCGGGGAGCACCGCGGTCAGCGCCTCGCGGACCTGCCACACGGGCAAGCGCTCGGTCAGCACGACATCGATCAGCTCCCCGTCCGCCGCCATCCCGACGGTCAGCGGCGCCCCGAACGAGATCCGCGGCCGGGCCGTTGCGCCCTCCGTTCTGGCGAGGGGCAGTCCTGCGCCGGTGATCGCCGCCTCCCAGGCCTCCGCCAGGTCCCGCTGTGTCTGCGTCGGGGCATCGGCCGAGCGAGCCAGCACGAGGCGCCAGCGCTGGCGTGGGACGGCCGGTTCGGGCGGATCCCCAGGCGGGTCGGCGCGGTCGCGTCCTGGGGTCGGTTCATCGTGCACGTCTGGTAGTCTGCCGGACCATGGACGAGCCCGACCGGTCGATGCCCGCGGATCAACCTGCCGCAGGCCCGGGGCCCGCCTCGGCGTCGGCCTGGGTCGCGACCCTTCCGCCGCCGCCATTCGTCGATCCGACCGCCGTCGATGGCGCCCCCCGGTTCGCGCGACTGTCCCCGCGCGTCGCGCTCCTGATCGGCGCCGCCATCGTCGTCGGGCTCCTCCTCTGGATGGCCCGAGACAGCGTCCGCCCGTTCGTCGTCGGGCTCCTGCTCGTCTACCTGCTGGACCCGCCGGTCCGCTGGCTATCGCGCCGTGGCGTCCGTCGGACGTTCGCGATCGCGATCGTCTACATCGTCTCGTTCCTCGCCTTCGTCGAGTTCCTGAACCTCACCCTGACGCCGCTCATCAACGAGATCGTCCAGTTCATCAAGGACTTCCCGGCGCTCGCGGAGCAGTTCCAGGGCCAGCTCGAACGGCTCGGCGAGATCTACGCCCGGCTGCAGATCCCGGACGCGATCCGCGAGTGGATCGACGGCGTCATCGCCGGCGTCGGCCAGGGCGGCAGCACCGGGGCCCCCACCTTCGACTTCGGGGTCCTGCTCCCGCTCATCACGGGCGCCGGCAGCTTCCTCGGGGCGATCTTCGGCTACATCATCCTGCCGGTCTGGGTGTTCTACCTGCTCAAGGACCGGGTGGCCCTTACGGCGCAGTTCGACACGTCGCTGCCGCAGGCCTGGCGCTTCGATGTCTGGGCGGTGCTCCGGATCGTCCAGCGCGTCTTCGGCCAGTGGGTCCGTGGCCAGCTGATCCTCGGCCTGGCGGTCGGTCTCGCGACGTTCGTGGGCCTGATGATCCTGAGCGTCGTCGTGAACCCGGTCTTCGGGCGATACGCGGTCCTGCTGTCGGTCATCGCCGGGATCCTGGAGCTCGTCCCCATCATCGGGCCGATCATCTCGGCGATCCCCGCGGTCCTGCTCGCGGCGACGGCCGGCGTCGAAGCCGTGATCGCCGCCCTGGTCCTCTACACGCTCATCCAGCAGGTCGAGAACAACTTGCTGGTCCCCAAGATCCAGGGCGATGCGATCGAGCTCCACCCGGCCGCCGTCATCTTCGCGATCGTCATCGGTGGGGCGCTGGCCGGGTTGATCGGCGCGATCCTGGCGCTGCCGATCCTGGCCGCCTTCCGCGATGTCGTTCGCTACCTGTTCCGCCGGCTCACGCCGGACGCCCCGGAGGCGCTCGCCGCGTCCATCCACGGACTCGGCCTGGAGCATCACCCGGGCCTGCCCCGCGCGGCCGGCATGCCGGGACCCGACCACGGCGGCGTCGTCACATGAGCGCGCAGCCCGACGCGTACAAGATCCTCCAGGTGGACTCGGAGGCGGAGGACGAGGTCATCGTCGCCGCCTATCGACGGCTTGCGCGCAAGTACCACCCGGACGTCGCTCCCACCGAGGAGGCGGCCGCCCGGATGTCGGCCATCAATGCCGCGTTCGCGCTCATCGGCACGCCGACCAAGCGGGTGGCGTACGACCGGGATCGGGCGGTTCGGCCCGCACCCAGCAGTCAGGGCCCAACGCCCCGGCCCCCCGCATCGCCACCACCGCCGCCGCCGTCGTCGTCGGGCGCCCGACCCGCGAGCCCGCCGCCTCCCCCGCGCCCGCGCGAACCCGAATCCGTGTCGCGTGACTGGACCAGCGGGCGTTCGTCGGTCGGGGGCGGGTACGAACCGTCGATGCGGACCAATGACGGGCACGGGGCGGCCGGGGCCGCGCCGGGCAACCCCTCGGGGAGCGTCCTCAACTTCGGCCGGTACTCGGGGTGGTCGCTCGGCGAGATCGGCCGGGCGGACCTCGAGTACATCGAGTGGCTGGACCGGATGCCGATCGGCCGACCGTATCGCGAGGAGATCGACGCGATCCTGCGGCGCACCGGACGACGCCGGTCGGCGCCGGCCGAGTCGACGGATCGTCGAGGGCTGTTCCGCCGACGCTGACCCCGGGTCAGGCGGCGGTCGTCACCACTCCGCGCGGGTCTGGCGGATGTTGATGCTCTGCAAGATCCCCAGACCGATCGCCATGCTCACGAGCGACGCGCCGCCGTGGGTGACGAACGGGAGCGGGATCCCGGTGATCGGCATGATCCCCATCACCATGCCGACGTTGACGACCAGCTGGAACAGGATCATCGAGGCCATCCCGGCAGCGAACATGGTCCCGAATGGGTCGCGCGATCGCCAGCCGGCGACGAGCACCCGCCAGATCAGCAGCCCGAACAGCCCGAACAGCACCATGGCGCCGACGAAGCCGAGCTCTTCGGCCAGGATCGCGAACACGAAGTCCGTGGTCTGGACCGGCAGGAAGTCGCCCTGCGATTGCGTCCCGTTGGTCAGACCCTTGCCCATCCACCCACCCGAGCCGATCGCGATCTGCGACTGGTAGAGCTGGTATCCAGCGCCCTGGAGGTCCTTGTCCGCGGACAGGAACGAGGTGAGGCGTTCCTTCTGGTAGTCACGCAGCAGGTACGTCCAGGCGATCGGGACCATGGCGACGACCCCGGCCGCGAGGACAGCCAGCCAGCGGAAGCTCGCCCCGGACATCCAGAGCATGCCGGCGAGGATCGCGCCGAAGACCAGTGACGTGCCGAGGTCCGGCTGCATCATGACGAGCAACAGCGGCGGACCGACGAGCAGGCAGGCGCCCAGGATCGGGCCGAGCGAGTCGAGCTTGGCCTCACGCGATGACAGGTAGTTGGCGAGCACGATGATCATCAGGATCTTGGCGAGCTCGCTGAACTGGAACGTGAACGGCCCGACGCTGATCCAGCGGGCCGACCCACCGACCCCGCTGCCGACCGCGAGGGTCAGGACGAGGATCCCGAGCTGCAGCGCGTAGACCGGCCAGGCCAGGGTCTTGAGCCATCGGTAATCGAACGCGGTCGCGGCGATGAACATGAACACCGCGATGCCCGCCCACATGAGCCCGCGCGTGAACGTGGTGCCGGCCTCCAGCGGGGTACTGCCGCTCTCGACGCTGTTGGTGTAGGCCATCGCGAGCCCGGTCGCGGCGAGCAACGTCGCGTAGACCGCGAGCTGGAGATCGAACGCGCGCCACGCCGCCCCGACGGACTTGGCGGCCCAGTCGGTGACGCGAACGGGTTCGGCTCGGATGACGCCCATCAGTCGTTCGAGTAGAAGTTGCCGCGCTTGAGCAGCTCGGGGAGGCGGTAGTCCTTCTTGATGTCGTAGTGCAGTTGGAAGAAGTACTTCACGATCTCGGTCGCGGTGTTGCCGACGGTCCGGGAGTCGTAGGCGAAGGCCAGCACGACGAGCTTGGAGTCCGTGTCGTTGAACGACCCGTGGACGGGATCGCCCGGCGTGAACCCGACGAACCAGGACGAATACGGCAGCCGACCCTTGGCGTCCGGTGTCCCGAACTCGGCCGTACCGGACTTGCCCGCGATCTTGATCGGCAGATCGACCAGGTTGTAGGTGTGGCGCAGCAGCACGGTATTGCGGGCCGCGTTGCGCATCGTCCGTAGGACGCTCTTCTTGACCTTGAGCTTGTGCAGGACCTTGGGCTCGAACGGTCGCGTGACCGTGCCGTCAGGGCCGACGACCTCCTTGACGATCTGGGGTTGATACAGGGTGCCGCCATTTGCCAGCGCGGCGTAGGCATTGATGAGCTGGAGCGGGGTGACCGCGTCATAGCCCTGGCCGATCCCGGCCTGGTAGGTCTCGCCCGCGAACATCGGGGCGCCGAGCGCATCCTGCTTCCAGGCGTTGGTCGGGACGATGCCGGACACCTCACCGGGCAGATCGACGCCCGTGGGGGCACCGAAGCCGTACTGCTTGGCCCAGTAACCGAGGCGATCGGCGCCGAGCATCCCCGCGACCTGGTAGAAGAACGTGTCGCTCGAGTGCCCGAACCCGCAGTAGATGTTGCAAGGGCCCCACCCACGGCGGTTCCATTCGTAGAACTTCGTGCCGCCAAGCGTCAGATAGCCCTTGGTGCGGACCCGCGTCGAGGCGCTGATCTTCTTGTCGCCCAGGCCTCCGGTCCCGGTCACCAGCTTGTACGTCGAACCGGGGGCGTAGTGCGCCTGGACCGCGTGGTTGATGAGCGGCTTGTCCTTGTTCTTGAGCAGCTTCTGGTAGGCCGACGCGCTGATACCGCGCGAGAACAGGTTGTTGTCATAGGTCGGCAGGCTGACCATCGCGAGGATCTGCCCGTTCTGCGGGTTCATCGCGATCACCACGCCGCGCGTCATCCCGATCTTCTTCATCGCCCAGCGCAGGGCCTTCTCGGCATCCTTCTGCGCCTGGGTGTCGATGGTCAGCGTCAGGGAAGCGCCCGGCTCTGCCTGCGAGACCGTCTGGAGGACCTGCGTCCGGCGTCCGGTCGCGTCGCGCTCGACGCTCTGCGCGCCGTAGGTGCCGCGCAACTCCTTCTCGTACTCCTTCTCGATGCCGACCTTGCCGATCAGGTCGTCCGGCTGGTAGCCGACCTCGCGCAGGTCCGGCAATTGCTCGGCCGACACGGGCCCGGTGTAGCCCAGGAGCTGCGAGAAGAGGGGTCCGTCCGTGTACTCGCGGCGTGCCTCGACCGCGACCTCGACCCCCGGGAGCTCGTAGCCGGCCTCCGAGATGAGGTTGGCCGTCGCCTGATCGACGTCCTGCGCCACGCGTACGAGATCGAAGGCCGAGCCTGGGTTGCCGTCGATGGTCGCGTTGATATCCGCCGAATCGATCTTGAGGAGGGCGGCCAGACGTGTGACGACCTCGTCACGAAACTCGTTCGGCAGGTCCGCCGGCCGCACCTTGACCGAGAACGTCGGCACGTTGGACACGAGCAGGCGGCCGTTGCGGTCGTAGATGAGTCCGCGCGGCGCCGGGATCGGCTCGAGAACCGTCCGATTGGCGGTGGACAGCGCCTCGTATTGCTTGCCGTTCGCGATCTGAAGATAGAAGAGCCGGGCGGTAAGCGTGCCGACACCGAGGATGACGATCAGGGCGAACACCAGGAAACGAGACAACCGGCGAACCGGCTCACGCCGGCCGTCGAGATAGGTGTTCACCAGTCCACCCGTTCCTGGTCCATGCGCCGGTCATGCACCGCGATCACGAGCGGCCCGATGAGCGCAGCGAGCACGGCGTCATAGATCGCGCTGGGGAGCACGGTGGAGATCGGATCCGACACGGGGAGCGGGGCCCCCAACGCGCCGAATGTGAGGAACAGGATCATCGAGTACCCGATGCTGAGGACGAAGACGGCGCCGATCGGGACGATCGGGCGCAATCGAGCGAAGGACCGTGCGAGGAGCGACGCACCGCCCACGCAGAGCAGGAGCGCGAACGCCGAAGATCCAAGTGGACGTTGTGCGATGACATCAAGTGCAAGGCCGCCGACGAAGGCCCAGACCAGGCCGGCATCAAGACCGACCGCGATCGTCACGACGACTCCGAAGACGAGCACCAGGTTCGGTGTCGCGTCTCCGATGCGCAGGTATGGACCGACGGTCAGTTCCAGCAGGGCCGTCACCACCGCGCCGACCGCAGCGAGTAGCAGGGTCATGGGAAGGGTCGAATCCTCGGCGAAGCGGCCAAAAGGTCGCGCCCTCCCTGCCCGGCTCCTCGAGACGATGGATTCGGCGGCGACGTCTGGCGGCAAGTATCCCATGGAGGGCTGGAACCGGCAACGGCCGACCTCCCGGCACCCGGTTGGCCGTTCGTGGCCGCGCACCGGCGGTTCGGGGTGGGCACTCGGTCGGCGATCGCGCCGGCCCCACCTTCGGTGCCGTGGATGGCGGTTGTTTCACGTGAAACACCGCGACGATGAGGCGCAGCTACGTCCGGTCTGCGATGCTTACGGCCGATGTCCGAGCGAGGTGAAACGGCCGGCGATGATAGAATCAACCCTTGTGAGAGCGCTCCGAGCAGGTCACTGAGTGGGCCAGACGATCGCCTGCGCGAACCAGAAAGGCGGCGTCGGCAAGACCACGACGGTGGTGAACCTCGCCAGCTATCTCGCCATCGCCGGTGACCGCATCCTCGTCGTCGACCTCGACCCCCAGGGAAACGCCACCAGCGGGCTCGGCGTAGATCGAGACTCACTGGATCGGTCCGTCTACGACGCGGTCGTGGACGGACACGAGCTCGCGGCATTGATCATCCAGGGCACGGCTCCCGGCGTCGACATCGTGCCCGCGTCGATCGCGCTCGCGGGCGCCGAGGTGGAGCTCGCGGGGATCGATGCACGGGAACGGCGGCTCCGTCGCCTGCTCGAACCGCTCGCCGATCGCTACGACGTCATCTTCGTGGACTGCCCGCCATCGCTCGGGCTGCTCACGGTCAACGCCCTGACCGCCGCCGATGCGGTCCTCGTCCCGCTGCAATGTGAGTACTACGCACTCGAAGGATTGACCCAACTGCTCGCCACGATCGATCTCGTTCGGGATCACCTCAATCCGCGCCTTGCTCTGAACGGTGTCGTCCTGACCATGGCCGACGCCAGGACGAACCTGTCTGCCGACGTCGCGGCCGAGGCCCGGCGGCATCTCGGCGACAAGGTCTACACGACCGTGATCCCGCGGAGTGTTCGGTTGTCCGAGGCGCCCAGCCACGGCCTTCCCATCAGCCGATACGCCGCCGACTCCCGCGGCGCCGTCGCATATGCCGAGCTCGCGCTCGAGTTCCGCGCCCGCGCCGGCCGCGGCTCGGCCGTGCCGAGTCCGATACCCGCCACCCAGCCCGTTCCCGCAGCGATGGTGTTGTCATGACGGTTCGACCGGAGCGCACCCAGGGTCTCGGCCGCGGGCTCGCCGCGCTCATCCCGCAGCGCGCACCGGGCCAGCCCGGCCCCGTCGACATCGCCGTCGACCGCATCCGGCCCAACCCGTTCCAGCCGCGCCGGCATTTCGACCCCGCCGAGCTCGCGACCCTCACCGCAAGCGTGCGGGAGCACGGGATCCTGCAGCCCGTCCTCGTGACCGAAGCCGTCGACGGCTACGAGCTCGTCGCTGGCGAGCGGCGCCTGCGAGCGGCGATCGCGGCCGGCCTCGAGCGGATCCCGGCGATCGTGCGTCAGTTCGACGACCGCTCGCGGCTCGAGATCGCGCTGATCGAGAACCTGCAGCGCGAGGACCTGGACCCGATCGAGGCGGCCCAGGGCTTCCGTCGGCTCATCGACGAGTTCGGGTTCACGCATGAACAGATCGCGGGCCGGGTGGGCCGGGCGCGTTCGACGGTCGCGAACACCCTGCGGCTGCTCGACCTGGCACCGGCCGTCCAGGCGGCTGTCGCCGATCGCCGGCTGACCGAGGGCCACGCCCGCGCTCTGGGTGGCCTGTCCGTGGAGCACCAGGAGCACGTGCTGGGCACCGTCATCGACCAGGACCTGTCGGTCCGTCAGACCGAGGAGCTCGTCCGTCGGCTGCGGGAGCCCAGGGTCGCCCCGCTCGCCCGGGCCGAGACGCCGCGTTCTGACCCAGACCTGGAGCGCGTCGAGGAAGACCTGCGGCGTGCCCTGGGGACGAAGGTCAGCCTCGCGCGATCGCGCAAGGGCGGACGGATCGTGATCGAGTACTACAGCGACGAAGAGCTCGGACGACTGTTCGAGCGACTGACCGGAGGGAACGCGTGACCGAGGAAGCCACCACGAGCGCCGCGACCGGATCGAACGGGCGCACCAAGCGCGCGAAGGCGGCCGGATCGGAGTACGGCGCATCCAGCATCCAGGTCCTCGAGGGCCTCGAGGCGGTCCGGAAGCGCCCGGGCATGTACATCGGGTCGACCGACGTTCGCGGACTCCACCATCTGGTCTGGGAGGTCGTGGACAACTCGATCGACGAGGCGATGGCGGGTCAGGCGACGACCATCCACGTCACGGTCAAGAGCGATGGCGTCGTCACCGTCGTCGACGACGGCCGTGGCGTCCCGGTCGGCAAGCACTCGACCGGCAAGGACGCGCTCGAGGTCGTCCACACCGTCCTGCATGCCGGCGGCAAGTTCGGCGGCGGCGGCTACAAGGTCTCGGGTGGCCTGCACGGCGTCGGCGTGAGCGTCGTCAATGCGCTCTCCTCGTGGATGCGGGTCGAGTCGGCCCGAGATGGCCACGTCTGGTCGCAGGAGTACGAGCGCGGCAAGCCCAAGACCGGCGTGATCAAGATGGGCCCGCAGGGCGAGCGGCGCGGGACGACGACCAGCTTCCGCGCCGATACCGAGATGTTCGAGACGACCGAGTTCTCGTTCGAGACCATCAGCCAGCGGCTACGCGAATCGGCCTATCTGACCAAGGGCGTCTGGATCACCCTCATCGACGAGCGCATCGATCGCGAGCGCTCGTTCTACTTCGAAGGTGGCCTCCAGTCCTTCGTCCGACACCTGAACCGGAACAAGGAAGCGCTGCACAACAAGCCGATCTATGTCGAGCGCAAGGAAGGCTCGACGGCGGTCGAGGTCGCGCTCCAGTACAACGACACGTACACGGAGAACGTCCTCGCGTTCGCGAACAACATCAACACGCCCGATGGCGGGAGCCACGTCACGGGCTTCCGCGCAGCCCTGACGAGCTCCCTCAACGACTGGGCACGCCGGGCCGGCGTCCTCAAGGACAACGACAGCAATCTCTCGGGCGACGACGTCCGCGAAGGCCTGACGGCGGTCATCAGCGTCAAGCTCACCGACCCGCAGTTCGAGGGCCAGACCAAGGCCAAGCTTGGCAACCCCGAAGTCAAGGGCCAGGTCCAGACCGCGGTCGCCGACAGCCTCGGCCAGTACCTCGACGAGAACCCGGCCGACGGCCGACGGATCATCGAGAAATGCCTCACCGCGGCGCGTGCCCGCGAGGCCGCTCGCAAGGCGCGTGACCTGGTCATCCGCAAGGGCGCCCTCGATGGCATGTCCCTGCCGGGCAAGCTGGCCGACTGCCAGGAGCGCGATCCAGCCCGCAGCGAGCTCTACATCGTGGAGGGCGACTCGGCCGGTGGTTCGGCGAAGCAGGGCCGCGACCGGCGCTTCCAGGCCGTCCTGCCGCTCCGCGGCAAGCTCCTCAACGTCGAGAAGGCGCGTCTGGACAAGATCCTCTCCAGCGAGAACGTCCGACCGCTGATCATCGCCCTGGGTGCCGGGATCGGTGAGAGCTTCGACATCGCGAAGCTGCGCTATCACCGGATCATCATCATGACCGACGCCGACGTGGACGGGGCCCACATCCGGACCCTGCTCTTGACGTTCTTCTATCGGCACATGCCGCAGGTCATCGAGAACGGCTACCTCTACATCGCCCAGCCGCCGCTCTACCGGGTGAGCACCGGCAAGGTGACGCGCTACGCCCAGAACGAGGCCGAGCGCGAGAAGATCATCAAGGACTTCAACGTCAAGAACCTGTCCGTGCAGCGGTTCAAGGGCCTGGGCGAGATGAACGCCGACCAGCTCTGGGACACCACGATGAACCCGGAGTCGCGGACGCTGCTGCGGGTCGACGGCGAGAACGCCTCGCTGGCCGACGAGATCTTCACGATGCTCATGGGCGAGAAGGTCGCCCCGCGCAAGGAGTTCATCAAGACCGAGGCGCGCAAGGTGCAGAACCTTGACGTCTGAGGTCCGGGTGATCGAGGTCCCGGGCGTCGCCCGGTTCGAGGTCGCTCCGCATCACTGTTTCGCCTGCGGGTCGCTCAACGTCAACGGGATCGGGCTCGTCCTGCACGTCGAACCGGATCGGTCATGGACGGAGCTGAGCCTGGCGCCGCGCTTCCAGGGCTGGGACGGCATCGCCCATGGCGGGATCGTGGCGACCATCCTCGACGAGGTCATGGCCTGGTCGCTGGCGGGCTCGGACAACTGGGGCGTGACCGCCCGGATGGCCATCGAGTTCCGCAAGCCCGTGCCGCTCGAGACGCCGCTTCGCGCGGAAGGGTGGATCACGAAGCAGCGACGCCGCGTCATCGACACGGAAGGCCGGATCATCGATGCCGGCAGCGGCCTGGAGCTGGCGAGGGCGACCGGCGTCTACGTGGCGGCCGACGAGTCTCGCAAGGCGGAGCTGCGCGCCCGCTACGGGTTCCGCACCGAAACGCCCGGCGTCGTGGCCAGCACGCCTGTCGACGGGACTGCAGCCCGATGACCAACGCCACGGAGGCTCCAGTGACCAGCGCCGCCACGGCCCGGGCCGTGGCCTTCGTCGCGGAGCGTCGTCCGCTCGCCGAGACCCTGGGTGCCGGCCTCGCCGACCACCTCGGTGACCCCGATGCCTTCGCGGCCGCCCTGCGTTCCGCCTTCGTCCAGCTCGCTGACCCGGAGTATCTCGACGGTCAGCATCGTGTCGCCCCCGGCCTTGGTCTGGTCCACGGGGTCCGCTGGCCCTTGATGGCCGCGATCGCCCGAGGCTTCCGCCAGGCCACGAAGCGCGACCGCGTCACCTCACTGCTCTTCATCGCGGACCGCCTGTATCGCGAGCCGGAGCTCGAGGCGCGCTGGTTCGCTTTCGGCCTGTTGGAGCGGACCCTCCCGGCCGATCCCGAGCGGACCTGGCAGCTGCTCCGCCGCGGGGCCCGCGAGTCCGGAGACTGGATCACCGTCGACAGCCTGGCCCACCCCTACGGGATCGGCATCGCCGCCGAGGTCTACCGCTGGGCGGAGCTGGAGCAGCTGGTCTTCTCGCCATCGCGCTGGGAGCGCCGCCTGGTCGGCTCCACGATCGCGACGATGACCCATGGCAAGGGTCGCAGCGGTCGTGCGACCGCCGTCGCCGGGCACGCCCTGCCGCTGCTGGAGCAGCTGATGGGCGATGCCGAACCGGACGTCCAGAAGGCGCTGTCGTGGGCCTACCGCTCGCTCGCCTCGATCGACCAGGCGGCGACCGTCGACGCCCTCCGCCACGAGACCGACCTGGCCGCCGCGAACGGCGACGGGCATCGGGCGTGGGTCATCCGCGACACCCTGTCCAAACTCGATCCCGACATCGCCGACGACCTGCGCGACCGTCTCGCCGGCATCCGCAAGCGCCCGGGCGCCCCGTCCACCTCGAACGCCGCGGCCGTGGCCGCGCGCTTCGGTGGCCTGCCCGATCCCATCTACCACCCTGAACCGCCGCTCATCTGAGCAGGAGTAGCCGACCGTGACCGACGACATGGGCAACGTCCGAGCCATCCGGATCGAGGACGAGATGCGCGTCTCCTACCTCGATTACGCGATGAGCGTGATCGTGGCCCGCGCCCTGCCGGATGTCCGCGACGGCCTCAAGCCGGTCCATCGCCGGATCCTGTACACGATGGGCGAGATGGGGCTGTCCGCCACCAGCTCGTACCGCAAGTGCGCGGCCATCGTCGGCGAGGTGATGGGCAAGTACCACCCGCACGGTGACGTCGCCCTGTACGACGCCCTCGTCCGGCTGGCCCAGGACTTCTCGATGCGCTACCCGCTCGTCGACGGCCAGGGCAACTTCGGCTCGGTCGACGGCGACAGTGCGGCCGCGATGCGCTACACGGAGGCGCGCCTGACGGGCATCGCCGCCGAGATGCTCGCCGACATCGACAAGGAGACCGTCGACTTCGTCGACAACTACGACGGCACCCAGAAGCAGCCGTCGGTGCTGCCGGCCAAGCTCCCCAACCTGCTCATCAACGGCAGCTCCGGCATCGCCGTCGGCATGGCGACGAACATCCCGCCCCATCATCTCGGCGAGATCGTCGATGCGACCGTCGCCCTGATCGACGACCCGGACCTCACGTCCGACGACCTGTGCAAGTTCGTCATGGGCCCGGACTTCCCGACGGGCGGCACGATCTTCCGCTTCGAGAAGCAGCGCAACATCCTCACCGGCGAGTGGGAGACGGTCGACGCGATCCGCCAGATGTATGCCCATGGGCGCGGCCGCGTCGTGATGCGTGCGCAGGTCGCCTTCGAGGAGGTCCGCGGCGACCGGACCGCCATCATCGTCACCGAGCTGCCCTACCAGGTGAACAAGGCCGCGCTCCTCGAGAAGATGGCCGACCTCGTCAAGGACAAGCGGATCGACGGCATCGCCGACCTGCGCGACGAGTCCGACCGCGACGGCATGCGCATCTACATCGAGATCAAGCGCGACGCCAACCCGCACAAGGTGCTGAACAACCTGTTCAAGCACACGCCGATGCAGCTCGCGTTCAACATGAACATGCTGGCCCTCGTCGACGGGCAGCCGCAGACCCTGCCGCTGCGCAGCGTGCTCCAGCACTACATCGATCATCGACGCGACATCGTCCGCCGCCGGACCGAGTTCGACCTCGGCAAGGCGCGCGCCCGCGCCCACATCCTCGAGGGCCTCAAGATCGCCCTCGACAACCTGGATGCGGTGATCAAGACGATCCGCGAATCGCGCGAGGTCGAGGACGCGCGCAACAACCTCATGAAGCGCTTCGACCTCTCGGAGCTGCAGGCCCAGGCCATCCTGGACATGCGACTCGCGCGACTGGCCGCCCTCGAGCGCAAGAAGATCGAGGACGAGTACCTCCAGGTCATCCAGCTCATCGCCGAGCTCGAGGACATCCTGGCCAATCCGGCGCGCGTGCTCGGGATCATCAAGGACGAGCTCGCCGAACTGAAGAAGAAGTACGCCGGTGAGCGCCGGACGCGCGTCGCGGACGACGCCAGCCGCGAGATGACCGACGAGGACCTCATCGCCGACGAGGATGTCGTCATCACCATCTCGGGCCGGGGCTACATCAAGCGCCAGCCGGTCGACACCTATCGTCGCCAGCACCGCGGCGGGAAGGGGATCATCGGGCACGTCACCCGCGAGGAGGACGCGGTCGAGCACCTGCTCGTCGCGAACACCCACGACTGGGCGCTCTTCTTCACGAACCGCGGCCGGGTCTTCTCGGCCAAGGTCCACGCCATCCCGGACGCCAGCCGCCAGGCCAAGGGCATCCCGATCATCAACCTGCCGGGTGTCCAGGTCGAGTCGGGCGAGGTCCCCATGGCGACCATCACCCTGCCCGACTTCACGGCCGGGTCGTATCTCGTGCTGGCGACCCGCAAGGGCATCATCAAGAAGACGCCGCTGGAGCAGTTCGAGCGGGTCCGCTCGTCGGGCATCCGGGCGATCACCATCGCCGACGGCGATGAGCTCGTGTGGGTCGATGTCTCGACCGGGCTCGACGACGTCATCATCGCCACCTCGCAGGGCAAGATCGCCCGTTTCCACGAAAGCGATGTCCGGGCGATGGGTCGCGATGCGGCCGGGGTGATCGGCATCCGGCTCGCGCGCGAAGGCGACTACGTGGTCGGGATGAGCGTCGTCCAGCCCGACTCCGACCTGCTCGTCCTCACCGAGACGGGCTACGGCAAGCGCGTCGCGCTCGCGGAGTTCCGGACGATGCGCCGTGGTCCCCAGGGAGTCCGGCTCATCAGTCTGGAGGGTCGCAAGACCGGCAACGTCGCGGCCGTCCAGCAGGTCGACGACACGGACGAGGAGCTGCTGCTCATCAGTGCCGGCGGCCAGGTGGTGCGGACCGACGTCAAGACCATCAACCGCCAGCACGCCCAGGCGCGCGGGGTCATCACGATGCGCCTCAACGAGGGCGACAAGGTCGTCGGCATCGCCGCGTTCCGTGCCGGACTTGCAGACCGCGACGGCATGGGCGAGGATGGGGACCCCGGAGTGGGTGGTCCCGGTCAGACCCCGCCATCCGGCGGTCAGTGACGCAGACCTCGACCTTCGGCGAGCGGGAGACGGCACCGTTGTACGCGGACCAGTTCGAGATCTACCACGGGAACGCCAACCCGGAGCTGGCGCGCAAGATCGCGCGCTATCTCGGCATGGAACCCGGCAAGGCAGAGGTCTTCCAGTTCGCCAACGAGAACATCTTCGTCAAGATCCTCGACAACGTCCGCGAGAAGGACGTCTTCCTGGTCCAGCCGACATCGCATCCGGTCAACCAGTCGATCATGGAACTCCTGATCATGATCGACGCCTTCAAGCGGGCGTCCGCCGGGCGGATCACGGCGGTGATCCCGTTCTATGCGTACGGCCGGTCGGACAAGAAAGACCAGCCGCGCGTGCCGATCACGGCCCGGCTCATCGCCGACATGATCACCGTGGCTGGCGCCGACCGCGTGCTCTCGATGGACCTCCACCAGGGCCAGATCCAGGGCTTCTTCAACATCCCGGTCGATGAGCTGACCGCCGTCCACCTGCTGTCGCGTCACTTCATCAACAAGAAGCTCGAGGACTGCGTGGTCGTCACGGACCTCGGGTTCGCGAAGCGCGCCCGGACGTTCGCGGAGCTCCTCAACGCGCCTCTCGCGATCATCGAGAAGCGGCGCGTCGGCAACCTGGACCGGGCCGAGCTCATGAACGTCATCGGTGACGTGAAGGGCCGGCGGGCGATCATCGTCGACGACGAGATCGACACCGGCGGGACGCTCATCGAAGTGGTCCGCGCGTTGGAGCGTGAGGGCGTGACCGAGATGTACGCCTGCGCCACCCACGGCGTGCTGTCGGACCCGGCGGTGGAGCGCATCCGCGACAGCTCGCTGCGCGAGGTCGTCATCACGGACTCCATCCCGCTGCCCGCCGCCAAGCGCATCCCGAAGCTCACGATCCTCTCGGTGGCGCCGCTCATCGGCGAGGCGATCAAGCGCATCCATCGCGGCGAGTCCGTCGGCGCGCTGTTCTCCAGCGAGGTGTCCTTCACCCAGGAGATGCTCCTCTGGGACGAGGACGGGGAGCCGGGCATGGGCGGCCGAGGCGACAACGATCCCGACGACGGGGAGCCTGCCATAGCGGACCTGTTCGCGGCTGTACCATCAGGCGACCGATGACTCTCCAGCTGCACAAACCCGATGGCGAAGGCGGCCTCCAGCCGCGTCCCGTGACCGACCAGGACTGGCAGAACCAGCTGCGCTCGCCGCGCTGGGGAAGCACCCTGCGACGCGGGAGGCTGCCCGAACTCCAGAACCCGGAGATGAACCCGACGTCGCGGTTGCGCTCCGTGCTGTTCTGGCTGGTCCTGGCCGCGTTGACGTTCGCGATCCTGGTGGCGGGCTACGGCTCGGGGTTCTGGCACTTCATCGCGCCGTCCTGAGGTCCGCGGCTTCGGGCTCGTCGCTCCGTCCGGCCACGACACTCCCAGTAGCGCGAACGCGACAGGTCCCTCGTGGACCCCTCCCGAAACGACAGGATCCGTCGGTTCGGGCACGCGTCCGCGCTCGTTCGTTCCGATCGCGACACTGGTAGATACCTGGTGGCCGAAGAGACAGGTCCTGGTGACCTCGGGGCGCCGTAACCTCGGGCCGAGGCGCGGGCACGGGCGGCGCCGCCACGTTCGCCTGAAGGGGTCCGGACCGCTCTGACCGTATACTTCACGGTCCCATGCGATTCCTTTCCCGTTTCGTCGACTCGAATGACCGCGAGGTTCGACGCATCCAGCCGTGGGTCGACGAGGCCAACAGCCTCGAGGCCGAGATCGAGGCCCTTTCCGACGACGCCATCCGGGCCCAGTTCGCCGAGATCCGCGAAGAGATCCACGCCGCTGCCGCGGAGGGTGAGCCGTCCGACGACGAGCTGAACCACCCCGAGCCCGAGCGCCGCCGCGAACTGCGCAAGGACCGTCGGACGCGCGAGAACGAGGCCCTCCAGAAGGCTCTCGACGAGGTCCTTCCCGAAGTCTTCGCGATGACCCGCGAGGCGATGAAGCGGACGCTCGGGATGCGCCACTTCGACGTCCAGTTCATCGGTGGCGCCGTCCTCCACCAGGGCAAGATCGCGGAGATGCGCACCGGCGAGGGCAAGACCCTGGTCGCCCCGCTGGCCGCGATCCTCAATTCGCTGACCGGCCGCGGCGTCCATGTCGTCACCGTCAACGACTACCTGGCCCGGCGCGACCCGCAGTGGATGGGACCGATCTTCCACTTCCTCGGTGTGAGCGTCGGGATGATCACGCACGACGCCTCGTTCGTGTACGAGCCCGGCTTCCCGACCAGCGACGAGCGCCTGCTGAATCTGCGCCCCGTGTCCCGGCGCGAGGCCTACGCCGCCGACGTCACGTACGGCACCAACAACGAGTTCGGGTTCGACTACCTGCGCGACAACATGGTCATCGAGCTCGAGGAGCGGGTCCAGCGCGAGCGCAGCTTCGCGATCGTCGACGAGGTCGACAACATCCTCATCGACGAAGCGCGGACGCCGCTGATCATCAGCGGCCAGGCTGAGGAATCGGCCGACCTGTACTTCACGTTCGCCCGGCTCGTGCCGCGCCTCAAGGAGCGCCCGGAGGGCGAGGAAGAAGGCGGCGACTACTACATCGACCTCAAGGACAAGGCCGTCTCCTCCGACCGAGGAAGGCATCGACAAGATGGAGGGCTTCCTCGGCGTCGAGAACATGTACGACGCCGACCCGCGCCTGGCCCGCCACTTCGAGCAGGCCCTCCGCGCGCACGCCCTCTACAAGCGCGACCGCGACTACATCGTCAAGGACGGCGAGATCATCATCGTCGACGAGTTCACCGGTCGACAGATGCCGGGCCGACGCTGGAGCGAGGGCCTCCACCAGGCCATCGAGGCCAAGGAAGGCCTGCGCGTCCAGCGCGAGACGGTGACCCTGGCCACGATCACCTTCCAGAACTACTTCCGCCTCTACGACAAGCTGTCCGGCATGACCGGTACGGCCATGACCGAGGCCGAGGAGTTCCACAAGATCTACAAGCTGGAGGTCGTGGCCATCCCGACCCATCGGGACATGGTCCGCGACGACTTCCCGGACCTCGTGTTCCGTGATGAGAAGGCCAAGTTCAACGCCCTCATCGACGAGATCGTCGAGATGCAGGAGGTCGGGCGACCCGTCCTCGTCGGTACGGTCAGCGTCGAGAAGTCCGAGATCCTCTCGACGCTCCTCAAGCGGCGCGGCATCAAGCACGAGACGCTCAACGCCAAGTTCCACGAGAAGGAGTCGGGCATCGTCGCCCAGGCCGGTCGGTCGGGCGCGGTCACCATCGCCACCAACATGGCCGGTCGCGGCACCGACATCCTGCTCGGCGGCAACCCAGCCGGCCTCGCGTCCGAGGCGCTCCACCGCAAGGGCCTCAACCCGGCCGAGGTGGACAAGCCCACGATGGACGAAGCCCTCGTCGAGGCGAAGGCGATCACCGACGAGGACCACGACCGGGTGGTCGAGGCGGGCGGCCTGCACATCATCGGCACCGAGCGCCACGACTCGCGCCGGATCGACAACCAGCTCCGCGGCCGTGCCGGTCGCCAGGGCGACCCCGGCTCGTCGCGCTTCTACCTCTCGCTCGACGACGACCTGATGAAGCGCTTCGCGTCCGATCGGGTGACCGGGCTGATGGAGCGCCTCGGCCTCGAAGAGGACGTCGCGATCGAATCGCGCCTGGTGTCCAAGACCATCGAGAGCGCCCAGTCGCGCGTCGAGGGCTTCAACTTCGACATCCGCAAGCGCGTCGTCGAGTTCGACGACGTCATCAACAAGCAGCGCGAGACGATCTACGCGGAGCGCGACAAGGTCCTCCACAACGAGGAGCTGACCGAGACGGTCCGGTCGTTCCTCGACGACGAGATCGACTCGCTCGTCGACACGCATCTGGTCGGCGAGGATCACGGACGAATGGAACTGGGAGGGCCTGACGGCCGCGCTCGCGGCGATGGGCCTGACCGGCGAGGGCACCACCGAGGACGACCTGTGGGACGATCGGCGGCCGCGAAGGCATCAGTGAGCACCTGCGCGAGCTGGCCGACGCCCGGCTGGATGCCCGCGCGGCCGAGATCGGCGAGGTCGACTGGGCCCAGGTGGAGCGCCTCGTCCTGGTCCGCACGATCGACTCGCTGTGGGTGGAGCACCTGACCGAGCTCGACGACATGCGCCGCGGCATCGGCCTGCGCGGGTACGCGCAGCAGGATCCGCTCAACGAGTTCCGGCGCGAGGCGTACCGGATGTACGAGGAGTTCCGCGACCTCATCCGCCACGGCGTCGCCTCGTCCATCTTCCGGGTCACCGTGCAGCGGCAGCCACCGCCCGACGCAGGGCTCTCGCAGGCACTCGCCGCAGGTGCTGCCGCCGTGCGCGGCAGCCGGCGCCGGGAACGGGGCGGGCACCGGGGCCACGCGGGAGCGACCACGGCCACCCTGGCGGCGGCCAGGCGGCCACGGCAGCGGCGGCCCGGCTCGGCCATCGTGCGCGGGGCGTTGCCGGCCGCGCCGGCGCGCGCAACGTCCGCGAATCAACTCGGTGACGAACCGGTCGCGGCTGGCGCGCGGCAAGCCGAGGGCGGCGAACGGCGGCGTCCGCGCCGGGCTACACGCCGACCGGTGCGCGCATCGGGCGCAACGATCCGTGCTGGTGCGGGTCGGGCGCCAAGTACAAGAAGTGCCACGGCCGCTGAGCGGTCGACAGTCGGTGCGCGGCCTCGCTCGTCTGGTCGTCGTCGCGGGATCGCGGCGCCATCGGCGATCGTGGCGTACACGACGTACCGGATCTGGGAGCAGGGCAGCGGGATGAGCGCGCCCGGCCGATGCGATCGTCGTCATGGGCGCCGCTCAGTACGACGGACGCCCGTCACCGGTGTTCGCCGGCCCGGATCGATCACGCCATCGACGCTCTTCGAGGAGGGTGTCGCGGACCGCCTGATCGTGACCGGAGGCAAGGCGGAGGGCGACCGGACGACCGAGGCGGCCAGCGGCCCGGGCCTACGCCATCGACCACGGCGTCCCGGCCTCGGCCATCCTCGTCGAGGACGCGGAGCCGGACCACCCTCGAATCGGTTCGCGGGGTGGCGGACCTGATGGACGCGCACGGGCTCGCGAGCGCCGTCTTCGTGTCGGACCCGACGCACATGCTGCGCGTCCTGCGGATGGCCTCGGACGCGGGGATCACGAGCCACGGGTCACCGACGAGGACGAGCCCGTCGAGCGGACCTCGATCGCGCGGCTGGACGCCATGGTCCACGAACTGGGGCGCTCGCGGTGTACCTGCTGGCCGGCCGAGCGCACGCGACCTGGAGAAAAGGGTCCTGATGCGGGGCAAACTGCTCGCTGGACCATTTACCCCCTTGGCGCTGGGAGATTGGACCCCTATACTGTGCCAAAACCTGCCGCCACGGGCCGCCCGAGTACCCACGGCAGATCGACTCCCAGTCCCCCCAGACGCCTTGTGCCCAGCGACAAAAGTGGAGGGAGTCCGTGAAGCAGGCCGAGGACGCCGCGTTCGTCGATCTGATCGCATGCGAGCGCGATTGTCGCTCTTGCAGTTATGCCGCAGCCCTCGACTGCGATGGCAACTGCGGCGTCTGCCCGCATAACGGCTATTGCCCCTGTGTGAACCCCGTCGTCGCGCGGAGCAAGACGGCGTTGCGGCTCATCGAGCTGCGGCCGCTCCTGCTCCAGGATCTCCAGGTCCGGAACTAGGTGGACGCGTCCGCCATCCGCGACCTGGCTGAACGGATCCGGTCGACCTCGGGGCGGCTTTGACCTCGAGGCCAAACGGGACCGCGTCGCCCAGCTCGAGGTCACTGACCCAGGAACCCGGTTTCTGGGATGACCAGCGAGGCGCCCAGAAGGTCCTTCGCGAGGCCGACGGCCTCCGCTCCGAGATCGGACACGTGGGACGACCTGCTCCGTCGCGCCGCGGACCTCGAAGCGGCGCTCGAGTTGCTCGACGAGTCCGCGGACGCCGGAGCTCGAGGCGGAATTCGAGACCGACGCCGCGTCCCTCGAGATCGACTTCTCGCGTGAGCGGACGGCGCTGCTGTTCTCCGGCGAGCACGACGAACGCGCCGCGATCCTGACCATCAGCGCGGGCGCCGGCGGCACCGAGGCGACCGACTGGGCGGAGATGCTGCTGCGGATGTACCTGCGTTGGGCCGAGCGCCACCGCTTCCAGACCGAGATCATCGACCAGCAGGAAGGCGAGCAGGCCGGTCTCAAGAGCGTGACCGTCGAGGTCGGCGGACGGCGGGCCTACGGCTGGCTGCGCGCCGAGCGCGGCGTCCATCGACTCGTGCGGATCAGCCCGTTCGATTCGCAGAAGCGGCGCCAGACGACGTTCGCCCTGGTCGAGGTGCTGCCCGGAGGTCGACGACGACATCGAGATCGAGCTCGACTGGGACGTCATCCGCGTCGACACCTACCGCGCCCAGGGCGCGGGCGGCCAGCACGTCAACAAGACGGACTCGGCCGTCCGCCTCACCCACGGCCCGACCGGTCTCGTGGTCCAGAGCCAGAACGAGCGATCGCAGACCCAGAACAAGGAGAATGCGATCAAGGTCCTCAAGGCACGGTTGCTGGAACGAGCGCTCGAGGAGAAGGAAGCCGAGATGCGCGAACTCAAGGGCGAGCATGTCGAGGCCGGCTGGGGCAACCAGATCCGGAGCTACGTCCTGCACCCCTATCAGATGGTCAAGGACCTGCGGACGGGCTACGAGACCGGCAATACGACCTCGGTCCTCGACGGTGACCTCGATGCGTTCATGCAGGCCGAGCTGGAGCGACTCGCGACGGGCGGCGCACTCCGCGGCGAGCACGCCGAGGCGCCGGTCTGTGACGGTTCCGAGCCGAGGCCAGCTCGACCGGCGGCGGGGCGACACCGGTACCGACGTATCGGCCGGCCCGACCGGACGAGCTGGCGGCGTGTGCCGACATCTGGCGCACGAGCATCAACGACTACATCCTGCCGCTCGGGCAGATGGAGATCCCGCCGGAGCAGGCGCCACTGCTCCGCCTCTACGCCCACCTGCAATCGACCGATCCGGAGCGATTCGTGGTGGCCGTCGCTGCCGGACGCGGAACCCGACGGAGCCGAGCGGATCATCGGGTTCGCCGCGGCGGTGATGCGCGAGCGCCTGTGGTTCCTGTCGATGTGTTTCGTGCTCCCCGAGCATCCAGGGCTCAGGCGTGGGCCGGGCCCTCCTCGACGCCGTCGCACCGCCGCCCGACCCGGACGTGGTCCGCTCCACGGCCACCGACAGCGCGCAGCCGATCTCCAACGCGCTCTATGCGTCGATCGGTGATCGTGCCCGCGCGCGCCGCTTCTCAACTTCATCGGCCATCCGCTGCGCCCGGACGGGTTCGGCCCGCTCCCGTCCGGCATCCGTCCGGTGCCTTCGAGGAACTCGCGGCGGGTGACGGTCACGCCGGACTCGCCGCGACCGTGGATCGCCTCGACCGCGACCTGCTGGGTGTCGCCCACCCACTCGACCATCGCTACCTGCGCCAGGAAGGACGGCGGGGCTGGCTGTACCGCGGGCCGGACGGCGACGCCGGTCGGGTACGGATACGCGACCGAGGCCGGCCGCGTGGGACCGATCGCGACCCTCGATCCCGCGCTCCTTGCGCCGATCCTCGGCCATCTCACGACCGCCATCACGCCGCGCGGGGCCTTCGCGATGTGGCTCCCGGGCACCGCGGACCAGGCGGTCGTGGCCGCCCTGCGGGCCGGATTCCGTCTTGATGCATTCCCGATCCTGCTGTGCTGGGACCGGCCGTTCGCGGACCTCGACGCGGTACATGCCGATCTCACCCGGACTGCTCTAGACCCTCCCGCACCGGACCATCGTCCGGGGGTCGCTGGTCCCGTCGTCCCGTTTGGCAGATGCCCGGGGCGGTGGTAGCCTCGGGACCGACGTGGCTCCCCCAGCCGTGCCCGCGGACGGAGCTTTCGACCGATCGGAGTCGGTGGTGAACCCATCGTCGCCACGAATGGCTCCCCCGCGGAGTGGCCTGTGACCATCGCCCCTGCGCCACCGCCGGCGCGCTCTCTTCGACGCCGCCTCCTGGACCGCGGTCGCGACCAGGCCGGGCAGGAACGCGCCGTCCTCGTGCTGCACGACGTCATGAAGCAGTACCCGAACGGCAAGATCGCGCTGCGTGACGTGGACCTCGTGATCCCCGAGGGCGACTTCGTGTTCCTCGTGGGACCGTCCGGGCGCGGGCAAGTCCACGCTGATCAAGCTGCTCATCCGCGACGAGATCGCGACGCGCGGCGACGTCGTGCTCGACGGGCAGGACCTGACCGTCTCCCGCGACGCCAGGTGCCGCGGATGCGCCGCAAGATCGGGATCATCTTCCAGGACTTCAAGCTGCTCCCGACCAAGACGGTCTGGGAGAACGTGGCATTCGCGCTGGAGGTGACCGGTCATCCGCGCCGCCAGATCCGTCCGGCGGTGGACCGGGTGCTGGCGATCGTCGGCCTCACGGCGCAGGCGCAAGCAGATCCCGTCGCAGCTGTCCGGCGGCGAGCAGCAGCGGACGGCCATCGCGCGCGCCCTCGTCCACGACCCGCGGCTGATCATCGCCGACGAACCCACGGGCAACCTGGATCCGCTCATCAGCTGGGAGATCCTCCAGCTGCTGCTGCGCATCAACGAACTCGGGCGTCACGGTCCTGATGGCCACGCACAACGCCGACGTCGTGACCGCGCTCCGCAAGCGGGTCGTGGCGCTCGAGGAGGGTCGGATCATCCGCGACGAGGTCGGTGGCGCGTACCACCGCGAGGACTGACCCGTGATCTCGTTCGTCGTCTTCAGCGTCAGGCGGGCCTGGCAGGGCTTCTGGCGCAACGCGGTCATGAGCCTGGCCGCCACCGCGACGATGGTCCTCATGCTCCTGCTGCTGGCCGGGTTCTGGATCGTCCAGACCGGCCTGCTCGCCGGTCTCGAGTTCACCGAGCAGAAGGTCGAGGTCGTCGCCTACCTCCAGCCGAACGCGACCGATACCCAGATCGAAGCTCTCAAGGAGCGGATCGAGCGACATGCCGGTCGTCCAGGAAGCGACCTACGTCACCCGTGACGACGCGCTCGACGCGCTTCCGCGAGTCGATGAAGGCGCAGGGCCGCGAGGACCTGACCCAGTACCTCGACAGCAATCCGCTCTTCGCCAGCCTGGAGGTCAAGCTCGTCGACCCCAGCGGTGACCAGGCGGTCGGCGATGCGCTGCGCGAGGACCCGATCGTGCGCAACGTCATCAACATCGAGGATCTGGTGGACCGGGTCCTGACGGTGACGAATGTCCTGCGCACGGCGGGCACGGTGCTGTTGATCATCGTCGGCGTCATCTGCCTGTTCATCATCGTGAACACGATCCGCCTGGCCGTGTTCGCCCGGGCCGAGGAGATCGAGATCATGCGCCTCGTGGGCGCCTCCGACGCGTTCATCCGCTGGCCGTTCGTGTTCGAGGGCGCGTTCGTCGGGTTCCTCGGGGCGGTCATCACGCTGGCCGTGCTGGCGGCCGCCGCCGAACCACTGAGTGGCTTCATGATCGAGTTCTTCCGCATCCTGCCGCTGCAGGTCGGCTCGCTCACGCGCGACCTCGTCGCGCTGGTCATGGGCGCCGGGGTCGGGCTCGGGATCATCGGGTCGTGGGTGTCCGTCCGGACGTACCTGATCCGCTAGCGACCGCCGAGGACGCCGGGCGCCGGACCGCCGAGGCCGCCGAGGACGCCCGCGGAAACCACCAGTTTCGCCAACGTGACAGGTGAGCACGATCGAACGCTCACACGGCCGAGCGGGCGCCGGATCGCGCACGTTCGTCGCGCTCGCGACACCAGCCGTTGCGGCCGCGCCACAGGCGGCCGTCGAGCCGACGGCCTCCGGCAACGACTCGATGTACCCTAGCCGCCCGCCGCAGAGGAACCTCATCGCGTGATCCCGCCGACCGACCCCGCCGCCGACGCCGCCGCCGCCGATCCGGAGGCTGGAACGGGCCCCGATCCCGCCACCGATCCGAGTGAGGTCACCGTCGACGAAGCGTCCTCGGGCGGGCTCGACGTCCCCGTCGGTCCGGTCCTTGGCGGCGCCCCGACTGCCGCCCCAGCGCCAGGCCGACGCCTGCCGATGCTGCCGATCGCCATCGGACTCGTGGTCGTCCTCGCCGGCGCCGCCCTGTTCATGTCGGGCTTCTCGATGGGCCGGCAGACGGCCGTGGAGCCGGGCACACCGGTCAGCGAGGATGAGGCGTTCCGCCCATTCTGGGACACGTACCACACGATCACCGAGCGCTACGCCGGTGGCGAGGTGGACCGCGACGCCATCATCCAGGGCGCCGTCCGCGGGATGATCGACGCGCTCGACGACCCGTACTCCTCCTACCTGACCTCGGACGAATACCGCCAGACGCCTGCAGGGGATCAGCGGCGAGTTCGAGGGGATCGGGGCGGAGATCGCGACCCAGGCTGCGGACGGTACGTCGGGCTGCGGGACCCTCGGACCCGAGTGCCGGCTCGTGATCGTCGCCCCGATCGCCGGCTCCCCGGCCGAGAAGGCCGGCGTCCTCGCCGGTGACCTCGTCCTGGCTGCCGACGGGGTGTCCCTCGACGGGCTCACCGTGGACGATGCCCGCGACAAGATCCGCGGCCCGAAGGGTTCGGTCGTGACCCTGATCGATCCAGCGCGGTGCCGCCGCCGATCCGATCTCGATCGCGATCACCCGCGACGTCATCCAGCAGGAGGAGGTCATCTCGAAGGACCTCGCCGAAGGGACCGTTGGCTACGTGAAGCTCAACGGCTTCTCCGACCGCGGAGCGGACGAGGTCAAGGCTGCGCTCAAGGCGCACGTGGATGCCGGGCAGCACGCGGATCATCCTGGACCTGCGCGGCAATCCCGGCGGCTACGTGACCGCGGCCCGCGCCGTGGCCAGCCAGTTCATCGGATCCGGCCCGGTCTTCTGGGAGCAGGAGGCGGACGGGACGCAGATCCCGACGGACGCCGAGGCGGGCGGGGTCGCGACCGACCCCGCGATCCGCGTGATCTGCCTCGTCGATGGCGGGAGCGCATCGGCGAGCGAGATCGTCGCGGGGGCATTGCAGGACAGCAAGCGCGCGACGCTCGTGGGCCAGACGACCTTCGGCAAGGGGACCGTCCAGCAGTGGCAGGAGCTCACCGGCGAGGGCGGCGCGTTCCGCCTCACGATCGCACGCTGGCTCACCCCGGCCAAGCGCTGGATCCACGACGTGGGACTGGAACCGGATGTCGCCGTGACGATCCCCGCGGACGTCGCGGCCGGCGACGACCCGACCCTGGACCGGGCGTTGGAGTTGCTCGATGAGGGCGCGTTCGTGGGGCGAGGGGTCCGGATCGCGGCCTGATCGGGCCCCGTGGCGCCCTCTTGCGCTCGTCCGTCCCATCGCATAAGGTGGCGCGGAACGAAAGGAGGTGATGTGCAGTGATCGACAGTACGCGTAGCTGCACCACCTCGCAGGAGATGGCCGTCTAGTCGGACACCCTGTGGGTGGTACGCAACTCGGACGCCGGCCCCACACGGGCCGGCGTTCGTGCGCCATGACCGCCCCATGCCGCCCCGGAGCTCCGACCAACGACCGAGGAGCCATCCCATGCGCGACGACTCGACCGTCGCCGTCAATCGAAGAGCCCGCCACGAGTTCACCATCGACGAGACGTTCGAGGCTGGGCTCGTGCTGACCGGCACGGAGATCAAGTCGATCCGTGCCGGCAAGGCCAACATCGCCAACGCCTACGCGCGCATCGAGCGTAACGAGGCGTGGCTGATCGGCGCGGACATCGCCCCGTTCGAGCAGGGCAATCGGTACAACCACGACCCGAAGCGGACCCGCAAGCTGCTGCTGCATCGCCGCCAGATCGACGAGCTGCTCGGCCGGGCCAAGGCCAAGGGCCAGACCATCGTCCCGCTGCGGCTGTACATCACCCGGGGCAAGGCCGAAGGTCGAGCTCGGCCTGGCCCGCGGCAAGCAACTCCACGACAAGCGCCGCGACATCGCCGACCGCGATGCCAAGCGCGACATCGCGCGACAGATGGCCGACGTCCAGCGGGGGCGCTGACCTCGACACGGCGCGAGGAGGGGACCGTATGCGATCCGGCTTCGTGATCACCACCGGCGATCCGCGCACCGGCGCCGACCTGGCGGCGGAGGCCGAAGCCGCTGGTTGGGATGGCGTCTTCACATGGGACGGGATCGCCATCGGCGAGGGCGACACCTATGACCCGTGGGTGGTGATGGCGGCGATGGCGATGCGCACCGAGCGAGTCCGGCTGGGCGCCGTCCTCACCCCACCTTCCCGGCGGCGGCCCTGGAAGCTCGCCCGCGAGACGATGACCCTCGATCGACTCTCCGGCGGGCGCCTCGTGCTGCCGGTCGGACTCGGGGCGCTCGACGACGGCGCGTTCGGGAACGTCGGCGAGCCCACCGACGCGAGGACGAGGGCCGAGATGCTGGACGAAAGCCTCGCGATCCTCCAGGGGTTGTGGACCGGGCGCCCGTTCGCCTTCGAGGGCCGCCACTATCGATTCGGACCGATGACCTTCCGCCCGACCCCCATCCAGCAGCCACGGATCCCGATCTGGGTGGTCGGGGCGTGGCCGAAGGAGCGGTCCGTGCGACGGGCCCTGCGCTACGACGGGGTCATGCCCCAGACCGATGACCCGGCCGCGATCCGCGACCTCGTCGCGATGATCGAGCGCGAGCGATCGACGGACGCCGGACCCATCGACATCATCGTGGAGGGCACGACCCGCGACGCCTCTGACGCCGCCGCGGTCCGGGCGCTCGCCGACGCCGGGGCCACCTGGTGGATGGAGGCCGACTGGACCGGCGCCACGGACGCCTCGCTCCGGCGACGGATCGCGGCTGGGCCGCCCCGGATCTAGCGCAGCAGGTAGCGCCGGCTGAGGGGGACCGCCGTCACCGGGTCGATCGCGAGCGGCTGGTCGTCCAGCCGCACGGTGCCGTCACGCACGTCGACCTCGACGGCCGCGGTCCGGCGGTTCAGGGCGAGCGAGGAGCGGGTAAGGCCGCGGGTCCCGTGGACGGCCGTCACCGATCGACCATGGGCGGCCAGCGCCGGCGATCGCGCGGCCGAGGCGGAGACGAACGTCGTCGAGAGCGACGCCGCCGCCCGGCCGAGCCCGCCCCACTGCGGTCGGTAGCGGGTCGGTTCGGCGCCTTCGACGGTCGCGTTGCCCTCGCCGAGCACCCCCCACGCGGCCACGCCGCTCTTGAGGATGAGGGCCGGCTTGACCCCGAACCAGCCCGGCTCCCAGAGCACGATATCGGCGAGCCGTCCGGGCTGGAGCGAACCGACGTGGTCGGCGATGCCGTGGGTGATCGCCGGCTCCACGGTCACCTTGGCGAGGTAGCGCAGCACACGCTCGTTGGGCGTGCCCGTCGCGCCCGACCACGAACCCATGACGTGCGCCAGTTGGAAGGTCCGCCGCACCGTCTCCATCATGCGGCCCATCCCCTGCGAGTCCGAGTTGACGATGGCGATCGCGCCCAGCTCGTGGAGTGGGCCCTCGGCGGCCATGGTCCGCTCGTGGACCCGCTCCCGGACGAGCGCGACATCCTCCGCGACCCCGAACGACGCACCGTGGTTGAGGACGATCATCGGGACCTGCTCTGCGGCGGCGTTCACCGCCCCACGGCACCGTGGGCGTCGTGGAGGAGCAGATGATGTTCGGCTCGCGGACGAGACCGATCGCGTCGGGGACGTGCCCGCCACCGCTGCCTTCCACGTGATAGGCGTGGACCGTCCGCCCGGCGATCGCCGCGACCGTGTCCTCGAGCTCGGCGCTCTCGTGCAGGCCGTCCGTGTGGAGCGAGACGCTGACGTCGTGGGCCTCGGCGAAGCGCAGCGTGTGATCGATCAGCGCCGGGTCCGCGCCATAGTCCTCGTGGATCTTGAAACCGCAGGCGCCCGGCGTCCAGGAGGGCGGCCAGCGACCCGTCGTCCTCGGCCCGAGCGCACGCCTGCAGGCCGATGTTGAGCGGCCAGGCGGCGGTCGCTGCGAGCGTGCGCGCCATCGCCCAGGGCGGCTCCTCGAAGCCCGCGGTGATGAGCGTGGTCACGCCACCGGACAGCGCCGCGGGCAGCAACTCCGGGGAGATGAGGTGGACGTGGCTGTCCACGGCACCCGGCGTCGCGATGAGGCCATAGCCCATGATCGGCTGGGTGTGCGGACCGATGCGCAGCTCGATGCCGTCGCTGATGGCCTCACTCCCCGCCCGCCCGACCCCGACGATCCGGCCGTCCTTGATCCCGATGTCGGCCTTGATGACGCCCAGCACGGGATCGAGGACGAGCGCGCCGGCGACGACGGCGTCGAGCTCGGAATCGGACGGCCCGCCCTGGGTGGATCGGGGCCGGAGCGTCTTGGCGTAGCCCCAGATCGGCTCGTCGCCGGGGGCCTGTCGGTCGGCCTCGACCTCCACCCACAGGTCGGTGTCGCCGAGCCGGACGCGATCGCCGGTCGTCGGTCCGTAACGCGCGAGGCGCTCGTCCGGCGAGAGGCGGCTCATCGGTCAGACTCGCGGCGGTCGGGGGCGCCCGCCCCAGACGTGCCGCCATAGCGGACCAGCCGGATCGACCGCGTCTCGCCGGGCGCCCATCGTTCGGTCGACCCCGCCGGCAGGTCCAGGCGGAAGCCGGCGGCCGCCACGCGATCGAACACCAGCCGCTGGTTCACGCGATCGAACGGGAAGTGCGAGGAGACCCGGACGACACGCGTCGACGTGTTGTGGACCTCGAGGTCGATCGTATCGTGGCCAACCGTGCCGGGCGACTCCGCAGGAGCCGGCGCCGCGCGGACCACGGCTCCCGGTCCGTCCGGTTCCGCCGGTCCGAGCGGCTCCAGCAGGACGACGAGCCGGGCGCCATCGTCCATGAGCACCTCCAGCCGGACGTCGCCGACCAGGGCGGCCACCCCGGGGAGCACCTGGTCCGGTGCCACCGCCGCCTGACCCGCTGCCTCCACGTCGGCGTAGGTCGCGCCGGCGCGCGCCGCCTCCAGCATCGCGTCGCAGATGATCGCCACCGCCTCGGGGGCGTTGAGGAGGAGCCCGCGCTCACGATGCCGTCGGGCGAGCTCCGCGGCCGTGAAGATGAGGAGTCGCTCCTCCTCCCAGGCAGTCAGCCGCATCCCGGGTCCGTCTCCAACGCGGCTGCCTCCCACCATCGTCCGCCGCCGGCACCGGCGACGCGACGTCGACCACGATACCGCCGGGTCAGCCCGCGCGGAGCACCCGTTGGGCGGACGACGGTGCCGGCCCCGGGTTCAGCTCCCACGCCCGCGTCTCGACCGGCACGCCCGCCCGGGCGCGGAAGAAGAGCACGACCCCGACCGCCGAGAGACCGGCGCACAGGAACAGGCCGGTCGTGACGTTGACGACGCCTGCCTGGAGCAGCGCGCTCATCGAGAAGGCGGCGACGATGCCGCGCGCCCCGGTGATCGCGTTCCATCCCGCCATCGCCGCGGCCCGCGAGGCGAGCGAGGTCTGGTCGCTGATGACGGACGCGATCCCCACATCGATGGAGGCGCCCGCGATGCCGCCGGCGAGCGCCGCGAACCAGAGGAAGCCGAGGCCCGGAGCCACGGCGACCGCAAGCAGTGATGCGAGACCGAGCAGGCTCCCGACGCGCATCGCGACGAGAGCACCCCACCGGTCCGTGATGGCGCCCCAGGCGAGGAACGCCACGGTCGTCGCGACGGCCGCCGAGCAGACCGATGACCCCGACGTCGGCCATCGTGAGGTCCAGGCGATCCACGTAGACCAGCGCGAACAGGGGAGCGGCGGCGATGAGGCCACCGCCATAGAAGCCCTGGGCGAGGGCCACCTTCGAGAGCGTCGGGCGCTCGCGCAGGGCGCGGATGGAGCCGCGAGCCGAGAAGGCCGGCGGGGCGGCAGCAGCCGGCGCGCGGAGCCCCGCGAACCCGATCGCCGCCACGAGACCGACGACGCCGGCGAGGGCGACCGCGGTGGCGCCACCGAACCGGTCCGCCACGATGCCGCCGACCAGCACGGCGATGGCACCGGCCGCCGCTCGACCCATGCCGAGCACCCCGACGACGCGGCCGCGCAGGCGCGACGGGTACATCGCGCCCCACAGGCGCAGATGGAACGGGCCACTCAGCGACAGGCTCAGCCAGAACACGATGGCGACGGCGACCATCACCATCGGCGTCGGGAAGAGGATCGAGCACGATCAGGGAGGCCGCACCGGCGCCGCGCATGAGCGCGAGCCCGAACGCGGACCGCGGGCCGACCCGACCCGCGAACATCCCGAGCAGGTTCGCGATGAACGGCGCGGAAGCGAGGGCGGCCAGCCCGATCGGGTCGACGCCGCCGCGGCGCGCGATCGTGGGGAGCAGCGCGCCGACCAGCGCCATCGTCACGCCGATGCCGATGGCCGCGACGAAGTCGAAGGCGAGATTCCGCCCGACCGCGCGCCGATCCGGTCGCGTTGCAAGAGATGGCCGGAGCACCAGGTACCTCGTAACAGCCCTGCTGGCCTGCGAGGTGAGCTGTCGGGCTCGGCGTGGGTTCGCCGTCGCGGTGGGCCCGCGATTTGCCCCAGGTGGTGGGTCCCCCGTCCTCAGTCGAGGAGGTTCGGCCACGGACAACGATACCAGCCCCGGGCGGTTTCGGCCGATGGGCCGTCCGTCCGGGGCGTGGCAGGACCGTCGGGGGGCTCAGCTCGCCGTGTCGAGGCCGTCCTGCAGGAATGCTTCCACGTCGCCGGCCGAGACCGGTGCGTCGAACGTCAGGTCGAGGACGCGGTCGAAGGCCATCGCGTCGGTGGCCCCGGTCGGCTCCGGCTGGACGAGCAGGATCCGGATGCCCGAAGCCGTCCGATCCAGGTACAGCTCCAGCGCGTTGTCGATCGGATAGTCCGACCACGTGAGGCGGAGCGTTCGCTCGTCCAGGTTCTGGACCAGGATCGTGTACGGCGCGACAGACGCGCCGTCGCCGGGCGTCCCGGACTCGGCCAACGTCAGCCCGCCGGTGCGATCGACGATGTCGACGTAGACGTCGGCGTCGGTCGCGTTGTCGAGGACGACGGTCAACGGCATGGCGTCCCCGCCACCGTCGGACGGTTCGACGGAAGGCTGGACCGAGGGTGACACGGTCGGCGGCACGGACGGTGCCACCGTGGGCGGCGTCGAAGGTGCCGGCGACGGTGCTCCCGCACCGAGCGTCGTACTGCAGCCGGCCGCGACGATGAGCGCGGTCAAGCCGAGGACGATGAGGGTCGGGGTCGAGGTGGTCATGGTGTTGGTCCCTTCTGTGCATCCGATGCGGCGGATCCCCTGATCCGTCGTTCGCAAGGGATGGGGATGTCGGGACCACCGTTCTTCAACGAATCCGACGCCGACCCCGCGATCGAGGACGTTCGTCCATGCCGCCTACGACGGATGACGCGGTCGACCTCCCTCGAAGGTCGTGATAGCATCCGCAACCCGAACCGACGTTCGGTCCTGTGGGGATGCGTGGTTTCGACAGGGCTTGGCTGTCGGGGAGCGCGAGCCGGGGATGCTGCTCAGGCCCCGTCAACAAGGCAGCAAAACGAAGTACCTGGCAACCGCCAGTCGACTCTCGCCCTCGCTGCTTAGGCAGTAAGGTGAGCGTGGAAGCTACCTCCGCTTCGCGGGTAGTGGAAGCGTCATCAAGCGGAGCTGCGATCCGGATCAGTGACGCGTAGTCCGGAGTCAAGCCCGATCTAGGGACACGTGACTGGACCGCCCGGCAGGGTGCCGATGTTCGTTCGGGCGGTCGACGACAAACCATCGGACACGCTCGTAGTGGTCCCCGGCGAAGGGTCTTGGACGGGGAGTTCGACTCTCCCCCATCTCCACCAACACACCTCCGGGTGTGTCGGCGCCCGTCGGCGGACGGTCGCGGTCAGACTGGGTGGTCATCGCCGCGACAATGGCCGGCGTGGACGAGGTGGAGGTCGTCGTCGCCATCGCGAGCGCGCGACGCTGCGCGTCGGCGACGTGCCTACGCTATGCGAATGCGCGAGCGGTCGACCAGCGATCACTGGGAGCGACGCGGCCTGAGCGACGCCATCAGGTCCGTCCTGGCCGCGTCGGGGAAGGCCCATGATGCCCTGACCGTCGATGACCTCGCTCCACTGGACCAGTTCCATGGCGGTGGGCTCGGGTTCACGCGGCGACTCGCGACCCTGGCAGGACTGGCACCGGGCACGCGCGTCCTCGACGTAGGAGGCGGCCTGGGCGGCCCGGCGCGCACCCTCGCCGCCGAGTTCGGCTGCCGGGTGACCGTCCTCGACCTGACCGAGACGTATGTGGAGGCCGGCCGGATGCTGACAGAGCTCGTCGGCCTGGAGGACCGCGTTGACTTCGTCGTCGGCGATGCCCTCGACATGCCGTTCACAGACGGCGCCTTTGATGCCGTATGGACCCAGAACAGCGGCATGAATATCGCCGACAAGGAGCGCCTGTACGCCGGGTTCCGTCGCGTCGTTCGGGCAGGCAGCCTGCTCGTCACCCAGGAGCCGATGTCCGGCCGGGTGGCTCCCCCGATCTACCCGCAGATGTGGTGCGACGACGCGAGCACCGACCGAATCCGGACGCCCGATGTCATGCGGGCCGCGATCGAGGCCGCCGGCTTCACGAAGCGCGAGTGGGCGGAGGTCAGGATCGGTCCGCCACCTGCGGACGCGCCACGCCCGACCCGCACCGTTCAGGCCCTCGTCATGGGCGAGGATCGGCTGACCAAGATCATGCGCGCCAGTCGACGCAACGAGGACGAAGGGCGGGTCGTCCTGGTCCAGGCGGTCTTCGAGGCGTGACCCGACGCATCGGCGCGGTTGCGCTACGTGCGCGACGCGTCACTTCCGGCGACGCGCGCCATGTTGCCTCGCGAAGCCGCCGGGGGATCGACGGAGGCTCCGCATGTCACGTCACAAGCGCGTCACCAGCCTCGCCGTCATGGCCACGATCCTCGCTTCGATCGTGGGCCAAGCCGCCATCGTCCAGGCCGCCGCGCCCTTGGCCAAGTGGACGATCATGGTCTACATGTCGGGCGACAACAACCTGGAGCCCTACATCGTCAAGGACCTCGAACTGGAGCTGGCCGCCCTCGGGTCCACGGCCAACGTCCAGATCACGGCCCTCGCCGATCGAGGACCCGGCTACGACAAGAGCCGCGGTGACTGGAAGTCCACCAAGCTGTATCACCCGACGCAGGGGATGCTGGCCGATGCCGCGAGCGCCGTCGCCGATTGGGGCGAGCGCGACATGGGCAACCCCCAGACACTGAAGGACTTCGTGTCCTGGTCCAAGACCAATTACCCGGCGTCGCATTACGCCCTGTACTTCTGGGGCCACGGCTGGGGTTGGCACCCGGACTGGACCATGGAGGACGACACGTCGGGCAACGGCCTCAACCCCGACGAGGTCAAGAGCGTCCTGCCGCAGCTCGGCTTCATCGATGTCGTCGGGTACGACGCCTGCAACATGGCCCAGATCGAGATCGCGGCCCTGTGGCGCGGCAAGGCGACCGCCCTCGTCGGCTCACAGGAGTTCGTGAACTGGGACGGCATCGAGTACGACACCGTCATCTCGCAGCTCAACGCCGATACGAACATGACCGCCGATCAGGTGGCGATCGCATCGAGCTCGAGCGCGACGGCCGAGGCGACGTACTCGTCGATGGCCGTCGACGGGCGCTATGACGCCCTGAAGAACGCCGTCGACGCGTGGTCGATCGCGCTCAAGGCCTCGCTACCGGCCCAGAAGTCGGCGCTCCTGAAGGCGTTCGCGAACACGAAGGCCTTCTTCCAGGCGCCGACCGACCTTGACCTGTACGACCTGGCCAAGCAGGTCAATGCGCAGGTCACCGATGCCAATGTCAAGGCCAAGGGCACGGCCGTCATGAACGCGGTGGACGCCCTTGTCCTCCACAAGCGGTTCACGGGCAACAAGTACAACATGGTCCACGGGATCACCATCACTGGCATCTCGAAGGCGGTCCAGAAGAACGCCGACTGGACCTACTACCACACGCTCGACTTCGCCACGAGCACGGGCTGGGACGAGTTCGAGGACCTGTTCGCGTCCTGACGGCGCGACGCGACACCTGGCCGAACGCCCCGGGCTCCCGCCGAGCCCGGGGCGTTCCCTTGTCCGACCCGCGGCGTCGCCAGACCGACCATCAGTCAGCCCCTTCGAGGACGAAGAGCGGGATCGTCCGGGTGGTCTTGCGCTGGTACGTGGCATAGAGCGGAAAGCCCGCCACGACGAGGTCCCACAGTCGTGCGCGTTCCGGGCTATCGACCTCTCGCGCCCGAACCGCGCGATCGACCTTGCCCTCCTTGACCAGCGCCGCCGGCTCCGCTCGCAGGTTGCCCACCCAGGCGGGATCGACCGGGTCGCCACCCGCGGAGCCGACGATCACCAGGCGATCGCCATCGGGGAAGGCGTAGAGCGTCACGGCTCGTGGCCGTCCCGTCTTGCGGCCGGTCGTGGTCAGGGTCACCTTGATCTTGGCGGACACGGATGGCTTCCTTTGGATTGGAGGAGGTGCCGGGTGACGCTAGCACTCCCAGAACCGGGTGGTCCCGTCGGACCCATGGCGACCGGACGTTCCGGTCCCTGACAGGATCAGCGCGACGTGGTTACATCGACCCATGCTCGCTCGACCCCGCCTCGCGGCTGCCCTTGCCCTGCTGCTGGTGGCAGGCGCCGTGGTCGCTCCAGGGAGCGTCTCAGCGGCGGATCCGGTCCTCGTCGGGGCCGGCGACATCGCCGATTGCTCGACGACGAAGGACACCGCCACGGCGGCCCTCCTCGACGACATCCCCGGGACCGTCGTCACGCTCGGCGACAACGCTCTACGACTCGGGCACGGCCGCCGAGTTCCGCGACTGCTACGCCCCGACCTGGGGACGCCACAAGGCCCGGACGCGGCCGGCACCCGGCAATCACGACTACCTGACGGCCGGCGCGACGGGGTACTTACGGCTACTTCGGCACCCGAGCCGGTGACCCGAAGAAGGGCTACTACAGCTACGACCTGGGGACGTGGCACATCATCGTGCTCAACTCGAACTGCTCGGCCGTCGGTGGCTGCGGGTTCGCCTCCCCACAGGCCGGCTGGCTCCGCACGGACCTCGCCGCGAACAAGGGCAAGGACGTGCTGGCCTACTGGCATCACCCGCGGTTCAGCTCGGGCGAGCACGGCGGCTCGCCCGGCGTCCAGGCCTTCTGGGAGATCCTGTACGCGGCCGGGGCCGACGTGATCCTCAACGGTCATGACCACGACTACGAGCGATTCGCCCGCCAGGATCCGTGGGGTCGCGCCGATACCCCGTTCGGCATCCGCGAGTTCGTCGTGGGGACGGGTGGTGCGGAGTCCCGAGGCAGAGCGTCGACGGCCGCCAACAGCCAGATCTTCTCGTCATCCTTCGGGGTCCTGCGGCTCACGCTGCACAAGGGCTCCTACGACTGGGTGTTCCAGCCCATCGCGGGGAGCTCGTTCCGTGACAGCGGGACGACCGTGACCCACGGTGCCCCGCCACCCCGGACCACGCGTTCCTTCGCCATCAGCGACGACACGTACGCTGATCAGGGTCACCCGGGCACGAACTACGGCGGTGCGTCGCTCCTGCGGATCGACAACGACGCCGGCGGCGGCGCGGACCGGCAGGCCTACGTCAAGGCCACGGTCAGCGGCATCAGCGGACGGGTGGACCGGGCCGCGCTGCGCTTCTGGGTGGCGGATCCGACCACGGACGGGCCCAGGGTCTACCGGACGACGACATCCTGGACCGGCGGGTCGCTCACCTGGAGCAACCGACCGGCGGCGACCGGATCGGCGGCCTCCGACGCGGGGGCGATCGCCCTCGGGCGCCTGGGTGGACCTCGACGTCACGGCCATCGTGCGGGCCAACGGTACGTACGGATTCCTGATCGCCCCGACCTCGGCGAACGGGATCGATCTGGAATCGCGCCAGGGCGCGCATCGGCCGCAGCTCATCGTCCAGACGGTGCCCGCCAGCTAAGCCGCGTTCGGACCGTCGGGTATCCTCAGGGAGCCCACCGCCGTCGTTCTGGCACGGACCCGCGCCAGTCCTGCGCACCCCCCCGCCGACCACGGGAAGAGCCATGGACCACGAGCCCGTTCTGATCTCCACCATCGCGATCGGCCTGACTGCCGCGTTCATCGGCGGTCTCGTCGCTCGGCGTCTGCGGTTGCCCGAGATCGTCGGCTACATCTTCGCGGGCGTCGTCATCGGCCCGTTCACGCCCGGGTTCATCGCCGATCCCGCGGTCGCGACCGAACTCGCCGAACTCGGGGTGATCCTGCTGATGTTCGGCGTCGGGATCCACTTCTCGTTCCGCGACCTCCTGGCGGTTCGCCGCATCGCGATCCCCGGTGCAGTCGTGCAGATCACCGTGGCCACGCTCATGGGCATCGCCCTGGGTGTCGCGCTCGGGTGGGGCGTTGGTGGCGGGCTCGTCCTGGGCCTGGCCGTGTCGGTGGCGAGCACGGTCGTGTTGCTGCGCGCTCTGATGGACCGCGGCGAGCTCGATACGGAGCAGGGTCGCGTCGCCGTGGGCTGGCTCATCGTCGAGGACATCTTCACGGTCGTGCGTGCTGGTCCTGCTCCCGAACATCGCACCGATGCTGGGCGGCGAGGGTCCGGCCGGCGCGGATGGCACCGGGTCGGGAGCCGTCCTCGCCGTCGGCGATCGCGCTCGCCAAGGCGGCGATCTTCGCGGTCCTCATGGTGGTGGCCGGCGCGCGGCTCGTCCCGTGGCTCCTGCGGGTCGTGGCCCGCGAGGGGTCACGCGAGCTGTTCACGCTGGCCGTGCTCGCCATCGCCCTGGGCATCGCCTATGTGTCGTCGGCCGTCTTCGGGGTGTCGTTCGCCTTGGGCGCGTTCCTCGCCGGCGCGGTCGTCAGCGAATCGGATATGAGCCACCAGGCGGCGGCCGACGCGCTGCCGCTGCGCGACGCGTTCGCGGTCCTGTTCTTCGTGTCGGTCGGGATGCTTCTCGACCCGGCCTATCTCATCGCCCACCCGCTGCCGATCCTCGCGATGCTCTGCCTCATCGTCGTGGCCCAGCCGCTGGTCGCGTTCGGGATCGTCGCCCTGTTCGGCTACCCGCTCCGGACCGGTCTGACGGTCGCGGCTGGCCTGGGCCAGATCGGTGAGTTCTCCTTCATCCTCGGCACGATGGGGCTGACCCTGGGCCTCCTCCCGCCGGAGGGATTCCAGCTCATCGTCGCGGGCGCCCTGATCTCGATCGCGATCAACCCCATCCTGTTCCGGGCCGTGGACCCGCTCGAGCAGCGGCTCCGCACCAACGGCCCGTTGTCGGCGCTTCGGGCGCGGCACGCGGGCGACCGGGTGACGCTCGCCGAACCCATCCGGGAGACTCTGCGCCAGCACGCGATCCTGTGCGGGTACGGCCGGGTCGGGCGGATGATCGGGCCGGCCCTGGAGCGGCGCGGTTTCAAGTATGTGGTCGTCACGCTGCAACGCGACGATGTCGATGGCCTGCGCGCTCGCGGCATCCCCGCGATCTACGGTGACGCGTCCAATCCCGAAGTGTTGGAGCTCGCCCACGTCGAGCACGCGCGCCTTCTCATCGTCGCGTCGTCGGATGCCAACGAGACCCGGCTGATCGTGGATCGGGTGCGGTCCATGGCGTCCGGCGTCGACCTCGTCGTCCGCACCCACAGCGACACCGAGGCCAACCGACTCCGGGCCATCAGCCCCCGGGTCCAGGCGGTCCACGGCGAGCGCGAGCTCGGGGTCCAGATGGCGCGCTATGCGCTGCGGAGGTTCGGTGTGTCGGCGACGGAGGCCGAGTCCATCGCCCAGGGCCTGCGTGGCCGGCCGATCGCGGCCGCGGCGGTGCGTCCGCGACGATCGGGCGGCGGCTGGCGGCAACGCATTCGCGCGCGGTTGGGTCGCGGGACGCCGGCCGAGGCGGAGTGAGCGGAGCCTACGCCCCGGGGCGCGCCGCCCGCGTGTAGACCAGCACCGTCCGCTCGTAGGTGATCACCGTCTCGTCGCGCTGGTTGAAGCCGCGGGTGCGGACGCGGACGATGCCCTGGCCCGGCCGGGACTGCGACGGCCGGACCTCCAGCACCTCGGATTCGGCGTAGATCGTGTCGCCGGCGAAGACCGGCGCGGTGAGCTTGACGTCGTCCCAGCCCAGGTTCGCCACCGCGTTCTGGCTGACATCCGGCACGGACAGCCCGGTGACGATCGCGAGCGTCAGCGTGCTCACGACGAGCGGCCGCCCGAACTCCGTCCGCGACGCGTAGTCGGCGTTGAAGTGGATGTCGTGCGGTGTTGTTGGTCAGCAGCGTGAACCAGGTGTTGTCGGTCTCGGTGATCGTCCGGCCGTGGGCGTGGCGGTAGACGTCGCCCGACCGCGAAGTCCTCGAGGAAGCGGCCCTCCCAGCCGCGCCTCGGCGTGCGCGGCTCGCTCATCGCCGGCACCCGCGTCGTCCGTGGTGCGCGGCGCACGCCCGGCCGCCTCGGCCGCTTCCGCGCCGCGATGACCCCCAGCGCGACGCGCCCGACTCGGGTCGAACCGTCCCAGCGCGGTCGCCTGGCGCAGGACGACCCGCGCGTGGCGGTCCGTGGCGCGGTCGCACATCACGCCCGGCGATCATCGTCGCTCCCTGGTCGTCGGCCACGGCCGCATCGTACGCCGCCAGCTTGGCCGCCTCGTGCTCCAGCGCCTCGTCGGTGAGCCCGGCCTCGTAGGCCAGCAGCACGGCGAACAGCTGGGCCGGATGGCCGACCCACTTGCCGAGCATGCCGAGGTCGCGCGCGCGGACCGCGTCGTCGTACACGAGCCGCATCCGGTCCAGGAAGCGGTCGCGGTTCGCGGCCGCGTCCAGCGCCGGGATCGGCGACCGGGTAGTCGCAGGGTCATGCCGTCGATCGCGGGCACGCCGACGGCTCCGGCCGACGTCCACGATCTCGGCCCGGGCCCAGTCCGCGAGCGGGTGGTCGTTGCCGATGGCCGGCAGGCCCAGGTCGGCGCTGTAGTCGGCCAGGCCGAAGATGAGGCTGGCCAGAGCGCGGCGCGGCCCGGCGGGCGATCTCGGCGAGCTGCGCGCCGCCCCAGCCGGACTCGATCAGGTAGCCGACCCGGATGTGCCCCGCCGGCAGGCCCAGCGCGACCTCGGCGTCGATCGAGCAGGTCGTGGACGAGGTCGACCTCCTCGGGGTGCTCGACCTTGGGGAAGACGATGCCGTCGAGCGGGAAGGCCGCGCCGGCCATCGGGAGCCCGCTCGCGCAAGCCGCCACAGGAGCGTGTACAGCTCGCGGACGGTGGTCTCGAGGTTGAACCCGGGCGGCCGATAGAAGCGCAGGCTCGGCGCGTCCGCCGGCATCGCCCCAGTCGGCGTCGGCGAAGGTCTCCGCGGCGACCTCCATCGCCCGGGCGGCGACCTCGTCACCCGGGGCGATCGGCATCCTCGCCATCGAGCATCACCAGCGGCGCCCGCGACGGCGTCGGCCAGCCGAGCCTCCACGAGCGCGACGCGGCAGCTCGAGGCGCTCGGCCAGGTCCGGCCGCGGTCAGCCCAAGACGCTCGAGGATCCGGGCCACGGCCGCCGTGCCGCCCTCGACCGCCTTGCGGGCCATCGCGGCATCGGCGGCGGGCGTCGTGAGGTGGGCCTGCTGGCGCCAGTAGCGCAGCGGCAGGTCGGCGCGGCGCGCGCGCAAGCTCGCGCGCGGAGCGCGAGCCGGTGCCGGTCGGCCGCGGCGATCGCCGCGGCGAGGTCGGGACGACCGGAGGCCGTGGGCCCCGACGTCACGCGAACAGCTCGCGCCAGCAGCTCCAGCGCGGTGCGCTCGATGATGCCCGCGACGTCCGGGGAGAAGGGCGCCGGCTGGCCGTAGCCGCGATGCGAGACGGCCGGCTCGTAGCCGCCGTGCGGGTACTCCTCGGGCGTGGCGACGTAGCCGAGGCTGCCCTGGCAGTAGCCGGCGAAGATCGTCACGGGGGCCGGCGACTGCGCCCGGACCGCCGCTCCCGATCTCTCCGAAGATCTCGCCCGGCGCGCCGACGATCGCGCAGTCGCCGATGCGCGCGGCCCAGATCTCGCCGTCGATGGCGGTCGCGCGGCCGCCGGCCGCCTCCAGGGCGAGCATCGTCTCGAGCCACGCGATGTGGTAGCGGATCGGGTTCATGGTCGATCCTGCGTCTCGCCCCGGTCCGCGCGGGCCGCGAGGTCTGCCTCGACGCTCCGCCGAGCTCGCGCTCGCAGCTCGTCGACCGCCGGCAGCTCGAGCAGCGGCAGCGACACGATCCGCCGGGCGGTCCGCAGGACCTGCGGCGGCTGCTCGTCGGCGAGGCGGCGCCGGTAGAGCGAGATGGGCGTGACCGAGCCCCAGTCGGACCGCTCGATCTCGACTCGCCCAGGGGGTCGCGTCGGCGATGGCGTGCGCGGCCTCGAGCGCCAGCCGCTCCCCGAACACTCGGCCGCCTCCGCGCCCCGGCGTCGTCGCGGAACGCCTCGAGCGGCAGCACGTCGCCCGCCGCGCCCTGCAGGAAGACGGTCACGGCAGCCCGGCCGCGGAGCTCGCTCGATCGGCGGACGCAACGGCCCGACGAAGTCCGGCCCGGCCCCCGGAAGTCCGGCCCGACCACGACCGGATGGCAGCCGAACGCGACGAGGGTCGCGATGGCGTCGGTACCAGCGGCGCGTCTCGAATGCGTCCACGCGGATCGCCACGACCGAATCGTCGAGGACGCCTTCGCGGTTCCAGCCCAGGATCGTCCGACCGTCGTCCGTTCGCTCGCGCCGGTTCACCGCGATGCCCGGACCTCGCCCACCCCGCCGCTCACCCGCGCCGGCGCCAGCCGGCCGACCGCCTCGCACGCGCCGCCGACGCATACGCGATCCGGCAGCGAGTCCCAGTAGCGCAGCTCCGGTCTCGGTCCAGCCGTCGAACTCGCCGCCCAGCTTGATCGTGGCGCCCGGCCACGGGGCGGCGTGCGAGTGGCTGGAGTTGAGGAGCACGGCCGCCGGGATCGCAGCCGATGGCTCGCCGACGGCGCTCCGGATCCGGTCGGCCATCGGCGTCGTCAGCCCGACGACGTCGGCCGCGATGACGACCACGGTCGTGCCGTCGCGCGTCGCGGAAGCACACGGCCGTGACCAGGAGCGGCTCGTACGCGGTGCGGGCCGCGAGCGGTCGCCGGACGTAGCCGAGCACGTCCACCGGGAACGGCGGCGTGATGTCGACCGCGGCAGCGCCAGCCAGCAGCGTCATGACCTCGACCTCCGCCGCAGTCGTCCGGCGCCTCGATCAGGCGCCTTGAGCGTGCCCAGGAACGCCGGCGGCGCCGGCGCCCGTCCACCGACCGCGGTGATCGGACGACAGCGTGGCGGTCATCATGCGGCGGACGACGACCTCTCCGTCCCGGACGACCGGCGCGCTCCGTCCGGGCCGTCGCCAGGATGGCCACCTGGGGCGGCGTGATGATGGCGGTGAAGGCGGTCACGCCCAACATGCCCAGGTTGGTGAGCGTGAACGTGCCCTCGGCGATCTCCGGGGCGCGCAGCTTGCCGGCGCGTGTCCGTGTCACCAGGTCTCGCAGCGCCGCCGCCAGGTCGGCGATCGCCGACGGTCGCGCGCACTCGAGCAGGGCCGGCGCGATGAGCCCGTCATCGCCAGGTCGATGGCGACGCCGATGTTGACGGCGTCCACGCGCTCCAGCGACGTCGCCGTTCCAGACGGCGTTGAAGGCCGGGTACGCGGCGAGGGTCAGCGCGACGGCCTTCAGGAGCAGCGCCGTGACGCGTCACGCGATCCTCGCGCGGCGCGTCCCTCGTTGAGCGCCGCTCAGCGGCCGTCCAGCGCGGCGTCCATCTCGAGGTCGGCGCGAGACATAGAAGTGGGGCGCCGACTGCTTGCTCTGCGACCATGCGCCGGGCGATCGCCGGGCGCATCGGGGTGAAGGTGACGGGATGGCGGCCCTCGCACGGCGTCGGCGGTCCTGGCTCGGTCACCTAGCGCCGTCGTCGAGGTAGCCGATGGCTCGTCCCGACCGGCGACCTCCTCGCCCGGCGTCGAGGGTCTGACTCCACGAGCGTGCCGCCCGGCGGGGGCCTCCATCTCGACCGTCGACTTCTCGGTCTCGATCTCGGCGAGCACGTCGCCGCGCGCGACGGTGTCGCCGACCTGCTGGAGCCAGCCGGCGATCTTGCCGGTCTCCATGTCGTAGCCCGAGCTTGGGCATCTCGATCGCGATGCGGGCCATCCATGCCTCCGATCCATTGCCGACGCCGCCATCCCGCGCTGTGGCGCCGACGGGTGCAAGCGTTTCCAGCCGGTATCATACCGGGACCGACGGTCGGGCTCGCAAGGGGTCCGGCGACGGCTTGGCGGAGGCGCCCCGTGGAGTTCCTGGTCAGTATCGAGGTCGGGTGGCCGGCCGACGGCGACCCCGAGGAGCTTGCCCGGCTGACGGCCGCCGAGCGCATCCGCGGCGCCGAACTCGGGGCCGCCGGGACGATCCGCCGGATGTGGCGGGTGCCGGGCCGGCGGGCGAACTGGGGCATCTGGGAGGCCGAGGACGCGACCGCGCTCCACGCGGCGATCGGGTCCCTGCCGTTCTTCCCGTACCTCGACGTGGAGGTCATCCCGCTCGCCGCGCATCCCAACGATCCCGAGCGTCCCGGCGGCCGCTAGCCGCCTTGACATCGCGGAAGCGGCGCGTCTACGCTCGGCGCACCCGACGCTGACGACGTTTCCAGTAACGATGCTGGAGGCCGTTTCCCATCCGCGTCGCCCGCGAAGGAGTGCGCAATGGTGACCCACCTGGAGTGGTCAGACGCCATCGGCAAGCGGGTGCGCTCCGGTGACTGGGCCGATCAGGCCATCTCCACCGTCGTCAAGATCGAGGAAGAGCTCCAGGCTGCCGGCGACGAGTTCGGCCTGGCGGCCAACCGGCGCGAGAACGCAGCCCAGCTCGTCGACTACTTCATGGAAGAGGCCAAGGTCGTCTACGTCATCTACAAGGTGTGGACGGCCGGCTTCGAGGCCTGGCTCATCGAGCAGGGCGTGACGCAGGAGGACCTCGACGCCGAGGTCGTGCGCCTCAACCTCCTGATGGCCTACCCGGATGGGCGGCCCCTCGAGCGCGAGGCCCGCTGGGACGCCCTCGGCCTGCGGGCCGGGCGGCCTGGCCAACGGGATCCGCAGCTACGACCTGACGGTCGCGGCAGCCACCGCCGAGCTCGATGGGCGTCCGCGAGGACTGGCGCCGGCTGCACGATCGATCCGCCGACCTGATGGCCGGGATCCTCGCCTACGTCGTGAAGCGCTTCGGCGAGGCGGAGCTCGAGACGTGCTACCGGGCGATCATGGAGCCGTACCTCCAGGAGCGGTACATGGCCGTTCGACGTCCGCCAGACGCCCTACGAGGACACCCTCGACCGCAACCTGTACATCAGCCTCGAGGCGATGCGCGGCCACCTCGTCGGCCCCGGGCGGCGCGGCGATATCGAGCTCGTCGAGGAGGACGATCGCTGGATCATCCGCTTCGACCCGTGCGCGTCGGGCGGCCGGATCCTGCGGGGCGACCCGGAGGAGGGCACGCGGATCGCGCGTGCTGGCGCCGTACGAGTTCGGCGTCATCGAGGAAGCCGCGGCCGTGGACCTGGGGCGAGACCGGGGTCTGCCACTACTGCGCCCACTGCAACCTGGCGCTCTCCACGATCCCGGCCGAGCGATGGGGTCACCCGGTCCGGACCGTCGATCCGCCGCTGTGGCGCGGGGAGGACGATCCGGCGACCAATCGCAAGTGCCAGTGGACGGTCTGGAAGTCGCTCGAGGCCATCCCCGAACGCGAGTACGAGCGGATCGGACGGACCAAGCCGCCGCTGCCGGTCATCCAGCCGGGCGCGGCGGGCCCATCGACGGGAGCGACGGACGCATGAGCTTCGAGGGACGCCGGGCCATCGTGACGGGCGCCGGCAGCGGGATCGGCCAGGCGACTCGCCCTGCACCTGCTGCGCGAGGGCGCGCGGGTGACGGGGTCGACATCAACGACCGCGGGCTCGACCCGGTCCGCGAGGCCGGGGGCGAGGCGCTCGTCGTCGACCTCGCCGATCTCGGCCCAGCGCCAGCGCGTCATCGAGTCCGCCCGCCAGGACCCGCCGCACTTCCTGGTCAACGCGGCCGCGATCCTGCAGGTCATCCCCATCGCCGACGTGAGTCCGGACGTCTTCCGCCGGCATTTCACGATCAACGTCGAGGCGGTCTGGTTCCTGTGCCGCGACATCGGCGCGGTCATGGCCGAGGGTGGGGCCATCGTCAACTTCTCGTCGCCATCGGCGCGCTGGGCATACACGCTGGAGACCGCGGTCTACGGCGCCACGAAGACCGCCATCCAGGGCGTGACCCGCAGCTTCGCCATCCACCTCGCGCCGCGGGGCATCCGGGTCAACGCGATCTCGCCGGGCATCACGGACACGCCGATGCAGGAGAAGGTCCTGCGCGAGGTCTCGGCGCTGCGCGGCCTGAGTTACGAGGATCTGAGCGCCAACCGGACGAACCTCGTGCCGCTGCGGCGGTCGGCGCCGCCGTCGGAGATGGCCGGTGTCGTGGTGATGCTGCTCTCGGATCCGGCGTCGTACATCACCGGCCAGACCATCTACGTCGATGGTGGCTACATCATGTCGGCCTGACCGAGCGGGACGGGACGCCGCGGTCTGCGGGACCGCGAAGGGTCAGGTGCGCGCGCTCGCGAGCCGGGCGATCAGGTGCTCGCCGACCTGGGTCGTCGTCAGCGTGCCGCCCATGTCCGGGGTCAGCTCGCCCGCGATGATCGACGGCGCCGATCGCCGCCTCGATCCGCTCGGCCGCCGCCGGGAACCCGAGGTGGCGCAGCATCAGCGCGCCGGTCCAGACCTGGCCGATCGGGTTGGCGATGCCCTGACCGGCGATGTCCGGCGCCGATCCATGGACCGGCTCGAACAGCGAGGGGTTGGTCCCGGTCGGATCGATGTTCGCCGATGGCGCGATGCCGATGCTGCCCATCAACGCCGCCGAGAGGTCCGTCAGCAGATCGCCGAACAGGTTGCTCCCGACGATGACGTCGAAGCGCGCCGGATCGCGCACGAGCCGCGCGAGCAGCGCGTCGAGGTGCATCGTCTCGACGGCGACGTCCGGATACTCGGCGGCGACGTCGCGCACGACCTCGTCCCAGAACGGCATCGCGTACATGATCCCGTTCGACTTGGTGGCACTCGTGAGCCGGCCCTGGCGCGAACGCGCGAGCTCCAGCGCGTAGCGCACGACCGCGGTCGTCCCGACCCGGGTGAAGACGTTGACCTGGATGGCGATCTCGCGATCGCCGGTCGTGCATCCGCCCGCCGACATCGGAGTACTCGCCCTCGGTGTTCTCGCGCGCGACCACCACATCGAAGTCGTTGGGATGCTTCAGGGGCGAGGGCATCCCGGGCAGGTAGCGCGCGGGACGGACGTTGACCGCGAGGTTCAGTCCCTTGCGGATCTTCAGCAGGGAGCCCCACAACGACGTCGTGTCGGGCACGCGCGATGGGTCGCCGATGGCGCCGAGGTAGATCGCATCGAACGTCCGGAGCGTGTCGAGCGCATCGTCCGGCATCATCGCGCCCGTCTCGACGTAGAAGTCGCAGCTCCACGGGAAGGCGACGGTATCCAGGATCACGTCGTCGCCACAGGCCTCGCGGACCACGTCGAGAGCGACCGGCATGACCTCCTTGCCGATCCCATCACCGGCGATCACGGCGATGCGGCGGCGGGTCGGCGTGAGGGGCGCGTGGGCCGCGCCGGCGGCGGCGCCCGGTGCGGAGACGATGGTGTCGCTCATGGCGCGCAACTGTAGCGGCTTCGAGCCCGGACTGGAACCGTTTGCCACCGCCTTGTCGCCGAGCCGTGACTGACTTGACATGGCCGAACACGCGGCACTACTCTCCGCTGACCCGGCCCTGACGACGTTTCCAGTAACAATTCTCGTAGCCTATCGTGCCAATATCGAAGAGGGTCGTCGGTCGCGGGCGTGCCACGCACATCTGGAGGAGGAAACGTGCAGGAGACCCGTTCGGGGATCGACGCGCGCCGCAAGCTCGCCCGTTGGTCTGCCGTGTTCGCCGTGACGGCCCTGGTCGTCGTCGGCTGTACCAATTCAGCAGCCAGTTCCGCACCGGCCGCCTCGACGGCCCCGACCGCCGCTCCGGCGTCGGAAGCGCCGGCGTCGGTAGCCCCGGCGTCGCAGGCGCCCGCCTCGCAGGCCGCTACGTCCCACAAGATCGGCTACATCTCCCTCGGTGACTCCGTCCCGTTCGTGAAGCTCGTCTCCGACGGCATCAAGGACGCGGCGGCCGCCGCCGGTCAGGAGCTCCTCTTCTGCGACTCCGAGATCGACGCCGCCAAGGCGCTCGCGTGCGCGCAGAACCTGAAGGTCCAGGGTGCCGAGGGCGTTCTGAACTTCCAGGTCTTCCAGGACAGCTCGCCCGAGATCTGCGCCGCGTACGGCAGTGTGCCGACGATGTCACCGTCTTTTTGGTGCAACGCACGAGTTCGCTATTGGCACTTAGCGGACATTGACCAGTGCACCGCACATGTCCGCTTTCGGGGGCAAAGCGGACATGCCTTTTTGCACTGCATATGTCCGCTTATGACCCAAAGCGGACATTGGCTGTGCGCTGCGGCAACGGTCATGTGGTGCCGGTTAACCCCCTTACTCGGCTGTTGCGGATGAATAAATGCTGTACTTCAATGATGAGCTGCGACGTTATTCCAATCTCGCGGAGTTTTTCGAACTAAGGGGCTAGGCCATGAAAGGCAGCAAGCGGTCGTTTGCTATCGTCTCCCTCCTCTTCGCAGTGCTTGTGTCGCCGAGCATTGGAACACTCAATGCGCGCGACGCCGATCTTGCCTCTCGCACATTCGCGGCCGCTCAGACAGCAAAACAGCAATGCATAAAAACCTGTCGTGCACGCTATCGAGACTGTCGTCGTCTGAAGCAGATGCAATCGTTCGAGTGTCGGGGAGTTTACCAGGACTGCACCCGATACACTTGTACTGGTTTAGGACCAGGATAACCGACGGCCTTTTGTCGTCGTGTACAATTTATAGCGCCGAGTGCGAGATATAGCCCTCAGATGGAGCAGCACCTTCAAGCGATTGTGACGGTTCTTTCATTAGTGAATCCTTTGATCTGCGGGGTCATGTTTGCGCAGATCGAAGTCGGTCAGACGCGCGCCATACGAATTACTGACGCCACTAAGGCGGCACTTGCCGTGCTGATCATTCTGCTCGTAGCCGCACTAGCGGGAGCAAGAGTGCTTCAAATTTTCGGCGTCTCGCTCGATGCCTTTTCGATAGCCGGCGGAGGTGTGCTGACCTGGATCGGGTTCTCCATGTTGCGCGGTAGCTCTCCGCAGGCAAAGATACCCTCGAAGGATGGCGTTGCCGAGAAACGTTCGCTCACGCCCTTGATCTTGTTCGCGGCGAGCCCGGGCACGATTACAGGAGTCATCACACTCGCTGTGGCGCACGCGAAGTTGGCGTTGCCTGTCACTGCACTCGTCGCGGTCGCGGTAGCAGTGGCCGTAATGTGGGTCGTTATGCTGCTTGTGGCCCGCGGCGGGGCTCGCGCAAATGACGCGGGCAACCTTCTGCACGACATGGTCACGCGATTTATGGGATTGATCGTCCTCGCTATGGGCGTGCAGTTCGCGCTGACAGGATTCCGCAATTTTTTCAGCTAAAGCCCCATGTCCGCTTTTGGCACATAGCGGACATCCCGAGCTGCATCGCACATGTCCGCTTTCGGGGGTAAAGCGGACATGCCCTTTCGCATTGCACATGTCTGCTTATGACCCAAAGCGGACATCGACGGCCCCTTTGAGGGTCTTAGCTTTTGCCCTTAGGATGCCTTCCTTGAGTTTCGGGGGATGCAATGAAGCGACGCGAGTTCCTCACGCTTCTCGGCGGTGCGACGACCGTTTTGCCCTCTTATCGTGGGGCTTGGGCGCAGCAGCGAATACCGTTAGTAGGCTTTCTGAACAGCGCCTCGCCCAATACCTATCGCTTCAACGCCGACTCCTTTCGGGAGGGCCTGGCGAAGGCGGGCTTCGTTGAAGGCAGAAATGTCCGTATTGAGGAACGGTGGGCCAAGGGGGACTACGCGGCGCTTCCGGCTCTTGCCGCTGAACTTGTAGAAAAGGGCGTAGTCGCCATTGCCGCTACCGGAGATGTCGCTTCCGCGCGCGCCGCCCAAGGCGCGAGCAGCACGGTGCCTGTGGTCTTCACAATTGGCGGTGACCCTGTCCGGCATGGACTGGTCAAGAGCATCAATCGCCCCGGCGGAAATGTGACCGGCATTCTTTTCAATCAAAATGTACTTGGCGCAAAGCGAGTTGAACTTGTTCGGGAAATCTCTCCAAATGTTTCTCGAATTGCGCTGTTAATGAATCCCACCAACCCCAATGTCAAAGTTGAACAGGCGGACGCAGAGGCTGGGGCAAAGAAACTGGGTCTGGAAACCGTAACGCTGAATGCGACCAACGCGCAGGAAATGGATACTGCGTTCGATCAGTTATTGAGTGCGAAGGCGCACGCATTCATCACGGCAACTGATCCGATCTTGTTAGATCGGCGCGAGCAGATTGCCTCGTTCGGCTATCGCCACAAGCTCCCGGTCGTAGGTTTTGTTCGCCAGTTCGCGGCAGTTGGCACGCTGTTGAGCTATGGCCCAAGTATCAGCTGGATGTACCGCCAAGCGGGGGAGTACGTTGGACAGATTCTGAAAGGGTCGAGCCCGGCAGAAATGCCAGTCCTGCAGCCGACGCAATTCGAGTTTGTGATCAATCTCAAAACGGCAAAAACTTTCGACCTGAGCATTCCGCCTACTGTCCTTGCTCGCGCCGACGAGGTGATCGAATGAACGTGTCCGCTTATGGCACTTAGCGGACATCGGCTTGTGCGCTGCACATGTCTGCTTTTGACCCAAAGTGGACATTGGCATGGGCCTTTCCCGGTGCATGTTTGAGCCGCTACGATGCCTTGTCCTAAGCGTTCGAGGGGACAATGAGACAGCGCGACAAAGCAGCTAAAACGCGACCCGCCAAGTCGTTGACGCTTAAGCGACGCAATGCGTCAAAAGCCCTACGCCGGCACGATTTCTCTCCTGCCGGCGAGGAAAAAAAAGTTGCGCGCCTTAGCCGTGAGTTGAGCGAAGCGGTCGAGCAGCAGGCTGCGACTGCCGATATTCTGAACATCATCAGCAACTCACCCACCGATACTCAGCCGGTATTCGACGCCATAGTGCAGCGTGGCCTGAAGCTTTTTCCGGACGCCCTCATCAGCCTCGCACTTAGATACGGCGATACGATTAATGCCGCGGCCATTGCTGAGCGTGATCCCGAGGGCGCCGAAGCGTGGCGACGCTCAATTTCCCGTACCCCCCTCTCGCGGGAGTACATGCATGGTGCAGCTATGCTCGATTGCAGGATCGTGGACATTCCCGACGTGAGGAATGCTCCGGCCGAATTGGCCGCCGGAGCCCGGAACTTTCTGACCAGCGGTTATCGGGCGATCACGATTACGCCCATGATGCGCCGCAATGAGGCGATTGGCCTGCTCAGCGTCGTGCGCCGTACGCCCGGGCCGCTTTCGGATAAGCAGCTTTCGCTCTTGCGGACGTTCGCCGCGCAAGCCGTCATCGCCATCGAGAACACGCGGCTGCTCAATGAGCTGCGCGAATCCCTACAACAGCAGACCGCCACGGCCGACGTGCTGAAGGTGATTAGCCGCTCGACCTTCGACCTGCAGGTGGTTCTAGATACGCTCGTCGAATCAGCAGTCCGACTGTGCGAAGCTGAACGTGGTACGGTATTTCGTCGTGAGGGTGAGGCCTATAAGAGCGTCGCGTATTACAACTATTCGGCTGAATTCAAGGCGTTTCACGAAAGCCATCCTATCACGCCAGGCCGCGGGACAACCGTCGGCCGCACAGCGCTGGAAGGCAAGACGGTTCAAATTGTCGATATCCTTGCCGACCCGGAGTACACGTTCGGCGAAGCGCAAAAGCTCGGCGGAGGTAGGGCTACCCTCGCAGTGCCCCTGCTGCGGGAGGGGGCTCCAATTGGAGCGTTAGCACTTCAACGCACCGAGCCGCGGCCATACACCCGGAAGCAGATCGAGCTTGTAGAAACGTTTGCCGATCAGGCCGTCATCGCCATCGAGAACGCGCGGCTACTTAACGAACTCCGTGAGTCGCTCCAGCAGCAGACCGCCACCGCCGACGTGCTCAAGGTCATCAGCCGCTCGACCTTCGATCTGCAACCGGTGCTCGACACGCTGACGGAATCGGCGGCTCAGCTCTGCGACGCTGAAATAGCGGCCATTATTCGCGAGAAAGGCGACGCTTACTTTTGGGCGACTAGTTATGGCCTGGCGCCGGGCAGCGCCGAAGCATTAACGGCGACGAGCGTCGCCATGAAACCGGGACGTGCGACTGTCGCGGGCCGTGTTCTGCAGGACGGCAAAACCGTCCATCTTCCAGATGTCCTCGCGGATCCGGAATATCAGGCTCTCGATATTCAACAGGTCGTAGGATTCCGCGCGATACTCGGTGTTCCGCTGATGCGGGCAGGAGCGCCAATCGGCATCATCCTGTTGATGCGCCGGCTGCCGAAACCTTTCACCGGGAAGCAAATCGAGCTGGCCGAGACCTTCGCCGACCAGGCGGTGATCGCGATCGAGAACGTCCGCCTGTTCGACGAAGTGCAGACTCGCACGCGCGATCTGGCAGAGTCTCTCCAACAACAAACTGCCACCGCGGACGTCCTCAAGACGATCAGCCGGTCGGCGTTCGATTTGCCGACGGTTCTGGACGCCTTGATTGAAACGGCCGCCCGCATGAGTGATGCCGATCAGGGCACCATTACCCGGGAAATCGACGGTGCATTCTTCCGCGCGGCGACTTACGGCTATTCGGCCGCGTTTTCGGACTTCATTCACACCACGCCGGTACAAATGGATCGCGGCTCAGTTGCTGGCCGCGCGCTGGTGGAGGGCCGGATCGTTCAAATTGCCGACGTTAAGGCTGATCCGGACTACACGTTTTCGCCGGCTCTGGATTCGGGTGATTTTCGCACCGGCCTCGGGGTTCCGATGCTGCGGGAGGGCGCGCCGATCGGCGCCCTCACACTGACACGCAAGGACGTGCGGCCTTTTACCGACAAGCAGATCGAGTTGGTGACTACCTTCGCCGACCAGGCAGCAATAGCAATCGCGAACGTGCGCCTGTTCGATGAAGTGCAAGGGCGCACGCGCGAGCTGGCAGCCTCACTCGAGGAGCTACGCTCCACCCAGGATCGTCTGGTGCAGACACAGAAGCTCGCCTCGCTCGGTCAGCTCACCGCCGGCATCGCGCACGAGATTAAGAACCCGCTTAATTTCGTCAACAATTTCTCGGCCGTGTCCGGCGAGTTGATTGACGATTTGCAGAATTCCCTGAAAGGCATTCGGGTCGATGACAAAGTGCGTGCCGAGATCGACGACCTGACGAAGACCCTGCGGGGCAATCTCGACAAGGTCGTGCAGCACGGCAAGCGTGCCGATGCCATCGTCAAGAACATGCTGCTGCACTCGCGCGAAGGCTCCGGCGAACACCGGCCTGTCGATATCAATTCTCTCGTCGAGGAAAGTCTCAATCTCGCCTATCACGGCGCGCGCGCCGAAACGCAGGGCTTCAACATCACCTTGGAGCGATCACTCGATCCAGCCGCAGGGCAGGCCGACGTGTTTCCACAGGACATCACGCGGGTGCTTTTAAATCTGATCTCTAACGGCTTTTATGCGACGAGAAAGCGTAAAGCCGAGGCCGGCGACGGCTATGAGCCAACCCTCGTGGCCTCGACCCGAAGTTTGGGAGACCGTGTGGAAATCAGGGTTCGGGATAACGGCACAGGCATCCCGCCCGAGGTGAAGGAAAAGATATTCAACCCCTTCTTCACAACCAAACCGGCTGGAGAAGGCACCGGCCTTGGGCTGTCCATCAGCCATGATGTCATCGTGAAGCAACATGGCGGATCTATCGACGTGGAGACCAAGCCAGGTGCATTCAGCGAATTTATCATCGTGCTGCCGCGTGTAGGAACCCGCTGACTAAATCGGGAGAACCCTCTTGAACCCTCTTATCCTCGTCGTTGATGACGAACCAGATGTCGAGACGCTATTTCGGCAGCAATTTAGGCGGGACCTGCGCGCCGATCGGTTCAAGATGGAATTTGCCCAATCCGGCGATATAGCGCTTCAGCGCATTAGGGACGCAGTAGATGTGTCACTGATCCTGATCTTGTCCGACATCAACATGCCGGGAATGACCGGCCTGGAGTTGTTACCCAAGGCCAAGGCCCTTCGACCGGATGTCCCCGTTATCATGATTACCGCCTATGGCGACGCGGACACCAAGCGCAAAGCCTTGGAGAACGGCGCTGAAACGCTTTTCACCAAGCCTATCGATTTCGGGGCGCTTCGCAGCGAGATCGACCTGCGGATCGAGCGCGCCGCTTAAGCAACTGCTCGTCTGGTCTAATGTCCGCTATTGGCACTAAGCGGACATCGGCTTGTGCGCTGCACATGTCTGCTTTTGACCCAAAGCGGACATGACCTTTTGCACTGCAAATGCCCGCGCATGACCCAAAGCGGACATCGTGCCGTCTATTTCGATTTCCGATGAAATCGCAAAATAGACGTTGATTTTAAATTTGCTCGGCCCGAACAAACACGCTGACGCACGTTCATTCCAATTTGGCCGCGCATCCCCACCGATTGCGCCGCACACCGTGCGCGGACCGCGCGATGCGCCTGATTTCAGCGCGCCGGTGACGACACCGCTTTAGGAGAACAGGTATAGACCGCGCTGATATCGTTCCCCATAAGGACTTTCTGGTGTGCTTGTGCTGCCGCTTCGCAAGCCTGTGGGGTGTCATACTCAGCGACAACGGTATGATTTTGTCCGGTCAATATCGACATTAGCAATACCGTTATTGTCATCTGTAAGCCCTCCTAGTCGGGAAGTTGTTTCTTCGACCATATTAGCGAGCGCGCTTGATCGTCTGATCGGCAAGGAAACGGCTGTGGACGCGAATCAAGACCGGACGGTGAGGCTAGCCAGCGGCGTCAGAGCGGCCGCCGGACGGTCGGTCCACTCGTGCCGAACCAAGCTCACGTTGTCGAGTTCCTCGATCTTTTGCTCGATTTGTTGGATGACATAGCGCGAGAACGGGCCTAGGTGCAGATAGAGCGCTAGCATCATCACGATGTAACGGGTGGAGCGCGGATTGTTTTCTACGCATTCGGTGAAAGCCCGCCAGAACGTCTCGCGCGGCTCCGGCAGATTGGTCATGATCCTGTGCATCATCAGCGTGCGTTTGAAATCCCCGGCCGGCGGCGCGCTGCAGCGGCCGGAATTGTCGAGGAGCGTCGCCAGCCGCTGCAGCCGTCGGGCATAGGCAACCGGATCGTAGGCCTTCTCCAGGACACGCTTGTAGTCGAGCAGGATTTCGCGGCGCGGACGCAAGGTCTCGAAATTCAAACCCAGCGTGCACTGGTCGGCGCTGCCGGTCGGCAGCATCTCGGGCAGCGGGTGCAACCGGCCCTCGCTCGCGAGCCGGCGCGTGAGCTGCGTGTTCGGCAAGGCAACGAGCAGGCCGACCATGCACACCGGGATTGCCGCGTCCTCGATAAGCTCGAGCATGACATCTGCCATCGAGGCCTTCTCGGTGTCGAAGCCGACGATGAACCCGGCGGTGACGTAAAGCCCAGCGCCATAGAGTTTGTGGATGCTTTCGACCAGGCTGCGGCGCGTGTTCTGCTTCTTCTTCATGGCAACCAACGTCGCCGGATCGGGGCTCTCGATGCCCACGAATACGCCCACGAAATTTGCTTCGTTCATCAGCTTGAGCAGAGCGTCATCGTCGGCAAGATTGATGGAGGCCTCGGTTGTGAACTCGAACGGATAGTCATGCGCCTCAAGCCATCCGCGAAGTTCCGGCAGGAACAACTTCACCGCCTTCTTGTTCCCGATGAGATTATCGTCAACGAAGTCGACGTGCCCGCGATAGCCGAGCTGGTAGAGTCGGTCCAGTTCGGCCAGCATCTGGGCGTTGGTCTTGGTGCGCGGCACGCGCCCGTAAAGCTCGATGATGTCGCAGAATTCGCAGGTAAATGGGCAACCGCGCGAGAACTGAACGCCGACGTAGAGGTAGCGATCAGGCTTCAGCAAGTCGAAGCGGGGGATCGGGCTCTTGGTTACGTCGGCTTCGAATTTCTTGGCCTCGAACACGCCTCGGCGCGCTCCTGCCTCCCAGGCCGCGACGAATTCGTCGATGATGCCTTCGGCTTCGCCGAGCACTTGGAAGTCCGCCGCGCGGTAGGCGTGCGGCACCGAGGTCACAGCCGGCCCGCCGATGACGATCGGTTTGCCGCTTGCCCGGCAAAGATCGATGACTGCGACCGTGTCGTTGTGCTGCGGCAGCATGCCTCCGGTCATGACCAGGTCGGCCCAGGCGAGATCGGCGGTCGCGAGTTCCTCGATGTTGCGGTCGACCAGGCGGACCGTCCATGTTTCCGGCAGCAGTGCCGCCACGGTAATCAAGCCGAGCGGAGCAGTCGGATATTTGGCCCCCATCAGCTCGCAGGTCGCCGCAAAATTCCAGAAAGTGCCGGCACCGAAACGGGGGTAGATCATCAGAACGTTGCACGAGCCTGGCATCAATCCCCCTGCGCTCGGCGCGACTGGCCCTATCAGCCGACATTGATTACGCCAAAACCTGCTTCCATAGAATGCGCGGCTGGCTAATCCACCTTGTGCCCAATTGCAGCGCAGTGCAACCGCTCAGCGCCAGCGGCGGTGCACCTATAGCCACTGTTCCGGGTGTTCGCACAACGAGCCTTCGACCACCGTAGTGATTGTCTGCATCGTTCCGGCGACGTCGATCTGGCCACTGGCGCCGCGCGCGGGCGCGTGAGCTCGACCTCGAACATGTTGCCCGGCCGGCGGATCACCCAGTGATCGAATAACGATGATTTGCTGCGACGCGAAATGTCGCAACTGGCACGAAGCAGACATGAGCTAGTGCACCGCACATGTCCGCTTTCGGGGGTAAAGCAGACATAACGCGGCCTGTCGAAATGTCCGCTCGTGAGCCAAAGCGGAAGTCCTCAACACATTATTCAATCAGCCGGCCCTCGCACCTCAGCTCCGCTCGACGACGCGCTCCAGCTTTTTGCTCAGGATCCAGGAGAGGCCGGAGGAACACGACCAGCATCACCAAGCCAATGCCCGAAGACGCGTCGCTCATGAGCTTCTCCGAGACCTGGCCGAAGGCGTAGCCGGCCAGGATGACGGTGCAGGACCATAGGCCCGCGGCCGCAAAATTGAGCGCCAGGAAAGTGGACCAGGGCAGGCGCGACATTCCATACGCGAAGCCCGCAATGCCGCGAACTCCGTGCGGGTAGCGGTGAAACAGGATCATCAAGACGTAGTGACGATCCGCCAGCCGGGCTGCGGTCTGGACGGCACGATCAGAGTCGGGGAAAGGACCCGAGCAGACGGGTGCCAAAACGCCGCCCGATCCAGAAGCGGACCGCATCGCCAGCGAAGCTGCCGAACCAGCAGACCAGGATGAGTGTGCCTAATTGCAGCGCGCCGGAATGTGCAGCGTAGCCCGCGAAGAGGGCGAGCAGCAGGCTGTGCGAGGCCGCATAGGCGAACATGATGCTGTAGGCTGCATCGCCATGTTGGCGAATGAGATCGAGGAACGAGGCGAGGTCAGTCGGAAACAGCAATGGGCCCCCACAGTTGACCGGACATTGGCGCGAATGCTCCTGCTTCCACGGACCACCGCGCTCATTTTTTCCGTCGCCAAAATTTGCTTGGCACAAAACGAACGCGTCAGCATATCCGCCCAATGTTCGTTATTGGGAGTAAAGCGGACATCGCGCGGATTTGTCGCTATGCCCGCTTTTGACCCAAAGTGGGCGCGGCAAGTAGAGAGGTCCGTGTGGTGAAAACGGCACCTGGATGGCCTTGACCACTAACCGGCTGCAACTCTCGCTACTTCCTGGCCGAATAAAAGTGCCGAGTTTTTTGTCATCGAAAAAACGTACTATGCCCGTGTCTAATGTCTTTAGCTCAAGCAACAAAAGATCCGGGCGATCTGGAGGAACGGACGTGCGAAATCCAGATACAGCGTGGAAAAGGTGCTGTTCGCTCTGTTCATCACTGGCCATGTAGATACCTTACAATAGGGACTTCTTAGGTACTCGATTAGCACGGTCGTCGCTTACGACG
>CAVRVI010000005.1:0-168022 GCA_963724635.1 uncultured Chloroflexia bacterium
TCTCGGAGGGCTTCGCCGAGATCCGCGTCAAGGACGCGGGCGAGGGAGTGCCGGACGACTTCCGAGCACGTCTGTTCACCGAGTTCGCTCAACGCGGCCTCGACCAGCCGACCGACCCTCAACCGGGCACGGGCCTCGGCCTCTCGATCGTGCGCCAGCTCGCGCTCGTGCAGGGCGGCGACGCCTGGTACGAGCCGAACGAGCCCCAGGGCGCAGTCTTCGCCGTGCGGCTACCGCTCGCGCCGTAACGGCAACAGAACTCCTCACAAACGCCGACCTCGCAGCTAACGGACCGCGCGTAGGCTCGACCCGTGAACCGGTTTCTTGCACTGAGCCTGGCCGCGTGCATCATGACCGCCGGCGGCGCGATGAGGGCGCCGGCCGGCGTGCTTTGCGGACGAGATGTGCAGAACTTCGCGCCGGAGTTCTCGCCGGAAGGCGGGTCGCTGGTCGTCTTCGTCAGCGGCGGGAACGGCGGGCTGCAGTGCCTTCGGCCGGCTTCTGGTCGCAGACGCCGCGGGCGGGGCTCCGCGCGCGCTGCTGCCGGGTTCCGTCGTCGCCTCGCGGCCGCACTTCTCGCCGGACGGGACGCGCATCGTCGCGGCTCTCGCCGACAGCCCCTCCGCTGCGCCGGTGGTTGCAACGGTGACGCTCACCGGTGAGCGACGCGATCTCGTCGCCGGCAAGGATCCGTACTGGTCTCGACGGAACGGAGATCGCGTTCACCCGCGGCAGCCCGCCGACGGCGGGTAGCCCGCCGGCGGAGGTGTGGGCGATCGGAAGCGACGGTACCGGTCTGCGCCGCATCGGCGAAGGCTTCGAGCCGCCTGGTCGCCCGACGGGCGCTCCATCGCCTTCCGCGACGCCGAGGGGGCGCTCACACTGATCGCCAGCGACGGGACGGGCCGGCGGCGGATCGCCGGCGACGCGTACTACTACGCGCCCGTGTGGCCCCCGACGGCTCGCGCATCGCATTCCTCGCAGGCGACGGCGACCAGGTCCGCGTCGTCGACGCCGACGGCGGGGCAACTGCGGAGCTACCGCGTCCCGGGCCAGGCTTACCCGATCGGCTGGTCGGCGGCCGGCGGCGCGATTGCCCTGCACGGCGGAGCGCGACTCGCGCTGCTGAGCGGGATGATCACCCGCCCCTTCTTCTACTGGGACGTCCTCGCGGTCACGCGCGACTGGAAGCGGGCCGCCGCTGCGGGCCGTCGCCGCCGGGCGGTACTTCGGCTACGAGGGCAACGACCTCTACGTCGCGGAGCCTCTCGGATCGGGCGCGCGCCTCGTCAGTCCTCGCCGCTGCCCGGGGGTCGGGAGGGGCTGCCGCGAGGGCGACGACGGGCCGAACACGCTGCGCGCGACGCAGCCGAGCTCGTGGCTGCGCGGGCTCGCCGGCCGCGACTCGCTCATCGGAAGCGCCGGGTACGACCGCATCGAGGGCGCTTTCGGCGACGACCTGATCGTGGGCAACGGCGGAAACGACCACCTCTTCGGCGACGTCGGGCGCGACCGGATCCTCGGCGGGGCCGGCGACGACCTGATCGACGGCGGGCCGGGCGACGACGTCCTCGTATCGGGCAGCGGGCGCGGACGGATCTTCGGCGGAATCGGCGACGACCGGATCGACGCACCACGGCTCGGACGCAGGACGATCGTCTACTGCGGCGAGGGTTCCGACACCGTCCGCGCAAACCCCACGGTGCGCGTCGACCGCGACTGCGAGCACGTGCAGATGCATTGAGACGGTGGTGCGGCTGCCCGCACCCCAAGACACAGGCTCGCCCCATTTCCGCGCCGCCCGGCCGGTGCGAGTGTCCCCTGCAAGCAGTTCGTCCCCGAAACATTTCCAGACACCGAAAGGTCAAAGCCAATGTCACCCCTGAAGCAGTCGAACAACATCGCGGCCCGCATGGGCCGCTGGAGCGCGAGCCACTGGAAGACTGCGGTCTTCGGCTGGCTCGCCTTCGTCGTCGCCGCGCGTCGTCATCGGCACGGCCGTCGGCACCAAGACGATCGACCAGAACGACACCAACGTCGGCCAGTCGCACAAGGCCGACCAGCATCCTCCGCGACGCCGGCTTCCAGGCCGACCCGCAGACCGAGATCGTGCTCGTCCAGAGCAAGACGCTCGACGGTCGACGACCCGGCGTTCCGCGCGGCCGTCGACGACGTCGTCGCGACCGTCGAGCCGTTCACGACGATCAAGAACCTCCGCTCGCCGCTCGACGCCGGGCCACGCCGACCAGATCTCGGCCGACGGCCACACCGCGATGGTCGAGTGGGACATGAAGGGCGACGACGACGATCGCCGAGAAGCAACATCGACGCGCTCACCGACGGCGACCGACAGCGGTCGCCAAGGCGCATCCCGGCCTTCTACGTCGGCGAGGCCGGCTCGATCAGCTCCGGCAAGGCGCTCGACAAGATGTTCAACAAGCAGCTCGCGCAGGCGGGCGAGCGGTCGATCCCGCTCACGCTGCTCATCCTGCTGCTCGTCTTCGGCGCGCTCGTCGCCGCCGGCGTCCCGCTGCTGCTCGCGCTCTGCCGCCGTGATCGCCACGATCGGCCTGCGTCGCGCTGCCCGAGCCACATCGTCCCGATGGATCAGAACGTCAGCGCCGTGCTCCTGCTCGTCGGGCTCGCCGTCGGCGTCGACTACTCGCTCTTCTACCTCAAGCGCGAGCGCGAGGAGCGGGCGGCCGGCAAGGGCCACCGCGCCGCGCTCGAGGCCGCCGCCGCGACCTCCGGCCGCTCGGTGCTGATCTCCGGCGTGACCGTGATGATCGCCATGGCCGGGATGCTGTTCTCCGGCGACAAGACGTACCTCTCGTTCGGGATCGCGCACGATGATGGTCGTCGCGCGTCGCGATGCTCGGCTCGCTGACCGTGCTGCCGGCGCTGCTCTCGAAGCTCGGCGACCGGGTCGAGAAGGGCCGCATCCCGTTCCTCGGCCGGCTCCGCCGCCGAGCGGCGAGAACCGCTTCTGGTCGGCGATCCTCACCCCGGTGCTCCGGCACCCGCTCGTCTCGGCGCATCGCCGTCGGCGGCCGTGCTGCTCGCATGGCGATCCCGGTGCTCCAGCATCCACACCGCCGCAGTCCGGCCTCGACTCGCTGCCGAAGAGCGTCGCCACGGTCGAGACGATCGACCGGATCCAGGACGCGTTCCCGGGCGGCGCCGACCCGGCGTCGTCGCGATCAAGGCCGACACCGACTCCGCCGGCCACGAAGAACGGCGATCGACGAGCTCCGCAGACGCAGGCGCTCGCCACCGGCCAGATGCACGGCCCGATCGAGGTCGACGTCAACCCGACGCACACCGTCGACCCGGGTCGCGATCCCGCTCGCCGGCAAGGGCACCGACTGCGGCGTCGAACGCGCGCGCTCTGCACGACGCTCCGCAACGACGGTCGCTGCCGGCGACGATCGGCAAGCTCCCGCGGCGCGACCTACGCCGTCACCGGCGGCACGGCCGCCTCGGCCGACGCGAACGCGCTGCTCAAGCGCTCGGCGCCGCTCGTGTTCGGCTTCGTGCTCACGTTCGCGTTCCTGCTGCTGCTGATCTCGTTCCGCTCGATCGTGATCGCGGTCAAGGCGATCGTGCTCAACCTGCTCTCCGTCGCCGCCGCCTACGGCGTGCTCGTCGCCGTCTTCCAGTACGGCTGGGGCGAGAGCCTGCTGAACTTCAACTCGAACGGCGGCATCGCGTTCTGGCTGCCGATCTTCATGTTCGTGATCCTGTTCGGGCTCTCGATGGACTACCACGTGTTCATCCTCAGCCGCGTCCGCGAGGCGTACGACCGCGGCATGAAGACCGAGGACGCGGTCGCGCACGGGATCAAGACCACGGCCGGCGTCGTCACGAGCGCCGCGGTCGTGATGGTCGGCGTGTTCTCGATCTTCGCGACGCTGCCGATCATCGACATGAAGGAGATGGGCATCGGCCTCGCGGCCGCCGTGCTGATCGACGCGACGATCGTCCGGGCAGTCCTCCTGCCGGCGACGATGAAGCTGCTCGGCGACTGGAACTGGTACCTGCCGAACTGGCTCGGCTGGCTGCCGAAGCTCGAGCACGACGCCGAGCCGCGCGTCGAACCGGCACCGGCAGCCGCCTAGCCGCAAGCGCTCCTCCCCGAGCCGGAGATCCGGGCCGTCACAGGCCCGGGGTCTCCGTTTTTCGGGGTTACTTACGGCGCGCGGGAATCGTGACGGCGCGCGGGAATCGTGACCCGGCGGCGGATCAGCTTCTCGTTGCCCGCCGCATCTCGGAGCGTGAGCTGCTCGACCGTGGCGGCCCCGCCCCCGACAGCGGCACCGAGCAGGAGCGACGGGTGACGGGTGCCGGCGTGCAGGGAGGGTGAATCGCTTGCGCGCGATCGAGGCACCGTTGCGGAGCACGCGCAGATCGGCTGAGGCGGACTCGTCGAGGGTGACCGTGAGCGTCAGCCGGCGCCCGCCCGTGCCGGTGCGAGTGACCTTCGCCGCCGCGAGCGAGGCCTTCACCTCCGCGTCCGCGGCGGGCGCGGACGCGCCCGCATTGACGATCGCGCTGCTCGGCAGGCCGCTCACGCCGACGTCGAAGCTCGCGGCGAAGCCCGCAGCGGCGCTTCCGGTGACGGTGGCGACGAGCTGACCGCCGTTGTCGCCGTACACCATGTCGTTGCTGTTGCGCGTGTCGCGGGGGTCTCAGGCCGCGCTATGCTCCTTCCCTGTGAGAACGTTGCGGACAGCCCTGTTCGCGGTCGTGCTGGGTTTGACCCTGGCCCTCACTGCCCTTCCGGCAGGGGGCACGACTCACGCTCAGTCGGCGATGAACCTCGTCGTGCCGAAGGTCGTCGGGATGCGGCTCGACCTGGCGACGAAGAAGCTGCGCGCCAACGGTTTCCGCGTCTTCCAGAACTGCGGCGCCGGCTACGACTGCACCGCGACGAAGGAGCTCTGGGTCTCGGCCCAGGCGCCCCGCGGGGGCACCAGGTTTCCCGTGCGCACCGTGATCACGATCTACGCAGCACTGAAGAAGCCTCGGTAGGACGGACCCGGCCCGGCCGCCACGCCCGTCATGAGACGGACCTGGACGCTGATCGGGCTGATCGCCGCCGTCACCGCGGCCGCGGGAATAGCTCACTACGCGGGTGCGCCGGCCCTGCTCACCTTCGGGATCGCGACGGTCGCGCTCGCCGGGCTCGCGTGGATCGTCTCGTTCGCGACCGAGCAGGTCGGCGAGCGCTTCGGGCCCGGCCGTGACGGGCGTGCTGCAGTCGACGCTCGGGAACCTGCCCGAGTTCTTCATCGTCATCTTCGCGCTCTCGGCGGGCGAGATCGTCGTCGCGCAGACCTCGATCATCGGCTCGATCTTCGCCAACGCGCTGCTTCGTGCTCGGGCTCGTGATCCTCGCGGGCTGCCGCGCGAGCGACGACGGCGTCATGCGCTTCTCGGCGCGCCTGCCGAAGGACAACGCGATCGCTGATGCTGCTTGCGAGCTTCCTGATCGTGATCCTCGGCATCTCGGCCGCGAGCCGCCGACAGGGCATCGCACCACGTGGAGGCGATCTCGATCGTCGGCGCGGTCGCGCTGCTCGTCACCTACGGCGTCTGGCTCGTCGACTACCTCCGTACCGACGAGGACCGGAGGAGCCACGCGCAGCGCGGCTGCCGATGACGCTGCGCACGCGATCGTGCTGCTCGCGGTCGCCGGAGTCGGGCGCGGCGTTCGTCTCCGACTGGTTCATCGACGCGCTCGACGCCGGCGATGGACCAGCTCGGCGTGCCGAAGGCGTTCGCCGGGCCTCGTGATCGTCGCGATCGCCGGCAACGCGGTCGAGAACACGACCGGCGTCGTGCTCGCGATCGAAGGGCGAGGCCGACCTCGCGATCTCGGTCGTCAAGAACTCGGTCGCGCAGATCACCGCGTTCCTCTTCCCCGCGCTCGTGCTCGTCTCGCTGCTGTTCGCGACGCCGCTCACGTTCGCGCTCGCGCCGGTCTACATCGGCGCGCTGCTCGCTGACCGGCGATCGCGCTCTGGCAGATCACCGGCGACGGCGAGGCGACGCACTTCGAGGGCGTCGCCCTGATCGCGCTCTACGTGATCCTCGCCGTCCTCACGTTCTACGAATAGTCAGTCGGCCTGCGCCGCCAGAAAAGCATCAGCCCGCCGAGAGCGACGGTGGTGGACCCGCTCACGAGCGCGACGACCGGAAGGGTCGAGCGGAAGCCCTCGGCGCGCGCCGCGGGGAAGGGGCGGGACGGCGCGCGGACTTCGACCGCCGGCGCGCCGCGAGTCGACGGGCCGCGCCGGCGCGAGCGAAGCACGCCGCGCGCTTTCAGCAACTCGCCGAGGACGAGCTTCGCCTCGGCGGCATCCCGAGCGCCTCGCGGCAGCCGCGGGTGGGCGGGCTTCGGGGCGCGGCACGTGCAGGATGCGCTTCCAGCTCGCGAGGTAGGTCGTCGGATTCACCGCGCCGTCGTACTCGAGATGGAGCAGCGGACGCGGGTGGATCTCGAAATGGAGGTGCGGTGCCGTCGTGATCGCGTCGCCGGTGTTGCCGACGAAGCCGATCACCTGGCCGGCCTTCACGTGCTTGTCGCGCAGCACTGCCGCCGTGTAGCCGGACAGGTGCGCGTAGTAGAATTGGTTGCCGAGGTGGTCACGCAGCCACACGCGCCAGCCGCCGAGGCGCTGCCACCCGAGGCGGTTGAGCTTGCCGTCGTTGAGCGCGACGACGGGCGTCCCGAGCGTCGCGAAGATGTCGTCGCCGTGGTGCCAGCCCCCGGCGACGTCGCTGCGCGGCCCGCCGTAGCTGTCGCCGAAGGCCGTCGCTCTCGGTCACCGGGAAGACGTACGCCCTCCAGGCCGAGCGGCGGGGTCACGGTGAGCGGGCGGTGCGTCGGCTTGGGCGAGCGGTGGTCCGGATCGGGGTGGCGTGCGCTCCCGCTGCGCGAGCCAGGGCGTCGGCCCGAGTTGTGGCTGGGTGGTCTCGGCCTCCGTGGTCTCGGTCGTCGCCGTCGTCGTCTGGACGGGCGGCAGTCTTCTGGTGCGGGCGGGGTGAGCCGGCCGAAGGGAACACGCAGGACGGTGCCGGCCGGCACGCCTCCGTGTGCGTTGACGACATGGACGGCGAGGGCGCTCATCGTCAGCGGGCCTGACGCGCCCGAGCTGGGGGCCCCGAGCGCGACGAGGTAGCCCCTATCCGGCGAGGTTGACCCGCCGGCCGGGGGTGACCGCCACGGGTTAACCGTTGACTCGTAGGCCCCTGACGGCGCTGCTCGCTCCGGAGGTGGTCGCGGTCAGAGTGAAGCTGACCTCGTCGGCCGTCACGGCGCCGCCGAAGAGCGACAGCGAATGCACGGCGGCGCTACCCCGCGACCGATTAGCTACAGCTCCGAAGCCGCGGATGTCGCCCCCGAGATCGCGATCACCGATCCATCCGCAGGGTAGGAGACCGCCGCCTGGGCCAGGCGATGCACGGACGAAGCCTGGCCGAAGCGGAGCGACGACGACCGGCGCGGCGCCAGGCGCCATGACCGCGGCAGCCCCGACGTCGAGGCACGCGGATCGGCGGCGTCGGCAGCACGAGTGCAGCCGCGGCGCCGGAGACGTTGACGGTCGTCGTGGTCGTCGCAGCGGGCTCTTCGACCGGCGCAGGAACAGGCTCGGGCGGGAGCCTCCGGGGCTCCACAGGGACGGGGACGACCGCAGCGGGGTCGGGCGGCGCGTCCGGAGCCTCGGCGCCGGCGGGAACGGCGACGGCGCGTGAACACCGTCGCCGCGAGCGCCACTCGCACCACGTAGCGGACTCGCTCGTTCACCCCTGCACCATAGTCGGCTCGCTTCGGATTGGGCCTTGCCCACTCCTCACGGTTCTGAATGTGTTGCCGAAGCCCTTGCCGCTACGGCTTGGCGAGGTAGCTCTGGCCGGCTCTGATCGAGACCGTCTTGTTCAGCGAGAGGTCGAGCACGGCGACGACTCCGGTCTGGACGTGGGTGAAGGTGCCCTCGCAGCGGTCGGCCACGTAGTAGACCGTGCCGCGCACCGTCGCGGCCGCGTAGCGGCCCTTGGTCTGGAAGTTGCCCTGCCCGTTCCCCCACAGGATGCGCACGTTCTTCGCCTTCGCGGTTGACGCTCCCGACAGGCGGTTCTCTTCTTCGTCGTCTCGTGTTGCAGACCGAGAAATCCCGCCTGCAGCACGAGTTGCGTCAACCCGCGTGCATACCTGGCAGCACCCGGAAGCATCGCCCCCGCGAAGTCCAGATCCGCTGCAATCACGCCACTCGGCAGCACGCGTCTGCACCGTCACCGTGCCCTCGAGGGTGTTCACGACCGACCCTCCGGGCCGCCGCCCCGCCAGCAACGGCTGTCCGTTCACCAGCACCGTCCCGCTGCAACGGCGTCACGTCGATCGCACACCCGGTCACCGGCGGCGGCACCACCGGAGCAGGCGGCGGCGCCGGCGGAGTCGGCACCACCGGGGCGGCGGCACCGCCACGGTCGCGAACGTCGACGTCCGGCCCGGTCGTCGTCCCGGCCGCGTTCGTCGCCACGAACCGGAAGCGAGACCATCCCGGCAACAGTCCCGTCAGCACCTGGCTCACCACGAGCAGCGCTTCCACCCAGCTGATCGGCGTCGCCGCCACCTGGATCGCCGATGTCCACGACGCCAGGCGCTTGCGTTGAGCCGTTTTGGTGTTCATCGACCGGCGATCTGTTCGCCGACGTCCTGGCGCATCAGCGGATCGAGGAGATCGAGCTGGCGCCCGGCTTCCGCTGGAGGCGTGGGCGGGGTCGGGGGCGCCGGCGGCTGACCGGCCGTGGTGAAGGTCATGTCCGCGCCGAGAGCCTGCCCGCCGGCGTTCGTCGCCACGAACCGGAAGTGGTAGGTCGTCCCGGACGTGAGGCCCGAGAGCGCCTGCGTGACGGGCGGCGCGGCAGAGGCCGAGCCGATGTTCACGGGTGCCGTCTGCAAGCCGTAGGCGGTCGAGGTACCGTACTCGACGCGGACGCTCGTGGACGACCCGTTCGGGTAGAACGTCCCGCCGAGGCTCGCCCCGGTCGAGCTCACGCTCTGCACGACCTGCTCGACGATCCGGCTTGCGCGACCCCGAAACGCCGCCATTTCCGGGGACGATCACCGTACCGCCCGACGTCATCGTCACGATGGTCCACGACCCGGGCGCCCACGTCGATGCGGGCGCCGCGCACTGGCGCCTCATGGCCGGGGGCCAGATCGTCGGCTCGGCCGCCCGCCGAGATGGAGCGCTGGCGCTCCTGCGCGCTCTCGATGGGGTGGACGTCGTGGCGCTCGACACACACGGGACGGGTCCGGCGACCTACCGGCTGCGCGACGTCATCGCGCGCTTCGAGGCGCCTCGGTTCCCGCTGGACGTGCCTTGCCCTGAGCGAACCGACTAGGTATCCGCGTCCATCGCGCGCAACATCCGCTCGCCGCGGGTCATGGTCGCGACGGCGGCCGCCTCGCGGAGGAGCTCGCCACAACGGACCTTGTCGATGCGGTCGCCGGGGATGAACGTCAACCAGCGCACCTGCTTGGTGATGCCGACGCCCTGCAGGAGACCGTGCGGGTCGCGCATCGCCCAGCCATGCTCGAAGCCCAGGTGGACGTGCTCGTACTCGGGGGCGACATAGGCGAAGTAGACGCTCCGGCGACCGACCGGCAGGTCGTACCCGATCAGGTGCCAGCCCGGACGGACCCGCTCCCGGACGTCCGGGAACGTGGCGCGGACGATCGCGCGCAGCCGCTCCCCGATGTCGCGCATCGGACCCGGATAGTGGTCCAGGAGCGCCTCGGGCGGGATGGGGTCCATCGGCATGGGCGGCATGGTCGCACGCGGCGATATCCTCGTGTCGTGGCCGACGACGACGAGGTGAACCGGCACGGGATCATCGAACCCGTGTGCACGCATCCCGATCACACCCGTCGCGGCCTGGCCACGGCCCTGATCTTGGATGGCCTGGGCCGGCTCCGCGATCTTGGCGCCGTCACCGCGAGCGTCGACACGGGCGACATGGGACCGGCGAATGCGCTGTACCGGTCCATCGGGTTCACGGAGTCGTATCGCGGGCGCACGTGGCGGCGTGATCTCGGACCCGCCTGAGGGGAGCCCGCAAGACGCGATAGCGTCGTGGCTCGTCTGTCAGGGCGCCGCGTGTCCCGGCTCGATCCCCCGAACGAACAGCCGGATGGCGGCCACGAGATGCCGGTCGTACAGCGTGCCATCGGTCATCGTCTGGCCGGCCGCGAGTCCGAACAGCGTCGCAAGGATGACGATCGCCGCCTCCTGTGGGTCGACGTCTGCGCGGATGCGGCCCGAGCCGCTGCTCTGCCGCCAGATAGGCCGCGACCGCCTCGGGTGGACCAGGTGGCAGCGATGCCGCCGGCCGCATCGAGGATCCGTCGGCGCTGGGCGGCGAGCTCGGGGTCGGCAGCGATCGCGAGCTCCAGCGGCAGGATCTGGTCGCGCAGGCCCGCGAGCTGCGCTGACGGCATCGGTGAGGTTGTCCTCGACCGTGTCGGTACCCGCGCGGGAGGGCAGCGTCGTGACCCACGTCGACGATCGGGATGTTGGACTCCAGGACGGTGGCGAAGAAGAGCGACACCTTGTCCGGGAAGTGGCGATAGATCGTCCCCTCGGCCACGCCGGCCGCCTGGGCGATCGCCCGGGTCGAGGCATGGGCGTAGCCGACCTCGCGGACGACGGCGCGCGTCGCCTCGATGAGCCTCGCCCGCGTCGCTCGCCGCGCTCGGTCATGCCTGCGTCTCCTCTGCCGTCATGTCGGTCGTGGTCGACGCGCTCAGTCCGTGACGTCCCGGCGGACGAAGACGACGCCCGCGAGGACGAGGCCAAGCGTGACATAGCCGAGCGCGAGGGCGAGGGCGGTGCCGTAGGCGATCGCCTCGGTGCCGCCGCTCGCGACGGCGCCGAGCGTCGAGCCGAGCAGCCAGTCGGACGGCGCGTCGCCGACCATCTTGACCAGCGACTCGACGACGAGCACGTAGCCGACGCCGATCGAGATCGCCACGGCCGCGGAGCGCGCCAGGACGGCGATGACGAGCCCGAGGACGCCCCAGACGCAGAGGGCCAGGTACAGGTTCACCCAGGCGCCGGCGACGACCGAGACCAGGTCGGTGCCCCAGGCGGCCGTCGAGATGCCCGCCGCGCCGGCCGCCGGCATGACCGCGAAGACGTTGACGATCGCGGCGACGGTCGTCGCCGCGGCGGTGACGATCGACCAGGGCGACGACCTTGCCCACGAGCAGGCGCCAGCGACGCGGTTCTGCGGCGACGAGCAGGCGGACGAGGCCGCTGCTGTAGTCGCCCGCGGTCACGACCGCCCAGAAGGACAGGGTGACGATGCCGAACATGTTCGAGGCGGCGGCCAGGCCGGCCATCAGGCCGGACGGGCTCTCCATCTCGGCGAGGGTGGGGAACGCCACGCCGGGTGCCCCGGGCGGCAGGCTGCCGCCGCCGGACACGAAGGTGACCATGATCGTGTTGACCAGGATCGCGAACAGGGCCATGAGACCGAACCAGGTGAGGAGGAGGCGCGGCTGGCCGCAGGCGCGTCAGCTCGCTGCGGATCGACGGCGATCATCACGCCACCTTCCCGTTCGTGGCCGCGCGGCCATTGGCCAGCTCGCCGTCCACCCGTCCGGTCATCTCGAGGAAGATCTCCTCGAGGTTGTCCTGGGCGACGACCAGCCGGCTGAGGGTGATCCCCGCGGCCGTCGCGGCACGGTTGAGGTCGGCGGCCCGCTCGGCGCCGCGGCGACGCGCGAGCACGCCGTCGACGGCCGTGACCGACCAGCCGCCGGCGACCAGCGCGCTTCGCGAGGCGGGCCATGTCGGCCGGATGCTCGGCCGCGACGTCGATGTGCTCGCGGGTCCGCTTCATCACCTCGGTCATCGGGCCCGAGAAGACGAGTTCGCCGAAGCGGATCACGACGAGGTGGTCGCAGACGGCCTCGATCTCCGAGAGCTGGTGCGACGACACGATGACCGTCCGGCCGTTCCGCCCGAGCTCGCGAAGGAGCGCCCGGATCTCGACGATCCCGGCGGGGTCGAGCCCGTTCGTCGGCTCGTCGAGGATGAGCAGCTCCGGGTCGGAGAGCAGCGCAGCCGCGATGCCGAGACGCTGCTTCATCCCGAGCGAGAAGCGCTTGACCGGCTCGCGATCCCGGCCGGTCGAGGCCGACCTGCGCGAGCACGGCGTCCACCCGCTCGAGAGGAAGGTGACGGAGGCGGGCCAGCGAGACGAGGTTGGCACGCGCCGACAGAGCCGGGATGAACGCCGGGCTCTCGATGAGGACGCCGACCCGCGAGGCGTATCGCCGCGGGTCCTCGACGGAGGAGCCCAGCACCGAGGCGCTCGCCGCTGGTCGGCCGGATCAGGCCCAGCAGGATACGGATGAGGGTGGACTTGCCCGACCCGTTGGGCCCGACGAGGCCGATGACGCCGGCGGCCGGGAGCTCGACGCGTGAGCCGGTCGAGGGCGGTGACCGGCCCGAAGCGGCGGGTCAGCTCGGTGGTGGCGACGACGGACATGGCGCTGTTCCTTCCGGCGAGGGCACGTGAGTGAGCGAACACTCACATTGCTGGACGCACGCTGCCTGTGTCAAGCGACGGCACCACCGCGCGTCGGAAACCTGGCGGCGTCCGGCGGTCGAACGATCGACGCGGTACGCGTGGAGGACTCTTGCCGTCTCGTGCGCCGGCCGCGGACCTGCTGCTCAGGCGGGCGGATCAGGCGTCCAGCGCAGGATGTCGCCCGGTTGGCACTCGAGCACCCGGCAGATCGCGTCGAGCGTCGTAAACCGGATGGCTCTGGCGCGCCCGTTCTTCAAGACGGCGACATTCGCCGGGGTGATGCCCACGGCGATGGCGAAGTCGCCCACGGACATCTTGCGTCGGGCGAGCATGACGTCGAGCTCGACGACGAGGGCCATCAGATCACCTCGTCGAGTTCGGCCCTGTCGGCGACCGCCGCAAGGAGCAGGCCTCGCATGACGACCATGAGGAGCACGAAGGCGGTCCCGGCGGCGATGCAGGCGGCCAGGTAGTAGACCAGGGGGCCGCCGCCCCCGGGGACGAAGCCCAGCACATGGATCAATACGACGATGCTCAGGACCGTGGCGATCGTCGCGCAGGCGACGATGACGTCGACCCACCGCACGGCGCGGCGGGTGAAGATGACCCCGCCGTCGACCAGCGAGAGCAGCCGCCAGATGACGAGCAGCGCCACCTGACCGCATCCGATGAACACGATCGCGGCCACCGAGTACGGGACGACGAGGTAGTCGACTTCGGGGAACCGTGCCCCGACCTGGGACGCATAGACGGGCACGAGGATCTGGGCCAGCACGGATCCGAGCAGGAGCACGAGCAGGGCGACCCGGAGAAGTCGACTCGCGAGTCTGGTCATCTATCGAGTGTCGATTGGTTTCCATCGGATGTCAATAGCTTGACCGCCCCGATCGTGGGCTCCATGACGGCCATGCAACGAGCGTTGGAGGCTTCGATGGACCCGGTCGACCACATCTACTCCGTCTACATCAAGGCGCCGGCCGAGCGAGTCTGGAGCGCGATCATCGATGGCGACGACACGGCCCGTTACTACTACGGCACGCACGTCCGATCGACGTGGGAGATCGGCGCGCCGATCACGTACGCCTACCCGGACGGTTCGGTGGCCGCCGATGGCGTCGTGCTCGAGATCGAGGCCGGCCGGCAGGTGGTCATGTCGTTCACGCCGCGCTGGGACCCCGAGATGGCGGCCGAGGGTCCGGTCCGCATGACCTGGCTCGTCGAGGCGGGCGAAGATGGCGGACCGACGAGACTGACCGTCACGTCGGCGCTTGTCCCGGGTTCGCAGATCGAGTCGTCGTTCCGTGGCGGGATCGTGTTCATCGTCTCCGGTCTCAAGACGATGATCGAGACCGGGGAGCCGCTCGCCGTAGGGTGAGGCGCGCGCCCCACCGGCCGTCGTGCCGCCGGACGGCACGACCGGCCGCGAGCCCAGAACCCGGGAGGCCCCAGCAGGGCGCCCGGCGGACGCCCCGATCGCGCCCGCGTTGACGCCGACATGACCGCGGACCGATACTCACCGGCAACACTTCCCGAAGGCGACCGATGGACGGGCAGAGGGACGCAGCCCAGGCCGACCGGTCGTCAGAGCGCGCGTCACCAGCTCTGTGCCCGTCCGGGCCGGACGGGCCGCCAGTCTCCGTGCGAGCGGAGAGGAGGAAGGCAGCCCGATGATCCCCGGTCAGTTCGACTATGTTCGTCCGGGAGACCTGGACGAAGCCTTGCGGATCCTCAAGGACCGCGAAGGGGAGGCGAAGCTCCTCTCGGGTGGGTACAGCCTGATCCCGCTGATCAAGCTCCGGCTGGCGCAACCCGCCCTGCTGGTCGACATGAAGGACATCTCCGGGCTCGACGGCATCACCGAGACCGACGACGAGCTCCGCATCGGGGCTCGCGCGACGCATCGCCAGATCCACGAGAACCCGATCATCGTGGACCACTATCCAGGCCTTCACGAACTGGCTGGCGTCATCGGTGACCCGCAGGTCCGCAATTGGGGGACCATCGGCGGGTCCATCGCCCATGCCGATCCCGCGAGCGACTGGCCCGCGATGCTCATCGCCTTCGGCGCCACCATCGTCTGCCGCAGCCAGTCCGGTGAGCGCACGATCGCGGCCCGCGACTTCTTCCTCGACACCTTCACCACGGCCATCGAGCCGACCGAGGTCCTGACCGAAGTCCGCCTGCGCCGCCGCCCCAAGCTCGCCGGGGGCGCCTACACGAAGCTCGAGCGCAAGGTCGGCGACTTCGCGACGTGCGGGTCGGCCGTCGTGGTCCAGCTCGGCGCCGATGGCCGGATCGCCGGGATCGGCATCGGACTCACGGGCGTGGCCGAAAGCCCGTTCGCGGCCACCGACGCCGAGGCGATCCTGCACGGGCAGGCGCCCTCGGACGACCTGTTCCGACAGGCCGCTGCCGCGGCCGGCGCCCAGGCGCGACCTGCCGGGGACGTCCGCGGGCCGGTCGAGTACAAGCGGGCCATGGCCGCGGAGATGACCCTGCGGTCACTCCACAGCGCCGTCGCGCGCGCCCTCTCCTACGTCTAGCCGGCACGAGGGACTACGATGACCACCCAGCATGTTTCGATCTCGGTCAACGGGGAGGCGCACGAAGCGGACGTCGAGCCTCGGCTGCTGCTCGTCCACTTCCTGCGTGACTCGCTCGGGCTGACCGGCACCCACGTCGGGTGCGACACGAGCAATTGCGGCGCCTGTACGGTCCACGTCGATGGCGAGAGCGCCAAGTCGTGCACGATGCTCGCGGTCCAGGCCGATGGCCACGAGGTCAAGACCATCGAGGGTCTGGCCGACGGCGCAACCCTCCACCCGCTCCAGCAGGCGTTCTGGGACCAGCACGGCCTCCAGTGTGGGTTCTGCACCCCGGGGATGATCATGCAGTCCGCCTGGCTGCTCGGCGAGAACCCGGATCCCACGGAACACGAGATCCGCGAGGGGATCAGCGGCAACCTCTGTCGTTGTACCGGCTACGTGAATATCGTGAAGGCCATCCAGCAGGCTGCCGCCGAGATGGCCGCGGCGGCCGAGACCCAGCAGGCCGGCGCGCAGCCGGTCGCGGCCGGTTGAGCGGGGAGTGACGAGATGACGACAGAGGCGGAGCCCCGCACCACCTTCGAGATGGGTGGCATGGGCCACTCGGTCAAGCGCAAGGAAGACCCGCGGTTCATCCGCGGGCAGGGCGAGTACATCGACGACGTCAACCTGCCGGGCCAGCTGTGGCTCGACATCGTCCGCAGCCCCTACGCCCACGCGACGATCAAGGGCATCGATGCGAGCGAGGCCCTCAAGATCCCGGGCGTCCTGGCGGTCATCACCGGCGCCGACCTGGAGAAGGCCGGCCTGCACTGGATGCCGACCCTTGCGGGCGACAAGCAGATGGTGCTGCCGACCCACACCGTCATGTACCAGTCGCAGGAGGTTGCCGCCGTCGTCGCGACGACCAAGTACATCGCAGCGGACGGCGTCGCGGCGGTCCTCGTCGACTACGAGCCGCTCGAGGTCGTGACCGACCCCTTCAAGGCGCTCGAGGATGGCGCCCCCGTCCTGCGCCCCGACCGGGCCGAGGACAAGCAGAACAATCACATCTGGCACTGGGAGTCGGGCGATCGCGCCGCGACCGATGCCGACCTCGCCGCCGCCGACGTCCACATCGAGCAGGACATCTACATCCCGCGCATCCATGTCGCCTCGATCGAGACGTGTGGCTGCGTGGCGGACTGGAACGCGACGCGTGGCCAGCTGACCCTGCACATGACGACCCAGGCGCCCCACGCCATCCGGACGGTCCTCGCCCTCGTGAGTGGCCTCCCTGAGCAGAACATCCGGGTCAAGACCCACGACATCGGTGGCGGGTTCGGCGGCAAGGTGCCGGTCTATCCGGGCTACGTCCTCGCGGTCGTGGCCAGCCTGACCGTCGGGAAGCCGGTCAAGTGGATCGAGGACCGCAGCGAGAACCTGCAGGCCGACTCGTTCGCCCGGGACTACCACATCCACGCCGAGATCGGCGCGACCAAGGACGGCAAGATCACGTCGCTCAAGGCCAAGACCGTCGCCGACCATGGCTACACGGACGCCGCGGCCGACCCGTCCAAGTATCCGGCCGGCCTCTTCAACGTGATCACGGGCTCCTACGACTTCCCGAACGCGTTCGTCGAAGTCGATGGCGTCTACACCAACAAGCCGCCCGGCGGCGTGGCCTATCGCTGCTCGTTCCGGGTGACCGAGGCAGTCCACGCGGTCGAGCGGATGGTCGACATCCTCGCCCACGAGATCGGCAAGGACCCGGCCCAGCTCCGGATGGAGAACTTCATCCAGCCCGAGCAGTTCCCGTACAAGACCCCGACCGGCTGGTCGTACGACTCGGGCAACTACCCGGCGGCCCTTCAGAAGGCCCTCGACATGATCGGCTACGACGACCTGCGCAAGGAGCAGGCGGAGAAGCGGGCGCGTGGCGAGCTCATGGGAATCGGCATCAGCAGCTTCACCGAGATCGTCGGGGCCGGGCCCTCGCACGATTTCGACATCCTCGGCATCAAGATGTTCGACAGCTGCGAGATCCGCGTCCACCCGACGGGCAAGGTCATCGCCCGGCTTGGCGTCCAGAGCCAGGGCCAGGGCCACGAGACCACCTTCGCCCAGATCATCGCCGAGGAGCTCGGCTTCCCCGTCGCCGACATCAAGATCGAGGAAGGCGACACGGACACGGCGCCCTACGGCCTCGGTACGTACGCCTCACGGTCCACGCCGGTCGCCGGTGCGGCGACCGCGATGGCCTCCCGCAAGATCCGCGACAAGGCGCGCAAGCTTGCCGCGCATCTCCTCGAAGCCTCCGAGGAGGACCTCGAGTGGGAGCCCGGCAAGTTCAGCGTCAAGGGCTCGCCCGATCGCTTCAAGACCATCCAGGAGATCGCGTTCGCGGCCTATACCAACCATCCCGCCGGGATGGAAGCGGGCCTCGAAGCGGTCGACTACTACGATCCGCCGAACCTGACCTTCCCGTTCGGCAGCTATATCTGCGTCGTCGACATCGACAAGGGGACCGGCCAGGTCAGCGTCCGCCGGTTCGTGGCCATCGACGACTGCGGCAACATCATCAATCCGATGATCGTGGATGGGCAGATCCACGGCGGGCTCACGATGGGCCTCGCCCCGGCGCTCTACGAGCAGATCACCTACGACGAGCTGGGCAACAACATGGCCGGCACGTTCATGGACTACCTGCTCCCGACCGCCATGGAGACCCCCGCCTGGGAGACCGGCAAGACCATCACCCCGTCGCCGCATCATCCGATCGGCGCCAAGGGCGTGGGTGAGTCGGCCACGGTCGGCGCCCCGCCGGCCATCGCCAACGCCGTCGTGGATGCCCTCTGGCACCTCGGCGTGCGCAACATCGATATCCCCATCACCCCGCAGAAGGTCTGGGCGATCCTGCACGAGCAGGGCATCTCCTGACCGGGCGGTACGGCCCGGTGTCGTCGGGCGCCGGGCTGGAGGACGAGCGATGAGTCACTCGACCTTCGCACGCGCGGCCGAGCTCGAATCGGCCGGCCGGTCGTTCGCGGTCGCCACGGTCGTGGCGGTCCGACGGCCCACCTCGGCCCGACCAGGTGCGAGCGGCATCGTCCATCCCGACGGCACCATCGAGGGCTGGGTCGGCGGCAGCTGCGCCCAGCCCGTCGTCATCCGCGAGGCCATGCGCGCCATCGCCGATGGCCAGCCGCGGCTCCTGCGCGCTGTCCAAGGACGGCCCCGGGGAGGGCCGCCGTGCGGACGGCGTCATCGAGCTCGTCATGACCTGTCACTCCGGGGGCACGCTGGAGATCTACGTGGAACCGCATCTGCCCGCGCCGCTCCTGTGGGTCATCGGCACCACCCCGATCGCCGGCGCCCTGGTCTCCCTCGGGGCGGCCATGGGCTGGCGCGTCACGGTCATCGATCCGATCGCGGACGTGGACGCCTTCCCGGCCGCGGAACGCGTCCATGCCTCCGCCGACATCCGCAGCCTGGATCCCGATGCGGCGCCGTACGTCGTGGTCGCGAGCCAGGGCATCTGGGACGAGGAAGCCGTCGGGCTGTCGCTGACCCGGAACGTGGCCTACGTCGGCCTGGTCGCCTCGCCGACGCGCGCCAGTGTCGTGCGCGACTGGCTGCGCGAGGAGACCACGGTTGGCGATGAGCGGATCGCGGCCCTGCGGGCACCAGCCGGCCTGGACCTGGGTGCCGAGACGGCCGAGGAGGTCGCCCTGTCCATCCTCGCCGAGCTCGTCCAGGTGCGCCGCGGCCGGGCCGATTTCGTGGCCAGTCCAGGTCCGGCGACGATGGCCGGCGCGCTCCCCGAGTCGATCGATCTCGCGCCCGTCGTCGACGATATCGTGCTCCTGGACCCGGTCTGCGGCATGACCGTGGAACGGGCCCATGCCCGCCATCTCGCCGAACACGACGGAGTGGTTTACGCTTTCTGTTCCATCGGCTGCCGGACGCGCTTCATCCGCGAACCGGCCGCATACCTCGGTCCGCGGGTTGCCAAGGACTCGTGACCATCCCGGAGCCGGAGGCCACCCCATGACCCGCCGCCCCAACCACCTCGGCCGTTCCCGTCACCTGATCCTGATCTTCGCCCTCGCAGCGCTCGTTGCCAGCCTGGCAAGTCCGGTCGCCGCCGCCGAGCCGCAGGTGCGCTCCGGCGGGACGCCCCTGCCGTACCGCGGTCCGGACCGGACGCCGGTGCTCAACGTCCCCAACCGGGACCCTCGGATTCAAGTCGCACCTTGCCTGGCTGTACGACGACCTTTCGATCGCCGTCGTCGGCGAGGTCCTCAACAACACGACCAAGCGTGTCACCTCCGTCGACCTGAAGGTCACCTGGTTCGACAGCAGCGACCCAGGCGCCAACATCCTCGGGAGCGTGTCCGACGCGGTGATCATCGACCGCGTCGCCCGCGGCGCCGTCGCGCCGTTCGTGGTGTACGACGCCACACCGCCGGCCGGCACCGCCGCCTACACGATCGAGTTCGTGGACAACCCCGCGACGACGACGACCGCCGTGGCCGGGGGTGGCCTCACCATCGATATGGGCACGAGCTACGTGAGCGGGGATACCCGCTACTACCCGGGCGTCATCAAGAATCCGAACGCCTTCGCGGTGAGCAACCTGCGGATCGCCCTCACGGCCTACGCCGGTGCCAGCTCGCAGAGCACGGCGGGTGATGTCCTCGAGGTCATGGAACCCGACCCGTTGGTGACGTCGGTCGCCGCGAAGGGCCAGGTCTCATTCCTGATCGGCATCGCCAAGGTGTTCTCGGTCGAGGCGGGCAACCCGCCGGCCACCGTCGTCATCCCGATCCACAGCGTCCGGGTCCTGGCCGACGGCTATCGCGCGGACCAGACCAGCGTCTACGTGACCTCATGGGCCAACTACTTCGACGACCTCCAGGGCATCTCGTTCAAGGACGATGTCGTGTGGATGGCCGACAACGCCATCACGAAGGGCTGCGCCGCGGGCAAGTACTGCCCCAACGCGAACGTCCGCCGCGACGAGATGGCCTCGTTCCTGGCCCGCGCGCTGGGTCTGGGCGGAGCCGCGCCCAACGCCTTCACCGATGACGAAGGCAATACCCACGAGGTCGATATCAACCGGATCGCCGACGAGGGGATCACCAGCGGCTGCGCTCCGCAGAAGTTCTGCCCGGCGGACAACGTCCGAGCGCGACGCCATGGCGTCGTTCCTGGCCCGCTCGCTGGAGCTGAGCGGCACCGCTCCTGACGCCTTCACCGACGACAACGGCAACACCCACGAGCACAACATCGATCTCGTGGCACAGGCCGGTCTGACGACCGGATGCAGCCCGACGACGTACTGCCCGACGGCGCTCGTGACCCGCGGCCAGATGGCCGCGTTCCTGCGACGCGCCTTCGACGACTGACCTCGACCCGAGCCGGCGAACCGTCCACCACCCCGCGGAGGCACCATGCAGTTCTCTGGTTCCGTCGATATCGCCGCGCCGAGAGATCGCGTCTGGGCGTTCGTGACCGACCCGAACCAGGTCGGCCAGTGCGGTCCCGGGGTGGAGTCGATCGAGGTCATCGACGACACCCACTTCAAGGCGACGGCCAAGGTCGGGATCGGCTTCATCAGCGCTCGGTTCGTCGTGAACATGGAGTTCGCCGAGACGCAGCCGCCCGACAGCGCGACCATCAAGGCGCATGGCCAGGCACCGGGCAGTGCCGTGGACGCGACGGCGCAGATGCATCTCTCGGACGGCCCGGACGGGGGCACCCGGATGGACTGGTCCGCCGATGTGAACATCTCGGGCACGCTCGCGAGTGTCGGCGCACGGCTCATCGAGGGGACGGCCAACAAGATGATCGGCCAGACCTTCGACTGCATGAAGTCGACCCTGGAGACCGCCGGCCTGAGCCAGGGCGTCTGATGGAGCAGCTCCACCGCGTCATCGGACCGATCGCGACCAACGTCCACATCCTGGCCGATCCGAGGACGCGCGAAGCGATCGCCATCGATACCGCGACGCCGTCGCTGGCCTGGATCGCGGAGGAGCTGGCCGCGCGCGACTGGACGCTCAAGCTGATCGTCTCGCACGCACGGGCACTGGGATCACATCGGCGACAACACGGCGTCGCCGAGCACACGGGCGCGGAGATCGGCGTCCATCCCTCGACCGGCATCGACTTCGGCACCCAACGCCGATGTACGCGCCGTTCGAGATCCTGCCGTCCGTGCCGGCCGTCGACCTGGCCGAGGGCGGCGAGATCCGGTTCGGGTCGATCCGACTGACCGTCTGCACACGCCCGGTCACACGGAGGGTTCCGTGTGCCTGCAGGCCCGGGACGAGGGCGTGCTGTTCAGTGGCGACACTCTGTTCACGGGTGGCTGGGGTCGCGTCGATCTGCCGGGTGGCGACGCGGTCGCGATGGCCGCTTCGATCGCGCGGCTGTCCGGCCTCGAGGACGGCGTGCGCGTCCACCCGGGGCACGGCGCGTCGACCACGATCGGCCGCGAGCGGGCGTGGATGGAGCTGGTGCGCGACGGGGGCGACTGTTCGCCTGACGAACGCGCGCCCTACGACCGGCTGAGGTCGCGTCGATACGCGGACGACCTGGGCGTGAACACCGTGAACCCCAGGCCCTCGTACAGGCCGAGGGCCCCGTTCGGGTTGTCGGCATCGACGCCGAGCATGCCCTCGGTCATCCCGCGATCGCGGAGTCGGCGGAGCGATATCGGCCGTGATCGCCCGCGCCAGCCCACGCCGGCGCCACGGACGCCGGACGCTGATGTGCTCGAGCCAGCCGCGTTGGATGCCGGTCGTCGCGTTCTCCTTCGGCCAGATCCAGTTCTGGACGACACCCGCGACCTCGTCGCCGTCCCAGGCGACGACCCACAGCGACGGGTCGAACTCCTCGAGTGTGTAGGTGCAGGTCGAAGTCGCGACTCCAGTCTTCTCGCGCGCACCCCAGTGGTCGCGGAAGGCCTCGACCTCGGCGTCGAACACGATCCGATGCTGGTCGTCGGCAGGGGACGAGTTCGAGCCCGTCCGGCAGGGGAGCGCCGGGATCGGCTCGGTCAGGTCGCGACGCATGAGGAAGAACCAGCGAAGGGTCTCGAACCCTTCGCTCGCGAGCAGCGCCTGGTGCCCGAGCTCCTGGGTCTCGGCGAACGCACCGAGCTCCCTGGGCAGGTCGTCGGGATCGACCACGGCCCGCTCCGCGGCGCGCCGGATGTTCTCGCGGAGCAGCGCCCGACCCAGCCCGCGCCGACGGATGGACGGATGGACGAAGCCCGAGCAGTGATAGATGGCCACGCCGTCACGGACCACCCGTTCCACCTGGGCGAAACCGACGACGCGGTCCTCCACCTCGACGACCACGACGTCAAGGACCGGGTCGAGGCCCGGGTCGTTCTCGAGGTCGTCACGGACGTGCGCCGCGTTGGGCTCCACGGCCGGCCATCGTGCCGATTGGCCGCGATGATGAGCTCACTCAGGGCCTTGTGCTCGGCCGTCTCTCGGCGTCCGCGGCGGGCGCGCAGGCCGGGCAGACGCGGCGTCGGTTCGAGCTCGACGATGATGTCGGTGTCGGTGGTCATGGTGTCTCCGGGTGGCAGGTCGGTCCTTCGCGGGACGACCTGATCGTTCGGGGCGCCGGCGCCATCATCGGTCGCCTCCGTACTTCTGGTCCATCTGTCGTTCGACCGACTTGTGGATGACCTTCCACCGCCGTCGTTCCTCGGCCTGGGCCCGCGGATCGCCCTTGCGCTCGGCGTGCGCGAGCTCGCGTTCGAGCTTCTGGTGACTCGCGAGTCGGTCTGCGCTGAGGCGTGCCGTCGTCCAGCGCGCGGCGGATCGGCGCAGCCGGGCTCGTCCCCGTGTCGGCAGTTGGCGAACCGGCACTGTGCAGCGAGGTCGGCGATCTCGTCGAAGGCCGCCTCCATGCCCTCGTCGGCCCCCGCGACCTCGAGCGAGCGGATGCCCGGCGTGTCGACGAGGAGGGCGCCACCCGGGCAGCACGAAGAGTTCGCGGTGCGTGGTCGTGTGGCGGCCGCGCGAGTCGTAGGCGCGCACGTCGGCCGTGGCCTGCCGCTGCCTCGCCGAGGAGCGCGTTGACGAGCGTGGACTTGCCCACGCCCGACGAACCGAGGACGACCGCGGTCGCGACCGGGCCGGAGGTGGCTGCCGAGGTCCGGCGAGGTGGTCGCCGGTCAGGGCGGAGAGGACGACGACGGGCACGCCCGGGGCGATCGATGCGACCGCGACCAGCCGGCCCTCCAGGTCGCGGGCGACATCGGCCTTGTTGAGGACCACGACCGGCGAGACGCCGCTGGACCAGGCCACCGCGAGATAGCGCTCCAGGCGGCGCAGGTTGAAGTCGCCGTCGAGTCCGGCCACGAGGAAGGCGGTGTCGACGTTGGCGGCCATGACCTGCTCGTCGACGAGGTTGCCGGCAGTTCGGCGCCCGGCGTCGGCCGCGCTGTCGGACGAAGGCCGATCGCCGCGGCAGGACGGCCGCGATGACGGCAGGGTCGTCGGGCCCGGCCTCGGGGCGGGTGGGTTCGAGGACCACCCAGTCCCCGACGGCCGGGTAGTCCGACGGGGCAAGTGCGTCGTGACGGAAGCGGCCGGTGACCGTCGCCGGCCGATCGTGGCCGGCGACGCCGTCGCGGACGATCGAGGTCTCCTTGTGGACGGCGACGACCCGGGCCGGGCGACGCCCATCGCTCGCGAACGACGCGAAGGCATCGGCCCAGGCCGGGTCCCAGCCCAGGCCCAGCGAGGCATGGGCTGGCTCGCCGCGGTCGGGATCGACGACGATCGGCGCGATGGCGTCAGGCATGGTCATCTCACCCTACTCGCTTGAGCTTGCCGGTCCGCTTGGCGTAGCGCTCTGCCCGCCCGAAGGCCCACAGGCCGAACGGGATGAGCACGAACCCGAACACGATGAGCGGCCAGATGTATTCGGTCAGTTCCGTGATCGGCGTGCCGTCCACGAGGCCAGCCCGGACACCTGCCAGGACGTATGTGGCCGGCGACAGGCGCGAGAGCACCTGCATCCAGTCGGGCAGCACCTCGACGGAGTAGTAGACCCCGCTGACGAGCAACAGGCAGGACTGGATGACGAACACCATCTGGGCGCCGCGCTCCACGTAGAGGAGCGGCAGGATCGCGGCGATCATGCCGATCCCGACGATGCTGAACGAGCCGAGCAGCATGAACAGCACCGCGGTCGGGGCGTTCGCGCCGGACAGGTCCAGTTCGTTGAAGAACAGCACCATCGCGATGAAGATCACGGCCGTGTGGATCAGGCCGTAGAGCATCGCGTACACGACCGAGCCCAGCAGCTGCGACGAGCGGTGCACCGGGGCCATGAACGTGTACTCGAGGGTGCCTTCCCAGCGTTCCACGGAGATCGTCTCGGCGATCCAGCTGAACACCACCGAGAGGTAGTTCCAGAAGATCGCTCCGACCACCAAGGTCAGCAGCAACTCGGGCTGGTCGGCACCGATGAGCGAGATCGACAGCGCGCCCGCGACGGAATAGACCAGGAAGGCGAGTTCCCAGCCCCAGTAGCGGCGTGTGAGGAAGAAGTTGCGCTCGATGAAGGCGTATGAGGCCTTCAGCTCATGGGCGACGATGGTCACGAGAGGATCTCCTGGAGGTTCGGATGAGCTGGCTCGGCCCTTAGCGGGACCGAGCCAGCTCGAGCGATGGCTCCGCGGCGATCCGCTCGCCGAGCGCGATCACGCGCCGGCCGAGAGAGCCGCGGATGGACAGCCGGGAGCGCCCGAGGCGCTGGTCGATCGAGGCCTGCTCGACCGCCCGGTCCTGGCGTTCGCGCGCGACGTCGAGCGCGAACAGGATGTGCGAATGCATGGGTATCACCTCCTTTCCTTCCTTAGTCGTCGTCGTCGGACGCTTCGTCCTCGACGTCGTCGTCGAGTGAGCGCCCCGTGTAGGTCATGAACACGTCTTCGAGGGTGGCGTCGTGGCCGAGCCTGGCCCCGGTCTGGGCCTTGAGTTCGTCCGGTGTGCCGTCGGTGACGATCCGGCCGTCGTTGAGGACCGTGATCCGAGAGCAGAGGCGCTCGGCCTCGGCAAGGTCGTGGGTCGTCAGGACGATCGTCGCGTCATGGGTCTCGTTGATCTCCTCGATGAAGGTCTGTACGTCGAGCTTGCTGCGCGGGTCCAGACCGGTCGTGGGCTCGTCGAGGAGCAGGAGCGTCGGGCTCGTCAGCAGGGCTCGCGCGATCGCGACCTTCTGCTGCATCCCTCGGCTCATCTGCTCCACCGGCCGGCCCACCCGCTTCTCGCTGATGCCCAGCCGGGCGAGGATCGCCAGCGCATCGCGCTTCGCGGCCTTGCCGTCGAGCCCGTAGAGCCGTGCTGCGAACAGCAGGTTCTCCATGGGACTGAGCTTCTTGAAGAACGCGGCGTCCACGCTCACCCGGTTGATCAGGCGCTTCACCGCCATCTCGTCGCGCTCGATGTCGAGGCCGAAGACCTCGACCCGACCCTTGTCCAGGGTCAGGAGCCCGCTGATGAGGCGGATCAGGGTGGACTTGCCGGAGCCGTTGGCGCCGAGGATGCCGTGGATCTCGCCACGCTCGAGACGCAGGTCGACGTCCGTGATGGCGGCCACGGCCTTGTGGGCGCGGCCGACGACGAACGACTTGCTGAGCCCCTGGATGAGCAGGGCGGGAACCGTGTCGGCGGCTCCCCGTGCGACGGGCGTGGCCACCGGTGTCGTCTTCAGTTGTTCGATGAGGGTGGTCACGATGGGACTCCAAGGTGCAGTGGTGAGGGGGCTGGACATGGAACGAGCCGCGGGCCTCGTCCGACGCTTCGTCGGGTGGGCCTCGCGGCTCGTGGTGCTCCTTGGTCCGTGCCTGGTGGGGCAGGGAAGGGCATCAAAAAAGCCGAGGGCCCGATCTGGCCCACGGCTCGTGGTCTGTCCGGAAGGCGGTCCTGCCGCCTGCGGCTAGCTCGAGATGGGCACGGATCTCCCGCTTGCGCCGATCGGGTCGGGCGCAACGCATCGGTGGAGACGAGTCGTCGTCGTCATCATCCGAGCCGCCTCCTGTCGTGTGATCCGTGCCCGCGACATGCGAGCCGGTGGGCAGTCTAGGCCGGGCCGGCGGACCGTGTCAACCTCGTCGGATGACGATGCGGCGACTGCGACAGATGACGTAGGCAGGGTCGTGGCGGGCGTTCGGCGCCTGTGTCCGGGGCTGGATCCAGGGTCCCAGGGCGCACACGACGAGGGGCGTATCCTGCGGTCCATGGCGGCCGATCACTGGGACCAGATCTACGCGACGCGCGCACCCGACGCCGTCGGGTGGTACGAGCCCGACCCGGTCGTGTCGCGCGAACTCGTCGCCACCGCGATCCAGCGAGGAGCACGGAGCCTCATCGATATCGGCGGTGGGGCGTCCAGCCTGGTCGACCGGGTGCTCGATCTCGGCCTCGAGCGCATCGCCGTCGTCGACATCTCGGAAGCCGGACTCGCCGTCGCCCGCGACCGTCTCGGCGATCGCGCGGCGCAGGTCGAATGGATCGTCGCCGACGTCGCGACGATCGCCGATCTGGGTCGGTTCGATATCTGGCACGACCGCGCCGTGTTCCATTTCCTCCTTGACGCCGACGATCGCCACCACTACGCCGATCTCGCGGCGAGGACGGTCCCGCCCGGCGGCACGGCGATCGTCGCCACGTTCGCCGCGGACGGCCCCGAACGATGCAGCGGGTTGCCGGTCCGTCGCTACGAACCCGAGGCCCTCGCCGAGGAATGCGGGCCGCCATTCCGACTCGCCGGCAGCGTCCGCCACCTGCACCACACGCCGTCGGGCTTCGCCCAGAGCTTCCAGTACGCCACGTTCGAACGGGTCGCGGTCGCCGGCACGCCCGCCTAGAGCGCCAGCCGGACGATGGGGCGGACCGGCGTCGTGGCGTTCCATTGCCGTCGGTCCACGACGGTGAAGCCGGCTCGCTCGAACATCGCGAGCGTGCCCTTGTAGACCAGCGCGGAGTCGATCCGCCCGCCGTCCGGGACCTCGACGGGATACGCCTCCAGCATCGTCGCGCCGTGTCTATGCGCGAAGGCGATCGCGGCGTCGAGCAGCAGGCTGGCGATGCCGCGACCCCGGGCCTGGCGACCGACGACGAAGCAGACGATCGACCAGACGGGCGTGTCATCCACCGGGGCGAGCACCTTCGAATACGTCAGCCGCTCGTAGTCCGAGCGCGGCCCGACGCTCACCCAGCCCACGGCAGCGGCGCCGTCATACGCGACCAGACCCGGCGCCCGACCGTCGACCGCGCCATCCTCGGTGGCCCGTTCGAGGACGGCCTTGTGCTTCGCCGTGCTGCCACTCGAGAAATCGACGCCGCGGATCCGGTAGTACGCGCACCAGCACCACTTCGGATCGCCGCCCTGCTCGAACAGCGATGCGAGGTCGGCCAGGCGATCCGGTGTGAGCGGGCGGATGTCCAGGGCCACCGTCGGATGATACGTGCGGTTCGGGCCCCTGCCGGCGCCTACTTGATGGCGAGCGGGTTCACCGGCGAACCGACACCACCCGTGATGGGGAGCGGCGGGGCCGAGAACAGGAACTCGTAGCGCCCGTCGGCCGCGCAATCATCCGCCAGCGGCTCGAGGTCGAAGATCTCGCCGACCATCAGGCCCGTATGCACGAGCAGGATGATGTGCAGCGGCTGGAAGACATCGGGGGTCTCGTTCGGCAGGACTTCCATGCCCCAGGTATCGGTCGCGAGCGCGGCGATGTCGCGGTCGAAGATCCACTCGGCACTGTCGAGGGCGAGACCGGGCGCGGAACCGCCCGCGTATGTCCCCCATGTGCCCGCTTCGCGGCACTGCGCCATCTGGCCGGTACGGACGAGGACGATGTCACCCCGCCCGACCTCCACATCCTGCGCGCGCATGGCCGCCTCGAGGTCCTCGGCGTGGACCTGCTCACCGGGCTCGAGCCACGGCCGGCCCTTGGATCGCGGGATGTCCAGGAGGACACCGCGGCCCACGATCCGCTCCCGGGCCACCGCGATGTCATCCACGATCGCCCCGCGGCTGCCAACGGACGTGGCGTCGTAGCCGTTGTAGATCTTGCCGTCGAAGATGATGTGCGCGAGTGCGTCCCACTGGGTGCCCGACTGCAGGGGCAGGATCAGCAGGTCGTCGGTACCGCGGATGTATCGATCGCGCCCACCGTAGAAGTCCCGCACGGTCGTCCCGGTCATCGCGCCGTTGCCGTCGCGGATCATCAGGTGGATCGGGTTGAACCGCCCGAAGCCACCCGTCTGGGGACCGGTCTCGTCGACCGGGATGGCCATCGAGATGACCCGCCCGGTCCGCACGAGGCCGGCGGCGGCCACGATGTCCTCGGGGCGGATGTGATTCAGCGTCCCGAGCTGGTCCTCCGGACCCCAGCGACCCCAGTTCGAGCATCGCTCGGCGAGCCGCCGGACGGTCTCGATGTCCGGCTCCGCCGGGATGTCGATGGGTCCCCGAGACTGGATCTCGCTCTCCGACTCGCCGGTCGTCACAGCTCGCGGACGCGGACGCGGTCGTAGCGGGTCACCGGGGCGATCGCCTGGCGGTCGATGACCGCGTCGATGATCGTGGGGCCGGTCCGCTCCAGGCCCACGGCCAGGGCCTGCGCGAACTCTTCTGCGTTCGTCACGCGGAAGCCGTTCGCCCCGAAGGCCCGCGCCACGCTGCCGTAGTCGACATCGTGGAAGGAGTTCACCTCCGCGACGATCTTGCCGTAGAGCATGTCCTGGACGTGCTCCTCGAACGCGAGCGTCTGGTTGTTGAGGATGACCACGATGACCGGCAACTGCAGGCGGATCGCGGTCTCGATGTCACCGATGTGATAGCCGAACCCACCGTCACCGGTGATGCAGACGACCTGCTTGTCCGGCTCGGCCAACTGGGCGCCGAGCGCCGCGGGGAACGCCCACCCGAGCGAGCCGTCGGCACGGATGAAGTTCCGGCTGGCCTGGCGCATCTCCGAGAGCGCCCCGGCCCACGCGGCCGAGTACCCCGTGTCGGCGACGAAGACCGCATCGTTGGCCAGCTCCGCTTCGAGGATCGACATGATCGACTCGGGACGCATCGGCTGGCCGTTCATGCCATCGCGGGTCGCGAGGTCGGCCCGGACATCGCGCCAGTCGAGGCGATCCTGGGCCAGCTTCGCGGTGTAGAACGCCGTCGCCGTGGACGGGATCGCCTCCATCCGGTCTGCCGCATCCACCAGCGTCTCGAGGAACATCCTGGCGTCGGCCACGATCCCGAGCTCGGTCGGGAAGTTGAGTCCGAGGACGCCGGGATCCACGTCGACGTGGAAGAGCCGGGTATCCGCGCCGATCAGCTTGTAGGAGTCGGTCACCATGCCGCCCAGCGCGCTGCCGACCGCCAGGATCAGGTCCGCCTCGCGGACGGCGGCGTTCGCGTACTTGCGCGAGTAGCGACCGACGCTGCCGAGCGCGAGATCGTGGGTCTCGGCGATGCTGCCCTTGCCCGAGTTGCTCGTCACGACCGGGATCCCGAACCGCTCCGCGGCCAGCCGAAGTGCCGTGTGCGCACCCGACTTGTGGATGCCGTTGCCTGCGACGATGATCGGCCGCTCCGCGCTGATGAGCGCCAGGACGACGGCCTCGGTATCGGCGGCATTGGGTGCCGGTCGCGACAGCGGCATCTCCATCGGCAGCTCGTCCGTCGCCGGCAGGCGATGGTCGGTCAGATCCGCCTCGAACAGATCGTTGGGGATCCCGAGATAGACGGGTCCCGGGGCGCCGCTGATCGCCTGTCGCGCGGCCTCGCGCACGAGGCGCGGGGTATGCGACGGGATCGACGCCTCGACGCCCCACTTGGTCACCGGCGCGAACATCGGCGGCTGGTCGAGCTCCTGGTATTCCCTGCGGAATCGCTCGGTCCGTCGCATCGTGGATGTCATCGCCACGACCGGGCTGCCCGACCAGAACGGCTCGGCGAGGGCGCCCGCCACGTTGGCGGCACCGGGGCCGTAGGCGCCATAGACGAACGTCGGCCGACCGCGCAGCCGGGCGTAGGCGTCCGCCATGTACACGGCACTGGCCTCGCTCCGGGCCAGGACGTGGCGGATGCCCAGTTCCTCCATGGCGATCCAGAGCTTGTTGTCGCGCCCGGTCATCAGGAAGAAGTACTCGACGCCGATCGCGGCGAGTTCGTGGGCGATCGCCGAGGCCGTGGACATCGTGGTCGGCTCGGCGACCGCGATGGGCGCGGGCGTGATCTGGCTGGTCGCGAGACTGCCCGTCGTGACGGTCGCGGACATGGCGGCACCGGTAGCGGTAGACGTGACGGACACGGATCCCCCCGAGACGATGAAGAAGATGACGGCGTGGCCGGATGAAGGATCCGCAGGGCCCCCCGGCGCTGCGGACCTCTAGTCAGCCGCACGGCCGCGGCCCTGTCAATGGTCCTGGACTACCCTGAACGACAGTCCCGGTGCATCCTCGCACCGCCCTCCCATCGTTGCCGGACGCGACGGACGTCCGGACCGCGCCGGACCGCGTTACGCTCCCCGCCTGGAAGGACATGGAGGTGGGCATGGCAGTCGAGATCGGGCGCGAACGGTACGAGGTCGTCGAGGGGTTCTTCCAGCGACCCAAGCGGTTGACGTTCGTCGATGTGGCCGACGTCAGCGTCGATGGCGATGACAACGTGTTCGTCCTCTGCCGCGGCCGCTACCCGGTGATGATCTTCGACCGCGACGGCCGATTCCTCGATGCCTGGGGCGGGTTCGGCGACCAGGCGTTCACCTTCCCGCACGGCCTGTCGGTCGGCGTCGATGGCCACGTCTACACCGCCGACAGCCGTCAGCACACCGTTCGTCGATGGACCCCGGACGGCCGCCTGGTGCTGACCTTGGGTCGCGCACACCAGAACGAGCCGGCGTTCAGCGGGATGCCCTTCAATCGACCCACGCACGCGACGGTCGCGCGCAACGGCGACATCTACGTGAGCGACGGGCACACCAACGACGGCTACGGCAATTCGCGGATGCACGTCTTCGGCCCCGACGGCACCTACAAGTTCGGGTGGGGGGCCCGGGGATCCGGGCCGGGAGAATTCGAGACGGTGCATGGCGTCTTCATCGATCCGGCGGACGACACGGTCTACGTCGCGGATCGCGTCAACCACCGGATCCAGCGTTTCCAGCTCGACGGGACGTATCTCGGTGAGTGGGGTGGCCTTCGCCAGCCGCAGAGCATCCGGAAGGGACCGGACGGAGCGTTCTATGTCGCCGAGCTGTCGCATCGGGTGACCGTCCTGGACGGGGAAGGGCGGATGGTGGCGCGTTGGGGCGACGGCGTCCCGACGGACGGCACCCCTGCGGACAAGGTGATCCACGAGCCCGGCCCGGGTCTGTTCGCCGCACCCCACGGGATCGCGGTGGACTCCCAGGGCAGCTTCTATGTCGCCGACGCCTCGGAGTCGTACGCCAACCTGGACCGTGGGAGCCGAGCGCTCCAGAAGTTCGTCCGGGTCTAGCCGGGATAGCGCCGGCCGACGCCTACGGAGGGGTGATCGTCGCGGTCGTGGCGTCACCGGCCGTCGCGCCGCCGGCCGTGACCGTGAGTTCGACGTGGTAGATGCCCGGATCGGCGTAGGTGTGTGACACGCTCGCCCCGGACCCACCCGATCCATCGCCGAATGTCCACGCGAATGTGGCGCCGCTGCGTGAGGCGTCGCCGGTGCACGAGACCGTGAAGTCACTGACCGAGCACGAGAGGAACGCCACGAGCGGGACGGGCTTCGGGGTGGGCTTCTTCGTCGGCTTGGGGGTCGGCTTGGCGGTGGGCTTGGGATCGGGTTTCGGCCTCGGCTTCGCGGTGGGTCGATGGGTCGCCCGTGGCTTGGCGGTCGGCTTGGGCGTGGCCTTCGGGGTCGGGCTTGGCGTCGCGACCGTGGGGACGACCGGCGCCGGCGATATCGCGGCGCCCGCGTCAACGACGGCGGCGCCATGCTGCCCGGACCAGCTCGCGACCACCAAGGTCACCGCGACGGCGGCCACGAAAGAGGCGGTGACCGTGGCGATGCCGAGTCGCACCACGGCGCGGCGTACCGGTCGCGTGGCGCGGGTGCCGCGCGAACCGCGGACACGCGGGATCGCCGCCTGTCGTGGCTGTCGGCCCCGTCGGTGGGTCTCGGCCCGGGCGACCGGCGCCGCCGCGGCGGGGATGAAGGCGTTCGCGCCAGTCGGCGCAGGTTCGCTCGCGATCGCGCCCGGAAGGGCGAACGGGACGCAGGCGAGGCAAGCGCCGGCCGTGAGGTTCCAGCAGTTGGGACAGACCGACTTGGCGCAGGTCTCGCAGGTCTGGAGGGCGGCCTCGCGCACGGTCTGATCGCGGTGCGCGCCGCACTGCTCGCAGAACATGGACAGGTCGTCCGTGCCGCCGCTCATAGCCCTCAGTCCTGGCGTGTTTCGGATGCTCCCCTGAAGGCTACGGCCCGGGGTCAGGTACCCGTCCCCGGACGGTCGTACCGCGACCGCAGGCAGAGGTCCGGGGTCGTTTGACGCTCGTGGAGGCCGGTCGTACGCTGCCCCTCCCCGAGCCGTTCAGCCGCTTGTTCGGAGATGCCTTGGCCGACACCCCGCCCGTTGGTCGCTGGGCCGTCCGCCACGTCCCGCCGCCAGCACGTTCCATCACCGAACTGATCCGGGCCGGCACGCTCGACGCGGAGCTGGCCGCGACCCTGTGGGTGCTCATCGAGGGACGGGTGCCGGTCATCGTCGCGGCCGCGACCACCGGGACCGGCAAGTCGACGCTCCAGGACGCGCTGCTCGGGTTCGTGCCTCGCGACGTCCGCCAGATCGAGCTCGCGGGCGCGGCGGAGACCTTCGACTGGCTTCCCCAGGCGTCGGAGCTCGGCTGGCAGCGGACGCGCGATCGCGCCACCGGGAGCGGCGAGCCGACACCGGCGGTCCGGCCCGAGACCGCGATGCTGGTCGTCCCCGAGTTCTCCGACCACCTCCCGTCCTACACATGGGGCGAGGAGGCGCGGATCGCGATCCGCGCCGCCACCATCGGGTACGGCCTGATGGGCACGCTCCACGCGGATTCGCCTCGAGGAGGCCATGGCCGTCCTGGGTCAGCCGCCGATCGCGTTGACGGATGACGAGGCCTCCCGGCTGGGGGTCGTGCTGATCCTGCGCCGCCGCCCGTCCGACGATGCTCGGCGCATCGCCGCGGCTCACTACGTCCGGCCGATCTCGCGCGATGAGCACGGCCACGTCCAGCGTCTGGGTCCCGCCGTCCTGGCGACGTGGGACGTGGCGAGCGACCGGTTCGAGCACTTCGGCTGGGGCATCACGCCCGAGCTCGCGCGCCGGGTCGGGCGTCGGGCCGGCGACTTCGAGCTCGAAGTCGAGCGTCGTCGTGGCGTGCTGACAGCCCTCGTGGATGCCGGGGTCGTCGATGTCGACCCCGTCCGCCTCGCCATCGAACGCGCCCGAACGCCTGCCGATCCTGCCACCGTGTCGCACTGAGGTCTCGCATGTCCGATACCGCGCCGCGCCTTCAGACCATCGCGGACCTGCGCGCCAGCGGATGGCGTTCGCGTTCCGTCAAGAGCGAGCTCCGATCCAACCTGTTGACGCGCCTCGCGAACGGCGACGAGATCCTGCCGACGGTCCTCGGGTATGAGGAGACCGTCCTCCCGGCGATCGAGAACGCGATCATCGCCGGCCACGACCTGGTGTTCCTGGGCGAGCGCGGTCAGGCGAAGACCCGGATGGCCCGGCTGCTCGTCGGGCTGCTGGATCCGTGGCTGCCCGTCGTCCGCGGCGGGGAGCTCCACGACGACCCCTACGCGCCCATCTCTCCGGCCGCCCGGGCCGTCGTCGAACGCGACGGCGAGGCCACCGCCATCGACTGGCTGCCGCGCGACCGGCGCTACGCCGAGAAGCTGGCGACCCCCGACATCACCATCGCCGACCTCATCGGCGAGGTCGACCCGATCAAGGTGGCCGAGGGCCGCTATCTGAGCGACGAGCTGACGCTGCACTACGGTCTCATCCCCCGGGCCAACCGCGGGATCGTGGCGATCAACGAGCTGCCGGACCTCGCGGAGCGGATCCAGGTCGGCCTGCTCAACGTGCTCGAGGAACGCGACGTCCAGATCCGCGGCTTCACCGTCCGGCTGCCGCTGGACCTGTACGTGGTGGCATCGGCCAACCCGGAGGACTACACGTCGCGCGGCCGCATCATCACGCCGCTCAAGGACCGGCTGGGCTCGCAGATCAGGACCCACTACCCACGCTCGCTGGAGCACGAGACGGCCATCGTCCGGCAGGAGAAGCAGCGCTTCGCGGTCGACGAGGGGAGCCCGGCCGTCGTCGTGCCGCCCTTCATGGAAGAGGTCGTCGCCGAGCTGACCCACCTGGCCCGACGCTCCCCGGAGATCAGCCAGCGATCGGGCGTCTCCGTGCGCGTCAGCGTCGCCAATACGGAGGTGCTGGAGGCCGCCGCCCTCAAGCGGGCGGTGCGCCTCGGCGAGCCGCTCGCTTCGCCACGAGTCTCGGACCTGGGCGCCGTCATCGCCTCGACCGTGGGCAAGGTGGAGCTGGAATCGGTCGGCGACGAGGCACCCGAGGAGCGGATCGTGGAGCGGCTCATCACGAAGGCGCTGTACGCGACATTCAACCGGCACGTGACGCTCGACGACCTCGATGGCGTCGTCGAGGCATTCGAGGACGGGTTCACGGTCGAGATCGGCGACCGAACACCGTCGCGCGAGTACGTGGCCTGGGCCCGCGAGGTGCCCGGATTGGACGAGGCGGTCCGTCGACTGGGCACGTACGACGTGACCGATGGGGCCGAGGAGCCCGCCGTGGTCGCCTCGGCCGTCGAGTTCCTGTTGGAGGGCCTGCACCTGGCCCGCCGGCTCAACAAGGATCGGGTCGTCGGCGCCACGATCTATCACCGCTGAGCAGTCGATGACGTTCTCGCCGGACCCAGGGGATCTCGAGGCGGTCGAGCGCCCGAGCGCGATCCTCGCCCGGCGGGCGCGGTACTCGCGCTGGGACGGCCGCCAGACACTGCCCGACCTCGACGCGGACGAGATCCTGGCGGCGCTGTCCGATGACGTCATGGCGGAGGGCGACCTCGGCGAGGCACTCCGCCGGCTCATGGAACAAGGCTGGCGCAGCGGGGATCCGACGCGGCCCGACCTCGCCGGCCTGCAGGACCTCATGGACCGGCTGATGCGGCGGCGCGAGGAGCTGCGCGAGCGCTACGGCCTGGGCGACGTCCTCGGCGATATCCGGCGCGAGCTCGACGAGATCGTCGAGCAGGAGCGTGGTGGGGTGGAGCGACGCCTGGAGCAGTCGGGTGCCGCCCAGGCCGACCCGGAGCTGGAGCGGATGCTGCGGGACGTGGCGGCCAGGCGGCTGGACCAGCTTGACGCGTTGCCGGCGGATGTCGGGGAGCGGATCCGCGACCTGCGCGAGTACGACTTCCTGGAGCCGGCGGCACGGGAGCGCTTCGATGCGCTCGTGGAGCGGCTGGGCCAGCAGGTCCTGGAACAGTTCGTCCAGGGCATGGGGGACGCGATCCGGTCCATGACCCCCGAGGACCTCTCGGCGAACCGGGCGATGGTCCGCGACCTCAACGCGCTCATCCGCGAGCGGATCGGTGGCCGCGAGCCGGACGTCCGCGAGTTCCTCGCCAAGCACGGTCGCTTCTTCCCGGGCGCCCGAAGCTTCGACGACATCATCGAGCAGCTGGCCCAGCAGATGGCCGCGATGCAGTCGCTGATGCGCTCGCTCTCGCCCGAGCAGCGCGCGGAGCTGCAGTCGATGATGGAGGCGCTCCTACGTGACGACCGCCTGCTCCTCGATCTCGCCCAGCTGGCCTCCAACCTGGACCTGCTGCTCCCCGGCGGGCTCGGCGACCGGATGCGGTTCAGCGGGGACGAGGCCCTCTCGCTCGACGGCGCGCTCGCCCAGATCGCCCGGCTGCAGGCGATGGACCGGATGGAGGATGCGCTCGGCGACATCGAAGGCCCCGGCGACCTCGCCGGCATCGATCGTGCCGAGATGCGCGACCTGCTGGGCGACGACGCGGTCCGCGACCTCGATGCGCTCGATGCGCTCGCGCGACGCCTCGAGGAGGCCGGCTATCTCACCCGCGACGGCGATCGGCTCGAGCTGACGCCGCGGGGCAGTCGCAAGATCGGCCAGAAGGTGCTCGACGACCTGTTCGCGCGGCTCCAGCGCGATGCGTTCGGTGGTCATCGACTGGATCGTCCCGGACGGGGAGGGGAGCGCGACGAGACGACCAAGCCGTACGAGTTCGGTGACCCGTTCCACCTGGACCTGCGCGGCACCCTCTCGAACGCACTGATGCGCGACGACAACGCTCCCGCGATACGCCGTGCCCGGGCGGCGGGTGGCGACCCGTCCATCCACCTCGTACCCGACGACTTCGAGGTCTACCGGACCGAGGAGCTCACCCGGACCGCGACCGTGCTCCTCGTTGACATGAGCCGATCCATGCTCCTGCGCGGATGCTTCCTGGCGGCCAAGAAGGTCGCGGTCGCGCTCGACACGCTGATCCGGACGCAGTACCCGCGCGACCACCTCTCGGTCATCGGGTTCGCCTACTACGCCCGGGAGATCCGGCCGGGGGCCCTGGCCGAGTTGACGTGGCAGGGCTACGAGTACGGCACGAACCTCCAGCACGGCCTGATGCTCGCGCGCCGGATCCTGGCGCGGGAGTCAGCGGCGAACAAGGAGATCGTGGTCATAACGGACGGCGAACCGACCGCCCACTTCGAGGACGGTCAGGTCGAGTTCAGCTATCCGCCCACGCGACGGACCATCACCGAGACACTGCGCGAGGTCCGCCGCTGCACCAAGGACGGGATCACGATCAACACGTTCATGCTGGAGCGGTCGCGGGCCCTCGCGGAGTTCGTGGCGCACATGACCAGGCTCAACCAGGGACGCGCGTTCTACGCGACCCCCGAACGCCTCGGCGAGTACGTGCTGGTGGACTTCGTGGGGCGTCGCTCCAAACGGGTGTCATAGGTCGCAGGCGTATGCTCGCCGCGCCGATACCGAATGGGCGCGCGGCCGCCTTCGTCAGGACTCGGGAGGGTTCGACATGTGGCGTGCCGCGGCTGGGTCCGTGTTGGTGACGTTGGTCGTATCGATCGCCGCCGGATGCGGTGGTGCGACCGCGACGACCGGCGTCGACGAGGCGTTCCGAGATCGGGCGCTGGCTGTCTGCCAGCAAGCCGTCGAATCGCAAGGGGCCTGGGCGCCATTCCCGGGCGGGACGTTCGATCCGGCGAACCCGGATCCGGCCAAACTCGCTGTGGTCGCGACCTGGCTGACGGACGAGGTCGCGCCGACCATCGATACGTGGCGGGACGATCTCGTGGCCCTGGGCGCCCCCGCGACGGGTGTGGATGCCTGGACGGACGTCATCACGGAAGCGAGGGCGACGTCCACGTTCAACGACGCCCAGATCGCGGCGGCATCCTCGGCTGATCCGATCGCGTTCGGCAAGGCGACCGTCGAGCTCCGTGCCAGTCACGGTCGACTGGCCGCCGCCGCCCGCGCGGCGGGGGTCCCGGCCTGCGCCGACATGTTCTCGTCCTGAGGCATCGGACTGCGCGGCGTCGGCCCTGCCCAGGCATCGCGCGAGCGCGTCGCGCGGGTTCGGCGCGCGGCTTATCCTGCGCAGGGCCCGGGGTGTGGCCGCCGTACCGGAGGTAGACCGTGGATCTCGTCCAGTTCGCGCCGTTCTTCCTGTTCCTGCACGTCATGGGGGCGATCCTCGCGTTCGGACCGACTTTCGCCTACTCGATCATGGGGTCGATGGCCGGCAAGGAGCCGCAACACGCCAACTTCAGCTCGCGCCAGGTGGAGGCCATCGGCAACAAGCTGGTCTATCCACTGGCGATCTTCCAGGGCATCACCGGCGTCCTGCTGCTGATCGCGCTGAAGATCGATCCCCAAGGCCAGCCGTGGCTCGTCGCGGGCATCATCCTGTACCTGGTCGCGATCACCTACGCGCTCACGATCCAGCGCAATGCCCTGCATCACCTCATCGAGATGAGCTCGACGCCGCCGCCTCCCGGCACCCCGCCCGGACCTCCGCCTCCGGAGCTCCTGGCGACGGTCAAGAAGATCCAGCGCGGCGGGATGTTCCTTGGCGCCCTGATCGTCATCATCGTCTTCCTGATGGTGGTGAAGCCCGGTCGCTGATCGGATCATCGGTCGTCGGGCGCGCGCAGGGGGCCCTCGCGCGGCCACCCATCTTCCGTCTCGGTCTCGACGTGATTCCGCGACACGCCGAACCTCCTGACCGGGGCCCTATTTCGGCCCGTGCGGACCTGGATCCGCCCGTGTCAGGCGTCACATGACTATGGCGGAAGATCGGCCGCGCCACGACTTGTCCAGGAATCACCAGGAGACTGGCGCGGAAGATGGGCCGCGACCGGAGCCCGGCGCGCGCGACGGACCCGTCGCGCCGCGGCCACCGCGCCACCACCACCATCCCGCAACCCTCGGGTCGAGGTCGCGGCCGTCCCGCCGCCGTACCATGACGGGAGACCGATCGTCGATCCCAGGAGATCACCCGACATGCCTCACGTCGCCACGTCCCCCTCCGACCTGCTCGAGACCCTCCGACCCGCCGCCCACCTCGATGACGACCTCCTCATCATCGATGACGAGGCGCTCTTCCGGTCCACCGCCATCCGCGATCTCGCCTGGACCGCGGCCTTCTCCACGGACGACGCCACGACGACGGCGGCCCAGTGGCTGATCTGGGAAGCGAGCCAGGCGCTCGGGGCCCCGTCGGCGAGCATCCAGGAGCTCTACAGTGCGCGCGCCCGCGGCGAGATCGGCGGCTTCACGGTCCCGGCCATCAACATCCGGGCCCAGACCTTCGACATGGCACGGACCGTCTTCGAAGCCGCGGCGAGTGCCGATGTCGGGGCGGTCATCCTCGAACTTGCCCGCAGCGAGCAGACCTACACGTTCCAGCGCCCGATCGACTACGCGACGGCCGTCCTGGCCGGCGCCATCGCCGCCGGCTGGCGCAGCCCGGTCTTCATCCAGGGCGACCACTACCAGTTCAACGCGAAGAAGTACGCCGCCGACCCCGAGGCGATGACCGAGGAGATCCGCCGCGCCTGTCGGCTCGCGATCGACGCCGGCTATCGCAACATCGACATCGATTCCTCGACGTTGGTCGATCTCTCCAAGTCCGACGTCGATGCGGAGCAGCGCGAGAACTACACCCGCGCCGCCGAGCTGACCGCCCTGATCCGGACGCTTGAGGGCGATGGCGTCACGGTCAGCGTCGGCGGGGAGATCGGCGAGGTCGGGACCCAGAACTCCACGGTCGCCGAGCTGCGGGCCTATCTCGATGGCTACCAGCGCGAGCTGCACGCCCGGATGCCCGGCGCGGCCGGGATCTCCAAGGTGAGCGTCCAGACCGGCACCAGCCATGGTGGGGTGCCGCTCCCCGGCGGTGGCGTGGCCGAGGTCAAGCTCGACTTCGAGGTCCTGCGCGAACTTGGCGTGGTGGCCCGTGAGTACGGGCTGGCGGGTGCCGTCCAGCACGGCGCGTCCACCCTGCCGGACGAGCTCTTCCATCGATTCCCCGCGGTCGAGACCGCCGAGATCCACCTCGCGACCGGATTCCAGAACGCCCTTTACGAGCACCCGGCGTTCCCGGAGGAGTTGCATCGCGAGATCGAGACCTGGTGCTACGCCAACGCGGCGGACGAGCGCAAGGCCGATCAGACCGACCAGCAGTTCGTGTACACGACGCGCAAGAAGGCGATCGGCCCGTTCAAGCGCCAACTCTGGGAACTCTCCACGAAGGACGAGATCCTCGCCGCACAGCGCCGCAAGATCTCGTACCTCTTCACCGAACTCGGCGTCAACGGGTCGCGTGAGATGGTCGCGGCCTACATCCGTCCCGTGACCGTCCATCGACCGCTCCCGGATGGCCTGCGCGCGGCGGTCGCCGCCGGCTGAAGTGGCGTAGCGTCGAGCCGGTGGAGATCCGCCCGGAGCGGCCCGGCGACGAGCCCGCGATCCGCGCCCTCACGGACGCTGCGTTCGGAGCGGATGGCGACGAGAGCGCCATCATCGACCGGCTGCGCGTGAGCGACCGCTGGATCCCGGCACTGTCTCTCGTCGCCCTCGATGACGCCGACGTGATCGTCGGCCATTGCGTCACGAGCCGCGGCGACCTGGTGGCCGATGACGGGAGCGTCCGGCCCATCCTGACCCTCGGGCCGATCTCGGTCGCACCGAACCGGCAGGGCATCGGGATCGGTGGGGCGTTGATCGCCGCGACGATGGCCGTGGCGACCGAAGATGGTTGGCCGCTGATCGTGTTGGTCGGCCACTCCGACTACTACCCGCGTTTCGGGTTCGAGCGGGCGAGTCCGCTCGGCCTCGTCGCGCCGGACGACTGGCTCGATATCGCCTGGATGGCCCGGCGCCTGCCCGCGTGGACGACCGACCTGCGCGGGCGCGTCCGCTACCCGGAGGCGTTCGGCATCGCGCCTTGACGCGGGCGCGACACTCCGGGCTGAGACTACGCTTCGTCCTGTGCCACACCGCAACACGAACGGAGGCCCTCGTGACCGACACCCTGGACCCGACCGCACGTCATGACGAGCGACGCGATGCGTTCGCCGGCCGGATGGGCGAGATCATGACCGCGGCCATGGAGCTCCAGACCATCTACCTCGGTGACCGCCTGGGTCTCTATGTGGCCCTTCGTGACGGCGGGCCGGCGACGGCTGCGGACCTGGCGGTTCGCGCCGGCATCGATGCGCGCTACGCGCTCGAATGGCTCGAGCAGCAGGCCATGGCCGGGGTCCTGGAGGTCGACGACGTGGCGGCCCCGCCTGAGCGGCGCCGATTCGCGCTTCCATCCGGCCATGCCGAGGTGCTGCTCGACGAGGAGAGTCCGAACCTGCTGGGACCGGTGACGCGGTTCATCGTGGGTTTCGCCCAGCGGATGCCGGACCTGCTCACGGCCTATCGGACGGGCGCCGGCGTCGATTGGGCCGACTACGGCCCGGATGTCATCGAGGCCCAGGAGGCGCTCAACCGCCCGCATTTCCAGCACTTCCTGCCCGAATGGATCGCGGCGCTGCCCGATGTCGCGGCACGCCTCGAGGCCGGCGGGCGCGTCGCGGATGTCGGCTGCGGCACCGGCTGGTCAACGGTCTGGTTCGCCCGCCACTACCCGGACGCCCGTGTCGACGGTATCGATATCGATGCCGGATCGATCGAGCGCGCGCGCCAGCGGGCGGCCCGCGAGGGCGTGGCCGACCGGGTCCGGTTCCTCATGGCCACGTCGGACGCGGCCGCCGAGGGACGGGGCCAGTACGACCTCGTCGCGATCTTCGAGGCCCTCCACGACATGAACGATCCCGTGTCGGTGTTGGGGACGGCGCGCGACCTGCTCGCGCCGGGCGGTGCCGTGCTCATCGCCGACGAGCGAACGGACGACGCGTTCAACACCTCCCCTGACTCCATCGACCGGATCTTCTATGGATACAGCGTGCTCGGCTGCCTGCCCAACGGCCGGATCGGGGAGACCTCGGTGGCGACCGGGACGGTCATCCGCGCCGAGACCGTGGGGCGCTACGCCCGGGAGGCGGGATTCACGGGCGTGACCGTCCTGCCGACCGAGCACGGCCAATTCCGCTTCTATCGACTCGACCCGTAGGGTTTCGGTTCCGGGCGTTTTGGTAGGCTGGGCCGCCTAGCTCAGGGGCGGTTCGCGTCGAGCGATCGCCGCGCCACGGCCTGTCCGGAGCGCTAGGCTCTGCCGCGATGACGGCTGACGAGACCCTCCGCGGCGAGCTGTATGACCACCTGGTCGGCGCGATGCAGCGCGTGCCGGAGCTGGCCGGGCGGACGCTCCACCTGGCGGCGTTGTCGGGCGGGATCACCAACCGCAACTTCCTCGTGACGGCGGAGGGCGCCGCGGATCGCTACGTCATCCGCCTGGCCGGCAACGACACCCACCTGCTGGGGATCAGCCGCGAGGTGGAGCATGCCGCGACCGTGGCCGCGGCGGGCGTGGGCGTCGGTCCGGAGGTGACGGCCTTCATCCGACCCGACGGCTATCTCGTGACCCGCTTCATCGAGGGGTCTCCGGTCAGCGACGAGTCCGTCCATACGCCGGAGACGCTCCATCGAGTGGCCGATTCGCTCCGACGCATCCATGACGGCCCGGCCATCCCCGGCATCTTCGTGCCGCTGCGGATCGTGGAGGCCTACCGGGCCCTGGCCCTCGCCCGTGGGGTCCGCATCCCCGGCGAGTACGACCTGGCGGCCGCCATCGGGCGGCGCATCGAGCTCGCCTGTCTGGCGGCCCCGCTGGAGCCGCGTCCGTGCCATAACGACCTGCTCAACGCGAACTTCATCGATGACGGGACGCGGATCCGGATCGTGGACTGGGAGTACGCCGGGATGGGCGACCCGTTCTTCGATCTCGGCAACTTCAGCATCAACCACGAGCTGACGCCCGACGAGGATGCCCTGCTGCTGGCCGCCTACGACGGCACCACCGGTGCGCCACGTCCCGATCGGCTCGCCCGGCTGACGCTGATGCGCGTCGTCTCCGACTTCCGTGAAGCGATGTGGGGGGTCCTGCAGCAGGGCATCAGCACGCTCGATGTCGACTTCGTCGCCTACGCGGGCGAGCATTTCGACCGGCTCCTGGCGAACAGCTCGACACCGACCTTCGAGCGCGCTCTGCGCGAGGCCGCCGGCGACTGACTTCGTCGCCAGTCGCCCGACCGACGTCAGCGCACCTCGTCCACATCGGTCCACCACTGGCGTCGATCGCCGACCCGATCGCGCATGCGCCAGGCCATCGGCTTCGGGTGGGCGTCGATCCTGGACTTGATCTCGCGGGTGGAGGCCACGACCCGCATCCGCTCGTCGTCGTCGAGCTGCGGATAGCCTGCGGCGAGGGCGGCGACCTTCTCCAGGTTCTGGGTGAGTGTCCGCCAGAGGCCCCATTCCTCGGCACACAGCCGCGCGATCCGATCGCCGTCGATCGTGTCGTCATCGCCCGTGCCGATCGGATGGTCCAGCAGCAGCAGGACGATATCGACGATGTCCTTCTCGTTGATTCGGACGATCTGCAGCTTCGAGAGGAGCAACTCGGCGATCGGGATGGTCGGCCGGTCCACCTCGAGGCGGCCTGCCAGCGGGATGACATGACAGAACTCGAGGCGGTCGTAGAACACATCGATGTGGATGTGCCGGGTGGGGTGATCGAAGATCGAGCGAGCGCCCTCGGACCCGATGTAGATCTCGCGATCATCAACGTACCCGAGATCGGCCATCGTCCGCGCGATGCCCTTCGCGTGGTGTCGATAGGCGGCGAAGTCGATGTCCGCGTAGGTGCGCTGGAAGCTCGGGATGATCGCTGCGGCGTCGTGGCTGTGGAGAGCCACGCCGATCGACCCGAGGACGCGCATCGTCACGCCCGCGACGTCGGCGGCGTCGATGATCCTCGAGACCTCGAGCTCGAGGAAGGCGCGATCGATGACGAAGGCGGTCTGGTCACGCGGAGCGGTCACGCGGCCGATCGTAGCCGAGCCGATCGCCCTGTGCGCGACCGCGACCCGGGGACTTCCCCGACGCCGTAACGTGTCGCGTCATGGGCGTTGACCAGGCACGTGTCGTCGTCATCGGTGGCGGGATCACCGGCTGCAGTGTCGCCTACCACCTCGCGCTCGCCGGCTGGACGGACGTCCTGCTCGTGGAGAAGGCGCAGCTGACCGCCGGATCCACGTGCCAGGCGGCCGGGCTGGTCACCGCGTTCAATCCGTCGTCGACGATGATGGCGATGCGCCGGTACAGCATCTCGCTCTACGAGCGGCTCGGGGCCTTCGAGCGCGTCGGGAGTCTGCGAATTGCGTCGTCGCCCGATCAGCTTCGCGAACTGCAGCGCACGGCCAGCCGCGCCCGGGGCGTCGGCCTGGACGCCGAGGTCGTCGGACCCGACGAAGCCCGGGCACTGATGCCGGCCGCCTCGCCGGAGCACCTGTTCGGGGCGGTCTACCTGGCGGGCGACGGCCACCTCGACCCGCACGGCGCGACCCATGCGGTGGCTGACGCGGCCCGAGCGCTCGGCGTCCGCATCCGGCAAGGTGTCCGCGTCACTGGCTTCGACCTCACGCCCGCGCGGGCGATCCGGCGCGTCCTGACCGACGCCGGACCGATCGACACCGAGGTCGTGGTGGATGCGGCGGGGATCTGGGCGCCGCAGGTCGCGGCGATGGTCGGCGGCTTTCTGCCCTCGACCCCGGTCGACCACCAGCACATCGCCCTCAAGGCCGTCCCGGGCTACGAACTGCCGCGCGAGATGCCGTGTTTCCGCGACCCGGACAACCTCGTCTACGGCAAGAGCGAGAACGGCGGGATGGTCTTCGGCGGGTACGAGCTCGACCCGGTATCGCGCTGGGAGGATGGTGTCCCGTGGGATCACGCGGCCCGGTCCATGCCCCCGGATTACGAGCGGTTCGCACCGCTCATGGCCGGCGCGGTTCGGCGCTTCCCGTTCCTGGGCGATGCCGAGGTGATCCGGCTGGTGTGCCACCCCGACGCCATGACACCGGATGCCGCTCCGCTCCTCGGACCGCTGCCCGAGGTCGATGGCTTCTGGGTCGCCGCGGGGCTGTCGCTCAACGGGTTCGGTGGGGGAGGCGGCATCGGCCGGGCGCTGGCCGGCTGGATCACCGCCGGTGATCCCGGACTGGACATCGGACCGTATCGGGCCTGGCGGTTCGCCGAAACGTATCGCGACCCGACGTTCGCCGCCGGGCTCGGACGCGAGACCTACAGCGACTACTACCGGCTGCGCTACCCCCATGATGCGGACCTGGCGGGCCGGCCGCGCCGCCTCTCCCCGTTGCACGGCCGGCTGCAGGAGGCCGGGGCGGTGTTCGGGACGAAGGCCGGCTGGGAACGGGCCGATCACCACGAGCCGGGCCGTCCGTGGCGCCGCTCGGGCCGCGATCAGGCCGCGTACGGTTGGGCACAGCCACCCTGGTTCGATCGGGTCGTCGCCGAGGGCCGGGCTGTCCGCGAGCGCGCCGGCATCATCGACCTCAGCTCCTTCGGCAAGATCGACGTGCGTGGGCCCGGGGCCCTGGCGCTGCTGCAGGCCATCGCCGCCAACGACGTCGACCGGCCCGTCGGGAGCGTCGATCTACACGCCGTGGTGTGACGAGCGTGGTGGGATCGTCGCCGACGTGACGGTGACCCGGGAGGCCGAGGACGCCTTCCGGGTCGTGACCGGCGCCGGCTTCGTGGCATCGGACGTGGCCTGGCTCCGGGCGCACCGGCCCTCGGCGATGGACGTCGCCATCCGCGATGTCAGTGACGAGATCGCCACGATCGGACTGTGGGGCCCGCGCGCGCGCGACATCCTGGTGGCGGCCGGGGCACGCGACGTCACGGACGCGGCCCTGCGGACTGCGCCAGGCGCGGGCCATCACCGTCGGCGCCGCCCCCGTCACCGCGGCCCGGATCAGCTATGCCGGCGAACTGGGCTGGGAGCTGTCGATGACCCGGGCGTGGGCGGTGTCGGTCTGGGATGCGCTTCGGGATGCCGGCGAGGCCTTCGGCCTGGAGCCGTTCGGCTACCGCGCCCTGGATGCCCTGCGGATGGAGAAGGGGTATCGCTACTACGGGACGGACATGACCATGCTCGAAACCCCGGACGAGGCGGGGCTGGGCGGCATGGTCCGCCTGGGCAAGGGGCCGTTCCTGGGCCGCGAGGCGCTCGAGGTGCGGCGCGCCGTGGCTTCGGTGGGACCGAGCCGTCGGCTCACGACGCTCCTGATCGGCCGCGACGCGGCCTATCTCCCGGTCTTCGGTGGCGAGGCCGTCCGCGAGGACGGCGTCGTGGTCGGTCGATTGCGCAGCGTGGCCTTCGGTCCGACGGTGGAACGCACCATCGGCTACGTGTATCGTTCCGCGGAGGTCAAGGAGGGAGCCGACCCTGACGGTGGACGTGTTCGACGAACACATCCCGGCGTACCCCGCCCCGGACGTCCTCGTGGGATCCCGGTGGCGACCGGATGCGCGGCTGAGGCGACGCAGGCATGCGGTTCCCGGGCCGAGGACGCTCCGAGAAGGGCACGACCGTGTTCTTCGCCACGGATGTCCACGGCTCCGAGCGGACCTGGCGCAAGTTCCTCAACGCCGCCGCCTTCTATCACGCCGACGTGCTGGTCATGGGCGGCGACGTCATGGGCAAGCTCGTGATCCCGCGTCATCCGCGAGGCGGACGGACGGCATCGGGCGACGATCCACGGCCGGGTGGAACGCCTGGACACCGCGGCCGACGTGGACCGGGCCCGCCAGCGCATCGCCGACCTGGGGTTCTACGACACCGTCGATGGACGAGGATGCGTACCTCGCCACGCGCGACGACCGGCGCGCGGTGGAGACGCTCTGGCGGGACCTGGCGACCGAACGGCTGACGCGCTGGATCGCGATGTGCGAGGACCGCCTGGGGCCGGCCGGGATCCGCTGCTACGTGAGTGGTGGCAACGACGACCTGACCGAGGTCATGACCGCCCTGCCGGCGAGCGGCACCCGGTCCTTCGTTGGTTGCGAGGGACGGGTCGTTCCCCTTGACGATCGCCACGCCATGATCAGCCTGCCGTACGTCAACCCGACGCCATGGCACACGCCGCGCGAGGCCCCCGAAACGGAGTTGGCCGAGATGATCGAGGAGATCGGTGGCGGGTCTGCCGGACCTCGGTCACGCGATCTTCAATTTCCACGCTCCGCCGGTCGATTCGACGCTCGATACGTGCCCGATGCTGGACGCGTCCACCGATCCACCGTCACAGATCGTGCGCGGCGGCCAGCCGGTCCTCTATGGAGCGGGCAGCACGGCGGTGCGGGCCGCGATCGACCAGCACCAGCCGCTGCTCGGCCTGCACGGCCATATCCACGAGTCGCAGGCGGCGGCCAGGTTGGGCCGGACGCTCTGCATCAACCCCGGGAGCGAGTACGGCGAGGGCGTGCTGCGTGGATGCCTCGTCTCGCTCGGTGACGGCAAGGTGAAGGGCTACCAGATGACGGCCGGCTGAGCGCCGGAGGAGGAGGTGAGGTCGATCGACCGTCCCAGCGGTCCTCGCGCTATCGAGCCCACGTACTCGAGGTGACTTGGATGGCGACAGCCGTAACGGCGACACCAGAAGTCTTCGTCCGGAAGTCGTCCGGACTCGTCCGAGTCATGTCCCCGTCGTCGGCGTTCATCTACAACGTCCTCACGATGGGCCTCATCTTTCCGTGGACCTATCTCTGGGCGCCCGGGGCGTTGCCGGGCGGCCAGCTGGTCTGGGGGATCCTCCTCGCGATGCTCCTGGAGATCCCCATCGCCCTTTCGTATGTCTGGCTGTCGACCGCGTTCCCGCGGACCGGCGGCGACTACGTCTTCCAGAGCCGGGTGTTCGGCGGTGGACTCGCGTTCACCGTGGTCTTCTCCGGCTTCGTGATCTGGATCCTCCAGTGGGTGGCCCTCTCGGGCTGGCTGCTGGCCACCCTGGGATTCGCGCCCCTGTTCCTTGGCCTGGCGGCGGCCACGGGCAACAGCTCACTCGTGGACATCTCGACCTGGTTCACGACGCCGACCGGGATCATCATCACGAGCGTGGCGAACGCCCTGCTCGCCCTCGTGATCCTCGTCTCGGGATTCCGCAACTACATCCGGCTCCAGCGGGTCATGTGGATCGCGATCCTGGTCTCGTTCGGGACCATGCTCCTGGTCCTCGTCACGACCCCGAGCGCCGATGTCCCTGGGAAGCTCGACGCGTTCTCGGCGGCCATCGGTGGGTCCGCCGCGTTCACCGCCGAGGCGACGGCCGCCGCGGTCGCGAGCGGTGTCGACCTGAACCCGGCGTTCAGCCTGTTGGCGACGCTGCTCATCGCGCCGATCGCGTGGACCTCGCTCCAGTGGGCGACGTACAGCAGCCAGCAGAACGGTGAGATCAAGAGTGCCGGGTCGTTCCGCGATCAGGCCTACATCATCGTCGGTTCGCTTGATCCTCACGGGCTTCCTGTTGGCCCTCCTGGCGTTCGTGCTGGAGAACACGGTCGGTACGCAGTTCCTCTACGTGGCCGGTGCCGGCTATTGGAGCGGGGTCGGCGAGGCGACGCTCGCGGGGTCCTACCTGTGGCCCAACATCATCGCGACGGCCCTGGCCGACAACGTGATCGTCACGCTGTTGATCGCCTTCGGCTTCATCCTCAACGGCCATCAGATCGTGCACAACTGCTACATCGGGATGACCCGGGTCATGCTCGCGATGTCGTTCGATCGACTGCTCCCGGAGTGGGTGAGCCGCGTCAGCGATCGCCTGCACACCCCTGTGAACGCCCACGTCATCTACTTCCTGGCCAGCATCCCCGTGATCTTCCTGTACAACCTGTTCGCCTACGGCGAAGGGGACGACACGGTCTCGTGGGCGTCGCTCACGCTCGGCGTGACGTTCGCCTGCGGATACGTGTTCGTGGTCACGGCACTCGCTGGAGCGTTGCTCCCGTTCCGGGCCAAGGCCGCGTACGAAGCATCACCCGGGCTCCAAGTACACCCTGGGTGGATTCCCCCTGGTGACGATCATCGGCCTGCTGGGGGCCGCCTTCGGAGTGGTCTTCCTGTACCTGTTCCTGACCAACGACCAGCTGGGCCTGACGAGTCAGCTGGCGTATGCCGTCGTGGGCGGCGTCCTGCTCTTCGCGGCCGCGTGGTATCTCATCGCGAAGCAGCTGCGCCGGTCCAGCGGCATCAACGTGGACTACGCGTTCAAGGAGATCCCACCCGAGTGAGCCGGGCCGCGACGGCCCAGCCGAGCATGCATGGCCCGGACGGTCCGCCGTCCGGGCCTTCGATCATGGTTCGCCGGCAGCCGTGGCCGCGAGCCATACCTCGAAGTCGGGCGAATCCAGCGCCGCCTGCGCTCGCGCCCAGCGTTCCTCGGCCCAGCCGGCGAAGTCGTAGTCGATCGGAGAGATCGCGGCCTGGATGGCCGCCCAGAGCGTCCACCCGACGTCCGACATGATCATCTGGAGCCGCATCCGGGCGAGCATCGCCTCCGTGGCCTCCCCGAAGTACGCGGAGCACAGCGCCCGCACGCGATCCTCGTCCCAGCCCAGCTCCTGGCACGTGTTCCCGAGCTCGAAGGTCGGGTCGTTGTTGCCGCTGTATTCGTAGTCCACGATCCACAGCCGCTCCCCGTCGTCGAGGTAGTTCTCGGCGAGGAGGTCGTTGTGGCACGGGACGGTGGGCAGGGGGTGGACCGCGAGGGCCGCGGCGATGCGCGGGATCCGATCCATCCGCTCGCGATACCCGTCCGGGATGGCGATGTCGCGCTCGTCCACGACCCGCAGGTAGCGCGCCGCGAGGTCGACCATGTCGAAGTCGTCGTGGAAGCGCGGGCCGGCGTGCAGGCGCCGCAACGCCTCCGCTACCCGTCCCGGTGCGCCCGGTGCCGCGAACGCTTCGTTGGACATCGTCCGGGCCGGGATCCAGGCCAGGACGAACGCGTCCCACGCCGGCAGGTGGTGGAGGACCGAGGGACCGGCACCAGCCTCCGCGGCGGCGCGCGTGTTGTGGAGCTCGTTGGCGCGATCCACCGCGAGGAGGTCGGTGCCCGGACCCGGGATGCGCACGAAGACCGGTTCGCCATCGACCTCCACGCGCCAGTTCTGGTTGGTGAGTCCGGCGGGGATCGACTCGATCCGGATCGACCGGCCCGTCCAGTCCGGGATCGCGGCGATGACCTGCTCGATCGTCGGGATCGCCGGGGCCTTGGTCATCAGTGGCAGCGACCCACGCCGCGGTCCGAGAAGTCGGTCGACGCGCCCTGGAAATGCCAGTCGTACGAGCCATCATGGAGCGTCAGGGCCAGGACGCCGAAGTCGATGGATGCGCGCAGCTCGCTATTGGGCTGGATATCGCCGAACTCGTTCAGTTCCCGGCCGCCCGTCCCCACCACGAACTCGCGGATCCCGCGAGCCGGGTCCGCACGGGCGTCTGGGTCCTGCGGTGCGAATCGCTCGTAGTCGTGGTCGTGGCCGTTGACGATCACGTCGGCGCCGCCGGCGTAGAGGGCCTGCCAGAACGGGTCCATGCCCCGGATCGTTGCCGTGCTCGGACCCGGAGCTGAACCGAGGCACATGGAAGATGGCGATCGTGCACTGGGCCGTCGAGTCCGCCAGCTCGGCCGCGAGCCAGCGGCCCTGTGGGGAGTCCGGGCGGCAGCCGCCGACCTTGCCACACGCGGAGTCCAGCATGATCACGCGCCACGTCCCGAGGTCGTGGGCGTACCACGTCGACCCGTCCTCGCCCGTCGCCGCGGCCCCGAAATAGGCGCGATAGCCGGCGAGGTCCCGCGTCTTCCATTCGTGGTTCCCCGGCACGGGCCAGGTGCGATCGAGATGGCGCCCCCAGGTCGGCGCGTAGCAGGCTTCGAACTCCTCGATCGTCCCCTTCTCGTAGACGCTGTCACCGGCCACGAAGACCGTGCCGTCGATCTGGTCGAGCAGTTTCGCCGTGGCCTCGTCATCGTCGTACTTGCAGCCGGCGACGTCCCCGGCGCCCACGAGGACCGGGTCCCCGGCCGAGGGCTGGAGGCTGGACGTGGGGCTGGCGATGGGACTCGCCGATGGATCCACGGGCGAGGTGGTCGATTCGGAGGGGATCGCGGTGGGCGACGTGACCGGCACGACGGTCCGGGTCGGCGTCGGGCTCGCCACGACGGCCGCAGACGCCGAGGGCGTGTCGCTGGCCCGCCCGATCACGCCCGTCAGGCCGGCGAGCACCAGCAGGGTCGCCGCGAACACGACGACCCCGAGCAGCACCTGACGCACCATCGTTCGATCCATGCCCGGGCCAGCCTACCTGACGACGGCCGATGCGGGTGTCCGACCCATGGCGCGGTCCACCCCATGACGCGGTCCACCGACCGGGCGTGCCCGCGCGGTCGCCACTCGCTAGGCTGTCGACGACAGCGGTCGAGGAGCCGGAGGTTGGGACAGGCGATGGAGCACGCCCGGGCGGTCATCATCGGTGGCGGCGTGGGCGGGACTTCTATCGCCTACCACCTGACCGAGCTCGGGTGGACCGACATCGTGCTTGTCGATCGCGCGGAGCTGACCTCCGGCTCCACCTTCCATTCGGCTGGCCTGGTCGGGCAGCTGCGCGGTTCCGTCACGCTGACCCGGATGATGATGTACGGGTCGGCACTCTACCGGCGGCTGCGCGACGAGACCGGGGTCGACCCGTCCTGGCACGAGGTCGGATCGATCCGGCTGGCGTCATCCCGAGCACGCATGGAGGAGCTGGAGCGACAGGCGGGCTGGGCCAAGACCTTCGGCCTGCCGATGGACCTCATCACCGCGTCCGAGGCCCAGGATCGCTTCCCGTTGATGTCCACGGATGGGGTCCTGGGCGGAGTCTGGCTCCCGACCGACGGCTGGCTTGACCCGTCCGGACTCGCGCAGGCGCTGGCCGCCGGCGCCCGATCGCGTGGGGCCACGATCGAGCCGCACACGCGGGTCGTGGGCATCGGCGTGGATGGGGGATCGCCGGCCCGGCGCACGCCGCGCGTGACAGGCGTCACCGTCGAACATCGCGGCGAGCGGCGCGACATCCGTGCCGACGTCGTCGTCAATGCCGGCGGCATGTTCGCACCCGAGATCGGTCGCATGGTCGGGGTGACGATCCCGATCATCCCGATGGCGCACCAGTACCTCTTCACCGACGAGATGGCCGGCGTCCATGCGGGCCTTCCGCAGCTGCGCGACCCCGACAACCTCGTCTACTTCCGCGAGGAGGTCGGCGGCCTGTGCATGGGCGGCTACGAGCGCGATCCGGCGCCGTGGTCCCTCGACGGGGCCCCGCCGGACTTCAACGGCAAGCTGCTCGCCCCCGACATGCCCCGCTTCGAGCCGATCATGGAGGGCGCCGTCCGGCGGGTGCCGTCGATCGCCGAGGCCGGCGTCAGCCGGGTCATCAACGGCCCGGAGGGTTTCACGCCCGACAACGAGTTCATCCTGGGCGAGAGCGAGGTTCGCGGCTTCTTCGTGGCCGCCGGGTTCTGCGCCCACGGGATCGCCGGGGCCGGCGGGATCGGACGCCAGATGGCGACCTGGATCACCGAGGGTGAGCCGGAGCTGGACCTCTGGAAGATGGACATCCGGCGGTTCGGGCCGGCGTATCGGTCGCAGCGGTACACGCTGGCCCGGTCCGTCGAGAACTACGCGACGTACTACGACATCCATTATCCCAACGAGGAACGCCAGGCCGGCCGACCGTTGCGCACGGCACCCGCCTACGAAGCGCTCGGTCGCCTGGGGGCGGTCTTCGGCGAGAAGTCCGGTTGGGAGCGTCCCAACTGGTTCGAGCCGAACGCCGACGACCCGCGCTTTGGCGGTCGGGCCGCCCTGGAGTCGCTCCGGCCCCGTGGCTGGGCCGGGGAGCATTGGTCGCCCGCCATCGCCGCTGAGGCGCTGGCCACGAGGTCGGCCGCGGGCCTGTTCGATGAGAGCTCGTTCGCGAAGCTCGAGGTGACCGGCCCTGGGGCCGTCACAGCGCTCCAGCATGTCGCCGGCAACGATATCGACCGGGCGGTCGGGTCCATCGTCTACACCCAGCTGCTGGACCGGCGTGGCGGGATCCAGGCGGACCTGACGGCCACGCGCCTGGGGGAGCACCGCTTCCTGCTCGTGACCGGTACGGCCTACGGCAATCACGACGCCGCGTGGCTGCGCACGAACCTGCCCGACGATGGTTCGGTCGAGGTGCGCGACGTCACCTCGGCGCGGGTCTGTTACGGGATCTGGGGACCCCGGGCCCGGGACATCCTGTCGGCCCTCACGCGCGACGACATCAGTGATGCCGCCTTCCCATATCTCACCGCGCGCGAGATCAGCGGTGGGTCACGTGCCGGTGCTGGCGTTGCGCGTCACCTACGTCGGGGAGCTGGGCTGGGAGCTGTACGCGCCCAGTGAGTACGGGCGGGCATTGTGGGAGGCGCTTTGGGAGGCCGGTCGCGACCACGGGCTCGTGGCCGGCGGCTACCGCGCCATCGACGCTCTCCGGCTGGAGAAGGGCTATCGCGTGTGGTCCAGCGACATCACGCCGGACGAGACCCCGTTCGACGCCGGGCTCGGCTTCGCGGTCGCCCTCGACAAAGCCGTTCCGTGCCAGGCGCGTGACGCGCTCGTGGCCGCGCGTGCGGCCGGGCCGGCCAAGCGCCTCCGCGCGCTCGTGCTGGACGACCCGCGATCCGTCTGCCTGGGCAACGAGCCGGTGCGCGTCGCCGGCGTCGTCGTGGGTCGGGTCACGAGCGGCGGCTACGGGTTCGCCGTGGAGCGGTCGATCGCGTACGCGTACCTGCCACCCGATCGGGCGGCCATCGGGACCCGTGGGGAGGTCGAGGTCTTCGGTGCGTGGGTCGGCTTCGAGGTCTCGAAGGAACCCCTGTACGACGCCACCAACGCGAGGATCCGATCATGAGCGAGCCTGGACCCACCTTCGGCCCGGACTGGTCCGCCACCTTCCGCCGCGGCACGGACGCCGAGCTGCGCGCCTGGCTCGACGTCGCGCAGGCGGCCTGTGACGAGGCCGATACGATCGCCCGGGCGCATTTCCGGCGCGACCTGCAGATCGACACGAAGCCCGACCGGACCTTCGTGACCCAGGCCGACACGACCATCGAGCAAATGATCCGCGAGCGGCTCCTCGCCGCATTCCCCGACCACGGTCTTGTCGGCGAGGAGTACGGCACGGAGACTGCCGACGCGTCCGTCCGCTGGTACATCGATCCGATCGATGGCACCCACAACTTCATCCGTGGGGTGCCCCTGTTCGGCACCCTGCTCGCGGTGGAACGCGACGGGGAGCTCCAGGCCGCCGTCATCTCCGCCCCCGCGCTCGACGAACGGTGGTGGGCGCACCGCGGCGGCGGCGCCTGGGCGCGCAACCGCGGCGAGACGACGCCGCGACGCATCCGGGCGAGTGGCGTGACCCGGCTCGACGATGCGCAGATCCTCTATGGCGGCGCCCGCGAGATCGCGGCCTCGGGTCGGGCCCCCGGCTTCGAGGGTCTGCTCGCGGACGCGTGGCGCGAACGTGGCTTCGGTGACTTCTGGGGCTACACGCTGCTTGCCGAAGGTGCGGCGGAGGCCATGGTGGAGGTCGGCCTCAAGACATGGGACGCGGCCGCCCCGTTCGTCCTCGTGGAGGAGGCGGGCGGCCGGGCGACGGACTTCGAGGGCCGCCGCGCCATCGACACTGGTTCGTTCCTCGCGTCCAACGGCCACCTCCACGACACCATCCGCGACCGCCTGCGCCGTCGCCCCTGAGGGAAACGGGCCGCTCGGCCCGGGTCGGACCGTGCCATCCGGCGGTACGGCAGCGCGCCCCGCGCCGCCATGCTGGTGGCAGATCGGAGGTGTCCCATGATCGAGCGAGCAGACGCGTCCAGAAGGGCCGTGGACGCCCTGATCTGGATCGACCACGAGCAGGCCATCATCGCCACGCGGGAGGGCGACGGAACGCCGCTCATCGAGCGGCTGGGCCGCGGTGCGTTCGAGCCCGAGGCGGCCTTCGAGGCCCGCGCGGTCGATGAGCTCGTCGACTCGGACCTCGTGACCGTGACCGGGCCGGCGTTCGCGCGGACCTCGTTCGAGCGTGCGCTCGTCTCGGTGACCCATCGGCCCGACCGGATCGTCGACGTGGAGCCCGGGATGGACGCCGTCGACGTCGCCGATCTCCCGGCACGCCGGCTCGCGCGCTGACCGACCCGACGCGACGTCGGTAGGGCATCATCGACGGATGCGGATCGTCACGCCGGCAGAAGCAGTCGCGGGGATCCGCTCCGGGAACCAGGTCTACGTCCAGTGCGCGGCCGCGGTCCCGACCGTCCTGCTTGACGCCCTCGTCGCCCGTGCCCCCGACCTCCGCGACGTCGGCATGGTCCACCTCCACACGGAGGGCCCGGGCCCGCACCTCGCCCCCGAGATGGCCGGCGCACTTCCGCCACCGGGCCCTCTTCGTCGGCCCCAACGCGCGGGCGGCCGTCAGCGAGGGCCGGGCCGACTACGTGCCGGTCTTCCTGTCGGACGTGCCCACGGCTCTTCGAGTCGGGCGCCGTCCCGCTGGACGTGGTCGTTCGTCAACGTCACGCCGCCCGACAAGCACGGCTTCTGCTCGCTGAACGTCTCGGTCGAGGCGATGCACGCGGCGATCCGTGCCGCGACGACGGTCATCGCCCAGCTCAACCCGGCGCTGCCGCGCACCCTCGGCGAGAGCTTCATCCACGTCGACGACATCGACCTCGCGGTCGAGGTGGACATCCCGCCCTTCGAGCGACCCGATCGAGCCGATCGGCGACCATCGAGCGGCGGATCGGCGAGTACGTCGCGGAGCTCGTCCCCGACGGCGCGACCCTGCAGCTCGGGATCGGCGCCATCCCGGCGGCGACGGCGCTGGCGCTCTGACGGACCGCCGCGACCTCGGCGTCCACACCGAGATGTTCACCGACAGCATCGTGGACCTCGTGGAGGCCGGCGTCGATCACCGGCGCGCGCAAGGAGCGCAACCGGGACAAGATCGTCACCGCGTTCATGATGGGAAGCGAGCGCCTCTACGACTTCGTCGACGACAACCCGATGATCGAGATGCGCTCGGTCGACTTCACGAACGACACCCACGTGATCCGCTCGTTCAGTCGGATGACGGCGATCAACTCGGCGATCGAGGTCGACCTGACCGGCCAGGTCGTCGCCGATTCGATCGGCCACGCGCGATCTACAGCGGGGTCGGCGGCCAGATGGACTTCATCCGCGGCGCGGCGCTCGCCGCGGAGGGACGCGCGATCATCGCCCTGCCCTCGACCGCGGCCGGCGGGATCGATGTCGCGGATCGTCGGGACGCTCAAGCCGGGCGCCGGCGTCGTGACGACGCGCGCCCATGCCCGCACGATCGTGACCGAGTACGGCGTCGCCGAGCTGTTCGGTCGCAGCCTGCGCGAACGGGCGGCGGCGCTCATCGGGATCGCCCACCCCGACCATCGCGATCGATTGAAGGCGGAGGCCCACGACCTGGGGCTCTGGTAGGGGAGCGACCACGATGCAGCCCGTGATGCGACCGGACCCGACCAGTCGAGCCCGAGCCTGCCCGATCGACGACGGCACTCCTGGCGCCGGATGGACGCCTACTGGCGCGCGGCCAACTACCTCTCGGTCGGGCAGATCTACCTGCTGGACAACCCGCTCCTGCGCGAGCCGCTCGCGCCGACGCACGTCAAGCCGCGCCTGCTGGGGCACTGGGGGACGACGCCCGGGCTGAACCTGCATCTACGTCGCACATGAACCGCGCCATCCGCGAGCGCGACCTCGACACGATCTACATCACCGGTCCGGGCCACGGCGGGCCCGGCGCTCGTCGCGAACGCCTATCTCGAGGGCACCTACAGCGAGGTCTACCCGAGCATCACGCCGCGACGAGGACGGCATGCGGCGAGCTGTTCCGCCAGTTCCGCTTCCCGGGCGGCATCCCGAGCCATGTCGCGCCCGAGACGCCCGGCTCCATCCACGAGGGCGGCGAGCTGGGCTACTCGCTCGTCCCACGCCTACGGCGCCGCGTTCGACAATCCGGACCTGCTGGTGGCGTGCGTCGTCGGTGACGGCGAGGCGGAGACCGGGCCGCTCGCCACGAGCTGGCACTCGAACAAGTTCCTCGAACCCGGCGCGCGACGGCGCGGTCCTGCCGATCCTCCACCTCAACGGCTACAAGATCGCCAACCCGACGGTCCTGGCGCGGATCCCGCGACGCCGAGCTGCGGCGCTCATGGAGGGCTACGGCCACAAGCCGTACTTCGGTCGAGGGCGACGATCCGGCGACGGTCCACCGCGCGCTCGCGGCGACCCTCGATACCGTCCTCGACGAGATCCGCGAGATCCAGCGACGCGCCCGCGCCGGCGGGCCGATGCACGGAGCGTCCCCGCTGGCCGATGATCGTCTTCGCACGCCCAAGGGCTGGACCGGGCCAAAGGAGATCGACGGCCTGCCAGGTCGAGGGCACGTGGCGGAGCGCATCAGGTGCCGATGAGCGAGGTCCGCAGCGAACGCCGCGCAACCGCGCGATCCTGGAGGCCTGGATGCGCAGCTACCGGCCCGCAGAGCTGTTCGATGATGCCGGCCGACTCCTGCCCGAGCTCGCGGCCCTGCCACCGACCGGGACCCGTCGGATGAGCGCCAACCCGGTCGCCAACGGCGGCGAGCTGCTGCGCGACCTGCGTGCTGCCGGACTTCCGCGACTACGCGGTGGAGGTCCCGCGGCCGGGCGGCTCGGTCGCCGAAGCGACCCGGGTCCTGGGAACGTACGTGCGCGACGTGATGGCCCGCAACACCGACAACTTCCGGATGTTCGGCCCGGACGAAACGGCCTCGAACCGGCTGGGCGCCGTCCTGGAGGTCACGGATCGGACGTGGATGGCCGAGATCATCCCGGGTGACGACCATCTCGCCCCCGACGGACGGGTCATGGAGGTGCTCTCCGAGCACCAGTGCCAGGGCTGGCTCGAGGGCTACCTCCTGACCGGACGCCACGGCATGTTCAACTGCTACGAAGCCTTCATCCACATCGTCGACTCGATGTTCAACCAGCACGCGAAGTGGCTCAAGGTCACGCGCGACATGCCGTGGCGGCGGCCCATCGCGTCGCTCAACTACGTGCTCTCGTCGCTGGTCTGGCGTCAGGACCACAACGGGTTCTCGCACCAGGACCCAGGCTTCATCGACCACGTCGTCAACAAGAAGTCGGATGTGATCCGGGTGTACCTGCCGCCGGACGCGAACACCCTCCTGTCCGTGGGCGACCACTGTCTGCGCAGCCGGCACTACGTGAATGTCATCGTCGCGGGCAAGCAACCGTCGCCCAACTGGCTGACGATGGACGAGGCGGTCCTGCACTGCACCCGAGGCATCGGGATCTGGGACTGGGCGAGCAACGACCAGGGCGGTGAGCCCGACGTCGTCATCGCGAGCGCCGGCGACGTCCCTACCCTGGAAGCCCTGGCGGCCGTGGACCTGCTGCGGACGCACCTGCCCGACCTCAAGGTGCGATACGTCAACGTCGTGGACCTCATGCGGCTGCAGCCCGAGTCGGAGCACCCGCACGGGATGTCCGATACGGAGTTCGACTCGCTGTTCACGACGGACAAGCCGATCGTCTTCGCCTACCACGGTTACCCGTGGTTGATCCATCGACTCACCTACCGGCGGACGAACCACGGCAATCTGCACGTCCGCGGCTACAAGGAGGAAGGGACGACGACCACGCCGTTCGACATGGTCATGCTCAACGACCTCGACCGGTTCCACCTCGCGATCGACGTGATCGACCGGGTCCCGGGGCTCGCGGCGACCGCCGGCCACGTCCGACAGCTCATGGTCGACAAGCGGATCGAGGCCCGGGCCTATACGCGCCTCGAAGGCGAGGACGCGCCCGAGATCCGCGACTGGACCTGGCCGGGGTGAGCCCCGCGGCCCGTCGAGGCGGAGGAGCCCGTGGGGGCCGGATCCTCGTCCTCAACGCCGGGTCCAGCACGCTCAAGGCGAGCCTGCTCCGCCGCGGCGACGAGCGGGCACTCGCAGCGGTCACGGTCGGCTGGGACGGCGACGCCGTAGCGGATGCGGACGACGCGGTCGGGAGGGTCCTCGCCGCCCTCGGCGACCCGCTGCCCAGTGACCTTCTGGGGGTCGGGCACCGGGTCGTCCATGGCGGTCCAGACCTCGTCGAGCCGTTGGTCATCGACGACGCGGCCCTGGCCGCGATCGAACGGGTGACGACCCTGGCGCCATTGCACATCCCGCCGGCCGTCGCCGTGATCCGGGCCGTGGCCCGACGCGCTCCGACGGTTCGCCAGGTCGCCTGCTTCGACACCGCGTTCCACGCGTGGCTGCCCGAGGTCGCGTGGCGGTACCCGGTCCCGGGCTCGTGGTTCACCGACGATGGCATCCGCCGCTACGGGTTCCACGGGTTGTCGGTCGAGTGGGCCGTCGGGCGGGCCGCGGCCGTGCTGGAGCGGCGTCCGCGTGCGCTGCGCCTGGTCGTCGCCCACCTGGGCGCCGGGGCATCCGTGACCGCGGTCGATCGCGGGCGCTCCGTGGACACCTCCATGGGCTTCACGCCCCTCGAGGGCCTGATGATGGCCACGAGGTCGGGATCCATCGATCCGGGGATCGTCTTCCATCGGCTGCGCGACGGTCGCCACGACGCCGACGAGGTCGAGGCTGACCTTGTCCATCGGGGCGGGCTGCTCGCGGTCGGCGGTTCGGTCGACATGCAGGACCTCGTCGAACGGGCACGAGGCGGGGACCGACAGGCGTCCCTGGCGATCGCCATGTTCACCGACCGCGCCGCGGCCGCGATCGCCGCCGCGGCGAGCCGGCTGTCGTCGCTGGACGCGGTCGTCTTCACCGGCGGTATCGGCGAGCACGCCGGATCCGTCCGCGCGGGCATCGTGCGCCGCCTGGCCGTCCTGGGGATCGCGCCGATCGGCGTCGCCGCCCGGCGCGGCGACGTCGCGCTGAGCGCTCCAGGAGCACGGCCCGCGGTCCTCCGCGTCACGGCGCGCGAGGACCTCGTGATCGCGGCTGCCGTGGCCCGGTCCAGCGCAGGGCGTCGAGCAATGGCGCCGGATCGCCCGGGCTGACCTGCCGGTTTGTCAGCTTTGATCTAGCGGGACGTCGCGACCGTCGTGTGTGCCTCGGCGGCGTGCCCCGATCCGTGGGCTTCACGGAGCACGAGGACCGACGCGTGGGCGTGGAGAAGGACGTTGCGCGCCACGCTGCCGAGCAGCAGCCGCGTCATGCCCGTCCGGCCATGGGTCCCCACGATGATGAGGTCAGTGCCGGACCGTTGGGCGACCTCGATCAGCGTCGCGGCGGGATCTCCGTGGTGGACCGCCCAGCTGGCCTCCCGTCCACGCTCCGTGAGCGCCGCGGCTGCGGCCGAGGCGACGTGCTCGAGCGACGCGGTCGCGGCGTCCACGCCTTCCTCGAACCAGGTGAACGGGACGCCGTAGCCGCCGCTGGACAACATGATCCCGGGTCCGGGAGCCACGGACGGCGCGATGCTGACGACGTCGAGGTGGGTGTCGCGCAGGAACGTGAACGCCTGGACGGCCTCGACGATGTGCTCCGTGAACGGCGTCCCGTCCAGGGCGACCATCGCGCGGTCGCAGGTCGGCCGCCGCGCCACGAGCACCGGGCATGGGGCATGGTCGGCGACCTCAGCCGAAACGGACCCGAGCACCATCGTGCTGATCGGCCCCCGCCCGCGGCTCCCCAGGACGATCAGGTCGGACCGGAGTCGTGTCGCGGCCTCGACGATCAGGGTCGCCGGCCGGCCGATCTCGACGTGGGTCGCGATGGTCCGCCCGGGCGCTCCAAGGTCGATCGTGTCGGCATCGAGCGCGCGCCGGACATCGGCGGTGCCGAGGAGATCATCGAGCGTGTCGTCGAATCCGATCGGGGACATGCCGAACATGTCGAAGACCGGCTCGATCACCCGGAACGCGTCGATGTGGCTGGGATCGGGCCAGGGCAGGCTCTGGACCAGGGCGTGGGCGGTCGCCGCGCCATGGGAGCCATCGAGCGCGAGCAGGATGCGCATCACGATCCTCCGATCGGACTGGCGCGTCGGGGCGACAACGGCACCGGTGCGCAGGACCAGCATCGGTCGTGCCGGGATCCGGCCCAACGGCCAAGCGTCATCAACGTCTGGGCCGATCCGCCCGACTTCGCTGCGACCGCGCGGCGGCCGGCGAGCGCAAGCGAACCCGGGTCAGGCGCCCGCAGCCGCCAGGGATTCGTCGAGGATGGACAGCGCCTGGTCGACCTCGTCGACGGTCGTCACGAGCGGCGGGATGATCCGGACCACGTTCACGTACGTGCCGGCGGTCAGGACGATGAGCTTGCGCGCGAGGGCCTCGGCCTGGATCCGCTTGGTCAGATCGGGATCGGGGACCCGGCCGTCGCCCTCGTCGGGCTTCACGAGTTCGATCGCCACCATCAAGCCCAGGCCGCGAGCGTCGCCGATCGCCCGGTAGCGCGACTTGAGGGCTCGCAGGCCCGCCAGGAACTGGGCACCGCGATCGCGGGCGTTGGCGACCAGGCCCTCGTCCTCGATGACGTCGAGCGTCGCGTTGGCGGCCGCGCAGGACACGACGTTCCCGCCATACGTGCCGCCGTGGGTCCCGGGCTTCCACTGGGCCATCAGCTCGCTCCGGGCCAGGATCCCCGAAAGCGGCAGCCCCGAGGCGATCCCCTTGGCCATGACCAGGATGTCCGGTTCCACGTCCCAGTGCTGCACGGCGAACAGCTCGCCGGTCCGCCCGAACCCGGTCTGGACCTCGTCGGCGATGAGCAGGATGCCGTGCCTGGCCGTCAGCTCGCGCAGCCGGGGCAGGAACCCGGGCGGCGGGACGATGTAGCCGCCCTCGCCCAGGATCGGCTCCACGATGATCGCGGCGACGCGGTCGGGGTAGATGAACTGGTGGAAGGTCAGGTCCAGTTGGGCTTCCCAGTCGCACGTGCAGGCGCCCGGGGCATGGGCGCCACCGGGTGCCCGATAGCAGTACGGATAGGGCGTGTGGTAGACCGACCCGGGCAGCGGTTCGAAGGCGGCCCGGTAGACGTCCTTGGCCGTGGTGAGGGCCATCGTCTGGGCGGTCCGCCCGTGGTAGCCGTAGCGGAACGCCAGGATGGCCGGCCGGCCGGTCGCGACCCGTGCCAGCTTGACGGCCGCCTCCACCGCCTCCGCGCCCGAGTTCGAGAGGAACGCCTGGTACGGCCCGCCGGGCAGCAGTCGCGGCAGTCGTTCGTAGAGGCGCAGCCCCGGCTCGTGGTACAGGATGTTCTGCTGGCCGTGGAGCAGCTTGTGGGCCTGTGCGGCGACGGCCGCCGCGACGCGCGGATGGGCGTGCCCGGTGTTGGTGACCCCGATCCCGGAGCTGTAGTCGAGGTAGCGCTCGCCGTCGCGGGTGATCAGCCAGGACCCTTCGCCGCGATCCACGTCCAGGTTCGTGATGCGGCCCCACACCGGGGGCACGACCGCGTGGTCGGGGAGGGGAGTGGCGGTGCGGCCGGGAGGCGTCGCGGTGTCGAGCATGCGGGCAGTCTCCTGCAGCGCGGTCAGGCGGCCGTGCTGGCCGCGTAGTCGCGGGCGGCGACGCGTCGCTGCCAGAGCGTGGTCAGGAGGACGAAGCCGACCGCGACGAGGAAGATCATCGTGCCGATCACGTTGACCTGGACCGGGATGCCGCGGAGCTGCGATCCGTAGATGAACAGTGGGAAGGTCAGGGTCTGGCCGGCCGTGAAGCTGGTGATGACGTAGTCGTCGATCGAGAGGCTGAAGGCCAGCAGGGCGCCCGCCACGATGCCCGGCAGGATCAACGGGAACGTGACCTTCCAGAAGGTCACCCACTCGTTCGCCCCCAGGTCCATCGCCGCTTCCTCGAGATGCCGCGGGAATCCCTGGAGGCGGGCCTTCACCGTGACCACGACGAAGCTGATGCAGAACATGATGTGGGCGATGATGATCGTCGTCATGCTCAGCGGATAGACGATCCCTTCGGGGATGAACGGCAGCTTGACCGACGCGATGAACGTCGTCAGCAGCGAGGCGCCCAGGACGATCTCCGGCGTCGACATCGGCAGGAAGATCAGGATGTTGGTGGAGCCTCGCCCGCGGAAGTGGTAGCGCACGAGGGCCAGCGCGATGAGCGTCCCAAGGATCGTCGCGACCACCGTCGCGATCAGGGCGATGATGATGCTGTTGGCGACCGCTTCGGGCAGGCCCGGGCGGCCGAGCGGGTTCAACCAGGCGTCGATCGAGAAGCTCCCCCAGGCCAGGTTGGAGCGCCCGACCGGGTCGTTGAAGCTGAACAGGATCATCACCGCGACCGGCAGGATCAGGTACAGCGTGACCCCGGCCACGTAGATCGGCAGGATCCAGCGATCGACCCACCGGCGCAGCCGGGCGCCGGCCGTCGATGGGCGGGTGCTCGGGACCGGCACGGCCGTCATCAGACGAGGTCCTCCGTCCCGAGCATGCGGATGTAGATCAGGACGCCGATCAGGATCGCGGCCATGAGGATGAACGAGAGGGCGGAGGCGGTCGGGTAATCGGTCACGCGCAGGTAGCGCGCCTGGATGACGTTGCCGATCATGAGCGACTGCGGGTTCCCCAGCAATTCGGCATTCACGTAGTCACCCACGGCCGGGATGAACACGAGCAGCGACCCGGCGAAGACGCCGGGCAAGGACAACGGGAAGGTGATCCGGACGAAGGCCTCACTGATCAGCCACGTTCCGACGATGCCACCGATGATGAGACCGGGGATGCCCAGAGCGAGCGGTCCGTAGTCCATGACGACGCCGACGATGGCGCCCAGCACGCCGCCGATGATCAAGCCCACGATCGTCCCGCGCGGGCGCCATGGCCCGGCGTAGAGGTCCTCGGCCGCCTCGATGAGGCGCCGGTCGATCTTCTCGAGGGCGACGTACAGCGGCAGGGTCATGAACGGCAGGAAGTTGTAGGTGATGCCCGCGATCACCGCCGCCGGGGTCGCGAGCAACTGGAAGTCCGCGGGGATGATGCCGAGCGACTTGAGCGGACCCAGCACCATGCCGTCGTCCGAGAGGATGATCTTCCAGGAGATCGTCCGCAGCAGGAAGCTCGTGAAGAACGGGGCGATCACGAGGAAGAGCAGCAGGTTCTTGTAGGCGCCGCCTCGGAACGCGATCGCGTAGGCCAGCGGGAACCCCAGGGCGAACGCGAGGATCGTGGCCAGGCCGCCATAGACGATGGACCGGCCGATCCACGGCCAGTACTCGCTGAACGCCTGCGGATAGATCCCCCAGTTCCAGGTCTGCTGGAACCCGGTCTCGAGGTTCCCGGTCCACAGCGAGACGAGGAACATCTGGATGGCCGGGTAGACGAAGAAGATGGCCAGCCACAGGAGGCCCGGCGCCAGCAGGGCGTACGGCGCGATGGTGCGGAAGTTGATCGCCCGGCGCATGGCGGGCTAGAGGCCCATGACCTTGGTGTACGCCTCGGCCCAGGCGACCTCCTCTTCCGCGGTCGTCGCGCGGAACTGGTGGAGGCGCGCGAACCAGTCAGGCGGCGGGAAGATGAGCGGGTTGTTCGCGAGCTCCGGATCCAGGTCCAGCATGACCTCACGGGCGCCCTCCACCGGGCACACGTAGTTGACCCAGGCCTCGAGCTCGGCGGCGTTCGCCGGCTCGTAGTAGAACTCGATGAAGGATTGCGCCATCCGTCGTCGCGGTGAGCCCAGCGGGATGGAGCAGTTGTCCGTCCAGAGCATCCCGCCCTCGTCGGCGAGGATCCACTGGAAGTCCTGGCTCTCCGATTCACCCGGGACGAGCAGACCCAGGACGTCGCCGGACCAGGCGGTCGCGATCACCGCGTCGCCGGCCTGCATCGTGTTCACGTACTGGTTGCCCTGCACCTGGCGGACCCACCCGCTCTTGACGGCGTTGTCGATCTGGGCGAGCGAGGCCTGGAACTGCTCCTCGGTGATGCCGGCGGGGTCGTAGCCGAGCGCCAGGGCGGACAGGCCGACCGTGTCGCGCATCTCGTCGAGGTACGTCATGCGCCCGGCGAACGCGTCCGTGAACAGGACCTTCAACGACGTCTGGGGCCCGGTCTTGGCCTGATCGATGCCGATCCCGGTCATGCCGGACTGCCACGGGGCGGCGAGGTTCGTGTCGGGGTCGAATGAGCGTCCCCGATAGATCGGCAGCAGGTTGGCGGTGAAGTTCGGCATGGCCGTCAGGTCGAAGCGCTCGAGCCACTGGAGGCGCGCGAGTCGCGCGATCATCCAGTCCGTGAGGACGACCAGGTCCCACGCGGTCGGCAGCCCGGCGTCCAGCGGACCCTTGAGGTTGCTCGTGAAGAAGGACTCGTTGCCGTCGACCGCCTCGACGTAGTTCACCGTGATGCCCGACTCCGTCTGGAAGCGCTCGAGCGTCGGGTGGATCGTCTCCGATTCATCGAGGTCCATGTAGCCGATCCACGTCGCGACCTGGAGTTCGCCGGTCTCCGGTGGGAGGGATCCGACCGGCTCGCCGCTGGGCGCCGGCCCACCCGAGCCCGGGGCCGTCGGTTCGGGCGTGGGCGACGTTCCGGCCGCAGCCGATCCGGACGGCGCGGGTGTCCCGCCGCCGGATGTCGAGGCCAGGAACGCGGCGACGCCGACCGCCACGACCGCGACCGCGCCACCGATGACGAACTTGCGACGCGAGACCCCCCCGGGCGGGGGGAGCGCGGCGGCGGCCAGCGCGGCGCCGGCCTCGACCGGGACGTCGGGTGGCGGCGTGCCGCCGGCCTGCACGGCGAACGTGTGGTCTGGCGACCAGGTCAGGCGGACCTCCTCGCCAGGCTCCCAGAGCTCGGCGCGCGTGGCGCGTTCCACGTTCTGCTCGTAGACATTGACGAGGCCACCGCCCCGGGTCTCCACGAGGTAGCTCGTCGAGACACCCAGGTACGAGGCGTCCTTGACGGTCCCCAGGAGCTGGTTGCTGCCATCGGGGACGTCGTCCGTCAGTTCGCGCATCCGGATCTTCTCGGGCCGGACGCCGATCTCGTAGGCGTCGAAGCCCTCCGTCAGGGCGACCGGGACGCGGATGACGGTCCCGTCAGCGAGCTGGGCCGTGGCATAGCCGCCATCCGTGCCCGCGGCCTTGGTCGGCAGGAGGTTGCTCACGCCCAGGAAGCCGGCAACGAAGCGCGTCCGCGGCCGTTCGTACAGGCTGGCGGGATCGGCCAGCTGCTCGTATTTCCCGCAATTCATGACGGCGATGCGATCCGCCATCGTCATCGCTTCTTCCTGGTCGTGGGTCACGAAGATGAAGGTGATCCCGACTTCCTGCTGGATGCGCTTGAGCTCGACCTGCATCTGCTTGCGCAACTTGAGGTCGAGGGCGCCCAGCGGCTCGTCGAGGAGCAGCACCGACGGTCGATTGATGAGCGCTCGCGCGAGGGCGACGCGCTGCGCCTGGCCGCCCGACAGCTGGGTCGGCTTGCGCCGCTCGTAGCCCGGCAGCTCGACCAGCTGGAGCATCTCGCTGACCCGGTTCTTGACCTCGGTGTCGGCGACCCCGGTGCGCCGAAGGCCGAAGGCCACGTTCTCGTAGATGGTCAGGTGCGGGAAGAGGGCGTAGTTCTGGAAGACGGTGTTGACGTGTCGCTTGTAGGGCGGCAGCCAGGTGACGTCCTCGCCCTTGAGCTCGATCAGCCCCGAGGTGGGTGCCTCGAAGCCGCCGATCATCCGCAGGGTCGTCGTCTTCCCGCAGCCCGATGGGCCGAGCAGGGCGAAGAACTCGCCGGTCTGGACTTCGAGGTTGATGTGATCCACGGCCAGCGTCTCGCCGTAACGCTTGACCACATCGACGAGACGGACATCGACCGAGGGCACGTTCGTCTGGTACCTCAATGTCGGGAGGGGGCCACGACCGTGGGGGCGGTCCGGCTGGGGCGAGGATATGGGCGCATCATCGGCAGTGTCAAGGAAACGCACCTCGTCGCCCACGGTCCGGTCGAGGTTGCGAGATTCGCACGACAAGGGTGCCGTTGGATTCGCAGTTCGCAGGTGGATACGACGCGCCACGAGGGCCTGCGAGGCAGCCCCAAGGGCCCGGCTGGCGCCGCGGGCGCGGCGGGGTACGATATCGACGCTTCCCGTGTCAGAACGAGGTCCGAACGCCAGCATGACCACCATCACCGAAGGCGCCGTCCTGGACGCCCTCCGCCACGTCCAGGAGCCCGAACTCGGCCGCGACATCGTGACCCTGGAGATGGTCAAGGCCATCGCCATCGACGGCACGGACGTCGCGTTCACGATCGAGCTCACGACGCCGGCCTGTCCGCTCAAGGACGAGATCGAGGGCAACGCCCGTGCCGCGCTGACCGGGATCGGTGCCGGGAACATCGCGATCACGTGGGGCGCCATGGTCCGCCGGGCGCAGCCGCGTCAGGCCGAGCAGCTGGTGCCGGGCGTCAAGAACATCATCGCCGTCGCGTCGGGCAAGGGCGGTGTCGGGAAGAGCACGGTCGCGGTCAACCTCGCGGTGGCCCTGGCCCAGGCCGGCGCCACGGTCGGCCTTCTCGACGGTGACATCACCGGGCCCAACATCCCCCAGATGCTCGGCGTCGAGGGGCAGCCGACGGCCAGCGCCAACAACAAGATCACGCCGCTGGAGCGCTACGGCGTCAAGACGATCTCGATCCAGTTCTTCGTGCCGGAGGGCCAGCCCATCGTGTGGCGCGGCCCGCTCATCGGGGGCGCCATCCAGCAGTTCCTGCGTGATGTCGATTGGGGCGAACTCGACTACCTCGTCATCGACCTGCCGCCCGGCACCTCCGATGCGCAGCTCACGCTGGCCCAGGCGGTGCCGATCAGTGGGGCGGTCCTCGTGACGACCCCCCAGGAAGTCTCGCTGTCCGACGTCGGCAAGGCCCTCGCCATGTTCCAGCGGATGAGCGTGCCGGTCCTGGGACTGGTCGAGAACATGACCGCGTTCGCCTGCCCGCATTGCGGGGAGCTGACCGAGATCTTCGGGCGCGGCGGTGGCGAGCGCTTCGCGAGCGAGCACGGGCTGGAGTACCTGGGCGGCATCCCGCTCGACATCACGGTCCGCCAGGGCGGTGACGTCGGTGTCCCGGCGGTCGCCCAACGCGAGCCCGGTCCGGCGGCCAGGGCCCTGACGGCGGTGGCCCAGACCGTGGCGGCGCGGATGAGCGTCCGGACGGCGACGGCGGATGCCCGTCCGCTCCTGACCGTCTCCTGACCCAGGCCTGGGGCCACCACCGTGCAGTGCGCATCGTGTGGATCCCAGGCGGCTGAAGGCGCGCGCTTCTGCGACCAATGCGGCGAATCCCTCGCCGGTGATCGGTCTGCCGGTGGCGCCGGGATCGGGTCCGTGCCGGGATCGCCGGCCGCGAGCGAGGTCGGCGCCCGCCCCACGACGGCGCCCGTCGGCGGCGACCGACGCATCGTCACCGCCCTCTTCGCCGACCTCGTCGACTACGTCCGGATGCTCGCCGAGCACGATCCCGAGGAGGTCCGCGCCCGCGTGACCGCGGCCCTCGCGACGATGGCGGGCGCGGTCGCCCGGTTCGACGGGACCCGTGAGAAGTTCATCGGGGACGCGCTGTTCGCGGTATTCGGCTGGCCGCGCTCTCACGACGATGACGCGGTCCGGGCGGGTCTCGCCGCCCTCGCCATCCGCGCCGGTCTCCAGGAGATCGGTGACGGCGGCGAACCCATGGACGTGCGCATCGGCATCGCGACCGGCGAGGTGGTCGCCAGTGCGCCCGGTCCCGGCCGCGACGGCGACATGGGCCTGACCGGCGAGGCCATCACGACCGCCGCCCGGATCCAGTCCCTCGCCCGGCCAGGGGAGATCCTGCTCGACGGCGCGACCCTTCGGGCGTCGCGTGGCCGCCTTGCCGCCGACGCCCACGGGTCCGTGGTGTTGCGTGGCCAATCGACGGCGGTCCAGCTGTTCGGCCTTCGCGGTGAGGCCGGCATGGGGGCCTGGACGCCGCATCGACCGAGCGCAGTCGGGCCACTCGTCGGGCGGACGCGGGAACTGGACCGCCTGCGTGACCTCGTCGAGGCCGTGGCGACGACCGGGCAGGGCGGCATCGCCCTGGTCATCGGCGATTCGGGCGTTGGCAAGACGCGGATCCTGGCGGCCATGGAGGCCGAGGCGCGGACACGCCACGTGGCCTGGACCTGGACCGAGAACGTGTCATACGGGCGTGGCGAGCCCTATCGATTCGCACGCGTCTTCGCGCAGACCATCGCCGACGAGCATGGCGTCGATTCCGGCACGTACGCTCGCCGCCTCCTGTTCAGCGACGACCTGCCGGCGGACGAGATCCGCCGCTATGGCGGCGCCATCGCGGCCATCGCTCGCGACGCCGCATTCTCGGGCTGGGAGGACGAGGCCTCCGACACGCCCAGCGACTCGCTCGAGATCGCGGCGACCCTGATGGAGGTCGCGGTCCGCTACATCGAGCGCCTCATGACCGACGACGGGCCGCGGGTCGTCGTGATCGATGACCTGCACTGGCTCGATCCATCGAGCGTCGGCATGGTCGAGTTGCTCGCCGACGTCACGACACGCCACCCGCTCGTCCTGCTGGCCGGCTTGCGACCGGGATCGCTCCCGCCGTGGGCCGATCGCCCGGGCAACGTCCGGATCGACCTGCACGGCCTGCGCGAACACGAGACCGCCAAGCTCGCGACGATCGTCGCGCGGGCCGCCGTGGACGCCGATGGGGCGCGCAGCATCCACGAACGGACGGGTGGCAACCCGCTGTTCGTCGGTGAGACGGTGCGCGCCTATCTGGAGGACGGCACGCTGGAATGGCGTGACGGCCGGGTCGAGCTCAACGAGACGGGCGTACCCCGCTTGCCCGTGACACTGCGGGCCGTGCTCGGGGCGCGCATCGACGCGCTCGATCCGGAGGCCCGTGAGATCCTGGGCGTCGCCTCGGTCATCGGCATCCGCTTCGACGCGGAGAGCGTCGGCCAGCTGCGTGAGACCGCGCCACCGGCGCCGGCGGTCATGGAGCGCCTGGCCGACACGGCGTTGATCCGCCGCGCCGAGGACGGCGAGTGGCAATTCGCCCATCCCCTCATCCATGACGTCGCGTACGCCGGGCTCCTGACCAGTCGGCGGCGCGTGCTCCATGCCCGGATGGCGGACCATCTCGAGGCCGGTCCCACCCCGGCGCCGCTGGTCAAGGTGGCCACGCATCGTGCCGCCGCGGGGGATGCGGCACGGGCCCTGCCCCTCCTGCACGAGGCCGCGGTGTCGGCGCTCGCGATGGGCGCGGCGGAGGAGGCAGCGGCCTTCTGGCGGCAGGCCGCCGAGCTCGCCGCCCTGGACGATCCCGAAGGGGCCGCCCGCGATCGGGCGCTCGCCGATGCCGCCGTTGATGCCGCGAGGGGGCTGCGCGAGGCGGCGGGCCTGGACGGAGCCGCGATCGCCGCGGCGGCCGCGAACGACCGGCCCGACTAGGAGGGCGACTCCACGCCGATGGCAGTGGTCACGGCGGCTGATCGCTCTCCCGGCTCCACCGTCATCGTCAGCCCGTCGACCGCGACATGCGCCCACGGACCGGCCGCCCGGCACAGACCCTCGAGTTCGGCTCGTCGGATCGGGGCGTAGTGGACGAGCATGGCCTCGCGGGCTCGAGCGGCCCGGGCGAGGTCGAGCGCTTCCTCCGCGGTCAGGTGGCCGCGCTCGAGGTCGTCGAAGCGGCTGTCCCGAAGGGCGGCCTCGACGAGCAGCAGGTCGGCGTCGGCGAGGCCGGCCGCGACCGAGTCGGACGGACCGGTGTCGCCCGAGTACGCCAGGCGAGCGCCGTCGGGCGCGTCGATGACGACGCCCCAGGCGGGAACGTAGTGCCGCCCGCGGACGAACCGGACGCGCAGCTCACCGACCATCACGCCCAGGGCCGGGTCGAACTCGACCGCGTCGAAGGCGGCGTCGAAGAACCCGACCCGTTCGCTGATGGCCACCGCAAGGGCATCCAGGCGCTGTCGTCCGCCGGGTGGGATGTGCATCGGCAGGGGTGTCTCGGCCGGCTCGCCCCAGGGGAACAGGTAGCGCAGGCCGACGATGTCGAGGTAGTGATCGGCGTGCATGTGGCCCAGGATCACGGCCGACAGGTCGAGCGGATCGAGGACGCGCTGCAGATTGCGGATCACGCCCTGGCCCACGTCGAGGAGCAGCGCCGTAGAGCCCCACTCCACCAGGAAGCCGGCGGTGGGGCTGGCGGGATGGGGAGCCGCGGTGCTGCAGCCGAGCACGGTCACGCGGAGGCGATCGCCGAGGGGTGCGCGCATGGCGCCATGCTAGGACGACGAGCGCGGACGGGTGAGCCCGCGACGACGCTGCCGCTGTCGGCTCGCTGACAGCCGTTAGGATGCCGACATGCTTGTGGGTCGCCCGATCCTGGAATCGCTCGCGACGATCCCGTTCTTCTCGGGTCTGGACCCGGTCGCCCTGGAGCGCGTCGCGTCGGGGATGCGTTCGCGCCGATTCCGCCGTGGTGAGGTCATCTTCCACCTGGGCGATCCGGGCGACGCCCTGTTCGTGATCGTCAGCGGCGACGTGAAGATCTCGCTGCCGTCGGAGACCGGGGACGAGGCGATCCTCGCGACCCTCCGTCCCGGCGAGGTGTTCGGCGAGCTGGCCCTCCTCGACGGCGCCCCGCGATCGGCCAGTGCCACCGCGTTGACGGCGACCGAGACGGTGGTCCTGCCACGCGACCAATTCCGCGAGTTGATCGCCACCGAGGCCGGCGTCCGTGACGCGCTGCTTGCCTCGATCGCCGGGGAGTTGCGGCGACTCACCACCCACGTGGAGGAGTTGCACTTCCTGGACATCACCGGGCGCCTCGCCGCGCGCCTCGTGCGACTGGCCCAGGAAGGCGGGACCCCCACCACCGACGGCGCCATCCGATTGCGCGCGAACCTGACCCAGGCGGATCTCGCGGCGATGGTCGGTTGCACGCGCCAGAGCGTGAACAAGCTGCTCGGCCAGTTCACGGATGACGGGTACATCCGCCAGGACCGCGAGGGCATCGTGGTGACCGACCTCGCGAGGCTGATCGCGGCCTCGCGCCGCTAGGGCTGCCTCGCGTAGGGCGGCCTGACGCCCCGATCTCGGGGATCCCCATCCGAACTGGCGCGCGAACTTCCGCCCTGGTCTCCTGGTGGATCCGCCACAAGCTGTGGCATCGGCCAGGCCGGGGCGTACTGCGCCGCGACGCGCCGGGCACGCTTGACCGCCAGCCGTTCAGCCGGCGCCGGCCACGCCCTGCGCGTCGCGCAGCGCCACGAACAGGATCGAGGCGGCGCTGAGCGCGGCGCGCGATCGACCGTTGCGGCCACCCAGGAATGCCATCCGATGCTCGACCGCCTCGCCCTCCGGCGTGACGACGGCCACGGTGACGTCCGTGTCCCCGCCGCGGTCGCGGACGGCGACCGCCAGCCCGACGGTGGCCGGCCCCGACGCCCGGACGGCTCGGGCCCGCTCCAGGAGCGCCCCATCCCGAGCCTCGGGCTCGTCGCCGAGATCGTCTGCGGCGCGCGACTCGTCGAGGACCAGCCAGTCCACGTCCCCGAGCACGACGGCGAGCTGCCCGCGAGTCCCGATCTCGCAGACCGCGAGGTCCCAGCCAAGCTCGCCCAGGCGCGCCCCGATCGCGTCGGACCAGGTCGTGTCGCCGGTCGCCCAGATGTGTTGCCCGAGGCGTTCCTCCACGATCCGGGCCGTCGTGTCCACGACGGGTCCGGCCGGCCGGTCCGGCCGGCCAAGGGCGGAGATCCGGACATCCACAGCCTCGACGCGCGCGTAGGTCGCGACCTCGGGATCGCCACCGCGGAGCAGCTCCTCGCCCAGGATCTCGGCCACCTGCGACTCGCCGATCCCCATGAGCCGGTAGGTGCGCGCCGCAACGTCGGCCCCCAGGCCACTGGCGCGCGCCACCAAGTGGGGCAGGGCCTCGTCGTGCCACATCGGACGCATCTCGCGCGGCGGCCCGGGGAGCGCGACGATGACCCGGCCGTCGGGTCGGCTGACGAGCCAGCCGGGCGCGGTCCCATTGGGATTGGCGAGGGCCACCGCCGACGGGATCAGCCAGGCCTGCTTGCGATTGCTCTCGGGGAATGGGATGTGGCGCCGGGCCCACAGTCCCCGGAGCCAGCGTTCCAGGACAGGATCCACGACCGGGGTCTCGTCACAGACCGCGGCGATGGCCTCGCGGGTGAGGTCATCGGGCGTCGGCCCGAGTCCACCGGTCGAGATCACGAGGTCCGCACGCGCCAGACCAGCCGCATACGCCTCCGTCACGGCCTCCAGCCGGTCAGGCAGCGCCGTGATCCGTCCCACGGTCACGCCCAGTGCCGTAAGCGAGCGAGCGAGCTCCCCGGCGTTCGTGTCGCGCGTGTCGCCGACCGTGAGCTCGGAGCCGATGCTCAGCAGTTCGGCGGTGAGCAGGGGTCGCTGATCCGGGTCGGGTCGGGCATCCACGGCCCCAGCGTAGCGTCCCTGTAGCACCGACGATCACTCGTGGCGGTCGGAGGCGGCGGTCGGAGGTCCGGCCCGCGCGGTATCATCGAGTTCGCATTTCGACGCGCCCGAGCCCTTCGGGCGTGGTCCTCCCCAGCGGAGACAGCACCCTGGACCAGCCCAGTCCTCCACCGAAGCCCGCGCCCAAGCCGGCACCGCCCGGCCTGCGGACCCAGTTCGGGGCGACCCGCGATGCCGCGTATCGGCTGGCGATGGCGCATGTCGACCTGGCCAAGGCCGAGTTCAGCGCCATCGGCGGCCAGATCGCGCGGGCAGCGGCCCTCGGCGGCATCGCCTTCGCCGTCGTCCTGCTGGCCGGGATCCTGCTCGTGGTCGGCACCGCCCTCTTCACCTCGGAGTGGCTACTGGGGTCCATGGGCTGGGGCGTCATCCACGGCGTCCTTCTCTTCGCCGGCATCGCGACGGCCTGTGGCCTGGCGATCGTCGGCATGTCCGGAAGCCGCATCGCGCGGTCGCTCTTCGTGGCCCTCCTCATCGGCGTCCTCGCGTCGATCGTCTTCGCCCTGGACCTGTTCAACCAGGTCTATGCCGCGATCGGCGACGCCGCGTTGCCAAACGTCGAGCCCGGGGTCCGGCCCCTCGTCGTCGGGCTGATCATCTGGGGGGTCGTCGGCCTGCTGCTGGGCATCGGGCTCGCCTTCCGCCTGAAGACCGCCGGGTCGCGGTTCGGCGCGATCTTCGGGCTCGCGCTGGCGGGTGCGGCGATCGGCGCGTTCACGGCCATCACGTTCGGTGCCCAGGCGGGGATCGGGATCGGCGCGACGATCGGCTGGGCCGCGTGGATCGCCCTCATGGCGATGGACATCTCCCGGACCGGCATCGACCAGGAGGCGCTGAAGGCCCGCTTCTATCCAGTCAAGACGATCGAGACCAGCAAGGAGACGCTCGAGTGGCTACAGAGCAAGATGCCGCCCGGGATCGGGTCCTAGCGGCTCGCGCGGACCTCGGCGAGCAGCTCCAGGTCCTGGAGGCGTCCGGGCGTGCGGCGATCGATATCAAGGCCAAGGTCCGCCGGAACCCGGCGCGTGCCGTCGCCATCGCCGGTGGCGTGGGATTCCTCGCGCTGCGCGGTCCCCAGCGGATCATCCGTGGGACACGGCATGCCATCTTCGGCAAGCCGTCCCCGATGCCCAAGTCCCTCCTGCCCGAAGAAGTCGACAAGACCCTCCGATCGTTCGGGGAGGATGGCGATAAGGTCCGGGCGGTCCTGGAGCGCGACTTCGCCCTGTACGCGAAGCAGGCGAACAGGCAGCGACTGAGCCTCAAGACGATCATGACCGTCGCGATCGCCCGGCCGGTCCTCCTGGCGGTCTCCAAGCGGGCGGTCACCTCGTTGTTCGCGCCGCAGGAAGGCGACTTCTCCGCCCGCCTCGCCGAGGTGCGCGCCCGGGCCGAACGCGGCCTCGAGCAGATGACGGCCGGCGCCCCGCCCGCCGGCGCGCCACTCGACGACCTGACGATCAAGGACGCCCCCAAGACCACCTGATCCCGCGTGCGCGACGGTCGCGACGTTCGTCGCGGCGTCGCTGGCCCGCTAGACTCCCTTCACGGGCGAGTGGCGGAATGGCAGACGCGCCGGCCTTAGGAGCCGGTGTCCCGTGAGGGACGTGGAGGTTCGACCCCTCTCTCGCCTACCAGTCATGGCCGCCGGGCCTCCTCGGGGACCGCGCCCTATACTTCCCGGGCGATGCAGATCACCCGAACCCCCGCCCCCAAGTCGTCCATCCTGCTCGAGATCGAGCTCCCCCCCGAGCGCCTGGACCGGGCCGTCAACGACGCCGTTCGTGCCCTCTCGCGCCGGACTCGCGTCCCAGGGTTCCGTCCCGGCAAGGCCACGCGGCCGGTCCTGGAGCGGACGCTCGGCCCCGGCGCCGTCCTCGATGAGGCCGTGGACCACCTGATCCAGGATGCCTATCGCGAGGCGATCATCCAGGAGGACATCCTCCCGCTGACCAATGCGGACGTGGAGGTCGTGCAGGCCGAGGAAGGCAAGCCCGTGGTCTTCAAGGCCACCGTCCCGGTCCGTCCGGACGTCACCTTGGGCGACTACAAGGGATTCAACTTCGCGCCCGAGATCGACGAGATCGACGACGCTCGCGTGGACCAGGTCGTCGAGGAGCTGCGTGACCAGAACGCGACCCTTGGCCCCGTCGACGATCGCGGCGCCAAGGACGGCGACTACGCGGTCATCGCGTTCGTGGGCACCCGCGACGGCGAGCCGTTCGAGGGCGGCACGGCGGACCGGATGCCGCTGATCCTGGGCCAGGAGCGACTGATCCCCGGGTTCGAGACGAATCTCATCGGGCTCAAGGTGGGCGAGTCGACTGCGTTCGATATCACCTTCCCCGAGGATTACGGCGAGCCCAGCCTGGCCGGACAGACCGCCCACTTCGCGGTCGACCTCAAGGAGTTGCGCGAGAAGATCCAGCCCGATCTCGACGAGGACTTCTTCTCCAGCCTCGGGGACTTCACGACCCTCGACGACCTGCGCGCCGATATCAAGGCGCGGCTGGAGGCCAATGCGCTCGATCGCGCGCGCCATGCCTTCGCCGACCGGATCATCGAGTACGCCGTCGCCAATGCGACAGTGGAGCTCCCCGACGTGCTCATCGACCAGGAGGTCGAGGTCATGCACGACGAGTTCCGCGGGTCGCTGGCGCGCCAGGGCATCACCGAGGAGGCCTACCTCAAGGCCGTCGAGAAGACCGGCGAGGACATGCACGCCGAGTTCCGGCCCGGTGCCGAGAAGCGGGTCAAGACCCTGCTCGTCCTCTCCAAGGTCGCGGACACCGAAGGCATCGAGGTTCCCGAGATCGATGTCGACGCCGAGGTCGCCCAGGGCCGCGAGCGCTATGCGAGCGACCCCAAGCTCATCGACTACTTCGAGTCGGAGCGCGGCCGGGCCTTCATCCGCAGCACGCTCCGGCGCAGTCGCGTGGTCGAAGTCATCATCGACGGCTGGCTGGTGGCCCATCCCGAGCATCCGGCCCTGCCGCACCTCGAAGACGGCCCCGCGTCGGCGGTGAGCAACGAGCAGGCCCAGGCCAATGCCAGCATCGGCGCCACCGATCCCGGCACCGTCATCGCCGACGAGCCCATCGAGGTGGCCGCGGACGCACCCGCGGCTGCTGGATGACCCTTCGACCCGACCCAGACCTCACCCAGGATCACCCAGGGAGACCCCAGATGCTCGTCCCGATGGTCATCGAATCCTCCAGCCGGGGGGAGCGCGCCTACGACATCTACTCGCGCCTGCTGCGTGAGCGGATCATCTTCCTCGGCGATGCGATCGAGGATCACCTCGCGAACCTCGTCATCGCCCAGCTCCTGTTCCTCGACTCGGAGGATCCCGAGAAGGACATCAGCCTGTATATCAACTCGCCCGGCGGCCAGGTGACGAGTGGCCTCGCCATCTACGACACCATGCAGTACGTCCGCGCCCCCGTGAGCACCATCTGCATCGGCATGGCGGCGTCCATGGCCGCGGTCCTGCTGGCCGCCGGCCGAAAGGGCAAGCGCTACGCCCTGCCGAACAGCCGGATCATGATCCACCAGGGTTCGGGCGGCTTTCGCGGTGCTCCCCCGGATGCGCTCATCCAGATGAAGGAATGGGAGTTCCTCGTCTCGCGCAACCACGAGATCCTCAGTCGCCACACGGGCCAGCCGCTGGAGAAGATCGTCCACGACACGGAGCGAGACTTCTTCATGGCGCCCGAGGCGGCGCAGGACTATGGCATCATCGACGCGGTGTACTCGGAGCAGTGGGATTCGCTCACGGCGCAGCACCATGACGAAAAGGTGGCAGACGAGGCTACCGAGTCCAAGGATGCTCCGGAGCCCAAGCGCTCCAAGAACGACTAGGCGCGAGAGGACCGAGACGGGCACGTGACGACGACCAGCAGCAGCAAGGGACCCAAGGTCCCGTATCGCTGCTCCTTCTGTGGCAAGAGCCAGGAGCAGGTCCGCAAGCTCATCGCGGGCCAGGGCGTCTACATCTGCGACGAATGCATCAACCTCTGCCAGGAGATCATCGAGGAGGAGATGCTGGAGGCGCCGCGCCCCAAGGCGGCCGCGTCCAAGCTCCCCAACCCGCACCAGATCAAGGACGCCCTCGACCAGTACGTCATCAGCCAGGAGCGGGCCAAGAAGGTCCTCTCGGTCGCGGTCTACAACCACTACAAGCGGGTCAACGCCGGCCACCAGGTGGACGACGTGGAGCTCCAGAAGTCCAACGTGCTCCTGGTCGGCCCCACCGGGTCGGGCAAGACGCTGCTGGCCCAGACGCTCGCGCGGGTCCTGGACGTCCCGTTCTGCATCGCTGACGCGACCTCCCTGACCGAGGCCGGCTACGTCGGCGAGGACGTGGAGAACATCCTTCTGCGGCTCATCCAGGCGGCTGACTTCGACGTCGCCCGGGCCCAGCGCGGGATCATCTATATCGACGAGATCGACAAGATCGCACGCAAGGCGGACAACCCGTCGATCACCCGCGACGTGTCGGGCGAGGGCGTCCAGCAGGCTCTGCTCAAGATCCTCGAGGGCACGGTCGCCAACGTCCCGCCGCAGGGCGGCCGAAAGCACCCCCACCAGGACTTCATCCAGATCGACACCACCAACGTCCTGTTCATCTGTGGCGGCGCGTTCGATGGCCTGGAGCGGATCGTCGAGGAGCGCGTGGGCAAGCGCGCTATCGGGTTCGGGTCGGAGGCGCCGATGGGCTCCGTGGAGCGGGGCAAGGTGCTCGAGAAGGTGATGCCCGAGGATCTGCTCAAGTTCGGCCTGATCCCGGAGTTCATCGGGCGCCTGCCGGTCATGGTGACGCTCACCGCGTTGACCGCCGATGACCTGGTGCGCGTCCTGACCGAGCCGAAGAACGCGGTCACGCGTCAGTTCCAGAAGTTCCTGTCCCTCGACAAGGTGGAACTCGCCTTCACGCCGGGGGCGTTGCGCGCCGCGGCCGAGGTGGCGCTGGACCGCAAGACCGGTGCCCGTGCCCTGCGCTCCATCGTCGAGGAATCGCTGCTCGAGGTCATGTACGACATCCCGGACCGGTCGGAAGTCCGCAAGTGCATCATCACGGAGGAGACGATCCGCGAGGGGCGTCTGCCGCTCCTGCTGACGAAGACGGACGTGGACGGCGGGGTCGACGAGACCAACTACGCCGAGTGGCTCGCCGAGCGGGGCGAGACCGCCTGATCGCGAGCACCACGGCCGGGCCGGGATCGCGGGACCGCAGACCCCGGCCGACCGACACGCGTCGCTAGGCGACTTCGATCGGGACCTCGTAGACCTGCGGCGTCGGGTGCCCGGCACGCTCGTGCACGCGCATGACCGCTTCCTTGGACGGGCCGGTCGCGAGGCAGAAGACCTTGCCGGACTCCGGGTCGAGCCAGGCGTGCTCGTAGTGCACGCCCTCCTGGGCCTCGATGTCGAGGTCGCGCTGGTGGGCTTCGGCGAGCTGCTGCGCGCTCACGCCGAAGAAGCCGTCGTGGACATCCATGAACTTGGCCATCGGTGGTTCTCCGTTGCGGATCGTGACGGCCGTCCTTGACCGTCGCTGCCGACACCTTGGCCCGTCCCGCGCCATCCGCCATCGGTCATATGACCGATATCCCGGGACCGCCCAGCGACCTGGATGGGCGCCAAGCCCGTGCTACACTCCCGCCCTCACGGCGACGACCGAGAGGAGTAGCGTCGGGCACGGCCCCGGAGCGAGCGCGGGATGGTGCGAGCCGCGCGGGACCACCGGCGTGAAGGTCGCTCGCGAGCCGTGACGGCTGACGCCCGATAGCGCGTCGAGAGGATGCCGGACCACGGTCCGCGCGATGAGCGCGATCCGCCGGGCATCGAACCAGCAGGTGGTACCACGACCCGTTCGTCCGCTGGACGAGCGGGCGTCGTTGTTTCTGTGGGGAAGTCGAGGACGAGCGATGACGGATCTGCCCAAGGCCTATACGCCGCGCGACGTCGAAGGCGCGATCTACGAGCGCTGGCTGGCGGCGGACGTCTTCGCTCCCGATGGGGCGGGTTCAACCGCCGATCCCGACCTGCCGCCGTTCACCATCATCCAGCCGCCGCCCAACATCACCGGGTCGCTCCACCTCGGGCACGCCCAGCGGACCACGGTCGAGGACTTGATGATCCGGCACGCCCGGATGCGTGGGCACGCGGCGCTGTTCCTGCCGGGTCTCGATCACGCGAGCATCGCCGCCCAGTTCGTCCTCGACGGGATCCTGGCCAAGGAGGGCGAGACCCGCCAGTCGCTGGGTCGCGACCGCTATCTCGAGCGGATGCGCGCGTTCGTGGCGACCACACGGGTCACGATGCTCAGCCAGCAGCGACGGGTCGGGGCATCGGCCGACTGGGGCCGGCTCCGCTACACGATGGACGAGGGCTCGGCTCGCGCGGTGCGGACCGCGTTCCATCAGCTGTACCGCGACGGCCTCGCGTACCGCACCGAGGCGCTCGTCAACTGGTGCCCGGGCTGCCGAACGAGCGTGAGCGACCTGGAGGTCGTGCCGACGCCGGAGACGGGCACCCTGTGGTCCGTCCGCTACCACCTGATCGATGCGGCGACCGGCGCGCCCGACCCCGATGCGACGATCACGGTCGCCACCACACGCCCCGAGACGATCCTGGGCGACACGGCGGTGGCCGTCCATCCGGACGACGAGCGCTATCGGGCGCTGGTCGGGCGCAGCGTGCGCATCCCGTTCGTGGATCGCGACGTCCCGATCATCGCGGACGATGTCGTGCAGCGCGACTTCGGCACGGGCGCGGTCAAGATCACCCCGGCCCATGACCCGGAAGATCACGCGACCGGCAAGCGGCACGGCCTGGCCAGCATCACGGTGCTCGCGGACGACGCCAGCGTGGCTGGGACGGGCACCGCCTACGACGGCCTGGACCGCTATGAGGCGCGTCGCCGGATCGTGGCCGACCTCGCGGAGCGCGGCGACCTCGCCGGGGAGCGCGCCCACGAGATGGTCATCGGACGCTGCCAGCGCAGCAACGACGTCGTGGAGCCCCGGCTCAAGACCCAGTGGTTCATCCGGACCGAGCCGTTGGCGGCCCGCGCCCTCGCAGCGACGCGATCGCGCGAGGTCCGCATCCTGCCGGAGCGATTCGAGAAGACATGGGAACACTGGATGACCACGATCCGCGACTGGAACGTGTCGCGCCAGCTGTGGTGGGGACACCGCATCCCGGCCTGGTATTGCCCGGATGGCCACGTGACCGTCTCGGCGGAGGAAGCCGGACCGTCAGCCTGCGACGTGTGCGCCCGGCCGGCGTCCGAGCTCGTCCAGGATCAGGACATCTTCGATACCTGGTTCAGCTCCGGGCTGTGGCCATGGTCGACGCTCGGCTGGCCGGAGGACACGGCGGACCTGCGCCGCTTCTATCCGACATCGGTCATGGAGACCGGCTACGACATCATCTTCTTCTGGGTGGCCCGGATGATGATGCTGGGCATCCACCTGACCGGTGAGCCGCCGTTCCACACGGTCTACCTGTCCGGCCTGATCCGCGATCCGGAAGGCCAGAAGATGTCCAAGACCAAGGGGAACGTCGTGGATCCGCTCGGGGTGATCGACGAGACGGGTGCGGATGCGCTGCGCTTCGCCCTGATCCATGGCGCGACGCCCGGCCAGGACCAGCAATTCGGCCCGGTCAAGCTGGAGAACGCCCGGAATTTCGCGAACAAGCTCTGGAACGCCACGCGGTTCGTGGTGGGCGCCCGGCCCGCCACCATCGCCGCGGATGCCGAGCGCCGTCTGCCCGACACCCGGCACCTCGGACCGGCGGAGCGCTGGTTGCTGTCGCGGGCCGCCGCGACGGTGGAGGCCGTCGACCAGGCGATGGCGGGCTACGCCTTCGGCGAGGTGACTCGGCTGGTCTACGACGCGATCTGGAGCGAGTACTGCGACTGGGGCGTGGAGCTCGCCAAGGTCCGACTCGCCGATGACACGCTCGCACCGGAGGTCCGGGAAGCCACGTGGTGGACCCTCGTGGAGGTGCTCGACACGTACCTGCGCGTGCTGCATCCGGTCATGCCGTTCGTCACCGAGGCCCTGTGGGCGGCCATCCCGCATCGGGAGACGGATCCGGACCTGCTCATCGTGGCGCGCTGGCCCGGCGTGGGGGAGCGCGATCTCGCCGCCGAGGCCGAGGTCGGGGCCGTCCTGGACCTCATCCGGGGCATCCGCAACGCTCGTTCCGAGGCGCGTCTGGAGCCGGTCGCCTGGCTGACGACCGAGGTGGTCGTTCCACAGGCACTCGGCGGGACCTTCGAAACGCTGCGACCGGCGATCGAGCGACTCGCTCGGGTTCGTCCGCTGGAGCGCCGGCTGACCCGTGAGTCGCTCGCGGACGCCGCGGGCACGCTCGCGGTCATCGCGGGCGAGCTGGAGGCCGTGATCCATCCGCCCGCGGACACCGCCGATCCCGCGGCGGCGGCGCTGGAACGGGAGCGCCTGGAGCGTGAGCTCGCCGAGGCCGAGACCTGGCTGGCGCAGGCTCGCGCTCGGCTGGCCAACGACGGCTTCATGGCGAAGGCGCCGCCCGCGGTGGTCGATGGCGCACGGGCACGCGAGGCGGACCTCGCGGACCAGGTCGAGCGCCTGCGTGACCGACTCGGCTGATCTCACGCTCGTTCCCGCAGCGCGGATGGCGCCGGATGGTTGTGTGTACGATCGACGGGTGACGACATCGCCTTCTTTCGAGACCGACGCAGCCCGGCTCGGCCGCTTCCGGGCCGTCGTCGACGCCGTCCCGGGGACGATGTCGGTGGGCGAGTTGTTCGTCGGGACGACCGAGGGCGCGGCCGCGCTGACGACCGACCGCCATCTCGTCTTCGATTGGGAGCTGCTCACGCGGTCCTGGTCGGCGTCCGCCATGGCGCGCGCACTGCGTCGTCGCGAGCGGGCGTTCCGGGCCGGCCGCTGGCCGACGGTCGTGCTCTCGAACCACGATCAGCCGCGACATGCCTCGCGCCTCGCCGCCTCGGTCGGGATCGACGACCCCGCCCAGCAGGATGCGATCGCCCGGGCCGCCGCGGTCCTGATCCTGACCGTGCGCGGGACCCCGTTCCTCTATTACGGCGAGGAGCTGGGCATGGGGGACGTGGCGATCCCCTCAGGGGAGGGCATCGACCGCGCGGCCGACCGTGCGAGCGCCGAGTTCGTCTGGTGGGACCGGTCGCCGGCCCGGACGCCGATGCCGTGGACCTCGGGCGCGGGTGCTGGATTCTCCACAGCACGCCCGTGGCTGCGACTCGGACCCGACGCCGCGACGCGCAATGTCGCGGTCCAGCGCGACGACCCGGCGTCGATCTGGGCCGCCTACCGACGGGTGCTCGCCGTCCGCCGGTCGCAGCCGTCCCTCCAGGATGGGTCGCTGCACCTCGTGCGGACCGGTGATCCGCGCGTGCTCGCCTTTCGACGCGTGGGATCCGGCCCGGAGGTGCTGGTCGCCATCGCCTTCGAGGCGGACGGTGGCGAGACCCGCTTGCCGCGACCCATCCTTGGCGGACGCTGGCGGCCGGTCGGCGGGTCGTGGCTCGAGCCATCCGCACCGATCGAGGACGGCCGGCGCCTTCGCCTTCGGGGTTTCGAGGCCGTGATCCTCGTCGCCGAGTCCGGGCGCGAGCGAGCTTGACCGCTGGGTGGTCGCCGGCCCCTGCTACCATGGCGGCCACCCAGAAACGATGTCCCGGGGAGGCCACCGTGCCGCTCGATTTCCTCAAGCGCAAGAACACCGGCGATGACGACGCGTCCCAGCCCGAAGCCGTGACGTCGGCCGCGACGCGTTCCGTCACGCTGCCGGAGGAGGTCGTCGCCCAGGATTTCCAGCTCAAGCTGTACTACGCGGGCAAGACCAGTGAGGGCGTGCGCATGCAGACCGGGCCGCAGGCCATGGTCGAGCTGCCATCCATGCTCGTCGGCCTTGCCAAGTCGGAGATCGAGCTCGTCGAGCCGTTGCCGATCGAGTTCAGTCAGGCGACGCCCACCATCGCCCGCCCGTCCGAGGCGATGCAATGGCTGAACGCCCATCACGTGCACTCGCCGATCACCCGGCACGCCCTCGTGGTCCTCGAGTCGCTCGACGCCGTCGACCTCGCGTTCGACACGTTCGTCTGCTCGCTGCTGGACGGCGAGGTCGACACGAGCGGCTATCCCGAGTACAACGCCGTGGTCGGCGGGGTGGCGGCGCACTGGGACGAGGCGACCGGCGACATGATCTGTCGCGCCGTGGTCGGCTGGGGCGGTCGCGGCGTCCGCGGCGACACCGATCGGATCGGCGCCAAGCTGCTGGCGGGCATCCTCACCAACGTGCTGGCCAACCAGTACGCGATGGGCCTGACGGCCGTGGAACGGCCCATGCCGGCCGCCGGGCGCGGTGGCCTGGTCTGCGCTCATTGCGGGTTCGCCTCGGCGCACGAGCGGGCGTTCTATTGCCCCAAGTGCGGCATGCGCCTGCTGCGCGGCTAGTCGAAGGTCGCGCCGGCGTGCCCCTCTACGACTACGACTGCGCCGCCTGCGGGACCCGGTTCGAGGTCATCCACGGGGTCCACGCGGACTCGCCGACGACCTGCCCGGTCTGCGGCAAGGGCCCCATCAAGAAGGCGTTCACCCCGCCCACCATCCATTTCAAGGGGTCGGGCTGGGCCAAGAAGGAGCGGCGGGCGTCGAGCGCCTCGAGCTCCAAGAGTCGCGGCGGCGAGTCCGGATCGGGATCGTCGAGTGGTGATGGCGGGTCCGGAACGGACAGCGGCTCCGGCGGCAAGGACGGCGCCAAGGACGGCGGCTCGAGCGGCTCGAGCGAAGGTGGCAGCCCGGGTAGCGACAGCGGGACCGCGGCCGCAAGCGCGTCCACGGCGAGCACCTCGTCGTCCTCCTCGTCCTCGTCATCCTCGGGCTCGTCCGGGGACTGACGATGGCCGGCGCCGCTGACTGGATCACCCTCGGCGAGGCGCAGGAGCTGCTCGCCTCGGTCAACGTCCACTTCACGACGTCGACCATCGGAGCCTGGGCGCGGGCCGGCCGCCTGCAGAGCATCAAGCTGGGCGGGCGTCGCTACGTACGTCGCGGTGAGGTGCGAGCGCTCGTCGCCGCCCCACGACGCGTGCCGGCCGACGCGGTCCAGGCGAGCCTGTTCGAGGACCTGCGGGACTGACCCGCACGATGGATCCGGCCGCGATCCTGGAACGGGTGCTCGACGAGCCCAGGGTCGCCTACGTTCGTGAGGTGCTCGACACCTACGGCCGGGCGGCCGGGGGCCTGCTCGCGAACGGCCTCGCCTTCTCGGCACTCTTCGCGGTCATCCCGATCGCGCTCGTGACGCTGGGTGTCGCAGGCATCATCGCCGGGGACAGTCAAGTGCAGGCGGCGCTCGCCGCGGCGCTCGCCGATGTCTTCCCGCCGCTCGCTGATCTCATCGAGGGCGCCCTTGCCGCGCTCTCGAGCGGCGCCGCCGCGGCGTCGATCCTCGGGTTCATCGGTCTCGTCTGGACCGTCAGCCAGTTCTACGTGACGCTCGACGTCGCCTTCGCCCGGATCTTCTCGGCGGAGCCGGAACGGGATGTGTTCCGGCGGACCGCCCGCGGGCTGGTCTGGGTCGCGATCCTGATCACGGTGGTCATCGCGCTGATCGTGCTGGGATCGGTCGCCATCGCCTTCGACTCGCTCGTCCCGGGCAAGGTCCCGATCACCGGGACCATCGTCCGGATCCTGACGTCACTCCCGGCCCTCATCGCGCTGACCATCGGGGTCGTCGCGGTCCTCTACCGGGTCGTGCCGCCGCGCTCACCGGGCTGGCGGACGGTGCTCTTGCCGGCAGCGATCGCCGGGGTGGTGATCGTGCTGCTCAGCCAGCTGTTCATGTTCCTGGCACCGCGCCTGGTCGGGGTCGCTGCCCTGGCGGGATCGCTCGCGACGGCGTTCATCGCCCTCGCCTGGTTGTCGTTCACGTTCCAGGCGCTCCTGTATGGCGCGTCCTGGGTCCGTGTCCGCGACGACCACGTCCGGGCGGCGGTGGCGTCAGCCCTGGCGGGTCCCGCAGCGGCGGCAGAACCGGGCAGTGGCGGAGAGTGACAGCCCGCAGCTGATGCAGGGGGCGACCCCGGTCGTGGGGCGGGCTGCGGCGGCCGGCGTCGGCGCCGCACTCGTGACCTCGCGCGCGGACTCGGCCCAGAGCGACTCGAGACCACCGGTCGGCGCGGACGGTCGACCCAGGAACGGCAGGCCGGCGGCGGGTCGCTGGCTGGGCCACTCGGGCTGGGCGGGCCACTGCGGTTCGCCGGTCGGTGCGTTCGCCGGGGCCGGGACGTCTGGCGCGGGGAGGCCATCCGCGGTCGGAGCCTCCGGGGCGACGACCTGCCAGGTCGGCTGGGGCACGATATCGACCGGGGGAACCGGTGCGGCCTCGGCAGCGACAGGCTCTGGGGCGGCCGGCGGGCTCGCCGGCGCGGCCTCGGCGGCGATCGGCGCGGGTGCGACCGGCTCGGCCGGGATCGGCGCGGCCGGGATCGGCGCGGCAGCGACAGGCTCTGGGGCGGCCGGCGGGCTCGCCGGCGCGGCCTCGGCGGCGATCGGCGCGGGTGCGACCGGCGCGGGTGCGACCGGCTCGGCCGGGATCGGCGCCGGTGCTTGCGCCGGGGGCGCTTCGTGGACGACCGGCGCCACGATGGCGGCCGCGGCGATGGCCTCGACGACGAGTTCGGCACGGCTCGGCGCGGGTTCGTCCGGCGTCGCCTTCGCGGCCACCGGTTCCGGGGCGTCCACGACGGGCGGCATGGCCGTGGTCGGGCTGGCTTCGGCGGCGGCCTGCTCGCGCTCGTAGGCGGCGATCTCGTCATCCAGGCTCTGGCCGGGGCGGAAGCGGCGGAACATCGCGCTGGTCTGGCTCGCGGCAGCGGCCGCGCGGCCGTCGACATCGGCTGGATCGATGGCCGCGATCGCGCCCGCCGTCGGAGCGGCGACGTCGTCGGCGGCAGCCACGGGCGGTTCGGCGGCAGCGACGGGTGGTTCGACGACGGCCGCCTCCGCTGCGACCGGTTCGATCGCGACCCGTTCTATCGCGGCCGGTTCGACGGGCTCCGCCGCGTCGGCTCCGAACGCACCCAGGGCCGCCAGGCGGGCGGTGGCGTCGATCTGCTCCAGCGGCTCCATGTCCGACACCGCGGCGATCTCGGGTTCGGGCTCAGGCTCGGGCTCGGCCTCGGCCTCGCGCATGAGATCTGAGGTCGGCCAGGCCATCGCCGTCAACGCCGCCATCGCGTCGTCGTGGCCATTGGCACCGTTCGCGCCGTTGGTGCCGTTGCTCAGCTGGATCCCGGCGGTCGCATCGAGGTCCGGGAACGGGGCCGGCATGATCTCGTGGCCGAGGTGCGGCGAGCACGACAGACACTGGCCCTCCGTCTCGTTCCAGCAGTTGCCGCATGTGTACTGGCGGCAGCTCATGCAGAAGTTGAACGTCTTGTGGAAGGCGTCGAGCTGTTGGGACGTCGCCTCGCGATCCGTTTCGCTGCGCGCCGCGGCCATCGCCTCGTCCATGGACGTGTCGTCCGACATGACGAAGTTCTTGAGACCGCGGGACATGACCCTGATGCCCTTGAGGCGGGCAGCGCGCGGGGCAGCCGATTCGAACGTGTAGCGCGTGCCACACCGTTCGCAGAAGGATTCGGTCAGGATCTCGGGCATCAGGCCCCCGGGGCAGGGTCGCTGGACGTGTTCGGAGACGGTCCCCGAACAGGTTCGAGAGTATACCCCCACCCTCCCAGCGCACCTCGGACGGGGGTACCGACGCAACGGCGCGGATGGTCCGGGGCGCGAACCCGCGACAGCGCCCCGGACGGTGTCGAAAGGCTCTCGGCGGACCCTCTGCTAGACTCCCCGACCGACCATGCCGCCGCTCACCGCCATCGAGCGGTTCTTCGAACGACTCTTCGAGCGACCGTCCGCGCGCCTGTTCCGCGCACGCCTCCAGCCGGTCCAGCTCCAGCGCCGGATCGAGCGTGCGATGGAGGCCGAACGGCTGGCCGCGGCCGACCGAACGCTCGTCCCGAACCGGTTCGTGGTCCACCTCAACCCGTCCGATCTCGCGGCGTTCGGCGACATGACCACCTCCCTGGCCTCCGAGCTCGCGGACGGGGCCCTGCTCTTCGCGCGCTCGCGCCACTACACGCTCGTGGACCGGCCGCGGGTGGACCTCCTCGCCGATCCCACCGTGGAGCGCTCCGATATCCGCGTGATCGCCCGCTTCGCCGACCCGATCGCGGGTCGCGAACGGCGCGACCTGGACGCCGTCGCCGCCGCCAACGGTCAGGTCGCCACGGTCGATGGCGACGACCGGTACGGCACGGGCGGCCCCAGCGACACGATGGTCTTCACGGTGCCGCGACCGACGGCTCCGCGCGCCCGCCTCCGCGTCGTCGATGTCGCCGGCGGCCAGCGGATCTGCGAGTTCGACGGGTCGTCGCTCACGATCGGCCGTGCCGCCGACAACGACCTCGTCCTGCCCGACGGTCGAGTGTCCCGGCATCACGCGCGCCTGACGGGCCGGCGCGGCACCCTGGTCTATTCCGACCTGGGCAGCACCAATGGCTCCAAGGTGAACGGCGTGAGCGTAGGCGAGCTCGTGCTTGGCGCGAACGACCGGATCGAGCTGGGCGACACGAACATCGTGGTCGAGGTGGCCGGGGACGTCACCTGACGATGGATGGCTTCCTGCTCGTCGTCTGGGTCGTTCGGATCCTGTTCCTGGTCCTGCTCTATGTCTTCCTCTACCGCATCATCCGTGCCCTGCTCCGCGACCTGCGCATCGCGGCCCGGGAGCCTGGGACCTCGCTGGGACGGCTCGTCGTCGTTGCGTCCCCGTCGGGTGAGCCGGGTGCCGGTCGCTCCTTCGACCTCGATGCCATCACGACCCTCGGTCGGGACGTGAACAATGCGATCGTCATCGAGGACCCCTTCGCCTCGTCCGAGCACGCGGTCCTGACCTACCGCGGCCGTGGCTGGTACGTCGAGGACCTCGGCAGCACCAACGGCACATTCGTCAACGGTCGGGTGGTCGCGGCCGTGGCTCCGCTGGGCTTCGGCGACGAGATCGCCATCGGCCAGGTCCGATTGCGGCTCGAACGGGCGCGGGCCGCATGACGGCCGGCTCGGCCGGATCGGCCGGCGTCGCGCGTCCGGCGTTGCCCGGCATCCTGGCCCCGATCCGGCCGCGGATGCGCTGGACGGAGACGAAGCTGCTCGCCCTCGTGGCGGTCGCCCTGCTGGTCGGCAGCGTCTCACTGGGGCTCACGCTGACCGGCGACCTCGCGCCCTACGACACGCGCGGCCTCGCCATCTACCTCGCCGCGCTCGGCATCGCCCACCTCGCCCAGATCCTGGCCGGGCGCCGCTCGGACCAGGTCCTGCTGCCGGTCGTGGGCATGCTGGGCGGGATCTCGCTGCTCCTCATGCAACGGCTTCCCCAGGACCTGGTCACGATGGACCTCGGCTCGACCCAGCTCGGCCTGGGCGAAGTGCAGCTGCTGTGGCTCGTGCTCGCGATCGCCATCGCGACGACGCTCGGCATCGTGGTCCGCTCGGACAGCTGGCTGCGTCGCTACAAGTACACCTGGGCGGCGCTGGGGATCGGCCTGCTGCTGCTGACCTTCGTGCTCGGGGCGGACGTGGGTGGCCAGCGGCTGACCCTGCGGATCGGCCCGTTCAGCGGACAGCCGTCGGAGCTCCTCAAGGTGATCCTCGTCATCTTCCTGGCCGGCTATCTCTCCGAGAACCGGCCACTGCTCATCGAGCAGGACACCCGGCTGGGACCGTTCCGGCTGCCGCCGCTGCCCTACCTCGCGCCGATGGTCGCGATGTGGGCGATCGCGCTGGGGATCGTCGTCGTCCAGCGCGACCTCGGGGCTGCCCTGCTGTTCTTCGCGGTCTTCCTGGCGCTGACCTACGCCGCGACGGGCCGTCTCAGCCTGGTCGTCATCGGCCTCGTCCTGTTCCTGGTGGGCAGCGCGGTCATGGCCAACCTGTTCGAGCACGTGGGAGCGCGCGTGGCGATCTGGCTGGATCCGTTCGCGGATCCCCTGGGCGACGGCTATCAGATCGTGCAGTCGCTCCATGCGTTCGCGCGGGGCGGACTCCTGGGCATGGGCCTGGGCAATGGCCTGCCCGAAGTCGGCGGCCGGATGCCCATCCCGGAGGTGCACACGGACTTCCCGCTGGCGGCGCTCGGGGAGGAGCTCGGGCTGGTGGGGGTCGTCGCGATCCTGGGCCTGTTCCTCGTGGTCGTCGAACGCGGCCTGCGGATCGGCGCCTCGGCGGCAGATGACTTCCGGTCCATCCTCGCGACGGGCCTGGCCCTGGTGATCGGGGTCCAGGCGTTCATCATCGCGGCCGGCAACCTCAAGGTGCTGCCGCTGACCGGCGTGACGCTGCCGTTCATCAGCTACGGCGGCTCATCCCTCCTGGCCAACGCCGTCGTGGTGGGCCTGCTGCTGGCCCTCTCGGACAAGGGCGTGGAACCGCCGCCCCCACCATCGACGCGTCAGCCGTGGCGCTCCCGCTGGCGTCGGGGCGCGGCCTGATGCTCAGCCCGTCGTCGCGTCGCCGGCCGCTGGGCCGGACCATCGTCCACGTCGCGCTCGTCCTGTCGCTCGCGTTCGGGACGCTGGCCGCCGCCGCCGGGTATTGGGCGATCGTGAAGGCCCCGGAGCTGGTGCGCTCCGCGAACGACCCGGCGGTCATCGCGGCGGCCCGGACCGTGCCCCGCGGCGCGATCCTGGACCGGGACGGCGAGACGCTGGCCAGCAACAAGAAGGACAGGAACGGGGAGTCGTACCGGGTCTATCCGAGCCGGGCGGTCAGCCAGGTCGTCGGCTACGCCTCCACGCGCTACGGGCGCGCCGGCCTCGAACTCGCCTACGACGCCGAGCTGGCCGGGCTCGCGGGCGACCCGATGACCGACATGTTCCGCAAGTTCCTCGCCGAGCCCTACGACCCCAAGGACCTGACCCTCGCCCTGTCGCTCGACCTGCAGAAGGCGGCGGTCAAGGCGCTGGGCGACCAGCGCGGCGCGATCGTCATGCTCGATCCGGCGACGGGAGAGGTCCTCGCCCTGGCGTCCACGCCGACCTACGATGCCTCCGCCATCGCCGACCCCGAGACCTCGCAGGAGGCGTTCGAGGCGTTGCTGGCGGACGAGCGCCAACCGCTCCTCCCGCGGGCGACTCTGGGCCGCTACGTGCCCGGGTCCGTGTTCAAGATCGTCACCGCGATCGCCGGCCTGGGTTCCGGCGCCGTCTCGCCGGACACGACCTACGAGCAGCAGCCCGGCGCCGAGAAGAAGGGTCTCGTCGTCGACGGGTTCCGCATCAGGGACGGCCACCATCCCGAGACCGGCGAGACGGCCCTCGACCTGATCGGGGCGACGGAGGCCTCCTGCAACATCTGGTACGCCCTGACCGGGCTCCAGATCGGCGGCGCCGATCTCGTCGACTACGCCGCTCGGCTCGGCTTCGGGGCGCCGATCCCGTTCGACCTGCCGACCGCGGTCTCGCAGGTCACCAACGGCACGGGCGACGCCCCCGGCGGCTTCAAGGACGACGTGGAACTCGCGAACGCGTCCTACGGCCAGGCCGAGACGTTCGTGACGCCGCTCCAGATGGCCCTGGTCGCGAGCACGGTCGCCAACGGCGGCGAGCTCATGAAACCGCGTCTCGTCACGGCCATCACCGGCCGCAGCGGCACCCGCGAGCTCGGGCCCGAGACGCTCCGTCGCGTGATCGATCGCGAGGACGCCGCGGCCATCACCGACGCGATGGTCCAGGCTGTGCAGGGCGATCTCGGGCAGCGGTTCACGGCCGGCGCCAAGGTCCCGGGCGTGACGACCGCCGGCAAGTCGGGGACGGCTGAACTGGGCGGCTCCGGTGAGCCACACTCCTGGTTCATCGGGTTCGCGCCGGCGGAGGCACCCAAGGTCGCGATCGCGGTGATCGTCGAGCAGGGTGGTCGCGGCGGCGAGGTCGCCTCGCCGATCGCGGGCGACCTGATGACCCGCTACCTGGAGTCGATCCGATGACCGACCGGGAGACCGGCGACGCTCGTCCGGACAGGGGCGAGCCGCCGCGCGAACCGCGGCCCATCCTGGAACGGATCGGGCTGGCGGCGATCGCCGGCGTCCTCGCGACCCTGTTCGGCGGCGTGGCGGCCATCTCGTGGGCCGGGGGTGAGCCATTCCTTGCGGTCATGGGTGGCATCGGCTGCCTCATGACGGCCTGGGTGGGGGCGCTGACGCTCTTCCGCGGCTGATCCACGACCCCGCTCCTCAGGGAGTGGCGTCCCCACCATGGGCCCGCCAGGCACGCAGGACCTCCGCCACGCCCCAGGCCTGGAACGGCGCACCGCGCGGCGTGAACGGCGGTTCGGGTTCCAGGATCTCCGACACCGATCCGAGGCCGGCCTCCGCCAGATGGCGCTCGAAGGGTCGCAGCGCAGCCAGGGCAGCCGCCGACCCGCCACCGAACCGCGCCACGGCATCGGCGTACGGGCCGATCAGCCAGGTCCACACGGTGCCCTGGTGATAGGCGCGGTCTCGGGCATACCGGTCGCCCTGGTACCGCGGCTGGTACGCCGGGTCGGTCGGCGCCAGGGACCGCAGGCCCAGCGGTACGTGCAGCTCGCGGTCCACGGCCGCCAGCACCGATCGCGCGACGTCGCCATCGACGATGGGGTGGGGGAGGGCCAGGGCCAGGATCTGATTGGGCCGCAGCGCCGGATCGTCGCCGTCGGGGCCGTCCACGACATCGAGCAGGTAGCCCAGGTCCGGTCGCCAGAACCGCTCGTGGAAGGCGCGCTCGGCTCGTTCGGCCACGGCGAGGTAGGACGGGTCGTCCAGCCAGCCGCCGACCAGTCGCAGGGCGTTGATCCAGAGCGCCTGGATCTCGACGGGCTTGCCGCGCCGTGGCGTCACGACCCAGCCATCCACCTTGGCGTCCATCCAGGTGAGCTGCACACCTTCGGCGCCACAGGTGATGAGCTCATCGGCCGGATCGCGCCCGATCCCGAAGCGCGTGCCAGCGAGGTGGTGCTCCACGATGGACCGCAGGGTCGGCGAGAGCTCGCCGATCAGGGTCGCGTCGCCGGTGGCGATCCGGTGTGACTCCAGGGCCTGCACGAACCACAGCGAGGCATCGACCGTGTGATACGCCGGTTCCAGCCCCGGATCATCGGGGAAGTCGTTGGGGATGAGCCCATCGCGCTCGAACCGGGCGAACGAGCGCAGGATCGTCGCCGCCTCGGCGTGGCGGCCCGTGGTGAGACACAGACCCGGCAGCGCGATCATCGTGTCGCGGCCCCAGTCGTTGAACCACGGATAGCCGGCGATCACGGAACGGCCGTCGGGGACGCCCGGGATCTCGCGATGGACCACGAAGGCGTCGGCGCCGTGGACGAGCCGGCCGGCGAACGAGCCCGGCGCGTCGATGCCGGCGAGTCGCAGGAGGTCGGCGTCGCGGACCCGTGCTGCCGCGAGTGCCGCCTCCGCGTCGAGGGGCGCCTCGGGTTCGACGGTGAGGATCAGGGTCAACGGAGCACCCGGCCGGACGGGACCCTCGACCCGGAGCGGCGCCCACAGGTCGTGCCGGTCGACGAGCCCGCGGTCGGTCTCCTCGGCGAGGGGCAGGTCGAGGACCCAGCGGCCCTCGGGCTGGATGGTCGCGCCCGCGGCGAGGATGCGCAGCGGCCCAGCGGGCACGCCATCGGCGGCCCGGCGGACGGCGTGGTGGTCGCGCTCCGTGACCAGCGGCACGAGGCGGATGGTCACGCCGGCTCCCTCGAGCAGCGCGTACCGGACGTAGGTCGTATTCGCCCCGTATGCCATCCAGATCGTCTTCTCGAGCCGGACACCGGCGACATCGAACGTGAAGACCGGCCGGCGGCCCACCAGCCGGACCGCCGCCGGTTCGCCGAGGGGCTGCTCGACGCCGTCCACGATCACGGTCTCCTCGAGCCCGCCGACCAACACGGTCCGGTCCACGGGCGGCCGCAACGAAGCGACCAGGAGACCGTGATACGACCGCGCCGGGAGACCGGACGCCGGGCCCATCGCGTACCCGCCGAGAGCGTTGGTGACGAGCCACTCATCGAAGGTTGAACGAATCGAGGGGGTTCGCACGTCATCATGGTGACGCCTCGGGAGGGCCGGAGGGAACCGATTCGACGCCGCCGACGTACTATCACCCGACACCACGCGCCCGCGCCGTATCCCGTCGCACCCCCTGAGCCCACCCCGCGGCACTCGCCCACTTCGCCGCCGTACCCGCGAGAGAGGCCGATGACGAAGATCCAGGAAACCGGGGACAAGGTCCTCGCCAATGTCGAGCGAGTCATCGTCGGCAAGCATCACGAGGTGCGACTCGCCCTGGTCGCCCTGCTGTGCCGAGGCCACCTCCTGATCGAGGACGTCCCCGGTACCGGCAAGACGGTCCTCGCCAAGGCGATCGCGCGCAGCCTCGGTTGCTCGTTCCGGCGCATCCAGTTCACCCCGGACCTGCTCCCGTCCGACGTGACCGGGCTGTCGATCTATAACCAGAAGACCCAGGAATTCGAGTTCCGCCCGGGGCCGATCATGAGCCAGGTGGTCCTCGCCGACGAGATCAACCGCGCGACCCCCAAGACGCAGTCGAGCCTCCTCGAGTGCATGGAGGAACGCCAGTCGACGATCGACGGCATCACCCACCCGATGCCCGATCCCTTCCTCGTCATCGCGACCCAGAATCCGATCGAATACGAGGGCACGTTCGCCCTGCCGGAAGCGCAGCTGGACCGGTTCATGCTGCGGATCCGCCTGGGCTACCCCCAGCCGATCGAGGAGATCGTCATCCTCGACGAGCAGAAGCGCAGCCACCCGCTCGAGGAGCTCGAGGAGGTCCTGGCGGCCCAGGATCTGCGAGACCTGCAGGCCGCGGTGCGCGAGATCTACGTCGATTCGACCGTCGCCGACTACATCGTCCGGGTCGTCAACGCCACACGCCACCACCCCGACGTCTACCTCGGGGCGTCACCGCGCGGCTCCATCGCCCTCTATCGCGCGGGCCAGGCGCTGGCCGGCCTGCTCGGTCGCGACTATGTGATCCCCGACGACATCAAGGCGCTGGCCGAACCCGCCATCGCCCATCGCCTGATCATCAAGACGAGCTCGTCGATCCATGACGTCCAGGCGGGCCAGGTCGTCCGCGAGATCCTCAATTCGACCCCCATCGACGGCATCCGCCCGACGGGCGGCGGACCCACCGAGCTGCGCCCGACGGCGACCACCGCCGTCACGACCAACCCGGGTTCCTAGGCGACCACGGGCCGGCTGACCACCACGACCCCGCGGAGAGGGACCCGTCCATGATGCGACGACTCCAGGCGCTGGCCATCGCCACGATCCTGGTCGTCGCCGCGTTCTCGACCGGACAGCAGTTCCTCTTCTACCTGCTGTATCTCGCGATCCTGGTGGTCGGTGGGTCCTACGTCCTGGTCCGCCTGGGGCTCTCCGACCTGGAGGCCGGCTACGCCGTGAGCCAGCTCCACGGTCATGTCGGGGACCGGATGCGGGTGACCTACACGCTGCGCAACAGCTCGCGGATCCCCAAACCCTGGCTGGAGATCCACAACCCGACGACCCTGCCCGGCGGCCTGCCCGGGCGGGCGATCACCCTCGGGGGACGGAGCGAGCGCTCCTGGCTCATCCGCGCCCCGCTCGCGCGGCGCGGCCACTTCCGGATCGAACCGCTGCACATCCGGACGGGCGATCCCTTCGGGTTCTTCGAGGCCGCGGCCACGGTCGGGCAGGGGGTCAGCGTCGTGGTCTATCCGCGCCTGGAGGCGCTGCCCATGTGGCGACTCCCGTCCGCCAGTCTGGAGGGCAGCCACGCGTCGCCGGAGCGGACGCTCCAGACGACCCCGCTCGCGATGACGGTCCGGCCCTACGCCCCCGGCGACAGCATGAACCGCATCCACTGGCGCTCCACGGCGCGCCACGGGGAGATCCAGGTCAAGGAGTTCGACCTGGAGCAGACCGCCGACGCCTGGATCATCCTTGACCTCCAGCGTGGCGTGCAGACCGGTCGCGGCGACGAGTCGACCACCGAATCGGCCATCCGCGCCGCAGCGGCGATCGCCGACAAGGCGTTGACCGAGAACCGCGCGGTCGGGATGACCGTGAATGCCGGCCGAACCGCGTACCTGCCGGCGGACCGCGGCGGGCGCCAGCATCAGAAGATCATGCAGCTGTTGGCCGCGGTCGATGCCGATTCGTCGACCCCACTGGTCGAGACGCTCATCGCGTCGGTCGGGCGGCTTCGGCGAGGGATGACCGCCGTGATCATCACGGCCTCCCTGGATCCTTCGTGGGTTCGGCCGCTGGCGTCGCTCCGAGCGCGCGGCGTCGCGTGTGTCGTGGTCACGCTCGATGCCGCGGCCTACAGCCGCGTGGAGGCCGAGACGCGGGCCGCCTCCGAGGGCGGTTCGGTCGTCGTCGACGAAGCCGCTGCCGAGACGAATGCCAAGCGCGCCCGTGCCCTTCGTCACGCGCTCGCGGAATACGAGCTCAGGGCCTTCACGGTCACGCCGAACACGCCGCTGGGGGAGGTCCTGGCCGGATGATCTACACCACCAAGTCGGGCCGTTCCTTCCCGGTCGCACCACCCGAGGGCTGGTTGACGCTGGGCCTCGTCCTGCTCCTGTGCCTCGCCTTCGCGTGGTCCCTCGACGATGCCCAGCTCGTGCTGGGAGACCCGGAGCTGACCGACTTCTTCACCTGGACGGCGGTCGGCGGGGTCATGGCGGGGTTCCTCGGGGCGATGGTCGGCTGGGGCCGATGGCGGACGTTCCTCGTCGGGGCGGCGTTCGCCGCGCTCCTCACGCCGCTCATGGTCGGATCCGTGATGCGTCCCGACGGCGCCCCCCTGGGAGTCCTGTTCACGGCGACGGCGGAAGCCGCTGTCCTTGCCTGGCAGGACCTGGTCGTGACCGATCTGCCGTTCACGACGCAGTACGGCCACCACCTGCTGACGCTCGGCCTGATCGTGTGGGGATCGTCGATGTTCGCGAGCTTCGCGGCGTTCGGCCATCGCCGCCCGCTCAACGCGATCCTGCTCATCGGCGTCCTGCTCGTCGCGAACATGGCGCTGACGCTCCGTGACCAGCTCCCGTACATGATCCTCTACTCGCTGGCCGCGCTCTTCCTGCTGATCCGCTTCCACACCTTCGATGAGCAGGCTGATTGGATCCGTCGGCGCATCGGTGACCCGACGGCGATCTCCGCCCTGTACCTGCGCGGCGGGACGATCTTCATCGTCGGGGCCGTGCTGGGCTCGTTCCTCCTGACCAAGGCGGCGTCGTCCGCACCGCTGGCCGGCGCCTGGACCGACATGGGCGGCCGGGTCATCGAGTGGTCGCAGTTCCTCGAGAAGTACCTTCCGGTGTCCGGCTCCGGGCGGTCCATCGGTCCGTCGTTCGGGTCGACCGCGAGCATCGGCGGCGTGTGGACGGCCGACGAAGGCCTGGCGCTGACCTGGCAGTCGGCCACGGTCCTGGAGAACCCACCGTACCTCGCCGCCGTCGTCTATGACGACTTCAAGATCCACGCTTGGGATTCGGGGCAGGCCATCACCGCGGAGCGGCCGGGCGGCGACAAGCTGCTCGACGGCACGAAGGATGCGATCGGATCGGTGGGACGGCGCGAATACTCGACGACCATCACGCCGGTCCAGTCCCGTGAACGCGTCTACGCGCCCGAGATGCCCGTCAAGATCACGGGCGACGCCCGGGTGCGGCTGATCGGCGACGGGTACTACAACTGGCTGGAGCGCCCGAGCTCCAGCGATCCGTACACGGTCACGTCCCTGATCCCTGCCGAGGAGAAGGACGGCGGCGTGACCGAGGGCAAGCTGCGCGCGGCGGGCGAGGTCTACCCGTCAGGCATGCTCCAGGAGTACGGCCGCGCGGCGGTGCCGGAAGGGACGTTCACGACGCCAGAGGCGCGCCACCTTCTCGATGAGATCGTCAGGGTCGTCGGCGCCAACGACAACCCGTATGACCTGGCCCTCCAGATGGTCCGGACCCTCCAGAGCAAGGAGTTCACCTACGACATCGACGTCCGGGACTTCCGCTGCGACCTGTCGATCGTGGACTGCTTCGCCGTCAACAAGCGCGGCTATTGCGAGTACTACGCCACGACGATGGCGATGATGCTCCGCGAACTGGACATCCCCGCGCGGCTCGTCGAGGGCTACCTGCCCGGCGAGAAGATCGGGCCGGGGAACACGTATCAGGTCCGCAACTCCGACTCCCATGCCTGGGTCCAGGTGTACTTCCCAGGCTACGGCTGGATCGACTTCGACCCGACCGGCGGGAACGTGGCCGCCCTGGCGCCGCTGCCGTCCGGCAAGCCCGAGGCGACCGCGAGCATCGACCCGGCCGCCGCTGCGAGCCGCGGACCACGGGCGGAGCCGACCTTCCGAGACATCGATGAGGGTGCCGGTGGCAGCATCACGCGCGGGCCGCAGGCCCCGGTCGGTCCGTTGATCGCCGCCGCCGTCCTGCTCGCCGTGATCGTCGGCGCGCTGTCGTTCGCGCTGTGGCGGCGCGGCCCGCGCGGGCCGGTCTCCGCCGATGGGGCCTACGGCATGGTCACGAGGTTCGCGTCGCGATTCGGCTTCGCGCCCAAGCCCAACCAGACGGTCTACGAATACGCGGGTGCCCTGGCCGAGATCCTGCCGGACGCGCGTCCCCAGCTCGAGACCGTGGCCCAGGCCAAGGTGGAGGTCGCGTACGGGGGACGGCTGCTGGGCGCCGATCGGCTGACGTCGCTCAAGGAGGCCCAGCGTCGCCTGCGGACGAGCCTCCTCAAGCTCGTGGTCATCCGCGGACGACGGCGCAAGCGTCGCTGACCGTCGGAGACGACCACGGGTTCGCCGCTGGCGGGCCCGACGCCTAGAGCGCCCCGCTGCGGCTGCGCGCCTCCTGGGCGGCGATGGCTTCCTCGTCGAGCAGGGACGCCAGGTGGCCGGTGAGGTTGTGGGCGCGCAGCACGGGCTGGCCACCCCGGAACTCGATCACGCTGGTGGCGCACAGGTCCATCGACCACATCCAGAACCGCTCCAGCGGCAGGTCGAACACGGTGAGCAGGGTGACCTTGAAGACGCCGTCGTGCCCCACCAGCACGGTCCAGGGGTGCTCGGACGGGGCGTCGCCATAGCCCGGCACCTGGTCGCGATCGCGCGTCCCGGGCACCCCGGCCGCGGCGAGCCCGGCGAGGGTCCGTGCCAGCGCCGGCCGGACCCGAGCGGCGACCTCGGTGAGGGATTCGCCGCCATTCGCCCACTGCTCGGTGGGTCGGCGGCGCCAGGTGGCGAGCTCGGAGGCATAGCGAGCCGCGATCTCGTCGCGGTGCAGGCCCTCCCACGCCCCCTGACCGATCTCCATGAAGCCGGCATCCGGGCGCTGGGGCGGTGGTGCTTCCCGACCACCCAGCTCTGCATCGACCATGGCCGCCGCGATGGCGTCGGCGGTCTGGGTGGTCCGACCCAGCGGGGAGTGGACGATCTCGAGCGGGGCCCCCGGAGGGATGGGCAAGGTCGGCGAGGCAAGCGGGTCAGCCAGACGACCGCCGACGAGAGCCGCTTGACGCAGCCCGCGCGCGGTGAGTGGGGAGTCGGCCTGGCCCTGGAAGCGGCCCTCGACGAGGTACTGCGACTCGCCGTGGCGAACCAGGACGAGGGTCGCGTCGAGGCCGGGCGGGATCAGCGACGGCGGGTCGCCCGCGGTCGGCGCAGGGCCGGCGCCGGGGCTCAGCGCTCGCCTCCAAGACGGATCGTCCAGAGCTCCAGGACGGCGTCCTGGTGGCGGATCGCGTCCTCGACCGAGGGCGGGATGTCGTCGTCGAGCGCGAGGATCATCAGCGCGTCCTCGCGCGGCCGAGTGCGGGCAAGGTGCATCGCGCTGATGTTGACATCGGCCTCGCCGAGCATCGCCCCGATCCGCCCGACCATCCCGGGTCGATCCCGGTGGCGGCTGATGAGCATGACGTCGGCCGGCGCCATGTCGAGCCGATAGTCGCCCAGCCGGGTGATGCGAGGCTCGCCACCGGCGACCGTGCCGGCGACGGCCAGGTGATGCCCGTCACGCACGTCCGACGACACCGTCAGCTGCGCCGCGAACGCGCCGGCATCAGGCGTCTTGCGCTCGATCACGGTGATGCCCCGCGCCTTGGCGAGGGCGCCGGCGTTGACGAGGTTCACCCGCTCGGTGGTCGAGGTCTCCAGCAGCCCACGCAGCATGGCGGCCGTCAGGGGCGAGGCGTCGTGTTCGGCGAGTTCGCCCGCGATCTCGAGGGTGATGGTTCGCACGCCTCCGCGCGAGAGTTGCGCGAAGAACCGACCCAGGATCTCGGCGAGGGGAAGGTACGGGGCGATGGCCCGGGCCGTCTCGGGCGTGAGCAGCGGCGCGTTGACCGCGTATCGGGCGCTGCGGCCGTCCAGGACGTCGAGGACCTGGGCCGCGACCTCCTCGGAAACGAGGACCTGGGCCTCGGCCGTGGAAGCGCCCAGGTGCGGCGTGAGCAAGGTGTTCGGCGCGTCCAGGAGCGGTGAACCGGTGGGCGGCTCCTGGTCGAACACGTCGATGCCGGCACCGCCCAGGTGCCCGGAGACGAGCGCTTCGGCGACGGCCGCCTCGTCGAGGACGCCGCCACGGGCGACGTTGAGGACGATGGAACCGGGCTTGAGCTTGGCGATCGCCTCGCGACCGATGAGGCCGCGCGTCGCTCGCGTCAGTGGCACGTGCACCGTCACGACATCGGCCCGGGCGAGCATCTCGTCGAACTCGACGAGCTCCACGCCATGGTTCGCTGCCTGCTCGGCCGTGACGAACGGGTCGACGCCAAGGACCACCATCTCCATCGCCCGGGCGCGGACCGCGATGGCCTGACCGATCTTCCCGAGCCCCACGATCCCGATCGTGCGTCCACGCAACTCGAGGCCCGTGAACTGGGCCCGTTTCCATTCCCCGCGCCGGACCGACGCGTCGGCGGCGGCGGTCTTGCGGGCGACGCCATAGAGCAGCGCCAGCGTGTGCTCGGCCGCGGCGATCGTGTTGCCGGTCGGGGCGTTGACCACCGTGATCCCGGCGCGGGTCGCGGCGTCGAGATCGACGTTGTCGACCCCGACCCCGGCGCGGCCGATCACGACCAGTCGCGAACCTGCGGCGATGAGCTCGGCGTCGACCTGGACCTGGCTACGGACGATCAGGGCGTCGTAGTCGGGCAGGATCGCCGCGAGTTCCTCGCGGGTGCAGCCGATGCGCTCATCGACCTCGTGATGGGCGGCGAGGAGTTCGACGCCCTCGCGCGCAACGGGCTCCGCGACGAGGATCCTCACGCGCGAGCCCCGGCGGTGGCGATGGCGGCGATCCCATAGGTCGCGAGGGCGGCGCGCTGAGCGGCCGCCACGGCTGCACCTGGCTCGACCGCCCGGCCCTGCTGGAGCGAGACGATCTCGAGCGTGCTGAACGCTCCGAGGATCTCCTCGAGGGTCACCGAACCGAGATGGCCCAGCCGGAAGATCTTGCCCGTCAGCTTGCCCTGGCCGCCGGCCAGGACGACGCCACGGCGCTTGACCTCGGCGTTGAACGCCTTCCAGTCGAGGCCGTCGGGGACGTGGGCGGCGGTCACGGTTCGCGAAGCATGGCGGGGATCGGCGAAGAGATCGAAGCCCAGGGCCTCGAGCCCGGCGCGCGCGGCGGCGGCACACGCCTCGTGCCGGGCGAAGATGGCCTCGGCACCCTCTTCCTGCATGAGGCGCAGCCCTTCGTCGACCTGGTAGACGACGGCGATGGCCGGCGTGAACGGCGTCTGACCGTTCGCCGCCGCGTCGCGGTGCGCCCGCAGGTCCAGGTAGAAGCGCGGCATCGTGGCCATCTCCATGGCGGCCCAGGCGCGCGGCGAGGCTGCGATCATCGCGAGGCCCGGGGCGGCCATCCAGGCCTTCTGCGAGCCGGTCACGACTACGTCCACGCCCCACGCATCCATCTCGAACGGCACGGCGCCCAGACCCGACACACTGTCGACGAGGATGAGCGCGTCCGGCGTTTCCTCCCGGACGGCGGCAGCAAGCTCGGGGATCGGGTTCATCACGCCGGTCGAGGTTTCGTTGTGGGTCAGCAGGACCGCCTTGACGTCCGACATGGAGCGCAAGCGCTCGCGGATCTCGTCCGCGGCCGCGGCGTAGCCCCACTCGGCGTCGAGTTTGGTGACATCCGCGCCGTAGATGCCGGCGATCTTGGCGAATCGGTCGCCGAAGGATCCGATGGAGACGCCGAGGACCTGATCACCGGGGGACAGGGTGTTGACGACGGCCGCCTCGAGACCACCCGACCCGGCTGTCGTGATGACGGCCACATCGTTCGTCGTCCCGAAGTACGGCTTCATGCCGCTCAGGATCCGCTCCAGCATGGCCGCGAACTCGGGGCCGCGGTGATTGATCATCTGGCGGCCGCCGGCGACGCGGACGCTCGGCGGGAGGGCGGTCGGTCCGGGGATGCGGAGGTTCGGCTCGAATCGGTCCACGGGTCGTCTCCTGCCTGAGCGCCGACGGCGCGAGATGGATGAGTGGCACGGTCGTAGGGTCGACGGCGTCGCCGGATGTCGAGGGGCGATGGTGCCACGGGTTGACGCCGTCCTTCCACCGTGGCATATATGACGGCATATGCATGCACGAACGACGATCCTGATGGACACCGATCTTCTCGACCGGCTCGGTCGATTCGCGGGACGAGCCCGGACCACGAAGACGGCCGTCATCGCGGCGGCCGTGGAGGCGTACCTTGCCGAGCACGACGAGGCGCCCGAACTCGCCTTCGTCGGCGTGGGCCAGAGCAGCCATGGCCGGCTCTCCCTGGATGGGCGCCGGATCGTGCGGCGCGAAGCCGGTCGCCGGCCCGGCGCCCGCTGACCACCGCTCAGGACGACGCGTGGCGATCCTGCTCGACGGTTCCGCGGTCCTGGCAGCCGCCGACCGCGCCGATCTCAACCACGAGGCCGCGGTCGCCTGGTTCGCCCGGGCCGATGAGCCGTTGCTTCTGGGTGCGCTGACCCTGGGTGAGCTCGACATCCTCCTTCAGCGCGAGCTGGGTCCGGCCGCCACCCTGGCGGTCCTCCGGACCATCGCCGATGGGGCGGTCCGGGTCGTCGCTCCGACCCATGTCGATCTGGCCCGCGCGGCGGAGCTGTTGACGGAGGCCGCCGAGCATCGGCCCCGGCTGGTCGATGCCGTCGGGGTCGCGATCGCCGAGCGTCTCGGCGTCCGCCGATTCGCGACGTTCGACCGCCGACCGATCGCGATCTTCCGGCCCCGCCACGTACGGGCGTTCGACCTGGAGCCCTGACCCGAGCGCACGACGGTTCGTGGCCCGGCCGGTAGGCTTGGGGCGTGACCAGCCAGCTCATCGACGGGGGAGGTCGGCGTCGCACGCCGGCCATGCCGACCGTCCTGACCCCGTGACCCCATCCTCCACGCCGCACCGGCGCCGGCGACGGATCGTCGCCGGGGTGCTCGTGCTCACGATCCTCGGTCTGGCCGTCGGGACGTTCGCGATCGCGACGGACACGCTCGGGGCGGGGCAGAAGTGGGAGTCCCTGCTGTCGCGGGTCGACCGCTTCCTGGCGGGGCCGGTGCCTGACCGACCCGCGCCGGTCACGGTCCTGGTCACGGAACCGCCGCTCGTCGAGACCACGCTCACGCCCGCGCCGACCGTGCCCGCATCGCGTGCGCCCGGCGGGAGCCTGGCACCGACCGACGCCCCGACCGCCACTCCGACCGCGACCCCGACGCCCGCGCGCGAACCGGTCGACATCGATATCGCCGCCGACCCGGAAGCCGTCTTCGCCCACGAGATCCACAAGGACTGGTGTGCCGTTGCGGGCACGCAGATGGTCCTGGCGATCCACGGCGTCGCCGACACCTCGGATGCCGTGCAGAAGGACATCGCCGGTCGGATCCGCGAATGGGAGTCGAAGGCCGACAGCCGCAACGGCGAATGGGGTCCGGCCGCGATGGCGCTCGCCCTCGACGCGTATGGCGTGCCCGGCTACGAAGTCCGAGCCTTCGAGACCCGCCAGGGTGCGCTCCGTGACGCGGCCCGGACCATCCAGTCGACGGGGGCTCCGGTCATCCTGCTCGCCTGGCGGGGGGCACACACCTGGGTCATGACCGGGTTCCGTGCGGACGCGGACCCGAGTGTCTTCCGCGACGCGCACATCGACGGTGCGTACATCCTGGACCCGTGGTATCCGTGGGTCTCCTCGATCTGGGGGCCGTCCGATCCGCCCGGCGCGTTCCAGGACCAGGCGGAGATGGAACGCAACTTCCTGCGCTGGAAGCGCCCGGAGGGGAAGTACCCGGACCGCGACGACTTGTTCATCACAGTCGCCCCGACGCTCCCGATCGCGACGGCGGCCGGCTAGCGAGGGATCAGGTCGCGACGACCACGCGCCCGATCGATCGCGCCCGCGGGACAAGGAACATGACGAGCAACGCGGTCTTGACCGCGACCCCTGCGGCATAGCCGAGCGGGATCGCCAAGATCCCGACGGTCGGGGCGATCAGGGTCGAGACGACGAGGATCACCCCGAACCCCGCGAAGGAGGCGGCGACCTGGCGCTTCGTGTCGTGTGTCGCGTACAGCCCGCGCGACAGCGGGTAGGCGAGGGCATCGAACGGCACCGACAGGGCGAAGGCCCGGACCACGGACGTGGTGGTCGCCACATCCTCGGTATCGAAGCGACCGCCGCCCAGCAGCACGCTGACGAGCAGCTCGGCGCCCAGGAACAGCACGATGGCGGCCAGCGTCGTCAGGACTCCGATGGTCAGCACGTTGCGCCGCAGGACCGCGTGGAACGTGGCCCGGTCGGAATCGGCGAAGGCGACGGACAGCACCGGGAAGACCGCGAGCGAGAACGACACGCCGATCAGGCTGACCGGCACGACCTGGTAGTCGGCCGCGAAGTTCACGGCGCTGACACTGCCCACGGCCAGCGTCGAAGCCAGGATCGTGAAGTACGTGAAGGTCAGTGGCTCGATCGGGTGGCTGAGCATCCGCGGGATCATGAGCCGGATGAACTCGCGGAAGGCCGGCGTTCGGATGGACTTGGCCACCCCGATCCGGAACGTGGTGTGACGGAGGCCGAGGAGCCGGATCGTGACGTGGGCCAACGCCCCCGCGACCGCGCCGACGGCCGAGGCGACGACCCCGAACCGGTCGGCGAAGAGGACGGTGCCCACGACGATCCCGGTCGTGTACAGGATCGGCGCCAGCGCGTAGTACAGGAACTGGCGGTTGGCGACGAGGACCTCGCCGATGCAGATCGAGGCAGCGAACAGGATCTGGGCGAGGCAGTTGATCCGGAGCAGCTCGATGTACAGCTCCTGGGTGGCGGGATCGAAGCCGGCGCCGACCCGTGGGGCGAGCCACGGGGCGATCACGAACAGGATCGTGCTGGCGATGGCCATGACCACGACCGCAGCCGTCAGCACGGTCCGCCCGAAATCGTTGGCGGCGTGGTCGTCGCCGCGACGCAGCGTCGTGAAGATGGGCACGAACGGCGCGGTCAGGCCGGCGGCCACGAGCACGTCCAGGGCGACCTCGGGGATGCGGAATGCGGCGTTGTACGCGTCGAGCTCGGCGCCCGCGCCGTAGGTGTTCGCGAACACTCGGTTGCGGATGATGCCCATCGCGAAATAGCCAAGGCTCAGGACCGACAGGAGGATCGCCCCGCGCGGGAAGATCCGGTCGAGCAGGCCGCGCGCGGTGCGGACGGATCGGTCGAGCAAGCGCTGACTCCCGGGTGGACGGATCGGGGATGGCGTTCGTACCCTACCGGTTCGGGCGCGGCGCCGGCTTTCACCCCGACCGGGTGATGCCCGGACCGCTCGGTCAGGGTGAGATAGGGAAGCCGATCAGCTTGTTGGCGTCGTATCGTGTCGGCGACGCCGACCCTACCCCGGATCTCGATGGAGGATCACCCGATGGATATCCAGAAGGAGGCCCAGCGCCTCGCCTCGGTCGCCACGTTCTTCGTGATCGTGGGCTGGTTCGCCGTTCTGTACGCCGTCATCGCCGGGATCCTGTGGTGGATCGACCTGGCCCAGCGTGAGGCCTTCAACATCTTCGAGGCCTTCGCGATCTCGGCCAGCGCCATCGGCGGGCCGATCTTCCTCGCGCTGATCGTCGCGGCGCTGGGCCATGCCCTGCGCCTGTTCGCCATGTCGGTCGCGAGCCGCAACGCCTGATCGCGGCAGCACGGAAAGGTCGATGACGATGCGGCGTCTCGTGGCGATGGCCGCGCTCGCGTTGCTCGTGGCCGCCTGTTCGGGCGGCAGCGAGGGCACCGGCGGTCAGTTGGAGGGCACCCGCTGGGTGCTGCGGTCGTATGCGCAGGACGGCAGTCAGGCGCTTCTCGAGGGCGACGCCTATGCCGACGCGACGTTCACGAGCGGTCGCGTGAATGGTTTCGCCGGCTGCAGCACCTACGACGCCGTCGCGCGCAGCATCGGCCGGAGGCTGCTCGTGTCGGCGCCCATGACCACGCTCCAATCCTGCGGCGAGGTCGCCGATGCATTCCAGTCGACCTACCTCGGGTTGCTCCAGCAAAGCGACTCCTTCAGCAGCCGCCAGGACACGCTGACGATCTTCGGGGCGGACCATGCGGTCCTGCTCACCTATGACGCTGGACCGCGCAACCCGCTGCTCGGGCACTGGGACGTGGACTCGTTCTCGGACGCGCCCGGTTCCCAGGTCGCCCCGATCGAGGGCACGAGCCTGACGGCCACCTTCCGCCTCACGAACGTGGCAGGGTCGTCGGGCTGCAACACCTATGACGGGACCTACGGGACCAACGGCAACGTGGTCCGCATCGGCCGGCTGGCCACGACCCGCCTGGCGTGCGAAGAGGACGTCATGACCCAGGAGACGGCGTTCCTCGAGGCGCTCGGCGGTGTGTCCTTCGTCGAACCACGCGGTTCCACGCTCCTGCTCACCGATCGCAACGGCGCCATCAGCATGGTCCTGTCACGGCCCGGCGCGGAGCCCGAGCCCTCGACGGCACCGGCCTCCGCGGAGCCGACCGGGACGCCGAAGCCCACGGCTACGCCGACGCCGACCCCGACCGCGACACCGACGGCGACCCCGAAGCCCACGGCGACGGCGACCCCGAAGCCGACGCCGACGCCCACGACCGCCCCGACCGCGACCCCGAAGCCGACCACCGCGCCGACGGCGGCTCCGACGGCATCGCCGGCCCCGGCGCCGACCGTGGCACCGCCGTCGCCGCTGCCGGCGACGGCCACCTGCGCCATCGATGGCGCAGGCGGAGCCACCGCGACCATCGCCTATCCGGCCGATTGGAGCACGCTCGACGCGCCGCCCGCGATGGCGTGCCGGTACTTCGATCCGGAGCCGATCACCGTGCCGGCCGATCCGCTCGCCCTGCAGACGGCGGTCATGATCCAGCTCCAGGCGAACCTCGCGTACAACGACGCGATCACGGCGGCCACGGATCCGGGGACCTGGACGGTGGCGACCCAGACCGCCTACACCGTGGCGGGCTACCCGGCGACGCTCGTCGAGGCGACCTCGACGAACGCTGCCAGCGGCACGCCCGTCGGGACCACCAGCTACGCGTACCTGATCGACCTGGGGTCGAACGGGACGGCGTTCATCGAGACCTCGGGGACGCCGGGAACCGAGTTCGACACGAACACGAGCACCGTGGACCTCCTGGCATCGCAATCGACCATCTCGGCGCCCTTCTGAACGACCGCCGAACCCGTACCGGACTCGCCGTCGACTCGATCGGGTCGGCGGCGAGCTCGTTTCACCCGTCTCTCAGGAACCTCTGCCAGACTGACCGGGCACGGCCGGATCACGGGCCGGCAACGGAGGAACGGTGCGAGCACGAGGGACGCAGGCGCGTCGAGCCAAGGCCGTCGACGACGGTGCCATCGATGAAAGCGGGGACATGACGACGAGCGGATCAGGATCAAGCGAGCCCACGAGCGGGTCATCCGGCTCCGGGAACGCCGGCGCGGGCTATTGGCCGATCGTCGCCATCATCGCGATCATCGTCGCGACCGCGGGCTGGACCACCGTCGCCGTCATGGCGCTCAACGGTGGTGGGACCTCGGCCGCGGTCCCGGGGGCGTCCACCGATCCCGAGGCCGAGGAGACGTTCGGTGACGATCTGGGCACCGACCCCAGCGAGGAGCCGGTCGCCGAGCTGCACGAGGCACCCGACCTGGAAGTCCTGCTGCCGACCATGATCGCCGGTACCCCGGTATCGGCACAGAGCTGGACCGGGGAGACGCTGCTGGGCGACGAGAGCACCTGGAGTACGGCCATCACCGCATTCCTGACATCGTCGGGCAAGACGCCCGCCGACCTGACCGCCGCCCAGGCTCTGGATCCGACCGACAACACCGACCACAGCGTCGGGGTCTTCAAGGTTGACGGCATCCCGACGACCGAGCTGCGCGATGCGCTGGCCAATGCCTGGAAGGCGGACTACCCGGAACTCGTGACGTCGACCGTCACCCTGGGCGGCGTCGAGGCGGTCAAGGGCGATTTCGGGGACGGCGCCATCGACAGCTACTGGGTCATCAAGGACGGGTTGCTGTACGACGTGGAGACCTCGGACGAGACGATCGCGACGCTGCTGATGCAAGGGGTCCGCGACGGGTCCTTCGACGCCGCGGCGTCAGCCGCGCCGCCCAGCCTGGAGCCGGAGCCCAGCCTGGAGCCGGAGCCGAGCTGACCCGACGCCGCGTCGTCGGTCAGTCGGATGCGTCCTTCTTCTCGGTCTCCGCGAGCTTCTTGCGGTTGGCCTCGCGCGTGCGCATGAGCCCGTCACCACCGCCGTGGGCGTCGGGCTTGGGGTTGGGATCGCGTCGCGGCCGGCCGGCGGCCCGGGTCTCGGCCCGAGCGGCCATCCGATTGGCGATGGTCGCCTCGTAGCCGTGGTCGGTCGGCAGGTAGTAGCGCCGATCGGCCAGCTCATCGGGCAGGTACTGCTGCTCCACGTCGGCCCCCTCGAAGTCGTGGGAGTACTTGTAGCCGACGCCGATCCCGTGCTGCTTCATCCCGCGATGCGGGGCGTTGCGAAGATGGAGCGGCACGGGCAGCGAGCCTCGGCCCTCCACATCGGCGACGGCGGCGAAGAACGCCGACCCGCTCCGATTGGACTTGGGCGCCGTCGCGAGATACGTGGTCGCCTGGGCCAGGGCGTACTGGGCCTCCGGCAGGCCGATGTGGTCGAGGGCCTGGGCCGCAGCCACCGCGACCTGGAGGGCGCGCGGATCGGCGTTCCCGACGTCCTCGGACGCGCTGATGATCAGGCGTCGCGCGATGAACCGCGGGTCCTCGCCGGCGGCGATCATCGCCGCGAGCCAGTACAGCGCGGCATCGGGGTCGTTGCCGCGAAGGCTCTTGATGAAGGCCGACGCCGTATCGAAATGGCCATCGCCGGCCCGGTCGTACCCGAGGACCCGTTGCTGGGCGGCGGCCTCGACATCCTCGAGCCGCGGCGTCACGTTGCCGGCGTCGTCGCGGATGTCCTCGCCCTCGGCGAGCGCCACGGCTCCCTCGAGGACGTTGAGGGCGGCGCGCGCGTCGCCGCCGGCGAGGCCCACGAGATGCTCGAACGCGGCATCGTCCATCGCCACGCCGCCGTCGGGACCGAGTGAGCCGGCCAGGCCGTGCGCTTCGTCCGTGAGGGCGCGGCGGACGACGGTCGCGACCTCGTCGTCGGTCAGGGCTTCGAGGCGCCACACCCGCATCCGCGAGAGGAGCGCCGCGTTCACCTCGAAATAGGGGTTCTCGGTCGTGGCGCCGACCAGGGTCACCGTGCCGTCCTCCACGTGGGGGAGGAGGGCATCCTGCTGGGCCTTGTTGAATCGATGGATCTCGTCGAGGAACAGGACGGTCCGGGTCCCGTTGAGCGCCAGCCGGTCCTGCGCCTCGGCGATCGTGGCCCGGACATCGGCGACGCCGGCCATGACGGCGCTGAGCGTGGAGAAATGCGCGCCGATCTCACCCGCGAGCAGGCGGGCGAGACTGGTCTTGCCGGTGCCGGGCGGCCCCCAGAGGAGGAGCGACGCGAGGTGGCCGCGGGCGATGCCCCGACGGAGCGGACCCCGTTCACCGACGAGATGGCCCTGCCCGACGAACTCGTCGAGCGAGCGCGGTCGCATCCGGGCCGCCAGCGGCTGGCGCTCGGGCGGGGGCTGGAAGAGGGCCTCCGGTCGGGCCCCGACCGGTCGACGGGTGGCTGGCATGGCCCGTCAGATGGTACGCGGGGACGGTATCCCCGTCAGCGGGTCAGAAGGGACCGATCCCCGTGACGGCGACGACGACCCAGAGGAGCAGCAGGAACACGATGAGGCCGCCACCGATGACCGCGATGCGGCGGACGTCGCGAGCCACGTAGGCGTATTCCTGCGACGCGGCCACGGCGATGGAGCTCGTCCGGACGGCACCGTCACCGTCGGCGGCCCGGCGGCCGCGCTCGCGCGACTGGCGCGACGACACCTCGGCGGCCTTCTCGTCGGCCACGATCTGGGCCTCGAGCTCGGCGGCCCGGGCGGCCTCGTCGTCGGTCAGCGTGGCCGGCGGTGCGGTCACGGGCGCCGTGGTCGACGCGGGCTTGGCCGACGACGTCCCACGCGGCTTCGGGGCGCGCTGGCCGGGTCGGATGGTGCTGCCGCGTGCGCGCTTGGCCATGGTCCGGGACGGTCCTCCAGGGGGGTCGTTCGTGGCGGGGGCATCGGGTGCCCGGAGCTCGGGTGCCGCCAGCGCGACAGGATAGCACTCCCCATGATGAAGGCCCGTCCAGCGCCATCTGGCGGTCACCTTGGTGAACGCCCATGACGTGCCGGGTGAGTGGCCCCTGCTAGACTCGGACGACCGTCATGGAGGACCTCCCCATCGATCTCAACGCGACCGTCGAGCCCTATCTCGGTGCCCTGGTCGTCGGCCTGACCATCGCGGTCGTCGTCCTGCTCGTGCTCGTCATCTGGCTCGTCGCGACGGGTGCGGATCGCTCGATTCCCGTCTACACGGGATCACCCGCGGCGAGTCGGGCGGCAGCCTGGAGGACGTCCTGGACGCGCACCTCGACAAGGTGTACGCCGTGGCGCGCGAGGTCGAGCGACTCGGGACGCGGACCACCTCCCTGGAAGCCGCCTCGCTCCGCGCCTTCAGTCGCACCGGCCTGGTCCGCTACAACCCGTTCGAGGAGACCGGCGGCAATCAGAGCTTCGCCCTCGCCCTGCTCGACGCCAACGGGGATGGATGGGTGCTCTCCAGCCTGCACGCCCGTTCGGGCACACGCGTGTACGCCAAGGCGATCGCGGGTGGTCGCGCCGGAGACCGCCCTGTCCGAGGAAGAGTCGGCGGCCCTCAAGCAGGCGACGGCCTGACAGCCTAGGTGTCACGGGGCGCGGCGATGCTTCCGTCATGGCCCCCACCGCTCACAGCACCTCCGATCAAGCCCGTGACCCGCGTTCGCCCGCGCGTCCGCCGCCGCGAACCCGCCCCGCTCGAGCAGATCCCCGCCTGGCGGGACCTGGTGCCGGTCATGGACCCGGCGCTGACCAGGCGGTCGGCGCCCGGCGGTATGGACGCCCTCCTCGGCGGTCTGAACCCGGACCAGCTCCGCGCGGTGACGCACGGCGACGGGCCGATGCTCGTCGTCGCGGGCGCCGGCACCGGCAAGACCCAGGTCATCACGCGACGCATCGCCTGGCTCATCGCGTCACGGCGGGCGCGGCCATCGGAGATCCTCGCCCTCACGTTCACGGACAAGGCGGCGGACGAGATGGCGATGCGCGTGGACCAGCTCGTCCCGTACGGCTACACGGACACGCAGATCGCGACGTTCCACGCCTTCGGTGACCGGCTCATCCGGGAATTCGCGCTGGAGCTCGGCCTGCCGACGGACATCCGGGTCCTGACCCGGGCGGAGGTCGTGATCTTCCTGCGCGAGCACCTCTACGAGTTCGACCTGGATGCGTATCGGCCGCTGGGCGATCCGACCCGCTTCCTCGCCGCGCTCGCGACGCTGTTCAGCCGCTGCAAGGACGAGGACATCACGCCCGCGACGTACGCCCAACACGCCGAACGGGTCGCCGCAGAGGCAGCCCGCCTCGGCGAAGCCGTCGGGATCGCCGGAGACACGGCCACGGAAGCGGACCGTGACGCCGCCGATGCCCTGGTCGAGGAGGCCGCCCGCCAGGCCGAGCTGGCACGAGCGTTCGCCCGTTATCAGGAGCTGCTGGCGGCCAACGGGTTCGTCGACTTCGGCGATCAGGTCGCCCTGGCGCTCCGGCTCGTCCGTGAGTCGGCCGCGGCCCGCACGGCGATCGCGGGGCGGTTCCGGTACGTGCTGGTGGATGAGTTCCAGGACACGAACCGTGCCCAGGCGGAGCTCGTGGGGCTACTGGCCGAGCCGCATCGGAACATCACGGTCGTCGGCGATGACGATCAGGCCATCTACGCGTTCCGTGGCGCGGCCGTGGACAACATCCTGGACTTCGAGGCGCGCTACCGAGGCGCCCGCACCGTCGTCCTGCGCCGCAACTATCGGTCGCTCGCACCGATCCTTGATGCGTCCTACCGCCTGGTCAGGTTCAACGACCCCGACCGGCTCGAGGTGCGGACGGGCGTCGTCAAGCGACTTCGGGCCGTCCGCCAGGACCCGGGGGCGGCGCCGGTCCGGCTGGAGGCCTTCGCGACCGGTTCGGAGGAGGCGGACTGGATCGCCGCCGACATCGGTCGACGGATCGCCGGCGGCGCAGCGCCACGCGATCATGCCGTGCTCGTACGGGCGAACGGTCACGCGGATCCGGTGCTTCGGGCCCTGAACGTGGCGGGCATCCCATGGCGGTTCTCGGGTTCGTCGGGACTGTATGCCCGGCCGGAGGTGCGCCTGCTGATGGCGTTCCTGCGGACCGTCGCGGATCCGGACTCCAGCGTGGACCTGTACGCCGTGGCCGCCTCCGATCTGTACGGGATCGGCGGCGAGGACCTGACGGCGATCGTCAACACGGCCCGGCGACGAAACCGGTCCGTGCGCGAGGTCCTCGAGGAGCTGGAGCGCCAGCCCGGCATCCTGCGCCTGGCGCCCGCGACCCGCGAGGCCGCACGACGCCTCTTGGCGGACCTCGCCCGATACGCGGCGATGGCCAACGAGCGACCGGCGGGTGAGGTGCTGTACGCGTTCCTGCGCGACAGCGGGCTCCTGGCCCGGCTCGCCGCGGCGACCACGACCGGCGCCGACGAGGGGCTCGGTAACGTGGCCCGGTTCTTCGACATCATCCGAGCCCAGTCCGGGCTGCTGGCCGACGACCGCGCGGTCTTCGTGGCCCGCCATCTGCAGACGCTCATCGATGCCGGGGACGATCCGGCGACCGCCGACCTGGATCCCGACGCCGATGCGGTCGCCGTCCTGACCGTCCACAAGGCGAAGGGCCTCGAGTTCCCGGTCGTCTACCTGCCTGGCCTGGTCGCCGGGCGCTTTCCGGGGGTCGGCCGCGGCGATCCGCTGGCGCTCCCGGCGGGCCTGGGTCGGGGAGAGCCGCCGGACGCGGAGCGTTCGCTCGCCGAGGAGCGGCGCCTGTTCTACGTCGCCATGACCCGCGCCCGGGACGAGCTGATCCTGTCCCATGCCGCGGACTACGGTGGTGCCCGCGCCCGGCGTGTCTCGCCGTTCGTGCTGGAGGCGCTCGATCTCGCGCCCGCGAGCGCCGATCCCGTCAAGGGCGTGAACGCGACATCGGCCGTGGAGCGTCTCGCGGCCTTCGCCGCGGTGGACAGCCCGGCGCCGGCGGCCCGCGGCCCCATCGAGGAGCCACTCTCGCTCAGCTTCTACCAGGTCGACGACTACCTGACGTGCCCGCGCAAATACCAGTACGCCCATGTGCTGCGCGTCCCGCTCGCCCCGCATCACGCGTTGATCTACGGGTCGGCCCTGCACAAGGCGGTCCAGCTCTTCCACCAGCGCCAGGCTCGTGGGCACGTGATGAGCGAGCTGGAACTCGACGAGGTCCTGGACGCCGCCTGGTCCAACGAAGGCTTCGTCAGCCGCGAGCACGAGGAGGCGCGGCTGGCGGCCGGCCGGTCCGCGCTCCGCCGATTCCGCGAGGAGCAGCTCAAGCCGGAGGCCGTGATCCCGACCTACGTGGAACGCGAGTTCAGCTTCATGCTGGGCGGCGACCGGGTGCGTGGCCGATGGGACCGCGTCGACGTGCAGCCCGTCGCCGTGGCAGACCCCGGCGCCGCGACCGCGGTTCGGGTTGGGGAGGGGACCGGTGACGCGGCGCCGTCGGCGGACGTGGTCCACCCGACCCTCGGGATCATGGGCCGCGAGCACGTGACGATCACGGACTACAAGTCCTCGGACGTGCGCGATCCGGCCCGGGCCAGGCAGCGGGCGCGCGACTCCCTGCAGCTGCAGATCTATGCCATGGGTTACGAGGCGCTGACGGGCCGCCTGCCGGACGAGCTCGCGCTCCACTTCCTGGACTCCGGCCTCGTCGGCAAGGTCCCGGTGGACCCGAAGCGCCTGGCCAAGGCCCGGACGAAGATCGCGACCGCCGCGGCCGGGATCCGGGCGCGGGCATACACGGCGACACCGGACCAGCTGGCCTGCACCTGGTGCGCGTTCCGGGACATCTGCCCGTCGAGCGTCGCGGGATCACGGGGCGGTCGATAGGGCATCCTCCCCACTCGACAGCAGACCCGGACGCGCCCATCGTGTCGGGTCCTGGGACCGTGGCATGCCCATCGCTGGAGGGACGATCGTCGATGCGCATCGAGCGGGCCATCCGCCCCTGGGCGACGGCCGGAGGAGCGCAGCCCCTAGACTCGGTCGTCATGGAACGGCGCGACCGTCTGGCCAACCTCGGGATCTTCGCGGCGGCCGCCGTGGTGTGGGTCCTGGTCGGGCTCGTGGTCACGACCCGGGACCCGATCGAAGATCCGGTCGCTGGATTCCTTGGTGCGGCCCTCATCGGCCTCGCCATCGCGCTCACCACGATCCCGATCTGGTGGCTCGTGGTCTTCGGGCGACATCGCGGGATCGCCTACCAGGGCGACTGGACGCGTGCCGCCCGCCGGGGCGCGTGGATCGGCCTGATCGTGGCCGTCTTCATCGTGCTGCGCCTCCAGGGCGCCCTGGAGTTGCCCATCGCCCTGTTCATCCTCGCGCTGGCAGTCGTCGCCGAAGCCACGCTCTCGACCGAGCGTTGACCGCGCGCCCGGCGCGACCGGACGGGCGCCGCTACCCTGTGCGCCATCCCGCTGCCCTGTTGCCGCATCGGACCACGCCACGGAGACCCATGTGCCCGGATTGACGACGACGCGCCCCGCCGAACCGCACGCCGAGGTGAAGGCGCGCCTGGCCGCGGCCGTCGAGAGCGCCCGGGACGAGATCGTCGACCTCTCCCATCGGATCCACGCCTTCCCCGAGGTCGCCTTCGAGGAGCATCAGGCGGCGGCCTGGATCGCCGAACGGCTGCGCGCCCACGGCTTCGAGGTGGTCCATCCGGCCGGCCGGCTGGCGACGGCCATCCGCGCGGTCCGCCCGGGCGGCCGTGGCACGGACGGTCCGCGCATCGGGATCCTCGCCGAATACGACGCGCTGCCTGGGCTGGGCCACGGTTGCGGCCACAACACCATGGCCGCATCCGGCGTCGGGGCGGCCATCGCGCTCGCCTCGATCGCCGACGAGCTCGCGGGCGAGATCGTGTTCCTGGGCACGCCCGCCGAGGAGTACGGCAGCGGCAAGCAATCCATGATCGATGACGGGCTCTTCGACGGCCTGGACGCCGCGCTGCTCTACCACCCGTGCGACCGTGACCACGTCGAAAGCCAGCCGCTGGCCTCCGAGGACGTGGAGGTCGTGTTCAGCGGGCTCCAGGCCCACGCCTCGTCCGACCCATGGATGGGCCGCAACGCGCTCGACGCGATGATCCTGCTGTTCAACAGCGTGGGCCTATGGCGTCAGCAGCTGCGTCCCACGGCCCGCGTCCACGGGATCATCCGTGAGGGCGGGACGGCCGCCAACATCATCCCGGACCGCACGTCGGCGTGGTTCATGATCCGGAGTGACGACGTCTCGGACTACGGCCGGATGCGCGACGCCTTCGAGGCCATGTGCCAGGCCGCCGCACTCGCCACCGGGACGACGGTCTCGGTCGCGTTCTCGGGCTTCGCGACCACCATGCTCAACAACCCGGTCCTCGCCGAACGCTTCCGGGCCAACATGGGCGCCTACGGCATCCAGGACATGGGCGACGACCTCAACGCCGGCAGTACCGATATGGCCAACGTCAGCTGGGTCTGCCCGACCATCCACCCGGACCTCGCGATCTGCGACGTCGGCGTCCCTGGGCACTCCATCCTGTTCCGCGATGCCGCGGCGCAACCGCGGGCGGACGAGACGACCCTGCTCGCCGCGACCCTGGTCGCGCAGACCGCGTACGACCTGTTCGCCGATCCCGGCCTGGTCGAGTCGGCCTGGGCTGCGTTCCGGTCGGCCGCGGCCGGCGCCCCGGCCGCGCGCTGAGGACGGCTCTGGGGCGGAGGCGGCCGGAGGCGGCCGGTCGGGACCGGACGGGCCCGGGTGGGGTGCTACCATCGAACGACGCGCCCCGCTGGACGACCGATCTCGAACCGGCGGCGCCCCTAGCGAGACGGCGAGCAGCGGATCGACCGGGTGAGGCCCGGATCGCTCGTCTCCCGGAGGTTCCCCGTGGCTGAGCGCCCCCACGACCCCAGCGCCGGATCGGCGGCTGCGCCGGACGATGACGCGCCGGATTATGCCGCCGCCAACGGCTGGGACGGTGCGTACGAGACCTACACCGACTTCGACCTGCCGACCTACGTCGGCCCCGTCAGCTTCATGAAGCTGCCCTGGGTCACGGATCCCGCCGAATTGCGCCGACGCGCCGTCGATGTCGCGGTCGATCGGCGCGCCGTTCGACGACGCCGTCAGCCATCGCTCGGGAGCCCGGTTCGGGCCGCGGGCGATCCGCGAGGCCCAGTACACCTCGGGCTCGATCAACTCGCTCCAGCTCGACGTCGAGCCCTTCGAGGTCCTCAACGTCGTCGATGCCGGCGACGCCAACATCGTCCCCGGCTGGATCGACCGTGCGCATGCCCTCATCTACCGCAAGGTCCTCGAGGTCGCCGAGACGGGTGCCATCCCGATCGTGCTCGGTGGCGACCATTCCATCACGTGGCCCAGCGCGACCGCCATCGCGGAGGTCCGTCGTCCGGGCAGCATCGGCATCGTCCATTTCGATGCTCATGCCGATACCGCCCCCGACGATTGGGGCGTGCTGGCCGGCCACGGCACGCCGATGCGCCGGCTCGTCGAATCGGGCGCGGTGAAGGGCAAGAACTTCATCCAGGTGGGTCTGCGCGGCTACTGGCCGCCGGTCGATACCTTCGAGTGGATGAAGGAGCAAGGCTTCCGGTATCACTTCATGCGTGAGATCGAGGAGCGCGGCGCCGAAGCCGTCATCGCCCAGGCCATCGACGAGGCGCTCGACGGGCCCGAGTACATCTACCTGAGCCTCGACATCGACGTCATCGATCCAGGCATGGCGCCGGGGACCGGCACGCCCGAGCCCGGTGGCATGCTCACTCGTGAGGTGCTGCGGGCGATCCGCCAGATCGTCGGCGCGGTGGACCTCGCGGGCATGGATATCGTCGAGGTGTCGCCGCCGTACGACCAGGCGGAGACCACCGCCATGGCCGCGAACCGTGCGGCCCTCGAGGCGATCAGCGCGCTCGCCCTGCGCAAGGTCAACGGCAAGACCGTCCGCTGGGCGGGACGCGAGCCCGCCAGCGATCGACGCACGAGCGGTGCGGAACCCGTCGCCCAGGTCGCACCGGTCGAATGACCGTCGCCCGTGCTTGATCGACCCGACGCCGCGACCGCGGCTGCCCTGGCGCGCCTCTACGACCTGGACCTCCAGGACGATCCGGGCGACCTGGACCTGTGGCTCGCCCTCGCGGACCGGGCCGACGGACCCGTCCTGGAGCTGGCCGCCGGCAGCGGTCGCCTGGCGGTCCCGATCGCCGTGTCCGGGCACCCGGTGACCGCCGTGGACCTGGATCCGGCCATGGTGGCGCGCGGCCGGGACCGGGCCGCGGCCGCCGGTCTCGACGAGGCCCGCATCACCTTCGTGGAGGCGGATCTCCTCGGATTGCGCCTGCCCACCGCAGGCCAGTTCGCGATGACGTTCATCGGCCTCAACTCGCTCATGCTCCTCGCGACCCGAGCGGCCCAGCGTCAGGCCTTCCAGACGATGGCCGCGCACCTCGCCCCGGGTGGCCTCGCCGCCGTCGACGTGTGGTTGCCCGACGCCGAGGACCTGGCCCGCTTCGACGGCCGGGTGATGCTGGAGTGGCCGCGGACCGATCTCGAGAACGGCCACGTCGTGACCAAGGCCGGGTCGGCGGTCCATGACGCGGCGACCGGCACCATCACGCTGACGGCGATCTACGAGGAAGGCACGCAGGGTGCGCCACCTGCCCGCTGGGTCCGGCGCGACCGGCTGCGCCTGGTCTCCGCCGACGAGCTCGCGGCGTTCGCGGAGGACGCCGGTCTGCGCGTGGAGCTCATCGCAGGCGGGTATGACCTGGGTCCACTGGGGCCCGGTTCCGAGCGGGCGATCGTCGTCGCGGAACGGCCCTGATGTCCCTGTCGGGGTCCCGGACCACCGGGTAGGTCCCCGACTCCGGTCGCGTGGTATCGTCGAAGCCCATGTCAAGCAGTTCGAGCGGTGATCAGACGCGGCTCCTGATCGTCGAGGACGTCCCCCAGGTCGCCCAATACATCCGCGGCCTGCTCAACTCGCAGTCGGCGGTCAAGCTGCTCGACGTCCTCTCGGACGGCGGTAAGGCCATCGCCCAGATCAGCGAGCTGCGGCCCGACGTCGTCGTGGTGGATGCGCTCCTGCAGGGCCGGATCAAGGGCCCCAAGCTCATCGAGCAGATCCACCAGGCCGGGCTGCAGGTGCCGGTCATCGCGCTGACCGTGCCCCAGAACCCGATCGAAGTGGACCCGGACCGGGGCATCCACGGCGTCCTGGCGATGCCGTTCAGCGGCTTCGACCTCATGACCCGGATCGCGGCCGCCAAGAAGGAATTCGCGGCGCGCACGCCGGAGCTCCAGACCCATGTCTTCTCGATCTTCGCCCCGAAGGGCGGCGTCGGCAAGACGACGATCGCGTTCAACCTCGCGGTCGCGATGGGCCAGCTCGGCCAGCGCACGGTGCTGATCGACGGGAGCCTCCAGTTCGGCGACCTGCGGGCCCTCCTCAAGGTGCCCGTCGACGCGCCCTCGATCCTGGATCTCCCGACGGACCGGATCGCCGAATCCGACCTCGCCGACGTCCTGTGGCGCGACCCGTCGGGCATCGACATCCTGCTGGCGCCGCCGCGGATCGAGATGGCCGAGATGATCAATCCGCGCGATCTCGACAAGATCCTCTCGCTGTTGCGGCGCGTGTATCAGACCGTCGTGATCGACATGTCGAGCAGCATCAGCGACATCAACCTCGCCTTCCTCGACACGAGCGACACGATCATCGAGATCGTCACCTACGACTCCACGACGATCCACAACACGATCGCCATGGCCGACACGTTCCGGTCCATCGGCTACCCCGCCTCCAAGGTGCACTACCTCGTGAACCGGGCCGACAGCGCCGGCGGCATCGACCCCGACAGCCTCCATCGGGCCCTCGGTCGGATCCCGGAGCACCGCGTGGTCTCCGACGGGCATCTCGTCGTCCGGGCCAACAACGAAGGGGTCCCGTTCGTGCTGGCCGACCCGTCGGCCGCGGTCAGCCAGGACATCGCCCGGGTCGCGGGCGAACTCCTCGGCGCCGGGCGCGTCCCGGCTGCGGCCGGACGCCGCTAGGCCTGCCCGTGTCCGATCCCCGGCCCATCGGTGTCTTCGACTCCGGGGTCGGCGGACTGACGGTCCTGCGCGAGATCACTCGACGGACGCCGCACGAATCCACGATCTACCTCGGCGACAATGCCCGTGCGCCCTATGGCCCCCGATCCGATGAGGAGGTCCTGGCCTTCTCGACGCAGGCGCTCGATGCGCTCGCGGAGCGTGACGTCAAGGCGATCGTCGTCGCCTGCAACACCTCGACCGCGGTGGGGATCGGGGCCTTCCGACGGCGGTATGCCCTTCCGGTCCTCGGCGTCATCCGCCCGGGTGCCTCCGCAGCGGCCTTGTCGACCCGAAACCGGCGGGTCGGGGTCATCGCAACGCCGGCGACGATCCGGTCCCATGCCTACTTCGCCTCGATCAAGGATGAGAACCCGGCGATCGAGGTGTACGAGCACGCGACGCCGACCCTCGTCCCGATGGTCGAGGCCGGGATCCTGGCCGGTCCCGAGGCCGAGTCCACCGTGGCTGCGGCCCTGGCCCCGTTGCTTGGCGAGCGCGACGCGGACGGCGAGTCGATCTTCCCTCGGCCGGCGGGGGCGTCCATCGATACCCTGCTGCTGGGGTGCACGCACTACCCGTTGCTGCGCCCCCTGATCGCGGCGATCACCGGTGAACGGGTCGCGATCGTGGATTCGGCCACGGCGACGGCTTCCGCGCTGGCCGAATTGCTCGTCGTCAACGGCCTGGAGGCCCCGGGCACGACCCGCGGCACCGCGGCAGACGCTGGGCTGGCCGGTCACGAACGTCCCGACGACGTGCCGGTCCCCGCGACCCATCGACAGCTCACGACCGGCGATGCCGAGCGGTTCCGCGAGGTCGCGGTGCGCCTGTTCGGGCCGGACCTGCCCGAGATCGAGTCGATCGAGCTCGGAGCCCTGGTCTCGTGAGCGGCCGGCCGGGACGCGACGCCCGTGATCGCCGCAGCGCGTGGCGCGACGATCGTGCGTGGCAGGCCGGGATCATCATCGGGTCGGCGCTGGGCGCGGCCGCGACCGTCGCCGGTCGCCATCTGGAGCGCCAGGCGCGCGAGGGCCTCGTCGACTGGCCGGGCGTCGAGCGGATCGCGGTCACCCGGCTCCAGCGGGCGCCCGGATCGCTGACCGCGGCGGATCTCAGGGCCGCCGAGCCCGCCTACCTCGCGGCGATGGACCGGATCGTGCCGGCGCTCTCGACCTACCTCGGGACGGACCTGCCCGGGGTCGTGGAGCGGTCGGCGGTCGTGGACCGGGCGGGCTGGGTCCGGGCCAACACGTCGGCCTTCGCGTCGCTCATCGGCAAGCTGGAGGCGGACCTGCTCGACCAGGTGGTGCCCGTCGGCGGTGGCCTCGGCCAAGGCGACGATGGCCCTGGCCAATCGGTGGATCACGACCCGCCAGCTGGGCCTGCTCCTCGGGTTCATGGGCCAGCGGGTCCTGGGGCAGTACGACCTCGCGCTGCTCTCGGCGGAGGCGACCCCGGGGCGGCTGCTCTTCGTGGAGGAGAACATCCGCCAGACCGCGACCGCCCTGAAGGTGCCGCTCGGGCCGTTCCGCACCTGGATCGCGCTCCACGAGACCACCCACGCCTTCGAGTTCGAGGCGCACCCCTGGCTTCGCCCGTACCTCGCATCCCGCCTCGAGCGCCAGATGTCGTTGTTCGGGAGCGACGTCCGCGGCATGGGCCGTGAGGCCCTGCGTGGCGTCGGGCGGGCGCTCCGCGGGGAAGGTGGCGGTGAGCATTGGATGGAGCGCCTGATGGGCGAGGAGCAGAAGCGCCTCTTCCGCGAGACCCAGGCGGTGATGAGCCTGCTGGAAGGCTTCAGCGACTACGTCATGGACGAAGTGGGGCGCGACCTCGTCCCGGGGGTCGAGCAGATCAGCCAGCGCTTCCATGAGCGGCGGACCCGACGGACGCCGTTCGAACGCTCCATGCTTCGACTCACCGGTATGGACCTCAAGATCGAGCAGTACAAGAAGGGCGAGGCCTTCGTGCGCGCGATCGCCGATGCCCGCGGCCGCGCCGCCTTGGCGCGCCTGTGGGACGGCCCGGAGACGCTCCCGCGCGACGGCGAGATCGAGGCGCCCACGCGCTGGATCGCGCGTGTGCTCGATAGCGTGCCGGCGCTCGGCCCAGGCGCCGTGCCGGCGGCGCCCGACGGCACCGCGCCATGACCGGTTCGACGGCCGGACCGGGGAGCGGTCCAGGCGGGGCGCCGACCGCGATCGCGCTCAGTCCCGATCCTGTCCGCGCGCTATCGATCGCGGGACCTGGAGCGGATCAGGGCCGCGGCCCCCGGGGCGCGGCTCGTCACGGTCTCGGTGGAAGGCCTCGCGGACGGGCCACTGGAAGACGTCGAGGTCATGCTCCGCGGCTGGCTCAGCTCGGACGCGTTCGATCGCCTGCTCGTGCGGGCGCCGCGGCTGTCGTGGGTCCACTCGGCGACCTCGGGCGTGGAGCGCGCCCTGACGCCGGCGGCGCGCGAGCGCGGAGTGGTCGTCACCAATGCCCGCGGCGTCTTCAGTCGGCCGATCGCCGAATACGTCCTGATGATGATCCTCTCGGTCAGTCGCCGGCTGCCGCAGCTCCTGGAGCTGCAGCGCGAGCGGACCTGGCAGCCACTCGAAGGCGCAGAGCTGCGTGACGTCACCGTCGGGATCGTCGGCCTCGGCTCGATCGGGCGGGCGGTCGGGGCGCTGGCGACGGCATTCGGCTGCCGGGTCGTCGCGGTCCGGCGTCGTCCCGATGGCGAGGCCACGACCGCCGAGGGCGGCGCGGCCGGGGACGAGAAGACCTTCGGCGAAGTGATGCTGGACCGGGTCGGCGGACCCGAGACGCTCCCCGAGCTGCTCGGCGAGTCCGATTTCATCGTGCTCGCGGCCCCGCTCACGCCCGAGACCGAGAACATGATCAACGACCAGACGCTCGCGATGGTCAAGCCCGGAGCGTGGCTCATCAACGTGGCCCGCGGCCGGCTCATCGACGAGCGCGCCCTGCTCCGTGCGCTTGCGTGATGGGCCGTTGGGCGGTGCGGTGCTCGACACCTTCCGCGACGAGCCCCTGCCGCCGATGTCGTCGTTCTACGACCTGCCCAACGTCATCGTGACCCCGCACACGGCCTGGTCCAGTGGCAGGGTCCTGGATCGCAGCGTGGAGCTGTTCTGCGACAACCTGCGCCGCTTCTCCAAGGGCGAGCCGCTGCTCAACGTGGTGGATCCGGCCGCCGGGTATTAGGGCCGCCGCCGACCTGTCGGCGACCTCGCCGCGCTGGGAGCCCTGCGGCCGGTACCCTTGCGACATGCAGATCGCCATCGTCGGGCTTGCCGGAAGCGGCAAGACGACCGTCTTCAACACCCTGACCCGCGGCCACGCCGAGACCGGCGGATACGGGGGCGTCACCCTCAACGTCGGGGTCGTGAAGGTGCCGGATGAGCGCCTCGATCGCCTGGCCGAGATCTTCAAGCCCAAGAAGCTGGTCCAGGCCGATGTCACGTACGTCGATCTGCCGGCCCCGCCGGCCGTCGTCGGACGGTCGGATCGGCACCGAGGAATTGCCGGCCGACCACCTCGCGCGGTTGCGCGACTCCGATGCGCTCCTTCACGTCGTCCGCGCGTTCGAGGACCCCGCGCATCCGCACCCGGCCGGGAGCGTGGACGCCGCCCGGGACGTCGAGCAGCTGGACCTCGAGTTCCTCCTCGCCGACCTCGCGATGGCCGAGCGTCGGCTCGAGCGGCTCAAGAGCAGCGGCCGCCATGGCACCCAGGCCGAGCGCGAGGCGGCCGAACGCGAAGAGGTCGTCGTGCGCCGCATCCACGAAGGGCTGGAGGCGGGGACGCCGATCCGCGACCTCGGCCTCGATGCCGACGAGACCAAGGCCATTCGTGGCTTCCGGTTCCTGACCGAGAAGCCGGTGCTCGTGCTGCTGAACGTCGGTGAAGGCGACGTGGCGCGTGAGGCGGAGCTCGTGTCGAGTATCACGGCCGGCTATCAGCATCAGCACGCGATGGTCGACGCGCTGTCCGCCCGGATCGAGATGGAGCTCGGCGAGCTGGAGCCCGAGGAAGCGACCGTCTTCATGGAGGAGCTCGGCATCGAGGGCTCCAGCCTGGATCGGGTCATCGCCCTGTCCTACAAGCTGCTCGGGCTCATCTCGTTCCTGACCGCGGGGCCGGACGAGGTCCGGGCGTGGCCGATCCCGGACGGATCGTCGGCGGTGGACGCTGCCGGGGCCATCCACACGGATCTGGCCAAGGGCTTCATCCGCGCCGAGACCGTCGGGTACGAGGACCTGCTGACCCTGGGATCGATGGCGGAGGCACGCAAGCACGGTCGGCTGCGTTCGGAAGGCAAGACGTACAAGGTCCGCGACGGGGACGTGCTGGAGATCCTCTTCAGCAAGTGACGGTCGGGCGGCAACGCCGGCCGCGCCCCGTCGGGCGCCACGATCCGGTCAGTTCAGGCGCGTGCTGTCGTCCAGGTCGAACTCGACCTCGGTGACGATCGTCCGGAAGTCGCCGCGCGGCTCGTCGTCATCGTCGTCGCCGTCGTCATCGCCATCGTCGCCGTCGTCGTACTCGGGTCGAAGGTCGACGAGGAAGTTGTCGGCCTCCTGGGTCGAGACGTTGACGGCCGCGGCCAGGCGGTCGTCGCCCACGAACACGAAGCCGTGGTCGCGCTCCAGGACCTCGGCGATCGCCTCGATGAGGGTATCGTGGCGGAACGAGTCCTGGACATCGCGGCGCACGCGCTGGACGAGCTCGAAGAACTCATCGGGCTCCCACTCGGACTCGCTCACGACCAGCACGTCCGAGTAGACGTCGTCGTCGCCCTCGTGGAGTTCGTAGAAGAACACGGCGGCTCCAAACCTCCTGGGATGGGTCGCGCAGTATACGCCCGGAGGTGTCATGGGCCGCTCGCGGGTGGAGGTCGTCCACGTCGGATCCGCCTGCCGCGACGTCGCGGCCGAGGACCCGCGCGGCTGGCGTCTGGGCGGTGGCGTGACGTATGCCGCGTTGACGACGGCGCGGCTGGGCCTGACCACGGGCGCGGTGATCGGCGTGGACGCCGAGGCGCGCGGCGCCGCGGAGATCGATCAGCTGCGGGCGGCCGGCGTGGACGTGCTCCTCGTGCCCCTCGATGAGGGGCCGGTCTTCCATAACGTCGAGACCCCGGCCGGCCGTCGACAGACCTGCCTCGCGGTGGGTCAGCCGTTGCAGCCGCTGCTCCTGCCGGCATCATGGCTGGAGGCCCGGGCGTGGTCGTTCACCCCGGTCGCCGACGAGGTACCCGATGCGTGGCAGGAGCTCGTGCGGCCAGATGCCCTTGTCGCCGTCGGGTGGCAGGGGATGCTCCGGCGGCTGATCGCCGGGGCGCCGGTGGAGCGGCTCGTACCGGCCGAGCGCGCGCTGATCCGGCGGGCGGACCTGGTCGGGCTCAGTCACCACGACGTCGATCCGACCACGTCACTCGCGTCGCTCGCGGGCATGCTCCGAACCGGGAGCCGCCTGCTCGTGACCCAGGGGCATCTCGGCGGCCTGCTGCTCGATGTGCGCACCGACGGACTCGCCACGTCCCTGCGCTACCTGCCCACCCGGACCGATCGAGAGCTCGATGCAACCGGCGCGGGCGACACGTTCCTGGGCGCGCTCGTGGCGGCGACCGTGCGGCCCTCGGTGATGGGCCTGATGCGTCGACGGGTCGGCGCTGATCTGCGGTTCGCCGCGGCGGCCGGATCGCTCGCCGTCGAGGGCGTGGGCCTGTCCGGCGTGCCCGATCTGCTCGCGGTCCGCTCGCGTGCCATGCGTGAACGCGTCCGCCGGCTCGTCGTCCCGAGCGAGCTCGCCCAGGTCACGGTGGAGTCGCCGCTCTCCTGACCGGGTCGCCCGCCTCGCGAGGAGGCGCCAGTCGCCCCGGCCCTCGTCGGCGCAGGCGCGCGATCCGACGTCCCAGATCGGCCTCCAGGGCGGGCTCGGGTAGCCCCAGGCCGCGTCGGCGGTGTGCGACCGCCAACCCGTCGATGGCGGCCGACAGGGCCCCGGGGTGGTCACCCAACCGATGCTCGCGCAGTTTGGCGATCTCGATCCGCGCGACCAGGGCCGTCCGCCCCGGCCCGGCGGCGAGGGCGGTCCACGCGGCGACGGCGTCGTCGTAGCGACCCAGCCGACGCAACAGATGGGCCCGATCGACGGCGATCCGCCCGGCGTCCCAGGGCGAGGCGAACGCGGCACGTGGCGACCAGGACCCGGTGGAGAGGGCCGGGCGCCGAGGTCGACCGCCGAAGTCAGGCACGGCGCGTGGCGACCACCACGGGGCGGGCTCGGACTCCCGGGCCGCGACGCGGGTCGTGACCGCGTGTGCCGTCAATGGTGTGACCACGGCCGGCGCTGGCGCGTCGTCGCGTTCCACGACCTCGTCCAGGCAGGCCAGCGCCTCCCCCAGCCGGCGCGCGCGGACGAAGGCGCGGGCCAGCCCCGCCAGGTCGCCCGACGGCGCGGTCCGGCGGGCCTCGGGCGTGGCATACGAGCGGTCCAGCAGGGCGATCAACCGAGCGAGCGAGCGCACATCCTCGTCGTTGTGCCGAACGACGGCGAGGAGCGGATGCGCGGGGCCGCCGCGGAGGAATCCGAGGTATCGCGCCGGGATCTCCCAGCCGTCGACGTCGTCGTGACGGACCATCTCCAGGAGGGTCTCCTCCGCCGTGCGCAGCCGGGCGTCCGTCATCCGGTGGCGGAACACGCGGCGCACGATCGGCAGCAGGTCCAGATGGCCGTCGTGGATCGGTGCCGCGCGACGGACCATGCGGTACCGCGTGACCAACAGCGGCCAGTCGAACCCGCGACCGTTGTAGGTGACGAGCCAGGCATCGGCCGGGATGTGGCGAGCCAGCTCATCGAGGAGGGCCGGTTCATCGGCGTGGTCGGGCAGCAGGAGCTGGACCTGGCGGAACGCATGGCCCTCCCACCAGCCGAGGCCGATGCAGAACGCGACGGTCCCGGTCGCGGTCGCAAGGCCGGTCGTCTCCGTGTCCAGGCAGACCAGCGGACGGTCCGCCGGCGGTTGGCCGGGCAGCGTCGCGAGGCGGCCCCGATCCACGGCGATCTCCACGGCCGGACGCTCGATCCGGACGAATTGTCCGCCTTGGTGACCCACGACCTCGCCATCGAGGGTCGTCGCGAGCCGCTCCGCGAGCTCGGCGGACCCGATCGGCCGATGGGGCAGGGGACCGTCGGGCCGGCCGGGATCCGCCCGGGCCGATCGAAAGCGCTCCAGGCGCCGCGCGAGATCGGACCCGGTCGCCGACGGGGGCGCTGCCGGCGCCGTCGCCTCGGCCGTCATGCGGGGACCAGCCGTGACCCGGCCCCGAGTTCGGCCAGGAGCCGGAGGGCGAGGGCCTTGGCGTCCACGCCGGGCTCCAGGCGCGGTCCGGTGCAGGCCGGGCACCCGCCATCGCACCCACACGCCGCGATGAGGTCCGCGGCGCCGGCGATCAGCTCGTCGTGTCGCTGCCACAGTCGCTCCGCCAGGCCGATGCCCCCGGGGACGGCCTCGTAGAGATAGATGGTCGGTTCCTCGGCGTGGGGGGAACGGACCTGGGTCACGAGGCCAAGGTCGCGCGGGTCGCCCATGAGCAGCACCGACGCGATCGTCTGGATCGCCCGGCCAGCACCCAGGAGCGCCACGTCGAGATCGTCGCGTCGCCAGTGGTCGCGCGCGCCTTCGGCGGTGAGCCAGTAGGCCGTGGTCTGGAGTTCCAGCTCGGGCAGGTCGATGGGGCCCCAGCCGACGTTCTCATCGGTCAGGAACTTGAGCTTCTTGAACAACGTGACGAGGCTCGCGACCATCACCTCGCCATGGATCCGCCGGCCGGCGGTCGCGGGGGCCTCGGCGAAGATCTCCAGCGGCTTGAGGGTCACCGCGCGATTGGCGTACGTGTAGTGGTCGACATCGACGCGGTGGACATACGCCTTGCGCTCGTGCCACTCGAGCCGGTCCACGTAGTACTGCACCGACTCGTGGATATAGATGGCCCGCTCGTGGACGAGGACCTGGGCACTGAACAGGTCCACCTCGCCCAGGACCCGGGGACGGTCCGGCGTCGTGTCGATGATCACGACGTTCTCCGGCGCCGCGGTCCGCAGCGAGATCTCCGATGCCGGGAAGTTCTCGCTGGACCAGTACCAGCGCCCGTCATCGGCCTGGCGCACGTGTCGCTCCTCGGCCAGGAACGCCAGGAGGTCGTCGACCGGCCCCGGGCCGAAGACCTCACCCGGCTCGAAGGGGAGTTCGAAGGTCGCGGCGCGCAGGTGAGCCAGCAGGACGTGCAGGTTGTCCGGGTCCAGGCGGGCCTCCTCCGGGGTGCTCTCGAGCAGGAACTCGGGGTGATGGATCACGTACTGGTCCACCGGTGCCCCCGAGGCCACGAGCACCGCGACGCTCGTCCCGAGCCGGCGCCCGGCCCGTCCGAACTGCTGCCACGTGGCCGCCACCGAACCCGGGTAGCCCGCCAGGATGGCCGCGTCCAGCCGCCCGATGTCCACCCCCAGCTCCAGGGCGTTCGTGGCGACGACGCCCAGGATCTCGCCATCCCGCAGCCCACGCTCCACCGCGCGTCGCTCCGTCGGCAGGTAGCCGCCGCGATAGCCGCGGACCCTGGACCGCGGGCCGTAGCTCTCCCGCAGCGACTCGCGCAACCCGGTGAGCAGGATCTCGACGGCGACCCGCGAACGGCCGAACACGATCGTCTGGCGCCCGGCGCGCAGGAACGGCAGGGCCCAGCGCTGGGCGAGCGTCTCGGCCGAACTCCTGGCCCCACTGGCGGGCTCCATGACGGGCGGGTCCACGAGCAGCACGTGGCGCTTCCCGGACGGGGCGCCGTTGCGATCCACCAGCCGGGCCGGGCGCCCGGTCAGCATGGCCGCGAGCTCACCGGGATTCCCGATGGTCGCCGAGCAGCAGACGATGATCGGGTGGCTGCCGTAGTGGGCACAGATGCGGAGCAGACGGCGCAGGACGTTGGCGACGTGCCCCCCGAACACCCCGCGATACGTGTGCAGCTCGTCGATGACGATGAACTTGAGCTGCTCGAACAGCTGGAACCACTTCGTGTGGTGGGGCAGGATCGCGGAGTGGAGCATGTCCGGATTGGTCACGACGACCTGCCCGGCGGCCCGGATCGCGGAACGGATGGGCGCCGGCGTATCCCCGTCGTACGTCGAGGTGATGATCGACAGGCCGGCCGCCGCCGACAGTTCCCCGAACTCGGTCACCTGGTCCTGGCCGAGGGCCTTGGTGGGGAACAGGAAGAGCGCCCGCGCCGCGGGGTCGTCGGCGATGGCCTGGAGCGCGGGCAGCGTGTAGCACAGGGACTTGCCCGAGGCCGTCGGCGTGACGACCACGACGTCCTCCCCGGCATGGATGGCCTCGATCGCCTCGGCCTGATGGGTGTACAGCCGATCGATGCCGCGACCCGCCAGGCCGTCCACGATCCGGGCGTCCAGCCACGAAGGCATCGGCGCGTAGGCTGCCTCGCGGGCCGCGATCACCGCGTGGTGGACGACCCCACGGGCCAGCGACGGCTCCTCGAGGAGCCGCTCCAGGACGGCGGGGGCATCGGCGGGGGCGTAGGTGCGCATGCTGGCGTCTCCGGGCAGAACCGAACGCATGTTCGGAATGGGGGCAGTCTAGTCGCACCGTGCCCCGTTCGCGCGACAGGTTGTCTGTCACGATCGCGCGGTTGACACGCCAGCTACGGGTAGCTACGCTCCCCCGGATGTTGCGACGGCTCCGCCCCACGCCGCCTGACGACGCCACCGACGGAGCCCCTCTCGACGAGGACGTGCGACCGGACGCTGGCGCGGTCCCGACGCCTCCCACCGGCGAGCCCGGCCTCGCAGCCCTCCCGATCGCGGGCTTCACCCGGCGCCGCGCGGCGACCGTCATGAGCGGCATCGTTGCGGCCTGGATCGTCATCGTGTTCGTCCGACAGGTCGGTGAGGCCTCGGCCGCGACGGCCACGGCCGACGACATCGCCCGCAGCAACCAGCGCCTCCAGGCCCAGGTCGCGTCCCAGGAGCGCGAGCTTCAGCTCATCGGGCGCCAGCGCTACATCGAACAGCAGGCCCGGGGCTACGGTCTGGGCTCCTCTCGGGAGATCGCCTTCTCCCTCGCGGCCGATGCGCCGCCATTGCCTTCGGACGCGCCGGGCTCGGCGTCGGTCCGGGTCGGCGCTGACGCCGCGGACGTATCTCCGTTGGAACGCTGGCTGACGGTGCTGTTCGGCCCCTCGGACTGACCGGAGCCGCGCCGGCGCACACGCGACGCGCCGCGCGTGCGGGTCGCTATCCTTGGGACCCGGCGCGGATGCGCCGGCCAGGGAGGGCCACGGCGCCGCGATGTTCGAGATCCCGGTCGAGGACTTCATCTTCGTCATCTGCGCGCTGGTCGGCGGTGGCCTGCTCCTCATCACCGTCCTGGTCGATGACATCCTCGGCGCCATCTTCGATTTCGATGTCGGCGGCGTCTCGCTCATGCCGCTGCTGCTCTCGTTCGTCTCGATGTTCGGGGTCGGTGGCCTCTTCGCCACCCAGGTGCTCGATGTCCACGGCGGCATGGCCGCCGTCTGGGGCACGGCCTTCGGCCTCGTCGGCATGGGCATCGCCTACGGCATCTTCAGCGCTCTGCGTCGCGCGGAGGCGCCCGAGCCGTTCTCCACGAGCGATCTCATCGGCCACGACGCGTTCGTGCAGGTCGGCATCCCGGCCGGCCGCTACGGGAGCGTCCTGGTCAAGGCGGAGGGCCAGACCCACGAGTTCAGCGCCACGTCGTCGGCCGAGGTCGCGACCGGTGCCGTGGTGACCGTGACCGGCGTCGCCGGGGCCGGACTCATCGTCGAAGCGAAGGCGTCGAGCGCACCTGCGTCGACGAGCGAGGAGAGTCACGATGCTTGACGGGCTGTTCGAATTCCTCGGCGGTGGCGTGTTCGCCATCTTCCTGGTCATCATCGTCGTCGTCCTGATCGTCAGCTACATCGGCAGCCGCTACAAGGTGGCGGGCGCCAACGAGGCCCTGGTGGTCTCGGGCCAGCGTGACAAGTCCCCCGACGGCCACAAGAACCTCAAGGTGGTCCGTGGCGGCGGCGTGATCGTCCTGCCCCTGGTCCACAAGGTCGGCAAGCTCAAGCTCACCGCCCGCCAGATCAACGTGAACCTCGCCGATGCCGTCACCCGCCAGGGCATCAAGGTCGCGGTGCAGGGCGTCGCGACCTTCAAGATCGGCGCCGACGACGAGTCCATCCGCAATGCCGCCGAACGCTTCCTGGAGGCCCAGGAGGACGCGGTCGACTCCATCGTCAAGAACGTCCTGGAAGGCTCGCTCCGATCGATCGTGGGCACCCTCACGGTCGAGGAGCTCAACCTGGATCGCCAGAAGTTCCAGCAGGCGGTCCAGGACGCCGCCAAGGGCGATCTCGCGACGTCCGGTCTCCAGATCGACTCCTTCACGATCCAGGCGATCCGCGACGAGTCGGGCTACATGGAGCTGATCGGGCAGCAGGAGACGGCCCGCCGCGAACGCGACGCCCGCATGGCCAAGGCATCGGCCGACCAGGAGGCCGCCGTCCGCGAGGCCGAGGCGGAACAGATCAAGATCAACGCCCAGCGCGACGTCGCCCTCCGTCGCGCCGAGACCGAGACGCAGACGGCGGCCGCCGAGGCCCGCGCCGCGCAGGCCGGGCCGTTGGCCGAGGCCGAAGCCACCCAGGAGGTCGTCCGCAAGCAGACCGAGCTCGCCGACCTGGAGGCCGCGCGCACCCAGAAGGAACTGCTCACCAGCACGGTCCGCCCGGCGGAGGCCGAGGCCGAGGCGCAGATCCGTCGAGCCGAGGGCGCCAAGGGCGCGGCCATCGCCCAGGCCCAGGGCGAGGCCGAGCGGGTCAAGCTCGCCGGCGAAGCCCAGGCCCGGGTCGTCGAGGTGACGGCCGAGGCGACCGCCAAGCAGACCACCCTCGAGGGCAACGCGGAGGCCGGCATCGTCCTCTCCAAGGGCGAGGCTGAGGCGAAGGCGCTCGCTCTGCGGGCAGAGGCGTACCGCCAATTCAACGAGGCGGCGATCATCCAGACGGTGCTCTCGATGCTGCCGGACATCGTTCGCGCCGCGGCCGAGCCGATGGCCCACATCGACCAGCTGACGGTGCTTTCGAACGAGGGCGCCTCGGACATGGTGAAGAACGTCACCCGGACCGTCACGGAGGCCGGGGCCACGGTCAAGGGCCTCACCGGCATCGACATCCCGGACCTGCTGAGCCAGGCCCTGGGCACCACCAGCAGCGATGCGCCGACGACGCCGACCAAGCCGAAGCCCGCGCCCCCTCGGGGCGGTGGTGGCACGACCGGCGGACCAGGCGGCCCCGGTGGCGCGCCCCCCACCGGTGGCGGCACGGCGATGGCCGGCGGCGCGACGGGTGCAACGACCGCACCACGAACGACCAGCAGCGGGGCATCGGTCGCCTCCCACGGCAGTGCCCCGCCGGCGCCGCCACGATTCGAGTCGGCCGAGGCCGTGGACGCGGCCCTGGCCGATGCCGACCGCGCCCTCCGAGCCGCCGCGGCCACGACGACCCGTGCCGCCCGGACCGACACCGCAGCGGGCCCCGCCCGCCCGGCGTCGGCGGACATCACTCGCGCGACCACGGTCGAGGAGGCGGCCATCAGCCTCGCGACGGACCTCCGGGCGGTGCCCGGCATCGAACGCTTCGCCTCCGTCCGCCTCGCCGAGCTGGACCGCGGCGGACCACGGCCATTGCGCACGATGTGGCGGGTCGCCCGCGACCAGCTGGGCGAGCAGTACGGGCAGATGACGATCGGCGAGCTCATGGACCGGTACGGAGGCTCGCGTCCGTCGGCCTGACGGTGACGCAGGCACGACGATGGTCCAGGACTCGAATCGCGGTGCGGAATATGCCCGCGTCCTCGCCGAGAACGAACGGTACACGGAGGCGTTCGATCGCTCGGCGCTGACCGCGGCGCCACTGTCCGGCCTCGCCATCCTCGCCTGCATGGACGCCCGGCTCGATGTCGAGGAGGCGCTCGGCCTGCGGACCGGTGACGCCCACATCATCCGCAACGCCGGCGGGCTCGTGACCGACGACGTCATCCGCTCGCTCATCGTGAGCCAACAGCTGTTGGGGACGAACGAGATCCTCGTGATCGAGCACACCGGGTGCGGTCTCCACGGCACCGATGAGGACGTGCTCCGGGCGCGCCTCGCGGAGTCGGTCGGCGTCACGGCCGACGACATCCCGGTGGCGTTCGGGGCGTTCGGAGACCTGGAGGCCAACGTGCGCGCCCAGGTCGCGATCCTGAGCGAGCACGACCTCATCCGGCGGGTCCCGATCCGCGGCCTGATCTTCGACGTGTCGACGGGGCGGCTCCACGAGATCGTCTGAGCTCCGGTCCGGGACGCGCCCGCAGCCGCGGGCGTGCGATGTCGATAGGTCCGTGCAATGCCGGCCCGGTCGCCGGCGATGCGGTCGATGGCCCCCACCGGGGTAGGCTCCACATCCCAGTGCCATCGAGAGGGGCGATCCGACCATGAAGTGGAAGCGCGATACGGGGTTCGACCAGATCGAGGACCGCCGAGGCCAGAGCTCCGGCGGCGGCGGTCTCGGCGGGATGCTCGGCGGTGGCAGTGGCGGCGGCATCCCCATCCCGATCCCTGGCGGCAAGGCCGGCGGCGGCATCGGCGGGGTGATCGTCGTGGTCGTCCTGTTCCTGCTCGTCAGCGGCGTGCTGGGCGGCGGTGGCGGGCTGTCGGGTCTGTCCGGTCTCGGCGGCGGCGCGGCCCAACCCGGCGGGACGCTGGACCCGCAGGGCGACACGGATCAGCAGCTGGCCTACATCGTGTCGGACATCCAGGATTTCTGGGGCGCCACGTTCAGCGCCGCCGGGAAGCAGTACACGGTCACCAAGCTCGTGCTCTTCGATGGCGCGACCCAGTCCGCGTGCGGGCCGGCGTCGGCGGCCACCGGGCCGTTCTACTGCCCGGCCGATCAGAAGGTCTACCTGGACCTCGGCTTCTTCGATGAGCTCCAGTCGCGCTTCGGGGCGAGCGGCGGCGATTTCGCGATGGCGTATGTCGTGGCCCACGAGTTCGGCCACCATGTCCAGACGCTGCTCGGCGTGTCCGAGGCCGTCCAGAAGATGGCCGGCGAGGACGACTCGCGGCGGAACGACCTGTCCGTGCGCCAGGAGCTGCAGGCCGACTGCCTGGCCGGCGTGTGGGCCCATTCAGCCGCAGCCGACCTGCAGGCCGGCGACATCGACGAGGCCCTCAGTGCCGCCTCGGCCGTCGGCGACGACCGGATCCAGGCGTCGACCAGCGGCCGGATCGATCCCGAATCGTGGACCCACGGCTCGGCCGAGCAGCGGACCACCTGGTTCTCCGATGGATATGGCAGCGGGAACGTCAACGACTGCGACACCTTCGCCCAGTAGCGGGCTCTCGCGGGGGTGCAGTAGAATCGCGGTCCACGGCGGAGTAGCTCAGTGGTAGAGCAGGGGACTCATAAGCCCTTGGTCGGTGGTTCAAATCCGCCCTCCGCTACCACCCTTGATCCCGACCCACGACCCTCCGGGCCACCGGGGGGTCGTATCGATTCCTTCATGTGGTCGCGCGTCGCCATCCATCCGCCTCGCTCGTCCGTAGGGTTCGATGACAGGGCAGGACATCCGTCAGGGGGTGCTTGCGCGCCCCACCGCTATACTCGGCCCCACGTGACGCCGCACGGTCGGCGCCCGTTCACCCCGGAGGCTCCCTCTTGAACCCGAAGTTCTTCCGGAACGGCATCGTGATGCTCGTCCTCGTCGTGGGGACCGCCGCCCTGCTGTTCACGTGGATCTCCACGACCTCGACTCCGACCATGACGGGCTATTCCGAGTTCCTCTCGGACGTCAGTGCGGGCAACGTGAAGAGCGTGACCCAGCAGGGGACCACCCTGACCGTCATCGTCACCAAGCCGCCCAAGACCTATCAGGTCACGGTTCCCAGCGTCCTCACCGACGTCTTCGGCGACATGCAGCTCGCCGCCAAGGAAAAGGGCGTCACGCTGGCCAGTGACATCTTCTCCGCGGAGCCAGCGCCGGATACGTCGTGGCTGGGATTGCTGCTCACCGCCGTCCTGCCACTCCTGATCATCGGCGGGTTCATCTTCTTCATGATGCGCCAGGCCCAGGGCACCAACAACCAGGCCCTCAGCTTCGGCAAGAGTCGCGCGCGCATGTTCCTCGGCAACAAGACGGTCGTCACGTTCAACGACGTGGCGGGCGTGGACGAAGCCAAGACCGAGCTCCAGGAAGTCGTGGAGTTCCTCAAGTTCCCCGAGAAGTTCAACTCGCTCGGGGCGCGCATCCCTCGCGGCGTCCTCCTCGTGGGCCCTCCCGGCACCGGCAAGACCCTCATGGCACGCGCGGTCGCGGGTGAGGCCGGGGTGCCGTTCTTCAGCATCTCGGGCTCGGAGTTCGTGGAGATGTTCGTGGGCGTCGGCGCCAGCCGCGTGCGCGACCTGTTCGACCAGGCCAAGCGCAATTCGCCGTGCATCGTCTTCGTCGACGAGATCGACGCGGTCGGCCGCCAGCGTGGCGCCGGTCTGGGCGGCAGCCACGACGAGCGCGAGCAGACCCTCAACCAGATCCTGGTCGAGATGGACGGCTTCGACACGAACACGAACGTGATCGTCGTCGCGGCCACCAACCGCCCGGACGTCCTCGACCCGGCGCTGCTGCGCCCGGGCCGCTTCGACCGCCAGGTCATCCTCGATCGCCCGGACATGAAGGGCCGCACCGAGATCCTTCGGGTCCACACCAAGGGCAAGCCGCTCGACAAAGGCGTCGATGTGGAAGGCGTGGCGCGCCAGTCGCCGGGCTTCTCGGGCGCCGACCTCGCGAACCTCGTCAACGAGGCGGCGATCCTGTCCGCCCGGCGCAACAAGAAGGTCATCGGCATGTCCGAATTCCAGGAAGCCCTGGAGCGGATCATCGCCGGGCCGGAGCGCAAGTCGCGGGTCATCAGCGACACGGAGAAGGCGATCATCGCCTACCACGAGGGCGGTCACGCCATCGTCCAGCGGATCCTGCCCAAGTGCGACCCCGTCGCCAAGGTCACCATCATCAGTCGCGGCATGGCCCTCGGCTACACCATGGCCTTGCCGCAGGAGGATCGATACCTCCAGTCGAAGACGGAGTTCGAGGACAAGATCGCGGGGCTGCTCGGGGGCAACGTCGCAGAACGGATGATCTTCGGCGACACCACGACGGGCGCCAGCAACGACATCGAGAAGGCGACCGACCTGGCACGCCGGATGGTCACCGAATTCGGCATGAGCGACAAGCTCGGCCCGCTCTCCTTCGGGAAGCGCGACGAGATGATCTTCCTCGGCCGATCGATGGGCGAGCAGCGCGACTACAGCGATGAGGTCGCGCGGACGATCGACGAAGAGGTCCGGGCGATCATCGACAAGGCATACGAGCGGGCGACGGACGTCCTCACGGCGCACCGCGATCGCCTCGTGGCCCTGGCCGAGAAGCTCGTCGCCGAGGAGACCGTGGACGCGGAAGAGTTCGAGAAGCTCTTCACCGACCTGCCGCCCAAGTCGATGGACCGCGGCCATGCGACCCTCGTGGGTCCGGGCCAGCCGGTCGCCGAGCCGAACCCGCAGCCGGCCTGATCCGGCACGGCGAGCCATCGCCGCATCCTTCGCACCGCACACGAGCGGGCCGGTCCTCCGGCCCGCTCGTTCGATTCCCGGGCAGCGCCGCGGGCCGCGGTGCGCCGCTAGACTCCTTGGCATGACCGATCCGACCGCCGACGCCCCAAGCTTCGAGGCCTACCTCGACGAGACGCATACGGGGCGACTGGAGAGCTACCAGGCCTTCCTGCGCATCCCGAGCATCTCGGCCCTGCCCGAGAACGCGCCGGAGGTCCGTCGGGCGGCCGAGTGGCTGGCGGCGGCGATGACCGAGGCAGGCATCGAGCATGTCGCGGTGGAGGAGACCGGCGGGCACCCCGTCGTCTACGGGGACTGGCTTCACGCCGAGGGCGCGCCGACCGTGCTCGTGTACGGCCACTACGACGTCCAGCCCACGGACCCGCTCGACCTGTGGGACTCGCCACCGTTCGAGCCGGTCATCGATGGAAATCGGATCGTCGCTCGAGGGGCCGCCGACGACAAGGGCCAGATCCACGCCCACGTGATGACGGCGGCCGCCATCCTCGCGACCGAAGGCGCCTTCCCGATCAACGTGAAGTACGTCTTCGAAGGCGAGGAAGAGATCTCCTCCATCAATCTCTCGGTCTGGCTGGCGGCGAACCGGGAGCGTCTGGCCGCGGATGCCGCGATCATCAGCGACACCGGATTCTTCGAGGGCAACATCCCGGCGATCACGGTCAGCTTGCGCGGGCTGCTGTACACCCAGATCGATGTGGTCGGGCCGCCGATCGACCTCCACTCCGGGGGCTACGGCGGCGTCGTCCAGAACCCGGCGATGGCCCTCGCGCAGATCCTCACCGCCCTGAAGGGGCCCGACGGTCGGGTCCGGGTCCCCGGGTTCTATGACGAGGTCGTGGCGCTGAACGACGACGAGCGGGCGGCCATGGCGGCGCTCCCGTTCGATGAGGAGGCCTACCGCGAGGCGACCGGGGTGCCGGCCCTGGTCGGGGAGGTGGGCTACACGACGCTCGAACGACGGGCGACGCGCCCCTCGCTCGATGTCAACGGCATCTGGGGCGGCTTCCAGGGTTCGGGCGCCAAGACCATCATCCCGGCGCATGCCCACGCCAAGGTCAGCTGCCGTCTCGTCGCGGCGCAGGAACCGGCCCTCATCTTCGAGCGGCTGCGCGACTTCGTGACCGAGATCGCCCCGCCCGGCGTGACCGTCACGGTCCAGCTCCTGGGCAGTGGCCGACCGAGCCATACGCCGATGGACCACCCGATCGCCCAGGCGTCTGCCCGCGCGCTGGAGGCCGTGTTCGGCCAGCCGGCGGTGTTCATCCGCGAGGGCGGCTCCATCCCGGTCTCGGCGAGCTTCGAATCGATCCTGGGGTTGCCCGTCGTCCTCCTCGGGTTCGTGCAGCCCAACGAGCATGCCCACGCCCCCAACGAGTGGATGGACCTGGGCAATTACGAGGGCGCGCTGCGGACCATCGCCCGCACGTTCCACGAGATCGCCGCGTTGCCTCGCTGACCGTCATCGGGAGTGCCGCGCGAACCCCTCCAGGGTTCGCCGCCGCAGCCGATGGTCCTTGTGCGGAATAGCGCGGTTGGGGGTGGGTGAATCGGGGGGTCGTGGGTGCTACGCTGTGCCGGCCGCAGACCGCGGCGAGCGCATCCTCCGGGGAGGAAGACACCGCGTGAGCACCGAAACCTCAGACGCCGCCGCCGCGGCACCGTCCGTCGATCGCGGCTGGCGACTCGACACGGCCAATGGCAGCATGGCGCCGCGTTCAGCGCTGGACGTCCTCGTGGATCTCAACGAACGGGTCACCACCGGCCACCTGGCCGAGTACCAGCCCGTCCCGCTCGGCTTCACACCGCTTGACAAGACCATCGGTACCGGCTTGCGTGCCGGCGAGCTGCTGTTGATCGGCGGCGCGCAGGGCACCGGCAAGACCACGATGGCCCTCCAGATGGCCAGGAACATCGCCTCGGGCGGTCAGGCCAACGTCCTCTACATCTGCTTCGAGCACGATGAGGCGTACCTGATGAATCGCCTCATCGCGATGGAATCGGCGCTGGCCCATCTGCCGCACAAGACCGGCGCCATCAAGATCCAGGATGTCCGCAAGGAGATCCTCGGGACCTGGATGGCCGAGGGCGCCACCGCCCCGCAGCTGGCCAACAACCCGCGCCTGCGTCCGTCACTGGACCGGATCGCGCGCTACGGCCAGAACCTCTTCCTGCTGCGCGGTTCGCAGACGGCCGGCACGATCGACAACATGCGCAAGCTCGTCCAGCAGCATCGGGAGATGTCGGGCGATCGACGCCTCGTGGTCTTCGTGGACTACATGCAGAAGGTGCCGCAGATCCCGGAGCCGGAGAACGAGTCGGAGAAGGTCACGTTCATCGTCAACGGCCTCAAGGACATCGCGTTGTCCGAGGACGTGCCGATGGTCTCGATCGTCGCTGCCGACAAGGAGGGCCTCAAGGCCTCCCGACTCCGCAACTTCCACCTGCGTGGGTCGTCGGCCATCAACTACGAAGCCGACATCATCCTGATCCTCAACGAGAAGTACCACATCGTCGCCAAGGTCAACATCGAGTTCAACCCGTACCAGGCGCAGCGCTTCCGCGACTGGGTCGTGGTCACGGTGGAGAAGAACCGCGGCGGCCAGGACAACGTGGACCTCGAGTTCGAGAAGCACTTCGAGTTCTCCTGCTTCGACCCGAGCGGTCGAACGGTGCAGGAGAAGCTCATCGAGGAACGCCTCTACAACGACTGACGCGGGCCATGGAACCTGCACCGGCACCAGTTCGCTGGCAGGCCATCTGGCCGAGCGCACTCGATGTATGCCCCGCGGCCCACGAGGCTCTGGCCGAAGCGGGCGCAACCCGTGCGGCGCCAGCCGAGCTCCGGCGACGACATGGCATCGAGCCTGGCCGCGACCGGCGATGACCGAACCGCGAGACAGCGACGGGGCCATCGACGACTGGATCTTCGACGCGATCGCCGCCGGTGATGGGCAGCCGGTCGAGCTCCTGGACGTGTTCGAGCGGATCGACGCCGCCGAACGCGTCGTGATCCCGCACCACCAGATGGACGCGGCGTTCCGCCGACTCGGGAAGGCTGACAGGATCCGACGCGCCGGCACCGCGTATGTCGATGCCACTCGAGCGGTCAGCGGTGTGGCAGTCGACGGGCTGACGACGGCCGAATATGAGGCAGGTCTCGGGGCGTACCGGGAGGACTTCGAGCGGACCACCACCGCCCTGCTCGAGAGCCCTTGGGTCCAGCTGGCCGCTGCCGGCCAGCCGATCGACATCGATCGCGGGGCGATCGAGTTCACGGTGCAGGTCATCGTCGCCCATCACGGTGGTCGACTCGGCGAGTCGACGCTCGATGGCGGGGCATTGCGCATCCAGGTGACGAATGTCGATGTCGGCGCCGGTCGGGTCGCGATCGTCGAACGTGCCCGCTCGGACCTCGCCATGGTCGATCGGGGGCCCGCGAACGTGATCCTGCAGTTTACGGACGGCGAGACGGCGGTGCTGCGACCCATGGCCGCCGACCATTGACGGTCGTGCATCTGGTGAACCAATGAATGCCCGGGGCCGGGGCCAACCGCTCGTTCATGCATCAGGTGCACCAACGAATGCCCGGACCTGGGCTCGCTCGCTCGTTCGTGCATCACGTGCGTCGACAGCCGCCGAGCGAGGCGCCCGGCCGCTCGTTCGTGCATCCGGTGCACGATCGACAGTCCGACCGAGCCTCGACCGACCGTTGGTGCATCGGATGCATCCACGCCGGCCGCCTACACTGACGGCATGCAGAGCCCAGGCGAGTTCCCGGACGTGGTCGAGATCGTCGTCGAGATCCCGCGTGGTTCGCGCAACAAGTACGAGTACGACGAGGAGGTCGGCGTCTATCGCCTGGACCGGGTCCTGAGCAGCGCCGTCTTCTACAACTTCGACTACGGCTTCATCGAGGCTACCCGCGCGGGCGACGGCGACCACACCGACGCGCTCCTGATCATCGACGAGCCCACGTTCACGGGCTGCCACGTCTGGGCCCGGCCCATCGGCGGGCTGGAGATGCGCGACGAGAAGGGCTTCGACTTCAAGGTCCTCTGCGTCGCTCTCGGCGATGCGCACCAGCAGCACATCGAGCGCCTGGAGCAGGTCCGACCGCACCGCCTCGTCGAGATCGAGCACTTCTTCCAGACCTACAAGGCCCTCGAGGACAAGACCGTCGAGATGGTCGGCTGGCGCGAACGCGACCGGGCCCTCGAGGTCCTTCGCGCCGACCGCGAGGCCTGGCTCCGGGAGGGCCACGAGCAGCAGCACTCGCGATGACCCGACCCGGCCGCTGGGTCGACCCCTACGCGGGCATGACCGGGCGCCGGCTGTTCGTCGCGCTGCCCCTGACCGAAGACGCTACGGCGGCGATCACGGCGGTCGTCGAGGCGGTCCGGGACCAGCCGCTCCCCGACGGCGCGCACGATGTCCGCTGGGTACGGCTCGACGGCTTGCACCTCACCCTCCGATTCCTGGGACCGACCAAACCCGCCCAGGAAGGGCCGACGACCGCCGCGGTCGAACGCGCGGCGCACGCCGGGGCACCCATCGCCGCCACGCTGAGCGGCGCGGGCACGTTCCCGTCGAACGGGCGCCCGCGCACGTTGTGGATCGGCATCACCGACGGCGTGGCGGAGATCGACGCCCTGGCCCGTCGCGTGGGGGAGGAGCTCGCGGCCGCGGGTTGGCCCATCGACGACCGGCCGTTCCGCGCCCATCTGACGCTGGCGCGGTCGGATGGGATCGCCGTCGGCCGGCTCGTGGCGGATCGACTCGTCGAAGCGATGGCGGATCGCCGGATCGAGTTGTCGATCGGACGGCTCGGGCTGTTCGAAAGCGTGACCGGCGGTGGTCCGGCGCGCTACGTCCCGGTCTTCGAGGAAGCCCTCGGTAACCCGGATCCGGCCGCTGCCGTGTACCATCGAACGGACCCCTGAGCCGCTCGGACCCGACCACAGGAGCGCCCGTATCGTCGTGACGCCAAGCCAGCGCGCTCGACTCGTCCTTGCCCTGGGGATCGTGAACCTGGTCCTCGCGTCGGTGGCCCTCGGTCTGGGCGGTGTCGAACTCCAGGAACGCGCGGCGGCCTCGGCGAATCCCAGCGGACCCATCGCGGTCGTGCCGACGCCGGTGAGCTCCTCGGGCGTGGCGAGCCTGGAGCCCGGTGGCACGACGCGACCCACGAACGGGCCGAGCGGATCCGGTCCGTCGCCGTCCGGCGGACCAGGGCCGGGTGCGACGGTGACGCCATCGCCAAGCCCCTTCCCGACGTCGACCGCGACGCGGAATCCGCTCGCGACGCCCACGGGCAGTCCCGGATCGGGCGGGTCGCCGACGCCCACGCCCTCCACGACCGCCACGGCGAACCCGACGGCGACCCCGACGGCGAACCCGACACCTCGGCCGACGCGCACGCCGGAGCCCAGTCCGGGCCGGACTGCGTCGCCGACCCCCAGGCCGACGGCGACCCCGCGGCCGACCGCCACGCCGCGGCCCACGCGCTACGCCCAAGCCGACGTCGACTCCGGGGCGCACCGCCTCGCCGACGCCCCGTCCCACGGCGACGCCGCGCCCGACGGCGACCCCGACGCCGCGCCCGACCGCGACCCCGCAGCCGACCCAGACGGCCACCCCGGCTCCGACCCCGACCAGGACGCCAACACCGACCCATACCCCGAGGCCCACGGAGACGCCCGAGCCGACCCGGACGCCGCGTCCGACCGAGACGCCCAAGCCGACGGACACTCCCGAGCCGACCCGGACGCCCAAGCCGACGCACAGCCCGCACCCGACGCACACCCCAAGGCCCACCGAGACCCCCGAGCCGACGCATACCGCCAAGCCGACGCACACACCGCACCCGACCGACACGCCGAAGCCCACGCACACGCCGAAGCCCACGCACACGCCGAAGCCCACGCACACGGCGAAGCCGACGCACAGCCCGCACCCGACCCACACCCCGAAGCCGACCCGTACCCCGAAGCCGACGAAGCCGCCCAAGACCCATCCGCCGCACCCGCCGTGCCCATCGAAGGGCGCGCCGCCACCGGGCCACGACAAGGGCAATGGCCCCACGGATCGGCCGTGCAGCAGCCATGACGGCAACGGCAACAGCACCGGCCACGGCAACGGCCAGGGCAAGGGACCCGACGGCGGCGCGTTCTTCATCCTGCCGGCCGTTGCCGCCGCCGGCGCCTGGACGTTGCGACCTTCGCGCCCACGACGGTTGCGCGTCCGGCGTCGCGGGCGCTAGGCTCGCGTTTCGGCCTGCGGCATGTGCCCGGCAGGTCGTACCCCACGGAGGTTCCCATGGCGCCCTCGGATCCCCGCCAGACGAAGTTCGTCCTCGATGAGTCGCGGATCCCGCGTGCCTGGTACAACATCGCCGCCGACCTGCCCGTGCCGCAGTCGCCACCGCTGCACCCGGGCACGCACCAGCCGCTCGGCCCCGACGACCTTGCCCCACTCTTCCCGATGGCCCTGATCGGCCAGGAAGTCAGCGGCGAGCGCGAGATCGAGATCCCGGACGAGGTTCGCGACGCCTACCGGCTGTATCGCCCCAGCCCGCTCTACCGCGCCCACCGGCTCGAGAAGGCGCTCGATACGCCCGCCCACATCTACTACAAGTACGAGGGCGTCAGCCCGGCCGGTAGCCACAAGCCCAACACCGCGATCCCGCAGGCGTTCTACAACAAGGAAGCCGGCGTCAAGCGGATCGCCACCGAGACCGGCGCCGGGCAATGGGGGAGCGCGCTGGCGTTCGCCGGAGCGCTGTTCGGCCTCGAGGTCAAGGTCTACATGGTCCGCGCCAGCTACGACCAGAAGCCGTATCGCCGGATCCTCATGGAGACGTACGGCGCGGAGGTCGTGGCCAGTCCCTCGCTGACCACCAATTACGGGCGGGCGGTCCTGGCGGAGACGCCCGACAGTCCGGGCTCCCTGGGCATGGCCATCAGCGAAGCCGTGGAGGACGCTGCCACGCGCGACGACACCAAGTACGCGCTCGGGTCGGTGCTCAACCACGTCCTCCTGCACCAGACCGTCATCGGGCAGGAGGCCATCGAGCAGATGGGCATGGCCGGCGAGTCGCCGGACATCGTCATCGGTTGTGCTGGCGGCGGCTCCAACTTCGCCGGTCTGACGTTCCCGTTCCTCGGCCGGAACTTCCGCGACGGCGCCAAGCACCGGATCATCGCCGTGGAGCCGGAAGCCGCACCGAGCCTGACCCGCGGCGTCTATGCCTACGACTTCGGCGACACCGGCAAGATGGCGCCGATCGTCAAGATGCACACCCTCGGCTCGGACTTCATCCCCGATCCCATCCACGCCGGCGGGCTGCGCTATCACGGCATGTCGCCGCTCGTGAGTCTCCTCAAGGAGAACGGCTACATCGAGGCGCGCAGCGTCCACCAGCGGGCATCCTTCGAGTCGGGCGTGCAGTTCGCGCGGTCCGAGGGCATCCTGCCCGCACCCGAGCCGACGCACGCTATCCGCGTCGCGATCGACGAAGCGCTCGCGGCGAGGGAATCGGGCGAAGCCAAGGTCATCCTGTTCAACCTGTGCGGCCACGGTCACTTCGACCTCGCGTCGTACGAGAAGTACCTCAATGGGTCGCTCGAGGATTACGAGTACCCTGCCGAGAAGGTCGAAGCCGCCCTGGCGGGCCTGCCGACCATCTGACGCGTCGAGGACGCACAAGCCCAGAAGGGCGGGGGAAGATGCCGCGACTGGCCTGCTGGTCATGCGGACGCCAGATCTATACCGTCTCGCCGCTCGAGTCGCTGTTCGCGGAGGAGCGTCGCTGCCCGCGCTGCGGCGCCTTCCTCGACAAGGAGCGCCGCGAGTTCGAGCGACGCAGCGCGCACCGGCGTCAGAACCCGCCCGACGATCCGGGGCCGCCCGCCGGCGAGTCGGAGCGACGCGTGGCGGATCGTCGGACCGGGCGTCGCCGCGCGGGCAGCGGCAATTGATCCGGACCGCCCGACGCCAGGCCGCCATCTTCCGGACATCGACCCTCGTCCTGGCGGTGCTCGCCATGCTCGCGCTGGTGGGCGTCGCTGCTCCGCGGGCGACCCGGGCCGCCGATCCTGCTGCCGCCGAGGCCAGCCGGATGGACGCGTACTGGACGGGTGAGCGGTTCCGGTCGGCCATCCCGCGCGACCTCGTGCTGACGGCACCGTTCGAGGGGGCCGGCGCCGGCGCGAAGTCCGGTGGCGCGACCGCAGCCCCGGCGGCCGTCGCGACGGTCGATGGGGCCGCCTGGCCGGGTGGCGGCGCGATCCTTCAGCGCTCGGGGGTCATCTTCTTCACGCTCGATGACGCCGACTACTCCTGCAGCGGGTCCGTGGTCACGGACGCCAACGATCCGGCCTACTCGCTGGTCATCACGGCTGCCCATTGCGCCTACGACGAATCGACCGACCACTTCGCCACCAACTGGACGTACATCCCGGCGTTCGATTCGAATCCAGGCGCCAACGGTTGCGACGAGACTCCGTACGGCTGCTGGGACGCCCGGGCCCTCGTCGTCCACGACGGGTGGACCAACGAGGAAGGGCTGACGATCCAAGCCGTCAAGCACGACTATGCGATCGCGGTCGTCGGGCCGGTCCGCAACGGCAGCCTGAAGCTGGATTCGCTCGGCGCCTACCCGGTCGCCGTTGCCGGCGTCGACGTCGGGGACGACCTGTATGCCTTCGGCTACCCGGCCCAGTCGCCGTACGACGGCGAGGACCTGATCTACTGCGCCGGCGCCTCCGGCCAGGATGCCCTCGTCGGGAGCCGAAGCCTGGTGTGCGACATGACCGCAGGCGCCTCGGGTGGCCCATGGCTGCACGGGACGACCAACCCGGCGACCACGGCGGGATCGGTGGCGTCGGTCAGCTCGTACCGGATCAACGGCGACGACCACCTGTATGGCCCGGTGTTCGACGGGTCGACCAAGGTGGTCTACGACAAGGCGAAGGCGGTGACACCGGACGCGAGCGGGATCGACCACCACATCGTGACCGGCGGTGCGTCGCTCACCCCGTTCACGGACATCAACGGCTCCACGTTCCGGGCGGACATCGAGTGGCTGTACCTCCAGGACATCACGCGCGGGTGTGCGCCGACCCTGTTCTGCCCCACGGCCGACGTGACCCGCGAGCAGATGGCCGCGTTCCTGGTCCGGGCGTTCGACCTCCCCGCCAGCAGCACCGACTACTTCACCGACGACGAGACCAGCACCATGGAGGCCGAGATCAACGCGCTGCGCGCGGCGCGCATCACGACCGGCTGTGCGGTGGCGAAGTACTGCCCGAAGGCCAACGTGACCCGCGAGCAGATGGCCGCCTTCCTCGTTCGGGCGCTGGCCCTGCCGGCGGCCACGACCGACTACTTCGTCGACGACGAGACGAGCACCTTCGAAGCCGACATCAACGCCCTGGCGAAGGCCGGCATCACCACCGGCTGCGATCCGACGCATTTCTGCCCGAGGTCGAACGTGTCGCGCGAGCAGATGGCCGCGTTCCTCCATCGCGCCGTCGGCGACTGAGCCGCCAGCGACCGTTCCGCCCCGCCGCGAGCGCCCCGGCGCTGCGTCCCACCCACCCGACTGCGATACTCGGTCGATGCGGGTGGCGTTCCTCGGTCTGGGTCTCATCGGTGGGTCGATCGCCCGCGCGCTGCGGGCGGACGCGCGCGACCAGGCGATGAGCGGCGCCCCGACCTGGTCGATCGCCGCCTGGACGCCTGGTGGCACGGGACCGGCGGCGGCACGCGCGGCCGGAGTCATCGACCATGCCGCGCCCACGCCCGAAGCGGCCCTCGAGGGCGCCGACCTGGTGGTCCTCGCGGCGCCGGCGCCGGATTGCGTGGCCATGCTCGACGACCTTGCCGGGTCGTGGCGCGGCGCCCTGTCGGCGGAAGCCGTGATCACCGACGTCGCGAGCACGAAGGCCCCGCTCGTCCTGCGGGCCACCGCGCTCGGGCTGCGGTTCGTCGGTGGCCACCCGATGGCCGGCCGCGAGACCAGCGGATTCGATGCCGCGGATGCCGACCTCCTGCGCGATCGACCGTGGGTGATCGTGCCCAGCGCCGATCATGCGGCCGTGGAGCGCGTGGAGACGCTCGCGCGGGCGACGGGTGCCCGCCCCGTGCGGATGGCGGCCGCTCCGCATGACGCCGCCGTGGCGGCCATCAGCCACCTGCCGCTCTTGACCGCCGCGGCGCTGGTGGAGGCGGTTGCCGGCGATGCCACCAGGTCCCCGGACGATTGGACGGCCGCGGCGACCCTGGCCGCCAGCGGCTGGCGCGACACGACCCGGCTCGCCCGCGGGGACGTGGCGATGGGGACCGGCATCATCGTGACCAACGCCGAGGCCATCGCGCCCCGCGTCCGGTCGCTGATCGTGGCGCTCCAGGACTGGCTCGCCGAGCTTGAGCGCCCGGGTGGTCCGGACGCGACGCTCGTCGCCGACCGGCTGCGCACCGCTCGTGAACGCCTGGAGGCGATGCCCCGATGAGTGGTGAATCGGTCCTCGTGATCGCCCGTGAGCGCGTCCCCGAGGCGGCCGCCTGGTACGGCCTGCGCACGGACGACATGGACGCCTTCCTCGCGGTGGTCGCGGAGCACGGCCGGTTCGCCCCGAGGGTGGCCATGGAGGTTGATCCCGCCTGGAAGCAGGTGATCCCGTACCTGGTCCTGCGCGACGGCGATCGCTACTTCCTGATGCAGCGCACGCGGGCGGGCGGCGACGCTCGGCTCCACGACCGCTGGTCCATCGGGGTCGGTGGCCACCTCAATCCCGGCGATGCCGATCTCACGGGCGGGTTGCGCCGCGAGTGGCGCGAGGAGCTCGACGCCGACTTCGAGCCGGCCTTCGAGCCCTGGGCGCTGCTGAACGACGACACGACCGAGGTCGGCGCCGTCCACCTGGGCGTCGTGGTCATCGCCGATGCCGCGGGACGGCCAGTCCGGGTCCGCGAAACCGACAAGCTGACTGGCGCCTTCGCTACGCCCGCGGAGGTAGCCGCCGTGGCCGACGACCTCGAGACGTGGAGCCGGCTCGTGTTCGAGGCGCTCGAAGCCGGCGTGGTCGCGACGGCCGGCGGCAACGGCGCGCCGCGATGATCCGACGCGTCGTCACGGCGGGCGCGGCTGCTGGTGCCGCCGTCCTGTCCGTCGTCGCGGCGCGGGCCGTCGGGCGTCGGGTGTCGCAACGCCTCCTGGATGCGCCGCGGACGACGCCGGAGGAAGCTGCCCTCGGCCCGGCCCTGGACGCCCTCGGTGGCGAGGTCATCCGCCTGCGGGCGCGCGACGGGCTCCGCCTCGCCGGACGCTGGCTCCCCGCGGAATCCGGGGACGACACGTGGCGCCCGGACCCGCACGAAGCGATCCTGCTGCTCCACGGCTACACCGGATCGATCGTGCCCGACCTCGTGGAATACGGGCCCTACCTGCGCCGGACGGCGGCCGTACTCGGCCTCGACTTCCGCGGCCACGGGGATTCGGACGATGGGCCGTCGACCTTCGGTCTGCTCGAGGTCGAGGATGTCGCGGGCGCCCTTTCCTGGCTGGGCGAGCGCGGCGTGACCCGGGTCGCCCTGGTCGGCACGTCCATGGGCGGGATCGTCGCGATCGCCGCGGTCGCCGTGCTCGGGGATGGTCGGCTGGCCGGCGCCGACGTGGACGTCGCGGCCCCGCGCCACGTGGAGCCGGCGCCACGTCCCCGGATCGTGGCGGTCATCGGCGATTCGGTCGCTCCCGAGCTGGAGATCCCCATCGCGACACGGCTGTCCGGTCCGGGCCGTCGATTCATGGCCGCGCGCCTGTTCGACAGCGCGACACGGACGCTCGGCGCCGACCCGCGAGCCACCGAACCGGCGCGCGTGATCGGGCTCGTGGAGCCGGTCCCCTTGCTGCTCATCCATGGCGACGCGGACACGACCGTCCCGATCGGCGAAGGCGACCGCCTCGCCGAGCTGGCCGGCCCGTCGGCCCAGCACTGGGTGGTCGAAGGCGCGGGCCACAGTGGCGGCCACGCGACGGCCCCGGAGGACTATGAGCGGCGGACCACGGACTTCCTGCGCATGGCCATCACTGCCGCCCGCGTAGACGATGCCGACGGTGCCGACGAACATGGGCCCGGTCCTATAATCTCGGTGCCAGGGGGCACCAGTGGCGACCCCTCCATCCCTGCCACGCCCATGGAGGACTGATGGCGGCCAAGATCCTCGTCGTCGACGACGACCCGAATGTCCAGCGACTCCTGCAATACACGCTGAAGCAGGAAGGCTACGACGTCGTCATCGCGGCGGACGGCGCTGAAGGATTCCGATTGTGGGGCGCCGAAGCGCCCGACCTGATCCTGCTCGACGTCATGCTGCCCAAGCTCGACGGCTACCAGGTGGCGGCCAAGATCCGGAGCGAGGAGGGTGGCTCCGCGCACGTCCCGATCATCATGCTCACCGCCGAGCGGGAGGTGGAGCAGAAGGTCCGGGGCCTGCGCGCCGGGGCGGACGACTACCTCATCAAGCCCTTCCACCCGGCGGAGCTCCTCGCTCGGATCAAGAGCCTCCTGGCTCGGTTCGCGCCACGTGACGCCCTGCTGGCTCGACCGCCCATGGGTCGCGTCCTCTCCTTCTACGGCGCCAAGGGCGGCGTGGGCACGACCACCATCGCCATCAATCTCGCGATCGCGCTGCACCGCGAGCTCGGTCGCAAGGTGTGCCTCGTGGACGGGAACCTGCAGTTCGGTGATCACCGCGTCTTCCTGGACCTCGGTCTCGACAAGAAGTCGATCGTCGACATCGTCAGCGCGCCCAATATCGACGTGGACCTCGTCCGCCAGGTCATGGTCAAGCACGACTCCGGGGTCGACCTGCTGCTCGCGCCGCCGTCGCCGGAGAGCGCCGACCTCGTCCACTCGGGCCACCTGCCCCAGATCATCGAGCACCTGACGACGTTGTACGACTACGTCCTCGTCGATGTCGACAAGCGGCTCGACGACATCAACCTGGGCGTGTTCGAGGCGTCGGAGGTGGTGTTCGTCGTCATGACGGCCGACCTGTCGTGCCTGAAGAACGTCCGGCTCATCCTGGAGACGATGGGTCACCTGGGCTATCCGGCGGGCAAGCTGCAGCTCGTCCTGAACCGGTCGAACGCGTTCACCGGCATCAACGTGAAGAACGCGGAGGGCGCCCTCAAGCGCACCATCGACCACCAGGTCGTGAACGAGTACCGCGGTGCCATCAGCGCGCTCAACTCGGGGTCGCCCTTCATGTTCACGAAGGCAGACTCGCCCCTGGGCACGTCGCTGCTCCACTTCGCGCGCACGGTCGACAAGCCGGCCGCTGCCGCGGTGGCCGTCCCTGCCCGCTGATTCGCCCGGGACTCGCACCGACGGACGGGTGAGTCCGGGATAAGCACGCCGCACGCGGCCGGTGAGCGGCCGCCGCTAGGGTGCGCAGCATGTTGGCTGTCGTCCCCTCCGCGACCCTGGATGGCCTCGACGGGCGCCTGATCCGCGTCGAGGTCGACGTGGCGCCGGGTCTGCCCGGGTGCACCATCGTCGGGCTGCCCGACGCCGCGCTCTCGGAGGCGCGCGAACGCATCCGTGGGGCGATCCGCAACGCCGGGTATGCCTTCCCGCCTCGACGGATCACGATCAACCTGGCCCCGGCCGGGCTGCGCAAGGCGGGTGCCTCGCTGGACCTGGCCATGGCCATGGGGATCCTCCTCGGGTCGGAACAGGTCCGCGCCGGGCGGATCGCGGTGGCCCTGGTGGGCGAGCTCTCGCTCGGCGGCGAGATCCGCGCCGTTCCGGGCGTCCTGCCGATGGTCGCGGCGCTCGTCCGCCATGGGTTCGAACGTGTCGTCGTCGCGCACGCCGCCGTCGACGAGGCCGCCCTCCTCGCGGGGATCGAGGTCGCCGGCGCCGACACCCTGGCCGAGGCGGCGGATGCCGTGCGTGCCCGACGGCCCCGGCGAGTGCCGGTCGCGATGCCGCGCGTCTCGATCACGGGGATGGGTGGGCCGGAGGGGCCGGCCGGCGGGGACGTGGGCGGCGTGGCGGCGAGTCGCCCGGACGGGGCGATCCCGGACCTTGCCGAGGTGCGTGGCCAGGCCCAGGCACGGCGCGGCCTCGAAGTCGCCCTCGCCGGCGGCCACGGGCTGTTGCTGACGGGGCCACCCGGCGTCGGCAAGACGCTGCTCGCGCGCACGATCCCGGCCCTGTTGCCCGCGCTCGACGACGAGGCGGCCCTCAGCGTGTCCATCGTCGCTTCGGCGGCGGGGGAGGGACCGATCCACGCCCTTCGCCGCACCCCGCCGTTCCGGGCGCCACACCACACCGCGTCGGCCGCGGCGTTGGTCGGCGGCGGCCCCAACCTGTCACCGGGCGAAGTCACCCGGGCGGATCAGGGCGTCCTGTTCCTCGACGAGCTCGCGGAGTTCGACCGGGACGTGCTCGAGGCCTTGCGACAGCCGCTGGAGGAGGGCCGGGTGGCGATCGCGCGAGCCGGCCGGACCGTCACGTTCCCGGCGCGGTTCCAGCTTGTGGCCGCGATGAACCCCTGTCCGTGCGGGTACGCCGGCTCGTTCCCCGAAGACCGCTGCGAGTGCGCCCCGACCGCCATCCATCGCTACGGGCGTCGGGTCTCGGGACCGCTACGCGATCGCATCGACCTGTCCATCGAGATGCCACGAGTCGCGCCGGCGGTACTCGTGGGTGGCGCCGCCCCGGAAGGCACGGCCGAGGTCGCGCCGCGCATCGCGGGGGCTCGGGCCGTCGCGGCGGAGCGCAACGGCGGCCGGCTCAATGGGCGGTTGCGTGGCCGCCAGCTGCGGGCGACGTGTCGGCTCGACGGCGAGGCCCGTCGCCGGGCGGAGCAGCTTGCCGCGGCGGACACCGCGAGTGGCCGGGGGACGGAGCAGCTGCTTCGCGTCGCCCGCACGGTCGCCGACCTGGACGGTCGCGATCGCGTGACCACGGACCATCTTGACGAAGCCGCGTGGTTCCGCAGCGGATCCGTGCTCCGGACCGCGGTCCTGGCGTCCTGATGCTGGGCGTCCGTCCGGCCGGTCCATTGGGCGTCGCGGAGGCGGCCGCGCCCTTCGATCCTGTGGACGTGGGCGCGAACCCATCGCGAGAACCGGCTGCGGACCCGTATGCCGCGGAGCGCGATGCCTGGACCGTCCTGACCGCCATCGACCGGCTTGGGCCGATCGCCTTCGCGGCTCTGTTGGGCGCCTTCGGCAGCGGCCGGGAGATGGCCAGGAGGTACAACGAACCCTCGACGAGGAACGTGCCGGTCATCGATTGCCACAGCCCGAGCCCGACCAGAGGCGACTCGCCTGGCCACAGCGGGAGGTCAGGCAGATGCGTCACGTAGTCGAGCACCCAATGGCTGAGCACGAGCAATCCGACGAGCGCCGCGACGGCGCCTGGCACGCGCCACACCCGTCGCATCAGCGCTGCGGCGGCGACGCTCCACACCGCCGCCATCACCAGGCTGTGGCTCCACGGGTAGGCGTCGAAGACGAACGCGGCGAAGCCGTGCGGCGCGGGAGGGATGGTGACGCGCTCGATGCCCAGCAGGAGAAACGTCGGCCACAACAGGTCCAGGCCGAACACCGCGGCGAACAGCACGCCAAGCGACAGCGGGACGCGCGGCCTCACCCCAAGTGCCAGCGCCGCATGGCCGACGAACATGGCGCACCTCTCAGTCCGATGCGAGGTCTGGCGTCTCGAGTGCGATGATGACGCGACGCATGACCGCGACGTTGATGGCCGTCGCCGCTCCCCTGGCGCTGCTGGCGCTCGTGTGGACGTTCCAGCGGCGGCTCATATACTTCCCGATGGGGGACGTCCCGCCCCCCTCGGCCATTCGCCTCCAACGCGTGGAGGCCGTTTCATTCCCGACGAACGATGGCTTGACGCTGCACGGCTGGTTCTTCCCCAGCCCGGCGCGCGGCGCGTTCACGATCCTCGTCTGCAACGGCAACGCGGGCAACCGCGCGTTCCGAACCCCGCTCGCGCTGGCGCTCCAGTCCCGTGGCTTCGGCGTCCTGCTGTTCGATTATCGCGGCTTCGGCGAGAACGCGGGGGCGCCATCGGAGCGCGGGCTCGCCGCCGACGCGCGCGCCGCCCGCAGCTACCTGCTGCAGCGAGCCGACGTCGACACGTCGCGGCTCGCCTACTACGGCGAGTCGCTGGGCGCCGCCGTGGCCACGGAGCTCGCGGAGGCGTATCCGCCGGCGGCGCTCGTCCTGCGATCGCCGTTCACCTCGATGACCGACGTGGGCAGCGTGCCACTATCCGTTCCTGCCGGTCCGCTGGCTGCTCCGCGATCGATATCCCACGATCGATCGAATCGCGCACGTGCCGGCACCGCTGGTCGTCATCGCCGGCGATCGCGACGCCATCGTCCCGATCGAGCAGAGCCGGCGGGTGTACGAGGCGGCTGGATCGGCCGACAAACGGCTGGTCGTCATCCCGGGCGCGGGCCACAACGACGAGGCGCTCCTCGCCGGCGAGATCCTGGTCGGAACGATAGCGGAACTGCTGCAGAGAATCGCCGCGAGCCACGGAGTGCACTGACAACCGCCACGGATTGCACAGACAACCTGGGCCACAGATTGCACAGATGTCACGGAGCGCTTCGTTCGGCGTTGAGGGTCCTCGTCGAGAAGGCATCGACCGGCCCAGGCCGGTCTGGAGATCTCACGGCGGCCGTTTCTGTGTGATCTGTGTCATCTGTGGTTACGGTTGTCCGCGCTATCCCAGCGGGAACCGCTTGCACGTGCGACACCAGCGGCCCTTTCCGGCGCTGCCCCACACCACGAGGTACGCGCCAGCCAGGACAGTGATGACGGCAGCCACCACGGCATGAGGCACGAACCACGCGGCGGCGCCCGCCGCGACGATCATCAGCGCTCCGACCGTGAGCAGCCGCCCCCGGCTCTTCTGGATGAGGGCGCTCCCGCATGTCGGGCACGTTTCGGGTAGCGCATGCGACATCCCGACGCTCGGGCCCGGCCTGAAGTCTACGACCGCGGCGTCTCCCGGTCGGTGACGACCGGCAGAGTACGGGACCCACGGCCCGATGGCCTCGCGGTACTGCTTCGCCATCACGCGCGACACCTGCGCGATGTGACCGAGGTCGTGCACGACCCACGCCGCCAGTAGCTGCCGCAACGTCACCCGCCCGAGCGCCGGATGCACGCCCTCGAGCGCGAGCTCCACGTCCGTCAGCCGCCACGATCGCAGCCGTTCGAGGTTGGAGACGCGGAGCGCGGCGAATTCGTCGAGCAGCGACGTCAACGAGCGGCCCGCGTTGCGCGCGAGGTGCCGGAACCGGTCGTAGGGCTCGAAGCGCGGCTCGGGTCCCCGGGCCAGGATGATCCGGGCACGCGGGATCCAGTCCGTTTCCTCGCCGTCGATCAGATGCCCCACGTTGTCGAACGGGCTGAACGTCTCGGGGCCCTCGGTGGCCGCTACCCAGCGATCGTCCAGGCCGACGAGCAACGTTCGCAGCACGGCCGGCGTTCGCGACAGCACGTCGATGGCCTGCTCCAGCTGGAAGTCCATGACGGTCACTCCGAACGAGGGCTTCGCGTCGCACGGCATCGGCATCACGGCACGAAGCGGAGATAGCGATTCATGTTCGGGATCAGTACCGGAGTCCGCCGCCGGCCGCGAGGACCTTGCGGCCCGGGATCGACCAGGTGTCGGCGGCAGGCGCGCAGACCGACTGAAGGGCCTCACCCGAGGGAATGCCGACGATGACCTCGGTACTGATAGACGACCTTGTCGAGCACCTTCGGGTTGGTGCGAATGGCCCCGGCCGTCGAGATGCCCAGCCGATCGGCGGGATGGCCGGATTTGGTGAAGTACACGGCGCGATACGGCGACACGCGCGGATCCTTCGATCCGACGAGCGCGGTGCCTGCGGAGATGGCGGGCAGCTCCACCGGGTGCGAGAAATCGATGCACTTGATCTCGCTGAGGATGCGGTCGGGGCGCGACGTGCCGTAGTGCTTCTGCAGAAAGTCGAGCGCCACGCGCACGCGATCCTGAACGGGTTGCGGCTTGTGCTTCCACTGATCGAGCCACTGCTGAAGAGTCAACGGGTCACCTCTCTGCGTCGTGTCGCTCTCGGCCTCGGAAAGCGCCGCGATACGCATGGCCGTTCGCCTGCCCGGACGACCGGTCGTCGCGGCCGGTTCGTCAAGCATATCCGCGGGGACGCGTCAGTGATGCGTGGGCGGCGCGCAGGGCCGTCCCATGCGCGATGTCGGTCGGGGCCGGACATCGAGCCCTGGCGCGCGGCCGTCGCCGCGTCAGGGTCGCGCGAGGCGTGCGGCGGCGCCGCCGACCACACCGCCGAGCGTCCCGAGCAGCAGGCCCGGCAGGACGAGCATGACGGGGAGCGAGAGCGCTTCCGCGAGGCCGCCGCTGTGCTCGATGGCCGCACGCGTGGCCGCGTCGTGCCAGAAGGCGAGCAGAACCGTCGTCCCGAGGGCGTCGACGATCGCGGCCATCGCGGTCGTCGTCACGCCGGCGAGTGCACCGGCGCCAATCGACTGCGATCGCCACGCCGCGTGGCACCCCGCGCACAACAGGATGCCGAACCCGGCCGTCGTCGACAGCCACGAGCGCAGGTGGAAGTCCTGCGGCGGCGCGAGCCAGTCGAACGCCATCCGCGTGATGTAGGACGCGCTGAACAGCCACACCCACAGGCGGTTCGTGCGCCACGCAAACCCGGCGACCTGGCGGACGTACCACCGATCCGCTCCCCGCTGGCCGCGGGAGGGGACGATGCTGTCACGGTAGGCTTCGAGGAGATCTCCGGTGACCGCCTGGCGATGCCTGGGCTCCAGGAGCAGGGCCAGGACCGATTCGGCCCATTGCGGCGGGGTCGGTCTCATGCGTACCCTCTCAGCGGCCATCTGAATCCACGCCACAGGCTGTCGACCGCGGCACGCGCATCGTTCAGCGCCCGCTGGCCGGCTGCGTTCAGGCTGTAGTAGCGCCGCGGCCGCCCGGCGCGCACCTCGGTGCCTGGTCCGAGCCGCGACACGATCAGGCCCTTGCGCTCGAGGCGGACGAGCGTCGCATGGACGGCGCCGGCAGCGACCTCGCGCTCGAGCCGTGCCTCCACATCCTTCAGGATGGCCCGCCCGTAGGCCTCGCCACGCAACCTGAGGACAGCCAGCAGCACGGCCTGCTCGAACGCGCCGAGGACGTCGGCCATCAATAGCTACATTGTAGGCTTCAACGCCCGAAGTCAAGCGCTATCCTGCCGCGGCCTTCGACGCCTGCCACAGGTGCCGGCGCTCGTGGGCTGCGACGATGAGAAAGGCGGAGTAGACGGAGTACCGGAGCTTGCCTCGGGGATCGAACGGGGAGACGATCTTCACGCGATCGATGGGCGCACCGCGCGCGTGCGCCACGAGCGCGTCGAGCTCGACGATGCTGCCGGTCCCACGCGTCGAGGACCGACGCCCTGGGCAGATCGGCGCCCGGCACGAAGGCCGGCTGCGTGGTGGCCCGCACGCGGTAGGGAGGCTCCAGGAACCACGCGAGCAGCCGGCCCAGCAGATCGGCCTTCAACGTCGCCGAACACGGCTGGCCGGATGCACGCACGCGATCGATCGCGTCCCGCATCAGCGGCGCCATGATGGCGGTCGTCACGTTGAGGTGCGCCAGGCACTCGGCCGCCGACCATCCCCCGCTGGCTGGACGCTTTCGCCACGCGTCGTCGTCGAGCGCGGCGGCCAGCTCGCGACCACGGCGATCAGCGTCGTGGAAGGCGTCCCGAACCGCATCGAGCTGTGCGGCAGCAGTTGTGGTGGTGACTGTCACCGCGGACGCTCCTGGAGTTTCCTCGCCCGAAGAATCGCTTGGCGATGCCATTCCTCGCGGCCAGACAGTGAAATTCGGAAGGCCGCCACCCCGACGCGTCGCCGCTGGCACAATCTGACGGCAACTGGATTTGTCATTCTGGCACGGAGTCCGACGACGCGCGTGATCGACGCGAAAGCGCTTCGGCCGTTTGACATGCGTCGATCGTGTCCCTCCCGACGCGACCGGGTGGGGACAACGTGAGTCGTCGTCTTTCGGTGACAGTCACCCCTACAAGTCGGGCGTGATCTTCGCGACGGCGTCGGCCGACGTCATCACCGGTACGACGTCGAAGTCGACGAGGTCGGCCCATCTGGCGATCCACTCGTCGATCGCGGCGCGGTCCGGGGCGTCCATGATCTGGAAGCAGCGCGTGAGATCCGACGTGACCCAGCTTGCCACATAGGTCACGCCGGGCGGCTCCATGCGCCCCTGATCGCGGAAGCGGCGATAGACCGGACGGGCATCCGCGTTCCTGAATCGCTCGAGGATCATGAAGAGCATAGGGTCAGGGTGGGGCGGCGAGCGAGGCGCTCACCCGTATCGTAATCCCAAGCGCGGCCAGCATCGACAGGTCCGACGGCTCGAGGACGAGGGTGGCGATGAGGCCGGGATCCTCGACGGGAAGGCTCAGCTCGATGACCGGGCTGACGTCGGCATCGGACAGGGCACCGAAGGTCTCGAGCTCGCCTTCGACCCACTCGCGCAGGACGCGCACGAGATCGCGCGGCGAGGGCGCCTCGGCAATCGTCAGGTTGAAGCCCGACTCGGGCCGCACGCGGCCGCCCGGGCCCAGCTCGCCCGCGTGCCAGATGCCCGCGGGCTCGAGCGCGTGCTGCTCGATGAACGCGTCGGGATCAAAGCGCCGGCCCGAGGCGCGGAGCGTCGCCGTGAACATGATGCGGGAAAGGAAAGCGGGCGGCGCCGGCGCCGCCCGCTGATCCCCGAGAACGAGTCGCCGCGCGCTACGCGCAGCCGCTCGTCGTGCCGCAGTTGCTGCACTTGTAGCAGGCGCCGCTGCGCACCATGATCGAGCCGCAGGTCGAGCAGGGCGGCGCGTCTTCCTGGTTCTGGATCGCCGCGAAGCTCGCCGGCGCGCTGCGACGCGCCGGACGCGGTCGCGAGCGGCAGCGCCGCCTGCGGCCACGGCCGCCTCGGCGACCGCCTCCGACGGATCGGGCACGTTCAGCCCCGCGCGGAACTTCGCTTCGGGCGAGAGGAACTTGGTCGCCATCCAGCGGAACACGTAGTCGACGATCGACTTCGCGAAGCGGATCTCGGGGTTCTTGGTCATCCCCGAGGGCTCGAAGCGCGCGTGGCTGAACTTGTCGACGAGCACCTGCAGCGGCACACCGTACTGGAGCGCGTAGGAGATCGCCTGCGCGAACGCGTCGGCGAAGCCCGAGATCGTCGAGCCCTCCTTGGCCATCACCAGGAAGATCTCGCCCGGCGTGCCATCGTCGTACGTGCCGACGGTGATGTAGCCCTCGTGGCCGGCGATGTCGAACTTGTGCGTGATCGACTGGCGCTCGTCGGGCAGCTTGCGGCGCACCGGCTGCGCCGACCGCCGGCGACGGCGGCCGCCGCCGCGTCCTTCGCCACGTCCTTCGACGTGTTCAGCGGCTGCGTGCGCTTGCTGCCGTCGCGGTAGATCGAGACCGCCTTGGCGCCGAGCCGCCAGGACTCCATGTAGGCTTCCTGGATGTCGTCGACCGATGGCGTCCTTCGGCACGTTCACGGTCTTGCTGATCGCGCCGGAGAGGAACGGCTGCACGGCGCCCATCATCTTGATGTGGCCCATGTAGTGGATCGAGCGCTGGCCCTTGAACGGCTTGAAGGCGCAGTCGAACACCGGCAGGTGCGTCTCCTTGCAGGTGCGGCGCGCCCTCGATCGTCTCGTTCTCGTCGATGTACTCGACGATCTCCTTGATCTGCTGCTGCGTGTAGCCCAGCTTCGCCAGCGCCATCGGCACGGTCTGGTTGACGATCTTCATCAGCCCGCCGCCGACCAGCTTCTTGTACTTGACGAGCGCGATGTCCGGCTCGACGCCGGTCGTGTCGCAGTCCATCATGAACCCGATGGTGCCGGTCGGCGCGAGCACCGTCGCCTGCGCGTTGCGGTAGCCGTGCTGCTCGCCGAGCTCGACGCACTCGTCCCACACGTCGCGCGCGGCGTCGAGCATGACCTTCGGCACGTTCGTCCGGTCGATGTCCTTGAGCGCGGCGCGGTGCTTGCGCATCACGCGCAGCATCGGCTCGCGGTTCATCTCGTAGCCGGAGAACGGCCCGCCGTGATCGCGCGCGATGCGCGACGACTGCGCGTAGGCCTCGCCGTGCATCAGCGCCGTGATCGTCGCCGGCGTAGTCGCGGCCGGCGTCGCTGTCGTAGGGCAGGCCGCGCGACATCAGCAGCGCGCCGAGGTTCGCGTAGCCGAGGCCGAGCGGCCGGTAGGCGTGGCTGTTGCGCTCGATCGCGCGCGTCGGGTAGCTGGCGTTGTCGACCAGGATCTCCTGCGCGGTGATCAACGTCCGGCACGCGGCGCCGAAGGCCTGCGACGTCGAACTCCTCGCGCTCGTCGAGGAACTTCATCAGGTTGAGCGACGCGAGGTTGCACGCCGAGTCGTCGAGGAACATGTACTCGGAGCACGGGTTGCTCGCGTTGATGCGCGCCGTGTTCGGGCAGGTGTGCCAGTCGTTGACCGTCGTGTCGAACTGCATGCCCGGATCGCCGCAGACCCAGGTGGCCTCGGCGATCTGCTGCATCAGGTCGCGCGCCTTGTAGGTGTCCATCGCCTCGTCCGGTCGTGCACCGAGCGCGTCTGCCAGTCGCGGTCGTCGAGCACCGCGCGCATGAACTCGTCGGTCACGCGCACGCTGTTGTTCGAGTTCTGGAAGAAGACCGACGTGTAGGCCGGGCCGGTGAACGAGCCGTCGTAGCCGGCGTCGATGAGCGCCCAGGCCTTCTTCTCCTCCTCGACCTTGCAGTTGATGAACTCGACGACGTCGGGGTGATCGGCGTTGAGGATCACCATCTTCGCCGCGCGCCGCGTCTTGCCGCCCGACTTGATGACGCCGGCGAACGCGTCGAAGCCCTTCATGAACGACACCGGCCCCGACGCCGTGCCGCCGCCGGCGAGCAGCTCGCGCGACGAGCGGATCGCCGAGAGGTTCGAGCCGGTGCCCGAGCCGTACTTGAAGAGCATGCCCTCGGTGCTTGCGCCAGGGTCAGGATCGAGTCCATCGTGTCCTGCACCGAGTTGATGAAGCAGGCCGAGCACTGCGGGTGCGGCTCGATGCCGACGTTGAACCAGACGGGGCTGTTGAACGAGGCCTTCTGATAGACCAGCAGGTGCTTCAGCTCGTCGCTGAACGCCTGCAGATCGTCTTCGCTCGCGAAGTACTTCTGCTTGCGCGCCCAGCCGGTGATCGTCTCGACCACGCGGCCGATGAGCTGCTTGACGCTGCGCTCGCGCTGCGGCGTGCCGATGGTGCCGCGGAAGTACTTCGAGACGACGATGTTGGTCGCCGTCTGCGACCAGAACTTGGGGATCTCGACGTCGCGCTGCTCGAACACGACCTCGCCCTTCTCGTTGCCGATGACGGCCGACCGCAGATCCCATTCGATTTCGTCGAACGGATCGACGCCCTCGCGCGAGAACACGCGGGTGTACTCGAGCCCCGTGCCGCCGGCGCTGGCCGCGCCGCGCGGCCACCGACGCGCTCCGTACGCCCGACCTCGGTCTGCTGCGTCGCCGTCGCGGCCGTGCCCCTCTGCATGCCGCCCCCAGTCGCGGACCGCCGCCCGTGCCCCACCGGACGGCTTCGTCTTCGTTCAAGTGTTTCGAAAAATGCGCGCACTCGCCGCAGGCGTCGACGTTGAATCTCTGGAGACTTCGGCGCTTCGCTGGGAGGATACTCGTCTGACATGTGGCGTCGATACGATGCGCGGCGATCATGCGCCCGAGTCAGGATGATGTCAAGGTGTAAGCCCCTACATCTTGGGGTTTTGCTTTAGGTCAAACGCTATATCAAGGGTTCGCCGACACCCGGTCCGTGCAGAAGTGTGCGCCGCCGGGCAATCAGTACGAGCCCCGTCGAGTCGCATAGAATGCCCGCGCCATGCTGAGCTCGCGTCTCCGCGCCGGAGCGGCTCTCGCCTTCATGGCAGTGGCCTCGAGCTCCGGCGCGCTGGCTCAGTCCTCGGCGCCGCCCCGCCCCGCGCTCTCGGCCCGCATCACCTCCGTCGACACGCCCGACTTCGCTCGACCAGGGCGAGGTCGCGACCGCCATTCTCGAGCTCCCCAACACCGGGACCGAGACGTGGCCCGACAACGGCCGCGTCCGGCTGTCGTACCACTGGATGCGGCCGACGGTCAGCCGGCCGTTCGCGACGGCCGCCGAACCACCCTTCCGCGCACCTGTGGCCGCCGGCGCCACGCTCGGGTCTGCGCGCCGCTCGAGGCCCCAACGGAGGCCGGCGCTCTCGAGCTGGCCAATGGGATCTCGTCAAGGAGGGGCAGACGTGGTTTTCGGAGGTCGACGCGGCCAGCCAACTCCGGCAGACGGTCCACGTCCGCGCTGCGATCCCGCCGACGACGCGCGAGACACGCCCGTCTGCGCGGTCGCGTGGCTCGCGGTCTCGCTGTCGCATCTGCTGGTCTGCGCTCTGGTGGGCCTGTCGGGTCGCCACGGGCGATCGCCGCGAGGCCCGACACTCGAAGCGGCCGGCTTTCGAGACGCGCTCGTCACGCTCGGCACGCTCCACGGCGTGCTCTTTGTCGCCAGCATGACCACGGGGCTCGACGGTCACGCGGCGTGTGGTGGGTCGGGACCGTCGATGCGATGGCGGCGATCGCGCTGACGCTCTCCGGCCGGCGCGCGCGCGCCGGCGCCTCAGTCGCCTCGACGACGCGCCGCCCCCGACTTCCTCGACCGGCGATCGTCGGAGCCATCGCCGACCGCCGCGATGCCGATCTGCGGCGCGCTCGCGCTCGTCACGCTCGCCATGTCCTGGCTGAGTGCAGCCTCGCGCACCCTGCATGTCTCCGGAAGCGACGCGGAGCACTACCACGTGCCGCACGCGGTCAACTTCGCGCTCGGCACGAGTCCCTTCGATCTGCTGGCCACGCCCGCACCGGTATCCGATGGGCACGAGCCTCCTCGGCGCGTGGTTCATCCTTCCCTTCGGCAGATCCGCTGCTCATCGACGTCGTCATGCTGGTCGCCTTCGCGCTGCTGACGACCGCGCTCATGCGGACTCTTCCGGCTGCTGACGGGCCAGCCCGGCCTCGCCTGGATTCCCTGGTTCGCTCCTCGCGCTCGCTGGCGACGCCGCTGGTGCAGACACGCCAGCCTCTTCTCCGCCGACCTGCCGCTTTGCGGCGGCCTTCATGGCGGCGTCGGCGCAGATCCTCGTCTGCTCGGACGCGCGGCGCGCGCTGTCGAGACGCGACGTGGTACGCTGACGGCCCTCGCCTTCGGCCTCCTCTGCGGCGTGAAGACGACCGGGCGCCGCAGCCATGGTCCTGCTGCTGGTCGCGACGGGTGTGGCGGGGCCGGCCAGGCGCTTCCTGCGACGGCGCGACGGGATCACGCGTCACGAAGCCGCACGCCGAGCGCCTGCCCGCTCTCGTGTCGCTCGCGACGCTCGCTCTGGCCGCGTGGCTCGCCGGCGGCGGGCTGTGGCTCGTGCGCAACGAGGTGCGCTTCGGATCGCCGATCGCGCCGAGCGGCTGCGGGTGTTCGGCTCACCATCTTCCCCGGCGAGACGCTCGCCGAGGGACTGCGCGCTACTACTCGGTCGCCGGCGAACCTCGCGACGAACCGGCGCTATCCGCTCGCCGGGCGCACCGCGTATTTCGTCGGACCGGTGGCTCGGGCCCGTCGCCTGGCCCGTCGCTCGCGCTGCTCATCCTCGACTCGTGGGCGATGGCGTCGCCACGCGGCGCCGGCAGGCGTCTGGCAGGGCCTGACGACGTCCCGGACCTACGGCTGCCCGCGCTCGCGGCGTTCGCCGCCATCGCGGTGGTCCTGCTGTGGCTGCTGGTCCACGCGCCGTGGACGAGCCTCGAGTGGACCGGCGGTCTCTCGCTGCGCTATGCGCTGCCGATTGTCGTCGGCCGCGGCTTCTGCGCCTTCGTCGCGCTCTTCCCGCGATCGTGGCCGTGGTACGCGCGCTGGCCGGCGCAGGCTGCGGGGTGGCTGCTCATCGCCGGCGCAGCGCTCGGACTGTTTCTTCGCAGTCGCGCCGCCATTCCGGCGTCGTCGCTCGATTCGCGCCGGGTCTGGACCGGGCCTCGCTCGCGGCGGGCGCGTTGCTGCTCTGCGCGGGCTGGCTCGCGCTGCGACACCGCGTGGCGGCCATGCCTCGTCGTGGCGGCGGGGCGTCATCGGCATCTGGCCGCTCGCGACGCCGTCTCGCCACGCGGGATGCGCGGGCTCGTCGTCGAGGCGCAGCGGGAGGAGGCGCGCGTCGGGCGGTGCGCGTCGGCGGGCATCGACGCCGGGCTCGATCGGCACGAGGGGCTCTATGTCGCGATGCTGGCGCGACGAGCGGCGTCGCGACCTCTCCTGCCCGTCACGGCGCGTGTTCGTCGCGGCGCGTTTCGACACGTCGCTCGCCTTCCAGTCCATGCCCTACGGCACGCTCGTCGCCGACACGCGCACGGGCGAGGTGTCCGACGCCGAGCTGCGGAGCATGGGGCGTTCGCCGTGCGACTACATCATCGTGTCGCGCGCCGAGCTCGACACGATGCGCGGGTCGCCGCTGCTCAACCGCGCGATGGCGGTGCGTCCGTGGACGGAAGGTCGCCGAACGGGACGCCTACGCGGCGTTTGCCGTCACCGCCAGCCGGACACCGGACGGGCGCTAGCGATTGCGCAGACTGGCCGAGAGCACTTCCGCCTTGTCGGCGAGGGTGCGCGCGAAGGTGAAGCTGCGCGTGCGGAGGGCTTCTTCCGCCTGGGCGATGAGGCGCGTGATGTTGTCGTGCTGCGCGCGCGCGGACGCCGACAGGCGTCTTGTAGTTGACCCTGGCGAGGTTGGCCTCGGTGCGGCCGATGATTTCCCGCACCCGGCGCGTCGCCTCGCGGTCGTCGGCGGTCTCGGCCGTGCGCAGGAGGTTGGGACTCGGCGCCTCGGCTGTCGGCGCCGGCTCCGCCTCCGGTTTCGTCGCCTCCGGCCGGTCCCGCCGTCGGCCGGCTTGGCCTGCGGCTCGCTGCGCGTCACGCGGGGCGCCCGCGGCGTGGTACGCGGCGCCGGACGCTCGGGCGCCTCGTCGACGGGGGGCGGGCGGCGCATCCTCGACCTGGACCGGCCCCACCAGGCGCGGCGGCACCACCGGCACCGCCAGCGGCGGCGGCTCGGCCGCGATGACGACGGGCTTCCGGGCACACGCGCCGCCCGCCAGCGCAGCCAGCGCCAGCGCGGTCCACACGAGGACTCGCGACACGAGAGAACCGGCGGCGTCGGGTGACGGCATGAGCCTAGGCTTGCGGCAGGAGAATCGTGAAGGTGGCCCCGCGGCCAGGCGTCGATTGTCACTTCGATGTGGCCGTCGTGGAGCTGCACGGTGCGAAAGACCATCGAGAGCCCAATGCCGCTGCCGCCTTCGCGCGTCGTGAAATACAGGTCGAAGATCCGGGAAAGGTGTTCGGGCGAAATGCCCGACCCCCGAATCTTCGACGTCGAGCGCGACGCGGCGGTCGGAGGCCGGCTTGCCGACGAAGCGAAGCGACCCCGCCGTGCGGCATCGCCTGCACCGCGTTCAGCGCCAGGTTCAGGAGCTAGAAGCGCAGACCGCTCTCCTTGGATTGACTTCGAGGCAGGGCTTCTGCCGAGTTAGTGTCAGCGGCGTGCGGCTATGAAACCCTCCTCATCGAGACAGCGCGGATCGACCTTGATCGACGTGTGCGCGGCCTGCGTGATGGGCAGCGTGACGATGGCGCTGGCGTTGCCGTCCTATCAAAGTTACCTCGAGCGCACGCGCCGCGGCGACGCGGTGAGCGCGCTGCAACGTGTGCAGCTGGCGCAGGAGCGCTACATCGCCAACCACGGCCAGTACGCGCTGCGCATGCCTCAGCTGGGCAAAGACATATCCGAGCTCAGTGAGCGCGGCCGTATGTATCGCATCGCGATGTTCTCCGACGGACCTGACAACTTCGAGGCCCGCGCGATCGCAGTCCCTGACCGCGAGCAAGCCAAGGATCCGGGTTGCGCGCAGCTCACGCTGCGCATCACGCACGGCGTGATCGCCTACGAGCCGTCGGCCCGTTGCTGGAACCCCTGATGCACGAGCACATCGCGTCGGCGCGCGGCGCAGCGCGCGGCATCACGCTGATCGAATGCGTGATCGCGGTGGCGATCGTCGCCGCGCTGATGAGCATTGCATTGCCATCGTTCGGCGAAGCGATGGCGCGCGCCCGTCTGCGCGCGGCCGCCAGGGATCTGGCGCTTGACCTCGGCAATGCACGGTTGGAGAGTGTTCGCAGCGGCGCCGGTCTCGTGCACGTGGCGCTGCGGGCCGGCAAATCTTGGCGCTGGGCCGTGGGCTCGGTGGCCGACATCGATTGCCACAATCCCAGCCCGGGCAGCACGCTGCACGTGGTGCGCGCAGACGACTATGCCGGCGTGACGATGACGCGCGGTGTCAGCGCCAGCTTCGACGGCCGCGATACGCTGGCTGCCGCGGGATTTGCTGCCGAATTCGCGTCGGCGCAGGGCCAGCAACTGCGCGTGCAAGTGACGCCGCTGGGCCGCGCGTCATTTGCTCACCCCAGGGCAGCTCGCTCGACTTTCCGCGCTGCTGAGTCCGACTACGGCGAGTTCGACTGGCTCGACGCCTACGCAATGGCGTTCGGCCTCTGCAAGCCTGGCCGACGCGTGGCTCAGCCAGTTCGAGGACGAGCTGAAGAAAACTGGGTCCGCACCTATCGCGCCAGCAGCAGCCCGAGGAAGACTACGAAGCCGGCGGCTACAGCCACCAGTGCGAGGGTGAGAAGCAACGCCACCTCTCGGCTTCGCCGACTGTTGTCGGGCTTGTAGTCTTGCGCCCAGCCGCAGGTACGGCACCGCACGCCAGGGCGCGGTAGCGCTGCTTTGCAGTACACGCACGTGAAGCCACCCATCCCAACAACGGCTCCGTCTTTCGCGGAGCCGCCCTCCTGGCTCGTGCGCCGTGCCTACCAAACCGAAACAGTGAGCCCCGGCGCGAACATGGTGAGCACGATGATGGTTGCTGCTATCGCCATGGATGCCCAGATGAAAAACCTGTCCCATCGGTTTCTGTTCTTCATCGCACGCTCCTGATCGAGGGAAACGAGGCTCAGATGGTCTGCGTCGGCTTTGCCGACTCCAGCTGAGCCGCCCCCAACACTTCCTCAATCTTCAACTTGAGCAGGTTTGTCTTTTCGTCCTTCGGGAAACTGACACCCACTCCCTGGGTGCGCCCGCCCGCCGCGTTGCCCGGCGTGAGCCAGGCGACCTTGCCGGCCACTGGATAGCGCTGCGGGTCATCCGGCAACGTCATCAGCAGATAGATGTCGTCACCAAGTCTGTAATCGCGCGTCGTGGGCACGAAGATGCCGCCGTGAGTGAGGATCGGCATGTAGGCGGCATAGAGCGCACCCTTCGCACGGAACACAAGCTGCATCACGCTCGGCCGCGAGGGAACGACGCTCAAGGCAGCGGACTTGGCAGTTGAGCTCATGATTGAGTTTGCTGGCCTGAGAGGACGCGTGCGCATCAGTTACATCAGACATGTGCATAATGCACAGATACCCATCGATTGCGTCGAGCCCCGACTGACCGAACGTGCGCCGTTGCTGCCGATGTGGAATGCGATGGGGTCGCGGCTATGCCAGGCCGCGCGTCACTTCACTACCTAACCGCAGGCATTGACTAGGAATCGCGGTTCCTAGCGTGCGGGCTAGACCTGCATGTTCATGATCTCGCTGTAGGCCGAGACCAATCGATTGCGCACCGCGAGCACGCCCTGGAAGCCGATCTGGGCTTTTGCATCGCGACCATCGTCTGTTCCAGGCTGACGGCGGGGTTGTCGAGTTGCAACTCACGTTGCAACGCCGTGGCCTGATGCTGCTGGTTGCTCACCGCGCCGAGCGCCTGCGTCATCGCGTTTTGAAAGCTGGTTCCTGCGACGGCAGGTCGCCGGACGCGCCAACGGCGTGCCGTCGGGTCGCAGGCCGGCACGGGCCACGGCCTGTGCGAAATCAAAAGGTTTCAGATCGACTCTCATGGTGGCGTGCACGCGGCGAATATGGATGCACCGGCGTGACGACGTCACTGTAGGCGGCCGCTCGGCCGCGATGGCGCGAACTGAAGCCCGAATTCGGGGCTGTTCACCCCATGGCTGTGGGCGGCGGCGCCGAACAATGCGCTCAGCTTGCGGCAGGAGCGGTCTGTGACCGCGACCGTTCGCGCGCAACCGGTAACGACAACTATGGACAATGCACTGACACCCGCCCTGCTTCCCGGTGCCACTCGCGCCGGCCCCGACGGCCTGATGGCGCGACTGACCCAGGTGCCGGTCAAGGCCATGGTGATGTTGACGCTCGGCGTGGCCGCGTTGGCCGCAGTGCTCGCCGCGCTGGCCATGTGGAGCAAGAGCGGCGACTACCGCGTGCTGTATGCCAACCTGTCCGACAAGGATGGCGGCGCCATCCTGTCGCAGCTGTCGCAGATGAACGTGCCCTACAAGCACGCCGAAGGCGGCAACGCGATTCTGGTGCCTTCCGACAAGGTGCACGACGTGCGCCTGAAGCTCGCGCAGGCCGGCCTGCCGAAGGGTTCGACCACCGGCTTCGAGCTGCTCGACAACGCGCGCTTCGGGCAGACGCAGTTCCAGGAGCGCCTGACCTGGCAGCGTGCGCTCGAGGGCGAGTTGGCACGCTCGATCGGCGCGCTGGCGGCGGTGCAAAACGCGCGCGTGCACCTGGCGCTGCCGCAACAGAACGGCTTCTTCCGCGAGCAGCAGAAACCGAGCGCCTCGGTGCTGGTGCAGCTGCATGCCGGCCGCGTGCTCGAGCGCGCGCAGATCGCCGGCATCGTGCACCTGGTGTCGGCCTCGGTTCCCGAGCTGAGCCCCAAGGCAGTGAGCGTGCTCGACGCCAGCGGCACGCTGCTGTCCGGCGCCGCGGGCGACAACCCGGCCAACGGCCTGGACGCACAGCAGCTGCAGTACGTGCAGCAGATCGAAGCGAGTTACGTCAAGCGCGTGATCGAGATCATCGAGCCGATCGTCGGGCGTGACAACGTGCGCGCCACCGTCACCGCCGAAGTCGACTTCGCGCAGAGCGAAGCCACCGACGAATTGTTCAAGCCCAATCAGGGCAGAGATGCCGCAGCCACCGTGCGCAGCCAGCAGCTGTCGGAGTCGACGAACGGCGCGAGCAGCACGCCGTCGGGCATCCCCGGCGCGCTGAGCAACCAGCCGCCGGTGCCTGCCACCGCGCCGCTGACCGGCGCCTCCGCGCCGCTGCAGGCTGCCGCCGGCGGTGCCGCCAACGGATCGACCAGGCGCGACAACGTGGTGAACTACGAAGTCGACAAGACCGTGCGCGTGACGCGCCATGCCAGCGGCGCGGTCAAGCGGCTCAATGCCGCCGTGGTGGTCAACCATCGCGTGGTCACCGATGCCAAGGGCAAGACCACCAGCACGCCGCTGTCGAGCGATGAAGTGAGAAGCTGACCGCGCTGGTGCACGAGAGCATCGGCTTCAGCAAGGAGCGCGGTGACTCGGTCAAGGTGATCAACGCGCCGTTCCGCGTCGAGGCGTTGCCCAAGGCCGACGTGGTGCCGATGTGGCAGCAGCCGTGGCTGCTCGACCTCGTGCGCGCCGCCGCGGTGCCGGGC
>CAVRVI010000006.1:0-278033 GCA_963724635.1 uncultured Chloroflexia bacterium
GGGCGCTCCACGGGGTTCGCCGCGTGATGAGGGCGCCAAGCCATGGAGCGGCGAGCCGCTCGAACTCGGCCGTGCGGATCGCGTGCCGGAGCACCAGGAGGTGGGCGATGCGCGACGCGGCGCGGCGAGCGGCCGGGCTGGCCACGACCATGGCGGCCGCGGCGTCGCGACTCGCCAGGGCGGACGACACCCGGAGCGCTTCGTCCTCATCGGGGGATGTCCCGCCGGGCCACGGAACGGGGCCCAGCCGCTCCCTCGTCCCGGTCGCGGCAAGCGCCCGGATCTCCGTCGGCGACAACGCCGCGAGCCGGACCAGCAAGTCCTCCACCGCCGGCGTCGCCGGCCCATAGCGTGGCTGGCCGACCGCGGCGTCCCAGCCTCGGGTCAACCGCTCACGCGCCCGGTCACCGGCAAGCTCGCCGAGCAACTCATCGAGGGCATCCCCCAGGACCAGGTCGGCGAGCTTGCCCGTCACGGCGTCACGGATCCCGGGATCCCGCCGTGCGGCCCGCGGCAGGCGTTCGAGGGCCGTCCGCTCGGCCTCGTCGAGCACGTCCTGGAGGTCCGTATCGACGAACCGGCGGACGGTGGCGAGGAACGCGATCGGCGCCGGCTCGGCGAGCGCGAGCCGATCCAGGTCGTCGATGGTCAAGCGGTCCACGCGATCGACGATGGCGGCCAGGCGCTCGGCGACGGTCGGCGGTCGGCGCGGGACCACGCGTGGCATCGGGGCCCCCTCGCCCGGTGGACCGCCCGCGCCGCGTGGCCGGCGGACGCTCCCGGCCCCGATGCCGCGTTCGCGGTCGTAGCGCCGCCGCAGGTCCGGATCGCTGAGCCAGTCATGGGCGACGTTGATCCGCTTGGCCAGCTCGTTCGCCTCGGGACCCGCCACATCGGGGTGATGCCGACGCAGGAGCCCACGCCAGGCGACCTCGATCGCCTCCGGACTCGCCTCGAACGGGACGCCCAGGCGGGCGTACAGGTCATCGGCGGGGAGCGCTGGGCGTGGGGGCATGGGCTCGCACATGCTAGTGGTCGGGGGGACCGCCGCTGGGTATGCTCGCGCACACCAGGTCGGGCCGATCGGTGAACGGGGAGGTGGGGTCTCGTGAGCTTCATGAAGAAGGCGCAGGAAGCGGCCGAGGCCGCCCGCGCCAGGGTGGAGGAGGCCGCTGGCGCCGCATCACGGACCGCCGCCGACCCCTCGACCCAGGACAAGATCAACCAGAGCCTGGCGGGCGCCAGCAAGGGCGCGCGCGAAGCCGTCGGGCTCGCCCGACGCGGCGTCAACACGGTCGTCGAGCGGATCGATCCTGGCACGCTTGCGGAGCTCATCATCAAGGCCACCGCCCTGCAGGAGATGACCAACAAGGCCCTGCGCGACAAGAGCTCGCCCTATCGCATCTCGGAGATCTCGATCGCCGCCTCGATCCCGCCGGGCGTGACCTTTGCCATCGGCCGGATCGACGATCAGGAGGAGGCCGTCGTCGGCGAGCTGCACACATCGGCCGAGCTCGTCCAGCAGGAAGAACATCCGCGCGATGTCGTCCTCGCGCTCGATGGCGCGATGCTCGACGAGCAGACGGCCGAAGCCATCGCCGAGGCCGCGGCGGTGCCGGGCGCTCTGCCACCGAGCTCGATCGACAAGTCCTGACCGTCGGGGCGGCCGCCGCCCCCGGCGCCGAGCCAGCGGCATCGACCTCAGTCGACGGTCGGATCGATGCGGAACCTGCGGGCCGTCAGAAACCCGCGACGAGCAGCGCCTCGACCTCCGCGATCGGGCGGGTGGAGCGTTCGCCCGTGGCGCGCTCGGTGACTTCGACGCCACCCGCGGCCAGTGAGCGCGGCGACACGGTCAGGATCCAGGGCATGCCCAGCAGTTCGGCGTCGGTGAACTTCACGCCCGGCGACTCCTCGCGGTCGTCCCACAGGATCTCGCGGCGGGGGCCGGCTTCCGCGGCGAGCGCGTGGAGCCGCTCGGCGATCTCGAGGACCTGCGGATCCTTGTTGCCACCGATCGTCACGAGGTGAGCGGCATACGGCGCCACTTCGGCGGGCCAGATGATGCCCTTCTCGTCGTGATGCGCCTCCACGATGCACGCGACGTTGCGCCCGAGCCCGATCCCGTACGAGCCCATCACGATCGGGTGGCGCTCGCCGTCGTCGCCCAGGTACACCGCGCCGAACGCGTCGGCGAACTCCGTGCCGAGCTTGAAGATGTTGCCGACCTCGATCCCCTTGCGGAGCTGCACCGGAGAGCCACAGCGCGGGCAGGGATCGCCCTCGCGGGCGTTCGTGATCTCGGCGATGTGGTCCGGCGTGTAATCGCGCGGGACGTTGACGTTCCTCACGTGCCAGCCGGGCCGGTTCGCACCGGCAACGAGGTTCGGCGAGCGGGCGACGAGCTCGTCGACGACGATGATCGCGTCACGGGCACCGAGCGGCGAGCCGTAGCCAGCCTCCATGCCACGGGCCTTGATCTCTTCGACGGTCGCCGGCCGGAGGCCTTTGCGCGCCTTCAGGAGGTTGACGAGCTTCGTCTCGTTGACGTCGTAGTCGCCACGCACGATAGCCGCCACGAATCGATCGTCGCCGGTGACGAAGAAGGCGGCCTTGGCGGTCTTCGACTTCGGGACGCCGAGGAACGTCGCCAGCGCGTCGATCGTCGTGGTGCCGGGCGTCTCGACATCCTCCATCGGCAGGAGGGACTCGGGCGCGGGATCGCTCTTGCCGACGACCGCGATCTGCTGGTTGTCGGAGAAGTCGCACTCGTCGCAGATGACGAGGGTGTCCTCACCGAAGTCGTTGACGACCATGAACTCATGGGCGCCGGTGCCGCCCATGATCCCGACATCGGAGCGGACCATGATCGCGTCGAGACCGAGCCGCTCGAAGATCCGCTCGTAGGCGACGCGGTGTTTCTCGTAGCTCACGTCGAGCCCGGCGTAGTCGAGATCACAGGAATATGAGTCCTTCATCACGAACTCGCGTACCCGGATGAGGCCGCCACGGGCGCGCGGCTCGTCTCGGAACTTCGTCTGGAAGTGGTAGACGATCATCGGCAGCTGGCGATAGCTCTGGACGAACTCGCGGAGCAGGATCGCGACGACCTCCTCGTGGGTCATCGCCAGGACCATGTCGCGCTCGCCGCGGTCCTTGAACCGGACCAGCTCCGGCCCGATCTTGGCGTAGCGCCCACTTTCCTTCCAGACCTCGGCCGGGTGGACGACGGGCATCTCCATCTCCTGCCCGCCGATGGCGTCGATCTCCTCGCGGATGACCTGCTCGACCCGGTCGCTGACCCGCTTGCCCAGCGGCAGCAGGGAGTAGATGCCGGAGCCCAGCTGGCGGACGTAGCCCGCACGGAGCAGGAGACGGTGCGAGGGCATCTCCGCGTCGGCGGGATCGTCGCGAAGGGTGGCGAAGAAGAGGGTGGAGAGTCGCATGGCCGGGTAAGGATAGCGGCGCGCGGGACGACCCACCGCCACGGTCGGCTGCCGTCATCCCAAGCGGACGACGACAGGACCGCGCAGAATGGCGACGCTCACATCAACGGAACGTTAACGCCGCACGCCCGGAGAACCCACCGACCCCGTGGAAGCCGTCACGCTCTCCCTGATCGTCGTCATCATCCTCGCGATCATCTTCGACTACGTGAATGGATTCCACGACACGGCGAACGCCATCGCGACGTCGGTGGCGACCCGGGCGTTGAGCCCACGCCACGCGATCATGATGGCCACGGCCTTCAACTTCATCGGCGCGTTCGCCGGCACGGCCGTCGCCAAGACCATCGGATCCGGACTTGTCGACGAACAGACGACGACCCAGGCCATCGTCATGGCCGCGCTGATCGGCGCGATCGCATGGGACCTCATCACCTGGTGGTTCGCGGTCCCGAGCTCCAGCTCACAGGCGCTGGTCGGCGGCCTGCTGGGAGCGACCATCGTCGCCGCCGGATGGGGCGCGTTGAACGTCCCGGGCATCGTCGGAAAGGTCATCATCCCGGGGCTCACCTCGCCGCTCATCGGGTTCGCGGTGGCGTTCCTGCTGATGCTTGCCCTGTACTGGACCTTCCAGAAGGCGCGGCGCAAGCCGATGGCCCGCATCTTCCGGCGGCTGCAGGTCGGGTCAGCCGCGTACATGGCCTTCGCCCACGGCTCCAACGACGCCCAGAAGACGATGGGCATCATCACGCTGGCCCTGTTCTCGGCCGGCGTCATCGCGACCAACGACGTTCCGCCCTGGGTCATCGTGGTGTCCGCCACGGCGCTGTCCCTGGGCACGGCGGTCGGCGGCTGGCGGATCATGCACACGATGGGTCAGCGGGTCGCGGTCCTGGAGCCCGTCCACGGGTTCGCGGCCGAGACGACGGCCGCGAGCGTGTTGGTCGTCACCGCCCACTTCGGGATGCCGGTCTCGACGACCCACGTCATCTCGAGTGCCATCATGGGCGTGGGTTCCGCGCGCGGGACCAAGGGCGTCCGCTGGGGCGTCGCCCGGCGGATCCTGCTCGCCTGGGTCGTCACCATCCCCGCGGCCGCGCTGATCTCAGCCGCGTCGTGGTTCGTCCTCAACGCCTTCGGCGTCCAGTGACGCCGCTCCCCGCATCCTCGCCGCTGGAGACCGACCGATGACCTTCCGATTGCTCCCCAAGGACGTCCAATTCTTCGAGCTGTTCACCGCGGACGGCGAGAACCTCAAGGAGGCAGCCCACAAGCTCCAGGAGATGGTCACGGACTATGACCGTCTGGACGAGCGGATCGGCGAGATCCAGGCACTGGAGCACCGCGGCGACGAGATCGACATGGAGATCTCGCAGAAGCTCGAGGACGCCTTCATCACGCCGTTCGACCGCGAGGACATCCACGAGCTGACCGTGCGTCTCGACGACGTCGTCGACTTCATCCAGGCGGCCGCCGAGACCTTCGTCATCTACGGGATCGACCAGCCGACCGCGGAGGCGCGCGACCTCACCCGGATCCTGGCCGAACAATCCGACCATCTCGTCGAGGCGCTGCGCAAGCTGGACGGCCTCAAGGGCCTCGAGCCGCACCTGGCCAAGGTCCACGACCTGGAGCACGAAGCCGATACCCTGTCACGCTCCGCGATCGCCCGCCTGTTCCGCGAGAGCATGGACCCGATCGAGGTCATCAAGTGGCGTGACCTCTACCGCGAGCTGGAGAACGCGATCGACGCCGCCGAGGATGCGGCCGAGGCGATCGAGCGGATGTACCACAAGGCGACGTAGCCTCGATCGTCCGGCACGACACGCGCGAGGCGCGACCCACCAGGGTCAAACGGGGACGGTCGAGGCCAGGTGGTCGCCTAATCCTCGTGGGGCGGGGGTATGACGCCGATCGGTGAGGCGTCGGCGCCTCGACCGAGCTCCAGCCAGCGGAGCGCATAGCCGAGCCGGGTCGCATCAGCGTCGAGCGCCCCAGTAGGGACCAGGACGATCACGTGGAATGCCTCCCGGCCGAACGACGATGCGAGCGCACGGCGCGAGGGGATCGGCCACAGCTGTCGACGCACGCTCTCGACAGCGGCCTGGAACCTCGGATCCGACCAGTGCGCCGGACGCCGCTCGGGTGCGTACCAGGCGCGCAACAGGCGCAGGGCGTCCAGCGCCAGCGCCCGTGCAGGCGCCGGCGCTGGATCACGCGCGGGAGGGCCACCCGAGGGGAGGAGATCCGCGGATGGCAGAGCGGCGATGCCGCGCGACGCACCGCCGAGGCGCGAGCCCGTGACCGGTTTCGCGGTCGCGGTGACGCCCCCAGCGTCGGCCTCGGGCAGGTGTGTCGCAAGCGGCATGACCACAGATTCGGCGGCGGCCGTCAACGGCAGATGAGCGGCGCGTCAACGCTGCGCGGCAGCGCCGCGGGCCACCGGTGAGATCCGGCACGGAGGGATGGCGTTCCTCGACACTGCTGGTGTCGCGAGCGGGACGAACGCGCACGGACCGTCGCCCGGTACGCGTATCTACGTGCCGACCGTGCCGCTTCATGGTGCTCGCGACAGTGGTGGTTTCGCGAACCAGCAACGGGGGTGGCGGCGGAGGCAGCCGACGATGCGCGTCGGCCACCGAGCCCAGCGCCGAGCGCCCTCCCTCAGGACGGGCGGCGGAACACGTACCCCACACCGCGGACCGTGTGGATGAAGGAGGGCTTGCCCGGATCCGCCTCGATCTGGCTGCGCAGCCAATGCACGTGGACATCGACGGTGCGGGTCTCGCCCGCATAGTCGTAGCCCCAGACCTTCTCGAGGAGCTGGTCGCGAGTGAAGACCTGTCCGGGGTTCCGGACGAGGAATGCGAGCAGCTCGAACGCCTTGGGCTTGAGCGGCAGGGCCTCCCCGTCCTGCAACAACCGATGGCCGGCCAGGTCCACCTGCACCTGCCCGAGGTCGATCGACCGACGGTGGCGCCGTCGTCGCGACGGCGGCCTCGGAGCGACGGAACAGCGCCCGGATCCGCGCGGTCAGCTCGCGCAGCGAGAACGGCTTGGTGACATAGTCGTCGGCCCCGAGCTCCAGGCCGACGACCTTGTCGAGTTCGGAATCCTTGGCCGTGAGCATGACGATCGGCACGCCCGACTCGGCGCGGATGATCCGGCACACCTCGATGCCCGAGAGCTCGGGCAGCATGAGGTCCAGCAGGACGAGGTCCGGACGCTCCGCCCGGAACTGGGTCAGGGCCTCGCGACCATCCGCCGCGGCGACGACCCGGAATCGATCCGCCTCGAGCGCGTCGACGAGCGTCTCGCGCAGGGTCGGCTCGTCTTCGACGACGAGGATCGTGCGTGCCATCTACCCGTGAGCATAGTCGCCCGTGTTAACGGCTCGTTCACGAGCCGTCAGCGTTGCGCCACCCGCGCCGAGAGCGCGGCGTCGCGACCGATCGAAGAAGGTCGGGCGACGCCGGCACTCGACGTGCGGCGAGCCAGGGTCAGGCGGCTGGCGGCGGCGCGCCCTCGCCGAACGCGGCCTTGACCTCGGCGGAGCTCATGTACCAGAGGATCAGCGCCGGCATGATCGCCATCGCGAACCCGACGCCCGTCCCCGGGAACTGGAAGAACGCGAGGACCGCTTCGAACAGAGCGAAGCCGGCGATGATCTGCGCGAACAGTCGGGCCCACGGCTGGAGCGCCCAGAGCCCGACGGCGGCGAGCAGCCAGACGATCCCGGTGAAGATCGCGAGCCATCCCCAGAGTCCGACGCTGTTGAACGCCGGAAGATCGCCGAGGACGCCGAACCAGTCGAAGCCGAGGACTCGCAGTCCGAAGAACAGGAAGCCGAAGCCAGCCAAGGCTGCGAAGAAGCCGATGACCGAGACCAGGATGGGCGGGTTCTTCATCCGGGACGTCCCTCACTAGCATGCTGTTGACGCCGAGCCCGCAGGCATCGGCCGCTGGTGCCGGCGGGCCACGCACCAGTCGGCGTCATCATAGGGAGCCTGTCCAGCACCAGTCGGCCCGCGGCAGCGCCGCAACGCCACCGTCAGGCGTGATCAGTGGATCACGACGACCTTGAGGATCACGATCGCGAGCCCAAGCGCGCAATCGACCGCGGCGACCCCCAACGCGAGCGCCCAGCCCGCATGGGCAGACCTGCCGACGGCGAGCCCCCACAGGAAGAGCTGGGCCAGGCTCGCGAGCATGGCGAGGGCGATCGCCGTGTCGACCATCACGACACCGACGGACGCGAGTGCGAGGATAAGCGTCGGCACGACCGCGGGCGACAGCATCGGCGCCTCCGCGGAGGCGATCGCGACCGCATCCCCACGACGGATGGAACCGTGCATGCGGTGGTTGATGATGCCGGCCCACACGTGGCTGACCCAGAAGATCGCGACCGAGATGACCAGGGACAACCCGAGGAACGCGGGGGACACCTCGTGCCACCACTGCACGGCGATCAGCGTGGTGACGAGCAGGGACCCATACACCGCGGAGGTGTAGTCGCGCCCGTCGGTCACCGGCTCATCGTGCATCCTGCCACCCTGCTGCGGCGACCGACGGACGTGAGTCGGCCTCCCGATGATGCCCCGATGTCCCGAGATCGGGCAAGGCCGGCGGATCGCCGTCGCGGCTGAGGACTAGCCGGGCGAGGCGGGGTGGACGCTAGGCGACGGCCTCGCGTTCGTCGCGACGGATCCGGTCGGTGAGGGCCATCAGGATCCCGAGCCGGACCGCCGGGAACCGGTCCATGAGGTCGGTGAACTCGTGGCGGGCGATGACCAGCGCCCGGACGGGGCCGACCGCGACCGCCGTCGCCGACCGAGGGCGCCCATCGATGAGCGAGATCTCGCCGATGAAGTCGCCCGGGCCCAGGTCCCGGATCGCGGCACCGCGCTGGGTCACCTGCAACCCGCCCTCGAGCAGCAGATAGAACGCGTCCCCGGCTTCGCCTTCCGTCGTCACGTATGCCCCATCGGCGAAGTCGATGTCGCTCGCGAGCTCGGCGATCGCCTGGAGCGCGCGGTCGGTCATGCCGCTGAACAGCGGCACACGGCGAAGGTCCTCGATGTTGGCGGCCATGCTCTCCCTCTCGTCTGTCGGCGACGAGGGGACCGTATCCGGCCCGTGTTAACGGCTCATCAACACCGGACTGCCGCGCGACCCGCGGGTGCGCGAACCCGGGGGCGGATCAGCGACCCGCCTTGAGGCGCTCCGGGAGCTCCATGAAGTACTCCACGAAATCGACGCATCGTCCGTCAGGATCGAACCGTAGCGTCCACAGGTTGAAGTACAGGTCGCGCAGGGAGCCGTCGGCATTGACGTACCGGCTCTCCCCGACGGCCACGGCGCGGTCGCCGTCCACGGCGTACGGCTCGTACTGCGCCGACCAGCTCGCCGGATCGTCGGGATCGTCCAGCCAGTCGGCGACGATCGCATCGCGACCGACGACCGGCTCGCCATAGGGCTGGTAGCGGTACGTCGCGTCGGCCGCGAACAACGCGCCGATCGCGGCCGCGTCGTAAGTCCGCCAGGCTTCGACATAGGCATCGAGCCAGCGCTGGACGTCGTCATGGGTCATCGAAGCACCTCCCGCAGTCCGGTCTCGTCAGGCACGTCACGCTCGCGATCGATCTTGCCAACTGCTGTCACCTATCCGATGCCGGCGGTGATCCCGTAGATCGCGATGAAGACCACGTAGCCCAGGGCACCCAGCACGAGGGCCGGCGCGATCGCCACGAGGCCGCCAAGCCGGTCTGCCCGGGTGCGGCCCAGGATCAGCGGCAGCACCAGCCCGGCGACCAGGAAGATCGTCGCGATCAGCGTGTCCCCGAGGACGATCGCCTCATAGGCGGCCTCCGCCACGAACACCGCACCGACGAGACCCAGGGCGGCGGCTCGCCAGATGTGGCGCGGGTCGCGCCGCCAGGTGTGTCCGGCGACCCCGAAGACGCCGCCGCCCACCAGCGCGCCGAGGCCCCAGAAGATGAGCGAACTCGTGCTCGCCCCGTACCCGAAGCGCAGTTCGATCATCGCGTAGTAGCCGACCAGGGCAAAGACGAGGGTCGCGACACCGGCTGCGGCGGCTCCGATCCGCGATGGCATCGCGGCCCCCACCAGGAACGTGATGAGCAGCCACGGCGAGATCGCATTGGCCACCTGCGAGGTCCCGCCGGGCAGGAGCCCCTGCCCGAGCTGGGTCAGCACGCCGATCACAAGGCCGACCCCGATCGGCAAGGCCAAGCGCCGCCAGACGGGGGCCGAGATCCCCGAGCCGGTGCCGGCGGTCGTCACGCCTCCACGAGCGTCGCGGCCGCCCGGTCCAGACGAGCCAGGGCCCGGTCGCGGCCCAGAGCCACGAGCGTGTCGAACAGCGGCGGCGTCGCGGTCCGGCCGGTGACCGCGACCCGGATCGCCATGAACAGGTCGCCGACCTTCCAGCCACGGGACTCGGCCAGGGCGCGGAGCGGCGGCTCCAGCTCCTCGGCCTCGAAACTGACGGCGCCCACGTCGGCGATGACCGTCCGCGCGGCCGCGAGCCCGTCCCGTGTCGTCGCCACGTCCCAGCGCTTGGGCACGAGCAGGGCGGCGTCCAGGTCGAGCTCGTCGACCCACAGGAACCCGACGAGGTCGCCGATGGCGCCGAGCGTCGGGAGCCGCTCCTGGATCACGGGAAGCAGCGCGCGCACTTCGTCATCGCCCGGGACCCGGTCGATCCGGCCGGCGATCCGGTCGGCCTCCAGGAACGGGCGCAATCGATCGATCAGGTCGTCGGGGTCCAGGCGCCGGATCCATTGGCCGTTGAGCCACTCGAGGCGCTCACGATCGAACACCGCGCCACCCTTGTGGACCGCGCCGAGCTCGAACCGCTCCACGATCTCGGGGAGGGACAGGACCTCCTCCTCCGTGCCGGTCGCCCAGCCGAGGAGGGCGAGGTAGTTGACCAGCGCCTCGCGGATGAATCCCTGGGCGATGTAGTCGCCGACGGCGGTCTGGGCCTTGCGCTTGCTCATCTTGGACCGGTCGGGGTTGAGGATGAGCGGCAGGTGCGCGAACCGGGGCACGTCGTAGCCGAGGGCCTGGAACAGCAGGATGTGCTTGGGCGTGTTCGACAGATGGTCCTCGCCGCGGATCACGTGGCTGATCTCCATCGCGGCGTCGTCGACGACGACGGTGAAGTGGTAGAGCGGGGTACCGTCGGCGCGGACGATGACGAAGTCGCCGCCCAGGTTGCCGACATCGATCTCCACGTGCCCGCGAACGATGTCATCGAACGCGACGACCCCCTCCCCGACCCGGAATCGGAGCGCGCCCCGACGCCCCTCGGCCTCGCGCGCCTGGCGCTCGGCGGGCGTCAGCGCGGCGCAGCGACCCACGTACCGAGGCGGCAGCTTGGCCGCCTCCTGGGCCTTGCGGTCGGCGTCGAGCTCCTCTGGCGTGCAGAAGCACGGGTAGGCGAGGTCGTCGGCGAGGAGGCGCTGCGCCGCCGCCGCATACGAGGGCAATCGCTCCATCTGTCGATATGGGGCATGCGGCCCGCGCGCCGGTTCGCCGGCCACCTCCGGGCCCTCGTCCCATTCCAGACCCAGCCAGTGCAGCCCGTCCAGGATGTCCTTCTCGAATGCGAGCGTGCTCCGGGCGACGTCCGTATCCTCGAGCCGCAGGATGAACGTCCCCGCCACGTGACGAGCGTGGAGGTAGTTGAACAGCGCGGTCCGCGCGGTCCCGATATGGAGCGGCCCGGTCGGGCTCGGGGCGATGCGGACGCGGTCGATGGTCATCGCCGAAGGCTACCAGCGGAGCCGTCAGCCGTTCGCGAGGACCGTCGGCACGTGATGGAACAACGCCGGGTCGGCGTCGCCGGGCAGGACCCGAACGAGCCCGGCTGGCCGAAGGCCAAGGGTCGCCCGACCAAGCGGGCCTTCCAGCGTCAGCGAATCGAGCGACTCGGAGCGGGCCAGGATGCTGATCGGGGCGCCGGGCTTGAGGGCTCGTGCCTCGAGATACGACAGGAGGCCGGCATCCTCCTCCGCCTCTTCGGTGATCCGATAGATCGTGGCTCGCGTCCCGGCCTCGATCGCACTCAGCTTCACGCCGGCAGGCCGCCGCTTGGCTGTTGCGAGGTCGATGGGATTGCCATGCGGGCAGATCTCGGGATGTCCGAGCATCTCGTCCAGCCGCGCCTCCACCCGGGGTGAGATGGCGCCCTGGAGTCGCATCGCCTCCTCGTCGGATTCGGCCCAGCCGAGGCCGACGACGCTGGTCAGCAGCCACTCGAGAAGGGCGTGGCGACGGAAGATCGCATCGGCCGCCGCACGACCGGCCGTCGTCAGCCGTAGCTCGCGGCCGTCGGGATGATCCACGAGACCGTCCGCGGTCAGGCGCCGGAACATCTCCGATGCCGCCTGGGTAGTGACGCCCAGATGACGGGCGACCCCGGCCGCGGTGACCTTGGCGCCGTCCGACGACCCCGCGGCGACCCGGAGCGCGAGCAGGTACTCCTGAGCGGCGGAGGACAGGTCGCGCGGATCGTGGCGGCGGGGCATGTCTTCAGGATAGGGCTTCGGGGGCGCGCCGGACCGCCCGCAGCACACCAAATCCCAGGCCGCCGAACCAGGCCACGGCGCTCACGATCCCGAGCGCCGCCATCGAACTCGGCGCCGCGCCCTCAGCGCCGGGAGCGGACAGGATGAGGGCGGCCGGGATGGCGGCCGCGACCACGACGATGGCCGCGATGGCCGCCACCGACGCCAGCCTCGGCAGCAGCACGAGCAACGCGAGGATCGCGACCTGGAGCAGCCACACGACGGCACTGTTGGAGCCGTCGCAATCGGCTGAGAACCGGGCGCAGCCGGTGAGCTCGCCGCCGGCCCAGCCGATGCGCCAACGCGATCGGGATCCAGCCGAGGACGGCCCGACCGATCCGGCCCGGGATCGCCGGGTGGGCGCCTTCCAGCCACGCCCAGCCCGTCGGCCGATGCACCGGCCATGGGGGCGCCGCGGGCCGCGTGGTCGGGCGGAGCCGACGTGGCCGCTGCACCACGTCCGGTGGTGGCTCCTTCGTCGTGGACACCGCCGTCGGGGGCGCCAGCCGACGGCTCCGTGCCGGGCTCCGGGCCGGCCGTGGCGTCCCACCAGGAGCTCGTGGTGTGGGTGGGCTGGGGCGGCACGCCGGGCGCATCCGCCGCCGGGTCAGGCGCCGCATCCGTCGAGGCGAGCGGCGGGGTCGGTGTCGGCCCAGGGTCATCGAGGTCGTCGGGAACCTCGCCACGGGCGGCCGCTGCGGCGGCGCGGCGGGCCCGTGCCTGGTACTCCGGTCCGTGCTTGCGCGGGTCGGCGTATTCCTTGGGGTTGAGCGTCCAGTACGTCCCTGAGGTCGTGCCGTACCACGACGCGCCGCCCCAATCGGGTTCGAACGGTTCGGCGTCGGCGCCGTCGTACGACGTGGAGCCCAGGGTGGCCTTGTTGGTCGGCCGGCCGTCCCCGTTTCCGCTACCGCCACCGCCCGCCTGCGACCCGTCGCCGCCCCCCGATCCGGGAGCCCCGCCCGGAGAACCGGCGCCCGCGCCGGGGGCGCCGGGGGCGCCGCTGCCCGCCCCTGCCCCCGTCCCCGTCCCGTCCCCGTCCCGGCACCGGGTCGCGGACCGCTCGTCCGCGTGCGCCGCGCGCGGCCACCGTAGGCGCGACGCGTCGCATCGGCCCGGTTCGGGTCGGCATCCCACGGGCGACGCGCCGGGCCGGGTCGACCGCCAGGCCCGCTCCCCGTTTCCATCGGACCCACGATCTGGTCGTAGGCGGCCTGGATCGCGAGGAACCGTGGTAGCGCCGCCTCGCCGGCGGCGTCCGGATGATTGGCCTTGGCCAGCCGGCGGTACGCCGTCTTGACCTCGGCAAGCGTCGCCCCGCGGGTCAGGCCGAGCGTTCGATAGGGATCGGCATTCGGGGCCATGCGGTCGGTGTTCGCTCCAGCGGTCGGGCGGGACGCGGGTCGTGGCGGCCGGCGCCGGGTCGGGTCAGGCGGTCAGTTCGCCGACAGGCGCCAGCTCGAAGTCGACGATGGCCTCCGCCCCGACCCGCCCATGCGGATCGAGGAGCGTCGGCCGGTGGTAGCGAGCGAGCACCCGGAGCGCCTGACCGTCGAGCACGCCCGCCTGGCGCAGGGCCTCCACCGAAGCGGCCCATGTCCCGCGATCGTACCCATCCCCGTCTTCGATCTTGACCGCCAGCCCGGATGCCGCGGTGCCGTTCGTCCCGACGCGCGAGCCCGGAAGGATCGCGATCGCCCGCAGCGCCTCCATCCCCGCCTTGCTGATCAATCGATCGGGGGCGGCCTTCATGAGCGACGTGTCCAGGCGATCGTGACGACCCGCGACCATCTCCGGATTGGCGAGCATGGCGTCCCGGATGATGGTGAGGGCGGGCGCCAGGGTGCGACGCGGATCCTTGGCGGCCACCGCCTCGGGATCGGCGAGGAGCGCGTACGCCTGGGCCACCTCGCGTAGCCGGAAGGCGTAGGTCTCGACGCCGCAGCCGTCGATGGCGGTGCGGAGCTTGTCGGGCGTGATGCCGTAGGCCCTCGCCACCGCGGCGCGGTACGCGACCTGCGACGGGTGCTGTGCCTGCCAGTAGGTCTCCATGTCCCAGCCCTTGAGGCGCGACAGCAGCAGTGACACCGAGTGCTGCCCCGAGCACATGTGGCGGATGGGACTGGCCTTCTCGCCGTCGCGCGCCAGGCGCGCCGCGGTCAGCTTGTCCAGAGGCATGCCCTCGTTCCCGCACGCGAGGAACGCCTGACTGACACCGGCGCGGCGGAAGACCGCCTGGATGGTCCGGACGTGGATGTCCTCCCCGGAGTGGGAGCTCGCCATGATCGCGAGCTCCGCCGGTTCCAGGTCGAATTCATCGATGCCGCCGGCCTCGATGAGCGCGACCACCCCGAACGGCTTGACCGTCGAGCGCAGGGTGACCAGGCGATCGGGATCGCCGACCTGGTGGAGGAGTCGACCGCTCGCATCCGCTTCGACGATGTCGCCGCGATGGACGCTCTCCTCGATCCCGTTGCGGACCAGGCGGACGAGGACGGGTGTCTCCGCCCGGCCGCGGCTCCGCGGTCGTGGCCGGGGTGCGTTCGGCGTCGCGCGCTCGGCGGTGGCGGTCACGGGGCGAGCATACCGCGCAGCCGTGGGTCCGGCGCACCGGACCTTCGTCCCTGCCGGTGCCGGTCCCCTTCCGACACGGCCATCCGGATCCCGGCGTCCGGGATGCTACGCTCCCGAGGTCCGTCTCTCGTCACGGATCCTCGTGGCAGGAGGCCATGTTGTCCCGGAGATCCCCCTTCGCCGCCCGACGCCGGCGTCGCGTCCGCATCGTGACGGTGATGCTCGCGATCGGTCTTGCCGTGGTCGCGGCGCCGGGGAGCGGCCTCCCCACGGCCTCGGACGCGGCCACGACGATGAGGACCGAGGTGCTCGTCTACGGCGGCACGCCGGGCGGCGTCCTGGCGGCCGTGACCGCGGCACGCGCAGGGGCCGACGTGATCCTCCTGGAGCCCACCAGGCACCTGGGCGGGATGATGTCGAGTGGCCTCAGCTGGACCGACATCGGCAAGCGGGCGACGCTCGGGTGGTTTCGCCCGCGAGTTCTTCGATCGCGTCCAGGTGCTGGAAGGATCCTCCGCGTATCGATACGCCTTCCAGCCACATACCGCCGAGACCGCGTTCCGCAAGATGATCCACTCGACCGACATCGATGTCCGATATGGCGAACGACTGCCCGATACGGCGGGGGTCGCCATGAACGGCACCCGGATCGCCGCGATCCGGACGACGACCGGGCGCCGCTACGAGGCGGCCGTCTACATCGACGCCACGTACGAGGGCGACCTCCTTGCCCGGGCGGGTGTCGGCTTCAGGCTCGGGCGCGAATCCATCCGCGAGTACGGGGAAACGCTCGCCGGCGTGCGTGACAGCCAGCTGATCGCGAACGATCTGGGCGGCACCGCCGTCCCGTTCGTCGTGCCGGCGCCTGGTCGGTTCGGGAGCGCCGATGACCGGATCCAGGCGGCCAACTACCGGATGTGCTTCACGTCGGATCCCGACAACCAGGTCCCGTTCACCCCGCCCGATGACTACAACGACGCGGATCACGAGTTCGTGCTCGCCTATCTCGCCGAGCTTCAGGACACCCTCGACGAGCCGGCCCGGCTCTCGTGGCTGGTCGGCCTATCGCCGCTGGCGAACGACAAGTTCGATGTCAACGACAAGGGGCTGCTCAGCACGGCGGTCCCGGGACTCGACTGGGGGTACCCGGAGGCCGGTGCAGATGGCCGTGCCGACATCGCCGCTGCTCACCGGCGCAACAGCCAGGGGCTGTACTGGTTCCTCTCGACCGATCCACGGGTCCCGGCAGCGATCCGAGAGGAGATGGGCCAGTACGGCCTGTGCAAGGACGAGTTCGTCGACAACGACAACTGGCCGTGGCTGCTGTATCTCCGGGAGGGTCGCCGCATGGTCGGGGCGTATGTGCTGACCCAGCGCGACATCACGACGACGCGGACCAAGCCGGACATCATCGGGGTCGCGTCGTATCGCGTGGACTCGCACCTCGTGTCGCGCTGGCTCGATACGAACGGCCGGCTCATGACGGAAGGCTCGATGGCGCTGCCGTACCTGACGTACGCCATCCCGTATCGAGCCATCACCCCGCTCGAGGCAGAAGCGACCAACCTGCTCGTGCCCGTGGCCTCCTCGGCGAGCCACGTCGCCCAGTCGTCGCTGCGCATGGAGCCGCAGTACATGATCATGGGCGAGGCGGCCGGCGAGGCCGCCGCCATGGTCATCCGCCGACGGGCGCCGCGCGGGTCCGGCGTGGTCCCGGCCAGCACCGATGTCCAGTCGCTGGATGTGGCGCGACTCCAGAAACGACTGGCGGCGCGGGGGGTCTACCTGACGAACCCAGGCACGGCAGCCGCCAAGCGGTGACCGGGGCCTGATCCCGGAAGCACCCCGGGCGCATGGGCCCATCGTCGCGGTGACACTCGGGACGACACCTGTTACGGTCCGGCCCAGACGCGGGTCACCGAGGATCTGCGACGGGGAGATGTCCGCCAAGATGCAGTCGGTCCGGGTCGCCGCCCATCGACGGTTCGCGCGCGCCCCTGTGGTCGTCGCGCTCGCGGCCGCGATCGTGCTCAGCGGGTGTGGCACGGCCGGGATCCCGGCCCTTCCGCAGGTCGAGCCGCCCGTCGGTACGCCGTCGGCGGTGCCGGCTGCCGCGAGCAGCCCGGTCGCGCTCGAGCCGTACGCCGCCGCCATCTCGGACTTCGTGGACCTGGTGGCCAGTGGCGAGCTGAGCTATCGGGTCAAGTACAAGGGTCAGGTGGCAGCGTCCGCGGATGTCCTCCCGGTCGTCGGCTCTCTCGACGTCGCCGGGGCGGACTTCGCCAGCACGTTCACCTACGACTTCGACCCCGAGTACCCGGGGGTCGGCAAGAAGAAGGTCCAGGTCCGCGGCATCGATGACCAGGGCTGGATCAAGCGCGGCAGCGCCGCGTGGAGATCGATCAAGGACTACGGCGTCGAGGACTCGTACGTGCCCTTCAAGGCCGTGACCTCGACGGCGGATGTCAAGTACCTGGGCTCCGCGGAGGCCGGTGACACCACCCTGCACAAGATCTCGATCCCGGGGTCGCTGCTCATCCACCCCGGGACGATCCCGTACGACGTGCGCAAGGAGAAGGTCGACTCGTCGACGCTCGAGCTGCTGATCGATGACAACGGCAGGCCGCGGAGCGGGGCCTGGCACCTCGTCGGGCAGGCGCGGGTCGGCGACGGCGCGGGCCAGCTCCAGCGGATCATCTACGACCTGGACCTGACGTTCTCCAAGGTCGGCGACAAGATCACCATCAAGCGCCCCTGACCGGGCGCGGCCCGGGACCGGTCAGCCCCGGGCCGCGCGGATCAGTGCCCCACGATTCCGGGCGATCCAGGCATCGTCGGCCGCGACCCGGTCGTCGCCGCCCGACTCGGTGAAGATCCGCGCCCAGGACGCGTCGCCGGCGGCGATCTCAGCGTGGATGTTCGCCGCCGCCTTCGTTCGCTCCTCGACGATGACATCGACGAGCTCCTCGGCGCGCTCGGGTTCGAGGCCGTAGGCGCGCGCGAGCACGCCGAGTCGTGTCACGCCATCCAGGTCCGTGTGGTGCTTGTCACGCCGATCCGGGTCGCCCAGCGGACCCCAGATCTCGGACGCGATCGCGACGTCCCACAGGGGGCGTCCGGGGCCGGCCATCGCGAAGTCGATCAGGGCGACCACCCGTCCGTCACGGAAGACCACGTTCTCGGGGAACAGGTCGTTGTGGCAGATGACCGGCCCGCCGACCGGGTCGGCCCAATCGCTCGCCCAGTCGGATGCGGGGCTGCGGAAGGTCGTGGTCGCCTCGTGGAATCGCCGGATCAGCCCGCCGAGGTCAGCGAGCGCGCGATCCGTCATCGACCACGCCGGGTAGGGCGGGAGCGGGACGTCGCCGTCGATCCAGCTCAGGACTTCGCGGCCCTGTTCGTCAGTGCCGAGATAGCGGGGCGCGCCATCGAATCCGACCGCCTCGAGGTGGAGCAACAGGTCGCGGACGGACGCTCTCGACGAGCCGGCGGGTCGACGGACCGTGTCGCCCACCCGGACCGGGGCGCCCCCCGGATGCATGCCGCCGACAAGCCGCTCTTCCTGGGTCATCGCCGTATCGTGCCTGACCGGCGCGGGCCGGGTCTGGCGGCGCGCCAACGGCTTTGGGCTGCTATCGTCGGGCCATGGGACTTGGCTTCGGACTGCTCAGCGCGCAACTTCGCCCCGGCGAGACCGATTGGACGCGCACGTACGACGACACCGTCCGACTGGCGGTCGAGGCGGAACGGCTCGGCTTCACGTCGGTCTGGACGACCGAGCACCACTTCGTCGACGACGGATACATGCCGTCGCTCCTCGTCGTGGGAGCGGCGCTCGCGCAGGCGACTTCGCGGATCGAGCTCGGGACGGGCGTCATCCTGGCGCCCATGCACCACCCGCTTCGCCTCGCGGAGGACGCGGCGACCGTCCAGCTGCTGAGCCACGGCCGGTTGCTCCTGGGTCTCGGGCTCGGCTGGTCGGAGGTGGAGTACCAGGGTCTCGGCGCGGACGCCCGCCGGCGCGGGGCGGCCATGGACGAGATCCTGCGCATCCTCCCGCAGGCCTGGACCGGCGAACCGTTCACGCACCAGGGCGCCGTCTACGACCTTCCGACCGTGGCTGTCCGGCCCACGCCGCCGACCCCGATCCCCGTGCTCGTCGGTGGCGGGGCGGAGCCGGCGATCCGTCGTGCTGCGCGGCTCGCGGACGGGATCTTCGCCAACGCCCCCGCCGAGAAGTTCGTGGAGCAGGTCGGCTGGGTGCTCGACGAATGCGAGCAGATCGGTCGAGACCCGGCGACCTTCCGGTTCATCCACTACTCCATCCTGCTGCCCGGACCGTCGCACGCCAAGGCGCTGGCGCGCTACCGCGACGTGCTGTGGGCGATGCAGTGGAAGTACTCCGACATGGAAGCATCGGCGGCTCGCCCGATGCCGGTGGCGACCCCGCCGCCGTTCGACGGACCGGACGAGGCGCTCGTCAAGGGCCGTGCGACGTTCGCCGGGCCACCGGACGAGCTCGTGGCCGGCATGCTCGACATCCGCCGACAGGCGGGTGTCCCGGTCGAATTCGTCGCTCGCAGCCATTTCCCGTTCCTCGAGCTCGACGACCAACTGGAGCTCATGGAGCAGCTGGCCGAGGGCGTCGCGCCGCACGTCTAGCGTTCGTCCGGCTCATCGATCCGGCGACGAGAGGTCGCAGTCCGGCGTGGTGCAGAGGTCCAGTCCGAGCTGTTCCAGCCCCTCCGCGAGCGGCGTGAAGCCGAGCGTCCCGCCGAAGGATCGCGAGGTCACGCCCGCAGGGATGCCCCGAACGAGCACGGCACCGCCCGAGTCGCCCACCGCGACCGGGATCTGCGCCGCGATCATGCACGGGAAGTAGGACCCATCCAGGTCGGCGGGCTTGAGGTTCTCCCCCTTCTCCAGGACCGGGCCGCTCCGGAAGATGTCCCGCCCGTTGATCTCCGCCAGGTCACCGATGGCGATGTCCGGGCAGGCCAACGGCCGGGTGCCGGGCGGGATGACTCGATAGCCCGCGGTGCCGAGATCCACGGCGTTGAGGTGACCCCACGGGATCCTCGCCGGGTCGACGACGAGGTAGTTCATGTCCGATGCGGCGCAGGTGTGGTCGGGATGCGGGCAGGTGGCGTCGCGCGCCGCCGGGCCGAAGACGCCGCGGACGGTCGTCCCATCAGGGTCGTAGGCGACGGTGCCCTCGGACGTGCAGTGGCCGGTGGACGTCAGCACGATCGTGTCGCCCTTCCGCGCGTAGAACCCGGCTGAGCAGGACCCCCACAGGGGCTGGCCGGCGAGGACCGGCGGGTCGTAGACGGGCGTCGAGCGCGACGGGATCGCGACCATGCGGACGAGGACCAGCGTTCCGAGCACGACCAGCAGGACGGCCGCGGCCACGAGCCACGGACGGTACCGTCGGTGCCACCGACGAGTCTCCGGTGTCTCCAATCGGTCGGTCCTGTCCTCGTGGGCTGGTCGGGCGAGTCCGAGGGTACGCCAGCCGCTGCCTCATGGCACGACGGTCGAAGTCGGGAGCGGCATCGGCTGGAAACCGCCGTCCGGCATCACCCGGCTCGGGTGATGCTCGCCATCCGCACGTGCAGATACGCTCGGTATCACGCGGCCGATGCGAAGACAGATCGAAAGGGAACTTGATGCCGATCGTCGAATATCCAGCCGGAGCGCCATTCGCCGGTGTGATCGGCCGGACCGCTGATGAGTCCAGCCCGGCCTGGCCCGCACCGACCCGCGCCCGGAAGGACGCCCCGAACGTCCTGTTCGTCGTCCTCGATGACACCGGCTTCGGGCAGCTCGGCTCCTTCGGCAGTCCCATCGCCACGCCGACCTTCGATGCCCTCGCGGCCGATGGCGTCCGCTTCAACAACATGCACACGACGGCGCTGTGCTCGCCCAGCCGATCGTGCATCATCACCGGCCGCAACCACCACAGCAACGGGATGGCCTGCATCACCGAGCTCGCTTCGGGCTTCCCGGGCTACAACGGCGTGATGCCGTTCGAGAACGGCATGCTGTCCGAGATGCTGCTCGAGCACGGCTACGGCACGTACATGGTCGGCAAGTGGCACCTCACCCCGAGCAACCAGGAGACGGCGGCCGGACCGTACGACCGCTGGCCGCTGGGCCGGGGATTCCAGCGCTTCTACGGGTTCCTCGGTGGCGACACGAGCCAGTGGTATCCGGACCTCGTGTACGACAACCACCCGGTCGAGCCCCCCAAGACACCGGAAGAGGGCTACCACCTCACCGAGGACCTGGTCGACAAGTCGATCGAGTTCATCAGCGACCTTCGGCAGATCGACCCGAACAAGCCCTTCTTCCTGAACCTGTGCTTCGGTGCCACCCACGCACCGCACCACGTGCCCGCGGAGTGGGCCGACAAGTACGCCGGCCAGTTCGATGATGGCTGGGACGCCTATCGGGAGCTGGTGTTCGCGCGCCAGAAGGCGCTCGGTATCCTGCCGGCCGACGCCGAGCTGTCGCGGCACGACCCGGACGTCCCCGAGTGGGAGTCCCTGTCCCCCGACGCCCGCCGGCTCTCGGCCCGGATGATGGAGGTCTTCGCGGGCTTCCTCAGCCATACCGACCATCATCTGGGGCGGCTGCTCGATTTCCTGCGCGAGCAGGGCGTGCTGGACGACACGATCGTGATGGTGATCTCCGACAACGGCGCGAGCGCCGAAGGTGGCCCGACGGGCACGACCAACGAGGCCCAGTTCTTCAACAATGCGCAGGAGACGCTCGAAGAGAGCCTCGCCGTCATCGACAAGATCGGCGGCCCGGACCACTTCAATCACTATCCGTGGGGCTGGACCTGGGCCGGCAACACCCCATTCCGGCGCTGGAAGCGCGAGACCTATCGAGGCGGCTCCACCGACCCGTTCATCGTGTCCTGGCCCAACGGCGTCAAGGCGCGCGGCGAAGTCCGCACGCAGTACGCCCACATCATCGACATGGTGCCGACGGTCCTCGACCTGCTCGGGATCGAACCGCCGGCGACCATCCGCGGCGTGACCCAGGCCCCGATCCAGGGCGTCAGCTTCGCCCATGCCCTCGAAGATCCGGAAGCGCCCACGCGCCACCACACCCAGTATTTCGAGATGCTCGGCCACCGAGCCATCTACAAGGACGGCTGGCGCGCCGTCTGCCCGTGGCCCGGTCCGTCGTTCGCGGAAGCCGGCACCGGGTTCGGCAACCCGATCTCGGCCGAGAAGCTGACCGAGCTCGATGCCACGGGCTGGGAGCTCTACCACATCGACGTGGACCCGGCGGAGAACCATGACCTGGCCGCCGACAACCGGACCAAGCTCATCGAGCTGATCGGAACGTGGTACGTCGAGGCCGGCAAGTACGGGGTCATGCCGGTGGACGGCAGCGGCCTGCAGCGGATGGCCGCCGAGAAGCCGCTGGTCTCACTGCCGCGTGACCAGTACACGTACCGGCCCGGCACCCAGTCCATCCCGAACTTCGCGGCGCCTCGCCTGTTCAACCGCCCGCACAGCATCACGGCGTCCGTCGAGATCCCCGAGGACGGAGCGGAAGGCGTCCTGTTCTGCCAGGGCACGGCCGCCGGGGGCTACTCCCTGTACGTCAAGGACGGCCGCCTGCACTACGTTCACAACTACGTGGCGCGCCAGCTCTTCCGTGTGTCGTCACCCGACCCGCTCCCGACCGGCCAGCATGAACTCCGCTTCGAATTCGAACCCACCGGCGGCCCGGACATGGCGCACGGGAAGGGCGCTCCTGGCCGTCTCCAGCTGTACGTGGATGGGGCGCTGGTGGCCAGCGCTGACGCCCCGTATACGACGCCGTTCATGTTCAACCCCGGTGGCGTGAGCTGCGGCCACAACCCGGGTTCGCCGGTGACCCCGGAGTACCCGAGCCCGTTCAAGTTCACCGGTCATCTCGAGAAGGTGGTCGTGGACGTCAGCGGCGACCTCATCGTGGACCCGGAGGCAGAGCTGCGAGCGCACATGGCCCGCCAATAGGGGCGATCTCGACCACGGCGTCGACGGCCGGCACCGCCCCGCCGGGTGCGCTAGGTGGCGATGGGCCGTCGCGTCAGTCGGAGTGGCCGGTCCCGAACTGGCGGTCGCCCGCGTCCCCGAGGCCGGGCATGATGTAGCCCTTCTCGTTGAGGCCACGGTCCAGCGACGCGCAGTGGATCTCGACGTCCGGATGGGCGGCCTGCACGGCGGCGACGCCTTCGGGCGCGGCGATCAGGTTCACGAGCTTGATCCGGACGGCGCCCCAGCGCTTGAGGACATCGATGGCGGCCGTCGCGCTGCCACCAGTGGCCAGCATCGGGTCCAGGATCAGGCACAGGTCGACGCTCGCGGAGTCGGGCAGCTTGTTGTAGTACTCGACCGGGCGGAGCGTGCGCTCGTCGCGGAAGAGGCCCAGGTGCCAGACCTGCGCGGTCGGCATGAGCTCCAGCATGGCGTCGACCATCCCGAGGCCGGCTCGCAGGATCGGGATCAGGCCGATCCGCTCGCCGAGCTCGTGCGCCTCCATCTCCTCCATCGGGGTGGTGATGTGGCGCGACCGGACTTTCGCGTCGGCCAGGGCCTCGTACCCGAGGAGCCAGGAGAGCTCACGCACGACCTCGCGGAACTTCTTGGGCTCCGTGTGCTCGTCGCGCAGGACGGCGAGCTTGTGCAGGACGGCCGGGTGGCTCGAGACGTGGAGCGTCGAGGGGTTCGTCACGCCTCAAATCGTACTGCGCCGACGCTCGATGAGACGGCCCGCCGCGGCATCGAACCACACGATGCCGGGCCCTGTGGGCGGCTCGCTACCCGTCTCGAGCGCGGCCACCCACGAGCGCGATGAGCCTGGGAACGCGGCGTCGAGGATGTGCGGGAAGCGATCGAGGAGCGCTCGATTCGCGGCCGTCGACCTGATGATCCAAACCGTCGCGATCCGATCGTCGGGCCACGTGGCCTGAGCCTCTGCGACCTTCCTGGTCGTCGCACGGCTGGCGGCGCCGATGTCGCCGAACGTGTTCCAGCACTCCGCGAGCGTGCGGACGTGGCGGATCGGATCGCGCAGCCCGACATCGGTGGAGCGGGCGGGATCGATGGGGCGCGTCGGGAGCTCGAACGTGCCGTGGCGGCCGGTCCTGGCGGCCAGCGCGAGGAGGTGCTCCTGGATCTCGAGGTGGCCAGCGTCCCGCGGGCCGTCGCGCTCCCTCGCCGAGCGGCCGGCTGAGGGACACGGCGAGTGGTCGCCCGATGGCGATCCCAAGGGCGACCCAGGTCTCGAGCGGGGCGCGCATCCCGATGCCGCGTTCGATCTCGCTGAGTCGCGCTCCGCTGATCCCCACGCGCGCTGCGACGGTTGCGATCGTCAGCCCGCGAGCCCGCCGGGCGGACCGGACAGCGCCGCCGAGCGTGGCGGCGATGGCCGTCGCCTCCCGGTGTCCGGCGATGGCGACCTGTGTCCGGGAAACGCGAACGGACATGGCGATCACCCGATGGACGGCGGGATCCTGGTGGGACCATACAAATCGGGCCTTCACTGGCGATTACCCGTGGATTCGCTCCGCGGTGAGGGCCGTCCGTGCGTGATCCGACGGGCTTGGGCGTCAGGAGGAGGCGCCGGCCCTAACTTACGCTGTCCGATGGGCGGATTTCTCTGGTGGGAGCAGGATCGGCGCGGGCCACCGCGGGGGTCGGTGGGCGGGACTCCGGGCGGGCCGCCGCACCGAAGGGGCCCCGAACGCCGAACGACCGGCCCGCGGTGGGCCGGTCGTTCGATCTCGAAACCTGGATCAAGCGCGACCTACGAGGGCCGCGCTCGCAGGGACCCTCCCCTACTTGCCGCCCTCGGTGAGGACGACATCGGCCTTCTTCCACGCCGCGCCCGTGGTGTCCTGGTCGGCGAGCTCGGCCAGGGCCGCCTCGGCGAGGTCGTTGCGCCAGGCCTGGCCCTTCGACCGGCTTGGTCAGGATGCCGCCATCGAGCGCGACCTGGACGGTCCGATCGAAGGCCGCCGGATCCGTCATCCCGATGCCCTTGGGGGCGGGCCAGATGATCCCGTTGACCTCATTGAGCTGCCACGTCTGATGGCCCTTGGGCAGCGCGGCATCGGACTTGAGAACGATGTCGACGCACGCCTCGGGGTTGTCCCGGCAGAAGATCCAGCCCTTGAACGAGGCCTTGAGGAACTTGACCGCGATATCCTCGTTGCCCTCCTCGGCCAGCCACTTCTCCGAGGCGAAGATGGCGTCCTGGAGCATCGATGTGCCGTAGTCCTCCCACGAGATGACGTTGAGGTCTTCGGGCTTGTACAGCTGGCCGGTCGCCGGGTTCTTCGTCTCGAGGACCTGAGCGTACTCGTTGTAGATCATCGCCTGCGCGGCGTCGATCTCACCCGCGACGAACGCGACCATGTCGAACTGCTGCGAGACGATCGCGACGCTGTTCGGGTCGGCCGGGTCCAGGCCGGCCTTGCGCAGGCCCGCGTACAGCTCGGCCTCGTTGCCGAAGCCCCACGACCCGACCTTCTTGCCGGCGAGGTCCTCGGGCTTGGTGATGTTCTTGTCCTTGAACGAGACCTGCAGCGTCGGCGAGCGCTGGAAGACCTGCCCGATGACGACGCCGTCGGCGCCCGACTCGCGCGGCGCGAGCATCCGCGGCACCCACGAGATGCCGAACTCGGCCTGGCCGCCCTCGACCACCGTCGCGGGCACGATCTCGACCGCGCCCGGCAGGATGGTGACATCCAGGCCTTCCTCGGCGTAGAAGCCCTGGTCCTTGCGCCGCGAAGTAGCCCGCGAACTGGGCCTGCGGGAACCACTGGAGCTGGAGCCGGATCGGGTCAGCTCCGCCGCGGCGCTCGGCGCCGCGCTGGTGCCGTCGGTCGGGGCGGCGGTCGCTGCACCGCTGGCGGCCGGGCTGGCGGCGCCTCCGCCGGAACAGGCTGCCACCACGACGACCGTGGCGGCGAGCAGCGCGACGATGCGCTGGTTTCGCATGGGTACTACCTCATGTGTCGGACCGCGACCAGGAGCCGGTCCTCCTCCTCCGAGCCCGCAGTCTAGCGACTGGTGACGGCCACCGGAACCACCTGTCGCGGCGCCGGAAGGGTTCGCCCGGGTGGCGGGACGGCCACGCTCACGTCGCGGCCCGGGACCGCGCCGCCCTCAGCTCCAGGCCGCCCGGCGGTCCTGCCACGGCATGATCGAGTCGCTCCGCGACGACGACCACCAGGTACAGACCGATCCCGATCGCGCAGGCGAACACGATCGCCGCCCAGGACCGCTCGAAGTTCAGGAACGCCGAGTAGGTCGCGATGTACTGGCCCAGGCTCGCGCGCGGTGCCGCGAAGTACTCCCCGACGACGGCGCCGATCGTGGCGAGGGTCACGGCCAGCCGCAGCGCCGTGAAGATGTACGGCATGGCGTTGGGGACCCGCAGCTTGCGCGAACACCTGGGTCTCCGACGCCGCGTAGGAGCGCAGCAGCTCCAGCGCCTGCGGATCCACCGGTGGTCAGGCCGCGGACGGTGTTGATCATGACCGGGAAGAAGCACAGGGCCGCCGCGATCATCGCCTTGGAGAGCTGCTGGTCCAGCCCGAACCAGTTGTTGAAGAGTCGGCGCGAACGCGAGGATCGGCACGGAGCTCGCGGCCACCGCGAACGGCATGAGCGAATCGCGCATGGAGGCGTAGCGGGCCGTGATCACCCCTACCACGATCCCGCCCGTCGCCCCGATCACCAGGCCGCCGATGATCTCCAGGAACGTGTAGCGCGCGGCGGCGTACAGCTCGGGCAGGTAGGTGACCCAGGCCTCGGCGATGGCGAGCGGGCTCGGCAGGATGAACTGCTTGATCTGGAGCGCCCGGACCGTGACCTCCCAGAGCACGAGCAACCCGATGAGCAGCAGCGCGGGCGGCGCCCAGTCGCGAGCGCGGTCGCGCGCCCCGGCACCGCGCCCGGCCGCGAGATCGATCGTGCGCGGGACCCCGCTCATCCGCCGAGGCCCTCGGCCGCGACCCGGCGGCTCTCGGTCTCGCTCACGGATCCATCGGACTCACTCCCCCGGAGCGCTTCGCGGACCGCGGTCACGAGCCGGAAGTAGTCCTCCATCTCGCGGGTATCGACCGAGCGCTCGCGCGGCAGGTCGATCTCGATGATCGCTTCGATGCGGCCCGGTCGGGCCGACATCACGACCACGCGGGTCGACAGGAAGACCGCCTCGGCGATCGAGTGGGTCACGAAGACGACCGTGGTCTGCGGTCCGGTTCCAGATCTTGAGCAGCTCCAGGTTCATACGCTCGCGGGTCATCTCGTCGAGCGCCCCGAACGGCTCATCCATGAGCAGGATCGCCGGGTCCAGCGCCAGCGCCCGGGCGATGGCCACGCGCTGCTGCATCCCGCCCGAGAGCTGCCACGGGTAGTGCCCGGCGAAATCGGACAGCTCCACGAGCGCCAGGTGCTCGGCCGCGCGACGCGCCCGTTCGGCCTTGGGCGTGCCGTTGACCTCGAGGGGCAGCTCGACGTTCCCTTGGACGGTCCGCCAGTCGAACAGGATCGGCGCCTGGAAGACCATGCCGTAGTCGCGGTCCAGCCGCGCCTGATGGGCGGTCTTGCCGTTGACCGTCACCGTGCCGGCGGTCGGCGTCGTCAGCTCGCCGATGATCCGCAGGAGCGTGGACTTGCCGCACCCGGACGGCCCGATCAGCGAGATGAACTCTCCGGCGCCGACGCCCAGGTCGATGTCGCGAAGGGCTTCCACCTGGCCGGTGCCCTGGCCGCGCGGCGTGAAGACCTTGGAGACGCCGGCGATCTCGACGACGGGACGAGCTGGATCGGTCATCAGGCACCCACCGGATCAGGGCGCCGTTCGTGGCGCAGGACGAAGGCTTCGACGCCGGCCACGAGGCAGGTACACCCCGATGCCCAGCACGGCGGACATGACGATGGCCGCCCACAGGTATTCCGCGTTGAGGGAGTAGTACTGCATCCCGGTGATGATCTGGCGGGCGAGGCCATCCTGGATGAGCGACGGCAGCTCGCCCGACGATCGCCCCCACGACCGCGGCCGGTGCGGCGATCCGGAAGCCCGTGAACAGGTACGGCCGGGCGGCCGGGAAGCGCAGCTTGCGCAGGATCGCACCGCGCGATGCCGCGTACGAGCGCATGAGCTCGAGCGCCCGCGGGTCGTACGCGCGCAATCCGCGGAGTGCGGCGATGGTGACCGGGAAGAAGGTGAGATACGTGGCCACGATGGCGACGCCGAACCAATCGGCCTTGAGCCCGATCACGATGAGCGGGGCGATGGCGATGATCGGGATCGTCTGGCTCGCCACGATCAGGGGCACGACCGCGCGCTCCAGCACCCGGACATGCACGAGCACCACGGCCAGCCCGAGCCCGAACAGCGTGCCCATCACGAAGCCGATCGCCGCATTGCGGAGCGTGAAGACCGCTGCACCCGCGAGGCGCTGCAGCGTCGTCGCCCCGACCGCATCGGTCGCGAAGAACTCCGAGGCGATGTCCCAGGTGTGGGGCAGCTTGATATCGGTCGCGAACGGGAAGGCGAAGGGCGGCTTGTGGTCGAAGACCATGCCCGTCCCCAGGAACGACTCGTAGTGCCAGTGGCTGCCGCCGATGAACTTCACGACCTCCCAGACGACCAGCAGCAGCACGAACACGGTCAGGAAGCCCGTGACCGGGCGGAGCCGGTGGCGCATCGAAGGCGCCGACGATGCGCCGCTCGTCGGAGCCGTCACGCTAGCTCGTGACCGCCCGGTCGGCGAGGTCCAGCGCGGCATCGATGACCGCGAAGCCCTCGGCGAGCTCCGCTTCGGTGATGCACAGCGGCGGGTTCGTGTGGATGGAGTTGTTGGCGATCATCGCGTACACCCCGTGGTCGCGCAGGTACCCGCCGACCGCCTTCATCTCGTCGGACGTGCCGTTGAACGGCGTCATCGGCGTCCACGGCTCGTGCGTCCGGACGAGGTCCAGGATGCCGAACAGCCCGAGGTTCCGATGCGCACCGACGGACGGGTGCTTCGCGGCCAGCTGCTCGTGGTGCTCGCGCATCCGCGCCCCCAGGCGCGCGGCGTTCTCGATGAGTCCGTCCTCCTCGTAGACCCTGATGGTGGCGAGGGCCGCCGCCATCGAGATCGGGTGTGACGAGTACGTCAGCCCGCCGTAGAACATGTGGGTGTCGAAGAACTCGGCGATGTGGCGGCGCATCGCGACCCCGCCCAGCGGCAGGTACGACGACGTGAGGCCCTTGGCCATCGTCATGAGGTCCGGCGTGACGTCCCAGTGGTCCACTGCGAACCAGCGCCCGGTGCGCCCGAAGCCGGCCATGACCTCATCGCAGACCATCAGGATGCCGTGCCGGTCGCACAGCTCGCGGACGCCCTGCAGGTAGCCGTCGGGCGGGATGAGGATGCCGTTGGTCCCGACGATCGTCTCGAGGAACACCGCCGCGATCGTGTGCGGACCCTCGTAGCGGATCACGTCTTCGAGGCCCTGGAGCGATTCCGCCACGGGCCGGGGTTCCGGCTCGCCCCAGCGGTGCGTGTCCGGGTAGCGCACGACGCCGACGAGGCCCGGCTCGTTGGCCCACCGACGCGGATCGCCCGTCAGCGTCATCGCCCCGAACGTCGCCCCGTGATAGGCCCGGTAGCGGGCCAGGACCTTGTGCCGACCCGTGAAGTGTCGCGCGAGCTTGATGGCGTTCTCGATGGCCTCGGCGCCGCCCAGCGTGAAGAAGACCTTGTCGAGGTCGCCTGGCAGGATCTCGGCGAGCTTCTGGCCGAGGCGCGCCCGGATCTCCGTGGCGAACGCTGGTTGCACGTACTGGAGCTTGGTCGCCTGCTCGGTGATGGCATCGATGACCCGCCGGTCACCGTGACCGATGTTCACGGACATCAGCTGGCTGTTGAAGTCGAGGATGCGCCGGCCGTCCGGCGTGTACAGCCAGACGCCCTCCGCGCGATCGATGGCGATGGGGTCGATGGCGCCCTGCGCCGACCACGAGAAGAACGTGTGCTCGCGGCTGAGCGCGACGATCTCGTCGCTCGTCATCGCTCCGGGAGCCGTGCCGATACCCATGGTTCCTCCTCTTCGCGTCCGCGGACGCGCGCGTTCGGATTACAGCACATCCGGGCCACCCGGAGGAGGGCCTGACCCGCTGCCGATGACGGGTCCATGCCGATCAGGGCGCCGGGACGATCAGGGCGCCGGGACCACGATCCGGACCGCGCCCGGCTCGACGGACGCTTCCAGCCAGCCCGGATCGTGCGCATCGCCGTCGGTCTGGACGGGCTGGGGCGGGTCCGATTCCGACCCGGACGGACCGGACCGACCGGCGGATGACGGAGCCATCGAGGTCGCCGGTCCGCAGGAGCAGGTCGGCCGCCCCGCGGACACCCGCCACGAGATCGCGCCCGCCGATGACCATGAGGTCGAGCAGGCCGTCGGTCGGATCGATCGGCCGGCGCGGTCCGACGCGACCCGGGACGATCTCCCCGGCATTGCCGATGAGCACCACGAGCCCATCGAGTTCGATGGTGGCCTCGTCGGCCGTGATCCGGAAATGGGCGGGCGTCAGCCGTATGGCCTCGCGGACCGCGGCGCCGATGTACGCCCCGAACCGCAGCCGCCGCTTCCATTCGTGTTCGGCCGCGGCCATGACGCGCGAATCGAAGCCCGATCCGCAGGCGACCATGAAGATGCGCTCATGCTCGTCACCGTCCGCCGTGCCCCAGCGTGCCCGACCGAGATCCAGCCGTCGGGTGTGCCCGTCGCGGATGGCGTGGACGGCCCCCTGCATCCCGCCGATCCGGAGCGTGCCCGCGAGGACGTTGCCCGTCCCGCCCGGGACGATGGCCAGCGGCACGTCCGTTCCGGCGACGGCGGCGGCGGCCTCGCGGACGGTCCCGTCGCCACCGGCAGCCACCACCATCGGCCGCCCGGCGAGATCCTGGAGGGCGGCAAGGGCCGCGGCGTGGGTGTCGTCGACCCAATCCGGCGTCAGGCCGAACCGGCGGACCAGCGCCGGCGCGAGCGCCTCGCGGAGGCGAGCCCGCTTCTCCGGATCGTGCAGGCGCGACGCGCGCGCGTTGACGATGACGAGGGGCGGTCGGGTCGCGGCAGGCTGGTCCACAGGCGCCTGATGCTACCCCCGGCGCCCCGAGGGCGATGTCACGCGCCTGCAAGGATCTCGAGGCTGGTCTAGACTGCGCCCCGCCGACCGACCCTCAGGTCACAGCACAGGGACACGACAACCGAAGAGCCCCCGCTCGCACGGCGACTGTCGTCGGCTTGCGCCCGCGTTCCCCATGACGCGGCGCCCCACCCGGGCCCCAGGTCCCTCTTGGCCAGGTCCTCTCCACCCCGTTCCCCTCCGTCCGTACGCGCGCGTGGCTCACAGCGATCGCCGTCGCACCCCCATGCGACGCGTTGGCAGACTGGAGACCATTGCGAACCGCGACACTGGGCGCACGAGCGTTCATCCCGGTGGCCCTCGTCGGGGCTGTCCTCTTCACCTTCGCTCCGTCCACGGCGACCCCGGCTGCGGCCGCGGCCCCCAAGACGGAGGCCCAGCAGATCATCAAGATCGCCAAGAAGCAGATCGGCGACCCGTGGCGGCACGGCGCCAATGGACCCAGGTCCTTCGACTGCTCCGGCCTCGTGATCTACGCCTTCCGCAAGTCCGGCGACATCAAGTTCGTCGCCAACGGCAAGGCCCGCTCGGCCCGAGCGCTGTACCGGTACTTCAAGGCGCGCGGCCTGGCCGATCGCAAGAACCCGAAGCCCGGTGACCTCGTCATCTGGGGTCGTGGGCACCCACGTCGGGATCTACATCGGCAACGGCAAGGCGATCAGCACGCTCACGAGCGGCGTGAGGATCCACAAGGTCCACGCCGTTCGGGGCCAAGTTCACGGCCTACCTCCATACCGGCATGTGGAAGAAGTCGATCGATGGCGGATCGATCAGCGTGGCCACCAAGAAGACCGCGGTCAAGGCGCGCATCGCCCTCGGCGATGTCCGCCACACGACCGGCTCCGTCAATCTGCGGACCGCCGCGGGGGTGTCGCACCCGCGGATCACCGTGCTCCGGCCGGCCACGAGCCTCGTGGTGACCGGCAAGGACCAGGACGCCGGCGGCCGCTGGTGGCTCCAGGTCCGGACCGGCAGCCGGGTCGGCTGGGTCGCCAAGTGGCTGACCGCGAGCTGATCCTCGTCGGACGCGCCTGACGGGACGTCTCCCCCAGGACGACCCTCGAACGACCCGGGCCCGATGCCCGGGTCGTTCCGATTCCGGCGGCCCTGCTAGGGTGGACCCACACATGCAGGAGGACCGTATGGACCGCGCCGGCTTCGCCGCCTGGCTGGAACGCTACGTCGATGCGTGGCGCCTCAACGACGCCCTGGCCATCGGCGACCTGTTCAGCGCCGACGTCCGGTACGCGTTCGATCCCTTCGATGAGGCGGTCGTGGGACGCGCCGCGGTCGTGGCGGCGTGGCAGGACGCTCCGGACGATCCGGGCTCGTGGCAGGCGGACTATGACGTCCTCGCGATCGACGACGACGTGTTCGTCGCCCACGGCCGGACGCGCTACCTGACCGACGACCGGCGCGAGGTCGATCGCGAGTTCGCCAACATCTTCGTGTGCCGGTTCGACGACGAGGGACGTTGCCGCGAGTTCACCGAGTACTACATGCGCCGCCGGCCCGACGTCCCGCCCGACGAGCCCCCAGCCGCCGGCTGAGGGTCAGCTCGCCGGGACTTCCGTGAACGCGGCCCGGGCCTCCCGGGCGCAGCGGACGATCGCCTCGACCGAGCGGTCGACGTCGTCCTCGGTCGTGGACCAGCCCGACACCGACACGCGCATCGCCGCCAAGCCCTTCCAGGTCGTTCCGCCGAGCCAGCACGTGCCATCGCGCTGGACGCGGGCGATGGTGTCGCGCGTGAGCGCGTCGCCGGCGTCAGCATCGAGGTTCGTCGTCTCGAAGCGGACGAGCACCTGGTTGAGCACGACCTCGTTGCGGATCACGATCCCGGGTTCGCGCGCCAGGCCCTCGGCGAGGCGGCTCGCGAGATCGCAGGAACGATCCACCACGGCGCCCAGGCCAGTGAGCCCGAGGGACCGAAGGGCGGCCCACACCGCGAAGCCCCGCGCTCGGCGAGACGACTCGGGCACCCAGTGGAACCCGTCACGCTCCGCCCCGTCGGTCTCGATGTAGTAGGCGGCGCCCAGCGTCATCGCGGCGCGATGGGCCGTCCGGTCGCGGACGAAGACGATGCCCGAATCGTAGGGCACGTTGAGCCACTTGTGGCTGTCGGTCGTCCACGAGTCGGCGTCCGCCAGGCCGTCCAGGAGCCGCCCCCGCGTCGGTGAAAGGGCCGCCCAGAGGCCGAACGCCCCATCGACGTGGAGCCAGCCGCCGCGCTCGTGGACCAGGCCGGCGATCGCGGCGAGCGGGTCGAACGCGCCGGTGTTCACATTGCCCGCCTGCGCGCACACGATCGTCGGCCCGGTGATGCCGGTGAGCGCGGAGCCGAGCGCGTCGGCGCGCATCCTGCCTTGGTCATCCGCCGCGACCCGGACGACCCGGGCGCGGCCCAGTCCCAGCATCTGGAGCGCGGCCCCGACCGTCGCGTGGGCTTCCTCCCCGATGATGACCGTGACCTCCGGGGCGCCGAACAGGCCCCGATCCTCGACGTCCCAGCCGACGTCGGCGAGGACCCGATGCCGCGCCGCGGCGAGGGCCGTGAAGTTGGCCATCGTCGCGCCCGACGTGAATCCGGCCGCCGTGCCGGCGGGCAGGCCCAACGCCCCGACCAGCCAGCGCTCGACGACCTCCTCCACCACGGCGGCGGCCGGCGACATCACGTACATCGCCGCGTTCTGGTCCCAGGCGCTCGCCAGCCAGTCCGCCCCGAGCGCGGCCGGGAGCGCACCGCCGATGACGAACCCGAAGTAGCGTGGACCGGCGGTCGCGACGAGGCCCGGATCGGCCGCAGCCGCAAGGAGCTCGACCGTCTGCCAGGGATCCTCGCCCGCCTCGGGCAGCGGGCCGCCGAGCGCGGCGCGCAGGGCCTCGAGATCGACCGGACCCGCGACCGGACGCTCGGCCACACCGGCCAGATAGTCGGCGGCGAGGGCGTGGGCGCGCTCGAGGGTTCGAGCGGTCGATGGGTCGAGCATGGCCGGTGGTCTCCAGGTCCGGGCGTGGGCGCGGCGGGTCGCAGGCGGTGCGGAGGTCGCCGTCGAAGCATCGCACCGAACCGGTCCGGCGGGGGAGGCCGGTGTACCATCGATGGACCGAACAGGACCCGTGGAGGTAGACCGCGATGCCCCGAATTGTCCGTGGCGCGCTGGTCCAGGCGAGCTGGACCGGTGACAAGGAATTGATGATCCAGAAGCACGAAGAGCGGGCCCACCAGGCGGCCAAGGACGGTGCCCAGATCGTCCTGTTCCAGGAGCTCTTCTACGGGCCGTACTTCTGCCAGGTGCAGGACCCGCAGTACTACAGCTACACGGAACTGATCCCCGACGGCCCCACGACGAAGCGGATGCAGGATCTCGCGAAGCAGACGGGCATGGTCATCGTCGCGCCGATGTACGAGGAGGACTCGCAAGCCTCCGGGATCTACTACAACACCGCCGCCGTCATCGACGCCGACGGGACCTACCTCGGCAAGTACCGCAAGACCCACATCCCGCACGTGAAGGGCTTCTGGGAGAAGTTCTACTTCCGCCCGGGCAACCTCGGCTACCCCGTCTTCCAGACGGCGGTCGGCAAGGTCGGGGTGTACATCTGCTACGACCGGCACTTTCCCGAGGGCGCCCGCGCGCTCGGGCTCAACGGTGCGGAGCTCGTGCTCATCCCGAGCGCGACGTCGCGCGGTCTGAGCGAGTACCTGTGGCGCATCGAGCAGCCGTCGCACGCGGTCGCGAACGGCTACTACGTCGGCACGATCAATCGCGTCGGCATCGAGGCGGAGCTCGGCGAGGACGACTTCTACGGGCAGAGCTACTTCGTGGACCCGCGCGGCCAGTTCGTGGGTGACGTGGCCTCGGCCCACGATGAGGAGCTCGTGATCCGCGATCTCGACATGGACAAGATCGCCGAGGTCCGCAACACGTGGCAGTTCTATCGGGACCGCCGGCCGGAGGCCTACGAGGACCTCGTCCGCCCGTAGCCACCGGCCGCGGATCCGGACGGGCAGCGTCACTCGATCCGTGTCCATGGCATCGCGCGCGCTGGCGCGCTATCATCCGCGCCGGCTCGGCTGTCAGGAGGAGGACAGCCGAGCCGGCGGACCGCGGGGCATCGCGGAGGATGTCGTCGTCATCCCGAACGCGGTCGATATCGACCGCTTCGCGCCCGGTCCACGCGACGAGGCGCTCGCGAGGTCGCTCGGCATCGCCGACGACGAGATCGTCATCGGATACATCTTGAGCTTCACCGCCTACGAGGGCATCGCGTTCCTCATCGAGGCGGCGGCGCTCTTGCGCGATCGCGGGCGCCGCGTCCGCCTGTTGCTCGTCGGCGATGGCGCCAATCGCGACGAGCTGGAGGACGTCCTGGCAGCCGGCCTGGCGGGCGACGGGACCGCGATCGTCGCTGGTCGCGTGCCCCACGCCGACATCGAGCGCTACTACCGCACGATCGATGTCTTCGTCGTCCCGCGCACCAACGACCGGGTCTGACGCCTCGTCACGCCGCTCAAGCCGTACGAGGCCATGGCCATGGAGAAGGCGATCGTCGTGAGCGCGGTCGACGCACTCATGGAGATCGTCCGCGATGGCGAGACCTCATGGAGGTTCAGGAGTACCGGCACGCCGAAGAGCCGGAGCGGGAGCCCGGCGAACACGAGGAAGTCGGGCAGCGAGTGGATCTCGACGAGGCCGAAATCGCTGCCGTCGGTGTAGTCGAAGCGAACGCCAGGCGGCGCGGCTCCCGAAGGACACGTACTCGCGCAGGTACGTCATGAGGCCGGCGCCCTGGTGGCGCTGGACGTCCAGCCTGACGATGTCGACGCCGGCGAGGCGGTCCGTGGCCGGGTCGCCGGGCCGGCGCAGGCCGATCACCGTCACGGGTCGTCCGCCGGCGACGAGCAATTCAGCCTCGCGGCGAACCCGAGGGTCCTCGTCGTAATACGCGTGCACGATCATCAGGACGGGACGCACGATCCGCCCCGCGGCGTTCGCGGTCATGACCGGGAGCCCCATCCGGCGCCCAGCCGCAGGACCTGCCCGTCACGGGTGCTCCGTCCCCTGGAGCTGTCGACCGTGTCGACGATGAGCTCCGCGTCCGCGTAGACGCGGTCCCAGTCGATATCCGCGTGGAGGGTGTTGACGACCACGACATCGGCCCAATGCAGGAGGCCGGGCAGGTCGCTCGCGAGATGTGCCTCCCCGGCGGCGTCCTTGAAGGTCCAGACATGGGGATCGTGGAACCGCACGTCGGCGCCTCGCTCCATGAGACCAGCGATGATCGCGGCCGCCGGCGCATTGCGTGCGTCGCGGATATTCGGCTTGAAGGCGACGCCGATGATCCCGACGCGCACGCCATCGAAGGCCCAGCCTCGGCTGCGCACCGCGGTCTCCACGAGGTCGATGACATGGGCCGGCATCGCATCATTGATATCGGTCGCCGCCTCGACAAGGCGGTCGATGAGGTCGAAGTCGCGGCCGCGAGCCAGGAGGTAGTGCGGATCGACCCGGGATGCAATGCCCGCCGACGCCCGGTCCGGGACTGAAGCGCATGTACCCGAACGGCTTGGTGGCGGCGCCGTCCACGACCTCCCAGGCGTCCAGGCCCATGCGCTCGCACAGGAGCGCCAGCTGGTTGACGAAAGCGATGTTGATGTTGCGGAATGTGTTCTCGACGAGCTTCGCCATCTCGGCCGCGTCCGGCGACGACATCTCGATGATGGTCGTGTTGACATGCGCGAGGAGTCGCGCCGCCCGACGTGTCGCGACCGGGGTCATCCCGCCGACGAGACGGGGGACGTCCGGTCCGGCGCTCGCAGGGTCGCCCGGATTGACGCGCTCCGGCGCGAACGCCAGGTCGAAGTCATTGCCGGCCACGAGCCCGCTGGTCTCGAGGACCTCGCGGAACGGGCCCATCGTCGTGCCGGGGTACGACGTGGACTGGAGGATCACGAGCTGGCCCGCCCGAAGCTCCGCGGCGATGGTCGCCCCCGCGGCCCGGATCGGGCCAAGGTCCGGCTGATGGTCCGCCGTGACCGGGGTCGGGACGCACACCAGAAAGGCGTCCGCCTCCGCGATGCGCGCCCGGTCGGGCCCGACGATTCCGCATGCCGCGTGCCAACGCCGCGCTGAATTCGGACGTCCGGCACGTCATCGATCGGCGAATGGCCGCGATCCAGACCGGCCACGCGGGCCGGGGACACGTCGACTCCCTCGACGTCGAAGCCGGCCTCGGCCAGGGAGAGAGCCAGCGGCAGGCCGACGTACCCAAGTCCCAGGACGGTGACGCGGCGATCGGCCACGATGCCTGGCAAGGCGGCGAGCCGACGCCCGCGGCGTCGCAGACGCCGTCGACCATCCGTCGGCGCGACGGGGATCCGCGATGGCGGAGCGGGAACACGAAGGTCGATCAAGGCAGGCTCCTGGTCGCCGAACCGCGCCCCTTCCGTGAGGCGTCAGCGGTCGGCTGCGCCGCCAGCGTCACCGGGTGACATTCGCGCCCCATCAACGCGAGGTGAACGCACCCGCATCCCGTGTGAGCGGCGGTGTACGCTCTGGCCCCTCTGCGAGCTCGAACCCTGGAGGCGGACCCGCTCCGGAGGCGATCGCGATGCAGTTCGGTTTCACGCTCAAGCCCGATCACACCATCGAGCGGACGCTGGCCCTGACCCGTCAGGCCGAGGCGGCGGGCTTCGGCCACGGCTGGCTGTTCGACAGTCACGTGCTGTGGCGTGAGCCGTATCCGCTGCTCACCCTGATGGCCGGCGCCACCGAGCGGATGCGTCTCGGGACATGCGTGACGAACCCCGGGACGCGCGAGCCATCGGTGACGGCATCGGTCCTCGCGACGCTCGACGAGATCTCGGGCGGCCGGATGGACCTGGGGATCGGCCGTGGCGATTCAGCCCGGCGTGTGCTCGGCAAGCCACCCATCACCCTGGCCGACACGGAAAGCGCGATCCGCACGATCCGGGCCCTGGTCGCGGGCGAACACGTGGACTTCGAGGGCACGGACCTGCACTTCCCGTGGACGCGCGGCTGGACGCTGCCGATCTGGGTCGCCGGCTACGGGCCGATGGCCCTGGCGATGACCGGTCGCGTGGCCGACGGGATCATCCTGCAGCTGGCCGACCCGGACCTCATCGCCTGGTTCGCGGGGCAGGTCCGGGATGCCGCCAAGGCGGCCGGACGCGACCCCGCCGCGATCAAGGTCCAGGCCGCGGCACCGGCGCACGTCGGGCCGCGTGACCTCGGGCGCGAGCGGACACGCTGGTTCCCGGCCCTCGTTTCGAACCATGTCGTCGACCTCGTGAACAAGTATCCGCGCGAGCAGCTGCCCGAATCCTTGACGGGTTACATCACGGACCGACAGGGCTATGACTACCTCCACCATGCCGAGGTCGGATCCTCCAATGCGGCCTTCGTCGGCGACGATGTGACCGACCGGTTCTGCGTCCTGGGCGAACCCGACGAGCACATCGCCAAGCTGCGCGACCTGGCCGCCGCGGGCGTGGATCAGTTCAACCTGTACCTCATGAACGGCGACGAGGAGGCCCAGCTGGAGGCCTACGGCCGGAGCATCATCCCGGCCCTCGCCGGGTAGCCCGGTTCGCCGGCTCACGCCGGTAGGGCACACTGGACGGCCACTCGACTTCGAAGGGGGATCGCCGTCGTGGCCGTTCGCACTGCCGCCGTCCTCGAGGTCGCCCAGGCGGCGGCCGCTGATCGAGGGCGCCTGCTGCGGCTGAGCCGGCCGGCGACGTGGCTCGTCGCGGGGATGCCCTTCCTCGTCGGCGCGCTGGCCGCGGAGCGCGGGATCTCGCTCCTCACCGGCGTGGGCCTGCTCTACTTCCTGGCACCGTTCGCCCTCCTCCGCGGCGGCTTGCGCGATATCCACGCGCCGGGCAATGACCCCGATCGCCCGGACGCGCTCGCCACCCGGTTCGCGGTCGCCGTGATCAACCTGCCGTTCCTGTTCGTGCTCGCTCTGGCCGGCGGTCCGGCCGCGGCCGCCGCGCTCCTGTTGACCGTGGCGCTGGTCGTCGCCGAAGCGGCACCACCCGCTCGCCCTCCGCATCCGACCCGGACTGGACGTCGTCGTCGCGGGCGCGCTGATCGCCCTCCCGGCGACCTGTGGCTGGCTGCTGGGCGGTGGCGATCCGGGCGCCATGCCGTGGATCGCGTTCGCGTGCCTGACGGCCTGGGGCGTGGGGACGTCCGCTCTCGCGGCGATCGTCGCCCGCCTCGGGGATGACGCCGAAGCGGCCGGGAGCATCGGGGACGGCCTCACCGGCACGGTCGATGCCGTCGGCGTCACGTGGACGGCCGTGATCGCGCTGATCGCCTACATCGGGGCGACGACCCTGGCCCTGACCCTCGGGTTCTTCGGGCTGCTCGCGGGTATGGGGCTCGCGCTGTTCACCCTGCTGCCGCTCATGATCCTGGCGGCCGGTTCGCCAGGTGTGACGCCACCGCGTCGAACCGGCGCCGAGGCGCCCCGGATCGGCACCGATGACGCCGGGCCCGCCCCGTCGGCTCCCTTCACCGGGCAGCTCGCGATGACCCTCCCCGAGCCCACGATCTCGGCCTCGGTCGCGGCCGTCGCGGCCGCCGCCCGCCTCGAGACCGCAGCCCAGGTCGGCGCGGCCGTCCATCGTGCGTGGCGGGACCTGCGGGGCCTCGTCGTCCTCGTGGGAGCATGGCTCCTGGTCCTGCTGCTCCAGGCCTGGTCGATCACGACCTACGCCCCGTGGACCGTGGCGATCATGGTCCCGGCCGTGCTGACCGGCTATGCGCTCGCCAATCTCCTGGCCATCCGGATCGCCGCCCGCCGTCGACGGGTGCGCACGTCGGCGCACGCATCGGAGACCGCGATGGCGTCGCTGACCATCGTGGTCCCGACGCGGGACGACATCGCCACCCTGCCGTCGAGCCTGGCGTCGCTACGCGCGCAGACCTACCCGGACACCACGATCCTCGTCGTGGACGACGCCTCGACCGACGGCACCCCCGACGAAGCGGGCGCCTGGGTCGGCACCGACGCCGTCGTGACCGCTCCGCCGCGGCCCGAGGGCTGGACCAGCCATGCCTGGGCCTGCCGCTCGGGGGCGGAGCTCGCGTCGACGGACCTCATCCTCTTCGTCGACCCCGACACCGTGCTTGCTCCCATCGCCGCCCGGATCCTGGTCGAGCAGCTCGAGGCCCGCCGGAGCGATCTCCTGGTCGGGTTTCCCCGTGCCGCCATGCCGACGGTCGGCGAACGAGCGGCCGTCCCGGGCTTCGCGCTCCTGCGGTACGGGTTCGTGCCGATCTGGTGGACCGCGCTGGTCGGTGGCCGGCTCCTGCCCCTCGCCGGCGGTGACGGCCCGCTCGTCATGGTCCGACGCGAGGCCTATCTGGCCGTGGGCGGGCATACGGCGCCACGCGAGGGCGTGCGCCCGGGCAGCGTCCTGACCGACGCGTTCGCCCGATCCGGCAAGCGGATGGGCGTCGTCCGGATCGCCAACCTCGCCGCCACCCGCCGGTACCACGACACGCCGGCGGCCGTGGCCGGCTGGCGACGCCGGATCCTGCCGGACGGGCTCGGCCAGCTCGCCGGGGCCATCGCCATCGTGGCCCTCGTGACGGGGGCGTTCCTGGTGCCCCTGCTGCTCCCCGCCGTGGCCGCCCTCAGCCACGTCGACGCCGACCTCCTGGCCGCATCGTGCATCCCGCTCCTGATCCTCGTCGTGATGCGACTGTTCCTCGCGATCTTCGAACGCCAGTCACCAGGGGCGCTCCTCTGGCACCCGGTCACCATCCTGCTCGCCCTCATCGGTCAGGTCATGGGCATCGTCGACCACGTCGCCGGCGATGCCGCGGACCGCCTGGCCCGACCCGCCCGCGACCGACGACCAGCCCAACCGGTCGATCCGGTGGGACCCACGACCGGCGGGTCCTGACCCCATCGTCAGGCTGGTCAACGAGGCCTGCCGGCGCCACCATCGCGATGGCGGTACGACAGGACCGCTGGGTGGACCGCGGACGAGCGGCCGACGTGGGCGCGGAGGTGCGCCATCGGTCGCTACGCGACGTGACATCGGGCGCCGGACCGCGCCGAAGGAGAGTGCATCGGATGAACGCGTTGCGACGTGCCAGTCGGGATCCATGGTGGGACGACGGGACCGGTGCCAGGAAGGCCCGCACCCGTCGGCGGACGTTGAGTTACGCCGCACTGGGCGCCTCGATCGTCGCCGTCGGCCTCACGATCGCCGTCTGGATCCACACGCTCGCACCGACGATCACGCCCCTCGGGTTCGGCTGACCCACGGTTCGTCGGGCGGGTCAGGCCCGCCGCGCATCACGCTCCGCGATCGGGCCAGGCGCACGACGACGCGCAGGCTCATCGCCTAGGATTTGGCCATCCGACGATGGCCATCCCAGGAGGGACCGATGCGCACGCTCATCACCAACGGCCTGATCGTCACGGCGGAGGGCTCCCAGGCGGCCGACGTCCTCATCGACGGTGAGACGATCGCAGCCATCGGCACCGACCTCGCGGGCGCCGGGATGAGCGCCGACGAGACCATCGACGCGGCCGGACGCTGGGTGATCCCCGGCGCCATCGACGTCCATACCCACATGGAGCTTCCGTTCGGCGGGACGTTCGCCAAGGACACCTTCGAGACGGGGACGCGGGCGGCCGCGTTCGGGGGGACCACCACCGTCGTGGACTTCGCCGTCCAGACCCGCGGTGGCTCGCTGCGCGACGGCCTGGATGCCTGGCACGAGAAGGCCGAGGGCAATGCGGTCGCCGACTACGGCTTCCACATGATCATGAGCGACGTCAACGACGACACGCTCAAGGAGATGGACACCCTGGTGGCCGAGGGCGTCCCGGACTTCAAGCTGTTCACCGCCTATCCGGGCGTTTTCTACAGCGACGACGGGGCGATCTTCCGGGCCATGCAGCAGACCGCGAAGAATGGCGGCCTCGTCATGATGCATGCCGAGAACGGGATGGCCATCGATGTCGTAGCGGCGCAGACCGTGGAGGCCGGCACGACCGATCCGATCGGCCACGGCCTGGCCCGCAAGGCGGTCTTCGAGGGCGAGGCGACCAACCGGGTCATCCGCCTGGCCGAGGCGGCCGGCGTCCCGGTCTACATCGTCCACCTGTCCGCGACCGAGGCGCTCCAGGAGGTCCGCGCCGCCCGCGACCGCGGCACCAAGGCGTTCGCCGAGACCTGCCCGCAGTACCTCTTCCTCTCCCTCGACGACCTGGGCAACGGGTTCGAGGGCGCGAAGTTCGTGTGCTCTCCACCGCTGCGGCCCAAGGACCATTGGGAGGAGCTCTGGACCGGCCTCGTCAAGGACGACCTGCAGCTCGTCGCGACCGACCACTGCCCATTCGACTTCCACGGGCAGAAGGAGCTTGGCCGGGGCGACTTCCGCAAGGTCCCCAACGGCCTGCCGGGTGTCGAGGATCGGGTCGACCTGTTGCACGACGGTGGCGTCGTCGGTGGCCGGATCTCGAAGGAACGCTGGGTCGAGATCATCTCGACGGCGCCGGCCAAGGTCTTCGGGATGTATCCGCGCAAGGGATCGGTGAGCATCGGTGCCGACGCCGACCTCGTGATCTACGACCCGCAGCGGCGGCGCACGATCTCCGCGGCCACGCACCACATGGACGTCGACTACTCCTGTTACGAGGGTCGGGTCGTCCAGGGTGCCAGCGACATCGTGCTCTCGCGGGGATCGGTCATCGTGCGCGACGGCGCCTTCACCGGTCGCAAGGGTCACGGGCAGTTCGTGAAACGCGCCCCGGCCGACTACGTCCGGATGGCCTGAAACCGACGGAGGTGCCCGATGGCGCAGATCGAAGCAAGGTTCGGCCACGTCAACCTGACCGGGCGCGACTGGCGACGGCTCGCGGCGTTCTACACGGAGGTGTTCGGCTGCGAGTTCGTGCCGCCCGAGCGTGACATCCGCAGCGCGGACCTCGACGGCGCGACGGGCCTCACGGATGCCCACCTGACCGGAGCGCATCTCCGCCTACCTGGCTACGGGGACACCGGTCCGACGATCGAGATCTTCTCCTACGACGCGATCGACGATCATCCCGGCGCTCGCGTCGACCGCCCGGGTTGGGGCCACGTCTGCTTCCAGGTCGCGGACGTGCCAGCGGCGCTCGAGGCGGTCCGGGCCGCCGGCGGCGGCCAGCACGGCACGATCGTCACCATGCGGACGAAGGACGGGCGCCAGGTCACCTGGGTCTACGCGACGGACCCTGACGGCAACCTCGTCGAGCTCCAGGCCTGGGAGCCGGCGCCCTGACGGCGCAGGGACGCCGCATCCGCGTCCCGGCCGAACTCGACCGGCTGGCCGAGGTGCGCGCCCTGGTCCGGGCGACCGCGACCGGGTTCGGCATGGGGCCCGACGGGGTCGATGACCTGGTCCAGGCCGTCGATGAGGCGGCCGCGAACACCATCGTCCATGGCTATGCGGGCCGACAAGGTTGGATCGCGATCACGGTCGCGGTTTCGGGCCCGGACGTGGTCATCACGCTCGAGGACGACGCCCCGGCCTTCGACCCGTCGGCTCTGCCGGACCCGGATATGGGGGTCCCGGCCGTGGTCCGTGGGCCGGGTGGGATGGGGATCCGGCTCATGCGGCTCGCCACCGACACCCTAGACTATCGACCGCGCGACGGCGGCGGCAATATCCTGACCATGAAGCGTGCGCTGGCCCCCCGGCCCAAGGAGGATGCATAGATGGTGTTGCAGGCGACCGTCCAACAGGCCGAGGGCCGCGTTCGCATCACGATCCTCACCCTCGTGGGTGAGCTGGACGGCACCAACTACCAGCAGGTGATCGATACGGTGGCGGGCATCTACGAGGGCGGCGGACGCCATCTCCTCCTGGACCTGACCGACCTCACGTTCATCTCCAGCGCCGGTCTGGTCGCCCTCCATACGAGCCTGCGCCTGATGCACGGCGAAGCGCCGCCCGATCCCGAGTACGGGTACGCCGCGATCCGTGCGATCGGCGACGACGTCGATAGCGGGAAGGTCCAGACCGAGATCCAGCTGTGTGGGACCCAGGACGCCGTGCAGAAGGTGCTGGACCGGACGGGTCTCAGCGGCCTGTTCCCTGCCCACCCGGATCGGGCCACGGGCATCGCGGCGTTCTGACGCATCGTCGTGGCAGCGGTCGCGAACGATCAGCTGCCGCTGGATCGGGATCGGCTGGCCCGGATCCTCGCCCCGTGGTCGGAGGGGGCGGGCCTCACCATCACGATCGAGGACACGCTTGGCGCGACCGTCGCCGGCCCCGCCGCCATCGATGGGCCCCCGAACCAGGGTGACCGCGTCACGGCCGACGTGACGGTCGCGGGCGCCGTCATCGCTCGTGTCGTCGCCACGGGCCCGCGTGCCGCCGAATCGATGGTCGGTGGCGTCGTCCGGTCCCTCGCCATCGCGATCGCTGAGCTGCTGACGGAAACGCACGCACGCCTGGTCGCCGAGCGGACGCTCCAGGACCACCGATCCGCTGACACCGCGAGCAGCCTGGGCATCGATGCCGTCGAGCTGGCCAAGGGCCGGCGCCAGCAGCGCAGCATCCTGTCGCTCGTGGCGCCGGACGTCCCGGGCTACGAGCTCGCCAGCCACTATGCCGCGGCCCGGGAGATCGGCGGGGACTTCTTCGAGCTGTTCCGCCTGCCCAGGCGTGGCCACCCCCTGGGCATCGTGATCGCCGACGTGTCGGGCAAGGGCCTGGACGCCGCGCTGCTCATGGCGTTCGCTCGGCCGGTCATGCACGCGGCCTTGAATGCGGCCCACGAGCCCGCGGGCGCCCTGATGCGCACGAACCGCGTCCTGGTCGATGAGCGCCGGGGCACGCTGTTCATCACCGCGCTGTGCGGCCTGCTGCACCCGCGGACCGGCCTCATCCGCATCGCCAACGCCGGGCATGAACCGCCGCTGCTCGTGCCGGCGGACGGCGGCGCGATCCGGCCGGTGGGCGACGCCGGCGTGCTCCTTGGGTTGTTCGCGTCGATCACGCCGCCGGCCATCGAGACGAACCTGGAGCCCGGCGACGTGCTGGTGTTCTACACGGACGGGGTCACCGACGCGGTCGACCCGACCGGCCGTCGGTTCGGCGATGACCGGCTGCTCGCGACGCTCGAGGCCGCTCGCGGCGGGAGCGCCCAGGAGCTCATCGATGCCCTGCGGACGGCGGTCGAGGCCTTCCAGGCGGGCGCCGACCCCGCTGACGACGTGACGATCGTGGCACTGGGCCGCGTGCGGCCGCGGCGACGGACGACCCGAGCGTGACGGTCATCCTCGACGGTGGCCTCGCGACGGAGCTGGAGGCCCGCGGCCACGACCTGAAGGACCGACTGTGGTCGGCCCGGCTGCTGCTCACGGAACCCGACGCCATCGAGGATGTCCACCTGGCCTACTTCCGCGCCGGCGCCCAGGTCGCGACCACGGCGAGCTACCAGGCGACGGTGCCGGGGTTCGAGGCGGCCGGGATGGATCGGACGACGGCCCTGACCGCCATCGCCCGGAGCGTGGAACTGGCCCGCCGCGCACGCGACCGGTACGCCGACGAGTCCGGGACCGATCCGACCGACCTCCTGGTGGCAGGTTCCGTCGGTCCGTACGGCGCGATGCTGGCCGATGGGTCGGAATACCGCGGCGACTACGACCCGGGAGACGCGGTCCTGCGTGCGGTGCACGCCCCGCGGATCGAGGCGCTCCTGGAGGCCGGCGCAGATCTGCTCGCGATGGAGACCATCCCGACCCTGCGTGAGGCCGAGGTCCTCGTCGACCTCCTCGACGAGTACGACGCCGTAGGTTGGCTGGCGTACCAGTGCCGCGACGGTTCCCGGACCGCCGCGGGGGAACCCATCGAAACGGCGACCGCCGTGACCGACGGCGTGGCCGGCCTGGTCGCGGTCGGGGTCAACTGCACCGCGCCGCGGTTCGTCCCCGAGCTGCTGGACCGCATGCGCGAGGCAGCCGGGGCGTTGCCGCTGATCGCCTACCCCAACGGCGGCGATGTGTGGGAGGCCGCGACGCATCGCTGGATCGCCCGGGATGCCGGCGGCGAGTTCGACCCGGTGGCCGCAGCGGACTGGATCGCCGATGGTGCGACCTGGCTCGGTGGCTGTTGCGGGACCGGCCCGGACGAGATCAGGGCCGTGGTCGTGGCGGCGCGGGCGGTGCCTGCGCCGTAGCGCGGGGCCGGATACCCATCGGCGGGGCCCGCGTACATCAACCCAGCGGCTGACGCCCCATCTCGCGGCGGTAGCGCTCGTTGAAGTCGAACAGGAAGCGGTCCTTGCGCGGGTAGACGCCGCTCCGGTACGACCGCGACGAGACGCCGGTCTGCGCCCGCTCGCAGACCTCCCAGTCCTGCTTGGAGATGAGGTCCCATAGCTCGACGACCGGCTCCGGAGCGAAATCGGGGGCGGCGATCGTCTCGGGCCGGAAGAGATACTCCGAGATGACCGTGGTGTGGGCCGGGCCCTTGGGCAACGCGATGTAGTACATCCCGGCGTCGGGATGGAGGTTGAGCATCAGGTTGGGGAACTGGTAGGTCCCGTAGTACATGCGCAGGTCATCGGGCAGGAGGTCGGGGAAGGTCGGCAGGGAGGATCGGCCGGTCTTCGTGAAGGACGTCGCCCCCTCGATCATCCAGTTGCCATCGTCGCGGGTCTCCTCGTCCCAGACCTCGCCGAACCGGTAGAGCGGCACGACCTGGACGAGCTCCGGGTGGATCGTGGGGCAATGGAGACATTCGTTGAAGTTCTCCACCACGATCTTCCAGTTCGCAGCGACCTCATAGACGATCCGGACGCCGACGCGCAGCTCGTCCATCCGGTAGCGCTCGAAGTTGGTGATGCTCTCCGTGCCCGCGCGGAGCGACGTCACGAGGTCATCGGGCTCGTCGGCGAGGTTCACGAACAGGAAGCCGGCATACGTCTCGGCAGCGATGCCGTGCAGCGGATAGTCGGCTCGGTCGAAGAACTCGTCCTCGTCCACGTTGGGCGTGCCCACGAGCCGTCCATCGAGGTCGTACGACCAGGCGTGGTACGGGCACTTGAAGACCTTGTTCACATGGCCGCACGCCGGCTCGTCGTCGAGCAGCTTGGTGCCCCGATGGGCGCACACGTTGTAGAAGGCGCGGACCCCGCCGTCGCGGTTGCGGGTGACGAAGATGGACTCGCCCACGAGGTCGCGGACGAGGTAGTCCCCGGGCTCCGGGATCTCCTCGGCCCGGCCGATGCAGATCCAGCCGCCGTACCAGATCCGCTCGCGCTCCTCGTCGTAGGCGGTCGCGGACGAGTAGTCGGTGCCGGCCAGCGTGGGACGCGGCCGCCAGGTCGGGGTTTCGATGGCCATCGGGCGTCAGCGCGTGCGCGGGAAGCCGAGATCGATCTTGCTGGTGCCGGGATCCGGCCAGCGCGATGTGACGATCTTGGCCCGTGTGTAGAACTGGACGCCCTCGGGGCCGTACATGTGCAGGTCCCCGAACAGGCTGTTCTTCCAGCCACCGAAGCTGTAGTACGCGACCGGGACCGGGATCGGCACGTTGATGCCGACCATGCCCGCGTTCACCTCGAACTGGAACTGGCGCGCGGCGCCGCCGTCGCGGGTGAAGATCGCCGTGCCGTTCCCGTACGGGTTGTCGTTGACGAGCTTGACCGCCTCCTCGTACGTCTTGACCCGCATCACCGTGAGGACCGGGCCGAAGATCTCGTCGCGATAGGCGTCCATCGAGGGGGTCACGTCGTCGATGAGCGAGACGCCCAGGAAGAAGCCGTCGGACTCGTCGTACAGCGGGTGCTGCCGACCGTCGGCGACCACGGTGGCGCCCTGCTCGGTGGAGCTGTCGAGGTAGCTCGCGACCTTGTCGCGATGCTGCTTCGTGACGAGCGGGCCCATCTCGGAGGTCGGGTCGCGTGCCGGGACCGACCTTGACCTTGGGCAGACGCGCGGTGATCGCCTCGACCAGCGGATCGGCGACGTCGCCCACCGCGACGATCGTGGCGATGGCCATGCAGCGCTCGCCGGCCGAACCGTAGCCGGCCGAGACGGCGGCGTCCGCGGCCATGTCGATGTCGGCGTCGGGCAGCACGATCATGTGGTTCTTGGCGCCACCGAGGGCCTGCACGCGCTTGCCGGCCTTCGTCCCGGTCTCGTAGATGTACTTCGCGATCGGGGTGCTGCCGACGAAGCTGACGGCGGCGATGTCCGGATGCTCGAGGATGGCATCGACCGCGACCTTGTCGCCGTGGACGACGTTGAAGACGCCGGCCGGGACGCCGGCCTCGTCGAGCAGCTCCGGCGAGGAAGTTCGCGGCCGACGGATCCTTCTCGGACGGCTTGAGGATGAACGTGTTGCCGGTCGCGATCGCCGTCGCGAACATCCACATCGGGACCATCGCGGGGAAGTTGAACGGGGTGATGCCGGCGACCACGCCCAGGGGCTGACGGATCTGGTAGACGTCCACGCCCGGTGCTGACCTGCTCGCTGAAGCCGCCCTTGAGCAGGTTCGGGATGCCACACGCGAACTCGAGGTTCTCGAGACCGCGGGCGATCTCGCCGAGCGCGTCCGACGGCACCTTGCCGTGCTCGGCCGTCAGGTGAGCGGCGAGGTCGTGGCGGTGCTGCTCGACGAGGTTGCGGATCCGGAAGAGGATGTCCGTGCGCTTGCTGAGCGACGTCGCGCGCCAGGCCGGGTAGGCCGCCTTGGCCTCGGCGACGGCCGCACCGAGCTCGGCGGCCGAGGCGAAGTCGACGTACCTCGTGATCTCGCCGGTCGCCGGGTCATAGACCGGGCCCTCGCGTCCGGACGTCCCGGCGACGAACGACCCGCCGATCCAGTGGCTGACCCGACCGGGAGCCGGGTGCGGTGGATGCGAGGGCGGAAGGGTCGGCGACCTGGGTCATGTCAAGGGTCCTCGTGTGCGGTGCAGTCCCGACACGATACTCCGTCAGGTCCGCGTGGCTCCGGCCGGACCGGCCCTCAGGACTGCGGCCGGGCTGCCGGATCCGGCCAGGATGGTTCCGGAGCGGCCGCCCCGTCGTCCCCGGCCGGGGCTCGCCAGGTACGGGTCGACCACGGCTGCCAGGAGGACGATCGACCCGCCATTCCCACACAAACAGGACAGGACTCCGGCGGCCCCGAGCTGTCCGATGACCGCCGGATCGCGCCACGTCAGCGAGACGGTCGCCCGCAGGAATGTCCAGCCGGCGATCGCGATGAGCAGGAGCCGACCGTCGGGGCGGCCGATGATCGCCAGACCCGACGCGAACACCAGCACGACCGCCCAGATGAGGGTCACGATCGCCTCGTAGATCTGCGATGGATGCGAGGGCAGTCGTGGGGCCAGCGAGCCCCACGGTCCCGGGCCCAGGAACGCCGTCGCCCAGGCCGCGTCCGAGGGCAGGCCTTGCCCGCTGCCGCCGAGCACCATGGTCAGCTTGCCGGTGCCGATCGCCACGAGCAGCGGCAACGCCGCGAGCCGCGCCCAGCGGCCCACCGGCGCGCCAAGCAATGCCGCGACGTAGGCACCCGCCAGGACGCCACCGACGACGCCCGCGGCGAGATCCAGCCCGCCGGACGCCGGGTCCAGCAGCCGGAGCGGATCGGCCCCGAAGGCGTCCGAGTGATCGATCCCGTAGCCGATCCGCCCCAGGACGATGGCGCCCGGCACCACGCCGACGGCGATGAAGAGCAGGTCGTCGGCCCGCAGTCCCTCGCGGCGTGCCAGGACCCCGGCCACGATCAGGCAGGCCGCGATGGCGGCGGCCAGCGCCAGCGTCTGCCAGCGTACGACGAGGTCGTCGGAAAGGCTCAGCAGGGGGTCGAAGTCGAACGCGAGGACGGCGATCGGCACGGTCCGGGCAGTGTACCGAAGGTCGGGGTGTCGGCTTGCCGACACTTGGCATGTCGCCTGTTCCGTCGTAAGGGTGTGCTGCAGGCGACACCATGCTCGGCATCCGGCTGGTAGCGCGGGGGCGCGATCTGCCGTCTTGGGGGGAGGATCGGATGGTCTGGGGGCCACGCCGATCGTGGTCTCGGCGTCCGGCCCATGGGGGGACGGGCCGGACGCCGCGACGCCACAGAGGACCTGTCGTGTCGGATCGCACCGCCGCTCCGCCGTCCCTGTGCATCACGCTGCTTGGTCGGGTCGCCGTGCGCACCCGGACCGGCGGCGAGGTGCGCCTGAGCGGTCGCCATGCCCATGCCCTGCTCACCATCCTGGCCCTGACCAGGCGCCCGCGCACCCGCGAGGCGATCGCCGCGGACCTGTGGCCGGACACGGTCATCGCCGCGACCGGACCGCTCCGCCAGGCTCTGTACCAGCTGCGGGCGGCCCTGCTGGCCGCCGGGCTGGATCCGGAATCCGTCCTCGAATTGGATTCCGAGACGCTCGGCCTCCGTCCCGAGGCGGTGCACACGCTCGATGTCGCGTCCTTCGAGGCGTGCACGGACGATCCGCGCTGCTACGCGGAGACCGCCATCCAGCTCTACGCGGGCGACCTCGCCGAGGGCCTGGCCCACGACTGTTTCGCGGCGGAACGGGAGCGCCTGGCCGACCGCTACGAGGACGCCCTCGCCACCGTCGCCGCGGCCCGCCTCGAGGCCGGCGACCACGATGGGGCTCGCCAGGCAGCCGAGCGGCTCTTGCTGCGCGATCCCCTTCGCGAGGAGGCGCATGCGGTGCTCATCGCGGTCTACGGCCGCGATGGGACCCGCTCGCAGGTGGTCCGCCAGTACCGGCGACTGTGTGCGGTGCTGGCGCGGGAGCTCGATGAGTCGCCGCTGCCGGAGACCGACGCGACCTACCGGGCGGCCCTCCTCCGCACGGTGGAGCGATCGCGCGAAGTGGCGACCACGATCGAACCGACATCGCCCCGCGTGCTGGTGGCCGTCGCCCGCTGACCGGGCGCCGGCGCGCGCCCGAACCGGAGGCCCGGCGCGAGGGAGCGGTCAGGCGGGCAGCTTGTCCACGAGCTCGCGCACGGAGGCGGCCGACGCATCGAAGGCGGCCTGCTCGTCGGCCGTGAGCTCGATCTCGAAGATCCGCTCCATGCCCCCGGCGCCGATGACGATCGGGACGCCGACGAACAGTCCGTCGGTCTTGAACTCGCCCTGGAGCAGGACGGCGCAGGGCAGGACGCGCTTGCGATCCAGCAGGATCGACTCGACCATCTCGAACGCGCTCGCGGCCGGGGCGTAGAACGCCGAGCCCGTCTTGAGCATCGAGACGATCTCGGCACCCCCGTTCGCGGTGCGCTCCTCGAGGGCCCTGACCCGGTCCGGCGGGAGCAGCTCCGTGATGGGCACGCCGGCCACGGTGGAGTAGCGCGAGAGCGGCACCATCGTGTCGCCATGGCCACCCAGGACGAAGGCGTGGGTGTCCTCCACGCTGACGCCGAGCTCGCGGGCGATGAACGTGCGGAACCGGGCGCTGTCGAGGACCCCGGCCATGCCCAGCACGCGCTCGCGCGGGAAGCCCGACGCCGCCATGGCCACGTGGCACATGGCGTCGAGCGGGTTCGTGACGATGATGATGATCGCCTCGGGCGAATGCCGGGCCGAGGACTCCACGACGGCACGGACGATCCCGGCGTTCTTGATCAGCAGGTCGTCGCGACTCATGCCCGGCTGCCGGGCGAGACCCGAGGTCACGACGATGATGTCCGAGCCGGCGGTGTCGGCGTAGTCGTTGGTGCCGAGGATCCGCGGCGTCGTGGCCCACGACCGGGGCGGCCTGGGCCAGGTCGAGCCCCTTGCCCTGCGGGCAGGCCCTCGACGATATCGATGAGGACGACGTCGGCCAGGCCCGCCTCGGCGATGCGCTGGGCGGTGGTGGCGCCGACGTTGCCGGCGCCGATGACGGTGACCTTGTGGCGTGCCATGGTGTCGCGTTGCTCCTTCGCTGGGTCAGGGTGCCGGGTGGTCGTGGTGCGGGCCTCGCCGCCGGCGGCGAGTCGTCGTTCGTGGTGGCCAAGGATGGACGACTGACGATGGGCGCGCACGCAGGGTGGGCGCAGCCTGTGGGTGCTGAACGACTCCGCCGGCTCGCCGGCCGGCAACCATCGACACGGAGACCGACCCCATGCCTGCGCTCTTCACGATCCTCGGCGTCATCCTCATCATCGCGGCCATCCCGTTCGGCCTGATGTTCGCACCGCTCATCCTGGGCGTCCTGTTCGTGTGGCTCGGCTGGCGTCATGTCTCGGCCGGCTGGCAGGAGCCGACCAGCGGAGTCGCGGCATGATCGGCGAGCTGGTCGTCATCGCGATCGTCATCGTGATGCCCGCGACGATCTTCCTCGGGATGCTTGCGGCCATCGGCCTCGCCGTCGCCGGCCTGGCCATCGACCCGGAGCAGCGCCGCCTGGTCCGCCGCTGACGGCCGCTCAGCCCGGGACGACCGGGCCGGCGGCCCTGGTCGCCCTGGAGGCGCCATCCGCGTAGTCGGCGAAGTTGTCCGCGAACATCGTGGCCAGCCGCGCCGCCTGACGGTCGTAGGCCACGCGGGTCCGCCCAGGTCGCACGGGGATCGAGGAAGGCGGCCGGAACTTCCGGGCACGCCAGCGGGACCTCGACGCCGAAGATCGGGTCGATCCGGGTCGCGACACCGTCGCGAGCGAGCCGTCGAGGGCCGCGCGCACCATCGCCCGCGTGTGGGCGATGTTCATCCGCTCGCCGGTCCCGTACGGGCCCCCGGTCCAGCCGGTGTTGACGAGCCAGACCGTGGCATCGTGCTCGCGCGAGGCGATCCGTCAGCATCTGGGCGTATTCGGCGGGATGGCGAGGCATGAACGGGGCGCCGAAACAGGCCGAGAACGTGGCCTTGGGCTCCTTGACCCCGACCTCCGTGCCGGCGAGCTTGGCCGTGTACCCGCTGACGAAGTGGTAGGCCGCCTGGGCGTGGGTGAGCTTCGCGATCGGTGGCAGCACCCCGAACGCGTCGGCCGTGAGCAGGACCACGGTCCGTGGCTGGCCGGTCATCCCGGTGGGATCGGCGTTGCCGATGAAACTGAGCGGGTAGGCGCCGCGGGTGTTCTCCGTGATCCGCTCTGAATCGAGGTCCAGCTCACGCGTCTCGGCATCCAGGTCCACGTTCTCGAGGACGGTCCCGAAGCGACGCGTCGTCTGGAAGATGTCGGGCTCGTACATCGGCGAGAGGCGGATGGTCTTGGCGTAGCAGCCGCCTTCGAAGTTGAACAGGCCGCGCGGACCCCAGCCGTGCTCGTCGTCGCCGATGAGGCTGCGTTCCGGGTCCGCCGACAGGGTCGTCTTGCCGGTCCCGCTGAGGCCGAAGAACACGACGCTGTCGCCGGCCGGTCCCACGTTGACCGAACTGTGCATGGGCATCACGCCCTCGTCCGGCATGAGGTAGTTCATGACCGTGAAGGCGCTCTTCTTGATCTCGCCCGCGTATTCGGTGCCGACGATGATGACCTCCATCCGCTCCAGGTGGAGCAGGATGGCCGTGCCGGTCCGGGTGCCCTCGGTCGCCGGATCCGCCTGGAACGACGGCACGCAGATGATCGTGAAGTTGGGCTCGAACCCGATCCGCTCGGTCGCGCTCGTGCGCCGGAAGAGATTGCGGGCGAAGACGCTGGCCCAGGCCGTCTCCGTGACGACGCGCAGCCGGCGCTGGTGGTCCGGATCGGCCCCGATCAGGCAGTCCTGGGCATAGAGGTCCCGGTCGGCGCAGTACGTCACCAGACGGGCTCGCAGGGCGTCGTAGTGCGCCTCGCTGATCGGGTGGTTGACCTTGCCCCACCAGATCTTGTCCCGGCTCGTCGGCTCGTCGACGATGAACTTGTCCTCGGGCGATCGCCCGGTGTGCTTGCCGGTCCGGACGACGAGCGGCCCCTCGGCAGCGATCAGGCCCTCCCCCGACCGGATCGCGTCTTCCACGAGCTCGGCCGTGGACAGATTCGCGCGGATGCGCCGACCCATGACCGGGCGGGCAGGCGCATGCAGCGTTGACGGGTCGTCGGGGCGGGGCGGCAGCGAAGTGGCCATACGGCTCGGACTCCTCGGACACGGGCGATCACGTCGATCGACCGGCCGCGCGTGATGCGGAGCCCGGGTCGGGGCGCCGCAGGAGTCGGCTTTCGCAGTCGCGTTCCGAGGATGCTACCACGATGCACGAGGGTAGCGGCAAGGTTGCGGCTGGGTAGCAACGCGCGGCGCCGTACCATGGGCGTCTGACCACGCCGGCGCAGGACTCCAGAGGTGCCGAACCCGATGACCGACACGCTGATCCCCGACCACGAGCAGGCGGCCGCCGAAGTCGCCGCCCTGCGCCTGCGGTCCGACCTGTTCATCGACGGCGACTTCCGGCCGGCCCTGGATGGGCGCCGATTCGTCACGGAGAACCCGGCGACCGGACAGCCGATCACGGACGTCGCGGCCGGCGGCGCGGCCGACGTGGACGCCGCCGTGGCGGCGGCTCGATCGGCCGCCGACCGGGGCGTCTGGTCGCGGATCGATCCCGGCGCGCGGAAGCGGATCCTCATCGAGTGGGCCGACCGGATCGAGGCCAACGCACGCGAACTGGGCCTCATCGAGACGATCGATGCCGGCAAGCCCATCACCGATACGGTCGGGCTGGATATGCCCGAGACGGCCGCCTGCATCCGCTGGCACGCCGAGGCCATCGACAAGCTGTACGGCCAGGTCGCCCCGGCACCGGAGGGCGTCGTGGCGACGATCACCCGCGAGCCGGTCGGCGTGGTCGGCGCGGTCGTGCCCTGGAACTATCCGGCCCAGATGGCGGCCTGGAAGCTGGGGCCAGCGCTCGCGACCGGGAACAGCGTGGTCATCAAGCCGGCCTCGACGACGTCACTGAGCCTGCTCCGCCTCGCCGAGCTGGGGGCCGAGGCCGGCATCCCGGACGGCGTCCTCAATGTCGTGACCGGTCCGGGCGACGCCGTGGGTGCCGCCATGGGGCGTCATCCCGATATCGATTGCCTCGCCTTCACGGGCTCCACCGAGGTGGGCCGCCGAATTCCTGACCTGGTCCGCCGAGACGAACCTCAAGCGCGTGCTCCTGGAGCTCGGCGGCAAGAGTCCGCAGATCGTGTTCGGTGACGTCACGGACATGGCCCACGTGGCGGCCAATGCGGCCGTCGCGATCTTCTGGAACATGGGCGAGAACTGCAGCGCGGGGTCGCGGCTGCTCGTGCATCGATCGCGCAAGGACGACCTGCTCGAAGCCCTGCAGGCGGAACTCGCCCAGTGGCCCGTGGGCGACCCCCTGGACCCGGCCACGAAGATCGGCGCGATGATCTCCCGCTCGCACCTGGACCGCGTGCTCGAGTACGTCCAGGTCGGCCGGGACGAGGGCGCCCGTCTGGTGACCGGCGGCACGCGCATCCTCGAGGAGACCGGCGGCTACTTCCTGGGCCCGACCATCTTCGATGGCGTGCGCAACGACATGCGCATCGCGCAGGAGGAGATATTCGGCCCCGTCCTGTCGGTCATCGAGTTCGACACCGAGGCGGAGGCTGTCGCGATCGCCAACGACACGGCGTACGGTCTCGCTGCCTCCATCTACACCGATGACCTCAATGTCGCGCACCGCGTCGCCCGGGACCTGAAGGCGGGCACGGTCGGCGTGAACGCCTATGCCGAGGGGGACATGACGACCCCGTTCGGCGGCTACAAGCTCTCCGGCTTCGGCGGGCACGACAAGTCCATCCACGCCCACGACCAGTACACCGAGATGAAGACCACCTGGATCGTGCTCAAGCCGGCGGACTGACGCCGACCCGTCACGCTGGGTTCGAAGTGCGAAGACGACACGACGCAACGCGGTCTCCGTAAGGTGGGGGACCGCAGGACCTTCAGGGCCGGGGCCAGATCGGCTGATGTCGCCGATGAGCCTCGCGATCACAAGGGGTGGGCACGATGGCACGCAGGACTCGATCCGTCATGGGGATCCTGGTAGCGGCGTTACTGGCGGCAGGCTGTGGCGGCGGGGGTGGCGGTGCGGCCGCCACCGCAGCACCGGATGGCGGGGGGGCGACCTCCACGGCGGCGGCGGCTGTCGACGGCCAGCCGTCCGCCGAGGCGCCGGCGGCGAGCGCCGGCGCGGCCCCATCGTCGGCCGGTGGTGGTGGCACCGCCGGCGGAGGCGTGTGCGATCTCGTCACGAACGACGAGCTCGCGGCGATCTTCGCGGTGGCCGCCGTCGATAGCACGGTCCTTGCCGGGCCACCGGACAGCTGCATCGTCGCGAGTAGCGACGGGGCACCGCTGGCGTCCTGGGTCATCACGACGACGGGCGGCGAGGCGGTCTACGACGGGGTGGTGCAGGGAGACCAGGCGCAGGTCGTCGAGGGCATCGGGGATCGGGCCGCCTTCGTCGACAACATGGGCCTGCTCGTCATGAAGGATGAGACCCTCCTGGCCGTCGTCATCGCCGGCGGAGCCGGCCTCTCGGATGAGGCCGGGCAGGCCGCTGCCAAGGCCATCGCCACCAAGGCAGTCGGCCGGATGTGACTTTGGGCGAACCGGTCTCCGGACCCTCGCCCTTGACGGTCCGTCGTCGCAGCCCGTAGCATCCGCGCACAACCGAAGAGCACGTATCAAGAGATGGCTGAGGGACCGGCCCGTTGACGCCACGACAACCTACCGACGCGAGGTCGGCAAGGTGCCAAGTCCGGGCAGGACCCCCTGCGAGATACGGGAACTCTCCGGAGCCCCACCGATCGAGACCAGGGTCCCGGCCCCACGACGCCGGTCCGTCGCGCCGAGCCGCGCACCCTGGAGATCGACCGTGACCACGCAGACGCTTCCGCCACAGACCGCCGGCCATCCGCCGGGCGCGGCCACGACCCGCGCGTCCGCGCCCCGGATCACCGGCATGGCCTGTCGCAACTGTGGCCATGCCCAGCCCCTCGGGCTCCACTACGTGTGTCCGGCCTGTTTCGGGCCGCTGGAAGTGACCTACGACCTGGCTGTCGTGGCGCAGACGTTCACGAAGGAGGCCATCGCCGGCCGCGGGTCCGGGAATCTGGCGCTACCTGGAGCTGCTCCCCGTCGACGCGGTCCCGGCGCGGTCGCTGCCGGTCGGGTCGACGCCGCTCCTGGAGGCCGCCCGACTGGCGCCCGTGCTGGGCGTGGACCGGCTCTGGATCAAGGACGACACCCGCAACCCATCCCTGTCGTTCAAGGATCGCGCGGTCGCGGTGGCGGCTGAACGGGCCGTGGAGTTCGGGGTCCCGGCGCTGGCCTGCGCCTCCACGGGCAACCTCGCGGGCGCCACGGCGGCCGCTGCGGCAGCGGTCGGACTCCCGGCGTACGTCTTCATCCCGGCCGATCTCGAGCCCGCCAAGGTGGACCACGCCCTCGCCTACGGCGCCACGGTCGTCCCGATCGCGGGCACGTACGACGACGTGAACCGCCTTTGCCTGGAGGTCGCCGACGAGACCGGCTGGGGCTTCGTGAACATCAACCTGCGGCCGTTCTACGCCGAGGGGTCCAAGACGCTCGCCTACGAGATCGCCGAAGCGCTGGGCTGGCGATCCCCGGACGTCATCGTGGCGCCGGTGGCGAGCGGGGCGATGTTCACCCGGGTCGCCCGCGGCTTCGAGGAGCTCGCCGAACTCGGGCTCATCGAGCGCCGGCCCATCCGCTTCGTCGGCGGGCAGGCGGCCGGCTGCGCACCCGTCGCGACCGCGTTCGAGCGCGGGACGGACGTCATCGAACCGGTCCGCGAGCCGGACACGTTCGTCCGCTCGCTGGCCATCGGCAACCCGGCGGACGGCCGCTACGCCATGGAGCTCGCTCGCGACAGCGGGGGCTCCATCGAGGCGATCGCCGATGTCACCACGGCCGCCGCGATCCGCGACGTCGCGCGGCTCGAGGGCATCTACCCGGAGACCGCCGGTGGCGTGACGCTGGCCGCCGTGGCCGCCGCCCGGCAGCGCGGTGTGATCGCCGACGACGCCGAGGTGGTCGCGCTCCTCACCGGCAACGGCCTCAAGACGCCGGATGCCCGGACCCTCGGCCTTGCGCCCGGCGCGCTGGAAGGCGGGCGGGCCCGACCCGGTGAGCCGGGGCTCGCTCCGGTCATCCGACCGTCACTGTCGGCCTTCGAAGCCTGGCTCGAGGGAGCATCGTGAGCACCGTCCGGATCCCGCCGACCCTGCGGACCGCGACCGGCGGCGCCAAGCTCGTGGAGGTCCCCGGCGGGACGGTCCGCGAGGTCATCACCGGCCTCGTGGCGATCCACCCCAGCCTCCAGGCCCAGCTCATCGCGCCCGACGGCGACCTGAACCGGTTCGTCAACGCGTTCCTGAACGACACCGACGTTCGTCATCTCCAGTCGCTCGACACGCCGGTCGGCGAGGGCGACACCCTGGTCCTGCTCCCGGCGATGGCCGGCGGCTGATCGGGCGGCGGTCAGGGGTCGATCAGGCGCGGTCGAGCGCCTGGCGAAGGTCGGCGATGAGGTCGTCCACGCCTTCGATCCCCACGGAGAGGCGCACGAGCGCCGGATCGACCTCCAGCGGCGAGCCCGCGACCGACATGTGGGTCATGGCCGCCGGGATCTCGATGAGCGATTCCACCCCGCCGAGCGACTCCGCGAGCGTGAACCAGTGCGTGCCCTCGGCGATGGCGATCGCCCGCTCCGCGGCGGTCCGCGTGTCGGACGACGCGGGGATGAACGAGACCATGCCACCGAAACCCGGGTAGGCCACGCTCGCCACGTCCTCACGCGAGCGCAGGAAGTCCGCCACGGCCTTCGCGTTGGACTGATGCCGCTCCACCCGCAGATGCAGGGTTCGCAGACCACGCAGCACGAGGAAGCAGTCCTGGGGCCCGGGCACGGCGCCCATCGCGTTCTGCAGGAAGCGCAGCTGCTCGGCCACCGCCTCGTCCGACGTGACCGCCACGCCCAGCACCGTGTCGGAGTGGCCGGACAGATACTTCGTCGCCGAGTGGAACACGATGTCGGCGCCCAGGGTCAGGGGCCGCTGGATGGCCGGCGAGGCGAACGTGTTGTCGACGACGACGAGCGGACGTCGGCCACCGTCCTTCGTGGCGCGGCGATCCACGGTCGCGACCACCGCCGCGATGTCGACGACCTTGAGCAGCGGATTCGTGGGCGTCTCGAACCAGACGAGCCGCGTTCGTTCGTTCAGGGCTTCCCAGAGGGCGTCCATCCCGTCTGCGAGATCCACGTACGAGGTGGCCCCGCCGCCACCCGGCTTGCGGACCCGCTCGAGGTAGCGATAGGTCCCGCCATAGACGTCGTCGCCGACGACGATCTCCTCCCCGGGTCCGGCCAGCTCCGCGATCGCCGCGGTCGCCGCCGACCCCGAGGCGAAGGCGAAGCCGTGCGTGCCCCCCTCCAGGGTCGCGACGGCACGCTCCAGGCGCTCGCGCGTGGGGTTCTGCGAGCGCGCGTACTCATAGCCGTCCCGTGGTCGGCCGACGCCGTCCTGGGCATAGGTCGAGGTCTGGTAGATCGGTGGCGCGACGGCCCCCGTCAGCGCGTCGGGCTCGGCGCCCGCGTGGACCGCCAGCGTGTCGAAGGTGGGGGCCGAGGCATCGCCGTCGTCCGGCGCAGCGCCGTCCGGCCGCCCTGTGCCGTCGAGACGCGGGACGTCCCCCATCAGGTCACCGCCGGGGCGGTGCCGGCCGGCGGCCAGCCATCGAGCTCGAACACGAGCTCCTCGCCGTCGATGTCGTCGAGTTGGCGCCCGACCTGGCGGAACCCGAACTTGGCCAGGACGGCCTGTGACGCGAGGTTATCGGGTGCGGTCGCAGCCCGGAATTGGGTCACGCCGTGCTCGCGGTAGGCCCAGTCGAAGAGCGCCCGGGCGACCTCGGTCGCGACGCCCCGCCGCCGATACGCTGCGTCCACGCGGTAGCCGATCTCGACCCGGCCATCGGGTTCGGGCGGGCTGTGGAACCCGACGGTCCCGATGATGTGGCGGCCTGCCTGGTCCTGGACCACGATGGCCCGGCCCAGCCACGGCTGCGCGCTCGCGTCCGCCGAGAGGTCGGCGATGCGGAATTGCAGGAAATGGTCGAGCTGGTCCGGCAGGTAGGGCGGGACGGCGGCGCCGATCTCGTCGGCGGCCGCCACGAGATCGTGGAGCTGCAACAGGCGCATGAAGCGCAGGCTCATCGAGACGAGCTCGAACCGCTCGGTGCGGATCGTCGGGACGGCGGGCAGGGATCGCATCGGACGCATCGTAGGGGTCGGGCGGCCGGGGCCGCTCGGGCCGGCCGTCAGCCGCCCCCCTCGGCGTGGTGGGCGAGGTATTCGAGGATGTCGAGCTTGGTGACGACCCCGGCCGGTCGCTCGCCACGGACCGCGACGAGTGCCGATGCGCTCCCCGACAACAGGGCGAATGCCTCGTCGAGCGTGGCCGAGGCTTCCACGAGTGGCAACGGCGGATCCATCAGCTCACCGACCGTCCGCTCCACGACCGACGGGTCGCGGTAGGCGCGGTCCAGCAGACCCTTCTCGCTGATGGAGCCGACGAGGCCGACGACATCGTCGCCCTCGGGTTCCTCGGACACGGGCAGCTGGCTGATGCCGTACGCCTGGAGCGTGGCGATCGCGTCGCCCACCCGTTCCGTGGTCCGGGCGACGATGACCGCCGGCCGGTCGCCGGCGTGATGGGCATCGGCCAGCAGGGCCTCGATCCGGGTCGCCGCACCGGTCGTCGCCATGAGGCCGTTCGCGCGCATCCATTCGTCGTTGTAGACCTTGGACAGGTAGCTCCGGCCGCTGTCGGGCAGGAGCACGACGACGACCGCGTCCGCACCCGCATCCTGGACCATCAGGTCGCGGACGACCTCCCGCGCGGCGACCATCGCGGTCCCGCATGAGCCGCCGGAGAGGATCCCTTCTTCCCGGGTCAGGCGGCGGGCCATCGCGAAGGCGTCGCGGTCGCCGACCCGGACCCAGCGGTCGATGATCGTCGCGTCGTAGGTCCCCGGGACGAAGTCCTCGCCGACCCCCTCCGTGAGGTACGGGCGGGCCGTGTCGCCGGACAGGACGCTGCCCTCGGGATCGGCCCCGATGACCTGGATCTCGGGGTTCTTCGACTTGAGGAAGTGGGCCGCACCGGAGATCGTCCCGCCCGTCCCGACGCTCGCCACGAAATGGGTGATCTTCCCATCGGTCTGGTCCCAGAGCTCGGGGCCCGTGGTCCGCTCGTGCGCGCGCGGGTTCTCCTGGTTCCAGTACTGGTCCGGCTTGAAGGCGCCCGGGATATCGCGCGCCAGGCGCGCCGCGACGCTGTAGTAGCTCTCGGGCGAATCGGGGTCCACGTTGGTGGGGCACAGCACGACCTCGGCGCCATACGCGCGCAGGAGGGTCTGCTTCTCCACCGACTGCTTGTCGGCCATCACGAAGATGCACCGATAACCCTTGAGGGCGGCCGCGATCGCGAGTCCATGGCCGGTGTTGCCGCTGGTGGGCTCGATGATGGTCCCGCCCGGCTTGAGCAGACCGGCACGCTCGGCGGCCTCGATCATCGGGAGGCCGATGCGGTCCTTGACCGAACCGCCGGGATTGAGCATCTCGAGCTTGGCGAGCAGGAGCGGCTGCCGCTCAAGCCGGCCGAGGTCGCGAACGACGCGGGTGATCCGGACGAGCGGCGTGTTGCCGACCAGATCGAGGATGGACTCGGCGTACTGCATCGCGGCCGAGTATAGGTGGGCCGACCTGCCGCGGGCGGCTGCGGGCATCCGTTCCGCCGTCGGGCCGGTCGTCGGCGATCAGTGCCAGGCCGTCTGGAGCCAGCGCCAGCGCTTGCGCGTCCCGGCCGGCGGCTCGCTGCTCGCATGGGCCGCCGCCACGGGATCGGCCGTGCGCTCGTGCAGCGCTGTGGCGATCCGATGGGCGACCTGGCGCTCCGCGCTGGACCACGGCGCGGGGAGGGGCGCGCTCGGCTCCAGCCCGGCGAGTTCGCGGGCGGTCATCGGCGCCAGGATGTCCAGTCGGAAGCGTCGACGCGCGATACAGCTCGTGGGTCCCGCCAAGCACCATGGGGACGATCGGACGGTCCGCCCGCAGCGCGAAGTAGGCGACACCGAGACCGAGTGGACGCGCGGTCCCGGGTGGGGTCGCGAGGCCGGACTCGGGAAAGAGGCAGACGATGGCCCCGGCATCCATGGCGGCTTGTGCGCCCGCCAGGTGGGATCCCACGGCGGATCGCCCGCCCCCGGGCCAGATGGGGATCACGCCGCCGACGCGGCGGACCAGCCAGCGCCGCCAGGCCGACCGAAAGATCGCCGGACCGTCACCGAAGAAGACGAGGCGCGGCTCGCGGGCCAGCGCGTCGAAGATGACGAACGGATCGACCCACGTCCGGTGGGGCAGTCCGGCCAGGATCCAGCCGCCGACCAGCCGCCCGTCGGCGTCCCGGGGCAAGTGCTCGGAGCCGGTGACCTCCGTCCGGAACGCGAAGACGTACCGGCCCAGGAACCGGATCGCGACCGCCACCAGCCGGTAGCCGATCGTCGGACGGGCCGACGCGGGACCGATCAGGCCGGTCGGGTGCTCCACGGGCTCACTCGGTCCGGTCCAGGCGGCCGGGCCGCAGCAGCAGCCAGGTCAGGCGCTTGCGGAGGCGTCGCGGGTGCTCCGGCGGGTCGACGGTCCATGGGTGCAGGGCCTCGACGACGGGGCCCAGGATCTCGGTCAGGTGCGCGGTCATGACCCTGGCCAGAGCGAGCTCTTCGCGGGAACCTGGTTCCGGGAAGGCCGCGTCGTCCGGCAACCCCGCGAGGGCGCGGGCCGTGGTCGGTGCCAACACCTGCGAGGCCATCCGCCGGCCGAGGTAGAGCTCCTCGGTCCCGGCCATCGCGAGCGGGACGACCGGGGCGTCCGTGCGCATGGCGATGATCGCCCAACCGGTGCGCATCGCCCCGAGCCGGCCCGGCGGGCCGCTCACCGTCCCCTCGGGCATCTGGGCGAAGACGGCGCCGTTGGCCACGACCGCGCGCGCGGACTCGACGTGCTGTTCGATCCCGACCCCGCCCCGCCAGACGGGCAGGAGACCGCCCAGGTGATGGATGAGGACCTCCCGCCAGCGGGACGTGAACGTCGAGGGGGCACTGCCGAGGAACCAGCAGCGTGGCTCGGCCGGAAGCGCGTGCATCACGACGAACGGATCCATCCAGCCACGGTGCGCGGCCGCCACGAGCAGGAAGCCACCACCAGCCGGCAGCCGCTCCTGGCCGCTCGACCGGATCCGGAATCGCAGGACGACGAAGCAGACGAACCGCGCGACGAGGCGCAGGACCCGATAGAGCAGCGGCCCATGCGCCTCGGGGGTCCGGCCAAGCCAGGCCAGGCCCTCGATGGCGCCGCCGCGGGCCTCGGCGAGGGCCTCCGGCGCGACGCGACCGGGCGGGGGTCGACGGCTGGCCGGTCCGGGCTGGTCGCCGTCGGTGGTCATGCCGGTGGAGGCGGTGCCTCGTCGTCGGTCCCCGATCCGGCGTCGTGGGCGGGTACGTCGTCGGCGTCGGCGTCGTCTTCGGCGTCGTCGTCGTCCGCGTCGAATGCGTCGTCGTGCTCGCCGAGCCCCTCGGCATGCGCCCAGGGCTCATCGATGGGTCGCGTCCGCCAGTCGGCGGGGCCAACGGCGCCCCAGGTGGCGCGCTCCGGGAAGGTCGGCGGGGCATCGTCGGTCGGATGGCCCGGACGGTGTCGCCAGACCAGGGCGGCCGCCGAGATCACCGACGAACAGCGCCGAGACGATCATCGCGGTCGGGATCCCGAAGAACGTCCAGTTGTCGGACCGGAGCGTCTCGAGGAGGAAGCGGGTGGTGCCGTACCAGACGAAGAACAGCAGGATGATGTCGCCCGGTCGCAGGCGCGTTCGGAAGCGACGGCCCACCCAGAGCAGGAACAGCAGGCCCGAGCAGGCCCGAGAGCGATTCGTACAGGAAGAGCGGCTGGAACCGGGTCGTGTCGGGCGGGAACGCGTCGCACGGATACGCCGCGATCCGGTGGGCGCACTCGATCGGGATGCCCCACGGCAACGTGGTGGGCGGTCCATACAGCTCCTGGTTGAACCAGTTGCCCCAGCGGGCGATGGCCTGCATGAGGAACAGGGCGGGGGCGATGATGTCCGCCCACCGCCAGAACGACAGGCCCTTCCAGCGCGTGTAGAGCACCAGCGCGATGACGCCCGGTGATGATCCCGCCGTAGACGCCGAGGCCCGTATAGGGCGGCAGGATGATCTTGAGCGGGTCGTCCTGGTAGAGCGCCCACTGGTCGATGACGTGGTAGAGCCGGCCGCCGATCAGCGCGGCGATCGCGATGATGATCATGCCGTTGCCGACGAGGTCGGGGTCCTCGCCCGCGCGCTTCGCGAGCCGGACGAGCAGCAGGTACGCGGCGGCGAGCCCGACCGCGTAGCCGATCCCGTACCAGAACACGGGGAGTGGCCCGATCTGGAACGCGATCGGGTTCGGAGTGAAGTCGAGCATCCGCGGAGTGTACCGGCGCCGGCGACCGGTGCCGCAACCACCCTGCCCGGCCGCACATCGGCCCATCCTGGCGCGCCGACCCGACCGGCCGACGCTCCCTATACTTCGCGGCGGTGAACGCCGAGTTCAATTGGTGGCTGCTCATCGTCGGGCTCGTCGTGGGAGCCGGGCTGGTCTGGTACGTCCTGATGGACGCCCGACGGCGCGAAGCCGACCTCGATGCCACGGAACGGCCGCGTGAGGCCGCCTGGTTGTCGGCCACGCTTGGCGACGAAGGTTGGGACGTGCCGCCGGAGGCCGTCGAGCGCCTGCTCGTCCACCATCGGGCCTACCTGGAGGCGCCGCCCCCGGACGCGGTCCCGGCGGACCCGGGCGTCGGATCCCCCGTCCCAGAAACCCTGATCGAGACGCCTGGGTTCACCGAGGCCCCGGACGCGACGCCGAACCCCGCGTCGCCCGACTCAGAGCTCGCCGCTGATGACGGGGTCCGCCTGGACGCCTGACCCGTCGAGGTCCGTCAGCGATACGCCGAAGGTCGTCCCGGTCGGCACCGACGCCACCTCGGGTGTGAGGCCCGACCCAGAAGGCCAGGTCGTCCGCGAAATTCATGCGCCCGACATCGACGCGCTGGCCGTCGACGAGGACCCAGCAGCGATACTCCTGGCCCGACGGCGGGTCGTCGAGCCCGCTCGCGACCACCACCAGCTGCGTGCTTGCCGGCGAGAACAGCAGCGACCCGACCGCCGGCGCCCCGCTGGTCGAGGCGAGACCCACGCGTTCGGCCGCCGGATCGGCGGTGATCGCGAGCGTTGCCGTCGTCACGGCCTCCAGGCCAGCGATGGTTCGCGCCTGCGCGGCCAGCTGTTGGTCGACGCGTCCGCCGACGAACGCCGCGCTCGCGACGACCGAGATGACCACCGCGGCGGCGATGCCGGCGACCCACGGGAGGACGCTCCGGGCTCGCCCGGTCGAGGTGGTCGCAGCGGACGTCGACACGATCGCCGGGGGCGCGGACGTCGGCGCGGCCATGACGGGGACCGGCGCGGGCGCCTCGGGAGGCGCGGCCACCGGTGGCGCGGCCGCGGCAGCAACCTCGGCCGCCGCACCGCGCGGCACCCCCTGCTCCCGGACGAACGCCAGCGTGCGCTCGCGCAGGTCGGCAGGCGGCGTGGTCCGGATGACGTCCCGCAGCAGTGGCGCCGCCCGGCGCAGGCGCTCCAGCTCGCCCGCGCACGCGTCGCATCCGGCGAGGTGCCCGGCCACGGCGGCGGCCGCAGGGCGTATCGCCCGCCATCAGCCGGTCCAGCCCTCCAGGCTCGACGGCGGCGAGCTCGAGCTGTTCGAGCGCGTCCTGGTGATCCATGTGGTCCTGTCTGTCCCCTCTTCGGTCAGTGATCGGGCCCGGCCGACGAAGCCGGGGCGAGATAGCGCGTGAATTCCGGGCCGACCCCACTGCCGAGCACGGCCCGGAGTCGAGCGAGGGCCCGGCGTGTCCGGGTCTTGACGGTACCCAGCGGCCAGCCCAGCCGCTCGGCGATCTCGGATTGCGACAGGTCCTCGCCGTAGGCGAGGACGATGACGATCCGCTCGTCCTCGGGCATCGTCGGCGAGGGCTGCCTGCAACGACGCCCGGAGCTCGCCGAGCGCCGCGGCCATCTCCGGCGAGGTCGGTGGCACGGCACCGGCCACGATCGCACCGCCCGCGAGCACGCGCTCGAGGGCGTCGGCATCGGCCTCGCCTGCCCCACCGGCGGCCGGACCGCTGGCGGCGGCGGACGAGAGCGGGATCAGCGTCGGCCGGCGCCCGGCCGCGCGCAGTCGATCCACCGTCCGGTTGCGGGCGATCGTGTGCAACCACGCCGCCAGCGAGCCCAGGGACGGGTCGAACGTCTCGGCCCGGTTCCAGAGCGCCAGGAATGTCTCCTGCACGACCTCCTCGGCAAGCCCCCGATCGGATGTCAGCCGGCTGGCCGCCGCGAACACCGCGTCGCCATGCCGGTCATAGAGCGCGGCCAGGGCATCGTGCGAACCCGCCACGACCTCGCGGACGAGGGCAGCGTCCTCGAGCGGTGCCCGGCCCGGGCCCGTCATCGGATACGTCCCGGCTGGGCGGTGCGGATTTGACCGCTCACCACGTCCCCGCCGTGCGTCGTGCCAGACCGGCGAGCGTCCCGGTCGCCAGGTGCGCCTCGAGACAGGTCACGCCGCCCGCGCCCACCAGGGCATCGTGCGCCGTGCCGGCGGGGAGCTCCAGCCGGTCGCCGACGTCGAGATCGATGGCATCGCCGTGGTCCGGCAACCCGAACCGGATGGACCCTGCGACCACCACGATGACCTTGTCGTAGCCGTGATCGTGGGCGCTGTACCGGTCGCCGGGCCCATTCGACCAGGCGCCCGGGTCCAGGCCTTCCTCCTCGAGGCGGTCGCGGAGCGCGCTGGATCCGGTCATGGTCGGCTCAGCCCGCCGTCGACACGCCGATGAGCGAGCCGATGAGGTACGTGACGACCGCGGCGCCCAGACCGATGCCCATCTGGCGGAAGCCCGAGAAGAGTAGGCTGCGGCCGGTGAGCAGGCTCACGGCGGCCCCGACGACGAACAGGGCGACGAGGCTCAGGACCAGGCTCGCCGCGATGACGGCCGTCCCGCCGCCGAACAGGAACGGGATCACCGGGATGACCGCCCCGATCGCGAACGCCACGAACGACCCGGCTGCGGCGCCCCACGGCGAGCCGAGCTCATCGGGATCGAGTCCGAGCTCCTCGCGGACGAGAACGTCGAGCGCGGCCTTCGGGTCCCCGAAGATCCGGTGCGCGATGGCGGCGGCCTCATCGGGCGGGAAGCCCTTGGCCCGGTAGGCGGCGGCGAGCTCGGCCTCCTCCTCCTCGGGCATGGCCTCGATCTCGGCGCGCTCCAGGGCGATCTGGCGCTCGAACAGCTCACGCTGGCTCTGCATGCTGATGTACTCGCCCGCGGCCATGCTGAACGCGCCCGCGAGCAGGCCCGCGACCCCGGCCAGCAGGATGAAGCTCGGGTTGTCCGAGGCGGCACCGGCGACGCCCATGACGAGTGAAAGGTTGCTGACCAACCCGTCGCTCACCCCGAAGATGACCGCCCGGAGCGTGCCGGATCGGCCGCCACCGCGATGCCAGCGCTCGCGCTCGGCGATCTCCGCGGCGGACGTGGCGTTGCGGGCGACCGCGACCCCGTCCCGCGGAGCAGCGATCGCTCCGGCGCCACTGGCGGTCACGCTGAGCTGGTCCCAGATCCGGGCGTGTTCCCGTTCGTCGGCGGCGATCGCGGCGACTTCGGGGCCAGCGCCCTGGGCGTCGTAGAGCTCCTCCTCGTCACCTTCGAGGGCCTTGACGAGGTCGGCCACCGCGCGGGTCCCGAACAGCCGTGCCGCCAGGATGATGAAGCGCACGCGCGGACGCGGTCCGGACGGCGGCGGCACATCAGCCCCGAGCTCGGTGAGCTTGCTCGCCCAGATGCCGGCGTGCCGTCGCTCGTTGCCGGCGATGCGATCGAATGCGGCGGCGCGAGCGGGGTCCTTCTCGATCGTGGCCAGCGCCTCGTAGAGGACGATCGCATCGCGCTCCAGCTTGAGATTCTCGAGGCTGGTCGCCGTATCGATGGGGGCCATCGCTGCATCCTACCGGGCATCTACACTCCGGGCATGGCAGGCTCCATCCGCTATCTCGATGCCGCGGCCGTCAACGCTTCCATGCCGCCCGTCGCCGAGCGCCTGGCGCTCGCCGAACGCACGATGACCGCGCTGGTCGCCGATGCCGACCTGCCACCCAAGATCGGCGTCGGACCACGACCGGAGGGGTCGTTCGCGCACGCGATGCCGGCATTCCTGCGCGGATCGGACGCCGACGGAGCGGGCGACCTGCTGGGCATCAAGTGGGTCGCCGGGTTCCCGGACAACCATCGGCGGGACCTGCCGGCGATCCACGCCGTCGTCATCCTGAGCGACGCGCGCACGGGCGAACCGGTCGCCATCCTGGACGGCGGGCCGATCACCGCGCAACGGACGGCCGCGGTCACAGGCGTGGCGATCGCCCGATTCGGACCCGCACCGACAGGCCGGGACGGCGCGCCCGTCCGCGCGGCGATCATCGGGGCCGGGGTCCAGGGACACAGCCACCTCGAGGTCCTGGGGCATCTCGTGCCCGGCGTGGACCTGATGATCTTCGACCGGACGGCCAGCCAGGCGACCCGCCTCGCGGAGGCCGCATCGGGAACCGCGGGGATCGCCGGCGTCACGATCGCCTCCCGCGCGCAAGACGCCGTCGCCACCGCGGACATCGTCATCACGGCCGCGTCGTTCACGGCGCCTGATCAACGGCAGCCCATGACCGGCGACTGGCTGCGTGACGACGCCCTTGTCGTGCCGGTCGACTACGCCACGATGTGTGCCGCCGACGTGGCGCGTGATGCCAGTCTGTTCCTGGTCGACGAGCGTGGCCAGTTCCTCGCCAATCGCGCGGCCGGCCAGTTCGATGGCTATCCCGACCCGACGGCGACCCTCGGCGAGGCCATCCTGGCCGGGACCACGCGACCCCCGACCGGGCGGGTGGTCGTGACCCACCTTGGGGTCGGCCTCGCGGATGTCGTCTTCGCCGATGCCATCGTGCGCCTCGCCGAGGCCGCCGGGCTGGGTCTGCTGCTGCCGCGCTGAGCACGTCGCGTCCGCGAAGGCCACACTAGCGGGCGTTCATCATCGGCTGGACCGGAGGGATGGGTGCGGGTCGCCAGGATCGTCATCGTCGGGCTGCTCGTCGTCGTGCTGGGCGCTGTCGTGCTGGGCGCCGGAGCGCTCGCCTACATGACGGTCCGCGCGTTCCCCAAGACGAACGGCGACCTCCAGGTGGCCGGACTCCACGCCCCGGTGACGGTCGCGCGGGACGATGCGGGTCTGGTCAACATCACCGCGACCGACCCCCACGACCTGTTCCTCGCCCAGGGCTACGTCCACGCGCAGGAGCGGATGTGGCAGATGGAGGTCTGGCGCCACATCTCTGCTGGGCGCCTGTCGGAGCTGTTCGGTGCCGGATCGCTGGATACGGACCGGTTCATCCGGACACTGGGGTGGCGCCGCGCCGCGGAGCGCGACCTCGCCGCGGCCAGCCCGGCCACGACGAGCGTGCTGGAGGCTTACGCCGAGGGCGTCAACGCCTGGCTCGACGCCAACCGCGGCAACCTGGGCCTCGCATTCCTCATCGGCGGGGCGGACCCCGAACCGTGGACGCCGCTGGACACGCTGACCTGGGGCAAGGTCCAGGCCTGGAACCTGGGCGGCAACATGGACACCGAGCTCTTCCGCTACCTGGCCGACGCCCGGCTCGGCGATCCGGCCCGTACCGACGAGCTGTTCGCGCCGCGTCCGTTCGGACCGGTCATCGCCCCGACCGAGACCACGGAGCCCACGGACGAACCGGTCGGCGCGCTGGACGGCAGCCCCGCGACGTCCGCTCGCCAGACCAGCGCCCCGACGCTCACCGCCGACGCCATCGACGCGTGGCTCGCCGTCGCCACGCAGAGCGGAGCGGCCCTGCGCCTGGCGGGCCTCGATGCGTCCGGTGGTGGCCTCGCGAACGACGGCGGGATCGGGTCCAACTCGTGGGTCGTCCGGCCGGAGCTCTCGTCCACCGGCGGGGCACTCCTTGCCAACGACCCTCACCTGGGCATCTCCATGCCGTCGATCTGGTTCGTCAACGGCCTGCACTGTGCCACCGTCGGCGATGCGTGTCCCTACGACGTGTCGGGCGTCAGCTTCCCGGGCGTGCCCGGGGTCGTGCTGGGACACAACGCCCGGATCGCCTGGGGCGCCACGAACGCCGATCCCGATGTCCAGGACCTCGTGATCGAGACGGTGGATCCCAACGACCCCGCGAAGTACCTTGGCCCCGACGGAACGTCTCTCCCGTTCACGACACGCACCGAGGAGATCCTCGTCAGCGGCGCGGAGTCCGTCGAGCTCGAGGTCCGCGAGACCATCCACGGGCCGATCCTCAACGACGTCGATCCGCGCCTGGAGGGAGCACCGCTGATGGCCCTGCGCTGGACGGGCATCCATCCCGACGCCGCACCCGACCGGACCTTCGAGGCCGTGCTGGGGCTGGACACGGCCGCGACCTGGGACGACTTCCGGGCCAGCCTGTCCCTCTATGGCGCCCCATCCCAGAACTTCGTCTACGCCGATGTGGACGGCCTGGTCGGCTACCAGCTGCCCGGCTACGTCCCGATCCGCTCCGATCCAGGCGACCGGGGCGACCGCCCGGTGTCGGGCAGCGACGGCAGCGGCGAGTGGGTGGGCCGGATCGCCTACGCGGACCTGCCCTCGCGCACGGACCCAAGCGACGGCTGGATCGTGACCGCGAACAACGCCATCGTGGACGACGGCTATCCCGCGTTCATCGCCCAGGAATGGGACCCGGGCTACCGGGCCGAGCGCATCATCGACCTCATCAACGCCTATGCCGACGACGGCATCACGCTCGAGGAGATGGGGCGGATCCAGTCCGACTCGTCGCCGCTCCGGGCACGCGATGCCGTCCAGCTCCTGGAGGGGGCCGCGCCCGCCACAGCGGACGGGCAGGCCATCGCCCAGCGGATCTCCGATTGGGATGGCGTCTGCGATACCGCCAGCCTGGGCTGCGCCGCGTACCTGACCTGGGAATACCACGTCCAACGGGCGATCTTCGACGATGACCTCGGCCTCGACCTCGCCCGCGACTACGTCGGGAGCGCGGCATCCTGGCCCACCCTGGCGGCCCTGCTGGAGGATCCGTCGTCGACCTGGTGGGACGACCGCTCGACTTCAGCGACAGAGGCCGCCGATCAGGTCATCCTCGCGGCGATGGATGCGGCAGGCGCCGCCCTGCGGTCGGCCTATGGCGACCCGAGCGGCTGGTCGTGGGGCCGCCTGCACACGGCGACGTTCCAGGAGCAGACGATCGGCGCCAACAGCGGGATCGGGCCCCTTGAGTGGTACTTCAACGAAGGGCCGGTCACGGTCCCGGGCGCCGCCGGCGCCCCGAACGCCCAGTATTACCGGTTCCGCGCCGCCTACCCGGACCCGACCGATCCGTCGTACGTCCCGGTCGGCATCGACGAGCTGTTCTCCGTCACCAACCTGCCGTCGTATCGCCTGCTCATCGACCTGTCCGATCTCGACGGCGCGCGCATCGTGACGACCACCGGACAGTCAGGGAATCCGTTCGACCGCCACTACGCCGACATGATCGAACCGTGGAGCCAGGGGGCTTCGCTGCCCCTCGCGTTCTCGAAGGCCGCGGTCGCCGCGGCCACGGTCGAGACGCTCGAGCTGCATCCCTGACCGCAGACCGCCACGGGGGCGGGGGCCGTGTGGCCGGGTCAGGCCGGCGCGGATCCCGTGAAATCCTTGGACAGGTTGAGCGAGAACGGCGATCGGATGACCGCCTCGGGGAACATCGAGGCCTCGTCCTCGCTGGCCGCGATCCACTCGACCTGGTGACGGTTGACGATGACCGTCGGAAGGTCCTGGGCGATCGTGGTCCCGGCCAGGCTGTACGCGATCGTGGCCTGCGTGAGCGGGATCATCGGCTCGCGCTGGAGGACGTTCTGCATCGGGTCCAGTCCGGGCAGGGTGTGGAATCGGCCCAGGATGACGTACGGACCGATCGACAGCTGCATCCGGGTCGCCTGGACTTCGATCCGCTGCTTCTCCGAGCCGCGCGGGCCGGTGCCGACCACGACGAGCAGGTCTTCACGCTCCACGCTCACCGAGTCCACCGACACCTCGTGGCCATCGTCGAGACTCGTGAACCGCACGTGGTGCAGGCGGAACCGTTCCTGCCCGTTGAGGAAGTCGGTCAGGCGCTCGCCGAACATCGTGATCTGGCCCGCGATCGTGCAATCGCCGGCAAAGCCCTGGAACTCGACGCCTTGCATGGTCCGGGCACGGTACGTCGCCTGGTCACCGTGTCGCCACGGGACGTTGGTACGTGGGGTACCAGTCCGGCCCACGCGGTGGAGGTCGCTACTCGCTGATCTCCAGCGGACCGTCGGGAACCTCGATCAGGACACGGCCGCCCTCGATCACGACCGGGTAGATCGCCAGGGGTTCCTCCGCCGGTGGATCCAGGGGTTCGCCGCTGGACAGGTCGAAGCGCGACAGATGCAACGCGCAGGTCAGCGTCCCATTGGTCAGGAAGCCCTTGTCGAGCTCGAAGTACTCATGCGAGCAGATGCCCTGGACGGCGGTGTACTCGCCACCGGTGTTGATCACGAGGACCTGGTCCGTGCCGTCCACCCAGGCCATCTTCATCTCGCCATCGCCGACCTCGTCGACGCCCAGCAGGTCGATCTTCCTCATCCGGCGCCATAAAGCGGCCGAGGTTGTGGGGGCATCAGGCAGCGGCCGACGCGCCGCCACCGACGCCGGCTGCCCACTTCTCCTCCAACAGGTCGCGCAGCCGCGCCTGGGCCGAGGCGAGCGGCACGCGGGCCACGACCGGCTCGAGGAAGCCGAGCACGATGAACTTGCGAGCCTCGTCGGGCGGGATCCCGCGCGACTCGAGGTAGAAGAGCTGGGTCTCATCGATGGGGCCGACCGACGAGCTGTGCATCGCCCGGCGGCAGTCCGGCTGATCGATCTCCAGGCTGGGGATCGCCACCGAGCGGGCCCCCTTGGAGAGATTCATCCCGAACTCGCCCAGGAAGCTGTCCGTCCCGATGGCGGTCTTGTCGATCGTGATCAGGCCCTTCATGTAGCTGCGCGCGCGATCCAGGAGGGCACCCTTGGACAGCAGGTCGCCCGTCGTGTCGCGCCCGATATGGGTCGTATACGAGGTCAGGTCGAACAGCTGCTCGGTCCCGCCGAACACGATCTCGACCTGCTCGACGGAGCTTCGATCACCGACGAGCCGGTTGTCGACGCGGCTGCGGACGAGCCGTCCGCCCAGCTGGGCGAGCGCCCAGCGCAGGGTCGCCGATTCGCCGATCTCCGCCCGACGATGCTGGAACGTGACGACGTGCTCGGGCAGCTCCTGCAGACTCGCGACGGTCAGGTCGGCACCCTCATCGAGGACGAGCTCGGTGGTCCCCGCGAGGTAGGACTGGGCGGCACTGGCGACCGTGGCCGGCCCCTCGACGAGCTCCTCCACGATGGACGCGTGGGCCCCTGCGCCCAGGTGGACCAGAGTCCGGGTCAGCAGCGCCTGGTCGGCGGCGCCGATGGCCCAGCGGATGATGATCGGGCGAGCCAGGTGGACGCCGGCCGGGATATCGAGGACGACCCCCTGAGTCCACAGGGCGCGCGTCAGCTGGGCGAACTTGTCGTCGACCGGGATCCCGGCGCCACCGTCCAGCCGCGCGCGGGCGCCCCCCGGATCCGAGCGGAGCAGCTCGGCGATCGTCGTGAGGTGGACTCCGGCAGTCGTCGCCGCGGGTGACAGGGCGATCGCCGTCACGTCGCCATCGACGATCTCGATGAGGCCATCCGCATCGCCCGGCAGGTCGCCGGAGGCGGCGGAGGTCACGACGCCGGTCCGGAGGCCGGCGGTGTCCAACTGCGCGGCCCGCAGGTCGATGTACGGGGTGTAGAGCAGGTTCGACTCGGACGGCAGGGCGGTCCAGGCCGCGAACGCCTCGGCCCGGTCGGCGACGAGCCAGTCCGGATCGCCGGCGGACGCCGCGGCGAGCGTCTCCGCGTCGATGGTCAACGACAGCTCGTCCAGGGCCCGCCGTGCGGGCCGGGTCCTGGCGGCGGGCGTCGACGCCTCGGCGGTCGGGGTCGTCATCCGAGCGACCCCTCCATCTCCAGCTTCACGAGGCGGTTGAACTCGATGGCGTATTCCATCGGCAGTTCCTTGGTGAAGACCTCGAGGAAGCCCTGGACGATGAGGTTCGTGGCCTCGTTCTCGGTCAGGCCACGGCTCATCAGGTAGAAGACCTGGTCCGCGGAGACCTTCCCGACGGTCGCCTCGTGGCTCATCGTCGTGTCGTCTTCCTGGATGTCGATGTACGGGTACGTGTCGCTGCGACTCTGGTCGTCGAGCATGAGCGCGTCACAGCGGACGCTGGCGACCACGTTCGTCGCCCCCGGCGCGACCTTGAGCTGACCGCGATAGGTCGCCCGGCCGCCGTCCTTGCTCACGGACTTGCTGACGATCCGCGAGCGGGTGTTCGGGGCGAGGTGGATGGCCTTGGCCCCGGTGTCCTGGTGCTGGCCCTTGCCCGCGACGGCCACGCTGATGATGTCCGCCGTGGCGCCCTCGCCGCGCAGGTAGATGGCCGGGAACTTGACCGTCTTGCGGCTGCCGGTATTGGCGTCGATCCATTCGACGGTGCTGTTCGCGTACGCGTGGGCGCGCTTGGTCACGAGGTTGTAGACGTCGTTGGACCAGTTCTGGATGGTCGTGTAGCGGACCTTGGAACCCGGCAGGGCCACGACCTCGACGACCGCGGCGTGGAGCGAGTCCGTTGCGTAGATGGGGGCCGTGCAGCCCTCGATGTAGTGGACCTTGGCGCCCTCGTCGACGACGATCAGGGTCCGCTCGAACTGGCCGGTGTTCTCGCCGTTGATTCGGAAGTAGGCCTGCAGCGGGAGCGGGACCTCGACGCCCTTCGGCACGTAGACGAAGCTGCCGCCTGACCAGACGGCGCTGTTGAGCGCCGCGAACTTGTTGTCCTCCGGCGGGACGATCGTCCCGAAGTACTGCCGGAAGATCTCCGGATACTCCTTCAGGGCCTGGTCCGTGCCCATGAAGACGACGCCGATCTTGGTCAGCTCCTCGCGGACGCTGTGGTAGACGACCTCGGAGTCGTACTGGGCACCGACACCGGCGAGGAACTTGCGCTCCGCCTCCGGGATGCCGAGTCGCTCGAAGGTCTGCTTGATCTGCTCGGGGACGTCGTCCCACGACTTCTCTTCGCGTTCGGACGGCTTGCGGTAGTAGACGATCTTGTCGAAATCGATCCGGTCCAGGCCATCGGCCCAGGTGGGCATCTTGCGCTGCACGAAATGGTCGTAGGCGCGCAGGCGGAACTGGAGCATCCACTCGGGCTCATCCTTGAACCGACTGATCTCCTCGACGGTCTCGCGCGTCAGGCCTCGCTTGGTCTCCGCGAGGTAGACGATGTCGTCGTGGAAGGCGAACTGGTCGCGCTGGTCGGTGACGATGTCGCGGGTGGCGGTCATGCGATCTCCGGTCCTCGATTCGGCGGCGCCGACGGCGCCGCATGCGGCCCGCTCGGGGGCTGCAGCTAATTCCGAGTCAGATTATCGGGATTAGCGGCCGAAGCGTCAACGAGCCGTCCGCGATGAGCCCGGGACAGTGCCCTCAGTCGAGGGTCATCGTCCGACCGTCGGTCGTGGTCAAGGCCAGCTGCCGGTCCGTGATGTCCCAGGCCGTGACGCCCGACAGGCCGGTGACGAAGTCGTCGGCCAGCGAATTCGCCGGACACGCCACGAGCGTGGACGGACCCAGCGTGATGGTCATGTCCCCGTTGTCGGTCGAGGTGTACTGGCCATTGACCTGGTTGCAGTCGGCCTTGGCCGAGAACGTGCCATCGGTCTTGAATTCGATGGTGTAGCGCTCGGGGTTCGGGATCTCCTTGAGCTCACCCGGCGAGTCGCCGCTCGCGGACGCCCAGATCCAGGACTTGCCGGTGAGGGTCTGGCCGCTCGTGGAGGCGCCGCAGGCAGCGACGACGAACAGCGTGGCGAGCAGCACGGGGATCGCGAGGTGGCGGATGGGGGAACGCATCGATCGTGGACCTCCTCTGGCCGTGGGCATCGGTCTGCGGGATCACGGATGCGACCGGATCGCGGACGGACCGCGACAGTGTGACGGACGGCCGACCCGCGGGTACGGGTGCGGCCGCCACGTCGGTCCTCGATCAGTTGAAGGTCATCGTCCCGTCGGTCGTCGTCAGCACCAGCTGGTCACCGGTGATCGCATACGACGTCGTCGCCGTGAGACCGGCCACAAAGAGGTCCCCGAGGGAATCATCCGGGCAGGCCACGAGCGTGGACGGACCGGGGGTGATGGTCAGCGACGAGCCGCTCGTCGTGTAGTTGCCGGACACCTGGTTGCAATCCGACTTGGCCGAGAACGTGCCGTCGCTCTTGAACTCGATGGTGTAGTTCTCGGGATCGGGCACCACGCTCTGGGACGCCGGCGCCGTCGTCGTGGACGCACTCCACTGCCAGGCCTTGCCGGTCAGGCCGCCACTGCTGCCGCCGATGAGATTGCAGCCTGCGACGACGAACAGCATCGCCAGCACAGCGGGGATCGCCAGGTGGCGAAGGGGTGAACGCATGGGGTGATCGGCCTCCGATGGTCGCGGTGATGTGGTCGGCGCGAAGCGTCGCGTGCGGCCCGGGGTGGCGTCATCGTCCGAACCGGGTGACGCAAGGATAGACGTCAGTTCCCTGCGCGGTCAGGACGGTCCGATCTCCGGGGCGAGGGCCGCCGCCTCGCGCTGGGCCGTCGCGAACGCATCCGGGTGCCCGGTCACCGCGGCCAGGAAGGGCGCCCGATCGATGGCGAACACGGCGACTTCCGATGCCGTCGTGACCGTCGCCGTCCGCGGCACGTCGCGCAGGAGTGCGATCTCGCCGAAACCGTCGCCGGGTCGGCGCAGCTCCCGGATGGGCACCCCGCCCTGCGCCACGCGGACGACACCGGAGGCCAGCACGTAGTAGCGGTCGCCGGGGTCGCCCTCACGGATCAGGTCCACGTCGCTCGGATAGGTAAGCCAGACCCCGCGCCGGGCCACCGCCTCCAGCTGCGGTCGCGGGAGCGGGGAGAAGAGGATCGTGCCCTTGAGCAGGTCGATGGCTCGGACGGGGACCACGACCCGACGGTCCAGCGCCGTGATCCGACCCCACGACACGATGACGACTGCAGGCAGGATCAGGGCCACGATGCCGATGGCGATCGGCAGCCCGACGGCCTGCGCTAGGACCGACACGAGGACCGAACCCGCGGCGAGGGCGCCCATCGCGAGGCCTTCCTGCAGCCCGAACACCCGGGTCAGCACCTCGTCGCGCACGGACCGCTGCAGCAGCGTCCGCCCGGCCACGTCGACCAACGCCAGGCCGGCCCCCCCGACCACGATGAGGAGGGGAGCGAGGATCGGCAGCGCCGTCGATCCCGACGAGCGCGATCGCCGCGCCCCACGAGCAGGGCCCCGGACGCCGCCACCAGCGCGAGCCCCTCCCGGCCGATCAGGGCGAACGTGACGGCACCACCGACGATCGTCCCTGCGCCCAGCGCGGCGTTGAGCACCCCGGCGCCGGGCTCCCCCAGGCCAAGGAGATCCAGGGCCATCAGGACAAAGAGCACGTCCGCGCAGCCGATCATCAGGGTCCGCGCCGTGAGCAGCCCGACGATGAGCCGGGCATCGTGGTCGGCGGCGACGGTACGCAGGCCGGCCAGGAACGACGGGTCGCCGGTTTCCGCCGCGGCCGTGTCGGCCATGCCGATCGGCGGCACGCCGAGGGCGGCCAGACCGCCGGTCGGGCGGAGCCTGATGGTCGCGAGGGCCGCCAGGATCAGGACCGCGCCGGCGACCAGGAAGACGACCGCGGTGGTCGACGTCGTCAGGATCAGGGCCGCGATCAGCGGGCCGATGAGGACCCCGATCCCCTCCACGACCCCGGCGGCGCCGTTCGCAGCGGTGAGTTCGTTCGGGGTCCGCGACAAGGCCGGCAACAGGGCCGATTGGGTCGGCCGCGTCACGACCAGGGAGGTCGCCGCGACCGCCGCGACCAGGTACACGAGGCCGACCGGGAGATCCGACGCCATCGCCGCCGCAGTGAGCAGCATCGCGGCCGCCTGCACCAGGTAGCCGAGGGCCAGGACCCGTTCGCGCGGGAACCGGTCCCCGAGCGACGCGGCCGGGGTCGCGACGAGGGCCGCCGGCACCAGCTGGATGAGCGCCACGAGGCCGACCGATGCCGGCCCGGTCTGCTCGTAGGCGTACAACAGGATCGTGACCCAGGTCGCGAACTCGGCCACATGGAAGAGCAGGTAGGCGAGCAGCACGCGGCGCAGGGCCGGATTCTCGAGGACGCGGCGGAGGACCGCCCACGGCCCTGGACCATGCATGGCACCCGATGGTAGTGGCCGACCGTGGCGGCGGTGGACCCGGTCCGTCAGGCGAAGCGGCCGAGGGCCGACGGCGGCCATGGGCAGGAGTCCATACTGGTGACGTGGAACCTCCCGCACCCGACCCGATCGCCCCGGCGCCGGCGCCTCCGTCCGAGCCCGCCGTTCCTGCCACCGCGGTCGGGGAGCTCGACCGCGAGCCCGAGTCACAGCGGGGTCGGATCGGCCGCTGGCCGTTCGGGATCGTGGCGGTCTCGATCCTGCGGCTCATCGATGCCGTCAGCCTCATCTACCTGTTCCTGGACATCGGTCCCCGCCCGATCGGCGGCGTGCCGATCATCGGCAACAGCTCCGATCTCACCCGCGCCCTGGACCTGGCCCTGGCCGTGCTCGTGATCGTCGGCGTCATCGGCCTCCTGCTCTTCAAGCGCTGGGGCTGGGTCCTCACGATGGTCCTCGTGGGGCTGGCGCTCGCCGGGGACCTGATCCGGGTGGCCATCGGCGAGCCGGCCTATCTCGGCCTCTTCCTGCACGTGGCCGCGGCCTTCTACCTCAACGGGCGCTCGGTCCGCGCGCTCGCCCAGGGCGACGTCGACCCCGAGCCGACGGTCCACGCATGACCGACGACGTCGAGCTCCTCCGGCGCTTCGAGCCGGTCGTCCGGTTCACCGATGGCGAGCTCTTCTTCCCGATGGCCGCCGAGTCCTACGTTGCGGAATGCGATCTGTTGCGCGCCGCGCCCGGCATCTCGCCCGAGGTCGTCACGCCGCCCGCGGGCCTGACCCTTGACCTGCTGGCGAAGGTCCGGCCCGTCCCCGGCGAGGAGCGCTACCTGCGCTTCGTGCCACGGCCCATGGACGGGCTCGAACTCGCCCGTTGGAACCGTCGACCAGACCGGCCCCGGTTCCATGCGCCAGGCCGCCTCGCCCGGGTGGGCCTCTTCGCTCGACTCGTCGACGCGGGGTTCACGGCCTCGCTGCTCGTGCGCGGACGAGTCCCGGGCGGGACCGCCGCCGCCGCCGCACAGCGCTACCAGGGGATCCGCACCCGCGACCCACGGGTGGTCTACCACGGCCGGGTGATCCGATCCAACGGCTGGATCGTCCTCCACTACATGTTCATGTACGCCATGAACGACTGGCGGTCGTCGTTCTACGGCGCCAACGACCACGAGGCCGACCTCGAGCAGGCGTACGTCGTCCTCGAAGAGCCGGACGACCGCAGTCAGCCACCGATCCCGCGCTGGGTGGGCTGCGCCGCCCACGATTACGCCGGCGATGACCTGCGGCGACGCTGGGACGACCCGACGCTGACCTTCGTCGAGTCGCACCCCGTCATCTTCGCCGGGGCCGGATCGCATGCGTCCTATTTCGAGCGGGGCGAGTACGTGACCCCCGTGCCGCTGCCAGCCCTGCGGGCCCTGCACAGCGGGCTTCAGGGCCTGCGCCGACTGTGGCGCGACGTCCTGCGCCAGGGTGACCCGGGCGATCTCGCGGCCAAGGTCGAGGCCGCCTTGAGCATCCCGTTCATCGATTACGCCCGCGGCGACGGGATCGCGGTCGGCCCGGGTGGCGACATCGGCTGGACGCCCATCGTCGTGGACGACGCGACCGGCTGGATCGATGGCTTCCGGGGCCTGTGGGGCCTCGATACGCGCGACCGATTCGCAGGCGAGCGCGCACCGGCGGGTCCCAAGTACACACGCAAGGCGACCGCTCGCCAATCCTGGAACGATCCGCTCGGCTTCCTCGGCCTCGACAAGCTGCCCCCGCCCGGTCTGGTGCCAGGGGTCCTCAAGGAGCGCATCGCGGCGCTCGAGGAGGAGCGCGAGGCGAACCGAGCGGCGGCCGAGGCGAAGGCCACGGTGGTCCGCGAGTTCGCGGCATCCATCCCGATCCGGACGGCGGAGATGGTGCAGGCCCTCGGCCCGACGCCGGACGAGCTGGCCCTGGGCGTCCTGGAGGAAGAGCTCGCCGGCCTTCGGGCGCGCGATGCCGCGCTCGACGATGACCTGGAAGTCACGACGAGCGCCCTCGGCCGGGCCGAGGCCGGCGACCTGGGCGATCCACGGGCGCACCTGCGCCAGGACCACCGACCGCAGCCGCCCGAGTCGCAGCGCTACGGTCGGGCGGTGGAGCTCTGGTCGGCCATCAGCGCCGGGCTCCTCGTGATCGTCCTCGCGGCGACGATGCTCACGGGTTGGGTCCCCATCTGGGCCGCCGTGCTCATCGCGGTCGGCGGTTATGTCGCGATCGAGGCCGCCTTCCGGCGGCGGCTCGTGCAGCTGGCCCTGCGCGTGACCCTGTTCCTCGCCATGATCGGGGCGATCGTCCTCGTGCTCGCGTTCCTGCCGTTCATCGTGGTCGGCGGGATCGCCGGGGTCGCGATCATCGCGATCATCGACAACATCCGCGAACTGCGCGACTGACGCGGCTCAGGTCGCCGGCGCGACCACCTCGGAGGGCTCGCTCGAGGCGGCTGCCTCGGCCTCTGGATCCGCGGCTCGCAGCAGCACGTCGCGCTGGCGAAGGTAGTCCGTGATGGCCAGGACCGCCGCTGCGACCGGGATGGCGAAGATGGCCCCGATGATCCCGGCGATGGCCGTCCCCAGGATGACGACCACGAAGACCGCGACGGGACTCATCTTGACCGCGGCACCCATCACGAACTGGGTCACGACGAGCTGGATCGCCACGGCCGCGATCAGGCTGACGACGAGGCACGGGACGACCGCCTCGGGCGCGAGGACCATCGCGAACGCCGGCAGGACGGCCCAGCCCAGCAAAGGGCCGATCCACGGGATGAACACGATGAGGCCGGCGATGACGCCGATGAGCGGCGCATACGGCACGCCGAAGACCAAGGCGGCGATGACCACGACGGACCCATAGACCGCTCCGATGAGCAGGCGACCGCGGACGAACCCACCGAACGAGACCGCGATCGCTCGCTCGAGCTCCGTGAGATCCCGGTAGGTGCTCCGCGGCAGGAAACGCCGAAGCCAGCCCAGCAGCGACACCTGTCCCATGGCCAGGCCGACGGAGATGAAGACGGCCGTGATCAGTGCAGCCACGATCGTGATGCCGTTGCGGATGGCCATCGAGGCGGCGTCCGCGAGTTCGTTGGCATAGGTCCGCAGGTAGTCCTGGAACGCCGCGACCACGTCGCCACCGGACGGCAGTTCGAGCCCGAGCGCCGAGATCAACGGCTGGAGCATGGTCCCGACCTTCTCCAGGATAGCCGGCAGGTTGTCGACGAAGGCGACGGCCGCGTTCAGCAGGGCGACGCCGGCGCTCAGCAGGACCACGAAGGCCACGATCGCGGTCACCAGGTAGGTCAGCGCGACCGCGACCCCACGACCGCGGAACGGCAGGTGGCGCTGCAGCCAGGAGACCAGTGGCTCCAGGACGTAGGCCATGAGCCAGGCCACGAACAGGATGATGGCCGGCGTCGCCAGAACGCCAAGGGAGGATGACGCGACCGTGATCGCGAACGCGCCCAGGGAGATGACGACGAGCCAGAAGACGAGCCGGGCCTCCGCGACGCGAGACCACGTCGGAGAGGGCGTAGGAACGGCTCGGGTCAGCGGGCGTCACGGCGCGTACGGTACGCCAGGTGCGCCAGCGGGGATGTCAGACCCGGCTCTCCTCGACGGCGGCCTCGACGGTCTCGGCGGCATCGCCGGCCCCGGCCGCGACCTCGTCCGCCGATGCCTTGATCGCTTCGGAGGCCTTCGTCGTCTCCGTTGTCACGTCGTCGATGAACGCGGAGGGCTCGATCGGCACCGCGACCGCCACGGCGTCGACGTCCAGCTCCTCGATGGGCTCCTCGTCGGCGGGCGTGCGCATGGCATCGATCCTGGCCCTGGCCTTGCGGGCGACGTCGTCCAGGCGCGGGCGGACCACGGGCGAGGTGACGAGCGCGTAACCGATCAGGCCCAGCGTCACCAGTCCGCCGATGACGAAGGGCAGCCGCGGTCGCCGTGGGCCCCGGACGAGGCTGGCGGCCTGCGTCGCGGTCGCGATCGCCTTGGGCACATCCACCTTGGTCAGGTCGATGCTCGCGAGGTCCGCCTTGGTCGTCTCGAGGCGCGTGCGCGCCGATTTCGGACAGCTCGATCCGTCGTGGATCGAAGCGGCTGAGGTCGACGTCGCGGCGGGCGTCGCCGATCGCGCGGATGATGTCCTCGCGCGACATCTCGGGCAGGTGGAGCTCCGGCAGGTGGACCTCCCTGAGGCGCAGGTCAGGCATCTCGGGCCTCCTTGACGGGTGCGCCGGGTCGGCGCGGCGGGATGGGACAAGGATACGCCGACGAGGGCTTCATGCCCACCGCCGGGACGGGGGCCTCGCGGCGCCGGGGACATGGCACCATGGTGTTTCACCCCGTCGGGGTGATGCCGGCCAGGTGACATGTCGCTGAAATCGGGATGGGCGAGTGCGCCGCTGGAGCCCTGCCGGCGGACCGAGCCATCGCGAGGGAGAATCCGTCCATGGGATGCCTGTTCGTGCTGCTGGGGGCCTTCGCCCCTCGGCTCGCGGTCCTGTTCGTGTGGCTCGCCCGCCCGGCCATGGTCAACGCGGCCTTCGACACCTGGATCATCCCGCTCCTCGGGATCGTGTTCCTGCCGTTCACCACCCTGATCTTCATCATCCTCTACACCCCGGGCGTCGGCGTGACCGGATTCGACTGGGTGTGGCTGGCGGCCGCCGTCGTCCTCGATGTCGGCAACCTCGGCAAATCCTCGTACGACGTGACCAAGGAGACCGGTTGGCGAAGCGAGTGAATCCGGGCGGGGACGGCCGGTGAGCCGCCGCCGCTGGCTGGTCGCCGGGGCCGGCGCCGTGGCGTCCGCCACGCTGCTGTCCCGCCGTGCGAGCCGCCACATCGCGTTCCCACCCGGGCCGGACGCCATCACGGCCGATCGCGCCCGTGCCACGGCCGCGCACCTGGCGACCCTGCCGGTCGTCCGTCGACGGGACCTCGCGATGGACTTCGCGCCGGCCATCGCGACGGGCGTCGAACCGCTCCTTCACGGACGTCGCTACTTCCCACGGATGCTCGAGGACATCGCCGCCGCCCGCGACCATGTCCACCTCCTCATCTACGGCTACAAGCCCGGTGACATCGGGACCACGTTCCGCGATGCGCTCGCGGCGAAGGTGCGGGAGGGCATCGACGTCCGGCTCCAGGTTGACGCCATCGGCAGCGAGGTCGACGCAGGCAGCAAGGAGCTCTTCGCCGACCTGGTCGCCGCAGGGCATCAAGGTCGTGGCCCACGACGGCGTCGTGGTCGTGCGCGAGGGGCCGGTGGGGGCGCGACGTCCGGCGCTGCGCCTCGAGGACGCTCTCCACTTCGACCATCGCAAGATGGCGGTCATCGATGGCCGGGTCGCCTACGTCGGCGGGAGCGGGATCGAGGACCACTACAACGACGAGCGCTTCTACGACGTCATGTGCCGGGTCACCGGCCCGATCGTCGCCCAGATCCAGGTCGTGTTCACGGCCAGCTGGCTCAACGAGCGCGGGACGGTCACGGACGCGGACCTGGACCACTGGTTCCCGCCGACCACGCTGGTGGTCCCGGACGACGCCCCGATGCGGGTCCCGACCACGATCCTCTGGAACGTGCCCGGGACCGGGCACCACCCGATCAGCGACGCCATCGAGGCGTCCATCGACGACGCCCGGGAACGGATCCACATCGTCAATCCATACATGAGCAATCGGGCGATCCTGGAACGCCTGCATGCCGCCGCCCTGCGCGGCGTGCGGATCCGGCTCATCGCCCCGGGCAAGCCGACGCCTCCCTACCCCGCGGCCGCGTTCCGCCACCACTACCAGCGCCTCCTGGACGCCGGGGTGGAGATCCTGCTGCATCCGCAGATGGCCCACGCCAAGGTCCTGCGGGTGGACGACCGGGTCCTGATCGGCGGATGCAACCTCGACGACCTGTCGTTGTTCCGCAACGACGAGTTAAATCTCCTGTTCGACGATCCCGCCACGGCCGAGCTGACCGAGCACGCGGTCTTCGACGAGCTCGTCTCGATGTCCAGTCCGGCGACCGTCCCGACGGGTGCGCGCGAGCGTGCCTGGAACGCGGCGATGGACCGGGTCTCCCGGCTCCTATAGGAGGCGTGTGATGCGCCAATTCCTGGTCGAGGCCGTCCTCGACGCAGTCATCGTCTTCGTGATCCTGCTCCTGTTCTCGATCATCCACGTCCCTCAGCCCTTCCCGTTCGGGACGGAGCGGGCGCCGATCTTCCAGGTCGTGGGGATCGGCGTGCTCGGCTTCCTGTGGGTCGGGATCGCGATCGGCCTCGTCAACCGCTTCGTCCGGCCACTCGTCGTGGCGCTGACCGGTCGCTGGGTGCTTTCGACGATGGGCATCGCGCTGATCGTGATCAACGCGATCGTGCTGTGGATCGCGACCCTGATCATCCCGGAGATCGGGGTCGTCGCCCAGCCGCGCCTGATCTGGTTCCTGATCGCCGCCGCGCTGTTCACGGTGATGTCGGCTGCGATCGATGCCGTGTTCGGCCTCAATGTCCCCGACGTCACCGACGAGGGCAACGGTCGCTCCATCTGGCGCATCCTCGACGCGCTCCCCACGCCGCGGCGGAACCGGATCCTCGAGAACATCCGGCTCCAGCAGGTCTACGACACGATCTATCGCTACGGGCTGGACATCGCGCTCGAGAAGACGCCGGTCGGGGCGATCCGGGTCTGGTTCCAGCGCAAGGTGCTCGGCCGCGAGGTGACCGATGAGCAACTGACCCGGGAGGCCCGGGTCAGGGTCATGCTCCAGCAGCTGGGGCCGACCTACGTCAAGATCGGCCAGATGGTCGCCAGCCGGCGCGAGGCGCTGCCGCCGGCCCTTGCGCTGGAATTGGAGAAGCTCCAGAGCGACGCGGCCCCGTTCCCGTGGGAGGATGCCGAGGCGATCCTCGTCTCCGAGCTGGGCCGCCCGGTCGAGGAGGTGTACGCCAGCATCGAGCACGAGCCGTTCGCGGCCGCCTCCACAGCCCAGGTCCACCGCGCCACGCTGCCCGATGGCCGGCTCGTGGCGGTCAAGATCCAGCGGCCCAACATCTTGGTCAAGACGAAGGCCGACCTGGGCGTGCTCGAGGAGCTCGGCAAGGTTGCCGAACAGCGGTTCGACATGGCCGCGAAGCTCGGGGCGCGGGCGATGATCCGCCAGTTCGCCAAAGGGGTCATCAAGGAGCTCGACTATCGCAACGAGGCCTATCACGCCATGCGCATCGCGGAGTCGATGCAGCGGTTCCCGGAGATCCACATCCCGGTCGTGGACCCCGAACGTTCCAGCGCGCGCGTCCTGACCGCGGAGTTCGTCAAGGGCATCAAGATCTCCGACGTCGAGCGGTTGCGGGCCGCCGGCATGGACACGACCCACCTTGGTTCGGTCTTCATCCGCGCCCTCATCAAGCAGGTGCTCGTCGACGGGTTCTTCCACGGCGATCCGCATCCCGGGAACGTCCTCGTGGACCCGGAGACGGGGCAGATCGTCTTCCTGGACTTCGGACTCGTCGGCGAGCTGCGTTCCGACCAGCGTCTGACCCTGATCCAGCTGCTCTACGCGCTCAAGTCCGCCGACAGTGGCGGGATCGCCGACGCCCTCATCGGCCTCGGCACGCCCGGACCGGGCTTCGAGGATCGCCTGTTTCGCGCCGACGTCGATCGCCTCACCCGGCAGTACCTGATCTACACCAAGGCCGACAGCGTCGGCGCCGCCATCTCCGCCGTGCTGGGCGCGGTCTTCAACAACGGCCTGCGGCTGGACAACGACCTGACCCTCGCCATCAAGGCCGTGGTCCAGGCCGAGGAGACCGCGATGATCCTCGAATTCGACGTGGACATCGCCACGGCGGCGTTCGAGGAAGCCCGCGCTGCGACCATGGAACGCATCACCCCCGAGGCCATCCAGAAGATCGCGATGAGCCAGGCCGTCCGCGCGGGCCAGGAGTTCGCCCGCCGGCTCCCGACCCTGGAATCGGCCGTCTGGAAGTGGATGGACCAGTTCGGCAAGGGCAAGCTCGTCGTCGAGATCGACACGTCCGAGCTGAACAAGGAGATCGCCAAGGTCAGCGACCTGGGCCGCCAGGTCGCCGTCGGCATGCTGGTGACCGGTCAGCTCATCGGCACCGCGATCCTGGCGGTGGTGCTCCTGCAGCCCGCAGCGCTCGATGAGTTCCAGACGTTCGCCTATGTGGGGCTCATCGCCTTCGGCGTGTCGCTGATCGTCAGCATGTACGTGCTCGTGCGGGCGCTCCGCACACCGGAGTCCGAGTCCATAGGCGACGACTGAGCGGGACCATGCGACCGATCCGGGGCCTGATCGACTTCTACAAGCTCCAGGCGGAGATCCTGTGGAAGTGGCGACCGGGTCGCCGCGCGCTCCTGCGACGGATGCTCGTGTCGTTCGTCGTGTCCTTCCTGTCGCTGACGCTGACCGTCGCCGTCATCCCGGGCCTCATCGTGGACAGCTGGGCCACGATGGTCCTCGCGGTCGTCGCGTTCGCGCTGATCAATGCGCTGATCCGGCCGGTCATCCTGTTCGGCCTCGCGAGCATCTCGACGATCGCGGTGATCGTGGCCACCTTCGTCTTCCAGATCCTCGTGTTCTACCTCGTCGAGTGGCTGCTGCCCGGCTTCACGATCGAGCGGGTGACCGCCGCGCTCTTCGGATCGATCGTCTTCGCGGTCTTCAACACGATCCTCGCGGCGATCTTCTCGGTGAACCAGAACGAGTCGTACTACGGCGTCCTGGTCGCCCAGCTGGCGCGCCGCCGCCCGGACCGCATCGCAGACGGACCTGCCAGGCGTCGTGATCATCCAGATCGACGGCCTTGCCCACCCGATCCTGGCCCACCAGATCCGGGCCGGTCGTGTCCCGTTCATCTCCCGGTGGGTCCGCAGCCGGGCGATGCGGCTGGACAAGTGGACCGCGCTCCTGCCTTCCCAGACCTCGGCCAGCCAAGCCGGCATCCTGCACGGCAACAACAGCTTCATCCCCGCCTTCCGCTGGTGGGAGAAGGATCGCCAGGCGATGATGGTCTCGAACCACCCCGCGGATGCCGCGGAGATCGTCCGGCGGGCGTCCGATGGCGAGGGCCTGCTCTCCAATGACGGGGCGAGCGTCGGCAACCTCGTCTCCGGCGACGCGGTCCGTTCGTACATCACGATGGCCACGATCCAGGACAGGAGCCAGGGCCTGGGCCACAGCCGTGCCTGGTACTCCTTCTTCGTGAGCCCGGACAACTACCTGCGCACGTTCGTGATGACCATCGCGGAGATCATCAAGGAGTACTACCAGGCACGGCGCGCGCATCGCCGTGGCGTGGATCCCTCGATGCACCGCGGCATGCCGTACCCGGTGGCCCGCGCGGCGACCAACGTCGCGCTCCGCTCGCTCGGCACGGCCCTCGTCATGGAGGAGATGTACCGCGGCACCCCGGTCATCTACATCGATTACACCGACTACGACGAGATCGCCCATCATTCCGGGCCGGAACGTGGCGAGACGCTCGACGCCCTCGATGGGGTCGATGGGCAGGTCGAGTCGCTCGTGAAGGCCGGCGAGGACGCCCCCCGACCGTACAGGTTCATCCTGCTGTCCGACCACGGCCAGAGCCTCGGCTCGACGTTCCTGCAGCGCTATGGCAAGAGCCTCACGGACGTCATCTCCGATCTCATGGGCGGCGTATCGGTCGCCGACGGGACCGGCAGCGTGGAGCAGTGGGGCACGCTCAACGCGGCGCTGAGCGAAGCGGCCCAGGCGGAAGGGACGACCGCCGCCATCACCCGAGCCGCGTTCAAAGGCAAGACCGAGGACGGAGCGATCGACATCGTCCCGTCCGAGGAGCGGGCCGGCGAGACCGCGGCGGCCGAGCCACCGGAGCTGGTCGTGTGCGCGTCCGGCAACCTCGCGCTCATCTACTTCCCCCGACTCGCGGGCCGGGCCACGCTGGAGCAGATCGAGACGAGCTGGCCGGGCATGCTCGAGACCCTGACGCTGCACGAGGGCGTGGGGCTGATGATGATCCGCTCGTCCGCGCGCGGCAGCGTCATCGTCGGCAAGACCGGGGTGCACTATCTCGACGACGACTCCGTGGAAGGGGTCGACCCGGTCGCGCCGTACGGCGAGCACGCCATCGACGGCCTGCGTCGCGTCGACGGGATGGAGCATTGCGGCGACATCGTCGCGATCAGCCTGCTGGACCCGGAGACCGACGAGGTGGCCGCGTTCGAGGAGCTGATCGGGTCGCATGGCGGGCTGGGCGGCCCGCAGACGCATCCGTTCATCCTGCACCCGGCCGAGTGGACGATCGACGAACCGATCGTGGGCGCCGAGGCGGTCTATCGCCAGATCCGCCGCTGGCTGGAGGCGAGCGGGATCCCGCTGGGCCGGCAAGCAGCACCGGTCGCCGGTCCCGCCGGCCGCCGAGAAGCCCGCGGCGTAGGATCCGCGGCCCGTACGCCGGTCGTGCGCCTCCGGTCCCGCTGCGGGTGGACCGTCCATCGCCGCCGGGACCGGCTCGTTCACGGGCACGCTATCGGCGTCGGTCTCCTCCACGCCACCCGCGTCGAACGCTCGCAGCACGGTTCGCCAGCTGACCGCGACCACGCCCAGGAACGGCACCACGAGGAACATGCCCATGATGCCGGCGATGGCGTTGCCGGCAGGGATCGCCAGGAGGACGACCGCCGGGTGCAGGCTGACCGCCCGCCCGTAGACGAGCGGGGCGACGAAATTGCCCTGGACGATGTTGAAGACGATCGTCCAGATGGCCATGATCGCGATATCCGTCGTCGAGCCGACCGCGACCGTCACGAGGAACGCGAGTCCGGTCGCGAGGAAGCTGCCGATGTAGGGGATGAACCCCAGGAAGAACGACAGCACAGCGATCGGGAGCACGAGTGGCAGGCCGAGCACGATCATGATCACGGCCTGGGTCGCCGCGCCGAACAGGGAGATGACCCCGGTCGCGATCATGTAGCCACCCAGCACCTGGACCGAGCGGACGCCGACCCCGAGGACTTCGTCCTTGCGCGGGCCGCCGAACCGCTCCACCAGCCCTCGTCCCGCCCGCTCGCCGTCCTTGAGCATGTAGAAGGTGAGGAGCGTCGCCAGCAGGAGGATGATCCCGAGCGTCGACAGGCTGGTGATCAGGGCCTGCGCCGTCGAGAGGGCACCGCTCCGGAGGGCATGCACGACCTCGCCGACGCCGACCTGGCCCAGGACGCCCTGGCTGGCTCCGGCCTCACCGGTATCGAGCATCTCCTCGAGCGGGCCGACCATCACCGCGATGGCGAGGAGCGAGATGACCGTGATGATCACGATGGTCCCGACGGTCACGAGCGCCGACGCGCGACCTCGCGGCCAACCTCGACGGCCCAGCGCCCGCGTCGCCGGATCGAGGGTCGCGGCAAGGACCACAGCCAGCACGATCGGGATCACGACGAGCGGGACGCGGACGGCGGCGGCGACCACGACGCCGAGCAGGCCCAGCCCGATCAGGCATCGCCAGCTCCACTGCGCGAGGCGATCCAGCCAGATGGGCACGATCGACAATTGGCGTGTGGGGGCGTCCGGGTCGAGGCCGAGCGCGAGCACGATCGATGGGCCGAAGGCGATCGCGACGGCGAGCGTCGGCAGCGCCGCGAACAGACCGACGACGCCGAACAGTGCGGCCCCCGCCGGCAGGGCGATCAGGACCAGGGCCGGGTGCACCCCGAGGCTCCGCCCGTAGATCTGGGGTCGGATGAGGTTGCCAACCACGAGATTGCGGACGAACACGAGGCCGAGGAAGAGGAGCGCCGTCGTCGTTCCCTGCGAGGCGAGTGCCACGAGCAGGATGATCAGGGTGGTGACCAGTCCGCCCACGTAGGGGACATACGCTCCGAGGAAGACGAGCACGGCGAGCGGCCCCGCAGTCGGGATGCCGAGGATCCACATGAAGACGAACGCGGTGACCGAGTTGATCGCGGCGAGGATCGTGGTCCCGCGCAGATATCCGCCGACCCGATCCATCGCGTCGCGCCCGCTCTCGGTGATCACGCTGGCACGCCAGCCCTGGACCGGTTCCAGCAGCCAGGCCCAGGCACGGTCTCCGTCCTGCAGCAGGAAGAAGACCGTGAAGCCACCCAGGATGAGCGAGGTCACGAAGGAGGCGATCGGACCGACGATCTCGGCGATCGCGCCGCCGAACGCGGAGCGCACGGCCTCGAGGACGAAGCCCACGAGGGCGTTGAAGGCGGGCGGGAGGCCACTGTCGTTCAGCCAGTCCTCGACGGCCGCGCCACCGGCCCGGATCGAGGCGACGACATCGGCGACGTAGGGCAGGAAGATGAGGGCAAGGATGACGAGGAGGCCGGTCACGGTCCCGAGCGCCAGGAGACTCACCACGCCTGCCGCCTTGATGCGCGACCAGCCGCGGTCGCGGAGTCGCTCCACGTAGGGAGCGAATGTCGCGGCGATGATCAGGGCGATCAGGATGGCGACGGTGACCGTCGACAGGACGATGGCGAGCTGCACGAGCACGAACCCGAAGGCGAGCGTCACGAGGACGCGCCAGCCGATCGCCGCGAGGCGCTGCAGCCAGCCGGGCACGAGCTGCTCGCTCATGGGGAGGTACGGCCCCTCAGCATCAGCGCGGGAGGATCCGGCCGTCATGCGGACAGACTGACAGCCGGGACCCCGGCCGGGGAACTGGATCGGCGAACGGCCGATGGCCCCTTGGCGGAACCGATCAGCGGGCCAGAATGCATCGGATGGCCCTCACGTCATCCCGGATATGGAGCGGCGGCGCCCGGACTCAGCCGGCACGCCGCCGCGATGGTGCGAGGTTCAGCCCTCGAGGGCCTTCTTCTTGAGCTCTTCATACTCCGGCTGGGTGATGGCACCCGATGCCTTGAGCTGCTCGAGCTTGGCGATCTGATCGACCGGAGTGACCTGCATCGCGGCCTTCTGGGCAGCATCAGCCTGGGTCATCATCTGCAGGTCCTGGGCCGTCACCTTCGGCCGGCTGATGATGTAGATCAGCGCGCCGATGAGCGGGATGATGAAGATCACGAGGATCCAGATCGCCTTCCAGCCACCGGACAGGTCGTTGCGCCGGAAGATGTCCGCGAACAACGAGATGAAGATGAAGATCAGCATGAACCAGAAGAAGAACGCGACCATCGACCAGATCACGTCCCAGAACCCGAAGGTCGCGGTCCCGACCTGGTTGCAGGCGGCGAGCAGCACCGTCGCGAGCACGAGCAGCAACGGGACGGTCGGCCGACCGAAGATCTGGCGGGTGTTCGTCAGCATGTACTTCCATTCCTCCTAGGTGGATCCGGGCGACCTTGGGGGATCGTCCCGACACGAATCACGTGAGCGTTCCCATGCTCATTCGGCATGGACCGGACCGCGTCATACGGTGCGGGTGAAATCTACGCTCCCGAGGCAACCTCATGCACGGTCATCGCTCAGCGGCGGCCTGACGGCCTGCCGACGCATCGCGAGCGACGACCAGTCGCGGCCAAGCCCGAACGCGACGCCGCTGTTGACGACCAGCAGGACGAGAGCGAACGCGGCCACCGTCGCCGTCTCCACGGCATGCCCCGGCCCGGCAACGATGAGCAGGGCGAGGGCCGGCGCACGCTGGGCGGTGATGATGGTCGTCGCCCGTCGGACCTCACGATCCGGGCCACCCGCGATCGCGCCGAGCCCGCTGGCCGCCAGGACGATGGCGAGCATCGCCACGATCGGCCCACCGCCCAGATGCAGGAGTTCGTCGCCCGTATCCAGCAGGGTGACGACGATGACAGCCACGATGAGAAGCGTCGAGAGGCTCGTCAGCGGCCCGACAGCACGCCGGGTGAGCCCGATGGCCCGGCGTGACAGGATCAGCCCGACGATCAGCGGAGCGAGCTGGAAGACCGCGAGGCTGGCCACGACGACCGCCGGGTCGATCGGCGCCGTCGACCCGTTGACACCGAGGAGCCGCTGCGCGAACGCCAGGCTGGGTACCATCGTGAACGTCGCTACGATGGCCAGCACGAAGGTCGCAACGACCCCGAACCGGAGATCGCCGCGAGCGACCTGGACGAGCTCGGGCCCCAGGAATCCGGCCGGTGCCATCGCTGTCGCGAGCACGCCGATCGCGACGCCGCCGGCCAGCCCGACGACGCCGACCACGAGGATCCCGACCAAGGGGACGAAGATGAAGTTGGCGACCAGCAGCCCGGCCACGACTCGCGGCGTTCGAGCCGCTGGGGATGAGCGACGGTCCGAGAGGCGCAGGCCGATGGAGAGCATCGTGACGATGAGGAATGCGCGCACCAGCAGCGTCGTCGCCATCGTCAGGTCCATCCGGGTCGGTCCCTCTCCTCATCGCGACCCACGATCGTGGCCCGGACCGGGGCATCATCCCATGCAAGCCATACGGCCAATGGCTTCGTTCACGATGAGGTCCACGTGATCCTCGGCATCTTCTTTGCCGGCCTGCTCGCGTACGGGCTGTTCTCGCGCGTCCTCGATACCCGGAGCATCACGCCCCAGATCGTCCTGCTGAGCCTGGGTCTCGGACTGGGCCTGGTCCTGCGCGGGACGGGTGAAGTCGGTGTCGACGCCGAACTCCTCTATGTCACCGGCGAGGCGGCCCTGATCCTCTGCCTCTTCGTCGACGCCGCCCGGATCGATGTCGGTGCCCTCCGCGGCACCGCGAACCTGCCCATCCGTCTGCTGGTCATCGGCCTTCCCTTGACGATCCTGGCGGGCATGCTCGCGGCCTTGGGGCTGCTGCCAGGGATCACGGTCCTCGAGGCCCTGCTCGTCGCTGCCCTCGTCGCCCCGACCGACGCCGCGCTCGGATCGGTCGTCGTCACGAATCCCGGCGTCCCACGCCGCGTCCGGCAGGCCCTGAACGTGGAATCCGGGCTCAACGACGGCATCGTGACGCCGATCGTGCTGCTCACCGTCGTCCTGATGGGCGTCGACGACGGTGCCTCGACCGACACGTCCTGGGTGTCGGTCGCCGTTGCCCAGATCGGGCTCGGGACGCTGGCCGGGATCGCCGTCGGCGCCGGCGGGGCCCTAATGCTCAAGCTGGCGATCCGCCGCGACTGGATCCTGCCCGGCGCGGACTGGATGGCGGCGCCCGCGATGGCCGTCGTCGCGTGGTTCGTCGCGAGCGCGCTGGGCGGGAACGCCTTCATCGCCGCGTTCGTCGCCGGACTTGCGGCCACGGCCACCTTCGGTCGGGTCCCGGACGCGTTCCTCACCTTCGGCGAGGTCGGCGGCGAATTGCTGGGCCTCGCGGTGTTCTTCATGTTCGGCGTGCTCGTGCCGACCGCCGGCCTGTTCGACCCGGCAGTGATCCTCTTCGCGGTGGTGGCCTTGACCATCGTCCGGATGGGGCCGGTCGCCCTTGCCCTGCTCGGTACCCGCCTGGCTCCGGCCACGGCGGCCTTCATGGGCTGGTTCGGACCACGCGGACTGGCGTCCATCGTGCTGGCCATGATCGCGCTTGGTGACGGTGGGGACCCGCCGGTCTTCGCCCCGGTCGTCATCGCCGCCGTCGCCGCGACGGTCCTCCTGAGTGTCTTCGCTCACGGCTTCAGCGCCGGTCCTGGCGTGCGCTGGTATGAGCACATGGTCCGGACCCTGCCGGAGCGGGCGCCGGAGCACGCTCATGTCGCGAGCATGCCCACGCGCCGTCGCGCCGTGGTGACGCCACCCCACGACCCCACCGTCGCGGTCCCAGCATCGTCCGGTCCGGATGACGTGGCATCAGCGCCATGAGGCATCATGGGCACGTGACGTCTGCGCACGATCCACGCCGCTCGACTTGCCGCTGACCATGGCCACGATCACGCCCTCGACCACGACCGCAGCCACGCCATCGACAGCCGGCGATCGCGCCGCCGCCCGCGAGCGGGCACGTGTCGCCTGGGCCGATGTCCGCGACCGCCTCGCGACCGTGACCCCGGCCGCCCTCGGCCGAGCCGTCCTGGGCACGGTGGTGATCCTCGGCGTCACGGGAGTCGTCGCCGGGACCTGGCCGGCCCTGTTGCCGTTCGCGATCGGTGGCCTGCTCGCCTATGCCGTGCTGCCGGTCGTGGATGCCCTGGACCGGGTCCTGCCCCGCTCCCTGGCTGCGGTCGTCAGCATGCTCGCGATCGTCGGCGCCCTGATCGCCGTCCTCTTGATCGTCCTGCCACCGCTCACCACCGCCATCCTCGACATCGCGTCGCGCATCCCGGGCTCCGCCGAGATCGAGTCCTCGCTCGACGACCTCCTGGCCGGACTGCCCGAATCGGCGCGGGGGGTGGTCGGGCCCATCGTCGTGGAGATCGCGCGGGTGGCCGAGCAGGGCATGACCGATGCCTCTGGCGGCATCGACCGCATCGTGCCGGTCGTGTTCCAGGCGGCCCTCGGTGTCGCCGGCGCGATCCTGGGACTCATCGTCCTGCCCGCCTGGATGCTCACCCTGATGACCGGCAAGCAGCACAGCGGCCGGGCGATCGACCGACGGCTGGCGGGCTGGCTTCGGCAGGACTTCTGGGCGGTCGTCCGGATGGCCGATCGGGCCGCAGGCACCTACCTTCGCGGTTTCGTCGTCGTCGCTGCGCTCGTCGGCATCCTGACGTTCATCGGCCTGACGCTGTCACCTCGGCTCGGCGGTCCGGAGTTCCGCGGCGCGCTCGCCCTGTCCACGTTCGCCGGCGCGCTCCAGGTCGTGCCGGAGCTCGGACCGATCCTGGGCTTCTTCCCCGCGCTGCTCCTGCTCGCCTATGACCCGCAGAACGCGCTCGTCTACCTGGTGGTCTACGTCGTCGCGCGCTACCTGGGCGCCTCCGTGCTGGGGGGACGCCTGCTCGAGGAGCGCCTCGGCGTCCATCCGGCGGTGCTCATCCCGGGCGTGGTCGTCCTCAGCCAGGTCGGCCCGTTGGCGCTCCTGCTCTCAGCGCCGATCCTGGCCTTCAGCAGCGACGTGGTCCGCTACCTTCACGGCCGACTCTCCGAGCCACCGCGCCCCGCCGGGATCCTGCCCGGCGAGCCGCTGCCGGCCGCGGTGGCCGCGTCGGCCGGGCAACGACCGGCCCGCGTCCCGGCCGTGTATCGAGGTCGCGCGGCCCCGATCCCGACACCCGCACCTGCCAGTGCCGCCGTCGCGCCGGCCATCAACCCGAACGCCGCCCCAACGAGGTGATCACCGATGGCTGACGACCCGCGGGTCGACCCGACGTACGCCGGTGACGCCGGGTCCGCTCCGAGCTCGGCGTTCCAGCAACTCACCCAGACCCGGGTGGCCTTAGACGACGCGGGTGCGGCCTTCGCCGCTCCAGACGTCAACGGCCGCCTGCCGATCATCGTCCTGCCGAGCCAGCCGCTGCGCATCCGCAACGAGTTCGTGATCGGCGGGGTCATCGCCCTCGTCGTCGGGTTCCTGCTGGACCTCGAGCTCGCCCTGCGCGGCGGCCTCGTCGCGCTCGGCGTCCTCTCGATCTTCCTCGGCGTCTTCCAGTCGTTCCTGGTCGCGGTCCCCGAAGGCGCCCGGGCCGTGCTGCTCAAGTCGGGTCGCTACCACCGGACCGTTGGGGCCGGACGCCACGTCGTCCCGCCGTGGATCGTGGTGTCACATGTCGTGACCGTCCGCGAGATCCCCTTCGAATCGCTCGCGGTGGACCTGCCCAGCCGTGACGACGTCCGGATCAGCATCGATCTCCTGCTCACCTTCACGATCACCGCGCCCGAGAAGTTCGTCTTCCTGATCTCGGCGCCCGACTTCGACCAGGTCTGCCAGGCCGCATGCCTGGATGCCACGCGGGTCCTGGTGCGAGGCAAGCTCTCCGACGAGATCCTCGACCTGAAGGCCGATGACACCGAGGCCCTCAGGGCGTCAATCGAGACCGGCATCGCCGCCTATGGCGTGGAGGTCGGGCGCGTCGTCGTGACCCACGTCCAGCCGCCGCGCGAGTTCATGGCGTCGCGCGAATCCCGTCGCCTGGCCACCGTCCAGCGCGAGGAGCAGACCGAGCGCCACGCCCTCGAGGAGCGGCTGCTCGCCGACCGCCAGGCCCTCAAGCACCAGCGGATGGTGGCCAAGCGCGAGCGGATCGAACTCGATGCCGCCAACGAGGCGCTCCGCCTCCAGCATCTCGAAGAACGCCTCGCCGCCTATCCGAACGCCGCCCGCCATGACGTCGAGGGCGACCGCCTCGAGGTCGCCCGTGCCCTGGCGACCAACACCCGGGCCATGGTCCAGGTCGGCGGCAACCACGATGTCGCGGATGCGCTCATCGCCCACACCATCGCCGGCGACGACGTCGCCCCGCCCAGTCCCACGCCACGCCCGGCGCCCAAGCGCACGATCCTGAGGTTCCGGCCGCCACGCTGCAGCACACCCGACGAACGGAACGGGGGTGGAAACGCTTGCTGTCCGCGCTAGACTGGATGTTCGTCGCACGCGCCTGACCCCCGATTCACGGCGCCGCTCATCGACTGAGGGGAGCCGCTTCGGTGTCTGTCACTTCCAGGGAGGCTGAACGCGCGTCGATCGCCGGCGCGCTGGCGGGCGTGTCATTCCGCTCGGCACCGGCCAACCTCTCGGTCCTCTCGACCAAGCTGGAGCCGCCCTACCAACGGCCCGGGATCATCCCGCGGTCCCGCCTGGTGGCACGGCTGGCCAGGGCTCAGACGCCGATGGTCGCCGTCATCGCCCCGGCCGGCTACGGCAAGTCGACGGCCATGAGTCAGCTTGGTGACCTCGGCGGACGGGAGATCGCGTGGTTGTCCGCCGACGCGCGTGACGGCGACCCGGCCACCCTCATCCGGCACATCGCCGCGGCCATCGACCGGGTCGCGCCGCTGCCGCCCGAGACCGTCGCGCGGGTCGCGACACCCGGTTCATCCGTGTGGCTGACCGCGGTCCCGCGCGTCGGGGCGGCGCTCAAGGCGGTGCCGCACATCACGCTCGTCATCGACGACATCGACCGGATCCACGAGACGGACGCCATCGATGTCGTGCTCGCCCTGGTCGACGTCGTGCGCGGGTCCGGTCGCGTGATGGTCACCGGGCGGAGCGCCGGGCTGCTCCCGGCCGCGCGTCTCGTGTCGCGAGGGATCCTCACGACGTTCGGCCGCGACGACCTGGCCCTCGATCGCGCGGAGACGGCCGAGCTCCTTGGGGCGACCGGCGTCCACGTGGCCAGCCACGATGTCCAGGCCATCGCCGACCGGACGGAGGGCTGGGCCGCCGGGATCTACCTCTCCGCCCTCGGTTCGTCGGCGTCGGCCGGATCCGGGTCGGCCGGCGCGACCGGCGCGGATCTGTCGGTCGTGGCCCCGGATCGGCTCGTCGAGGAGTTCTTCCGGACGGAGGTCCTGGACGTCCTCCGGCCCGAGGAAGCACAGCTCCTGATCTCGTCATCGGTCCTGGAGCGCCTGTCGGGTCCACTCTGCGACGCGCTGCTGGATCGCCGGCGCTCCGGCGCGATGCTCGATCGGCTCGAGCGCACCAACCTGTTCCTCATCCCGCTGGACCAGGACCGGACGTGGTTCCGGTTCCATCACCTGCTGGGTGACTTCCTGCGCGCGGAGCTGGAGCGTACGGATCCCGCGGGCGCCGCAGGACTGCGGCGGCGGGCGGCCGCCTGGCACGAGGCGCACGGGCTGCTCGAGGCCGCGCTGGAGTATGCGATGGCGGCCGGCGACGAGGATCGGGCCGCGGCGCTGACCGTGAAGCTGGGACAGGCAGTCATGAACGCCGGTCGGGTCGACACCCTGCGTCGCTGGTTCGGCTGGTTCGACGAACGGTCGGCCGGCGCCCGTCAACCACGGCTGGCCGCGTACGCCGCGATGGTCTTCGCGCTCGAGGGCGATGGTCAGCGTGCCGAACGTTGGGCGGACATCGCCGAGCGCCGCGGCAGCGACGACGGCGATCCGACCGACGCCGGGCTGCGCGCCATCAGCCGGACCTTGCTCGCGCGGCATGGCGTCGCCCGGATGGTCGAGGACGCCGAGCTGGCCGCTCGGATCATCCCCGACGGCGATCCTGGCGTGTCGCCGCGGTCGGCTCGCTGGCGCTGGCCCGCCAGCTCCAGGGTGACATCGAAAGCGCCGACGCCCTCCTGGAGGAAGCGGTCGTGCGCTGGAACGACGGCCGGGTGGCCAACACCGCCGTCTGTCTCGTGCTGACCCAGCAGGCCGCCACCGCCCTTGAGCGAGGTGACCGCGCCAGCCGCCGAACGGCATGTCCGCAAGGCGCGCACGATCCTGATCGACGAACGGCCTCATCGAACAGTCCATCGCCATCGGCATCGACGCCCTGGATGCGCGCCTCGCGATCGCCCACGGTGCGCTCGAGCAGGCCCGGGCGGACCTGGCGCACGCCCAGCGGTTGCGTCCCCGCGTGACGTACGCGACGCCCTGGCTGGCGATCCGGGCGCGGCTGGACCTCACCCGGGCGCATCTGGCGATGGGTGACGGCGGCGGCGCGCGCACGCTCATGGCGGAGGTCCGCGAGATCCTCGTGCTTCGGCCTGACATGGGCACTCTCCTCGCGGAGCGCGATGACCTGGTCAAGCGCCTCGCGGCGGTTCGCGGCGGCGAGGTCGGGGCGTCCACCCTGACCCTCGCCGAGCTGCGCGTCCTGCCCCTGCTCACCACCCACCTGACGTTCCGCGAGATCGGCGAGCGGCTGTTCGTATCCCAGAACACGGTCAAGACGCAGGCGATCTCGATCTACCGCAAGCTCGACGCCACATCCCGCAGTGAAGCGATCGGACGAGCCGTGGAACTGGGCCTGCTCGAGTAGACCACCACTAGACCGACGATGGCGGCGTTTCATCCCCGCAGGATGATGCCGTCCGACGACGCCTCCCCTCATATGGCGTCATGCGTCCCGCAACCTCCAGCAGGACGCCACTCGGACTGGACGTGTCGCATGGGTGAACTCGAAGTCCGGCTTCGTCGGCTCTCGATCAACGACACGCGCTACCTCGACACGGTCCTGAGGGCGGACGCCGACGAGACGGTCGCCCATGAGCTGGACCCGCACGTCCGATCGCTCGTCCAGTTGGGGATCTTCGTGGCCCTCGGAGCTCCACCTTCCTCGTTCGAGTGGGCGACGTCGGTGGCGCTCGCCAACGGGGCCACACCGGACGAGCTCGTCGAAGTCCTGATCGCGGCGGCCCCGCTCGTCGGCTCCGCCCACGTAGTCTCGGCGGCCCCACGGCTGGCCTGCGCGCTTGGCTACGATCTCGACGCCGACCTCGAGCGCCTGGAGCCGAGTCCGACCACATAGACGACGCCGATGGGCCAGAATATGGAGCCTTCACCCGGACCGGGTGATGCATCACGGCGCTGCGGTCGCAGACTGGGCGCGTCACCGGAACCACGGAACAAGGAGATCGCAGATGAGCATCGGACCGGTCGAGTACGCGGTCATCGCGTTTCCCGGCAACAAGTTCAACGGTGAGGTCGCGCCCGCGCTCAAGGCCCTCGTCGACAGCGGCACCATCCGCGTCCTGGACCTCGCCTTCGTCCACAAGGACGAGAACGGCGACATCGTCGCGGTGGAGCTCGAGGATGAGGGCTCCGAGGTCTTCAGCGCCTTCCAGGCAGTGACCCACGATCGCGGCGGTCTGGTCAACGACGGCGATCTCCTGGACATCGGCGAGGCGCTCGAGTCGAACTCGTCGGCCGCGATCCTCGTCTGGGAGGACGTCTGGGCCACGCGGTTCGCCGATGCGGTCGCTGCCTCGGGCGGCGTCCTCGTCGACATCCAGCGCGTGCCGCGTGACATCGTCCAGGCGGCCATCGACTACGCCGCGAGCGCGGCCGTCGAAGCCTGATCCCCGAACCCACCCCTCGACACAGGAGACTGAACCGATGATGCGACGACGTGGCCCGGGCCTGGTCCGGATGGCAGCGACGACCGCGGTGGTCGCCGGCACGGCCGGTGCCGTGAGCCACCATCAGCAGCAGAAGTACGCGAATCAGGCCGCCGATCAGCAGGCCTCGCAGCAGCAGATCTACGACCAGGGCGTCGCGGCCGGCCAGGCAGCCGCGGCCCCGGCCCCCCGTCGCCGCGGCGCCGGCGCCGTCCGCGATGGACGATCAGACCGCGCAGCTCCAGAACCTCGCGAACCTGCATACGCAGGGGATCCTGAGCGACGAGGAGTTCGCAGCGGCCAAGGCGAAGGTGCTCGGGATCTGACCTACCGGATCCGACTTGGATCCGACCACCGATATCCGCGATGACCGGCGTGCCTGACCTGACCGCCGAAGGCAACGCCCTCATCGCATGGCTGACCACCAACGGCGTCACCCTGGCGATCGTCGCCATCGTGGCGCTGTTGGCCTATCGCTGGGCGCGACCTCGCCTGCACCGGGTGCTGGTCGACGTCGTCCAGGCCCAGGCGGAATCCTTTGGTGACGAGGCGGCCACTCGCCGGATCGAGGTCGACAAGCGCGTCTCGACCATCGAGGACCTCGTCGCCAAGGTGCTGCGCGGCGTGGTCGCCTTCGCCTTCGTCGCGGTCATCATGGGGGCCTTCGACCTGTGGCCACTCGTGGCCGGCCTGGGGCTCGTCCTCGCCGCGATCACGCTGGCCGGGCAGGAGATCGTCCTCGACTACCTCATGGGCATCCTGATCCTGGTCGAGGGCCAGTACTTCAAGGGCGACATCGTCCGCGTCGGGGCGATCGAGGGGACCGTCGAAGAAGTGGGCCTGCGGCGGACCGTCGTGCGCGACACGCGCGGCACCGTCCATTCGCTCTCCAACGGGCTGATCCGCTCCTCGTCCAACCTCACCCGTTCCTACGCGATGGCGGTCGTCCACATCGAGGGGATCGCGGATGGCGACGTCGAGGGTGCCATCGCCGTCCTCGATTCGGTGGGACGAGCGGCTGCCGACGACCCGGTCCTGGGCGAGCAGCTGATCGATGTGCCCGGCTACACGGCCACCACCCGCCTGTCGGCCTACGGCGCGACCCTCAAGCTCGCCGGTCGCGTCCAGCCCGAGCATCGCATCACGGTGGAGGCGGAGCTCCGACGACGGGTCGCCGCCGAGCTGGCGGCTGCGGGCATCGAACCCATCCGCGCAGCGGGCGGCCAGGCCGCCGCGCCCGTCGACCGCGAGGCGCCTCGGCCGTAGCCTCCCATGAGCGGGGCTCGAAGGCGGGACGAACGAGCAACGGCACGACCGGGGGGTCACCCCGGCCGTGCCGTCCTGGTGCGACGCGAGCGTCGGCCTACGCGGTGGCGGCGGCCTCCGGTGCGGGCGTCGGTGCCGCGCCGCGGGCGCGAGCCACGCGTCGCTTCACCCCGTCGACGAGGAGGTAGACCACCGGGATGACGAGCAGCGTCAGGAACGTCGAGCTGAACAGCCCGCCGATGACGACCGTGCCAAGCTCCGCGGCGATGATCGAGCCCTGGTTGAAGCCCGCGGCGAGCGGGATCAGGGCGAGGATCGTCGCGATGCGCCGTCATGAGGATCGGGCGGACACGGGTCCGGCCGCCCTCGATCAGCGCATCGCGCGTGGGCTTGCCCTCGGCGCCGCAGCCGCTCGACGAGGTCGAGCAGGACGATCGCGTTGGTGACCACGATCCCGATCAGCATCAGGAACCCGATGAGGGCGCTGACGCCGATCGGGCGGTCGGTGATGACAGAGCGCCGGGAACGCGCCGATCAGCGCGAGCGGCAGGCTGAACAGGATGATGAACGGGGTGATCAGCGAGTTGAAGGTCAGCACCATCATCACGTAGACGAGCAGGATCGCGACGCCCATCGAGGCGAACAGGCCACCGAACGCTTCGCTCTGCTGCTCGGCTGACGCCCGGCGAGCCCCACCTCGACGCCGGCCGGGATCGTCCCGTCGGCCTCGAGCGCGTCGATCGCTCGCCTGGACGCCGGTGAGACCGCGACCCGTGTCCTCGCTCGGATCTCGGCCGTGATCGAGGCCGAGGCCGGAGCCTGGTCGATCCGGGTGATGCTGCCCTGGACGTCGACCTGCTCGACGGTCGCGACCTGCTCGAGCGGCACCTTCGTGACCGTGCCCGACCGGGAGCGCCTGAGAGCTCCTCGACCGACGTCGTCGCGTCGGGATCGAGCTGGATGACGAGGTCGATCGGCTGGCCGTCGTCGAGCGCCACCTGGGTGACGGTCTGCGCGACGAGCGCGGTGCGGACCTCGTTCGCGACCTGGGCGGCCGTCGAGCCCGACGGCGAACGCCTTGTTCGGGTCGACGGTGACCTGGATCTCGGCGGTCGCCTTGACGAGGTCGCTCTGGAGGTTGGCGAGGTCGGGGTTGCCGGGTCAGGCGGGCGACGATGGCCGCCGTCGTCGCCTCGACGAGGGCCGGGTCCTCCGCGCTGACGATGACGTTGAGGCCGTTGGAGGTGAAGCCCGCGGCCTCGGAGATCTGGACGTCGAGAGCCGTCGGTCTTGATCGGCTCCAGGGCCGCGCTGAACTCGGTGGTCTTCTCGGTCAGGTCGACGGCCGGGTCCAGCCGGACGGTGAGCGTCGCGCTGTTGGCGGGCCGGCCGCTCTGGGCGGCGAGGATCGTCTGGAAGCTGGTGTCGCCCTCACCGGGGATGCTCGTCTGGACGAGCTCCACGTTCGGGTCGGCCGAGAGGATCTGTCTCGGCCTGGATGGCCCGGTCGAGGACGGCCTCGCGACGTGGCGCCCGTGGGCGGCGCGACGCTGACCTGGAGGATCTTCTCCGAGCCGGCGTTGATGAACTGGGTCGGCAGGAGCGGCACGAGGGCCAGCGAGGCGAAGAACAGGACGCCGGCGCCCAGCACCACGCCGAGCGCGGTCCACTTCGATGCGCAGGACGGCCGTGATGGTCGGGCGTGTAGACGCGGACCCAGATACGAGCGCTTGGGCTCGCCGTTCTCGTCGACGTCGATCTTGCACCTTGTCGATGAGGAAGTACGCGAGGACCGGCACGACCGTCAGCGCGCAGATGAGCGACGCCAGCAGCGCGAACGTGACCGTCAGGGCGAACGGCAGGAAGAACTGGCTCACGAGGCCGCCGACGAAGCCGAGCGGCAGGAAGACGGCGACCGTGGTGAGGGTGCTCGCGGTGATCGCCCCGGCGACCTCGCGCGGGCCCGTTGAGTGACCGCCGTCATGCGGTCCTCGCCCATGGCGCGATGGCGATAGATGTTCTCGAGGACGACGATCGCGTCGTCCACCACCCGTCCGACCGCGACGGCGAGGCCACCCAGGGTCATGATGTTGAGGCTGATGCCGGTGAGCTGCATGATCACGAGCGCGGTCAGGATGGACAGCGGGATGCTGATCGCGGCCACGATCGTGGAGCGGATGCTGAACAGGAACAGGAAGATCGTGAGGATCGCGAAGAGGGCGCCGAGGCCGCCTTCGCGGACGAGGCCGTCGGTCGATTCCTCGATGAAGTCGGACAGGTCGGACACGGTCGTGATCGATCAGGACGTCCGGATGGCGCGCCGCGATCTCGTCGAGCTTGGCCTGGACGGCCTCGGCGACGAGCGACGGTGTTCGCATCGGACGTCTTGGTGACCGACAGCGACAGCGAGGGATTGCCGTCGGTCCGGGCGAAGCCCGTGGTGGCGACGTCGACCGTCTCGACCGTGCCGAGGTCGCCGATCGTGATCGGGGTCGGGGCCGCCGGTGGGGCGACCGGAGCGGCGCTGGCGTCGGGCGCGGCAGAAGCGACCGGTGCGGTGGGCACGGTCGGGGCGGTCACGCCGCTGAAGCCGACCACGAGGTCCTCGATCTGCTCGGGACGAGGTGAGCGTCCCGATCGTCGAGACGGGGATCCGGGTCCCGCCGCTGGAGAGCTGACCGGACGGGAACGTCAGGTTGTTGGCCTGCAGCACACCCGACGATCTGGGCCACGGACACGCCGCTCTCGGCCAGCTTCGCCGGGTCGAGCGTGATCGATGAGCTGCTGCTCGAGACCACCGGTGATGTCGGCGCTGGCGACGCCGTCGATGCCAGGATCTCGGGCACGATCTCGGTCCGGGCGATCTCGGCGACGGCCTCGAGGCCGTCCTCGGACGTCGCCGCGATCGACGCGATGATGACCGGCGACGCGTTGATGTTGAGCGCCGAGGATCGGCGGTCGACCGAGCCGGGCAAGCCCGGCCGACGCGAGGTCCTCCTCGATCGTCGGCCACCGCCTCCTTGACGTCGGTCCCGTACTCGAACTGGGCGACGACCAGCGCGATCGAGTTCGCCGAGGTCGACTGGACCGTCTCGAGCCGCGGCACGCCGGCGATGGCGCGCTCGATCGGCTTCGCGACCTGCTCGGCGACGTCGGCCGAGCCGGCGCCGGGATACGGCGCGATGATGGTGATGACCGGGAACTCGATGTCCGGCAGGAGCTCCTGCTTGAGGCTGCCCCAGGCCGAGATGCCGGCGATGAAGAGTGCGCCGGCGAGCAGCAGCGTGACGCTGCGCTTGGCTGACGGCGAACTCGGTGAGACGGTTCACGTTCGGGTCCCCTCGGTGATGGTGGTGGTGAGGTCGGACGCCTCGGCCTGCACGGCGCGGCATCCAGGATCGAGATCGCGCGCTCGATGGTCGAGAGGTCTCGTCGCGTCGAGCCGGGCGAGCATCTCGCGCATCTGGCGCGAGTTCAGCTCGCGGAATCGCTCGAGGGTCTCGCTGCCATGCGCGGTCGCGCTGACGACGACCTGACGGCGATCCGCCGGGTCCTCATGGCGCGTCGAGCAGGCCCGAGCTCCACGAGCCGGTCGACCTGGCCCGTCGCGGTCGAGTTGGTCACGCCGAGGCGTGCGGCGAGCTCGGACATGCGCATCGGCCCGGCGGCGAGGACCAGGTACATGGCCTTGGTCTGCGACATCGTCATCTCGAGCGCGTTGAGCTCGGGCGCGTGGGTCGCCATCAGGCGATGCATCAGCGCGTCGAACACGTCCACGACGCGCTCGAGGTCGGCCGCGTCCGGCGGTCGATGGTTCTTGGTCATCGGATTATTCGTTAACTCCGTACTATCGGGTCTTGCGAGACTATATCGGATGTGACGCCGATCTGGATTGGTACCATCGGCCGATGCCCGACCCCCGATCGATCGACCGCGCGACCGCGCGACGCTTCCTCGTCGCCCGCCATCTCCTCGCACCCGCCGCGCGCGCTCCCGCCGGACCCCGCCTCCGTCCGGACCGTGGTCGAGCGGCTGGGGTCGCCTCCAGTTCGACCCGCTCGAGGTCACCGGCCGCAATCACGACCTCGTCCTGCGGCGCGGATCGACGGCTACCGGCGGGCCTGGACCGACGACCTGCTGTACCGCGATCGATGGCTGTACGAGGCGTACAACAAGGGCCTCTCCATCGCTGCCGACCGCCGAGCTGCCGTGGTATCGCGTCGCCTGGGACGGTGCAGCGAGCCGGCCACGCGCGAAGCGCACCTTCGTCGAACACGCCGATCTCGTCGAGGAGTTGCTCGACCGGATCGGACGAGACGGCCCGCTCACCTCCACCGACATCGGCGCCACGCGGCGACGATCGACTGGTACTGGCGACCCGACGAACCAGGTCCGCGCCGATCCTGGAGGCCCTCGCCGAGGCCGGGCATCCTGGCGCTCGTCGCGGCGCGACGGCAATCGGCGGGTCTACGACCTCGTGGAACGCCTCTTCCCGGCCGACCTCCTCGCCGAGCGCCGGCGGTCGACGAGCAGCACCGCCACAAGCTGCTGTCGCGCTATCGGGCGCACGGCCTGCTGGGCCTGCGAGGCGGGCAGCAGGAGGTCTGGTGGGGACCGGCAAGACGGCGGCGGAGCGGTATCGCCATCGCGACGCGCTCATCGCCGATGGGCTCGTCCTGCCGGTGGACGTGGAGGGCGTGCGGGGACCCGGTTGATGCTCGCCGACGAGGCGACGATGCTGGACGAGGCCGAGCGCTCGGTCGCGGCCGGTGCGACGTCAGTGGATGGCAGCGCGCCCGGAGTCGCCTTCCTGGCGCCGCTCGACCCGCTGGTCTGGGACCGCGACCTGCTCCGATCGCTCTTCGACTTCGACTACGTCTGGGAGGTCTACGTCCCGGCCGCGAAGCGACGGTGGGGCTACTACGTGCTGCCGCTGCTGTATCGGCGACCGGCTCGTCGGCCGCATCGAGCCGCGGTTCGATCGCGCCGCGGGCGCCCTGCGCGTCATCGACATGTGGTGGGAGGACGGCTTCGATCCGCTCGGGGACGTGGCGGCGACCGACGGTTCGTCAGGCGGTCGGTTCGTGGACGCGTTCGTCGACGCCCTCGAGGCGCATGCCCGGTTCGGTGGGGTCGGGCGGATCATCTGGCCCCGGGCGGCCCGCCATCGGTCGCTCGGTCAGGAAGTCCGCGCCCGGCTGCGGTCCGGCGGCGCGATCAGGGCCTGAACCGTCAGGGCCCGGTGGTCACCTGGCGCCACGACCCCCAATAGCCGGCCTTGTCGCGCGCGCGGACCCGCAGGTCATACGTGCCGCTGCGCGTGACGTACCGGCTCAGGGATGTCGCGGTCATCGTGCCAAGCGAGGCCCACGCCCCACCGTCCGTGCGCATCTCGACCTGGAAGTAGCGAAGCCCGGAGGTCAGCACCTGAAGCCTCGTGTCGCTGCCGGTCCACCGGAAGGTGACTCGCGCACTCGCCGTGCCCACGTTGGTCCGGGTGACGGTTCCGGGCTTGGCCCAGGCGCCCGTGCGATCGGGGCCCTTGAGGTAGACGCCGGCCCAGTAGCGCTTGCCGCTGGTCGGCGAGATGGCCAGCCCGAAGCCGACGTAGTTGTAGCCCTTCGACATGATGATGGCCTTGTGGCCCGACGAGTCCATCCAGGCCTTGACCGCGAACTCGGCGGAGTAGTCGAGGGCCGCGGCCGTGTTCCAGGCGATGATCTCGCCGGCGCCGTACCAGGCGATGTCCTGAGCGGACATCATGTCGAAGACGTTGGTCCCGTCCGACTGCGTGTGGCTGAACAGCTCGGTCTTCGCCATGTACTCGGCGCGCTCGCGGGCCAGTGCGAAGAGGCGCGGGTCGGGCTGGAGCTTGATGAGCCCGGCGGCCGTCCGACGCTGGTTCGTGAGGTCCAGCACGGTCCGCTCCGCGGCCGAGATCGTTGCTTCGGACGGCGCGGCGGCGGCCGCGATGGTCAGCGGCAGGAGACCGGCCGCGATGGCCAGGACGAGGCCGAGCAGGACAGGACGGCGGGCGGGGGATCGCATGACTGGATGGTCCGCCCGCACCGCTCCGGAGGAAACGGCACACCCGTCCCACCCGGTGGGCGCGGATGGTCACGCCCCCGCACCGCACCTTGGGGCCCCGTACCCGTCGCCACCCCGGCCCTCCGCACCCGCATCCGGGCCGGTGTGGGACCATCTGGGCTCCACCGAACCCAAGCCCGAACACCCAAGGAGTGCGCATGGCTGCCATCCGTCGAGCCGAAGTCACCTGGAACGGGGATCTCCTGTCCGGGCATGGCACCGTCAGTGCCGTCTCGAGCGGCGCGTTCAGCGACCTGCCGGTCAGCTGGGCCGCGCGAACCGAGTCACCGGAGAACACAAGCCCCGAGGAACTGGTCGCGGCCGCCCACGCCTCGTGCTACGCGATGGCGTTCTCGGGCCGCCTCGCCCGCTTCGGCACGCCGCCCCAGCGCCTGTCCGTCTCCGCGGACGTGACGTTCGACAAGCTGGAGGCGGGCTGGAAGGTCACATCCTCCGCGCTCACCGTCCGTGGGGTCGTCCCAGGTATCTCCGCCGAGGACTTCGTGTCCGAAGCCGAGCTGGCCAGGGACGGTTGCCCCATCAGCGTGGCCCTCAAGGGCAACGTCGAACTGAGCGTGGACGCCGCCCTGGAGGGCTGACGCCCGGGACGAGCCGCCGGGCTGCCGGGGCTCGCCGAACGAAGTCGATCCGGATCCGGTGCGACTGCCGTCCGTGACCGTGTTTCGGATCCATGGGGTGACGACCGCGGAAGATGGGATGGTCGTAGGCCCGCCCGCGCCCGAGGGCTACCCGATCGTCAGCAGGCGCCGCGGGTTCTCCACCGTCATCGTCGTCATCTCCGCCTCGCTCACCCCCGCCTCACGCAGCCGCGGCAGGAACGTCGTCGCGAGGTACGTGTAGCCGTTGCCGCCGTAGCGGCATAGCTGCGAGTCGTGACACACGTCCTGCGAAAGCAGGATCCGCTCGGCATGGCCGCGCGACAGCAGCTCCTGGAGCAGCTCGATCACCCGTGCTTCGCCGTGGCGTTCGGCCGGCGTGAACGACATCCCGAGGAAGTCGAACTCGATCGACGCACCACGCTCGATGATCGCCAGGTAGTGATCGAGGTGTGGATACGAGTCCGCATGGCCGATGACGACCCGGGTCGGGTCGGCCCCTTCCGCCTCGAAGATCGCCAGTTGGTCGAGGCCGACGGGCGACAGGACGGCGTGGGTCGTGATCGCGAGACCGGTCCGGCGCGCGGCCCTCGCGACCGCCCGATGGACGCGTTCTTCGCGTGCCGACACCCAGGGCTTGTCCGTCCCGATCTCGCCGAGGATGCCCGGCTGCACCCGGCCCTCCCCCACCCCATCGGTGATCTCTCCGACGAGCTCGTCCGCGAGCGCGTCGACCGAGCGGCGGTCCACGTCGAGTGTCGGCGGGTAGTACGCCTCGCGGTACCAACCGCAGCCCATGACGATGTGGAGGCCACTGGCACGGGCGAGGCCCACCAGCCAATCGGGGTCACGACCGACCCCGACCGGCGTCACGTCCACGAGCGCCGCCCCGCCGGCGGCTCGATACGCTGCGAGTTCCTCCAGGATCACGGGCTCATCGCGGGTCAGCTGCCAGTAATCCCAGCGATCGGGGATGTGCCAGAGGGCGATCTGCGTGTGCTCATGGGGCAGCGTGAACCCGAGCGCCTGGGGGTCGATCGGGCCGAGGACGGTCTGGATGTGCGCCATCAGCCGCGATGCTACGCCGCCGGGACCGCCGGTCGTGCGGTCGCGGCCGCGGACAACAGGACCTCGAGCATGACCCGGGCCCGGCGCAGCACGTCGGCGGGCTGGTAGGACGCGCCGGCTTCGATCCGCTGCAGCAGCAGGCCGTCGAGGAGCCCCGTGAAGGCGCGGGCGAGATCGTCGACATCGATCCAGTCGGGGAGATCGCCACGGGTGATCCCCTCGTGGAGCAGCAGGGTGGCGGCCCCGACCAGCCGCTCCCGACGTCGGACGAGCATGTCCCGTACCCCGGGCTCGGCGTCCGCCTCGGCCCAGGCGCGGATCAGGCTCACCTGACCCGGCTCGCCCTCGAACGTGTCGATGGTCTCGACGTAGTAGGCCAGGGCCGCGGCAAGCCGCTCTGCCGTGCCGGTGAGCGACGCCAGCCGGACCCCCAGCTCATCCAGACTGCGTTCGGCCGTGGCGTCGCAGGCGAGCAGGAACAATTCGTCCTTGCCCCGGAAATGCGTGTAGATGGCGCCGACGGACAGGCCGGATCGAGCGACCACATCGGCGATGGTCGCCCCGTGGTAGCCCTTCTCCGCGAAGACCGCCGTGGCGGCTCGGACGATCCGATCGCGGACCTGCTGCTCATGTTCGGCGCTGATGCGCGGCACGGCGACTCCGATCAACCAAGAACCGATGTTCTGTCAATGTACCGATGTCGCGTCGAGGCCGCAACATCCGTCGGGTTGACAAACAGAATACATATTCCCTATCTTGCCGGGGTCCGTCCTGCCCGTGAGGTTCCCGATGTTCCACCGCTGGGGAGCGTTCGTCTACCGCTTCCGTCGTCCCGTCGCCATCCTCGCCATCGTCGTCGCGGTCCTGTCCCTGCCGCTCGCCGCGCAGGTGACGGGCGCCCTCAGCGCCGGCGGCTGGACCGATCCCGATTCCCAGTCCGCGCTCGTCGCCGAGCGCCTCGGTGACGAGTTCGACGCCGGCGGTGGCGCCATCGTCGCGCTGTTCCGGGGCCAGGCCGGGGACGACGCCCGGTCCCCGGAGTTCCAGGCCGCGATGGCTGCGTCCCTCGCCCGTCTGGCCGCGAACGAGCACGTCGACGGCGTCGTCGGCTTCGCGCAGACCGGCGACGATCGATTCATCAGCAAGGACGGCACGGCGGCCTACGCGGTCATCGCGCTGGGCATCACGAACGAGGAAGCCGTGGATCTCATGCCCGACTTCCGCGCACTCATCGACCCACCGACCGATCTGACCCTCCAGCTGACGGGTGTCGCGCCCGCGACCGAAGACCAGGCGGCCCAGGCCGAGAAGGAGCTCGTCCAGGCCGAGACGGTGTCGTTCCCGTTCGCCGCGCTCATCCTGATCCTCGTCTTCGCCTCGCTCGTCGCTGCCGGCATGCCACTCGTCGTCGCCGCGCTGGCCATCCCGACCACCCTCGCCGGCGTCTATCTCGCCGCCCAGGTGACCGAGCTGTCGATCTACGTCCAGAACGTGGCGACGATGCTGGGGCTCGCACTCGCCATCGACTACTCGTTGTTCATGGTGAGCCGGTTCCGCGAGGAACTCCGGAAGGGCCGGGACACCGCGATGGCCGTCCAGATCACGATGGCCACGAGCGGCAAGGCGGTAGCGTTCTCCGGCCTCGCGGTGGCGATCGGCCTGTCCGGTCTGCTGCTCTTCGAGCCAGCCGCCCTTCGCTCATTCGGGATCGGCGGAGCCCTCGTCGTCGCGTCGTCCGTGTTCTACGCCCTGACCTTCCTGCCGGCCGTGCTCGCGATGCTGGGGCCACGCATCAATGCCGTCGGTGTGGCCGGGTTGCGAGATCGCGTGCGGCGGGCCTTCGGACGGCCGGTCGGGGCGGCCGCGGACCTTGCCCGCGAGTCCCGCTGGGAGCGCATGGCCCGCTGGGTCATGGCCCGCCCGGTCGCGGTGCTGATCCCCACCCTCGCCTTCCTGCTGCTGCTCGGCACCCCGTTCTTCCGGCTCGAGCAGGGGATCCCGGACGCGTCCATCCTGCCCCCGGGCATCGAGAGCCGCGAGGCCGCCGTGGCCCTGGCCAACGACTTCCGGGCGGGTGAGACGTCGCCGATCATCGTCCTCGCGACCGTGGACGGCTCCCCGACGGACGCCCCGAACATCCAGGCCATCCTCGACTACAGCGCCGCCGTTGACGCCGTCGATGGAATCGATCGCGTGGAGGGCCCCTTTGCCGGCCTGCGCGACCCGGCGACGGGCGCCGATCTTGACGCGGCTGGGATCGCGGCGCTGTATGCCGCACCGCGTGACCAGCTTCCGCCCGAGCTCGCCGCCGGCCTCGAGCGCCTCGAGGCGACCTACCTGCGCGGCTCGACCGTGCGCCTGGACGCCATCAGCCCGATCGCCCCGCTCAGCCCGGACGGCAACGCCATCGTGCCGGATGTGCGCGCCGTGGCCGTCGATGGGGTCACGACCGAGGTCGGTGGTCTCGCGGCCGAGGGCGCCGACTTCATGGCGAGCCAGGCTGCGACCATCCCCTATGCCATCGGGCTGACCCTCGGTGCCAGCGCGCTGATCCTGTTCCTGCTGTTCGGCTCGGTGGTCATCCCGATCAAGGCCGTGATCATGACCCTGCTCTCGATCTGCGCGTCGTTCGGTGCCCTGGTCTTCATCTTCCAGGAAGGCAACTTCGCCGACGTCCTGGGCTTCACCTCACCGGGGTTCACCGTTGCCGGCAACCCCATCATCATGTTCAGTGTCCTGTTCGGGCTGTCGATGGACTACGAGGTGCTGCTGCTCTCGAGGATGCAGGAGGCCTATCGGCGGACCGGCGACAACACCGCGTCCGTGGCGGAGGGCCTGGCCAAGACGGCCGGCGTGATCACCGGCGCCGCGCTGATCATGGTCACCGTGTTCTCGGCCTTCGCCCTGGCCGAGTCGATCACGATCAAGAGCATCGGCGTCGGCATGGCCATCGCGGTGCTCATCGATGCGACCATCGTCCGCATCCTGCTGGTCCCCGCGACGATGCGCCTGATGGGTCGCTGGAACTGGTGGGCGCCCGGGCCGCTTGCCCGGCTCACGGACCGGCTCGGCTTCAGTCACGTGGAGACGGAGGACGAGATGGTGGCCCCGGTCGGGAACCCGGCCACCTGACCCGCGCCCGGGCGGGGTGGGTCAACCTCAGGGCTGCTGCTCCTCCCAATCCACCCAATCGATCCCGGTCGCCTTGACATAGCCGTCGACGGCCGTCCCGACGGTCGGATAGAACGCGTCCGGGCCTAGGCGCTCGAGCAACCCGTAGGCGCCGGAGCCGATCCTTGACGGGGTCCTTCAGCTCGGCGAACCGCAGCTGGATGCCCTGCTTGTCCGAGCCCGTGAGCAGCTCGTCGAGCATGTCGGCGGCCGTCGTGTCCATGTCCGTGACCGGTTCCGCCGCGACCACGACCCAGCGGATCGCGTCACCACGTGCCTCGATGGCCGACCTCGATCTGCTCGCGGAACGCCTCGGCGTTGGCGAAGAACAGCGGCGCGTCCCAGCGGAACAGGATCAGTCCGTCAACCTGACGGGCGTCCGGGTAGCGCGTGATGTCGTGGTAGCCCTTGACCCCGTCGACTCGCCCGAGGATCGCCGAGTACGGGCGCCAGGCTCGCCAGAAGAACAGCGCCAGGGCCAGGCCGACCGCGACGAAGATGCCGGCCACCACCCCGACGAGGGCGACGCCGAGGAACGCGACGACGGACAGGACCGCCTCGCTGCGTCGTAGGCGCCAGAGTCGGCGGAGGCCGGCCACGTCCACGAGCGACGTGCAGGCCACGATGACGATCGCGGCGAGGGTAGGCTGGGGGAGGTACGTCGTCAGCGCCGGCGCGAAGACGAGCAAGGCCAGGATCGCCAGCGCCCCGACGATGCCGGTGAGCTGGGTCTTGCCCCCGCGGCCTCCGCGACCGGCGTCCGGGAGGCGCTCGCACTGATCGGGAACCCACTGAAGAACGCCGCTCCCACGTTCGCCGCCCCAAGGGCGAGCAGTTCCTGGTCCTGGTTCACGCGCGTCCCGGCGCGGATCGCGAACGTCCGCGACAGGACGCTCGTGTCGGCGAGGGAGACGACCGCGATGGCGAAGCCGCCGGCGACCATCGCGATCATGTCGTCGAGGTCGACGGCGGGGATGGAGACGCGCGGCAGGCCCTGTGGCAGCGCCCCGACGAGCGACACGCCCGCGGCAGCCAGGTCGAAGACCCCGGCCACGATCGTGGTGGCGACCGTCGCGACCACGATGCCCATGGCCCCGAGCCCGCGCCATCGAGCGATGAGCATGATCGCGAGCGCCAGGAGCCCGACCGCGAGCGCGGTCGTGTTCGTCTCGCCGGCGATGACGCCTTCCACGAAACCGCGTGCCTCATCGACCAGGCCGTCGGCATCGACCGAGAACCCGAACAGCTTCGGGAGCTGGCCGACGACAACGGTCAGGGCGATGCCGTTGAGGTAGCCGATCCGGATGGGCTTGGACAGGAGGTCCGTCAGCAGGCCCAGGTGCAGCAGCCCGAAGGCGATGGCGAAGGACCCGAGACGATCGCGAGGCCGCCGGCGAGGGCGACGGCGTCGTCCTCGTCGCCGGCGGCCAGGGGCAGATACGGTGGCGGCGATGACGGCCGCGAGCGATGAGTCCGGACCCAGGACGAGGATCCGGCTGGGGCCGAGGAACGCGTACACGAGGAGCGGGACGATGGTCGCGTACAGGCCGGTGATGGCCGGCAGGCCGGCGGCCTCCGCGTAGCCCATCCCGACCGGGACGAGGACGGCCGTGAGGACGAGACCTGCCACCAGGTCGTTCGGCAGCCACGCGCGCTGATAGGTTCGAAGGACATCGAGTCCCGGCAGCTCCACCCGGGGGCGCGAGGTTCGTCACGTCGCTCTCCCGCGGGCCGGCGGTCGCGCTGCGGCCATGGTGCCGGATCCCGAGCGGACAGAGTACGCTGACGGACCATGGACGAGCAGCCCGATCCCGTCACCCGCCTGGGCCCGAACAGTGGCGGCCGCGACCCCGGGACGCCACCGGACATGCGGTCTACACATGGGAATGGGGACCCGACCAGGCGCGCCGGCCCGGCCTGCCGTGGATCGGCATCTTCCTGCTCGTGTTCGGCGGCTTGCTGCTGCTCCAGCAGCTGTTCCCGGGCGCCGAGGCCGCTCGGCTCCGTCCTCGTCCTCGCGGTCGGGCTCGCGTTCCTGATCAAGTGGGCCGTCGATCGCGGCACCGGCTCGCTCTACGCCGGGGCGATCATCACGGCGCTGGCCGCGCCCGGTGTCATCAATGCGGCCGGGTTCGACGTGGACGGCCTCGGGCACGTTCTGCTTCGGCGTCGCGTTCCTGTTCATCGCCGCCGTGCGCGCGGCCTCAGGGGGTGGATCGGGCTGGCAGGCGATCTTCGGCGGCCTGCTCGTCCTGCTCGGCGGCGTCAACATGCTCACGCCCGACGTCGGCGGCCTGCTGTTGCCGATGGCACTCCTGCTCCTCGGCGCGGTCCTGATCTTCGGCGGCGGCCGGCGCGGCCTGCGGTAGACCGGGCTCGGCCGCGCGGCCCGAGGCGCGGCGCGAGGCCGGCGCCCGGCGCGAGGCCGACGCCCGGCGCGAGGCCGACGCCCGGCGCGAGGCCGACGCCCGGCGCGAGGCCGACGCCCGGCCGCGGGAACTTCCGCCCTAGTCCCGTGGTGATTCTCCTGCAAGCCCGGTTGGCGATTACCTTGCGCCCGAGTCGTGGGGTGACTGACGCGGAAGAACATCGCCCGATTCCGGGCTTATCGACCCGTTGAAACGTGTCCCGGATTCACGTGGGCGCTGGGACGGAAGTTGGCGGCGCGGCACGGCGCGGCCGCCGATGAGCCACGACCGCCGCCGTGGTCCGCCCTAGACGACGGCCGTCGTGGCCACCTCGATCCCGGCGGCAAGCGTCTCGGCGATGCGCTCGAGCTCGTCGTCGGTGACCACGAACGGCGGACCCAGCAGGATCATGTCGCCGTCCGTGCCGTCGGCGTCGCCGGTGCCCGAGTAGAGCAGCACGCCCCGCTCGCGGGCTTCCCGGACGACGGCCTCGGTGACTCGCGCGGCGCGCGGGAAATGGCCGCCGCGTCTCGCGGTCCTCCACGAGCTCGAGCGCCGACGAGCAGCCCCGCGCCGCGGATGTCGCCGACGGCTGGGTGCTCGCCGAGCCAGTCCCGCAGGAGCGACCTGCAAGCCGCTCGCCCTTGCCGGCGCTCGCCTCGACCAGCGATTCCTCGCGCAGGATCCGCAGGACCTCGCGCGCGACCGCCGCGCCAACGGGCGCGTGCGAATAGGTGAAGCCGTGGACGAAGCCCGCACCCGGGCGCGGTGACGGCGTCATGGACTCGCCCCGACGACGGCGACGAACCCGAACGGCCAGTACCCGGACGTGGCCCCCTTGGCCGCAACGAGGATGTCCGGCGCGAGTGCCCCAGTGATCCAGCCCGAACCAGCGACCGGTCCGCCCGAACCCGGTCATCACCTCGTCGGCGATCAGCAGGACACCGTGCCGGCGACAGACCTCGGCGATCGCCGGCCAGTAGCCGTCGGGCGGGACGACCGCGGCCAGCGTCGCCCCGACGATCGGCTCGGCGACGAACGCGGCCACCGTCCCGGGACCGGCGGCTTCGATCGCGCGGTCGAGCTCGAGCGCCAGTTCGGCCGGGTCGCCGAGGGCGTTCGCACCCGGATCGCCCGCCCGATACGGGTAGGCCGCCGAGAGGTGGCGGAAGCGGCCCGAGCCAGCCTTCGTACGGGCGACGCAGCGGCCGGCGACCGGACAGGTCCAGGGCACCGAGCGTGTTGCCGTGGTAGCTCCCCCACCGGGCGAACACCGTCCAGCGGTCCGACTCGCCGCGGGCGAGGTGGTAGGCCCGGGCGAGCTTGAGCGCCGTCTCGATCGCCTCCGAGCCACCCGAGACCGGGTAGATCGCCGGGTCGTCCACGGGCAGCAGCGGCCCGACCTCCGCGGCATACGCCTCGAGCGGCTCGGTGGTGAAGGCGCTGCCGTGGGCATAGGCCAGCCGGCCCGCCTGCTCGGCCATCGCGGCCGCGATCTCGCGGCGGCCGTGACCGACGTTGACGACGATCGCGCCGCCGGCGGCGTCGAGGTAGCGCCCGCCCTCGGCGTCCCAGATCGTGGACCCCTCGCGCCCGCACGGCGACCGGCGGCTCGGGCAGCGATCGAGCGCCGGAAGACGCGACCGGACGGCGGTCGCGGCATCGGACGACGGGTCTGGTCATCGGCGCGATTCGTACGTCCGAGGGCCCGTATCCGACGCGAGGCCGTACGATGCGACGCATGGTCGACGTCGCACCGGACCTGGCGCGAGACGACCCCGAGGCGTACATCGCCCGGGATCGCCGCCGCGCCCTGGCCGACCGGACCGAGATGCCGGACCGCGTCGCCGGCGCCGCGCTGTTCGCCGACATCTCCGGCTTCACGCCCCTGACCGAGGCGCTGGCCGACGAACTCGGGCCGCAACGCGGCGCCGAGGAACTCACCGCGAATCTCGGACGGCGTCTTCGACGCGGTCATCGAGGCACTCGACCGGTTCGGCGGCGACGTCATCTACTTCTCCGGCGATGCGATCACCTGCTGGATCGATGGCGACGACGGGCCCGGCGCGACGGCGCGCGCGCTCGGCGATGCAGGACGGCCATGGCCCGGGTCGGCCTCGTGACGACGCCCGGCGGCGCGACCGTGCAGCTTGCGCTGAAGGTGGCCATCGCGGTCGGCGCCGCGCGGCGGTTCGTCGTCGGCGATCCGGAGATCCAGCTCATCGACGTGCTCGCGGGCGCCTGATCGACGATCTCGCCGACGCCGAGCATCACGCCGAGAAGGGCGAGGTCGTGCTCGACGCCTCGGCCGCTCGACGCCGCTCGGCGACGGGTCGGCACTCTCGGAACGGCGCGACGCGATCCGAGCGGGGCCGCCGTTCGGCGTCGTCGGTGCCTTCGGTCCCGGTGCCGGACGCGTCGGCGTCGCGGAACCGCCGCCGCTCGATCGACGCACTCGTCCGTCCGTGGCTGCTGCCGGCGGTCTACGAGCGCACTGCGGTCCGGTCGCGGCGAGTTCCTCGCCGAGCTGCGTCCCGCGTATCCGGTCTTCCTGCGCTTCGGCGGCATCGACTACGACGACGACGACGACGCGATCGACAAGCTCGACGACTTCGTCCGTGCAGGCGCAGCGGATCATGGCCGGCTACGGCGGCAACGTCCTGCAGCTGACGCTCGGCGACAAGGGCGCGTACCTGTACGGCGTGTTCGGCTCGCCGGTCGCCCACGAGGACGACGCCGCGCGGGCCGCGACCGCCGCGCTCGAACTGCGCGACCTGGAGCGCACGACCGCCGCGCGCGACATCCAGATCGGCATCGACCCACGGGCGCCTGCGCAGCGGCACGTACGGCCACGCGATGCGGCGCACGTTCGTCTGCCTCGGCGACGCCGTGAATCTCTCGGCCCGACTGATGTCGGCGGCGCCGCCGGGACGCATCTACGTGCCGAGGACGGTCCGCCAGGAGGCGGGCGACGCCTTCATCTGGGAGTCGCTCCCGACCTGCTACGCGTGAAGGGCAAGACGGCCAGCCGGTCGTCGCGCTACGCCCTCACGGCGACGCTGGAGCGAACGTCGCGGCGGAAGACCCGCTACGAGCTGCCACTCGTCGGCCGCGCGCCGGAGCTGCGCCGCCTCGACGACGCGCTCGAGGCGACGCTCGCCGGCGCACGGGCGGATCGTCGCGATCGCCGCCGAGGCCGGGATGGGCAAGTCACGGCTCGTCGCGGAGTTCGTCCGCTCCGCCCGCCGGCGCGGGCTGTTCGTGGCCTTCGGCGAGTGCCAGTCGTTCGGGACCAACACGAGCTACTTCGTCTGGCGCGAGGTCTGGCGGCGGCTGCTGCGACTCGAGGACGACGCGCCCGCCGACCAGCAGCGCGCCGCGGTCGAGCGGCCGCTCGCCGCGCATCGACCCCGACGCTGGTCGCCCGCGCGCCGCTGCTGCTCCGATCATCGGCGCTCGACATCCCCGACAACGCGCTGACGCGCGCCTTCGACGCGAAGCTGCGCAAGGCGTCGCTCGAGGACCTGCTGTCGGTCGTGCTGCGCGCCCGGTCCGCCGCGGAGCCGATCGTCCTCGTCCTCGAGGACTGCCACTGGATCGACGCGCTGTCGCGCGACCTGCTCGAGCGTGCTGGGTCGCGTCGACCGCGGCGCTACCGCGTCCTGGTCGTGCTCGCCTATCGGCCGGCGGCCGAGCGTCGGTGGCGATCTCGGACTCGAGCGGATCGCCGAGTTCGAAGAGATCGCGCTCGACGAGCTGGGCGCCGACGAGACGCGGCAGCTCATCCGCTGCCAAGCTGCGAGCAGGTCCTCGGCGCGACCGACGACGTGCAGGTCGGCGACGAGCTCGTCGAGCTCGTCACGGACGCGCTCGCAGGGCAACCCGTTCTACATCGGAGGAGCTGCTCAACTACATCGCCGCGCAGGGCGTCGACCCACGCGACGCGGCGGCCATCCGCGCGCTCGAGCTGCCGGACAGCCTGCACAGCCTCGTCCTCGTCGCGGATCGACACGCTGGCCGACGGCCCGCGCCGGACGCTCAAGGTCGCGAGCGTCGTCGGCCGGCGTCTTCGAGGCGCCGATCCTGCCCGGCGTCTACCCCGAGCTCGGCGACCTGGACGATCGTCGCTGGACCACCTCGACGACACTGCGCGCAGCTCGATCTCGTGACGCCTGGACCGGCCGAACCGACCACGCCTACCTGTTCAAGCACGTCGTCGACCCAGGAGGTCGCCTACGAGAGCCTGCCGTTCGCGATCCGCGTCCATGCTCCACGGCGCGTCGGCGAGTACATCGAGACCGTCGAGCCCGACGCGATCGAGCCGCAACCTCGACCTGCTGGCCCATCACTTCTGGCACAGCGACGACGAGCCGCGCAAACGGCGCTACCTGGAGCGCGCGGCCGACGCCGCCCGGGCCGCTACGCCAACGCCGCCGCGATCGACTACCTGGAGACGGCTCGTGCCACTGCTCGACGGCACCGAACGCGCGAACGCATTGCTCAAGTCTCGGCAAGGTCCAGGAGTTGGTCGGCGACTGGCCGGTGGCGGAGTCGACGGCACGCGAGGCCCTGGCGATCTCCGTCGAGCTCGATGACGCGGCGGCACAGGGTTGGGCCCATGCAGCCCTGGCGGAGGTCGCCCGCAAGCAGGGTCGATTCGACGAGGCGACCGGGGATCTCGACGAAGCCCGGGCGGCATTCGAGCGGGTCGACGCCACGGATGGGATCGGCCAGGTCCTCCACCTCGCGGGCACCGTCGCCGCGCAGCGAGGTGATTACGACGCCGCCCAGGCCGCGTACGAGGAGAGTCTCGGGATCCGTGAGCGTCTGGGGGACAAGGCCAGCATGCGGCGGGCTGCTGTCCAACCTCGGGGTCGTCGCCATGTATCGCGATGACTGGCCGGGATCGCGGCAGCTCAACGAGCAGGCCATCACCATCCGTCGCGAGGTCGGCGATCGGTGGGCGATCGGGGTCTCGGAGACCAATCTCGGCATGATCGATCTGCACGAGCAGCGGTTCGCGGCGGCCCGGGACCATTTCGAGTCGGCGATGCGGCTCAACCGCGAAGTCGGGGACGCGTGGATGGTCGCGATCTGCCACAACAATCTTGGCAACGCGAATCGCGGCCTGGGTGACTACGCGGCCGCGCAGGACCACTACGCGGCGAGCCTGCGGGCCTACCAGCACTACGACGACCGGTGGGCGCTCGCCTTCCTGCTGGAGGACGTCGGGGCCCTGGCGGGCCTCATGGGCGATGCTGACCGCGCGTTCGAGGCGATCGGTGCCGCCGATACGCTGCGGGCCGAGATCGCCTCGCCCCGCGCGCCGTCGCTCGAGGACGAGCTCGAGACGTGGCTGGCCGGGGCGCGGGCCGCCCTCGGCAACGCCGGGGTGGAGCGGGCGCTGGCTCGCGGGCGAGCCCTGGACCTGGAGACGGCGGTCGCACTGGGTCTCGCGATCTGCGGTGACGGCTCGGGATCAGCCGGGGTCTGAATCCGGTCCGGCAGGACCATCGGCGGCGTGGATGCACCACCAAATTCCGGTTCCTCCTTGCACCACCCCCTGGGAGCCCCTATGGTCGGGGGGCCGGGGTCGATCTAGGGGAATCCCGGCACGCGCGCGAGGGTCGATATCGTGGATGCCGGGTTGATTCGCTCTGTCCGGGTCGGGCACGCCAGGCATACCCGGATCCGGAAGCGGATCGCCCCAGTCGTCGCCAGCGTCGGCATCGCCCTCTCCCTGGGCTGGTGGCAGGCGGCCCCGGCCCTTGCGGCGACGCTCACCGTGACCTCCACGGCCGACTCGGGCGCCGGCACCTTGCGCCAGGCGATCACCGACGCGAACGGGACCGCGGGTCCCGACACGATCGACTTCTCGATCGCCGGCCCTGGCCCCCATGTCATCCAACCGCTCTCGACGCTCCCCGCCCTGAACGACGTCGCCGTGATCGATGCGACCGGCGAGGCGCTCGCCGGTGGAGCACCCGGGATCGTCATCGACGGCTCGTCGGCGGGCTCCGCGAGTGGAATCACCCTGCTCGACGGCAGCGATGGATCGCAGATCCGTGGCTTGCGGATCGTCGATTTCGCCCTGGCCGGGATCTATGCGTCCGACGTCACGGGGGTCGTCATCCAGGGCAACTACATCGGCACGGACGGGACGAGCGAGCAGGGGAACACCCTGACTGGCATCACGTTGGTCGGGTCGGACGGCACCTCGATCGAGGACAACATCGTCGCCGACAGCGGCGGTGCCGGCGTGCTCATCGACGCGACCTCGCTCGGCAACCAGGTCGTCGGGAACGCGATCCATGACAATGCCGGACTCGGGATCGACCTGGGCGCCAGCGGCGTGACAGCCAATGACGTCGGTGACGGCGACGCCGGCGCGAACGATCTCCAGAACTTCCCCGTCATCACCGGCACCGGTCCGTCAGATGTCGACTTCACCCTTGACAGCGCCCCCGGGACCTACCGGATCGAGATCTATGCCAACGCGAGTTGCGATGCCTCGGGCAACGGGGAAGGCGCGAGCCTGCTCAAGGTCCTGACCGGCGTCGCCCCCGGGGCCGACGGCGCCGACGTGGGGCCGATCGAGGGCACGTTCCTGAGCGCGACAGCGACCAATGAAGCGACCGGCGACACGTCCGAGTTCGGACCCTGCTTCGAGGTCGTCGATGGCTTGCCCGCGCCGGGCACCTGGGTCGGCGACGAGGGCTCCAGCGGCGGGACGTTCATGGCCGCCGGGATCGGCGCGCCCGCCGGCCCGGCGCAGTTCACGTACACGCTCGAGGATGCCCTCCCCGACAGCGGCGACGGCCAGAGCGGCGAATGGCAGTTCTACACGACGGCGGCCGCCGACGGCACCATCGACGTCCCGTGGCGGTACACGGGCTTCCACGCTTTCTTCGGGGTCACAGCCGGGCTCGAGGCGTGGGTCGTCCGCGATGGCGATTACGAGGTCTCACGGGTCACCCTCGTGGCGGCCGGACCGGCGAATTGCTGCACCGCACCGTCCTCGGGATTCGACTACAGCGGCGACGCGACGTTCACGGTCGAGGCCGGGGACCTCTACGGATTCACGCTCATGGGCGCCAATGGCGACAGCAACGAGACCCTCCGTGGCGAGCTCGTGCTCGGGACCGAGGTCCCGGTCGACTGCGCCGACGCGCAGGACCTGTACAGCGCCACGGACGACGGTCGATACCTGATCCTCCCGACCGGCGGCCAGCGGTTCTCGGTCCACTGCGCCGACATGGGCGCGACCGCCAGGGACTACCTCGAGCTCTCCGCGGACCGGATCGGCCCGAGCGTCAACTTCAGCTCCTACACGGCGGGCGGCGTCTCGACGGGGACCACGGTCACGACCTCGTTCTCCAAGCTTCGGTTCGACCCAGCCACGCTGTTGGTCGACATCGATGACCGCACGTTCTCCACGTCGACCGGTTCGCTGACCCACAGCTCCATCTCGGACCCGCATCCGGTGACGTCGATGCCGTATGCCACGGCGATGTCGTGCACCGCCGACAGCGATTCCAACGGCGTCGCGAATGTGAACCTGGGGGGAACGGCGTTCGCCGTCGACGACACGTGGTCGCCCGTCGGCACCAACCCGGAGGCATACGGTGGCGCGACCATCTCGTCCTTCGACCAGGTCGTCGACATCTTCGGGAACGGCTTCTGCGGATGGCGGCACCCGGAGCCGATCGGGCCGCTCTATGTGTTCGACGCGCATCCCGATCGCTACGTCCTGCAACTCCGATACACGAATCAGCCGCCGGTCCAGGTGCTCGCCACCCCGGTCGTCTTCGGGTCGATCTCGCGGACGTCCACGACGGCCGACCTCTACGCCCGGGTGGACGGGGCGGAGAACGATCCCCTCTCGATCGATGTCCGTACCAGCACCAGTTGCACGAATGGCGTCCTCGATTCGCCGGCCGTGGTCGCCACGGTCGCGAAGACCACCGACGCCGAGGGCTATGTCCTCCTGGACGGTGTGTCCGGGATCGCCTCCGGCGACTTCGTGACCATCACCGTCACGAGCCCGAGTGCGACCGGTGCGTCGACCTGCGTTCGGACGACGGCCGACAACGACTACTGGCCCAAGGCCCTCCCGCTGACGAGCGCGGGGGCGCAGGACGTCATCGATGTCGCCGGCAAGTCGCGCTGGTACAAGGTCGCGGTCAAGCCGGGACAGCAGATCAAGGTCACGGTCAAGAACCAGCCGGCCGACTACGACCTCGCCGTGTTCAAGGACATCGGCAAGGAGTTCATCGATCAGCTCGCGCCGACCACACCGACGGACCTGACCAAGCTGAGCGCGGAGTACGCGCCGTCGGTGTTCTCGCCGGCCGTGTTCTCGCCGGCGGTCTTCTCGCCGGCCGTGTTCAGCCCGGACGCCTATAGCCCGGCCGTGTTCTCGCCGGCCGTGTTCTCGCCCGGCCGTGTTCTCGCCCGGCCGTGTTCTCGCCCGCGGTGTTCTCGCCCGGCCGTGTTCTCGCCCGCGGTGTTCTCGCCCGCGCGTGTTCTCGCCGGCCGTGTTCTCGCCCGCGGTCTTCTCGCCGGCCGTGTTCTCGCCCGCGGTCTTCTCACCGGCCGTGTTCAGCCCGACCGAGATCGCCCAGGCGTTCTCGAGTGCACAGACCCGCAGCATCATCGGCGTGTCCGCCACGCCCGGGACCGGCGACGAGACCGTGGTGGTCAATTCCTGGAACAACGCCGGCGACTACTACATCCGTGTCGCCGGGCACGGCGCCGCGTTCGACCCCAACGCCACATTCTCCCTCGAGGTCACCACGACCGGCACCTCCTGCGCGGGTGTCGCGGACACGGCCATCACCCATCGAGCGGACGCCGCCGGCACCGGACGCAAGACGATCATCCTCACGGATTCGTCCCGGCTCGCCCTTGGGACGACCGCCGCCGGGACGCTCCGCAGCAAGCTCAACGCCTTCGCCGCGCGGCCCGAGGTGGCCGGCCTCGTCGTCGATGTCGCCAGCGACGCCCGGGTCACCGCTCTCCGGACGCAGGCCAACGCCACGGCCAATCGCGGCTGCCCCTATGCGATGAACCTCGTCGCGGAGGAGATCAAGGGGATCGTCGATTCCTATCGCGCCAACAACCCGGGCCTCCGGTACGTCGTGATCGCCGGCGGCGACAACGTCATCCCGTTCTTCCGCTACCCGGACCAGAGCCTCCTTGGCCAGGAGTCCGGCTACGTCCCGCCCGTCAGATGCCACGTCCGTGTCCGAGGCCAGCCTTCGGCGCGACTACGTCCTGAGCCAGGACGCGTACGGAGCGGGCTCGCGGTCTCGCTGCGCACCAGCGAGTTCCCGGTCCCGGGCCTTGCCGTCGGCCGTCTCGTCGAGACGCCGGCGGAAGTCGCCGGCATGCTCGATGCCTACACGGCCGTGAACGGCGTCGTGACGCCCACGTCGTCCCTCGTGACCGGCTATGACTTCCTCGCGGACGCCGCGGATGCCGTGAAGGCCCAGTTCCAGGGCGGCACGGGCGCCGTCCCGGACACGCTGATCACCCCGAACGGCAAGTCGCCGCAGGATCCCCTGTCGTGGACCGCGACCGAGCTGCGGACGAAGCTGCTCGGCGCGCGCCACGACCTGATGTTCCTGGCCGGTCACTTCAGCGCCAACAGCGCCCTGGCCGCCGACTTCCAGACCAGCGTGCTCACGACCGAGCTCGCCGCCTCGACCGTCAACCTCGCCAACGCCATCGTCTTCAGCGCCGGCTGCCACTCGGGCTACAACATCGTCGACGGCGACGCCCTGACCGGCGTCACCCAGCCGCTCGACTGGGCCCAGGCCTTCGCCCAGAAGAAGACGACGCTCGTCGCCGGCACGGGCTACCAGTACGGCGACACGGACTTCCTCGAGTACAGCGAGCGGCTGTACCTCGGGTTCGCGAAGCAGCTCCGCACCGGGCACGGGCGCCGTCTCGATCGGCGAGGCCCTCGTCCAGGCGAAGCTCGCCTACATGACCACGACCCCGGATCTGCGCGGCCTCCACGAGAAGGCGCTCCTGGAGGCCACGCTGTTCGGTCTCCCGATGCTCGGCGTGACCATGATCAAGGACCCGACGGTCGGCGCGGGAGCGCCCATCGACCCCGTCGAGCAGCCGGCCGTCAATGGGACGGATCTCGGGCTCGCGACCTACGACCTGCACCTGACGCCGACCTCGACCGAGCAGACCAAGCAGCTTCGCAATCCGCCGTACGACGCGGCGGTCCCGACCTTCACGACCGCCCGCTGGCTGACCGGCCCCGGCGGGGCGACCGTGACCAACCCGGCCGAGCCGGCCCTGCCGCTCACGACCGTGAACGCCACGTCCACGGACGCGAACCAGGTCCTGCGCGGCGTCGGCTTCCGGGGCGGCTCGTACACGGACACGGCGGGCATCGTCCCGCTGACCGGTGCTCCCACCACGGAGCTCCGCGGCGTCCACGCGCCGTTCGTCTCGCCCGTCTTCTACCCGATGCGCCTCTGGAACCCCAACTACTACGGCGAGCTTGGCGATGCCGGTGGGACCAACCTGCTCGTGACCCCGGTCCAGCACAAGACCGACAACGCCACGGCGGGCACCAGCATCCAGCGGAAGTTCACCGCGCTCGATCTCAAGTTGTTCTACAGCTCCAAGCTCGGCGGCGCAGCGTTGTCGGATGCGCCGACGATCGTCTCGGTCGAAGCCCAGACCCTGGGTGCGGATATCGCCTTCACCGCCCAGGTCATCGGCGATCCGAACGTCGCGATGCGTGAGGCGTGGATCACCTACACCGGCGGCACCGGCACCTGGGCGTCGCTGGACCTCGTCCAGTGCGTCACGCCGCTGCCGATCGTCTGCGGGACCACGGACGACTCGCGCATCTGGAAGGGTCTCCTCACCGGCGCCCCCGCCAACCTCCAGTACGTCGTCCAGGCGGCGAACGGCCTCGGCCTGGTCGCCTTCGATGACAACCGTGGCGCCTACTACAAGGCGACCGCGAGCGGCGCGCCGGCCGTCCCGGCGACGACGACCCTCCTGCTCATCTCGCCGCCCAGCGGCGGGACCTTCGGCGACAGCCCGTCGATCACGGCCGAGCTCAAGCAGGGCTCGACGCTGCTCGTCGGCAAGCCCGTCTCGATCACGATCGGTGGGACCGGCGCGGTCGGCGTGACCGGCAGCAACGGGCGGGTGACCCTCCCAGTCGCGCTCAACTCCACGCCGGGCACGACCCAGGTCACGGCATCGTTCGGTGGCGACGACGCTTTCGCCCCCGCCGACGACGTGAAGACGCCGTTCACCATCGCCAAGGCGACCGCCACGCTGACGCCGTTCACCGTCCAGGCCGCCGTCGTCACCGCGGGTGCCAACAGCCGTCTGACCACGACCCTGCAGGCCCAGGTCGGCGGCAAGACCCAGGTCCTCGGCCAGGAGACCGTGACGTTCACGTTGACCGGACCGACGCCGAAGACCTACTCGACCATCACCGACTACCTCGGGCGAGCCACCGTCCCGACCGCAGGGCTGAGCGTCGGCACGTATGCGGTCACGGCCACGTTCCCGGGCAACGGCACGTACACGAACGCCGTGCGGACCGGCAGCCTCGTGATCTCGAGCTTCAGCGGGTTCCTGTTCCCCGTCGCCGCTCCACCCAAGCTCAATATCGCCAAGGCGCCCGGCATCGTGCCGCTCCGGTTCAGCCTCGGCGGGAACCTCGGGCTGGGCATCCTGGCCGCCGGGTCACCGACCGCGACGAAGGTCGCCTGCCCATCGGGCGCGACGAGCACCGTCGACCAGGCCGGGACGTTCCCGAAACTGGGCCTCGTCTATCTCCCGCTCCTCAAGCAGTACCTCTACGTGTGGACGGTCCCCAAGACGTACGCCGGCTCGTGCTACCGGCTCGACCTCACGCTCGCGGACGGCTCCACGTACAGCGCCAACTTCAAGTTCAAGTAGGGCCCGGGCGGTCGCGCCGCGGGCTTTACACCCGGCCCTTCGGCACCGTGTGCCAGTACGTCTTGTTGAAGACGATCTTGCCCAGGTGCCAGAGCTGGTTGGGCTTGGGTGGCTTGGGCGGGTGGTCATAGTCGAACTGCAGCAGCGTGCCCTTGCCGTCGCCGATCTCGAAGAAGCACATGACCTTGCCTGCGTAGGCGGCATGCTTGCCATCGGGCGCTCTGCCCAGCACCCGGGCGGCGACCCGTTCGGCCACCACGGGCGCCTCGAAGTGCGCGGTGGAGCCGGCCTTCGAGAGCGGCAGGTCGGTCGCGTCGCCCAGGGCGTAGACATCGTCGCGCCCACCGACCTGCAGCGTGTGCCGGTCCGTCGGCAGCCAGCCGCCCGGGGCCGGAGCGAGCCCGGAGTCCATGAGGAACTGCTGGCCCTTGTGCGGCGGCACGAGGATCAGCAGGTCGTACGGCAGCTCCTCGCCTTCGAGGCTCAGGACGACCTTGCGCGCGGGATCGATGGCCTCGACGTTGAAGAACGTATGGAGCTCGATCGACTTCTGCTCCAGGATCGGGGTCGCCATGTCCGAGACGGACTCGATCGTGAAGGCCCGCCCGATGGGCGAGCAGAAATGCAGCTCGGAAACGTCGCGCAGGCCACGATCGCGCAGCTCGGCCTCGATCAGGAAGGCCACCTCCAGCGGCGCCGGCGGGCACTTGTAGGGCATGCCGGCGATGCCGATGACGATGCGCCCGCCCGTGAATCGATCCAGCGCTGTGCGCAATCGGGCTGCGGCCTCGGCGGTGTAGAAGTGGTGGGCCTCCTCGGCGAAATGCTCGATCGATTCGGGCACGATCCGCGAGCCACTCGCGATGACGAGCTGGTCGTAGCCGAGCTGCAGTCCGTCCTCGAGCTCGATGTGGCGTGCGGCCTCATCGATCCTGACGACCTCGCCGACGAGCAGGGTCACCCGCTTGTCCAGGAGCGATCGCTCGGGGCGCTGCAGGTTCTCGGCCCGCTCCCCGCCCATCGCGATGTACATGAACCCCGGCTGGTAGACGTGGTCGCCCGTGGCGTCCACGACCATGACCTCCACGTCCCCCGACGAGATCTGCGGTCCGAGCTTGCGGACCAGCAGGTTGGCGGTGAGCGTGCCACCGACACCACCACCCAGGATGACGATCCGTTGCATGGCTCGGCCTACCGGAGCTTCTCGACGATGAGCTCGTCGTAGCCGTCGAGGGTCTGGACCGCGACGAGGCGGTGGCCGGCCTTCTCGACCCACTTGGGGATGTCCACCTTGGAGCCCTTGTCCGAGGACAGGACCGCGAGCGTGTCGCCGACCTGGGCTTCACGGATGGCCCGGATCAGTTCCATCAGGGGACCCGGGCAGTAGCTGCCGCGGGCATCGACCGTCCGGGTGACGGTGATGTGGGTGGCGGTGTCGGTCATGGCGGTCACGCTCGTTTCGTGGGACTACGGTCGGGAGATCAGATGAACAGCGGGACGGAGTCCTCGGTCATGAGACCGATGACGGTCGCGGCACCGGCCGGTTCGCCCATGCCCTCGATCATGTCCTCGGGCTTGAGCCCGAACATGTCCATGGTCATCTGGCAGGGGATGAACTCGACGCCCATGAGCTGGGCGGCCTCGAGGAGCTCCTTGGGGCTCGCGACGTGGTACTGCTTCGCGAGCTTGCGCATCATCCAGGGGCCCATGCCCAGGAAGTTCATCTTGGAGAGCTTGCGGTGGCTGACGCCCGGCCGCTGCATCCCGGACATCATCTTCTGCATGACGTTGGTGCCGGTGATGCGCTTCTCGTCCCTGACGAAGACCTGGAGGCCCCAGAACGTCACGAAGACGCGCGTCTTGACGCCCATCGCGGCGCTCGTGGAGGCGAGGATCATCGTCGCCCAGACCTTCTCGAGCTCACCGCTGTAGGCGATGATCAGGATGTCCTTGGGCTTGACCTCGGGCGATGGCGCGGAGGCCGGTTCGGGACGGATGACGGGCGCCTGGGCGGGCGCCTCGAGCATGGTGGCAGTCATCTCACGACCTCACGAACGACGGATGACGAAGCGGTAGACGGCTCCATCGGACGACTGGTCGACGAGCTCGTGGCCCGTCGAGCGGCACCAGGCCGCGACGTCCTTGACGGAGCCGGCGTCGGTCGCGAAGACCTCGAGCATCGCGCCCGGATCGATGGTCTTGATCGCCTGGGCGGTCTTGACGATCGGCATCGGACACGAGAGGCCTCGGGCATCGACGGTCTGGCTGATCTGGACGAGTGGCATGACAGCGTTCCTTCCTGCTCCCTGGAGCGTCGCGTCGGCTAGATGAAGACGACCTGGCCCTCGCCCGCGTTGAGGTAGAAGGCGGTGACGCCCTCGACGCCATCGACCAGCGGGTCGAGGTCGCCGTCATCGAGTTCGAGCAGGTCCATGGAGAGGGAGCAGGCCTGGATGTCGACCTCGCCGAGGTCCTTGGCCTGGCGGAGCGTGTCGTGCCAGGTCGCCTGGCCCGCGCGGGCAAGGGCGTCCACATGCCGACGGCCCTCCGGGCCCGCCTCCGGGGCGAGGCCGTGGTCGCGCCGGATCCGGTCGGTCCGGAAGGCGTCGAGCGCCCAGTACTGGAGGAAGATGTTGACCGGCTTGCCGAGCGCCGCGGCGCCGGCGGTGAGGACCGCGGCTGCCTGCAGCTTGTCGTCGGTGCCGGAGAAGAGGACCAGGTTCAGCGGTTCGTCCATGGGAGGCTCCTCAGGAGGCGAGGGTGTCGATCGCCCTTGCCGGGGTGGATAGCGCGGCCAGCCGCAGCAGGCGCCGCTCCAGGACGCCGCGCATGATCCCGCACGCCGTCATCACGTCCGGGTCGGACAGGCGGTAGCGGACCTCGCGGCCATCGCGCTCGGCCTCGACGAGGCCGCTGGCGCGCAGGACGGCGAGGTGTTGCGAAACGTTGGGCTGGCTCAGGTGGAGATCCTGGGCGAGCCGGCCGACACCGCTCGGTGCCACGGCGAGCTGGTGCAGGATCGCCAGTCGGCGCGGGCTCGACAGGGTCTTGAGGACCTCGGCTTGCAGGATCGTGATCTCGTCCATGCCCGCAGCATCGGTCACATGCGCATCTGCGCATCAGTGCCGCAGGTCACGGGGAGCGGGTTCGGGAACGGGCCATCCATGGGCCGTTCGGCCCGTCGCGGGAACCATCGCCGGGCGAGCGGTGTACGGGGTACGGTTGAGCGTGGAGGGCCGTCCACATCGACGACGACGAAGCGATCGCGCGTGCTCGGAACGGCGACGTCACGGCGTACGAGGAGCTCGTGCGTCGATATACCGACGTGGCGCGCCGGACCGCGCATCTCGTATGCCCGGAGACCGATGCCGACGATGCCGTCCAGGATGCCTTCCTCAAGGCCTACGACGCCCTCCCCCGCTTTCGGAACGGCGCGCCGTTCCGGCCGTGGCTATTGCGGATCGTCGCCAACGAAGCCCGCAACCGGCGTCGGTCCGTGGGTCGTCGCCACGGGCTCGCGCTGCGCGCCGCGACGACCCTCGCGAACGCGGATGCGGCCGTGCCGGGTCCGGAGGGAGCGGTGATCGCTGCCGAGGCGCGCGGTGAGTTGCTCGCAGGCGCTCGCGACCCTGCGGGACGAGGACCGCGAGATCCTGGGTGCGCGGTTCTTCCTGGACCTCTCCGAGGCCGAGACGGCCGAGGCGCTCGGGCTGGCTCGGGGGACGGTCAAGTCGCGGACGTCGCGGGCGCTGGGCAGGCTTCGCGCTGCGATGTCCACCGGAGGCGACCGATGACCGACTTCGCGCGCCGACCCCTCGACGACGAAGGCCTGATCGCCGCTCTGCGCGATGTCGCGGACGAGGTCGACTGGCCCGGTGGAGTCGCCGCGCCCGACCTGGCAACGCGGGTGCGCGTCGTCATCGCCGACCGCGCAGCGGTCGGGCCGCCCGTGCGGCCGCCGGTGGCGGCCGGCGCGGCTCGCGCTGATCCTCGCGATCGTCGCGTTGCTGGCCCTGGCGGCGGTCGCCGGAGCGATGGTCCTGGGCTTGCCCGGGCTACGGATCACCCTGGGGGACCCGGGCGGGGCGCCGCCGACGGTCGCGCCAGCGGGGAGTGCCCCGGTCGCGTCTGGCCCGGCCGCATCCGCGGCGACCGAGCCGCCCGGGACGCGTCTCGGTCTCGGCGTGCTGTCGAGCCTGACCGAGGCGCAGGTCGTCGTGGATCGGCCCATCCGGATGCCGTCGGATCCGGCGATCGGCGCGCCCGACGCCATCTATGTCGATGTCGACAAGGGCAAGGCGGTCACGCTCGTCTGGGCGCCGACCGATGCGCTACCGCCGACCCTCGCGGCCGACGCGGGCCTCGTCCTCGTGGCGTTCGACGGCACGCTCGACAACGGGTACTTCCAGAAGGTCACCGGCAGCGGATCCACCGTGGAACCGGTGCGGGTGGCCGGTCACCGCGGTCTCTGGATCAGCGGCGACCCGCATCTCTTCTTCTTCGAGGACGCGGCCGGCGAGTTCGTCGACGACCAGCGACGGTGGGTCGGCGACGCGCTGGTGTGGACGGAGGGATCGACGACGTACCGGCTGGAGACAGCGGCCGGTCGCGACGCCGCCGTCCGGATCGCGGAGAGCCTGGAGTAGGGCGCGCGCCGGCCTGTGTTCGCGGCGAGCGAACGAATCCGGTGGGAAGGCCACGAGCCACGTCGGCTAGCAGCCAGTCGCAGCGTCCTTGGCCTCGGCCGTTCGCTTGGGGCGAACAGATCCAGGCGGACGTCGCCCGATCGCGTCGTCACGGGGGACTTCGATCCGAAAGCGTTCGCTACGTGCGAACACCGGGCAGCGCACGTGGCCGACCTGTTCACATGACGTGGATCGGGCCCCGGTCTCGCGCCGCGGCCCCACCCGAGCGGTCAGCCCTTGGACCGCGACTTCAAGACCGACCGCACGACGAGCAGGAGCACGATCGCGACGATCTGACCCATGATCGCGACCCGGGTCAGGTCCATCGCGGGCTCCCAACGCACGACGCCGTCCTTGATGACATAGACCCCGGCGGGAGTGGCTCGCAGCCCGAACCCGACGCCGGATCCGCTCCCCGGCGTGATCCCATCCAGGGCGGCCGTGGCCCCGTCAGCGACGGACGCGTCGGCGTCTCCCGTGGTCGTCGCGGCGAAGGCCGGGTGCGGTCCCTCACCGGTCCCGCCCCCGCCGCCGCCCATCACATTGGCGACCGGGATGATGGTCAGCCCATCGCGCTCGATGGGGTCGCCGAACACCCGCCGCACCGTCATCGCGTCGCGGGCCTGGGTCAGGACTTCGTCGATCTGCATGCGTGTGTCCTCCAGGCGAGCCTCGGTCGGGCCCAGCCATCGTCTATCTGGTGGTCCGCGGAGTTCCGGCGGCCATGCAAGGGTACCGCCGGCGCGGTCACACGGCCGTCGGCGACGATAGTGACCCTTGGCCTCTGCGCCCTTGGCTCTAGACTGCCGCTGTGAACGACGAACGACCGACTTGGGGTCCGGTTCTGCTGGCAGTGACGGTGATCGTTCTCCTTGTCGGTACGGGACTCCTGGCGATCGGCGCATTGATGGCTCGGTCGTTCTTTGCCAATTAGCCTGCCCCTGCCGTCACACCGCTAGGCTAGATCGATTCGAGCCGCGACCCCTAGGTGGCCGCCTGCTCTTCCTGGCGACCGGACGCGGGTACCCGACGCGGCGTCCCCTTCTTGGGGCGCCTCCCGCTCGCCGCTGTCGTACTCGACAGCACCCGACGTGAGTCGACCGTCGCACCTGCGCTGCGCCAATTGCTCAGGTGACATTTCCGGACACTTTGCGACCATGCCGCAACCTCGCCGGACCCGGACCGCTCAGAGACGTCTCAGGCGACTCTCAGGGAACCGTGGGAACCTGCGGTCGACGGAGCGGCGGTGCCGCGGCACCGCTCCTACCCGCTCCGCCTCAGGAGGCCCAGCTACATGTCCCGAAATCGTCTCGTCGGTCTGGTGCTCATCGCCGTCGTCGCCGTCGGCATCGGTGCGTACCTCGCCTACGACAACGTCCTCCGCGGCGATGCTGCGGCCCCACTCGCCCTCCCGTCCGCCTCGGCCGACATTGGCGTGGCCACCTCCGACGGAACCGACGGCATCCGTCGATCCCGCGGCCAGCGCGAGCGCCACCGCGACCACCGAGACCATCGTCTGCGCCCGGGTCACCGGCGCGATGGCGACGTGGCCGGCACCTGGACCATCGTGGAAGGCAGCGAAGCCGGCTACCGCGTTCGCGAGCAGTTGGCCAACCTCCCCGCGGAGTCCGATGCCGTCGGACGCACGAGCGACGTCTCGGGCTCCATCACGCTCGTCTCGGCGAGCGACGGCGCACGACTGACCGAGGGCTCGATCACGGTCGATACGACGACCATCGCCTCCGACGAAGACCGCCGCGACAACCGGATGCGCAGCGAGGGCCTGCAGACCGACCAGTTCCCGACCGCCACGTTCGTGATCACGGCACCCGTGGAGATCCCGGCCGCTGCCCTTGCGGGGACGCCGACCGACGTCACGCTGACGGGCGACCTGACCTTGCATGGCGTGACCAAGTCGGTCGAGATCCCGGCCCAGGCCCAGCTCGTGAACGGCCAGGTCCAGGTCGCGGGCTCGCTGCCGATCAGTCTGGCCGACTACTCCATCACCGCGCCGAACGTCGGCGGGTTCATCGTCTCGATCGCCGACAACGGCGCGCTGGAGTTCCTGGCGGTGTTCGCCAAGGCCTGACCGCGGGCCGTCGTGGCCGGGCGCGGCGCAAGCCCTAGTAGCTGCCGCTCCCGCCGTCGAGGCGATGTTTGGCCACGAACGCGGCCGCCTGGGCTCGGCGCTCCAGGTTCAGCTTCGAGAGGATCGAGCTGACGTAGTTCTTGACGGTCTTGTCCGACAGGAAGATCTCCGCGGCGATCTCCTTGTTGGTCTTGCCTTCGGCGACCAGGAGCAGGATCCGCTGTTCCTGGGCGGTGAGCGCGGCCAGCTCGTCGGACTGGCCGCCGGTCGCGATCCGCCGCACGCGCTCCAGCACCTTCTCCGTGACGGCCGGGTCCAGCAACGACCCGCCACGCCCGACGGTCTCGAGCGCCGTCATCAGGTCGCGCGCCCGGATCTGCTTGAGCAGGTAGCCCGAGGCGCCCGCGACGATGGCGGACAGCACGGCTTCCTCATCGGGATACGAGGTCAGCATCACGACACGGGTCGCCGGCAGCTCCGAGCGGATCTCGCGGCAGGCCTCAACCCCGGAGCCGTCCGGCAGGCGGACATCCATGACCACGATGTCGGGCTGGAACCGGCGCGCCGCCTCGATCGCCTCGGCCACGGTCCCGGCCTCGGCGACCACCTGGAACCCCTCGCGGCGATCCAGCAGGGAGACCAGGCCCTGGCGGACGACCTCATGATCATCGACGACCAGGATGCGCAGGACGGGGTTCGGCGTGGTGTCGGTCACGATGTGGGCGCCTCGCTCATGGCGGGGAGATGGACGATGAGTCGCGTGCCGGATCCGGGTCGACTGTCGATCTCGAGACGCCCACCCGCCGCCACCGCGCGTTCGCGAAGGTTGATGAGACCATGATGCCCTTCCGGCGCGATCGCCGCCGGGTCGAATCCGACACCGTTATCGACGATCTCGACCGTCGTCTCGTCGGTGAGGGTCGTCACGACGATCCGGACCTGCGTCGCCCGCGCGTGTCGAGCGACATTGCTGAGGGCCTCGCGCACGAGGTGCAACAGTTCCGCGCTCGCGCCGGCGCCGAGCGTCGCCAACCGATCGTCGGCAGGCATCCGCACCTCGACATCGATCGCGCTGGTAAGGCGCAGCTCATCCGCCAGCGCCACGATCCCCGGCACGAACTCGCCGCCCGACAGTCCGGGTCGCAGGCCAAGGATGAACTCGCGGATATCGGCGATGGAGCGATGGATGCCATCGATCGCCCGATCGATCCGGCGGAGCGCCTCCTCGGGTTGCTCTTCGAGGGTCGCCTCCACGTCCTCGAGCGAGAGTCCGACCGCGTACAGGCGCTGGATGACCCCGTCGTGGAGATCGCGTCCGATCCGTTCGCGCTCGGCCACGACCCGGAGCGCGGCCGAGTCGATCGTGCAGGTGGGCGTTCTGGATCGCGATGCCGGCATGGCGGGCGAAGAGCTCGACGATCCGCTGGTCCGCCGCATCGAACTCGGGCGCGGACCGCTTGTCGGTCATGTAGAGATCGCCGACCGCCTGCCCACCGACCAGGATCGGAACGCCCAGGAGCGAGTGCATCGGCGGATGATTCGGCGGGAAGCCGTGCGAATCCGGGTGCGCCGAGATCTCGGGGATGCGGATGCGATCGAACCTCGCGGATGATCACCCCCAGGAGCCCGTGTCCCTCCGGCAGCGGTCCGATCGCCTCGCGCTCCTCGCGCGTGAGTCCTGAGGTGATGAACCGCTCGATCCGGCCCGATGGGTCCGCGATGCCGAGCGCCGCGTACCGCGCATCCACGAGGGCGCAGACCCGATCCACGATGAGCTGCAGGACGGTCTCGAGGTCGAGCACCTCGGTGATGGCTCGCGTGGCGGCGTCAAGGGCCTCGATCGCCTCGATGGCCATCGCGCCGGACGGTTCGGCAGGAGCGCTGGGGCTCGGCTCGGTGACGGGGGCCGGCGCGGGGGTGTCCATGTGCTGCGGAGCGTACCGCGCAGGACAAGGCGCCGACCCACGGTCGGGACCGCCAGCGTCGGGCGGGACACATCCGTGACCGGCTTCAGGCGAGGATCGCCGCCAGCGCCTCCACGACATCGCCGGAGACATGGGAACCGGCCTCCTCGCGCAGGACCGCCAGGGCCGCCTCGGTCGACATGGCGGCGCGGTACGGGCGGTCCGCGGTCAGCGCCTCGTAGACGTCTGCCACGGCGACGATGCGAGCCCCGGTCGTGAGTTCGGGCTCGGTCATGCCGCGGAAGTAGCCCAGCCCGTCCAGGCGTTCGTGGTGGCAGGCGGCGAGCTCGGCCACGACGGCGAACGCCGGGACCGGCTCCAGGATCCGCAGGGTGAGCTCCGGATGGCGCCGGATGACTTCGAACTCGGACGGATCGAGGCGTGACGGCTTGTCGAGGATGGTGTTCGGGACCCCGAGCTTGCCCAGATCGTGGAGGAGACCCGCTCGTCGGATGTCGACCACGTCGCGGTCCGTCAGCCCAAGCCGGACCCCGATCCCCTCGGCGATGGCCGCGACGCGCTGCGAATGGGAACCGGTGTACGGACTCTTGGCATCGACGATGTCCGCGAAGGCGGACGCGAGACGATCGATGTCGACCTCGTCGTCGAGGCGGGCATCCGGCTCGGTCGGCGGCTCGAAGGCCATCGTCCGGGTGACGAGATCGGGTTCATCCAGCTCATCGAGCAGACCCCGCGTCGCGGCCTCCAGAAGGGCGTCCACGACATCGGGCTCGTACCAGGTGCCACGCCGCGCGGCCAGGACGGCGAGCGCTTCGGCCCGTCCGCGCACGGATGTGAACAGGTCCAGCCCCGCGCACGCCGCGATGATCCGGGCGTGGCGGTCGATGGCGGTCCCGGCCAGGCCGACCGGGTGGCCGCGCCCGTCCCACAGCTCGTGGACATCGTGGATCGCGGCACCGACGGCATCGCCGAACCCCGCCTTGCGGGCGATCGCCGCCCCGCGCTCGCAGCGCACCTGCTCGATCGCCCGCCGCTCGCGCGACCCGGCGAGCCCGATCCGGATCAGGCGTCGCAGTCGGAGTGGCAAGGGTTCCGCCGCCGGCAGGCTTCGGATCGTGAATGCCGCGTAGGCCAGCGTCGAGCGTTCCACCGTCGATTGACGCGCCTTGAGCGCGATGTCATCGACGCCGAAGATGCTCGTGACCGCGGCCGCGTTGGAGGAGCAGCCGGCGTCCTTGAGGAAGCTCGCGTAGAACAGGGTCGCGCGATCGGCGGTCGCCACGCGGAGCGACTCGGCCACGCGCATCGCGAGATACGTCGTCCGCAATGAGTGTCCCGGCAGCTGGCCTTCCGTCAGGTCCAGCGCGGTCGAGAGGGCGGCCAGCAGCCGTGACGTCGAGACGGGCTCGTCGCGCAGGAGGCGCAGACCGGCCGCGACCGGCGAGGCGGTCGTGGTCCCGTCAAGGTAGCGGATGACCATCCGGTCGGGCGCGAGCGCGCGAGCGACGTCCATGGGTCGTCAGGGTGCCCGGATGCGGGGCGAACGGCCCTGCGTCGAGGGTCCCGGTCCGCCTGGCCGGTGGTACGGCCGGTCGCATCCGACGACCGCGCCCCGGCGACTACTTCGTGTACACCCCGCCCGGATCGAGCTCCTCGCGCACGAGGCGAAGCTCCTCCTCGGTCGGTGCCGGAGTCGCACCGACCTCGTCGGCCACCTTGATGTCCCAGCCGATCGTCTCGCGCACGGCCTCGAGCGTGGCACCGGGATGGAGCGAGTCCAGCCGCATCTCGCCCGCATCGTCGAAGTGGTAGATGCCCAGGTCCGTGACGACGACGGACGGCCCGCGACCCAGCCAGCCGCCCGCGCGCCGGATGCGCTCGGCCTCCTCGGCGCCACCCAGGTTGCCGGGTGACGTCCGGAAATCGATCGTCTCCACGAACGACCGCTTCGACTGGCGCATGATCACGAACACCTGACGGGCGTTGATGGCGATCTCGCAGGCCCCGCCCGACCCCGGCAGGCGCGTCGTCGGGTGGTCGTATGGGCCGATCACGGTCGTGTTGATGTTGCCGAACCGGTCGATCTGGGCCGCGCCCAGGAAGCCGACATCGACCAGGCCGCCCTGCAGGTAGTAGCCGAAGAGCTCGAACATGCTCACGACCGCGGTGGAGCCCGTGACGATCGTCGGGTCGCCGATGGACAGGGGCAGTCGCTTCGGCCTCGCCCCGAAGACGCCCGCCTCGTACACCATCTCGAGCCCGGGATTGACGGTCCGCTGGGCGAGGTTCACCGCGATGTTGGGCAACCCGACGCCGACGAAACAGACCCGCTGCCCGGCCAGGGCCCGTGCCGCCGCGACGATCATCATCTCCGACTTGGAGAAGCCGGCGGGGGCGGTCGCCGCGAGCCGCTCGCCCGTCATCGACGCGCCTCGAACAGCTCGATGGGGTTGCCATCCGGATCGTCGACGAGGATCTGCTTCCCGCCGGGACCCGTGACGACGTCGTTGCGGAAGCCGAGGCCCGCCGCACGCAGCTCGGCGACGAGCGACCCGAGGTCCGGGACCTCCAGGACGAGCCGGTTCCAGCCACCGGGCTCGGGCTGCCGTCCGTCCGGCATGGGTCGCGAGGCGGAGCTGGCCGGTCCGCTCAGCCAGACCGTGAGGTCGTCCCGGGAGACACTGGCGAAGGCCGGACCCATCTGCTGGTCCAGGGTGAACCCGAGCGGCCCCGCGTAGAACGCCACGGCACGGTCCACGTCAGCGACGATGTAGCGCACGGTCGCCATCAGCGGTACTCCCCGTAGTCCACGCTGCCGGACGGGGCCGCGGCCGACGGCTGGAGCGCAGCCATCCGCTCCGGCCCGAGCTTGTCCATGTACTCCGCGCGTCCGGACACCCCATAGACCCACTCGCGCAGCCAGGCCTGGACCGCGGCCTCATCCCGGCTGATGGGATCCCAGTCCAGGTAGAACCGGTTATCGCGGTCGTAGGCGCCCTGGACGTACGAAGGGTGAGCACCCCACGGCTCCACGACCACCGCGTCCACGATCAGCCCCGGGATGATCGTCCGGTTCGGATCGGCCCGGATCACCTCGTCGTCCACGAGCTCCTCCACGACGACGATGACCCGGTCCGAGGCGAACGCGACTTCCTTCTGGCAGCCCAGCAGGCCCCAGACCTGGGTATCGCCGCTGGCCGACGCGCGCTGGGCGTGGACGATCCCGACATCCGGCTTCAGCGGGGGGACGGCGTAGATGGTCTCGTCCCCGTACGGCGACTGGATCGGGCGGATGAGCGGGTTCGCGACCGGCAGGTCCGTCTCGAAGTACGACTGCGCAGCGGGAAGAAGGGCAGGTTCATGGCCCCGGCCGTGTAGCGCCCCACCATCCCGAAGTGGCTGTACTCCTCGACCGCGAGCGGCTCTTCGGGGATATCGCCTTCGATCCGGCGACGGATCGCGCCAAGACCACCGACGCCGGGGTTGCCCAGCCACGAGAACACGAGCCTGGAGGCCACACCGCCGGCGATCATCTGGTCGTAGATGACGTCCGGCGTCATCCGCGCGAGGGTCAGGTCGCGTCGGCGCTGGCGGATGATCTCGTGCCCGGCGGAGAAGCCGATGAGATGGGTGAACCCCTCGATGGCGACCGTGTCCCCGTCGCGCACGAACGCCGCGATGGCGTCGTGCATGGAGGCGACCTTGGTCGCACCCATCGACGCGACGTTGGTCGCGCCCGTGGTCGTGGTCATGGCAGCCTCAGCCCGCCGCCTCGACCTCGTGGAGGGCGCCGGCATCGACCACCTCGGCGAGCACCTCGGTGTCGTGTCCGGCGACCTGCGCCACCGCTTCCCCGAAGATCCGGAGCGCCGTGACCATCTCGGCCTCGCTCACGGTCAACGCCGGAGACATCCGCACGCTCGACTTGCCGCATTCCAGCACGAGCAGGCCGCGCTCGAAGCAGGCCCACTGGACTTCCTCCGCATGCTCGGCCGTATCGAACTCGACGCCGATCATCAGGCCGAGGCCACGGACGTCGCGGATGAGCCCATCGAAACGCTCGGCGAGCGGCCGCAGACCGGCCTGGGCCTGGGCCCCGCGGGCTTCGGCATTGGCGACCAGGCCGCCCTCGAGCAGGTCGATCGTGGCGAGGGCGGCGGCGCAGGCGACCGGGTTGCCGCCATACGTGGAGCCGTGCGCCCCGGGACCCCAGCGCTCCAGCAACTCGGCGCGGGCGACCATCGCGCCCAGCGGCATCCCGCTGGCGATGCCCTTGGCCGTGAGCAGGATGTCGGGCTTGACGCCCCAGTGGTCGACGGCCCACATCGTGCCGGTCCGCCCGGCGCCCGACTGGATCTCGTCGGCGATGAGCAGGATCCCGTGCTCGTCGCAGATCCGGCGCAGGCCCTGCAGGAAGCCGTCCTCGGGGACGATGTAGCCGCCCTCGCCCTGGACCGGCTCCACGATGATCGCCGCGACCTCGTTGGCCGGGGCGAGCTTGTCGAAGAGGACCTCATCGAACCACTTGAGGTCCTCCACCCGGCCGTAGGGCGCGTGGAAGACGCCCGGCAGCAGCGGTCCGAATCCGGCGTGGTACTTGGCCTTGGACGCGGTCAGCGAGACGGCGCCGTAGGTCCGCCCGTGGAACGCCCCCAGGAACGCGACGACGTAGGGCCGGTGCGTGGCGTAGCGGGCCAGCTTGATCGAGGCCTCCACGACCTCGGCGCCGGAGTTGCCGAGGTAGGTCCGGGCGCGACCCTCGATCGGCGAGATCTCGGCGATGCGCTGACAGACCTCGGGGTAGATCGGCAGGTAGAAGTCGGAGGCGGAGAAGTGGATGAGCTCCGCTGCCTGTTCCTTGATCGCGGCGACGACTTGCGGATGGGAATGACCCGTGGAGTTCACCGCGATGCCGGCCGCGAAGTCCAGGAACAGGTTGCCGTCGATGTCCTCGACGGTGAGGCCATCGCCGCGGACCGGCACGATCGGATAGGCGCGCGGCAGGCTCGGTGACGTCCACGTCTCGTCGTAGGTGACGTGTGCCCGTGCCTTGGGACCGGGCAGCTCGGTGACGATGTGCGGAACGGGGCGATCGCTGGCGATCGTGGAGCCGCGCGTGGACTCGGACAAGGAGGCACCTCTCGAGGCTGGATCCTGGGGTCAGGATGCATAGATGGTATGCAGACTGGATACTGGCGACCGAGTATAGCCGACGCCCGGGTACGTCGAATGGGGGGTCGGGGATAGTCCTGTCAGGTGGCTGCGACCTGGCCGCCCCACCCGTACGGTTGCGGATATGACGACATCGGTGGGCCCCGGAGCCATCGAGCAGCCGACGAGTCCGCCGACGGGGCGGACCCTGCGCGCCGACGCGCCCGCCCGCCTCGTGGCCCGGATCGCCCGCTCGCTCTGGTTGCGCGACCGCGCCGTCGCCGAGCTGCGCTGGGGCGCCGTCACGCTCGCGGCGATGGCCCTGCTGGCGATCATCGGCAAGGCGCTCGATCCGGCCGAGGACGGCTTCGACCTGGCGATCCTCCTGGTCACCCCGATCGCCATCGTGGCGATCGCCGTGGCGTGGTCGCCCCAGGCACCGGCACTCATGGCACGGCCCTTCGTCCGGCGGGCGCTGGGCCCGGCCGTCGTCGTCCTGGCGATGGGGGTCACCGGACCGATCGACGTCGCGTCGCTGGCGATCCCATCGGCCGCACCGCTCGCCTGGCTCGCCCTGGCCTTCGCCGCGATCACCCCGGGCTACCCGATCGCCCTCGCCATCATGCTGGGCGCCACCCTCGGCGCCTTCGTGAGCCACGAGGGCGTCATCGCCGGCACCGGCCTGGATGTCGTGCGCGACGAGTTCGTCGTCTCGTCGGCGGTCGTCTTCGCCGCCTCCACCGGGATGTACGTCGTCGTCCGGGTGGCGGCCGAGGCCGAGGCGCGCGCGACGCGGCTGGCCGTGCGCAGCCGCGCGCGGGTCGACACGCTCGAGGCGCTCGATCGCATCGAGCGTCGATTCGATGGCTCGCGCCCGATCGGCGACGTGATCCAGACCGTGGTCGACGACGTGTCCCGCGAGTTCGAGGTCGCGCTCGTGTCGATGTACCTGCCGACCGACGACGGCCGGCTCAACATGGTCGGCGTCGCCGGCTACCACAGCCCGTTCCACGTCCTCGAGATCGGTATCGGCGTGATCGGTCGGGCCGCCGAGAGCAAGGTGACCCAATTCGTCCCGGACGTGCTCGCCGACCCCGACTACCGCGCGGCGCGCGACGACGTCCGGAGCGAGATCGCCGCCCCGATCCTCCACGGCGAGGAGCTGCTGGGTGTCGTCAATTTCGAAGGGACCCTCGCCCATCCCATGACGACCGCGCACGTGGCCCTCGCCGAGATGCTGGCCCGCGCGATCGCCTCGTCGCTGCGCTCCGCCCGCCTCGACGAGGAGCGACGCGAACGACTGCATGCGATCGAGCGCGTGCTCGACGTGTCGCGGGGCCTCGTCAGCGATCTCGATCGCGGACGGACGGTGCGCGCGGTGGTGGATGCGGCCGCGGACCTGCTGGCCGCGGAATCCGTCTACGTCGCTGGGCGCGACTCGGGCGGTCGCTACATCGTGGAGCACGAGACCCCGATAGCCGACAACGCCGGACGCATCCTGGGGTCCGGCGATGTCGTCGCGCTGCAGGCCACCCAGGCTGCTGCTCCGATCGTCCACGGCGGCTCACGGTCCACGCTGGCGCTCCCCATCCGCATCGAGAACGAGGTGGCGGCCGTCCTGGTCGCCTTCCGCCCGGCGGGTGCGCCGACGTTCGGTCCGATGGAGCTGCGGATCGCGGACCTGCTCGTGACCCAGGTCGCGGTCGCCTTGCGCAATGCCGAACGGCACGCGCTCGTGAGCGATGCCGCCGTGCGCGACCCGCTGACCGGACTCCTCAACCGACGCTTCTTCGATGAGGCGGTCGAGAGCGCGTTCGCCACCGCCCGCCGATCGGGCGATGCGTTGAGCCTGATCGTGCTGGATCTCGACCGCTTCTCGGCCGTCAACAACGAACACGGGCACGCGACGGGGGACGCGGTCCTGCGACGCGTCGCGCGGGCGATGGCCGGAGCCGTCCGCGTGGGCGACATCGTGGCCCGCTATGGCGGGGAGGAATTCGTGGTCATCGCACCCGGCGCCGATACCGAGGAGGCCGTGGCCGTGGCGGAGCGGATCCGGGCTGCGGTGGCGAGTGCGTCGACGGCCGGCACCGATGCCCAGGACGTCGCGATCACGGTCTCGGCCGGCGTGGCGTCGCTCCTGGGCGACGAATTGGACGGCCGGGCGCTGTTCCGCGCCGCCGACTCCGCCTTGCTGACCGCCAAGCGAGCCGGTCGCGACCGGGTGGTGGCCGTCTAGGAGTCCCCCGGTCCAGCCACGGGCGCAGAGCCTCCGCGCCATCCGGGTCGGCAACCGCGGCCCAACTTGCCACTGAGCCTGACCATGTCAGCGTGAGAGGACACGAATCCAACGAATGAGCGTGTGCAACCTGCTCAGAACGGCATCGATGTCGATCTGAGTGATCGGTCACGAGGGATTCGTCACGAACCTGTCTACTGACGCTGACATCGTCAGCCGTAGTGACACGCGCGGGGTCGCCCGACGCGCGCAGCGACCGCCCTCTGCGGCGCCTCAGTCGACGATGGTGTGGGACTGCTCGCGCATGAACTGCGCCACGTAGTACATCGACAGGCCCGCCTTGCCGGTGGAACCGCTGCCTTTCCAGCCACCGAACGCCTGCACGCCCGGCCAGGCTCCGGTCGTGGCGCCCGCGCGTCGGTTCACGTACAGCACGCCCGAGTGGATCCGGTCCAGAAACTGCTGCACCTCGGCCGGGTCCTCGCTGTAGACGCCCGCGGTCAACCCGTAGACGGACTCGTTGGCCAGCGTCAGCGCCTCGTCGAGCGAGTCCACGGCCGCGACCGCCGTCAATGGTGCGAACAGCTCGTCGCGGAACAGTCGGTGGTCGGCGGGCAGGCCGACGACGGTCGGCTCGACGTAGAAGCCGCGGGCGAGGTCGCCATCGGTCAGGTGCTCGCCGCCGGTGAAGACCTGGCCGTCCCGGCGCGCCTCGGCGACCGCGTCCTGATGGCGCTGCACGGCACGGGCGTCCACGACCGGTCCCAGCCAGTTCGACCGCACCAGCGGATCGCCGATGACGATCGCCTCGGTCTTCTCGACCAGCTTCTGGACGAGCGCGTCGTGGACCGGCCGCTCCACGTAGACCCGCGAGTTGGCCGAGCACTTCTGCCCACCGAACCCGAAGGCGGCCCGCATGATCCCCTCGGCCGCCTCGTCGAGGTCCGCGTTGCGCGTGACGATCGCCGGGTTCTTGCCGCCCATCTCGACGATGCACGGTCGCGGCCACGTCGTGCTGAACGAGTGGAACAGACGCATCCCGACCTCGTACGAGCCGGTGAACACGATGCCATCGACGCCGGGGTGGTCCTGCAGCGCCTGTCCGACGGTCTCACCCGGACCCATCACGAGGTTGACGACGCCCGCCGGCACGCCGGCATCGATGTAGGCCTCCATCAGCTTGATGGCCGACCACGGCGCCGCCGACGACGGCTTGAAGACGACCGTGTTGCCGGCCATCATCGCGGCGCTCGTGGGGCCGGCCGCGAGAGCCATCGGGAAGTTGAACGGGCTGACGACGGCGAACACGCCGTGCGGCCGCAGCACGGACCGGGTGTGGACGGCGCTGTCGCCGAGGTTGCCCAGCGGGTGGTCGTAGCCCGCGTTGTCCTCCATCGTCTGCGCGTAATAGCGGATGAGGTCGGCCGACTCCTCGACCTCGCCGAGCGCCTCGATCCGGTTCTTGCCGACCTCGAAGCTCATGATCGCGGACTCGTCCATGAGCCGATCGCTGATGAACTCGGCGGCGCGACGCATGATCGCGAGCCGCTCCTGCCAGGGCGTGGCGGCCCAGGCCGGCTGGGCCTTGCGGGCCGCGGCGACCGCGTCATCGACGTCGTCGGGCACCCCGGTCGCGAACGTGCCGAGCACGATGTCCGAGTCGATCGGCGAGCGGACCTGGAACGAGCTCGCGCCGTCGCGCCAGGCGCCATCGATATAGTTGCGGTAGTGGGCGCCGAGGCCGGCACGGACACGCGTCACAGCGGCTTCGAAGCCGCTGTGCAGCTCCTCGTTGTCCGCCTTGAGGGTGGCGTACGTGATCTTGATGCGCGGCTTGGCCTCGGACGTCATGGCAGGTCCCTCATGTCGGGTCGATCGGGGTTCGCGCGCCGCCGTGCCGGGGCGCGCCGGGATGGTGCGGTCAGTCTAGCGCGGCAGCCGAGGCGACCAGCGCGTCCACGACCTCGGCCAGCGATGCCGCGATGGCATCTGGATCCCGGCGGCCGCGACCCAGCGTGGGCGCCGCGAGATGCTCCTCCCCGGTCTTGCCGGTCAGCACGAGGACGCCGCGCATCCCCACCCGCTGGGCCGCTCGCACGTCCGCGTCGGGATCGTCCCCGACCATCGCGACGGCCGCGGCCGGGACGCGCCGACCCAGGTCGTGCCGCAGCCCCGCCAGGGCCTGGCGGAACACGCTGGGCGACGGCTTGCCCATGACCGCCGCGCGGATGCCGGTCGCGAACTCCAGGCCGACCACGACCGCACCGGAATCGAGCGTGGGTCCCTTCGGCGTGAGCCACCACGGGTTGCGGTGCATCGCCACGAATGCGGCTCCGCCACGGATCAGGCGGAAGGCCGCGTCCATGTTCCCGAAGGACAGGTCGTCCCCACCATCCCCGATCACGACCGCCGCGACCTCGCCCGGCCGGGCCGACGATGCCTCGTCGTTGCCGACCAGCGTCTGCCCATCGAACTCGCGCCGGGCGTCGGGAGTGCGAGAGCACGTAGATCGGCCGGCCCTGGAAGTGCGCTGCCGTGTGGGCCGCCGCCGCGGAGGCCGCCGTGATGAGCCGCTCAGGATCGATGCTGGTGCCGCCCTGCGCGAACCGGGCCGCCAGCGTGGACCGGTGGGCGAGCGAGAAGTTGGTCACGACCCGATACGGCGTGCCCCTCGCGTCGAGCCGTCCGAGCGCTTCGATGGCGCCCGGGATCGGCTCGCCCTTGAGGACGATGACGCCATCGGCGTCGAGGACGAATCCCTCGACGCCACGAAGGGCGGGCGGAGGGCGGAGGAGTCGGTCGTCGGCATCGGCCGATGGTAGGCTGCCGACTGGCCGCACGCGCGGCGATCGTTGCTGAGGTGCACGGATGGGCCTGCTCGAGGGCAAGAACGCGCTGATCTTCGGCGTCGCGAACGACCACTCGATCGCGTGGGGGATCGCCCAGGCTCTCCATGCCGAAGGCGCCGAGGTCGGGTTCTCGTCGGTCGAGAGCCTCATCGACAAGCGGGTCCGACCGCTCGCCGCCACGTTGGGTTCCACCTTCGTCGAGCCGTGCGACGTCCAGTCCGACGACGATATCGCTCGCGTCTTCGAGCGCTATGCGGCCACCCACGACCGTCTGGACGTCCTCGTCCATGCCCTGGCCTTCGCCAAGCGCGAGGACCTGTCGGGCGGGTTCGTCCAGACGTCGCGCGACGGATTCGCGCTGGCCATGGACGTGTCCGCGTACTCGTTGGTCGCGCTGACCCGTGCCGCGCAGCCGCTCATGCGGCCCGGCTCATCGGTCATGACGCTGACCTATTACGGGGCGGAGAAGGTCGTCGCCAACTACAACGTCATGGGCGTCGCGAAGGCGGCCCTGGAGGCGTCGGTGCGGTATCTCGCCGCCGACCTTGGGCCGTCGGGCGTGCGCGTCAACGCGATCAGTGCCGGGCCCGTGCGGACGCTCGCCTCAGCCGGGATCTCCGGCTTCAAGCAGCTGTACGGCGGGTTCGACGAGATCGCCCCGCTGCGGGCCAACATCACGATCGAGGACGTGGGCAAGAGCGCGGTCTACCTCGCCTCGGACCTCTCGAGCGCGGTCACCGGCGAGATCCACTACGTCGATGGCGGGTTCAACGTGATGGGCGTGCCGACCGGCGGGGAGTAGCGCCCGCTACCAGCCGAGCGTGCCGGGCGCACCCTTGAACGGGCCGCGGATCCGGCTCGTGATCCAGCCGCCGTAGAAGCCGCCTTCCTGGGCGACCGCCCGTTCATCGCCGACCCAGGCCTCGTCCACCCGGCCCGGGTAGAAGGCAAGGTGACCACGGATCGCCTCGAAACCAGGGAGCGGCCGCTCGTACGACCAGGCGACGTCGTCGACACGCCGCGACCCGACCGCCAGCGAGTGGTAGGACGCGCTCCCCTTCCATTCGCACACGGAATGCCCACGTCCCAGCGACAGCAGGTCCTGGCGAACATCCTCGGGCGGGACGTAGTAGACGGGTGGATGGCTGGTCTCGAGGACCCGGAGGGCCCGTGTCGAGTCGGCGATGGTGACGCCGTCGACGACGACGCGGATGCGTTCAGCGACCGGCTCCACACGTGGTGGCCGCGGATAGTCCCAGACGTTCTCGGTGGCGGGTTCGGTGGTCATGCCATCGATTCGCCCGTCGCCCCGCGGCGGATGGGTCAGCGGCCGAGCGACGCGATGATCGTCTCGACGTCCGCGATGGGCAGCTCGCCCGTCATCCGGCCCTTGACGGTCCCATCGGCGTTCACGAACACCCAGAACGGGAAGGCGGAGAGGCCATACGCGGTCGCCACGGAGCCGGTCCGGTCGACGATGACCGGCACCGTCCAGCCTTCGCGCGCGAGCCACTCCTCGGGTGGGTAGTTGGGCAGGGTGGCATCGATCGCGGTCGCGACGGAGATGAGCTCGACTCCGTCGGGGGCGCCACCGGCGTCCAGCCACGCCTGCAGAAGCGGCACCTCCTCCTGGCAATGGCTGCACCAATGGGCGAGGAAGAGGATGACCTTGGGCTTGCCGTCGAGCGTGATCGAGACCGGCTGACCGGCGAAGTTCGCGCCCTCGACCGCCGGGATCGTCAGCCCGATCGCCGGATCGGCCGTCGTCGTCGTGAACGTCGGCAACGCCGCGCCCGTGATGACCGGCGCGCCCGATGGCGCAGGTGCCGACGATGTCCCGGCCGAACCTGACGCCGATGGGATCGGCGAGGACGCGCCACCGCTGGAGCCGCTCGTCAGGGCGATCGCGGCCACCGCCGCCACCACCACCACGGCGACGCCGACGATCGGGAGCAGGAACCGCGACGACGAGGAGCCGTCGCGCGCGCGGGCGGCTTCGCGGCGGGAGTCACGGGAGCGGGTCATGGGAGTCTCCGGTCAGGATCGGGATCGAGGGCGTCATCCGGCTCGGCCGCAGGGGCAGCCAGGCGGATGGCGATCAGGGTGAGGATCAGGAGGAACGCGGTCAGGGCGAGCGTCGGGAGGCTGATGAACCCGAACACCCGGAACCAGACCAGCGTGCACGGCGTGGTCGCCGAGCACGCGCCCGAATCGAGCGAGGGGAACCACTCCAGCGCCACGTGATACGTCGAGACGAGGGCCCCGATGAACGCCAGCGCACCGACGTAGTACGCCCCGGCTCGTTCCCGGCGGGCGGCCGCGATCCCCAGCAGGATCACCAGCGGGTACATCGCGATGCGCTGATACCAGCACAACCGACACGGCTCGAAGTTGGCGACTTCGGAGAAGTAGAGACTGCCCGCCGTCGCGAGGAAGGCGACGACCCAGGCCATGGCATAGGCGTTGGGGGCGACAACGTGGACGAGGTCGTCCCATCGATCGCGCCCGGCGTCGGAGAACGTGGCCGCCAGTCGGAGCACGACGACGGCCGCGATCGCGGCCAGACCGACGAGCGCGAGGAGCCCAAAGAACGTTTCGACGGCAGCGACGGACATCAAGCCTCCGGACGGGAACCGAGACGGAACGGCCGACGACTCGGCGCCATCGACCGCTCGCTCCTCATTGACGGGCCTCCGACCGCGGTGCGCTCAGAGCCGTTCGGCCCGTTCGGTCCGGGCCGCCCGGCCCAGCACGCCCTCATGCGTCCTCGAGCTCGCCGTCGTCGCCGACCCGCTGCAGTTCGTCGAGCGAGTCGAGATGGTCCAGGTACAGGCGCCCCTCCAGGTGACCCAACTCATGCTGCAGGGCACGCGCGAGGAAGCCGTGGCCCGCCACGCGGACGGGGCGCCCGCGCCGGTCGAACCCGGTCACGACCGCCCGATCGGCACGGGTCGTCGGGGCATAGAAGCCGGCGACGGACAGGCAGCCCTCGAGGTCGGTCTGGGTCCCGTCGGTGCTGACCAGCACGGGGTTCACGAGCTCGATGTGACGACCTTCGATCTCGATGACGCAAGCGCGCTCCGATCGTCCCACCTGGTTCGCCGCCAGCCCGACGCCGGGGGCGTCGCGCATCGTCTCGGTCATGTCGTCGAGCAGCCGACCGAGCGTACGATCGAAGCGGCGGACGGTGACCGCCGGCGTGCGCAGGATGGGATCGCCCAGCTGGACGATGGGAAGGATGGCCACGATCGGTCAGGCGTCGACCGTGGCGCGGCAGGTCGCGCACCGACCGATCAGGGTCAGGTGCGACAGGTCGATCTCGAAGCCGCGCTCCGTGTCGAACGCGGTCGTGGCGGCCAGCACGGCAGGGTCGTCGGCGGCGAGCTCGGACTGCATGCCGCAGCGACGGCAATACAGGTGGCCGTGTTCCACGGCCGGGAGCACGTGGAATTCCTCGCGCCCGTCCGCGCCATGGCTGTGGCTCAGGACCCCGAGCTCCTCGAGCACATCGAGCGTGCGGTAGACCGTGGAGGGGATCGTCCCCGGGTCCACCTCCCGACAGCGGTCCACGAGCTCCGCGCCCGTCACGTGGCCGTCGGTGTGGGCCAGCACCTCCACGAGGATCCGTCGTTGGGGCGTCCAGCGCAGTCCCCGGGCCCGCAGCCGGTCCGGGATCCCGCCAGGCGGTGGGCACGTCCGCCCGGGCACGTCCGCCTCGGGCACGTCCGGTGATCCGGCAGGCGGCGGTGGCACCGATCCGATCTCGCGCATCGAACGAAGTATAGGGCGAGAGACTGCAAACCCACGCAGATGCAACACGTTGCGATACTGCGCGCCAGCCTCTACGATGACGACAACGACCCCCGGGGGAACGGAGACCGCATCGCCCATGCCGATCATCGCGTCCATCGCCATCCATGCCTCCGGCGCCGGTCCGGCCACCCAGATGCATGCGCCGGACGGCTTCCTGTCGCTGCCGGTCGCCCTCGTGATGTGGGTCGTCTCGATCGCGGTGCTCGCCGTCGCCGTCCGCGAGACCAACCGGACCCTCGATGACCGCGCGATCCCGCTCATGGGCGTGATGGCGGCGTTCATCTTCGCGGCCCAGATGTTCAACTTCCAGGTGGTCGGCGGGACGTCGGGCCACCTTCTGGGCGGCGTGCTCGCCGCGGTCCTGCTCGGGCCGTGGGCAGGAACCCTGGTGATGGCCTGCGTGATCGCTGTCCAGGCACTCGTCTTCCAGGATGGCGGCCTCGTCGTGATGGGCGCGAACATCTTCAACATGGGCGTGGTCGGGACGCTCGGCGGGTATGCCCTCTACCGGGCGTTGTGCTCGGTCATGGGTGGCGAGGCGCGCGCCCGGATCCCCGCGGCCGGGATCGCCGCGTGGGCCTCGGTCGTGGCCGGGTCGGCCTGCATCGCCCTGGAACTGGCCATCTCCGGGACGACGACGCTCGCCATCGCCCTGCCCACGATGCTCGGCATCCACGCCCTGATCGGCATCGGTGAGGCCCTCATCACGATGGCCGCGCTCGGGTTCATCGCCGTGACCCGACCGGACCTCTTCCAGTTGCGCGATGCAGGCGCGGCCCGCGCCGCCGCGGCCGGCCGACCGCAGCAGGTGGCCGGCTGATGGCGACGCTGCGCCGCTTCTGGTGGGTCGTCGGGCTCGCGATCGCGGCGGCGGTCGTGATCATCCTGGCGCCGCTAGCCTCGCCTGATCCCGACGGCCTCGAATTGGTCGCGGGACAGCACGGGTTCCTGGGCACGGCGCGCGACGCCTTGTACGCGGTGGTCCCCGACTACCACCTGCCCGGCATCGAGGACCCGGTGCTCTCGACGGTCCTCGCCGGTCTCCTTGGCGTCGGCATCGTGTTCCTGCTGATGGTCGGCCTGGGCCGGATGCTTCGCCGACGACGCAGCGCCTGACGACCGACCGCGAGCCGCACCCTGGACCTCGACCGCTACATCGCTCGTCCCAGCTGGCTGCATGGCGCCGATGCCAGGCTCAAATTCCTGCTGACCCTCGCCTTCATCGTGATGGTCAGCCTCCTGCCCGTCGGCGCCTACGCCGCGATCCTCGTCGCCTGGCTGATGGTCGTCGCCCTGTCGTGGTCCGCCCACCTGGGTCCGTTGCGGACGGCGCGCGGCGCCTTCTTCGCCCTGCCGTTCATGTTGGCCGCCTTGCCACTGATCTTCACCCGCGGGGCGCCGTACTACGCGGTCATCGACCTTGGGCCGCTGACCCTGAGCATCAGCGAAGACGGCGTCCGCACCTTCACGACCATCGCCCTCAAGAGCTGGGTGAGCGTCCAGGCGGCCCTGCTGCTCGCGTTCACCACGCCGTTCCACGACCTCGTGGACGGCCTGCGTGAGCTGCGCCTGCCGCGGGTCATGGTCGCGATCATCAGCTTCATGTACCGCTATCTCGGCGTGATCGGTGACGAGGCGGGGCGGATGAATCGGGCACGGGCGGCCCGGTCGGCGGATCGCGGTGGCCGCGGCGCGGGAGGTTCGCTGCGATGGCGCGCCGGCGTGACCGGCTCCATGGTCGGATCGCTGTTCCTGCGCTCCTACGAACGCAGCGAACGGATCTACGCGGCCATGCAGGCGCGCGGGTTCGATGGCGAGCTGCGCTACCTGGCCGGTCCTCCCCTCTCGCGGCGGGCCCTCCTCGGGTTCGGGGCGGCGATCGCGGCCCTGGTCGTGTTCGAAGCGGCGGCCCAGCTCTGGGGACCGCGACTGTGACCATCGATCAGGAGCATCGGCACGCCCACGCCCACGCGCACGACGGGACGCCGCTGCACGAGCATGCGCACGAGCACGTCCATGACGACGGCGCGGGCGCCCCGACCGATGGCGACCTCCACGACCGCTGGATCGACCTCGAGCACCTCCATTTCGCCTACCCGGACGGCTACGAGGCCCTCCACGGCATCGACCTCCGCATCGGGCGGGGCGAGAAGGTGGCCCTCGTGGGGCCCAACGGTGCCGGCAAGAGCACGCTCATGCTCCACCTCAACGGCATCCACAGCCCGAGCCACGGCAGTGTCCGGATCGGGGGCGTGCTGGTGGACCGCTCCACCGTGAAGCGCATCCGGGCCGAGGTCGGGCTGGTCTTCCAGGATCCCGACGACCAGCTCTTCAGCCCGACCGTGTTCGAGGACGTGGCCTTCGGGCCGGTCCACCTCGGGATGCCGGCCGACGAGGTGCACGGCCGCGTGGAGCGCGCCCTGGCCGCCGTCGGCATGGCCGGCTTCGAACGCCGGATGCCGCACCGCCTCTCGTTGGGTCAACGCAAGCGGGTGGCGCTGGCGACCGTGCTGTCCATGGACCCGAGCGTGCTCGTCTTCGACGAACCGTCGGCCGGCCTGGACCCGCGTGGTCGGCGCGAGCTGATCGACCTGCTGCGCGGCCTGGACCAGACGATGCTCGTGTCGACCCACGACATGCGCCTCGTGGCGGAATGCTTCCCGCGCACGATCGTCATGGACGAGGGCCTGGTCGTGGGCGACGGCCCGACGGCCGACCTGCTGTCAGATGACGCCTTCCTCCAGGCTCACGGGCTGGAGCGCCCCTGACTCAGCTGGCGGTGACGGTCAGGTTGCCCTTCATGCCGGCGAGGTCGTGGCCGGACAGCTTGCACACGTACGTGTAGTCGCCGGCGGCGAGGTCGACGGTGAGCGTGCGATCGAGCCCCGGAACGAGGCCCTCGATCTCATCGACGACCTGGTCGCCCTTGAAGATCTCGAACTCGTGCTCTTCGTTGCCCTTGTTCGTGACGTGGAACGCGACACCGCCCGCGGGAGCGGTCGCCGTCGATGGATCGAACTTGTACTCGGTGGCCGTGATCTCGATCGTCGTGCCGGCGGACGGCGCGGGGCCCTCGCTCCCGGTGGCTCCGCTGGCGGCCGTTCCACCACCGCAGGCCGCGACGGTCGCGACCAGGACGACGATCAACGTGGCCGTCGCCACGGTCGCCACCCGCGGCTTGCGCGGGCCCATCACGAACAGGATGAGCACGGGAATCAGGTAGGCGAGGTAGCCGACGACCTGGAGGACGGTCGGCGATTCCCGATAGCCGAACAGCCCCGCGAGCAGCGATCCGATGAGGCCGGTCTCGGGAAGGACGCCATGGAGGTCGAAGGCGACCGGCGTCGCCGGGAGGATGCCGGCCTCGACGAACTCGGCGATGCCGTAGGACACCAGTCCGGCCGAGACGAAGATCAGGACCACTCCCGTGATCGTGAAGAAGCGCCGCAGGTCGATACGGACGCCCATGGCGAAGATCCCATAGCCGATCGCGACCGCGACGGCCAGGCCGGCGAACGAGGCGAGGAGCAGCGGCCCGACCGACGACTCGGACGAGCCGATGGCGAACAGGAAGAGCACGGTCTCCAGGCCCTCGCGGACGACCGCGATGAAGGCCAGGCTCGCGAGCGCCCAGGTGGACCCGACCTGGAGCGCCTTGTCGACGCCGGCTTCGAGCTCGCCCTTCATCGCCCGACCCTGGCGCCGCATCCAGAACAGCATCCAGGTCAGCACGACGACCGCAGCGAACGCGGCGATGCCCTCGATCACCGCCCGTGGTCCAAGCGGCAGGTTTCCCACCGTCGTCGCGACGATCAGGCCCGCTCCGATCGAGACGGCGAGCGCGGCGATCACCCCGACGGCGATCGTCGGCAGGGCGTCTCGCCGCCCGGTCTTGACCAGGTATGCCGCGATGATGCCGACGATGAGCGCGGCTTCGAGCCCCTCGCGGAGCATCAGGAAGAACGCAGCAGTCACGGTGGTCCGATGCCTCGGTCGACGGTGGCTCGCCCATCAGGTCTCCATGACCGTGGGATGCAAGGCACCTTGTCAGCCGAATGCTAGGTCAGCGGTCGTCGACCCGTCAAGCATCGCCGCGGTCGGCCGACGGGGCCGGATGCTCAGTCGGCGGAGCGGATCTGGAACCGGGCGAGCGCGCGGGTGGTGATCGCGAACGACCCGATGATCACGATCACGATGACCAACCCGGCGGTCGCCGGGGCGAGGGCGGTCTCGCCGGTGTCCTGGCCCGTCCATGCGGCGGCGAGACCGAGCGTCGCCTGGCGGATGGACAGGAACTTCGTCCCCTCCAGCAGACCGGCGAGGACGCCCTCCCAGAGCAGCACGTAGGCGAGCCCGATGATCAGGGCGCGTGAGGTAAGCGCGCCGAGGGCGGTGAATGCACACGCGTACGCCGTGCAACCGGCCAGGGCCGCGAGGGCGTACCCGAAGGTGATTCCCAGCGACTCCCCGCCGACGCCGGAGACGAGGATCCCGGTGAGGATGATCGGTGGGATCACGAGGACGGCCGTGAGCCCGGCCGCCACGATGAGCTTCGCGAGGGCGATCCGCCAGCGCGGGATCGGCTTGACCAGCAGGAAGACCGCGGTGCCGTCCTCGATCTCGGAGCCGATCGCCGCGGTCCCGATGATGAGCGCGACCAGCGGCAGGACGGTCCGGATGACCAGGGCGTCCAGGATGGCGGCGGTGTCGTTTCCACCGCCGGCGATGCGGATCAGGAGGCCCACCAGCACCGGCAGGGCCACGAGCAACAGCATCAGGATCATGCGGCGGCGACCCAGCAGCCCGCGCAGGGTGACGTTGATCAGGGCGCCCATGACCCTCATCGGCGGACCAGGTAGCTGAAGACGCTCTCGAGGGAGTCGTCGGTCGGGGCCACTTCGAGGAGGCGGATCCCGCCGCCTTGGCGGTCGGGGCGACGAGGCGCGTGAACGCCCCGTAGTCGGCCGTCCGAACGGAGAGGATCCCGTCGGATAGCTCCGCTCCGAAGATCGCGGGGTGGGCCAGGAGGGCCGCCGCAAGCGCTCGGTCGTCCGACGAGCGGATCGTGAAACGATGCGGTCGGTCGGTCATGAGCCGCCGGATGGAGCGGAAATCGCCCGACGCCGCGAGCCGCCCGGCGTACACGACGAGGACGGCGTCGGCGAGCCGCTCCACCTCTTCGAGGATGTGCGACGAGAAGAGGATCGCCCGGCCCGCGGCAGCCATGTCCCGGAGCAGACCCATCATGTGCAGCCGTTGCCGCGGATCCATGCCGTTGAAGGGCTCGTCGAGCAGCAGGATGCGCGGCTCGTGGACGAGCGCCCCGGCGAGCTTGGCGCGCTGGCGCATCCCCTTGGAATACGTGCGGATCGGGCGGTGGGCCGCCTCGGTCAGCTCGACCGTGGCGATCGCCTTATCGGCGGCGCCTCGCGCATCGGCGACGCCCTGGAGCTCGGCATTGAGCAGGGCGAATTCGTGGCCGGTCAGATAGCCCGGGACCGCCTCGCGCTCGGGCACCAGCCCCACATCGCGATAGACGTTCGGGTCGCCGAACGCCGCTCGACCGGCGATGCGCACGACCCCCGAGGACGGGGCGAGCAGACCGGCGAGCAGATGCAGCAGGGTCGACTTGCCGGCGCCGTTGGGCCCCAGCAGTCCGGTCACGCCCGCACCGAGCGCGAACGAGATGTCATTGACCGCCACGACGTTGCCGTACCAGCGGGAGACGTGGTCGAGTTCGATCGCGGCCACGCGGCGCCGGCGCCGGCGCGGGCTCGGACGCGGGCGCGGTCGGCGGAGTCGAAGGCTCGGTCACACGCTCACCCCCTGGTAGCGGCGCAGGACGAGGGCCGCCCCACCCGCGATGCCGGCGACCGCCGCAGCGACATAGACCCAGCCCGGGAAATTCGCGGCCAGCACCGGTGGTGACGACGCGATCGCCTCGAAGATCGCCGCGTTGAGGCCCTCGAGGATGTCGGCGACGCTGAGGAACAGCAGGAGCCGGGCCGCGTCGGGCGCCGAGAGCTCGGCGACGACGGCGACCACGATCGGCGGCACGATGAAGACCGCGATGATCCCGGCCGTGGCGTAGGCCCGTCTGGGGGTCCACGCGGCGATCACCGCCGCCACCGCGGTCAACAGCCCGGCCGCGAGCGCCGACATCGCGAGGTAGCGCGGGATGTCCGCGGCCTCGTCCGACAGCCCGGTCAGCGGATCACTCGCGGCCAGGATCGCGCCGAGGGTCAGCATGACCTGGGGTACCACGCACACCAGGAAGACCGCCAGGAACAGCCCGCCGAGGCGCGCGACCGCATAGTCGAAGCGGGTGAGCACGCGCGAGAAGTAGAGCGGCAGGACCCCATAGCGCTGGTCCTTCCCGAACAGCTCGGGGGCCTGGGCGGCGCAGAACAGCATGATCAGCGTCGAGGTCAGTCCCTGATAGCTGTCGTGGCGGATCGGCGAGGCGTCGTCGAGCGCGCCACCGGCGCCCGCCTGCGACGCGATCGCCGTGATCCCGACCGCGAGGACGGCGGGCAGCAGCGCGAGCGCGGCCAGGCCGAACGGGACGATCTTCGCGCGGCCGCCGCGACCGATGCCGTATGCCGTCAGGAGCGTCGCACGCAGGAGGCCCAACGTGACCGCGACGCGCCCCAGACGCGGCCCGTCGTAGCCCTGGTAGCCGAGGTCGTAGATATTGCCCGAGGCGCTCATCGGAACAGCTCCTCGAGGCCGCGGCGGCGCTGCTGGATCCGGACGAGCGGCAGGTCGAGCTCGGCGACCACGTCGCGCACGATGTCCCATGGCCGCTCGTCGTGCAGATCCACGAGCACGGTCCGGCCATCCGCCACGGCGGTCAGTCCGGCCGCCACCAGGGCCGCGGCAAGCCGGTCGCTCCCCTCTTCGACCTCCACCGCCAGCGTGCCGGTGTGGGCCGTGAAGTCGCCCAACGGGGCCGCGCGGATGAGCTTGCCCGCATCGATGGCGACGAGGTAGTCGCAGACGCGCTCGATCTCACCCAGCAGGTGGCTCGCGACGATGACCGCGATCCCGAATTCCGTGCCGGTCCGCCGGACGAGGGCGAGCATCTCGTCGCGTCCGGCCGGATCCAGGCCGTTGGTGGGTTCATCGAGCAGCAGGAGTCGCGGGTCGTGGACGAGCGCCTGGGCGAGCTTCACGCGCTGCTTCATGCCGGTCGAGTAGCCACCGATGGGCCGGTAGCGCTCCTCGTACAGGCCGACATGGCGCAGCACCTCCGCCGTGCGCTCGCGCGCGGCCGAGCCCGGCAGGCCGGACAGGCGTCCCATCTGCCCGACGAAATCGGTCGCGCTGATATCGGGCGGGAGGCAGTCGGACTCCGGCATGTAGCCGACGTAGCGCCGCAGCAGGCTGCCATCGGTCGCGACGTCGTGCCCGAGCACGGTGGCCCGCCCGGAGGTCGGTTCGAGGAGGCCCAGGAGGATGCGCAGGAGCGTGCTCTTGCCGGCACCGTTGGCACCGACGAGGCCGATGATCCCGGGCTCCAGGGCAAGCGACAGGCCGTCGAGGGCGACCACGCCCGCGGGATAGCGCTTGGTCAGGGCTTCGGTCACGAGCAGCGGCATGGGCAGGACAAGCCTACCGGAGCCCGGCCGCCGGCTGTCGGCCGCGCCCGTGACGGGTCGTGCCCTCGGCCCGGCCCCAGCGCTGCAACTTACGTCCTAGTCTCGTGGCGAATTCTTCTGCAAGCCCTGGCGGCGTTCAACTTGCGCCCTATTCGTGGGGAGACTGGCGCGGAAGAACTTGGCCAGATTCCGGGCTCATCGGGCTCTGGGAATGTGCACAGGATTCACGTGGGGACTGAGGCGGAAGATGTCGTGGCCGCAGCTCAGCTTCCCGTCAGCACGACCCACAGCAGCGCCACCTGCAAGGCCGTGGCCACGGCTAGCACCGCGATGAACTCGGCGTGCCGGATCTTGTGGTGGAAGACCGCCATCCCCAGCCAGCCACCCGCCGCGCCGCCCGCGAGCGCGAGACCGTGCAGGCCCAGCTCCGGGATGCGCCACCCGTCACGCCGGGCCTGCGCCTTGTCGATGCCGTAGGCCGCGAACGTCGCCACGGACCAGCCGATGAGCCACGCCACGAGTCCGGGCAGCCCGACGATCCACGCGAGCCCGACCGAGAGCGCCAGCGCGCCGACCACAAGCGCCACGACGATCGCCCGATTGCGGCGCGACCCCATCAGCGCCAGCGGATCGTGCCGGCGGCCTTGTCCGCGGTCTCGAGGATGGCCTGGAGGTCGGCGTCGCGCGATGGCTCGATCGCGAGGACGACGGCCGTCCCGCGGACATCGATGACGACCAGGCGCGTCGTCTGGCCCGGCTCAAGGTAGAAAGCGGTCGAGCCGTTGGTGAAGATGGCGACCCGTCGGTTCTCGATCGGTGCGAGGTCGACCGAGAGCCCCTTCCGACCGCCGATCTTGACCGACGCGGGTCGAGTCGAACTGACGCCGTCGGTGACGACGAACGCCTCGATGATGGAGCGCGCCTTGTCGCGAGGCACCGTCGCGACGCCGCCGGGGAAGACCTGCGCGACGCGCGACGCGAACGTCATCGCGCCCTGCGGGCGTTCGAAGGTCACGAGGTCGCCCTCATGGACGGCGCTTGACCAGCCCTTCCCGAGCTTGACGTCGAACGCGGGGTCGAAGCGCGACGGGGCGTAGCGACCGGAACCCAGTCCGCACGCCAGGCCGAAGAACGACTCGCACACGTCCGAGACCTTGCCCGGCGGCAGCGGCCGCGGCGTCGGGCTGGGCTTGGGCGTGCCTGCCGGTGCCTCGCTAGGGGTGGCGGTGGGATCCGCGGTCGCGAAGGCGACCTCCGTCGGCTGCCCGGCTGCGGCGGTGGCCGTGACGCGGGGCCGGACGGAACTCAAGGCGACGCCACCGCCGGGCAGGGCAGCAACGAGGATCGCCCCGAGGGTCCCGCCGATGAGCGCCAGCGCGACGAGGGCGAGACCCGGACCAGCCGATCGACGGCCACGTCCGATGGTGCCGACGGGCGGCTGCGACGCTGGGGCGCGGAGTGGGCTGGCCGGCCCCGACACGGGAGGCGTGGGTACGAGCGGTGGGGCGGTCGCTCCTTCGGCCGCGGCAGGTTCGGCGGCGACAGTGACGACGGCGGCGACCGCGGGGCGATCGGCGACCACCACCGGCGTCGGCGTGCGGCGTCGGCGTCGGCCCCGATCGGTCGCCCGTCGCCACGATCGGTTCGAGGGCGGCCGCCATGGCCGCCCCGTTGGGATACCGCCCGGCGGCCTCGGGGGCGAGTGCCCGCACCACGACCGCCTCCAGGGCGGGGGGCACGCCCGCGACCCGGGCGCTCGGCGATGGTGGCGCGGCGCCCACGCGGGCCAGCGCGATCGCATCGGTCGAGTCGCCGGTCCAGGCCCGGACCCCGGTGAGGGCCTCGTACAGGACGAGACCCAGCCCGTACACGTCCGAGGCCGGGGTCGTGGTCAGTCCGCGGGCCTGCTCGGGACTGAAGTAGTGGACACTCCCCAGGGTCGTGCCCGGGAGCGCGGCCTCGGCATCGATCGCCAGCCGGGCGATCCCGAAGTCGGCGACCATCGCGCGACCATCGGCCGCCAGCAGGATGTTGCCCGGCTTGATGTCGCGATGGACGATGCCGCGGACGTGGGCGACCGCGAGGCCGCGTGCGACATCGAGACCGATCCGGGCGGCTTGCCATGGTGCGAGTCGGCCGCTGCGCTTGAGGCGGGCGGCGAGGTCCTCGCCCTCGATGAGCTCCATGACGAGGTATGGCTGGTCACCGTCGGTGCCGGTGTCCAGGCACGCGACGATGTTGGGGTGGCGCAACACCGTCGCGGCGAGGGCCTCGCGGCGGAACCGCTGGGAGAGATCCGGGTCGCGACTGACCTCGGGCCGAAGGAGCTTGACGGCGACGGAGCGGTCCAGGCGAAGGTCGGTCGCGCGATGGATCGTGGCCATCCCGCCACGCCCGATGACCGGTCCCAGCCGGTAGCGATCGCCCACGACGCGCGGTGAACCGTCGTCACTCGAGCGGGGAGCGGCGGGGTCGCGCGGGTCGGTCACGCCTCGACGATAGACCACACCGTCCTGAGAGGCGATGGGCCATCCTTCCGGGCTCCACGCCCGAATGGACCGACGAGCCTATGAACCCGACCCCAGGAGATGACCCGAGCATCATGTCAAGCGACCGGACCCGCCAACTCGTCACCGTCGTCGCCTTCCTCATCACGGTCACCGTCAACGGCGCCGCCAATGCGCTGCCGATCAACGGCCAGCTGACCGCCGAGATCAGCGATCGGTTCCATGTCTACGTGATCCCGGCGGGGTACGTCTTCGCCATCTGGGGCCTCATCTACCTTGCCCTGGGCGCCTTCACGGTCTATCAGGCGTTGCCCTCACAGCGCGCGAACCCCGTACTCCGCCGCCTCGGCTGGCTGCCTGCGCTGACCGGGGTCCTCAACACGGTCTGGGTGCTGTTGTTCCAGTACGAGCTCTTCGTGCTCACGGTGCCGGTGATGATCGCGTTGCTGCTGACCCTCATCGCGATCCATCTGCGCCTCTGGGAGCGCCGGGCCGAGCTGGACCGAGCCGCGTTCTGGTTCGTCCGCGTGCCGTTCTCGATCTACCTCGGCTGGATCACCGTCGCGACCATCGCCAATATCGCGCAGACCCTCCAGTCCGTCGGAATCGATGGGTTCGGCGTCCAGCCGGAGCTCATCGCCTCGCTCGTCCTGCTGACCGGGCTCGCCATCGCGGTGACCTTTGTCTGGCGATTCCACGACGCCGCGTACGGCCTCGTGATCGTCTGGGCGTACGCGGGCATCGTCGTGAAGGAGGCGGGCTCCGCCTACGTGCCGGTGCTCGCAGCCCTCGGGGCGCTCGGTGTCGGGGCGCTCGTGTTGCTCAGCCTTGCCGGTCGGCTCCCGCCGGCCCGCGGACCGATCCGCCTCTCGGCCGACTGACGCTCGGTCAGGCGGGGCGGCGATCCGCGCTGGCGATGCGCTCACCGGGCAGGGTCGTCGGTCGGCCGTTGCCCTGGCCCCCCGGGCGCCCGTAGCCGTTGCCCTGACCCTGGCCCTGCGGCCGGGGCTGGCCGTAGCCGTTGCCCGGGCCGGCGGGCCGACCTTGACCCTGACCCTGCGAGCGGCCGTAGCCGTTGCCCGGGCCGCCGGAGCGGCCACCGTGCTGCGGACGGCCTGACGGAGCGCCGACGGGAGCCGGTCGATTGCCGAGGCCCTGCCCGGTCCGAGGCGCGCCGCCGTTCCGTGCCGGCGCTCCGTTCCGTGGCGCGCCGCCGGTGCGTGCCGGTCCGCCGTTGCGCGGCTGGGCGGCCGCCGGTCCCTGGAATGGTACGGACCGACGGGCTGGTGCCTCGCCGAGGCCCACGCCGTCGCGCCGCGGGGCGTGCGCGGCATACGGAGCGTGCTGGCCCTGGCGTCGCGGGCCACCGCCACCACGCGACACCTGGGCGCCACGCGGCTCGGGACGGGCCCGGCCCAGGCCACCGCGCAGGATCGGCTCCGGCCGGATGGACCGGTCGGGCTCGAACCCGGCGATCACTTCCTGCGGGATCGCGCGACCCAGCACGAGCTGGATCTCGTTGAGGAGCTTGCCCTCATCCACGCACACGAGCGACACGGCGTGGCCCGGTGAACCGGCACGGCCCGTGCGGCCGATGCGATGCACGTAGTCCTCGGGGACCATCGGCAGCTCGAAGTTGACGACGTGCGGCAGCCCGTCGATATCGAGCCCGCGCGCGGCGATCTCGGTCGCCACGAGGATCGGTGTGCGGCCGGCCTTGAAGTCGGCGAGCGCGCGGACCCGCTGGCCCTGGCTCTTGTTGCCGTGGATGGCGAGGGCGGCGATGCCGTCGCGCTCCAGCTGCTGGGCCAATCGATTGGCGCCGTGCTTCGTGCGCGTGAAGACGAGCGCCTGGTCGATGGCGCCGGTGCGGATCAGGTGCGAGAGGAGCTCGCGCTTGCGCTCGCGGTCGACCGGGTGGACGACCTGCGTCACGAGCGGCGCCGCCGAGTTGCGCGGCGTGACCTGGACGGACGCTGGATCGTGCAGGAACCCGCTCGCGAGCGAGCGGATGTCGTCGGAGAACGTCGCGCTGAACAGCAGGTTCTGGCGCCTGGGCGGCAGGACCGCGAGGACCTTGCGGATGTCGCGGATGAAGCCCATGTCCAGCATGCGGTCGGCCTCGTCAAGGACGAGGATCTCGACCGTCGAGAGGTCGATGGTCCGCTGGCCGAGGTGGTCGAGCAGGCGACCGGGCGTGGCGACCACGACATCGGCGCCGCGGCGCAGGGCACTGACCTGCGGGCTGAAGCCGACGCCGCCGTAGATCGCCGCGGAACGAACGCCCCAATGATGGCCGTAGACCCGCACGCTCTCCTCGACCTGGAGCGCGAGCTCACGTGTCGGGGCGAGGACGAGGGCACGGATCGGCCGGCGGCCGGAGCGCGGGTCGAGGTTCGGTGGGCCAAGCCGCTGGAGCATCGGCAGCACGAAGGCCGCCGTCTTGCCCGTACCGGTCTGGGCGCCGGCCATGAGGTCGCGGCCGGCGAGGACGAGCGGGATGGCCTCGGCCTGGACGGGGGTGGGCTCGGTGTAGCCCTGGTCCGCGACGGCGCGGAGGAATTCGGGCGCAAGCCCAAGCTGATCGAAGGACATGGGGGTCAAGGACTCCTGACGGGCCCACCCGCCGGACGACACGTCCGCGGGGCCCGGTCAGGGCACTGGTGGTGGTTCGCAGATCGGAGTCGACATCGTCGACCGGGGCGCTGACCGGGGCGCCCATCGAGCACGAGAAGGCCGAAGCATACCCGAAGGCTCGGGACCGTGCCGTTGTACCCTGCTCGGACCGATGGCGACCCTGGCCGATCCCGAACCACCGATCGCGACCCACGAGGAGTCGGAGTTCCTCCGGCCGTACGTGCCGCGCCTGGTCGTGGAGTGGCTGCGCAACACCCCCGACGCCAAGCATCGCGAGGTGGAAGCCTCGCTGGTCTTCGTCGATATCTCGGGCTTCACGGCCCTGACCGAGCGGCTCGCCCGGAAGGGCAAGGTCGGCGCCGAACTGATGCGAGACACGCTCGATGGCGTCTTCCGGGCGCTGCTCGACGAGGCCTACGACTGGGGCGCGGGTCTCCTGAAATGGGGCGGCGATGCCCTGCTCCTGATGTTCGATGGACCCGGTCACGCCTGGCGAGCGTCACGGGCTGCCTGGGAGATGCAATCGACGATCGACCGCGTGGGGCGACTCCACCTCACGGGCGGGACCATCGTGCTGCGCATGTCGGTCGGTATCGGGACCGGGACGTACCACTTCTTCATGACCGGGAGCGTCCATCGCGAACTGCTCATCGCCGGACCCGCGATGACCGAGACGCTGACCATGGAGGCGATCGCGGACGCCGGTGAGATCGGCATCAGCCCGGCCGTCGTCTCGCTGCTCCCCGCGGATTGCATCGGGCCCCAGAAGGACGGCATCACGCTGCTGGCGCGCCCGCCCGACATCGAGCGCCGGCGCGCTCCGGATGTCGGCGACGTCCGCTCGCTCGACATCGCGTCGTGCATCCCCGTGGCGGCCCGTGCGCACGTGCTGCTGCGCAAGTCCGAGCCGGAGCATCGGACGATCACCGCCGCCTTCATCGACCTCATGGATACCGACCGCCTGCTCGAGGAGGTCGGGCCGGACGTGCTCGCCCAGGGCCTGGACCTGCGGATGCGATCCATCCAGGAGGCCGCGCTCCGCTACGAGGTGCCGTTCTACGAGACCGACGTCGGAAAGTCGAGCGTCAAGGCGCTCCTGACCGCCGGCGCGCCGTCCAGCACCGGCCACGACGAGGAGCGGATGCTCCGAACCCTGCGCGACATCATGGACGTCGACGGCCTCGTGCCCATGCGCATCGGGGTCAACACCGGCAAGGTGTTCACGGGCGACTTCGGGCCGCCGTACCGGCGGGCGTACCGCGTCTTCGGTGACGCGATCAACACCGCGGCCCGCGTGATGAGCAAGGCGGACGCCGGCCAGATCCTGTCCACGGAGATCGTGCTCAACCGGTCGCGCACGATCTTCGAGGCGACGCCGATCGCGCCGTTCGCCGCGAAGGGCAAGTCGGAGCCGGTCAAGGCGTCCATCGTCGGGCCGGCCATCGGGGTCAAGGCGTCGCACCAGGGTGGGCAGCCGCTGGTCGGGCGCGACCAGGAGCTGGCGTCGCTCCTGGATGCCGTCGAGCAGGCACGGGCCGGCCGTGCGTCGATCATCGAGATCTGCGGCGAGGCCGGCATGGGCAAGAGCCACCTCGTCCAGGACGTCGTGGGGCGCTCGAGCGACTTCCGCTTCGTTCGCTCGCGCTGCGAGGAGTACGAGACATCCACGCCGTACTACGTGTTCCGGTCCATCGTCCGTGCGGCCCTCGACCTCGAAGAGGACGAGGATTCGGACGCGGTCATCGCCCGCCTGGACGAGACCATCCTCCGGGTCGACCCCAGTCTCGTCCCGTGGACGCCGCTGCTCGGCGTCCTGCTCGGCCTTGACCTGCCGGACACGCCCGAAACGGCCGCCCTCGGCGAGCGGTTCATCCGCGATCGACTCGCGGAGGTCGCCATCCGCTTCCTGGGAACGGTGCTGTCCGGAGCGCCATCGATCTTCCTCATCGAGGACGTCCACTACCTGGACGAGGCCTCGCACGATCTCCTGTTGCGCCTGGCGCGGGCTGCCGCGGAGCGACGGCAGGTCCTCATCGTCACTCGCCAGGGAGTCGGCGAGCCATTCGCGCCGCCTGGGCCGGGCATGCCCGACATCCGGTCCATGGAGCTCGGCCCGCTGGCCACGGACACGCTCATCGAGATCATCGACGCCGCCACCGAGGACGATCCCCTCCCCCGTCACGAGGTCGAGGAGATCGCGCGGCGATCGGGCGGCAACGCGCTGTTCCTGTTCGAGCTGATCGACGCCGTCCGCGAGACTGGCAGCGTCGAGTCGCTCCCCGATTCGATCGAATCGATGATCGCCGGGGACATCGACCGCCTGAGCCCGACCGACCGGACGATCCTGCGCTACGCCGCGGTCCTTGGCACGAGCTTCGACCCGGCGCTCCTCACCGATTGCATCGGTGGCGAGATCGACCTCGACGATGAGGTCTGGTCGCGACTCGATGAGCTGGTGGTGCAGGAGTCGAGCGGCGGCCTGCGATTCCGGAACACGCTCATCCGGGATGCGGCGTACGAGGGCCTGCCGTACCGCCGTCGACGGATCCTGCACGGTCGGGTCGGGGAGACCATCGAGGCGACCGCCGGCGTCTCCCTCGACGAGGAGATCGGGACGCTCGCCCTTCACTACTACGAGGCGCAGCGCTGGGACAAGGCCTGGGAGTTCTGCCGACGCGCCGGTGAGCGGGCCCGCGGCCTCTACGCCAACGTCGAAGCGCTCGGGGCCTTCAAGTCGGCGCTCGTTGCCGGTCGACACCTGCGGAGCGTCTCCCGGACCCAACTCGCCGGCGTGTACGAGACCCTTGGCGACACGTACGCCGAGCTCAGCGAGCCAGGTCGGGCGGACCAGTCGTATGCCGCCGGACGACGCCTGGTGGCGCCGGACGTCGTCGCCGACGCGCGCCTGGCGGTGAAGCAGGTCAAGCAGGCGATCGCGATGGGCCGCTACCCGAGCGCGCTGCGCCAATCGGCGCGTTCGTTGGCCGCCCTCGATGGTTTGTCGAGCCGGGCCGCGTCGGCCCAGCGCGCCCGACTGCTGGTCTGGCGTGGCTGGGTCCGCTACTCGCAGAACCGTGCGGCCGAGGCGATCGAATGGTGCGAGCGCGGCGTCCTGGAAGCTCGCCGGGCGCGCGACGACGAGGCGCTGGCCCAGGGTTATCAGGCGCTGGACTCGGCGTACTTCGACACCGGCGAACTCGACAAGGCGATCTACTCGGCCAGGGCCCTCGCGATCTACGAGCGGATGGGCGACATCGGCCGGCAGGCGCTGGTCCTCAACAACATGGGTGTCCTCGCCAAGGACCGATCCGAGTGGGATGAGGCGCGCCGCCTGTACGACCGGTCGCGGCACCTGTTCGAGGTCACCGGGGACCGCGCCTACGAGACCCTGGTCAAGTTCAACGTCGCCGAGATCCTCAGCGATCAGGGGCACTACCAGGAGGCGGAGGCCCTGCTGCGGGACGTCGTCCGGTCATGGCGTGCCGCCGGTGCCGAGGCCGACGTCGCCGAGGCCCGCCGGGAGCTCGCCCGGGCCCTGGCACGCCAAGGCGATCACGCGGCCGCGCTGGACCTCCTCGCCGAGGCGCGAGCGACGCAGGTCGAACACGGTCAACACGGCGAAGTGCTCACGACCGACCTCCGGCGTGCCGAGGCGATGCTCCTCGCGGGCAGGACGCAGGAGGCCTTGGCCCTGGCAGACGAGATCGAGGCCGGTGCCGAGTCCTCCGACGGTGGTGCGCTCCTCACGACGGGGGTCGCCCGCGTCCGGGGCTGGGGCCATCTGCAAGAAGGCGACCCCGCCGAGGCGGCACGCTGGTTCCGCGAGGCCGTCCAGCTCGCGACCGAGCGTGGCGACGACTTCCAGGCCACGCTCGCCCTCGATGGCCTGCTGGCCGCGCTGGACCGTGACGATCCGGATCGGGCTGCGACCACCGAGCGGCGTGACGCGATGGTGGAGCGCCTGGGAATCGAGCGGACCCCGTCGGTGCCGACGGGGTCCTAGCGCTCAGTTCGTGGCGGGCGCCCGGTGGGACGCCCGCGTTGGACGGACTACTTGAGGCCCATCTTGCCGTCCCACGGCCAGGGCTTGCTGAGGACGATGGCGATGTCCGCGTCCTTCATCCCGAGCGTGTTGAAGTCCTGGAGGGACATGATCTCTGGGACGACCGCTGCCTTAAGAGTGGCGGCCTGCTTGGTCCGGAGCGAGATGCACGGGTTCTGGGCCTTGAGAGCCGCGGACAGGTTGGACGCCTGGATCGCGGAGCACTCGGGCACGTAGCCCCAGTAGACGCCAGTCCCATCATTGACGGCATCTTTGAGCGTGCCATTCGTGAGACTCGTCTTGGCCTTCCACGCCGTCGCCGGGGTGGTGCCAAGGTACTTCGCACCGAGGCAGATGTTGTACGCATTTGGTCCACGCGACGTGTATCCGGCCGCCTTGATCGTGTCCTTCGGGTAAAGCAGGACCATGCTGAAGTTCGGCGACGTGGCGGACACGCCGTTCCCGGTGACCTTCATCTCGGTGGTCTGGCCTACCTTCTTGGCGCTCGGGTCACCGCATTGGCCGTTGTCGAACGCGATGAACTGCGTCTGTAAGGTCACCGGGTTGTCGCCACGAACTGATCGACCGTCTTGACGATCTTGCCGAACGACGTCTGCTTGGCCGAGGCCTGATTGGCCGCGAGGTTGTCGCAGAAGGTCGGGTTGATCCAGCACGCCTCGAGGTCGTTGACCGCCTGAACGGTCTTGCTCGTGCCGTTGTTCGACCCGGCGGCGTACGCGGTCAGGCTGAAGGAACCCAGGTTGTCGGTGCGGATGGCGCGGGAACCGGGATCGATGCTTCGCCATTCGTCGTGAGAGCGGCCATCGTCGCGGTGCCGGCGTTGTTGGTCTTCACGGTGATGGAGGTGGTCGCCACTCGATTGCCATGAGATCGAGGCCAGGACCCTGACCGGGGCGGAGGAGGTCAGGCACGGATCCGCGGCGGCCGTCGGAGCCGGCGAGCAGACGTGGTAGACCTTGTCGCCGACTGTCCGTATCGATGCGCTCACCGTCGAAGCTCGACGGCGGGTCGAGAACAGGAGCCGGGCGGCGCCGGTCGGGTTCACGCTGAACCCATTGCTTGTCTCCGAAACGAGACCGGCGGTGCGTGAGTGTTGTCGATGGTGGCGTTGTAGGCCCTGACGTTGCTGACCGTGCCGATGCGTTCGACCAGCGATCGCACGTACGTGCCTGGCGCCGCGTCGATGCCGATGTGCAGTAGATCGCCAGCAGCCGGCACGTCACGAGGCCCGACAAGGTGCCAGTGCCCTGGTTGCCGTCTTCACGTTGCCGGATACGGGTCGTAGGCGGTGACCGTGAAGCCGAAGCCGGACCCCGCCGTCTGCGTCCCGATGGTGGTGATCGAGAAGTCACCCAGCGTGTCGTCGAAAGTGACCACGAAGCTATTCGAGGGCTCGCTGACCGAGCCGTCCGTGCTGTCGCCTGCGCGGCCGGTTCCGCCTTGTAGGCCGTGACCCCCGTGACCGTGCCGACGCCTGACGACCAGGAGATCGAGCCGTACGTCGCGGCGGTGGCGGGCAGGTCTGGGGTGCAGGGGATGCGTCCGGGCGAGTGGCCAGGCCGGACAGTGCCCCGGTCGTGTGATCAGTTTGACGTTGCCGTATGGGTCGTAGGCCGTGACCGTGAAGCCGAAGCCCGTACCGGCGGTCTGGCCGCCGATGGTTGTCAGAAGTCGCCAAGCACGTTCTTGAAGGCGACAGCGAAGGTGTTCGAGGTCTCATTCACGGCGACCGTCCGCGATCGGTGACCTGCGCGGCCGGTTCCGCCTTGTAGGCCGTGACCCCCGTGACCGTGCCGACGCCCGACGACCAGGAGATCGAGCCGTACGTGGCGGCGGTGGCGGGCAGGTCTGGGGTGCAGCGGATGCAGCCGGGCGAGATGGCCAGGCCGGACAGTGCCCCGGTCGTGTGATTCAGTTTGACGTTGCCTATGGGTCGTACGCCGTGACCGTGAAGCCGAAGCCCGTCCCGGCGGTCTGGCCGCCAATCGTGGTGACCGAGAAGTCGCCGAGCACGTTCTTAAACGCGACTGCGAAGGTGTTCGAGGGCTCGCTGACCGAGCCGTCCGTGATCGTCACCTGCGCGGCCGGTTCCGCCTTGTAGGCCGTGACCCCCGTGACCGTGCCAACGCCGTTCGACCAGGAGATCGACCCATACAATGCCGGCGTGCCTGCGGTGGTGGGGGTGCACAGGCTGCAACCGGGCGAGGTCGCAAGCCCGGACAGGGAGCCTGCGGACTGGTTCTCCTTGACATTGCCGTACGGGTCGTAGGCCGTGACCGAGAAGCCAAAGCCTGTCCCAGCGGTCTGGCTGTCGATCGTGCTGACAGAAGTCACCGAGTGTGTCTTCGTAGGTGACCGCGAAGGCGTTGGACGTCTTGGCGATCGACCCATCGGTGATGGTGACCTGCGCCGATTCGGCGTTGAAGGCCTTGACGTTGCTGACCGTGCCAACGCCGTTCGACCAGGAGATCGAACCGTACGTCGCGGCGGTCGCGGGCAGGTCCGGCGTGCACGCGGTACAGCCGGGCGATGTCGCCAGGCCGGACAGCGTTCCGCCGGTGTAGTCGGTCTTGACGTTCGTACTGGTCGTACGCGATCACGGTGAATCCGAAACCGGCCCCGGCTACCTGCGCGCCGATCGTGCTGATCTCGAACGACGCCAAGGCGCCCGGCGTGAAGCACGTCTTCCGAGTCCGTGATCGCCACCGTGTCGACGGTGCCCGTGATGTGGGAGGAGCCAGGACCGTCGAGCTCAGCGTGGCGGTGTACGTGCCGTCGCCGACATCTGTCGGGGTCGCCGCGATAGCGCCATGACCGGACGCGAGCGTGACCGCATCGCCGCCTGTCACGAGGTTGTTGCCGTACTGGTCCTTCAGTCGGACCGTCACGACGGTGCTGCCGACATCGACATTCACCGAGTTCGAGGCGGCCGTGATGGTGGACTTCGCCGCGTTCGCCGCACCAACGGCGATATCGACGACGGCATCGTCGTCGATCGGGTCGTCGTCGACGGTTCCGGTGATCGTGGCGCTGCCAGGGTCTTCGGAGGTGAGGGTCGCGGTGTAGGTCCCGTCGTCGTTGTCATCGGCGGACGTGACGGACCGACGGTGGTATCGAGGTCCACCGTGTCGCCGCCCTCGGTGATCGCGTTGCCGAACTGGTCAAGCAGCGTGACGGTGATGGTCGAGCTGCCGTCGACGGTGATCGAGTCATCGTCGACTCCGATCGTGGACGTTGTCCCGCTCGGGTCGCCTACGGTGATGCCTACGGTCGCATCGTCGCTGATCGGGTCGGTGTTCACGGTCCCGGTGATAAGGGCCGTATCGGGCTCTATCGCCGTGAGCGTCGCGGTGTAGGTCCCGTCGCCTACGTCGTTCGGAATCGTCAGCGCGCCAGCGCTGGTGTCGAGTTCGACAGTGTCGCCTCCGGTCCCAAGCTCGTTACCGAACTGGTCCTTGACCGTGACGGTAATGGTCGACGAACCGTCGACCGTGATATCTGCCAAGGACGCTTCGATCGTGCTTGTGTCCCACTGGCTGCGCCGACCGAGAAGGTCACGACCTCGTCATCGATGATCGCCTCGCCGTCGATCGTGCCGGTGATCGTCGCAACTACGGGCGTCGTGGCGTCCAGCGTGGCCGTGTAGGTGCCATCGCCATTGTCGGTGACGTCCGAGAGGTTCCCGAAATCGCTGTCCAGCGTCACGACCCCGCCCGTCTCAGACAGATTCGCCCCCCGGTCGCCTTCGCCTGCACGGTGATCGTGACCGTGTCATCGACCGTAGGCGTCGCCAAGGTGGCGGCGATGGTCGTCTCCGCGGGATCCGCATCGCCCGGCGCGGCGAGCACCGACGTCGGTCGCGCGGCGGCCCACGTGAACAACGATGTGAGGATCAACAAGGTGGCGAGGACCGCCCATCCTCGGGCCCTGAACATGGAGCGACCGAACGTCGGCGTGGGCGCCGACGGAAGTTGTGTTGCCATGATGTCGATCGCCCCTCACTGCGCGCGCGGTACTTTCGTACCAGTGATTCCTAGTACCCCGGTGTAATCGGCCAAAGGTGCGACTGATAACGGTTGCCGTCAAGCGTCATCTTGGCGACACAGAGCACCTCGAAATCGGGCGGCGGTGCGCGCAGTCAACGAAGTCGACTGGTCGGAGCGGGGGACGAGTTCGAAATCGAGACAGGCGATCTGGAGGCTGCCGCTCGACCCGACTGAGTCGACTCCCGCCCGGATGGCGCCCCGGGATGATACCGGGCCACGCGCAAATCGGCGGTCGGCCGTCCGTTGCGCGGCGGTCACGAGGACGGATGAGGTCGAAGAGGCCTCCTTTGACACCGGGGCAACGCGCCCCGGGGCGTGAACCGGGGGACGCCGGAGGTGCATCATCGTCGCTTCAGACCAAGCCAGTCGGGAGGAAGACCATGCCGGATGCGCCGTACCGCCGGGTCCACGTCATCATCAACCCGGCTTCAGGCAAGGACGAGCCCATCCTCAACGTCCTGAACGACGTCTTCCACCAGCACGAGGTCGACTGGGACGTCAGCCTGACGCACAAATACGGCGACGCCACCGTCCAGGCCCGCAAGGCCGTCGAGGACGGCGTGGACCTCGTCGTCGGCTACGGCGGCGACGGGACCCAGCACGAGCTCGCCAATGCGCTCGTCGACGCGGCCGTCGAAACAGGACGCAAGCTGCCGATGGGCATCCTGCCGGGTGGGACCGGGAACGGGTTCGCTCGAGAGATGGGGGTGCCAGGGACCCTTCGGGAGGCCACCGAAGTCCTGTGCACCAGCACCAAGACCCGCAACGTCGACGTGGGACGGATCCGCGAGCTCGGGCAGGCGACGGTAGACGACCGGTACTTCGTCCAGCGGCTCTACGTGGGGGTCGAGCCGGAGGAGCAGACGAGTCGCGCGGAGAAGGACAAGTACGGCGTGTTCGCGTACCTCGTCAACGCCGCCGGGCATGCGCGCGACACCTCGGCGCCCATCCACTACAAAGTCGAGCTCGACGGCGAGTCCGCGGAGTTCACGGCCACGAAGGTCTACCTCGTCAACTCCGGGATGATGGGGACCGGGCTCCAGATCACCCATTCGTATTCGGTCGAGGACGGGCTGCTCGACTGTTTCCGCATCGACCAGCACGACTACCACACGCTGGCCGCCGCGGCCCTCCGGTTCCTGGACCTGGCGAAGGTCACGAAGTTCCATCGACAGGCGCGCTCGATCCGGATCGAGACCGAGCCCGACCAGCCCGTGTGGACCGACGGCGAGTACATCGGGCGCACCCCGCTGACGGTCGACGTCATGCCCGGGGCGCTGGCCGTTGTCGTCCCCTGATCCGCGACCCGGCCTGTCCCCGTTCCACCGAGCGTTCGACCGCCTCTACCCCGCGATCCGGTTCACCTACGAGCGACTCCTGGGCCATGCCTGGTTCTCGCAGATCGAACCCCGGCTCTGGCTGGGCGGTGCGCCGACGTACCGACGCGACTATGCGGAGCTCCTGACGCGGGAGATCAGCGCGGTGCTCGATACCCGGGCGGAGCGGACGTCCGACCTCGCCTTCTACGATGCTCACGGGATCACGCACCGCAAGTTCCTCGTCCCCGACGTGACGGTGCCGGACGCGGCCGTCCTCACCGAGGCGGTCGCCTGGATCGACGACCAGCAGGCGGACGGGCGGACGGTGCTCATCCATTGCGCGAAGGGCCGGGGCCGCTCGGCGACGGTGCTCGCCGCCTACCTCATGCAGACCGAGGGGATGAGCTTCGACGAAGTGCGCGACCTGCTGCGCGCCAAGCGATCGCTGGTCAAGCTCGAGGACCGGCACCGCCGGGTGCTGGAGTCGTGGGTCGCCGACTCGGGCCGGCCGATCCGGTCAGCGTGACCGCGGATCGAGAGGATGGAGCGGGAGACGAGGTTCGAACTCGCGACATGCAGCTTGGAAGGCTGCCGCTCTACCAACTGAGCTACTCCCGCTCGGGTGGCGCCCGGGGATGATACCGGACCTGCGCCCCCGCATGCTCGCGTCGACCTGCCTCCGCCTCGTGCCATCGGGCCCGCGGGATGGGGCCGAACGCCACATGCGGTACCTCACCCGCTGGTGTGATGTTCATCCGGTGATGAGACATCGCAGCTGGTCCGGGAGGCTGGCGTGATGGCCGCGCGGACGGAGCTGCCGGTCCTGCCCGAGCTGCGCCTGCAGGTCGACCCGCCGGAGGTCGTCAGGACGTCGCCGCGACCGCGGCGCTTCTCGGCGATCCGATCCGCGCCGGCATCGTCGCCATCCTGGGTTCCGGTCCCGCATTGCGTGTGCGAGATGGCGGCCGCCCTTGGCGAGCGCCAGAACAACGTCAGCAATCACCTGGCGAAGCTGCGGCGTGCAGGACTGGTCCGAGCGAGCCGGCACATGGTCGACGCCCGCTGGGTCTACTACGAGCGCGACGAGGCGGCCTGCGCGGCGGCGCTCGCGTCGTTCCGGCGACTCCTGCGATGACGACGCTCGCCGTCCGCGGACCCACCTGCCGTTCTGGCCCGGTGGTCGGCCTGGCGGTCGTCGCGTGGCTGATCGCGTGGTTCATCACGCTGCCGCTGGCGAACTGGGTCGCCTACGACCTGCTCGGCCTGCAGGCGGGCTCGCAGCTCGGCGATGCGATCGCGTTCTTCCTGTACGACGTGCCCAAGGTCCTGCTGCTCCTGACCGGGATCGTCACGCTCGTCTCGTTCCTGCGCTCGTACGTGTCGCCCGAGCGCGTCCGGTCGGCGCTCGCCGGTCGAGGCGTCCTGCCCGGGACGATGGCGGCGGCGGGCTTCGGGGTCGTCACCCCCTTCTGCTCCTGCTCGGCGGTGCCGCTGTTCATCGGCTTCGTGGAGGTCGGCGTCCCGCTCGGCGTGACGTTCGCCTTCCTCATCGCCTCGCCGATGGTCAACGAGATCGCGATCGTGCTGCTGTGGGGTCTGTTCGGTCCCGCCGTCACCCTGATGTACATCGCCGCCGGGCTCGTCGTCGCGGTCGTGGCCGGCCTCGTCATCGGTCGGCTCCACCTGGAGCGCTACGTGGAGCCGTACGTCTGGGAGATCAAGGCGGGTGGCGCCCGCCCCGTCGAGATGAAGCTGACCCTCGAGGACCGGGTGCGCGACGCCTGGACCTCGACCCGCAGTCTCGTCTGGAGGGTGCTGCCGTTCGTCCTGATCGGCATCGGCATCGGCGCCGTCATCCACGGCTTCGTCCCGACGGACCTCGTCGTGTCGATCGGCGGCAGCGGCAACCCGCTCGCCGTGCCCGGCCCTCGTCCTGCTCGGGGTCCCGCTCTACAGCAATGCCGCGGGGACCATCCCGATCATCGAGGTGCTCATCGCCAAGGGCCTGCCGATGGGCTCGGCCCTCGCGTTCATGATGGCCATCACCGCCCTGTCGTTCCCGGAGATGGTCATCCTCCGGCGGGTCATGAAGCCGCAGCTCATCGCGGTCTTCGCCGGCGTCGTCGCCGTCGGGATCCTGTTCGTCGGCTACCTGTTCAACGCCCTGTACGCCTGAAGGAGGACGCCATGCGCGTCATCGAAGTGCTCGGTCCCGGCTGCCAGAAGTGCCAGTACACCGAGAAGGTCGTCCGCGAGGTCGTGGACGCCGCCGGCATCGACGCCGAGGTCCGGCACGTGACCGACTACGGTGAGATCGCCTCGCGCGGCGTCATGTCGACGCCCGGGCTCGTCATCGACGGCACCGTCGTCCTCGCCGGACGGGTGCCGACGCGCGAGCAGGTCGCCGGCTGGCTCGGCGTCGCATAGGCGCCATCGTCACCTTCTAGCCTGAGGCCGCGACCAGAGCCTAGGCGCGCGCCTCCAGGACGGTGAGCCGGCGCGATGCTGGAGGCGGACCGGTCACGCCGCCAAAGCCTCCCGCGAGTTCCCGGAACCGGGCGACGGCCTGCGGACGCAGCGAATAGAAGATCCATGTCCCGCGTCGCTCGCCCTCGATCCAGCCGGCGTCGCGAAGGACCTTGAGATGGTGCGAGACGGTCGGCTGGCTCACGTCGCAGCACGCGGTGAAGTCGCAGGCGCACACCTCCGCGCAGTCGCTCAACTCGCGCAGGATCGCAAGTCGGGTCGGGTCAGCGGCGGCCTGGAGCAGCAGGACGTCGGGATCAGTCTGGCGCTTCATGTCGCTACTGTATTGACAGATGCCTATCTTGACAAGTATCAATACAGCGCACACCGCCGTCCACTTCGAGGAGCCGTCCAGCGATGACCACAGCGACCCCCGCCACGAACGAGTCCAGCGAGACGATCCACGAGACCGTTCGGCAGCACTATGCCGATGCCGCAGTCCGCGCCTCCCAGGGCTCCTCGTGTTGCAGCGATCCCGAGACCATCGGGGCCAACCTGTACTCGGCGCTCGAGCGCGACGAGCTGCCCGACGCCGCCGTCCTTGCCTCCCTCGGTTGCGGCAATCCGACGGCAGTGGCTGACCTCCATCCCGGTGAGCGCGTGCTCGACCTTGGCTCAGGCGGTGGCATCGACGTCCTGCTCTCGGCGAAGCGGGTCGGACCGACGGGGCGGGCGTTCGGCGTTGACATGACCGACGAGATGCTCGCCCTTGCGCAGCACAATGCCGCCGAGGCGGGCGCCACCAACGTCGAGTTCCTCAAGGGCCACATCGAGGCGATCCCGCTCCCCGCGGAGTCGATCGACGTCGTCATCAGCAACTGTGTCGTCAACCTGGCCGCCGACAAGCGTGCCGTGTTCGCGGAGATCGCCCGCGTGCTGCGGCCCGGCGGCCGGATCGGTATCAGCGACATCGTGGCCGAGGATTCACTGAGCCCCGAGCAGCGCGCGGAGCGCGGCTCGTTCGCAGGCTGCATCGCGGGCGCTCTGTCGATCTCGGAGTTTCGCGAGGGTCTCGAAGCCGTCGGACTCACTGAGGTCTCGATCACGCCGTCGCACACGGTGGTGGAGGGGATGATCAGCGCCATCATCAAGGCGACGAAGCCCGCCGACGCCCGGCCGCTCATCGATCTCGCGGCGCCGCGCGAGATGCTCCCGGTCGCCGAGGCCGGCGGCTGCTGCGGCGGCTCCGGCTGCTGCTGATGCAAACGAGCCGCGCCGCGTCTGGCGACTGGGCCTCGGTCCGCGGCCTGCTGACCGAGGCTGGTCTGCCTCTTGACGGCGCGGAGGAAGCGTTCGCAACGGGCGTGGTCGCCAGCGATGGCGATCGCCTTATCGGCTGTGCGGCGATCGAGCCGTACGACCGGGTCGCGCTTCTCCGCTCAGTCGCTGTGGTGTCCGACCAACGGGGGACGGGCGTCGGGACGAGTCTCGTCCGTGCGGTCGAGGACCTGGCGCGCGATCGCGGAGCGACGAGTCTCATCCTGTTGACGGAGACGGCCGAACTCTGGTTCAGCCGCCTCGGCTACGAGGTCATCGATCGCTCGACGGTGCCGGCCGATGTCGCGCGTTCGGTCGAGTTCGAGACCGCGTGCTCAACGACCGCGGTCGCGATGCAGCGAACCTTGCTCTAGCCGTGCCGAGGATGCAGCGAGGACGAACGAGTCGCCGGCGAGTGCCGGGCTACTCGTGCTGCGACGACGAGGAACCAGCGGCCTCAGCGCCCGAACACCCGTCGGCCCTCTGCTCGGAGCACCGCCATGTCCCGCTCACCAATCGCACCGCGTGACCTCGCCGCGCTGATCCTCGCCGCCACCTGCTGGGGTGTCGGGACCGTCATCAGCAAGGCGGCTCTCGACGAGATCTCGCCCTTCACGCTCCTGCCGATCCAACTTGCCGCCAGCCTCGCGGTCCTGGCCGTCGTGATGCGTTCTCAGGGGATTTCGTTTCGGACCGAAGGCTCGCCGCTGCTCGGTCGGCTCGGTCTGCTCAATCCGGGTCTCGCCTATGCGCTGGGCCTGATCGGGCTGACCACCATCACGGCCAGCCTGTACGTCCTGCTCTGGGCCTTCGAGCCGCTGATGATCTTGTTCCTGGCGGCCTGGTTCCTGCGCGAGCGGATCACGCCGGCCTTCATCGCCTTGTCCCTCATCGCGGTCGCGGGCATGGTCGTCGTCCTCTACGACCCATCGGCGAGCAGCAGTCAGTTGATCGGGGTGAGCCTGACGCTCGTCGGGATCCTGTGCTGCGCGATCTACTCCGTCGTCACCCGACGATGGATCCCGGATGCCAAGGAGACGAGCCAGGTGGTGCTATCCCAGCAGGCGCACGCCCTCGTGCTGGCCATCGGGCTCGTTCTCGTGGTCGGCCTGGCCGGCGGCCAGATCGTGCCGACGGCAATGACACCGCTTGGCCTCGCCAGCGCCATCGGCTCTGGCGTCCTGTACTACGCCGGCGCGTACTGGTTCTACCTCGGCGCTCTACGCCACGTCCCGGCCTCGTATCGCGGCGCTGTCGTTCTACCTGATCCCGATCGTCGGAGTGACCGCAGGAGCGCTCCTGCTCGGGGAGCGGCTCGAGGCCCAGCAATGGGTCGGCGCGATCATCGTCCTCGGCGCCATCCTGGCCATCCTCCGCCTGCCGTCGGCCGCACCCGAGGAGTCGACCGCCGGCGCCGTGGCCTGACGACGGAGGACCCAGCAGCTCTACCCTATGCCCACCCGGCATGACCTGGCATTGAGCTTGGAAGGCTGCCGCTCTACCGACTGGGCTACTCCCGCTCGGGTCGCGCCTGCGGCTGATACCGGACCGTGCGGGCACCTCCGTCCGTTCTGCTGACCTTCGGCACTGGTCGACCGCCCCCCCGGTCGACCACGCTGAAGACCTGCAGGAGGTCACGTGATGACATTCATCGGCGACATCGTGGCGCGGACGCGCGCCAATCACATGTTCCGCGAGGTCGTGGCGACCGGGCCGCACAGCCAGGTCGTCGTGATGAGCATCCCGCCAGGCGGCGAGATCGGCGAAGAGGTCCACGACACCATCGATCAGGTGCTCGTGATCGTCGACGGCGAGGCCGACACCGTCATCGACGGCATCGCGACCCTGGTCGGACCCGGCGAACTCATCCAGGTCCCCGCCGGCACGCGCCACAACGTGGTCAATCGAGGGCTGCACGACCTGCGCCTCTACACGGTCTACGCACCACCTGGCCACGCGCCCGGGACGATGCACCGGACGAAGGCGGAAGCGGACGCCGACGAGGCCGACCACCACGCGGCGGTCGCGGTCGGCTGACCGAGGGCGAGCGGCGCACGACCAGGGGGGCGGCGGCCCGCTACTGGACGGTCGAGTCCGTGAAGGTGATCTTCTTGCCCAGGAAGAAGATGCCGGGATGGGTCTGGAACCCGTCGCCGGTGTTGTCGCGCAGCACGGACTCGACGATCTCGACGGACCCCGAGCGGTCGTTGCTCACGAAGAAGATCGCGCTGCCGCCCTCGCCATTCGACCAGTTGTCCTCCATCAGCGTGCCGACGACCCGCAGCGTCATCGTGTTGCCGTCGTTGTAGATGGCGCCCCCGTTCCCTCCGCCGGGCAGCCCGTTCTTGGGCGGGTTGGCCCCGCTGCCGATCGCGCGGTTGTCGCGAAACAGGCTGTTGATGATCGTCCACGACACGCCGATGCTCGAGATCCCGCCGGCGTTCGAGCACTCGTTGCGCAGCGGCGTTCGGGGCGCCGAACGTGCTGTTCACGACATAGACCGGCCGGCCCTCGAACTGTGAGAACACCTGGATCGACGCGCCACCGATGTCCGGCCCGGTGGACGCGCACCGGTTGCCATAGAACTGCGACTGGACGACCTTGAACCGGCCACCCCGGACGAAGATCGCGCCGCCGCCGTCCATCGTCTCGGTGCCGGCGGAACGCCCGTTCACGAACCGCAGGCGCTGCACGGTCAGGGTCGGGTGGTCCTGGTTCTGGCAATGGGACGTGGTCCAGACGAGATCCGGGTCGCACGTATTCATGTACAGGATCCGCCGGGCACTCTGGCCATCGAGGGTGACGAGACCCCCGCCGTCGATGACGACATCCGGCTTGTCGTTGAAGACCTTCGCCGTCGCGTTCATCGCGATGGTCACGGGGTTCGGACCGCAGTCGAAGGTGATGACGCCACCCTGGGCGACCGCGTTCACGACGGCCGCCGAGGTGCAACTCCCTGGGGTCCCGGTGCCCACGACATGGTCCGGGTCCGAGGTGTCGACCGGGCGCGCCGCCGAGCGGGATCGGCGCATTGCCGGTCGGGTTGCCCGACGCGGGCGGCGGTGGGGTCACCGGAGTGAGCTCCAACGCGCGCTGCAGGAACGCCGCCATCTGCCCGCGAGTGACGACCTGGCCGGGACAGAACTTGCCATTGCCGCAACCGGACGTGATGCCCGCGGTCGCGAGTCGGTTGATGTCGGCCGCGAACGGGTGATTCGACGGCACATCGCTGAACGAGACGCCGCTCGTCGCGGTCAGCGCCAGGGCGCGGACCAGGAACGCCGCCATCTGCCCGCGGGTCACCGCGTCGTTCGGGCAGAACCGGTCGTTGGCGGGCGGGTTGCAGCCCTTGGTGATGCCCGCGGTCGCGAGCTTGTCGATATCGACCGCGAACGTCCCCGATACATCGGTGAAGTCGGACCCGCCGGTCGCCGTCAGCCCAAGACCTCGGACCAGGAAGGCCGCCATCTGCGCCCGGGTGACGGAGTCCCGCGGGCAGAACAGGTCGTTGAGGGGCGGGTCGCAGCCGCGGGTGATGCCGGCGGCGGCGACCGCCTCGATCGCGCCCTCGAAGATCGACCCGTTGTCGTCGATGAAGGTGCCGCCCGGCGGGAGGGCCGCACTCGCGGGCGGCGCCGCGGCGAACAGCCACGCGACGAGGGCGAGGACCGGGATCAGCGGGGAGCGTCGAAGGCTGGTCATCGGCAGGACGGCCAACCTAGCAGAGCGCCCCGGCGAGCTGTAGGGGTGGCGAGTACCGGTCGTCGCCGCTGGTCGTACCGCGCGTGGAGGGTGCCGGGATCACGGGCGGGCGTGGCGGGCGTTTCCGCCCGCCGATCCGTCAGCCCTTGCGCTCGAGGATCGGGCGCGCGATGTCCGGCTTGTCGACCACGAATGCGAACATGGCCCGGTCGCCCCATCGACCCAGGAACAGATGCCCGTAGATGTTCACGCCCGCGTCCGCGAGCGCCCGCGAGAGGCGAGCCATGCCACCGGGCCGATCATCGACCTCGGTGACGAGCGATTCGCCCTCGATGAACTCGTAGCCATGGGCCTCGAGGATCGCCTTGGTCGCCTCGTCGTCCGCGGTCGTCATGATCACGTGGCCAGAGTCGCCGATGCTCCCGCCGCCGATCGCGCGCAGGTCGACGCCACCGGCCGCGAGCGCCTCGGCCAGGGTCGCCATGGCGCCGGGCTCGTTCTTGAGCTGGACGACGAACTGATTGGCCATGACGGTCTGGGTCCTCCGGCGGCGGGTGCGGGTGTGTGCTGACGGTGATTCTACTCGGCGCGTGTGGCCGTTCGTCGGGACGGCCCATGGCACGCGCCTCGGCGGCCCGCGACACCGGCCCATGGTGCTGGCCCCGGATGCTACGGTCCGGGCATGACCGAGTTCTCCCTGCCGGCCGGTGCCGCCGCGGCCCTCGATGACCCCGCCGAGGGCGAGCGCGTCACGATCAACGCCGCCGGGATCCCGTTCGCGGCGCTCACCTGGGGCGATCCGGCGGCGCGGCCACTGCTGCTGATCCACGGCGTGACCGGCTCCGCGGCCAACTGGTGGCGGCTCGGGCCGGCCTTCGCGGCCACCGGGCGGTACGTGGTCGCTGTGGATCTGCCCGGTCACGGCGGGACAGGCCACTGGACCGGCCACCATCGATTCCGCGACAACGCCGTCGATGTCGCCGCGTTCGCCGAGGCGGCCGGGCTCGTGACGCCGGCCCTGCAGGTGATCGGGCATAGCTGGGGTGCGATGACCGCGGCCGCGCTGCCGGTCGCCGGCCTGCGTCCCGCGACCCTCGTCCTGCTCGACCCGCCCGCCGCGCCACGCGCCATCATGGCGGCCATGGCCGACGACCCGGACTCACGGCCCTATGCCGACCTGGATGAGGCACTCACCGCGGTCCGTCGCGCAGAACCCCGCCTGGCACGACGGCGATGTCCTGGCCAAGGCCACGGCCCTCACGCATCTGGATGCGGCCGCGGCGCGGGCCGTGCTGACAGAGAACGGCGATTGGGATGGCGGCCTCGCGGACCTCGCCGACCCGGCCACGGCCGGGATCCCGGTCTGGCTCGTCCGGGGCGACCCGACGGCCGGTGGCCTCGTGCCGGACGCGGCCCTCCCCGGGTTCGTGGCCCGCCTCGGCACCGATCACGTGATCACCATCGCGGGCGGTCCGCACTCCCCACAGCGGGTCCACCCGGTCGCGACGACCGCAGCCCTCCTCCACGCCCTGGAGGCCTGACCGGACGGCACGTTGTCGATCGCGGTCTACGACCCGCGGTGGATCGCCACGGCGCGCCGGTACGCGGCCACATACAGCGGCGCGGAGCCCGTCGTCCAGTCGAAATCGACGGCCATCCCGCGATCCAGCAAGGCCTCCCAGCCCGCTCCTCCCCCGGCGCGCAGCGCGAACGCTCGCTCGCATGCCGCGACGAGTGCCTCCGTCGTCGGCTCGTCGAACACGAACCCCGTGCCCGCGGCCGGATCCGCCGTCACGTCCACGACCGTGTCGGCCAGACCACCGGTGCGATGGACGATCGGCGGCGTGCCGTAGCGAAGCGAGATCATCTGCCCCTGGCCGCACGGCTCGAACCGCGACGGCATCGCGAAGAAGTCGGCGCCGGCGTAGATCCGTCGCGCCATCGCACGGTCGAACGCCTCGATGAACGCGACTCGTCCGGGCGACCGATGGGCCAGTTCCCGGAATGGGTCGGCCAGCGACGGATGCCCGGAGCCCTGCACGATCAGGCGGGCGCCCCGCGCCAGCAACGCCGGCGCCGCGCCGGCCAGCAGATCGAAGCCCTTCTGTGGATCCAGCCGGCCGATCATCCCGATCACCGGGCCGTCGTCGTCGGGATCGAGATCGTTGCGGGAGAGCAGGTCGGCCCGACACGCGGCCTGTCCGGACCGGTCGGCGCGGTCGTAGGGCGCGGCGAGATCGCCATCGGTCCGCGGATCCCAGACCGTGGTGTCCAGCCCGTTGAGGATCCCGATGAACCGGTCCCCGCGCGAGCGCAGCAACCCATCGAGCCCCATGCCGAAGGCCGGCGTGAGCGCCTCGGCCGCGTACCCGGGCGAGACGGTGTTGACGATCTCGGCCCCCTCGATCGCCGCGGCGAGCAGGTCGATGCCGTCGGGGTTCTGGCCGAACGCCGTCCCGCCGACCGGCAGCCCGAGCTGGGCGAGGCCGCTGTTGTACGTCCACCCGTGATAGGCGAGGTTGTGCAGGGTCGTGACGATCGCGGCGCCACCGATGATCGGGTCGTCGGCATAGCGAAGCGCCCGGAACACGGCCGCCGGACCCGCCTGCCAATCGTGGAGATGGAGCACGTCCACGGGCCGACCGTCGGCCCGCAGCGCCTCCATGGCTGCCCGGCAGTACAGCCCGAACCGCCAGGCGTTGTCGGCATAGTCGCCCGCGCCATCACCGTAGAACGCGGCCCGGTCGTAGGCCGGCGGGTGGTCCACGAGACGCAGTCGATAGCCGTTCGCCGCGACATCGATGATCGTCAGGTCGCTCGCACCGGTCGGTGCCCGCGGATCGGGCACGCGCAGGACCTCCTCGCCGAGCACCGCGTCGGGTGACGGGTCGGGCACACCGCGGTATCGCGGCAGGAACACGTCCACGGGACCGTCGATGTCGTCGGTCGAGGTGACCCAGCGAGCGCGCCAGCGCGTCGACGACGTCGGCGAGACCGCCCGTCTTCGCCCACGGCTCGCACTCGGCGGCAAGGAAGGCCACGCGCAGTCCCATGTGGCGCATGGTAGCCGCCGCGAGCGCGGCGACGACCGCCCGACGACCGGCCGTCGACCACGCTAAACCGGTTCACGTTCGCGGCATGACCCGGTATCATCCCCGGCCATGGAACCCGTCAACGTCCCGTCGATCCCGGCGGCGAGCTTCCCACTTCCGCCGCGCCTCGAAGGGCTGCGACGCCTCGCGTACAACTACCACTGGGCCTGGCATCCCCGGACCCGGAACCTCTGGAGCCTCATCGACCGCGCGGCCTGGAACCGCTACCGCAACCCGATCCCGGTGATCAGCGGTCCGACCGACTGGACCCGCGTCCTCGACGACGAGAAGTTCATCGCCGAATACCACGACACGCTGGCCGCCTTCGACGACTACATGGCGAACGGCTCGGACAAGTGGTTCGGCCGCAAGCACGCCGAGAGCCTCGACGGCCCGATCGCCTACTTCTGTGCGGAGTACGGCATCCACGAGTCCCTGGGCATCTACTCCGGTGGCCTCGGGCGTCCTCGCCGGCGACCACATGAAGTCCGCGAGCGACATGGCCCTGCCGTTCATCGGTGTCGGGCTCCTGTATCGCAAGGGCTACTTCCGCCAGCAGATCGATGCGGACGGCCATCAGGAGCACAACTACCCCGACTACGACCTCAACCGCGTGCCGTTGTCGCGGGTCCAGGACCGCAACGGCCTGCCGCTGACCGTGACCGTCGAGCTGCCGGGCCGGGACCTGTCGGTCGCGGTCTGGATGGCCCAGGTGGGCCGGGTGCCGGTCCTGTTGCTGGACACGGATGTGGCGGAGAACGCGGTCGAGGACCGGCCGATCACCCACATCCTGTACGTCCGCGGCCGGGAGATGCGCCTCCACCAGGAGCTCGTGCTGGGCATCGGCGGCGTCCGCGCGATCCGCGAGCTGGACCTGTCCCCGGCCGTCTGGCACCTCAACGAAGGCCACTCGGCGTTCCTCCTCGCCGAGCGCGCGCGCGAGCACGTCGCGAACGGCCTTTCCCTCGAGGATGCCTGGGTCAAGGTCCGCCGCAACAGCGTGTTCACGATCCACACGCCGGTCTCGGCCGGCAACGAGCGGTTCGACGCCGACCTCGTTCGTCGCGTCGCCGGCCCGCTCCTGGATGGCGGCGGCGTGCCGATCGAACGGGTCCTGGACCTGGGCCTCGGCATGGACGGTGATCGCGGTCAGTTCGACATGACCGCCTTCAGCCTGCGGCTCACCAACGGCGCGAACGCCGTCAGCCACCTGCACGCCGAGACCGCGAACGGCACGTGGCAGGGCATCACGGACCACCAGATCCTGGGCGTGACCAACGGCATCCACGGCCCCAGCTGGGTCGGGACGCCGGTCCTGGAGCTGCTCTCCCGCCACCTCGACGCCGAGCTCGACGCGCTCGATGCCGGTTGCGCGCCAGGACCGATTCTGGGAGCGGCTCGAGGAGATCCCGCCGGACGATCTGTGGGAATCGCACATGCGCCAGAAGCGCGAGCTCGCGCTGTTCGCCCACGGGCGGTTGCGCAGCCAGCTGGCCCGCCATGGCGAGGCGCCCCACGTCCTCGCCGAGATCGAGAGCGCCCTCGACCCGGCCATCATGACCATCGGCTTCGCCCGGCGGTTCGCGACCTACAAGCGGGCCGGGCTGCTGTTCAGCGATATCGACCGGCTGGCACGCCTGCTCTGGGACGCCGACCGCCCGGTCCAGATCATCTTCGCGGGCAAGGCCCACCCGGCCGATCGCCCGGGCCAGCGGGTCATCCAGGAGATCTTCCAGCGCTCGCGGTCACCGCAGTTGCGCGGCCGGGTCTTCATCCTCGAGGACTACGACATCCGGGTCGGGCGGTTCCTCGTCCAGGGCGTGGACGTCTGGCTCAACAACCCGCGACGACCGCTGGAGGCGTCGGGCACGTCCGGCATGAAGGCCGCCCAGAACGGTGTCCCGAACATCAGCGTCCTCGACGGCTGGTGGGACGAGGGCTACACGGGCGACAACGGCTGGGCGATCGGCGGTCGCGAGACCGACCCGGACGAGGCGGCCCAGGACTGGTCCGACGCCCAGGACCTGTACCGGTTGCTCGAGACCGAGCTGATCCCGGCCTGGTACGACCGTGACAAGGCCGGCGTCCCGCGGCGCTGGACGGACACCATGCGCCGTTCGATGGCCACCGCGCTCTGGACGCTTCTCGACGACCCGCATGCTCCAGGAGTACACGGAGCGGCTGTATCTGCCGGCGGCCGGGCGTCCAGGTCGCGGAGGTCGCGCCACAGCCCGTGATCACGGAGGCTGGCTGACACGACCGTGGCACCGCGCATCTCGCTCGCGCTCGCCCTGCATAACCACCAGCCGGTCGGCAACTTCGGCTGGGTGTTCGCCGAGGTCTTCGACCAGGCCTACCAGCCGATCATCGAGGCACTGGAGCGCCACCCGGGCGTCCGGTTGTCGCTCCACTACACGGGTCCCCTCCTCCGCTGGCTGATCGACGAGCGGCCCGATGCCATCACCCGGCTGCGGGCGCTCGTGGACCGCGGTCAGGTCGAGATCCTGGGCGGCGGCCTCTACGAGCCCGTCCTCGCCTCGCTGCCGGAGCGCGACCGGGTCGGGCAGCTGACGCGCATGGGCGACGAGCTCGAGGCGCTGTTCGGGCGACGGCCGCAGGGCGCCTGGCTGGCCGAGCGCGTCTGGGAACCGGACCTGCCGACCTCGCTGGTGGCCGGCGGGCTACCAGTGGACGATCCTCGACGACGCCCATTTCCGGGCGGCGGCCATCCCCGAGGAGGACCTCTGGGGCCCGTACACGACCGAGGACCAGGGGCACCTGCTGCGCGTCTTCGGCACCGAGCAGGGCCTGCGCTACCGCATCCCGTTCCGCCAGGTCGACGACGTCATCGACTACCTCCGCGATCCACGCCACCGAGGCCGGCGACCGGGTCGGGATGATGGGCGACGACGGCGAGAAGTTCGGCGCCTGGCCGACCACCTGGGAGCACTGCTGGGGCGAACGGCCGCTGGGTGGAGCGGTTCTTCGAGGCGCTCGAGGCGAACGCCGACTGGCTGACCACCACGACGCCGTCGGCCTGGCTCGCCGAGCACCAGCCCATCGGCCGCGTCTACGTCCCGACCGGCTCGTACGCCGAGATGGGCGAGTGGGCCCTGCCCGCGGCGGAGAGCCTCGTCTACACGGACCTCCTCCATCGCGCCGTGGCCGAGGGACGACCGGAGGCGCGCTGGCTGCGCGGCGCGTTCTGGCGCAACTTCCAGGTCAAGTACCGCGAGATCAACGACCTCCACAAGCAGATGCTGCGGGTGTCGGATGCGGTCGCCGCGATGCCGGCCGGCGCCGAGCGCGACCGCGCCCTGGACCACCTCCACCAGGGCCAGTCCAACGACTGCTACTGGCACGGCCTGTTCGGGGGCATCTACATCGGGCACATGCGACTGGCGACGTACGAGCACCTGATCGCGGCCGAGGACCTGGCGGAGGGCGCCACGGGCACGCCGGCGGTCGGCGGCGCTCGCCGATCTCGACATGGACGGGGTGGATGAGGTCCGGATCGCGGCGGACGGCCAGATCGATCACCGTGGACCTCGACGAGGGCGCGGGCATCGGCGGCTGGGACATCCGACCCGTCCGCCACGCGCTGACGTCGGTGATGCGCCGCCGGCCCGAGGCCTACCACGATCTCCTGCGATCCCACCCGACGCCCGGCCGGAGGACGGCGAACAGGTCCAGCGACGATGGCGCGGCCTCCATCCACGACACGTTCCGGGTCAAGGAAGCCCGGCCTGGCGGACCTGCTCGTCTACGACGCCTACGAGCGCCGCTCGTTCCTCGTCCGGGCGCTCGATCCCGCCACGGCCCCGAGGGATTGGGCCATGGCCAGCGCCATGGAGCTCGGCGACGCGGTCGATGGCGCGTTCACCCTCGTCGACCTGGGCGCAGGATCGAGTCGTCGCCCGACGCGAGGCATCGATCGCGGCGCGCGGTGACCGTCACCAAGTCGATCATCCTCGGTGGCGACCGGCGCTCACCGACGCTGGAATGCGACGTCGTGCTGGAACACCGGAGCGGTCCCGTCGATCGACGTCCGCCTCGGCGTCGAGTGGTCGCTCACGATGCTCGGCGGTGGCGGCAACCCGGCCGCCTGGTGGGAGGTCGCGGGCGCCCGCGTCGGCCACGACACGCGCGGCGAGGCCACCGGCGTGACGACGCTCGCCCAGGGCAATGACTACATCGGCATCGACCTGCGGACCTCGCTCGACGTGCCCGCCGACGCCTGGTGGGCGCCCATCGAGACCGTCTCGAACTCCGAGAGCGGCTACGAACGCGTCTACCAGGGCGGCGCGCTGCTGCTCTCGTGGCCGCTGCGCCTGCGCCGCGGGCGAGCGCTGGAGCCGGATCATCCGCCATCGCGGTCACGACGACCCGCGACCGAACCGCCGAAGGCACGTGAGTCGACCGGCGCTCGTCGTCCACGGGCACTTCTATCAACCGCCCCGGCTCGATCCCGTTCACCGAGACGATGCCGGTCGACCCGACCGCGGCCCCGGCACGCGACTGGAACGAGCGCATCAGCGCCGACTGCTATCGACCCAACGCCGAGCTCGGCAACTTCGGGGCGATCTCGTGGGACCTCGGCCCGACGCTGGCCGGGTGGCTCGCTGGAGACTGGCGACCGGTGCGCGTATCGCGGGTTCGTGGACGGCGACCGCGGGTCCAACGGCCTCGCCCAGCCGTTCCATCACACCATCCTGCCGCTCGCCTCGGCGCTCGACCGACGGACCGAGATCCGTTGGGGCCTGCGTGACTTCGAGCTGCGCTTCGGCCGGCGGCCCCGCGGCATGTGGCTGCCCGAGACGGCCGTGGACCTGATGACCCTGCGATTGTTGGCGGACGAAGGCGTGGACCACACCATCCTCGCACCGTGGCAGCTGGAGGGATACGAGCTGGACACGCGGCGACCCGTCCGGCTGGACCTCGGCGGCGGGCGTTCGATCGTCGTGGCCATCTACGACGGACTGTTGTCGGCGGCCATCTCGTTCGAGCCTCAGGCGACGGTCGATGCGGACGCCTTCGTCCGCGATCGACTCGTGCCGCGCTTCGGGCAGCCCCTCGACGACGGGCCGGAGCCGCTCGTGGTGATCGCCACGGACGGTGAGCTGTACGGACACCATCAGCCCCTGCGCGAGCACTTTCTGGCACGGCTGGTCGGTGCCAGCGCGCCGTCGGATCGAGGCTATGCGACCCCGTCCCTGAGCGACGCGTTGGCAACCGCGGCCGCACGTGGCCTCCCGGTGGCCCGGTTGCGCGAGCGCACGTCGTGGAGCTGCCATCACGGCGTGGCGCGCTGGTCGACCGGTTGCCCGTGCGTGGCGGACGGCGGTTGGAAGACGCCGCTCCGCATCGCCCTCGAGCGGCTTGCCGGCGGCATCGACGCCCTGACCGAACGGCTGGCGGCGGACCTGCCCGGGTCGACCGGACCCGTGGGTCGGGCGGGACGCGTACGTGGACGTGGTCGTCGGCGCGCGATCCGTTGAAGCGTTCGCCACGGAACACCTGGGTCCGGCGGCGTCAACCACCGCTCGGGCGACCTGGATCGCCCTGATGGATGCACAACGCTGGCGGCTGTCGATGTTCGCGTCATGTGCCTGGTTCTGGGAATCGCCCGAACGGATCGAGACCGCTTCGTCGCTGCGGGCGGCGACGCGGGCCGCGCGGCTGCTGGACGGCCTCGCCGGCACCGACCTGGAGGCCCGGCTCGTCGCGGACCTCTCCCTCATCCCGGGTCCGGATGGCCGCGACGGCCGAGACGTGCTGCGGGAAGCCCTGGCGGCGGTCGGGCAGGTGCCAGCCAGCACCTGATCGGCACTTGCGCCCGGAGCCCTGGGGGCCCAGGAATCCGTCAGCCCGCGGCCTGCGCGCCACGGGCTGAGGAGGAGAGGGATCGAACCGGACCGTCCGCGAGGGACGGAGGGCCGGCGGCGGCGAACGCCGCAGTCGTTACCGAGCGAAGAGCGACATCGGGCGGCCGTCGGAGGTCATCGTCCGGGAGTCGACTCCCCAACGGTCAACGGCGGACGCGAGGGCGGCCAGCGCCCCCAGGATGATGATGAAGAAGATCAACCCGATCATGCGGGCACCACCTTGTTGCTATAGTTGGCTAGGCCAAGTGTGAGCCTAGTTGGACTAGTTGACTGTGTCAAATGACGAAATCGTACCCCCGACGATGACGGGTCCCACCGCCGGTGGCAGCCTCGACGTCGAGCGCGATTCGGATGTCCCCATCTCGACCCAGATCTACTGGCAGCTCGCCTACCAGATCGATTCCGGTCGGCTCCTGCCTGGTGCCCGCCTCCCCCCGGTCCGGGAGCTCGGCGCTGCGCTTCGAGTGAACCCCAACACCATCCGCGCGGTCTATCGACGTTTGGCCGATGCCGGGTACGTCACGAGTCGACATGGTGCGGGCACCCACGTGGCCGATCGCCCGCCGCAGCGACGCGGGACCGAGGCGCTGGCGGGCATCGTTGCCGAGATGCTGCGCCGGGCGGCCCATGCCGGGTTCACGGCGGACGAGGTGGCGGCCGCGACCTTCGCCGCAGCGACCGAGCGCAAACGCCCCGGACCGCTCGTCCGGGTCCTCTTCGCCGAATGCACCAGCGCCGATGCCGGCTACGACGCCGAACGGCTCGTGGACGCCTTCCCGGGTCTGATCGAGGCGGAGGGCACGCTCATCGACGACATGCCCGATCGACTCGATCGGTTCCACTACGACCTGGTCGCCACGACGACGTTCCACGCCGACGAATGCCAGGTCCTGGCCGCCGGGCGCGTGCCGGTCGTCGCGATGCTCCTGGGTCCGGGCTACCTCGAGCTCGTCCACGAGATCGCCGGCCTGGCGGCCGGCTCGCGCGTGGGTCTCGTCTGCGCGAACGAGCGTGGCGCCGACAACATGCGCGAGACGCTCCAGCTCTCGGGCGCGACCGGGATCGAGATCGTGCCCGCGCTGATCGGCGAAGCGGACCGGCTCGCCGTCGTCGACGAGACGGCCGACGTCATCCTCATGTCGCGCGAGGCCCTGGCGGCGGGCCTGGAAGCGCAGCTGACCCACACGGAGCGGGTGCGTCCGTGGTCGTACGAGTTCGACCCGTCGGGCCTGGAGTTGCTCCGCCGGGCGATCGACCACATCACCGCGAATCGGCCGACGGAGGTCGTCGGAGCCTGACGTTCGTATCGCCCGCGTGCGATGCTTCGACGATGCTGGTCGACGTCCCGAGGACCCGCGATTTCCACATCCGGCGGACGGCGCGCGAACGCTACGAGATCGAGCCGGGTCTGACCGGCATCCGCGGCGACATCGTCGTGACCGACGTCGCCGCCATCCGCCGACTGGCGGCCCGGATGAATGCCGAGCGCCCCGCCGGAGCCCCCGGGGTCGGGGCCGGCGAGATCGGGGCGCTGGGCCTCCTCCACGAGATCGGCCACCTGCTGATCGCCCGGTACGAGGCGACCCGCCGGCCCGCGGCGATGACCGCCGCCCTCGGCGAGGTCCGCGAACAGCTCGGCCCGGACGCGGACCGCCTGCTGGACCGCTACGCGAAGGAGTTCCCGGGTCGCGGACCGGCGCCGGAGCCGCCGGTGGAACGGCTCGAGGAGCTGCTGCTGACCCGGATCGCGAACGAGAACCCGGCGCTGGGTCCCCTCCGCGAGCTCGTCGACGACCGCGTCCTGGCCGAGGGCACGCGCTACGCGGATGCCATCTCGGGCCTCGAACGCGCCTTCGCCGACGGCGACGAGCTGATCCCGGGCGGCGGCTCGCTCATCGAGCTCATGCGGATGCCGGCGCGCGCCGCGCCGACCTCGCTGATCGGGCAGTTGCGCTACATCCGGGAGCACTGGGCCGGCCTGCTGGGCGATGCGCTCGAGTCCCTGCTGCTGCGGCTCGATATCGCGATCGGGATCCTCGCCGAAGAGGAGCGCGGCCTGCACCTGCGGTTCGGCGGCGGTGCCGGCGGGGGGTTCGGCGGAGAGGTCCATCCGCCCTCGTTCACGGGTGCCGGCGAGGAGCCCGAGGCGTTCTCCAGCGATTCCGCCTGGATGCCGCGGCTCGTCCTGATCGCGAAGAGCACGTACGTGTGGCTGGACCAGCTGTCACGACGGTACGGTCGCGACATCCGGACGCTCGATGCGGTCCCTGACGAGGAATTGGACCAGCTCGCGCGTTGGGGGATCACCGGGCTGTGGCTGATCGGCCTGTGGGAGCGGTCAGTCGCGTCGGAGCGGATCAAGCGGATGCGCGGCAACCAGGACGCGGTCGCCAGCGCCTACTCACTCGACGACTATCGGATCGCCGAAGACATCGGCGGCGAAGGTGCCTACGCGAACCTGCGCGACCGCGCATGGGCCCGTGGCGTCCGTCTCGCGAGCGACATGGTGCCCAACCACATGGGCATCGATTCGCGCTGGGTGATCGAGCACCCGGAGTGGTTCCTCTCCCTGCCCGAACCGCCGTACCCGGCCTACACCTACACGGGCGCGGACCTCTCCCCGGACGAGCGCGTCGGGGTCGTCCTCGAGGACCACTACTGGAACGACTCGGATGCAGCCGTCACGTTCAAGCGCTTCGATCGCTGGGGTGGCGAGGACCGCTACATCTACCACGGCAACGACGGGACGAGTTTCCCGTGGAACGACACCGCCCAGCTGGACTTCCTCAACCCGGTCGTGCGCGAGCAGGTCATCCAGACGATCCTTGAGGTCGCGCGGCGCTTCCCGGTCATCCGGTTCGACGCCGCGATGGTCCTCGCCAAGAAGCACATCCAACGGCTGTGGTGGCCGCTGCCGGGCGCCTCGGACGGCATCCCGTCGCGGGCGCAATACGCCATGTCGCAGGCGGACTTCGACGCGCGCATGCCGGTCGAGTTCTGGCGCGAGGTGGTCGATCGCGTCGCCGCCGAGGTCCCCGGCACGCTGCTCCTCGCCGAGGCGTTCTGGATGCTGGAGGGCTACTTCGTCCGCACGCTCGGCATGCACCGCGTCTACAACAGCGCGTTCATGCACATGCTTCGCGACGAGGACGGCGCCGCAGCTATCGACGGCTCGATCAAGGAGACCCTGGAGTTCGACCCGGAGATCCTCAAGCGCTACGTGAACTTCATGAACAACCCCGACGAGAAGACCGCGGTCGAACAGTTCGGGAAGGGCGACAAGTACTTCGGCGTCGCGATGGTCATGGCCACGATCCCGGGCCTGCCGATGCTCGGGCACGGCCAGGTGGAGGGATACGGCGAGAAGTACGGGATGGAGTTCCGGCGGGCCACCCTGGACGAGCGGCCGGACCCGTGGCTCGTGGAGCGGCACGAGCGCGAGATCTTCCCGCTGCTGCATCGACGCGCCTGGTTCGCCGAGGCCCACGACTTCCTGCTCTACGACCTCGTGCACCGATGGCGGCGGGGTCGACGAGCACGTCATCGCGTACTCCAACGGCTCGGGCCCGACGCGTTCGCTGGTCATCTACCACGACCGGTTCGGGTCGACGGCCGGCGACGATCCGCGACTCGGCGCCGTACGCCCGCAAGAACGCGTCTGGGGCGAAGCGCCTCGTCCGTCGCTCGCTGGCCGAGGGCCTGGGGCTGCCGAACGACCCGTCGATGTTCGTGGCGTTCCGCGACGCCCGGACCGGCCTCGAGTTCCTGCGTTCGTGCCGCGAGCTCTGGGAGCGGGGCCTGTGGCTCGCGCTCGACGCGTACCAGGGCCATGTCTTCTGGGAGTTCCGCGAGATCGACGATGGCAGCTCCGGCCAATGGCGCCGGCTCGCGGAACGGCTCGGGGGGCGTGGCGTGCCGTCGCTCGAGACGGCCCTGCGGGACCTGCAGCTCGAGCCGGTCCATGCGCCGTTGCGCGCGGTCTTCGAGGGCGCGCAGGTGACCGGCGGTCCTCGACCGGGCGGCGCGACCGAGCGACCTGGACGTCCTCGAGCGCGCTTCGTCACGTTCCTGGCGGGGTGGTGGACGCGACGGGCGTGGCCGGTGGTCGCCGGAGACCCAACGGCGCTCGCTGCCGTCGTCCGTCAGCGCACGACGACCGCGTTCGCCGCGCACGCCGAGGACCTGGAGCGCGCCGACCGGGCGGCCCTCCTGGGCTGGCTCGCCCTGTCGCGGACCGGGGAGCTGGCACCGGGCGCTGATGTCGCGGCGACGAGCGCCGCCTGGTTCGATGAGCTGCGCCTGGCCCCGGTGCTCGCTGTCGGGTTCCGCGGCGCCGGTCTGGACGAGTCGGCCGCGTGGGCCGCCGCCGACCAGGTCCGGGTCCTCCTCACGCTGCCTCGGCCGTCGGAGGTCCGCGCCCGCAGCGCGGCGCCGCCGATGCGCCGGCTGCTGGAGCGGTGGACGGCCGCGATGCCGATCCGGACGGCCATGGGCATCAACACCTGGGAAGGCGTCGAGTGGCTCGACCGCGACCGGTTCGAGGCGCCTGCTGGGCTGGGCGGTCCGCCTCGATGCCATCGAGACAGGCGCGCGCGGTCGACCGTGCCCGCGTGGAGCGCATGGGCGCCGCCGCGGCGGCCGCCGACTACCGCCTGGATCGATTGATCGCGCCCAAGGCATCGACGTCGACGCCGGCGACGACCCGCAAGCCGGCAACGCGGATGCCCCGGCCGAAGCCACCGAAGGGCTAGCGAGCCGGATCGGACCCTGGACCGCCCCCGATCGCGCGGCAGATCAGTCGAACAGGATCCGTTTGAGCAGCGACGTCGGTGGGGCGCCGTGGGAGATGACCGCCTCGAGGTGGTCGCGATAGCGGAAGCCCGGCGTCGCGCCGAACCCGCCCGGCGAGCGCGCCGCGACGATCGCGTCCGGGTCTGCCCCGGCGGCCGCGGCTGCGCGCCGGCGCGCCTCCAGCTCGATCTCCCACATCTCCATCGAGCCCACGAAGTACGTCGACAGCTGCGTGGAGGACAGCCGCGCCCGGTCGAACTTCGCGCGCGCCTCCGCTCCTCCTGGAAGCCGCCGTCGACCATGTAGCGCGACCGCCTCGTCCTCGGTCATCCCCGCGGTGTGGATCCGGGTATCGATGATGGCGTTCGTGATCGAGCGCAGGTAGAACTTCCAGTGCGTCAGCAGGAGCGCCGGGTCGTCAGCGCCGTAGCCCGACGTCCATCATCACCTGGGTCACGTAGACGGCCCAGCCCTCGGCGAAGAGGCCGCTCGCGAAGACGGCACGCGGCGAGAGACGGCAGAGCGGTTCTGCGTAGACGCCCTGGAGGTAGTGGCCGGGGACCGCCTCGTGGATCGTGAGCAGCCGGAGCATCCGGTCGTTGTCCTCGCGCAGGTACGACTCGCGCTGCTCCGGCCGACCAGTCGTCCGGCATCGGGGTGATGGCGAAGAAGCTCGGGAGGCCGCGGTCGAGCGGCCCGGGCGCGGTGAGCATCGCGCCACCGAACGCCCGCAGGAAGACCGGCGTCCAGCGGATGTCCATCGGCTCGTCGGCCAGGCCGATCAGGTCCGCTCGCGGCAGAACGCCTCGATCCGGCTCGTTCTCGGCGCGGCAGAAGTCGAGGAGGGCATCCGCCTGCGGGTGCTGGTCAGCGCCGATCGCGTCGAGCACGCCACGGACCAGTGCGTCGTCGTCGTCCGGCATGGGCTCGCCCGGCCGCCAGGTCGGGCCAGGCCGCGCGCCAGCCGGACCATCTCGGCGCGGACGGCGACGAACTCGCGCTCGGCGGCTCGGCCAGGATGCGCTCGGGCGTCAGCGTCGCCGGAGCGCATCGTGTGGCGCATCTTGCGGGCGAAGAGGTCCGGACCAAGCCGCGCCTCGCCCTCGCTCGCGCGGCAGGACCACATCGCGCAGGTGCGTCTCGAAGGCGCGCAAGGCGGCCTCGGCGCCGACGGCGGCTGGCTCCGAGGCGCAGCCGGAGGTCGCGAGCGCGCACCATCGGACGGGTCGCGCCGCGTCGGCCGCGGCCAGGGCGTCGTCGATGAGCTCGGCGACCCCGGGCAGCTGCGCGAGCGCCGTCTCGGTCTGGAAGCGCCCGACCGGCCGCCCATCGTCGGTCCCGACGAGCGCCGCGCGGGCCCCGTCGAGGACCGCCGGGCATCCCCTCGAGCCGTCCGGCGACGCTGGCGAGCCGGTCGGAGAGCGGGGCGAACTCGCGCGAGATCAGGCTGAAGGATCCCGTCGCCCAGGAGGTAGACCCAGGCGAGCGGGTTCCAGCGATCCTCCTGGAGGTCCGTCTGCTGCGAAGCGCGTCGGCCGTCGAGCTCCTGAGCACGAGGTCGCGGTCGATGGCGTCGTCGGGAGTCAGGGTCGGACGGGTCGAGGGCGGCGAACGCGCGGTCCAGCGGTCCGATGAACGCGAGCCGGGCGGCGCGACCGGCCTCGCTGACGTCCGGCCAGCGGTCGTCGTGGCGGTGATCGCCGATGCCGGTCGCCGCCGACGGGCTCAAGCGCGGACGAGCTCGTCGAGGAACGCCGTGAACGGCGCGGAGAAGTCGGACATGGCCACGGAGTCTATGGCGGCCGAGAAACTCGCAGCAGTGGCCGACGGGTACCATCCCGCGCATGATGCGGCACAGCCGTGGGTGCACTGCCCGTCACGCTCGACCGGATCACGCGCGTCCGGCATGGAGCCGCTGCGGCGAGCAGCACTACGACGACCTGGCCCGGGTCGCCTTCGATGCGCCGGTCTGGCGCTGGACGATCGCCCGCCGAACGGACCGAAGCCGGGCTGCGGGACCTGGATCGCGCTCGCCGCTCGCCAACGCCGCCGCCGGCACGGAGGTGCCGTTCGCGACCGTCGACCTCGCCACCGGTCGGGCGATCGGCAGCAGCCGGTTCATGACCATCTGCCCGAGCATCGGCGCCTGGAGATCGGCTGGACCTGGGTCGGGACCGCGTTCCAACGGCACCGGCGCGAACCGGGAGGCCAAGCTGCTGCAGCTGACCCACGCCTTCGAGACGCTCGAGGCCGAGCGCGTCGAGTTCAAGACCCATGCCCGCAACGTGCGTCGCGGGCGGCGCTGCTCGGGATCGGCGCGACCTTCGAGGGCGTCTTGCGCCACCACACGATCATGCCCGACGGCTCGAACCGCGACTCGGCGTTCTACGGGATCATCGCGCCGGAATGGCCGGCCGTTCGCGACCGACTCCGGGCGCAAGCTCGCCCGATGACCGGCGGCCCCACGCCGGGCGCTGGCGGCTCCGCGCCCATCACGACCACCGACTACCACACCGGCGGCGAGCCGTTCCGGATCGTGACCGGCGGCGTCCCGGACCTCGTCGGCGCCACGGTCCTCGAGCGCCGCCGCTGGGCCGCCGAGCAGCGCGGACCACGTCCGGCAGCTCCTGGTCAACGAGCCGCGCGGCCACGCCGACATGTACGGCGCCTTCGTCACGCCGCCGAACGACGCCGGCGCGGACCTCGGCGTCGTGTTCTTCCACAACGAGGGCTACTCGACGGCGTGCGGCCACGGGACGATCGCGCTGGTCACCTGGGCGCTCGACAGCGGACGGGTCGCGGTCGTCCCGGGCGCCGGAGGTGGCGGTCACCGTGGACGTGCCGTCCGGTCGGCTGCGCCTGCATGGCGCGGACGCGGATGCCGGCCGACGTGAGCGCCGTCCGATTTCGGAACGTGCCGTCGTTCGTCCTCGCCCGGGATGTGGGCGTGGACACGGCCAGCGGACCCGCTGACGCTCGACATCGGGTTCGGTGGCGCGTTCTACGGCTCGCTCGACGTCCGGACCCTCGGCCTCCGCGTCGACACGGCCTGCGCTTCCCGGCGCTGATCGCCCTGCAACGCGAGCTGCGGCCCGCCCTGGAGCGGGCCGTCGACGTCGTCCACCCGCTCGAGCCCGAGCTGCGCGGGATCTACGGCGTGATCTTCTGGGAGCCGCTCGAGACCGCGGAGGGCGACCTCGCCCAGCGCAACGTGACCGTCTTCGCCGACGGCGAGGTCGATCGCTCGCCGTGCGGCTCGGGGACCTCGGCACGGCTCGCGATCCTTCATGCGCGCGGCGAGATCGACCTGGGTCAGCGCCTCCACCACCGCTCGGTCGTCGACTCCGCGTTCGATGGCTGGGTCACCGCCACGACTCGGCTGGCGCATCATGACGCCGTGATCACCGAGGTCGAGGGGAGCGCCTATCGGACGGGCGAGCACGTCTTCGTGCTCGACGAGCGCGACCCGCTCGGCACGGGCTTCCTGCTGCGATGAGCGACGCCGCCGACCTCCTGATCGTCAACGGCCGGGTCTTCGTCGCCTACGCGCCGGGCGACCTCGCTCCCTACGGATCGGATATCGGGCCACGGCCGGTGTCGGCCCCGACCGCCGTCGCCGTCCGCGACGGCCACATCGCCTGGCTGGGCCGAGACGACGACGGGCTTCGCGACCACCGCGACGCGACGACGACCGTCGTGGACGCCCGGGGCGGCCTCATCACAGCGGGCTTCGACGACGCCCACATCCACGTCGTCTCGGGTGCTCAGGCCCTGGACCAGGTCGACCTGTTCCAGCTCCCGACCGTCGGGCAGATCCAGGTCGCGATCGCCATGCACGCCGCGGAACACCGCGACGCGCCGTGGGTGCTGGGTCGCGGCTGGCAGTACGTGCCGTTCCCCGGCGGCCTGCCGACGGCCGCACAGCTCGATGAGGTCGTGGCCGACCGTCCGGCCTTCCTGGAGTGCTACGACGGCCACACGGCCTGGGCGAACACCGCGGCCCTGCGCGCCGCCGGCATCGATCGCGACACGCCGGATCCAGCCAACGGCGTCATCGAGCGCGAGCCGGGGACCGGCGCGCCGACAGGTGCCCTCAAGGAAGGGGCGATGGACCTCGTCCGGCGGGTGATCCCCGAGCCGACCGAGGAGACCACCCTCGCGAACATGCGCCGTTCGATCGCGCTGCTGCACCAGAGCGGGTTCACGGCGATCCAGGATGCCGACGTCGTCACGACCGAGGTCCCGTTGTGGCGCCGGCTCCGTGACGAAGGGGCGCTCCGCCTTCGGACCCGGCTCGCGCTGCAGATGATCCCCGGCGGTTCCGTGGCGGCGTGGCGTGACACCCTCGCCTCGTACGCGGCCCTCGTCGGCGACCTGCGTGGCGGCGACTGGCTGGAGAGCGGGATCCTCAAGGGCTACGCGGACGGCGTCATCGAATCACGCACGGCATCGATGCTGGCGCCGTACGAGGGCGACACCTCGACCGGCCTGCCCGAGTGGGAGCCCGATGACCTCGATGCCCATGTGGCCGCCGCCGACGCGGCCGGCTGGCAGGTGGAGATCCATGCGATCGGCGATCGGGGGATCCGCATGGCGTTGGATTCGTTCGAGCGCGCCGTGGCGGCGAACGCCGCCGACCCGCGTGAGCGGCGCCATCGGGTCGAACACATCGAGGCGATCGCCGCCGACGACATCCCGCGGTTCGGTCGGCAGGGGATCGTGGCCAGTATGCAGCCCTACCACGCCGATCCCTCGCCCAACCAGATCGACCTGTGGGCCGGCAACATCGGGTCGGAACGCGCCAACCGGGCGTGGGCGTGGGCCTCGATCCGGCGCCATCGCGGCGTGATCGCCCTGGGCTCGGACTGGCCGGTCGTGCCGTTCGATCCGTTCCTCGCGCTCAATTCGGCCGTCAACCGGCAGACTCGCGAGGGACATCCGCCGGCGGGCTGGCTGGCGAGCGAGAAGCTGTCGCTCCCCCAGGCCCTGTCGGCGTACGGGCACGGTTCGGCCTATGCCGCCTTCGCGGAAACGCGCCGCGGCACGATCCGGGTCGGTGCCGATGCCGACATCGTCGTCCTGGACCGGGATATCCTCGGCTCCGGGCCATCATCCATCATCGGTACGCGCGTGGCACTCACCGTCGTCGGCGGCGAGATCGTCCATCAGACGGAGGACGTCGCATGATCGGCTTCATCATCCGGACCATCGTCATCGCCATCGGCGTGGCGGCCGTCGCGTACGTCTACCCGGCGATCAGCTACGGGGATGACCTGACCACGCTCGCCGTGGTCGCGTTGATCCTGGGTCTCCTCAACGCCTTCGTGAAGCCGATCATCAAGATCTTCTCCCTACCGCTCACGATCATGACCCTCGGCCTGTTCGGGATCGTCATCAACGCGGCCCTCCTGATCGCGGTCGCGTTCCTCGCGGATATCGCGGGCTTCAAGTTCGTGGTGGGCGGGTACCCGCCGGACTTCGGGATCTCGACCGATCGTCGCGGCGGTCGTGGGCGCGGTCGGGATCTCGATCGTCGGCACCATCGTCGGCATGGTGGTCCCGGACTGAGGTCGACCGACCCGCTACCCGGCACGACCGCCGACCGGCTTCGGTCGGCCGGCCGACGACGCACGCCCGTCTATGTCACCGACCTCGCGGCTCTGGACGCCGCGTGCGCTGCGGTCCGCGACGCGTTCCCCGACCCGATCGTCCGCCAGTTCTCGGTCAAGGCCAACGACACGCCGGCGGTCATCCGCGCTGTCGCGTCCCGTGGGTTCGGGGCCAACGTCGTGTCGCGTGGCGAATGGGCGGCGGCCCGGCGAGCCGGCATCCCTCATGAGCGGATCAGCCTGGAGGGCATCGGCAAGACCGACGCGGATCTGCGGGCGGCGATCAAGGCGGCTGCGAGCGGCGCGCCCCTGGCCTGGGTCGCGCTGGAGTCACCGGAAGAGGCGGAGGCCCTGGGCGTGCTCGCCCGGCGGGCGGGCGTCCGGCAGGACGTCCTGTACCGGCTGAACCCGGACGTGGCGCCCGAGACCCTGGCGGTCCTCGCTGTCGGGGCCGGTGCCACCAAGTTCGGCATGGACGAGACCGAGATCGCGGCGGCCATCGCGGCCGGTGGCGGCCCGGATGGTCCGCTGCGGCCGCGCGGGATCCATCTGCACGTCGGCTCGCAGCTGGGCGCGGTGGACGCCTGGCGTGACGCGGTCCGCAAGGCCCTGGCGCTGGCGGCGCTCTGGCGGGGGTCCGTGGCGTCGTTCGACACGGTCGACCTCGGCGGCGGGTTCCCGGTGCTGCCCGAGGGCCACCCGGCACCGACGCCGGCGCGGTTCGCGCGCGAACTTCCCGCCTTGATGGACGCCATCCCGCTGGACCGCCGCCCGGACCGGCTGATCGTGGAGCCCGGACGGGCGCTCGTGGCCCGCGCCGGCTGGATCGTGGCGCGCGTCCTGCATGCCCGCGACCGTGGCGGTCGCCAGGTGGTGATCGACGCCGGGATGACGGAGCTCATCCGACCGGCGCTCTACGGGGCGCGGCATCGAGTGATCGCCCTCACCTCGATGGGGCGGCCGGTGGAGCTCGGCCCGGTCGCCTCGAATCACCCGGCCCCATCGGCGCACCCGGATCTCGCCCCCACCCGCGTCGAGGGTCCCATCTGCGAATCCACGGACGCCCTCGGCACGCACGACCTGCCGCCGCTCCGCCGCGGCGACCTCGTGGCCATCGCCGACGCGGGCGCCTATGCCGCCTCGCAACGGTCGCGCTACAACGGCCGGCCGAGCATCCCGCACGTCTTCATCAACGGCGACGCGTGAGCGGACCGGCCCGAACGCGCCGCCGTCTATCCTGCTGACATGCGCCGATCCACCCGCGGCCGCGCCGCCCTGAGCCTGGCCGCGATCACGGCCGTCGTCCTGCCGACCATCCTGGCCGCGAGTGCCCTCGCCGCCGGACCGCCATTCCCCGAGCCGATCGTCGACCAGCACGTCTATGACACCGCCGGTGTCCTGAGCGACGTCACGCGCTCGAACACGGAGAGCATGGCGACCGGGCTCGCGAACGGTTCCGGCGCGAACGTGATCGTCTACACCCAGGAGCGGGATGCGTCCGAGGTGACCAAGGAGCAGGCCACCGCCGACGCCAAGGACCTGGTCACCCAATGGGGCGCGGACCTGGCGATCGTCGCGGACGTCGGGCCAGACGGCGAGCCGGCCGCGATCGGCCTCGCGACCGACGAGGCGTTCGCCACGACCGTCGATGCGGCCGAACTCGCCGCCATCGAGACGGAGGTCGACGACTGGCTGTCCACGGGCGACATCGATTCGGCGATCGCGATCGCGATGGCCCGCTCCATGGTGGAGGTCCTCAACGGGGACGATCCCGCCGGCGTCCCGACCGCCGGCGTGCCCGCGACCGAGGTCCCCGACCCGGGTCCGCCCTTCCCGGACCCGGTCGATCAGCAGGCCGTCTATGACTTCGCGGGGATCCTGTCGCCAGAGGCGATCGTCGACGCCGAGAAGACGATCGATGCGATCGAGGCGCGGACCGGCGCGGAGGTCGTCGTCTACACGCAACTCGTCGACTACGGCGTGACGACCGAGGAGACCCAGGCGCGAGCGCTCGCCCTCATCGACCAATGGGGCGTCGGGCGGAAGGGCTTCGATGACGGGATGGTGATCTTCTTCGACATCGACCCGTCACGGCGAGCACGGCCAGGTCCAGTTGTACGCCGCGCCCGGGTTCGAGGCGACGTTCCTCACGAACAGCGAGCGCCAGTCGATCTTCGAGAACGACATGGTCCCGTACCTGCGCAACGCCGACTTCGATGGTGCGCTGGCGGTCGCACTGGAGAAGGTCGATGCCGCCGACCACCACGCAGAACGCGGCCCGCTGCGAGGTCGGCCGCCAGATCAACGCCGTCCTCGGGCTCGTCGGCGCACCGCTCGTGTTCCTGGGTCTGTCGGGCTGGGCGTTCTTCCACTGGCGACGGTTCGGCAAGGATCCGGTCTATCTCGACGATCCGTCGATCCTGACGCCGGCACCGCCGGCCGACCTGACCGCCGCGTCCGGGCGCGTTCGTCCTGAATGGCAAGACGTCCCGGCGGGCGCTGACCACCGCGATGCTGGACCTCGCATCGCGCGGCCTCATCTCGTTCCGCGAGGAGACAGGGACTGCTCGGGCTGTCGAAGAAGGTCGGCGTCGACACCGACCCGCCCAAGGGTGACGAGGTCGAAGAGGCACGGCGGAGGCTCAATGCACGGCGACCCACCGGATCCGGCCGAGGCCGTCGCGCTCCAGCGGTTGCGCGCCATCGAGCCCGGCAAGGACTACATCGAACCCGACGACCTGCCCAAGTTCGGAACGGCCGTGCTCGGCGTTCGACACCGCCCTCGAAGAGCACGTGGTCGACCGTGGCTGGATGGTCGAGCGCCCGAGCAAGGTCGTCGGTCGCTGGGCGTGCGCGGGACGCTCGCGCTGGTGGCCGGGCGTCGTCGCGATCATCATCGGCATCAACGTGCCGATGTCGGGGCTCGTGCTGGTCGGCGCGCGCCGCGATCGTCGGTGGGATCGTGTGATGCTGTTCGCTCGGGGCATGCCGTCGGTCACGATGCCCGGGGCGATGATCCGGGCGATGCTGGCCGCCTATCGGCGGACGCTCGAGAAGACGATGGAGCAGGCACGATCGATGCAGCAGGTCGTGGATGACTCCGGGCTCGACTGGCTCGTGACGCCGGACCAGGCGATCGTCTGGGGCACGGCGCTGGGGCTGCAGGGCAAGGTGGAGGACGTCCTCAAGCGCTCACTCGACGACGTCGAGGCGGGACGGGCGGTCGCGAGCTCGATGTACTTCCCGGGTTGGTACACGAACGCCGATGGATCGTCGTTCGCGAGTGCCGCGGCTTCGGGCAGTGGCGGCTCCATCTTCTCGGGTTCGGCGGTCCCGACCTCGGCGGGATGATGGCCGCCCTCGGCACGATCGGGAACTCCCCGGCCTCGTCGGGCGGCGGCGGTGGCGGCGGGTTCGGTGGCGGATCGTCCGGCGGCGGTGGCGGCGGGGCCGGCGGCGGGTTCTAGTCGGGTCGAGGCCGTCAGGGTCTGGACGACATCCTGGTCGGTGACCCAGGCCCAACGGGTCCCGGCCACCGGCGTAGTCCCGACCCAGCTCCCGGTGCCGTCTCCGGCCCGAGCAGTCGTCACGATCTCCGGGCTCAAAGTCCCTCCTAGTTCGCTGGTGAATCCGTGGAGGAGGCCGTGGTCGTCGGCGTCCCGGTTAGTCGCCAGCCGACTAACGCGGACGCTACTGAGGCCAAACAGGGCCTCGACCGGGCCGCCGACGCCCACGAGATTCGACCTGGCGATCGCAGCGGCGGAGCCGCGCCGGCGACGCACAGGGCCGCGTCGCGGGCCCGGGTGAGCGCGCCGCGACTGACCCGCCGACCTCAGATCCCGAACAGGTCCCGGCAGGCGTCCAAGCCCGTCGATCGACACCGCCGGTCGCGGCTTCGACCGCCAGCCCTCCTCGGTCATGCGGAATAGCTGGGCGTCGCGGGCGACCCCGAACGGCGCGAGCGCGCCCATGCCGTTCTCCTCGTAGCCCAACGACCGCGACACCGCGTTCGATGCCGCGTTGTCGAGGAACGCGGACGAACAGGCGAACCGCGGCGCCCAGGCCGTCGAACGCGAACGCAAGACCCGCAGCGCGCATCTCTTTCCCGAACCCGCGACCCTGGAACTCACGGCCCAGCCACGACCCGGTGTCCACGGTCCGGTGGATCGCGAACTCGTGTCCCCACAACGATTGCGAGCCGATCGGCGTCCCCTCGAACTCGACCAGCAGGTTGAGACGCCAGTCGATCGGCGTCCACTGCGCGCGCGACAACCAGTGGTGTGCGAGGAAGTTGCGCTCGAACTCGGGACTCGGACGCACCGACCACGGGACATCGAACGGCATCTTGTCCGGCGGATGGATCCCGGCGCGGGCGAGGTCGATCAGGGCCAGCAGGTCGTCATCGGTGGGCAGTCGCAGGACCAGTCGCTCACTCCGGATGGCGCAGCCCGAAGATCGGCCAGGCGCTCGAGCCGGAGGGTCGTCGGGGTGGGCGTCGTGGGCACTCATGGTCGCCCGACGCTACACTCCGGGCATGGGTGCTGTCGAGACGATGGAAGACTTCTTCGAGAAGCTGAACGGCGGCGATCGCGAGGGCGCGGTCGCGCTGATGGACGAGAAGACCGAGATGCGCGTGCACGTCGGCGACAGCGTGCAGACGCTGCGTGGCGTGGAGCGCGTCGGTGGCTGGTTCCTGCGCGGCGATGCGGGCCTGCGCATGATCCCGGGCGATATCCGCGACACCGGCAACACCTACGAGGCGGACCTGCTCGTCGTCCGACCGGGCGCGCCCACGCAGCACATCGACGCCACGTTCCGGGTGGAGGCCGGCCGGATCACGGCGATCAACATCGCGCCCAGGTAGCGGCCGCCGCGGCGGCACGGGCGAGCGCCAGGGGCAGAGCGCGATCGACTACGGCGCGATCGACTCCACCGGCTCCTCCGACCCCCCGACACGTCCTCATCGGGCACCGGCACCGGGATGATGATCTCGTCCCCGACCGAGATCTCGGTCCGGGTCCTTGATGGTCGTCCTTGTTCGCCTCGAGCAACTCGTCGAGCGTGATGTCGTTACGTCTTCGCGATCTTCGAGAGCGTGTCGCCTTCCTTGATCACGTAGACCTGCGGCGTCGGCTCGGGCACGGGCGTCGCCGACGGCGAGGCCGTCACACGCGGCGTCGCACTCGGGCTCGCACTAGGGGTCGCGCCACCGCCACCGATGCCGAGGAGCGCCGGCAGGAAGAACAGCGCGAGGGCCGCGATTCCCAGGGCTCCGGCCAGGAGGGCGACTCGGGGCAGCCCGGGCATCCCCCCGAACCCGCTGCGGGTCTTGATGGTCGGATACGCCTCATAGCGTCGGGCGTGCTCCCACGAGGGCCCATCGTGCTGGACGTGTTCCAGCTGTGGCGATGCCTTGTCCTGCGACCGGCCCGCCGACCGCGTGGAGCTGACCGCTGGTCGACGCCCGGACCGCGTGGACGGCGGATACCCGGCAGCGGCACGTTGCTCGTCGGTCATGGGGGTCGCAGGTCGCGCACCGGCGCTCGCGGCGCCTACCGCAGCAGCTCCACCCACGAGGCCGGCGAGATCCGGATCCGGCGCCGACGATGGCAGGTCGGCGGGCCGCGCCGCCCCTGGGGGGCCGGTCGCCGGCATCACGTCCGCGATCAATTCACCGTTGGCGAGCCGGTCGGCGGCGCTGCCGGCAAGACCCTGCCCCTCGGTGGAGCGTGGCGGCGGCGCCAGGAACGACGGGGCCTCCGTGGACGGCGCGGGATCCGGGATCGGGTCCACGGGCCGGGGCGCCCCCGAGGACCGAGCGCTGACCGTCGCGCCACCGCCCGTCCCCGTCGCCCACGGCGGTGGGGCGGCCCAATCGCGCGGCGGGTTGCGCCGCGGTCGGGATTCGACCGGCAGGTCGTCCTCGGGACCCGGACCGGGGGTCCATTCCTCGGCGCCACTACCTGACCGGTCATCGTCTGATCCGGCGCCGCCGGCGGCCGCGACGCTGGCGCCCGCCGCCGCGGCGGCAGCCGTCGCATCGGCGGCAGCCTTGTCCGTGCGCGCCTGCGCCGCCTCACGCCGAGCCCAGGCCTGGAACGTCGGACAGACCGGGAATGCGCTCGAGAGGCAGTACGCCTCCTGGTGGGCCAGCGCCCGGGGCGCGGGCTCAGCCTCGGCGAAGCAGCGATGGCGGTGGTCCGGTCGATCGGCTCGGGCATCGCGGTCGTCGTCGAACGCGACGAAGGGGCACGCCGGGGAGCCGTCCATGCTGGTCTGCCCTCGCTCGGTCATCCCGGGGATGATACCGGCCCATCACGCGGGCGCGCCGGAGTCGTCGCACGTTTGACACGTTCCCCCACGGCTCGGACACTGTCGTGACCCCACCGAGACGATAGGGTTCGGCCCCTCAAGCCCAGTGAGAAGGAGTCCCATGTCCCGCCTGACCCGTTGGCTCGCCCCCACCACCACCGCTCGCGCGCATTGCGACCTCCCGTGCGGCGTCTATGACCCCGAACAGGCCCGCATCGAGGCCGAGTCCTGCCATCGCATCATCGAGAAGTACGCGGCCAACGAGGATCCGACCTTCCGGACCCGGGCCATCGCGATCAAGGAGAAGCAGGCGGACCTGGTCAAGCATCACCTCGACGTCCTGTGGCACGACTACTTCAAGCCGGAGCACCTCGACAAGGTCCCCAACCTCCACGAGCTGTTCTGGAACGCGAACAAGCAGGTCTCCAAAGTCAAGGCGTCCACCGATGCCGCCGACTCGAAGAAGCTGCTCGATATGATCGATGAGATCGACGCGGCCTGGAAGGCGACCGGCGGCGAAGAGAAGACGCGCGTCGCCGGCCGACCCGCCTGACCGACCGGGGCCTCGCCCCGATGCGTACCCTGAGGCCCCGTCGTCGGACGGGGCCTCGTCGTACCACGAGCCTGCGCGATCGACTCCAGGGTCCGTGGCGGATCGCCGTCGCGGAAGCCAGCATGGTCCCCACGATCGAGGACGGTGACTGGCTCCTGGTGGACCCGACGATCACCCGCTGGCCGCGCCGCGGAACCTTCGTGGTGTTCCACGAACCGGACGGCGGCGCCCTCGCGGTCAAGCGCGTCGTCGGGCGGCCGGGCGACCGCGTGCCGTTCGAGACGGGCTTCCTGGAGCTCGCCGACGACGAGGCGTGGCTGCTCAGCGACGCGACCATCGAGGACACCGCGGACGCCGGCCTGGGCGAACCGATCGACTCGCGACGTTACGGACCGGTCCCGGTCGAGTTGCTGGTCGGTCGTGCCTGGTTCCGCTATGCGCCGTGGGGCCGGATCGGCCTGATCCGCGGCCGGAGGGCAGAGGCCTAGGCGCGCGCGCCGGCTTCGGCCCCGACCGGGGTCTCGGCACGCAACGTCAGTCCGGCCGCCTCGCAATCGGCGGCGAACGCCGCCTGCGCCTCCAGCGTCGGCGACCAGCGGGTCGGGAAGCACACGATGCGGTCCAGCCCGACCGCGGCGAACGCGGCCAGTCGATCGATCCGTTCCTGGCCGGCGTCGCGCATCTCCTCGTCCCGGACGTAGACCGAGAACCGCATCGTGGCGGGATCTCGCCCCTCGGCCTCGCAGCGCGCCCGGACCTCGGTCATGCGCTCGGCGATCTCTTGCGGCGTGCAGGAAGACGAAGTTGAGCTCGTCGGCGAAGCGGACCGCGTAGCCGGCCGTCCGGTTTCGCCCGTTGCCGCCGACGATGATCGGGATGCGCGGCTCCTGGAGGCGCTTGGGCATGTTGATGGCGCCACGCACGCGGGCGAACCGACCGTCCACGGAGGCGCGGCCGGGCGCGAACATCGCCGTGATGATCTCGAGGTGCTCCCCGAAGGCAGCCATCCGGTCGGCGAGGGACGGGAAGCCGTAGCCGTAGGCACGCCACTCCTCTTCCTTCCAGCCGGCCCCGATGCCGAGCTCGAAGCGACCACCGGAGATGACGTCGATCGTGGACGACAGCTTCGCGGTGAGCGCCGGGTTGCGGAACCCCGTGCACACGACCATGTGGCCGAGGCGGACCCGCTGCGTCGCCATCGCCAGTGCGGACGAGGACGGAGAACGACTCGAAGGTGATCTCGTCGGTCGGTTCGGGGACGGTGTGGAAGTGGTCGAAGACCCACAGGGACTCGAACCCCAGGCCCTCCGCCTGCTCGGCGAGGGCGACCGTCCGGTCCCACGCGTCCGCGGCCGACCAGCCGTCGTATTCGCCCTTCCAGCCCTGGGGCGCCATGAGTCCGACCTGCATCCTGATTCCTCCGTGATCGCGGCACATCCCGCGTCGTCGTGGCCCCCATGGTGACGGTTCGCTCGAAACGTCGCGTCGGACGGGTCATCGACCGTCGGGCCGGCACGTCGTCCTATCCTGCCCCGATGGACGCCACGACCGACTTCGATCCGACCGCTCCCCTCCCCGGCGCCCCCGACCCCTGGGCCTCGACCGAGATGCCGTCGCATCGCGATGGACCGCCGTTCCACATGACGGAGATGATCGCGGCGGAACCGTCGCTCGCCGCGCGGATCCTCGCCGGCGCAGGCCGGGCGCCGCAGCGCCGCCGCGGACGTGGCGACCGCGGTCCGCCGAGCCATCCGCAGCGGCACGCCGGTCACCGTGACCGGGTGCGGTACGTCGGAGCACGCGGCCTTGGCCGTGGCGGAGATCGTGCGCGAAGCGGTCCGGTCATCCGATGTCCGCGCACCCGGCCACTCCGCGCACCACGAGGTGACCGCGGCCCAGGCGTTCGAGCTGTCCCAGGATCCGCCGTCGAGCGGACTGGTCATCGGGATCTCGCACGAGGGCGCGACGACCGCCACGAACGCCGCGCTGACCGCGGCCCGCGGCGGCCGGCGCCCGGACCGCCATCGTGACGGTCAGCGACCGATCACCCGGCGCGGCGATCGTCGGACATCGTCGTCGCGACCGGCGAGCTGGACCAGAGCTGGTGCCACACGGTCGGCTACGTGAGCCCGATCGTCGCCGCGACCGCCGTCGCCGGCCACCTCACCGGGTCGCCGGTCGCGCCGGAGGTGGGCGAGGAACTGCTCGCGGGCGGCCTCGCCACTGACGCGGTCGACGCCGCCGTCGCGGTCGCGCGTCGCCTTGCCGGCGTGGATCGCATCCTCGTCCTGGGCTCCGGAGCGGACCGCACGGCCGGCCGCGAGCTCGTCCTCAAGATCGAGGAGGGCGCCTGGCTGCCGGCGGCCTATCGCGACCTCGAGACGTTCCTCCACGGGCATCTCGCCGCGACCGACGCGACGACCGGCCTCGTCGTGATCGCGACCGATCGGCGGGCCCAGGACGCCCGACTGGCCCGCGTGCGGGGCGCCCTCGCTGCGGCTCGCGTGATCGGGATGCCGGCGGCGGCCATCCTGACGCGCACGGCCGACGCGGCCATCCCGGCCGAGCTGACCCCAGCGGGGCGTATCGTCGTCGACGACCCGCCCTCAGGACGGTGCCCGCAGCCGTGGCCGCCCTGCTCGGCAGCGCGACGGCGCTCCAGACCCTGACCGAGCGCCTGGCACGCGCCCGCGGCATCAACCCCGACCCGATCCACCGCGACGTGGATCGCTACCTCCAGGCGGCCGACGCCGCGGAGTGACGGCCTTCCCCGGCCAGGCTCCCATTCGTCCTACATCTTCCGCCTTGAGCGGGGGCCTGCGGGATCACGCCGCTCGGAGGCGTCGGTCGCTATCCGAGCCCGCACGCGCGCGTGCATGGCGGTCGCGTTCGAAAGTTCCCTCGCACGTCATTCCCGGGACGAATGACGTGGTGCGTGGACCCGCGCGAACGTTGCGATGGTTCGTCAGGGCGTGCTCGCGTGATGCGTCCGACGGATGACGTGCGACGGGATGGGCCCGCGAGTCGACGTGGAAGTCCTTGCGACGCCGGTTCTACACGCGGCCGACGAGTTCCTCGCCCATGACATCGACCATGTCCAGGTCCCAGGGCAGGAAATCCTGGAGCATGATCCGTTCGATCCCGGCGTCGGCGAACCGCGCGATCTGCGCGCGGGCCTCGTCCGGCGTGCCGTAGACCCAGCGCGACCGACGCTCCTCGAGCCAGGCCTCGCCCGTCTCGGCGTCGTCGCCGAACGCCTTGAGCAGGGTCCCCTCGCGCGCGACGACCTCGTCGCGGGTCCGCCCGACGAGCACGCCGGCCATCGTCGAGTGCAGCAGGGTCGACGGGTCACGCCCGATGGCGTCGCACGCCGCATCGAGCTCGCGCCCGATCTCGGCTGCCCGAGCGGGTGACGACGACGAGAGATTGAACTCATCCGCATACGTGGCGGCGAGCCGGAACGAGCGCGGTGACCCCTGTCCACCCACGATCAAGCGTGGCCGCACACCCCCGATCGGTGTCGAGGGCCGCCCGGCGACGTCCACCGGACGTGGCCGGAAGAGCGATCCATCCACGCGAAGCCCGGAGATCCCGTCGTAGGTCCAGCCATCGGGCTCGCCCCACAGCCCATGCAGGATGGCCAGCTGATCCTCCATGAGGTCGGCACGCTCCTTGATCGGCGGGAACGCCAGACCCAGCTGGCGATGCTCCACCTCGTTCCAGCCGGCCCCGACGCCGACCTCCACCCGACCGCCGCTCATCTCGTCGACGGTCGTCACGACCTTGGCGAACGTGCCGGGATGCCGGAACGTGACGGGCGAAACGAGCACACCGAGCCCGATCCGCTGGGTCTCGCGGGCAAGGCCCGCGAGGATCGTCCAGGCGTCCGTGGTCGGCTGCCCGGGCAGCCCCGGAAAGCTCGCGAAATGGTCGGCGCGGAAGAACGCCTCGAAGCCGTTCGCCTCCGCACGCTTGGTGATCGCCAGCTGGTCGGCGTAGCTCATGCCCTGCTGGGGCTCGGTCATCAGGACGAAACGCATGTGGACTCCTGCGTACGGCGTGGACCATTCACCTTGACACGATGGTTCACATGATTATGATGGTTGACGTGACACGAACTATCGACCGGACAACGACTACCGACGACCTCGCCGACCGCATCATCGTCGACTATCGGGCCTTCATGGGCCAGATGAAATGCGCGATGAGCGAACGACTCGTGCGACTCGGCATCAGCATGGCCCAGCTGAACATCATGTACACGCTGCAGCGCAACGGCGAGATGCCGATGAGCCGCCTTGCGGACGTGCTGAATGTGTCGTTGTCCAACGCCTCCGGTCTCGTGGACCGGATGGAAGAGCGCGGCTTCATCGAGCGGACGCGCGTCCCGGAGGATCGCCGGGTCGTGCTCGTCCGGGTGACCGAGGCCGGCGCACGCATCATCGAGGAGAACGACGCCAAGAGCGACGACCTCCTGCGGTCCGTGCTGCGACGCCTGGACCCAGACCACCTGCCGGTGGTGGCCCGCGTCATGACCGAGTTCCGCGCCGCGCTCGACGCGACGACGGAGCTGCCACCGTCGGGATCGCCTCCGGATCGCCATCCGGTCTCCACATCCGCTCCACGATCCCGCTAGACCCTTCCGGTGCGGCCGGGCCGAGCCGCACCCACCGACCCCAGAGCCCCCAGATCACCCAAGGGAGAAGCACTACCGATGGAATCATTCCCCACTGCGAGTGACGGCTACACGCCGACCCTCGCCGAGGACCCCGCCCTGGGCCTCAGCCACCGCCAGAAGATGGAGATCCTCTTCGCGGTCATGCTGGGCCTGTTCCTGGGTGCCCTCGACCAGACCATCGTCGGCCCTGCCCTGCCGACCATCGTCACCCAGCTGTCGGGCAACGACTACTACGTCTGGGCCATCACGATCTACCTGCTCACGAGCACGATCTCCGTGCCGTTCTGGGGCAAGGGCTCGGACCTCTTCGGTCGCAAGCCCGTCTACATGCTCGGCATCGTCGTCTTCCTCATCGGCTCGGCCCTCTCCGGCCTGAGTCAGAACATGGGGATGCTCATCCTCTTCCGAGGCATCCAGGGCATCGGCGCCGGTGCGCTCTTCCCAGTGGCGTTGGCGATCATCGGTGACCTGTTCACGCCGCAGGAACGCGGCAAGTACCAGGGTCTGTTCGGAGCGGTGTTCGGCATCGCGTTCGTGGTCGGTCCGCTCATCGGCGGGTTCCTGACCGAGAACTTCGGCTGGCACTGGATCTTCTACGTCAACATCCCGATCGGGATCATCGCGCTGGTCGTGATCCAGCGGCTCCTGCCGACCGTCAAGAACACCAACGCCTCGCGCAACTTCGACATCATCGGTGGCGCGATCTTCACGGTCGCCATCAGCTTCCTGCTGGTGGGTCTCACCAACAAGCAATTCGGTGACTGGACCGATCCCACGGTCGGCGGGTTCATCGCCATCGGCCTCGTCGGCAGCCTGATCTTCCTCTTCGCGGAGTCGCGGGCCAAGGAACCGATCGTGCCGCTGGACCTCTGGAAGAACCGCACCTACTCGGCCTCGATGGTCTCGACCTTCTTCGCCGCCTTCGCCTTCTTCGGCGCGATCGTCTTCCTGCCACGCTGGTTCCAGGTGGTGGAGGCCTACTCGCCCACGGACTCCGGCCTCGCCTTGCTCCCGCTGATGGTCGGCCTCATCTTCAGCTCGATCGTGTCCGGGTTCCTCGTGTCCCGGACCGGCCGCTACAAGTGGCTGCTGGTCGGATCGATCGCGCTCATGGGCTTCGCCACGCTGCTCATGACCCAGCTCACGAAGGACACTCCGGTCCCGATCGTGTGGTTGTGGATGCTCCTCGCGGGCCTGGGCGTCGGTCCGACGTTCTCCGTCTTCACGATCGTGATCCAGAACGCCGTCCCGTTCCATCAGCTCGGCGTGGCGACTTCCAACCTCACGTTCTTCCGGCAGATCGGCGGGACCATCGCCCTCGCCTTCGTCGGGACGATCTTCGCGACCTCGTTCGAGGAGCAGCTCGTCCCGCAGATGACGGCGGCCGGCGTGCCCACGCAGGTGACCGACGGCTTCGCCGCGGCCAGCAGCAGTGGCTCGATCGACTTCAGCCAGCTGACCGGCGTCGGCGACATGGGAGCCGCGCTCCTCGCCGCCATCCCGGCCCAGTTCCGGGATGCGGTCGCGCCGTTCGTCGACGCGATGGTGACCGGCATCCATGGCGCCTTCAGCCTGGCGGTCGGCCAGACCTTCTGGCTCGGCGTGATCGGGTCCGTCGCGGCGCTGATCGCCGCCGTCGCGATCCACGAGCTGCCGCTGCGCACGTCGAACACGGTGCCCCAGCCGGTCGCGGCCGGTGCGGGCGCCGGTGGGCCCAAGCCCACCGATATCCCCGCGACCGCCCAGGCCCGTCAGGCCGACTGACGGCTCCTTCCTCGCACTTCCAGCGCCCGTCGGCCCTCGCGGCCGGCGGGCGCTAGGATTCCCGCCATGCCCCTGCACCCCGCCCCGTTCCCGCCACGCCTGCTCGCGGCCGGCGTGGACGACGCGGCGCCCGACTTCCAGCCCGTCCTCGCGGCGGATGACCTGCCCCGAAGGGTCGATGCGGCGGGTGAGCCGCGGCGACCTCGACATCCTGCTCGCGCACACGCGGCTGGGCATCTTCGCGACCGACGACCGGTGTCCGCACATGGCGGCGCCGCTGTCGATCGGCACGCTCGACGGCTGCATCGTCGCCTGTCCGCTCCACGAGGGTCGCTTCGACCTGGCGAGCGGCGACCCCGCCCAGATGCCGACCACCGGCGGGCTCGACCCCGACGGCGTCTACCACCCGACCTGGTCGCCGGCCGGTCGCGACCCGAAGGTGGACCCACCGGGCATGAAGGCCGAGGCGCGCCGTCTGACCCGCATCCGTCGATTCCGCTACTACCCGGTCCGCATCGTCGGACGGCCGGATCGAGATCGGGCTGCCGCCCGGAGCCGGGGGCCCGCTCGCGCCCGACTGACCGCTAGCGCAGGTCCGCCTCGGCGGCCGGGCCGTCCTCTGCGGCACCGGGGCCGTCGGCGTAGGCCTGGATGATCCGCACGACCTCATCGGGGTCGTCGGTGACCTGGAGCATGTCGAGGTCGGTCGCCGAGACCGTCCCGTCGGGGACCAGCGTCGTCCGGATCCAGTCGAGCAGCCCGGACCAGTACGGCGATGCCCACCAGCACGACCGGGAAGTGGCGCACCTTGCCGGTCTGGATCAGGGTCAGGGCCTCGAACAGCTCGTCCATGGTCCCGAAGCCGCCGGGCAGGATCACGAAGCCGTCCGCGTACTTCACGAACATGACCTTGCGGGCGAAGAAGTAGCGGAACTCGACGCCCAGGTCGACGTACGGCGTTGAGGGATCTGCTCGTGCGGCAGCTCGATGTTGCAGCCGACCGATAGCCCGCCGCCTTCGCGACACCCGCGGTTGGCCGCCTCCATCGTCCCGGGGCCCCCGCCGGTGATCACCGCGTACCCGGCCTCCGCGAGCTTGCGTCCGATGCTCCGGGCGAGCTCGTAGTGCGGCGAGTCCCGGCGGCGTCCGGGCCGACCCGAAGACCGTCACGGCCGCGCCCGACCGCCGCCATCGCGTCGAAGCCGTCGACGAATTCGGACAGGATGCGCAGGGCGCGCCACGGGTCCGTGTCGAGGAAGGCCGGCGACGGCCGGCGGATGAGGAGCTTCTCGTCCTCGGTCGTGGTCCCGTCGCGCTGCATCCGGTCCGCGCCGGTCGGGGTCACCCGCATGCGCCCGGCGCGGCGGGTCCCCTTCGCGATGTCGTCGTCGGCCATGCGGGCTAGCATGCCACTCGTGAGGTGCGCATGCGCGGACGGCTGATCCTGGCCCTGGCCCTGGTGGCGGTGGGGCTCGTGTGGGTCGCGCAGGGCACGCGGACTGCTGCGCGGCTCGGGGTTCATGGACGGCGACCTGCGCTGGGCCGCGATCGGGGTGGGGCTGCTCGTCGTGGGTGTCGTGATCCTGGTCAGCGCCCGGCGGAGCCCGCCGCCGGCTTGAGCCAGGCCGCCCAGGTCGCCTCGTCGCGACCGGCGGTGACGTCGTTCCCGTGGCGAACCAGGGGCAGGCGGAGCAGCCGCTGGTCGGCCAGCAGGCGCTCCACGATCTCGCCATCGGTCATGCTCAGGTAGCCCAGGCCGCCATCGCGATACGGCTTGGAGGTCTCGTCGAGCAGGGCCCGCGCCCCGAGCCGCTCCACGAACCGCCGCAGCTCGGCGGGAGCGAGCTTGCGCTTGCGCAGGTCCACGTAGCTCACGACGATCCGTCGCTCGCGGAAGAACCGCTGGGCCGCGCGCGTGGGCGACAGAATCGTCGAGGCCGAACACCTGGATGTCCGGCATGCGCTTGGTCGGGACCTTGCCGAGCGGAGCGGGCATGTCGTCAGCCCGGGGTCGCGAGGGTCGCGGGCACGAGCACGAACAACGGGATGGTCCGGTCCGTCCGGGCGCGGTAGACGTCGTAGCCCGGGTAGGCGGCCGTGACGGTCGCCCACAGCCGGGTCCACTCGTCCCCGAGCGCCTCGTGGGCCACGAACGGCGCGGCGACCCCCCGATGCTCCACGCGCGCGTTGCCGTCCGCTCGCAGGTTATGGACCCAGGCCGGCATCCGCTCCTTGCCGGCATTCGAGGCGATGAGGATCCACGACGTCCCGTCGCGCACCGCGCCCAGCGGGATCGTGCGCGCTTCGCCGCTCCTCCGACCGGTCGAGGTGACGAGGATCATGTCCATCCCCAACGCCCGGCCCAACGGCCCGCGACCGCCACTCCAGCGATACAGGCGCCGGTGGATCGGATGGAACCGCGGGTGGGTGAGCACCTCGCCGATCGCGAGATAGACGCGGCGAGGAAGCAGGACGGCCACGGGTCGTAGCGTAGCGCGACGACCGGGTACCATCGACGCACACGATGGAGGAACACGCGTGACGGTCTGGTTCACGGTCCAACTCGACGATGCGCCCGGGTCGCTGGCGCGCGTCGCCACGGCGCTGGCCGAACGCAACGTGAACATCACCGGGATCGTCGGCGTCGCCGAGGACACCGACGGCGCCCTGATGCTCACGACCTCCGACGCGGCCGCCACTCGCGACGCGTTCAGCTCCCTCGGGCTCGCCTTCGAGGAGCACGACCCGACCGGTGGCATGGATGCCGAAGCGATGACCGTCGGCGACCTGCGACCCGGCGCGGCCGGTCGCGGCTCGCTCTAGCGGCCCGCGGCTCCCCTCCCCGACCGATGCCCCGACGACGGACCGACCGAAGCGGTCGCCATCCGCTTCGATGTCGTCGATTCCGCCGATGCCATCTCGGCCATCACGACCGCGACCGGCGCGATCGGCGGGCGCATCCGGACGCTCGCCACGGTCCGCCCGATCGAGGGCGACCCGCCGCTGGTCGAGATCGAGCTCGAGGTCGAAGGCGTCACCGAGGACGCGCTGGTCGGCGGCGTTCGAGGGGATCGAGGCCGTCCGCAAGGTCCACCGCACCCGTGCCCTGGGCAGCATCTTCGGCAAACGCATCATCGTGGTCGGGGGTGGCGCCCAGGTCGCCCAGGTCGCGCTCGGCGCGGTGAGCGAGGCGGATCGCCACAACCTGCGGGGCGAACGGATCTCGGTCGACACGATCCCACTCGTCGGCGAGCCCAACATCGCGGCCGCCGTCCGCGCCGTCGCGGACCTCCCACGCGCCCGACTGCTCGTGCTCGCCGGTTCGATCATGGGCGGCGACATCAGCGTGGCCGCCGACGAGCTGCGCGCGGTCGGCATCCCGATCATCGCGCTCAACATGGTGGGCTCCATCACGGATCACGTGGACCTCGTGGTGAGCGACCCGGTCCAGGCGGGCACCATGGCCGTGATGGCCGTGGCGGACACCGCGACGTTCGACCTGGAGCGCCAGCGGGGCCGCCGCTACTAGCGGTCGGCCGCTAGACCTCGATCTCCTCGGGCAGCCAGAACCAGCGCAGGTCCTCGAAGTCGGCGTCCACGACGAGCGATTCCGCGGCCGGTGGCGGACCCAGCACCGCGACCGGATCGGCGAGGATCCGCTCCGCTTCGTCGAGGTAGGCCGCCAGGCGTGATTCCGGTTCGTGGTGGCGGTGCGACGGATAGGTCAGCCCGTCGGGGCCGTAGCGGATGTCGTGCAGTGAGAGTGGCGGCTCCGGCGCCCCGACCGAGTGCCGCCACAGGCCGGTCGCCGGCACGAACCGGTACCACGGCGTGAGCCGCCACCCGTCGCGCGCGATGAGCGCGACGGCCCGCACCAGGAAGTCGAACACCGCTTCGCTGATGAAGTAGTTGAAGTTGACCCGGATCCAGCCGGGCTTGATGCCCTCGCAGCCGCGGGCGATCTCGCGCTCGAACGCGTGCGATGTCTCGATGTCGATGCCGAGGAGGCGATGGCCGTACGGACCGGCACACGAACACCCGCCGCGCGACTGGATCCCGAAGAGGTCGTTGAGCAGGGCCACCACGAGGTTGTGGTGGAGGTAGCGCCCGTCATGGCGGATCGTGAACGACACGATGGACAGTCGCGGCAGGGCCGGATTGCCGAGGATGCCGATCGCGGGCTCGGCCGACCAGGCCGCGATCGCGCGGTCGATGTAGGCCTCCTCGCGCGCGCGGATCGCCTCCACGCCGACCGTCTCCTTGAGCTGGAAGGCGAGCCCCGCCCGGATCAATTCGACGATGGCCGGCGTGCCGCCCTCCTCGCGGTGCTCGGGATCGGCGAGATAGACGTGCTCGAGCGGGTTGACGTAGGCGACCGTGCCACCGCCCGGCGCCGCGGGGACCCGGTTGCGGAACAGCTCGCGGCGACCCACGAGGACACCCGGCGTGCCCGTCCCCCCGATGAACTTGTGCGGGCTCAGGACGATGGCGTCCTTGTAGTCCAGCTCGGCGTCCGGCCCCGGCCGGTGGGGCGACATCTCGATCTCGACATATGGGCCCGCGGCGGCGAAGTCCCAGAACGAGCGCGCCCCGTGCTGGTGCAGCAGGACGGAGATGGCGCGGGTATCGGACAGGATCCCGGTCACGTTCGATGCCGCGGAGAAGGACCCGATCTTGAGCGGTCGATCGGCATGGTCCTGGAGCGCCCGCTCCAGACGGGCGAGGTCGATCCGGCCGTCGGCATCCTCGCCGATGGTCACGACGTCGGCGATCAATTCCCGCCACGGCAGCTCATTGCTGTGGTGCTCGTAGGGGCCGATGAACACGACCGGTCGCTGGTCGGGCGGGATGTGGGCACGCAGCCCGTAGCGGTCCTCGAGCTCGCTCGGGATGCGCAGGCCCAGGATGTCGACGAGCTTGTTGATGGCCCCGGTCATGCCCGAGCCGCAGAAGATCACCGCGTGGTCATCGGTGGCGCGAACCAAATCACGGATGATGCGGCGGGCCTCCTCGCGGAATCGGCTCGTCTGGAGCCCGGTGCCGGACAATTCCGTGTGCGTGTTCGCGTACAGCGGCAGGACTGCGTCGCGCAGGTAGTCCTCGATGAAGGACAGGGCACGGCCAGAGGCCGTGTAGTCGGCGTACGTGACCCGCCGGATCCCGAACGGCCCGGCGACGGCCTCGTCGTCACCGATGACGGCCCCCCGGATCTGCTCGATGAGGACGCTGGGATCGGCGGCATCGGGGATGCGCATGGCCGCATCGTAGTCGGTCGCCGATAGCGCGACGGGGTACCCTCACGGACATGCGCATCGCGACCTGGAACGTCAACTCGCTCAAGGCTCGCCAGGAGGCGGTCGAGAACTGGCTGGAGCGCGCCGCACCCGACATCCTGCTCATCCAGGAGACCAAGCTCGGGGATGCGGATGCGCCCGTGATGGCCTTCGCCATGGCCGGCTATCAGTTGGTCCACCACGGCGAGGGGCGCTGGAACGGGGTCGCGATCGCCGCCCGCCAGGGACTCGCGATCGACGACGTCGTCACCAACTTCGGCGACGGGCCGGTGCGCGATTCCGGTCCGGGCGGGACCGACGGCAGCGAGGACGACTTCGACCCGTTCGACGAGGCCCGGATGGTGGCGGCCACCGTGGACGGGCTCCGGATCGTGAGCGTCTACGCGCCCAACGGCCGGGTCGTCGGATCGCCGTTCTACGCGGGCAAGCTCGCCTGGTTCGAGCGGCTGGGTCGCTGGCTGGACGAGGAGGTCGCTGCGGGTCGCGGCGGGTCATTGATCGTCGGGGGTGACTACAACGTCGCCCCGACCGATGCCGATGTGTGGGACGCCCTCGCGGTCCACGGCGGCACCCACGTGTCCGAGGCGGAGCGGGCAGCCGTGGCCTCCCTGCGCGAGCGTGGGCTGATCGACGCGTACCGGGCCCGCCATGACGAGACCGGTCGCTATACGTGGTGGGACTACCGGGCGGGCATGTTCCACAAGAACTTCGGGATGCGCATCGACCTGCTGCTGGTCGGCGCGGAGGTCGCTGCGCGGCTCGTGGATGCCGAGATCGACCGCCAGGCACGCAAGGGACCGCCGGTCCCGTCGGACCACGCGCCGCTGTCGATCGACCTCGACGAACCGGGGAAGGCATTCGACCCGGATTGGTCCGGCGCGCTGGCCCGGATCGCGAAGCGGACACGCTAGGCGGGAGTCTCTCGGGCGAACCCAGGGGCTGATGGACAGACCGCTTCCTGCCCCTTGGCACGCGACAGGTTCCGGAATCGCAGTCTGGGCGTGGTCGGTGGCACATGACGTGTTCCAACCTCGGGACGAACGTCCCAGATCGGCCCGTTCAGCCCTGGATCGGCACGTCGGGCGTTCCATCAAGCAACGGAGACGGCCTCGATCGGCGGTTGCCGGGCCTCCGGGGCCAGGTCGGCACGCGTGATGTTCCAGGGCGCCGGGGGCGCTCGGGTCGCCAGGTGCGCCGACAGCGCGGAGACACCGAGAGGCGCCGGCCAACGCCTGGACCTAGATCCGGATGATCCGATCCAGCTCCGCGACGAGGATCGTGGCCGACCCGACGGACACCGTCCGGGCCTGCCAATCGGCCAGGCGCTCGGTCAGCACCAGCGGGATCTCCACGTCCCTCGCGTGGCACACATCCTCGAAGATCTCGATGATTTCGGGTTCGGCGGTATCCTCCACCCCGAACACGAAGGTCGCGTTGTCCGTGCCCAGGAACCCGCCGACCGACGGAAGCTGGGTGAATCGATGCCCCGCGACCCGCATCGCGTCGGCGAGCGGCTCGGCATCGTCGTGATGGACGAACGCGATCAGGAGCTTGCTCATGGATGGTGCCTCCGGACGTAGGGCTCCAGTGTGGCAGAGGAGCGCACCCTCCGAGCCCTTGCCGCCCCCTCCTGACCGTTGCGGACGATGGGACGGCGTGCACCGTGTCCCACGCCCCGAACGTAGGCTCCGGGCCCAATGACGGACTCCCGTGACGCGGCACCGCCCGAGATCCGCCTGATCGACCTGGAAAAGCGCTTCGGCGGTGTCCGGGCGGTCGATGGCGTCTCCCTCGATGTCGGAGCCGGAGAGTTCTTCTCCCTGCTGGGACCCTCGGGCTGCGGCAAGACCACGACCCTGCGGATGATCGGCGGCTTCGAACTCCCGACGGGCGGCCGGATCCTGCTGCGCGACGTGGACGTGACGATGCAGCCGCCGGACAAGCGTCCGGTCAACATGGTGTTCCAGCACTACGCCCTGTTCCCCCACCTCGACGTCGGGGACAACATCGCCTTCGGCCTCAGGCGCAAGAAGGTCGACAAGGGCGAGATCACGCGGCGGGTCGGCGAGGTCCTGGAGCTCGTCCACCTCCAGGGCTACGAGAAGCGCAAGCCGAGTCAGCTCTCGGGCGGGCAGCAGCAGCGCATCGCGCTCGCCCGCGCGCTCGTGAATCGACCCAACGTCCTCCTGCTCGACGAGCCACTCGGCGCGCTCGACCTCAAGCTGCGCAAGAACCTGCAGCTGGAGCTCAAGCGTATCCAGGTCGAGGTGGGGATCACGTTCGTCTACGTGACCCACGACCAGGAGGAGGCGCTCACGATGAGCGACCGGATCGCCGTCATGCATGCCGGCCAGGTCGAGCAACTCGGTACGCCGGAGGAGCTCTACGACCGGCCGACGACGCGCTTCGTGGCCGACTTCATCGGGACCACGAACCTGCTGCGTGGCGCGGTCGAGGGGAGCGGCGCGGTCCGCCTGAGCTCGGGTGAGATCGCGCCCTGCGCGGTCGATGGCCTCGCCGTCGGCACCCAGGTCGAGCTGAGCATCCGCCCCGAGGCCGTGGCGCTCATCCCGGCCGACGCCGAAGGCGCCATCCGCGCCCGCGTGGACCAGGCTGCGTATCTGGGGAACCACGTCACGTATCAAGTCGTCACCGCCGGTGGCCTCAAGGTCACCGTCCTCACCCCGAAATCCGGGATCCGACTGCCGGCTGGCAGCGAGGTCGCGATCACCTGGCCCGCGGAGGACGCCCTCGTCCTCGGAGGGACCCCGATGCCCGTGGAGGAGTCCGAACCATGAGCCATCTCTACGACGGGTCGAGCATCGACCTGGAGAAGGAGCTGACCCAATTCATGCTCGAGCGCCGCGTGTCGCGCCGGGAGCTGCTCGAGGCCATCGCCAGGTACGGGCCGGTCGTCGCGCTCGCGCCGGTCATCGCTGCCTGCACGACCGGCAGCATCTCCGGCCAGGGATCGCCGAGCGCGGGCGCCGCGTCGGTCGCCCCGTCCGCACCCGCGTCGGCCGCGGCGTCGGTTGCCGCGGCGACCGCCTCGCCCGAGCCGACCCCCGTCCCGACACCCGAAGGCGAGCTCTTCGTCTACAACTGGACGGAGTACATCGGCGAGAACGTCATCCCCGAGTTCGAGGACAAGTACGGCATCAAGGTCACGTACGACTTCTTCTCGAACACGGACGAGGCGTACGCCAAGCTGGGTGACGACGGCGGCGGCTATGACGTCTCGTTCCCGATCTCGGTCGACATCCCGGCCTTCCGCAAGAAGGGGGCCCTCCTCCCGCTCGACAAGTCGCTGCTCCCGAACATCGCGAACCTGGGGGCGGAGTGGGCGAACCCGGGCTATGACCCGAACAACGAGTTCTCGATCCCGTACATGTGGTGGACCACCGGCATCGGGTACGACTCCAAGCGCATCACCGACACCCTCACGAGCAGCAAGGCGCTCTGGGACGAGCGCTTCAAGAAGCACATCGCGATGCTCGATGACTGGCAGGAGGTCTTCGGCCTGGCACTCATCCAGCTCGGGTTCTCGGCGAACACGACGAACACCGCCGAGATGGACCAGGCGCTCGCGCTGCTCGAGCAGCAGAAGCCGCTCGTCCGTGTCTACAGCACCGATACGACGAGCACGATGTCGAGCGGCGACAACTGGATCGGGCACATCTGGGGTGCCGACATCTACAAGATCCAGGAAGAGAACGAGAACATGGTCTACTACATCCCCGAGGAGGGCGGCGTCCGCGGGTCGGACACGATGGCGATCTTCTCCGGTGCGAAGCACCCGATCGCCGCGCACCTGTTCCTCAACCACATGCTCGACGCCCAGATCAGCGCCGAGAACACGAACTTCATCTACTACATGGGTCCCAACGCGGCCGCCAAGGCGTTCATCGACCCGAACATCCTGGCCGATCCGACCGTGAACCCCGATCAGAGCATCGTCGACAAGCTCGAGGAGCTGCTGGACCTTGGTCCGACCGTCCGCGATGAGTACCTCGAGCGGTGGCGTACGCTTCGTGGCGGTTGAGGCAGCCGACAGCGCACCGACCCCTCCGCCCGCCCGGGCGGTCGTCGCGACCGTGCCACCGCGCCAGATCGGGTCGCGCCTGGCCTCGGCCGTCCTCGTTCTGCCCGGGGTCGTCTGGCTCCTGATCCTGTTCCTGGTGCCGTTGCTGATGATGTTCGCCATCAGCCTCGGCAGCACCGATGAGCTGGATCGGATCGTCCTGACATCGCCCACCCTGGACAACTACGCGCGGACGCTCGACGGGACCTTCCTGCCGACGTTCCTCAACTCGGTCCGTTACTCACTCATCGTCACGGTGCTCTCGTTGGCCATCGGCTATCCCGTGGCGTATTGGATCAGCCGCTACGGCGGGCGACACAAGGCGCTCCTCGTCGTCATCGTGATGCTCCCGTTCTGGACGAGCTACATCATCCGGACCTATGCCTGGATGATCATGCTGCGCGACAACGGGGTCGTGAACTCGGTCCTCCAGGGGGTCGGGCTGACGAGCGAACCGCTCATCCTGCTCAACACGGACCTGTCCGTGATCCTGGGCATGACCTACGGGTTCCTGCCGTTCGCCATCCTGCCGCTGTTCGTATCCATCGACCGGCTGGACGGGTCGCTCGTTGCGGCCGCCCGGGACCTCTATGCCTCCGGACGCACCGCGTTCCTCCACGTCACGCTGCCGCTGACGATGCCCGGCATCGTGGCCGCCGCGATCCTCACGTTCATCCCGGCGATGGGCGACTTCGTGACGCCCGACCTCCTGGGTGGGGCCGAGACCACGACGATCGCGAAGGTCATCCAGGAGATCTTCCTGGAGGGCCGCGACTGGCCGTATGGGGCCGCCCTCGGGTTCGTCCTGATGCTCGTGACGCTTGGCGGGACCCTGGTGGCGCTGGGCCCGCTCCGGCGTGAAGTGGCCGGCGCATGAGGCCGCGCAACCGGCTCCTGACGGCCTACGCGATGGTCGTCTACGCCTTCCTGTTCATCCCGATCATCGTGCTCATCATCTTCTCGTTCAACGACTCGAAGCGGAACTTCAACTGGCGCGGATTCACGCTCGATTGGTACCCGACGCTCCTGGCCGACCGGCAGCTGATGGACGCGCTGTCGGTCACGCTGCGTCTCGCGTTCGTGGTCGTCATCGTGTCGACGATCGTCGGCACGTTGCTCGGCCTGGCGCTCGCGCGTGTCCGATTCCGTGGGCGCGCGGCCACGGAGACCCTGCTCCTCCTGCCGATGGTCACCCCCGAGATCATCATGGGTCTGAGCCTGCTGATCTTCTTCTTCGCCGCGTTCGGCGCGCACGGGTCGTTCACCCAGCTCGTCTTCGCGCAGGCCACGTTCTGCATCAGCTACGTGGCGATCGTGGTCCGGGCCCGCGCGGCGGGCATGAACGCCCAGCTGGAGGAGGCCGCCCGCGACCTGGGAGCGTCCGCGCTCGGGGCCTTCCGCTACGTGACGCTACCGCTCATCTTCCCCGCGATCCTGTCGGGGGCGCTCCTTGCCTTCGCGCTGTCCTTCGACGACTACGTGGTAACGACCTTCAACGCAGGGGTCGGTTCGTCCACGTTGCCGCTGTACATCTACGGCAAGGTGAAGTTCGGGGTCACGCCGGAGATCAACGCGATCTCGACGATCATCGTGGCCGTGACGGCGGTCGCGGTCCTCGTGGCCTGGCGATTCGGGGCTCTCCGGGAGGACAAGGAGGGGGCGACGGCCTGAGCGGGACGGTCATGGGCGCGGCCGGCCGCTGCGGTCGTCGCCGCGACGCCGTTCTGGTCGTCGATCCCGCTCCCACCGTACGGATCGGGGGTACCGGACCCGGAAGCACGAGCTCGGTCGTCAGCCCTGGCCCCGCGGAGCACGACCTGAGCGCGGATCGCGGCCGGATCGCCCGCTCCCGACAGGTCAGACCCGGCTTGTGGCCCGCGTACCCCCGGAGATAACGGTTGCACCGGAATCGAGGGGCGCAACGGCCCGTCGGCAGGGCCCGCGGCGCTTGACTCGGCGGCCTCGGCGGCATGGACCGCCTCGGCCGCATGGACCGCCTCGCTATGAGCCATCCGGCCCACGCGCCACGCCGACCGCGGGCGTACCCTCGGGATGACGCCCACGCATGCGAAGGACCTCCCGTGACCACGACCGCCCCCCGCGACGACCCGACGTCGTCCGCGCCGACCTCGCCGACCTCGCCGAACCGCGCCCCGGACAACGCCTCCGACGTCCTGCGGCGCCGCCCGGCAACCCGCTCGACGCCTTCTTCCGGCCGCGCTCGGTCGCCGTCATCGGCGCCACCGAGAAGGCGGGCAGCGTCGGCCGGACCGTCGCTCTGGAACCTGATCAGCAGCCCGTTCGGCGGCACGGTCTTCCCGGTCAACCCGAAGCGCTCCAGCGTGCTCGGCGATCAAGGCCTACCCGACCTGATCGGCGCGTCCCCGACCCGGTCGACCTGGCGGTGATCGTCACGCCGGCGCCGTCGCGTCCCGGCCTCATCGACGAGTGCGCCGAGCCGGGCGTCCGGGGCGTGATCATCATCTCGGCGGGCTTCAAGGAGATCGGGCCGGAGGGCGCGGAGCTGGAGCGGCAGGTCCTGGCGGAGGCGCGCGCGCGGCCGGCATGCGGGTCATCGGCCCGAACTGCCTGGGCGTGATGAGCCCGCTCGTCCGGCCTGAACGCGACCTTCGCCGCCGGCGATGGCGCGGCCCGGGCACGGTCGGCTTCATCAGCCAGAGCGGCGCCCTGCTGACGGCGATCCTCGACTGGAGCGCTGCAGCGAGAACGTCGGCTTCAGCGCCGTTCGTCTCGCTCGGCTCGATGCTCGACGTCGGCTGGGGCGACCTGATCGACTACCTCGGCGACGACCCGCAGCACCAAGAGCATCGTCATCTACATGGAGACGATCGGCGACGCCCGCGCCTTCCTGTCGGCCGCCCGCGAGGTCGCCCTGACCAAGCCGATCATCGTGATCAAGCCCGGCCGCACCGACGCAGGCGGCCAAGGCGGCCGCCTCGCACACCGGCTCGCTGACCGGCTCGCGACGAGGTGCTCGACGCCGCCTTCCGGCGCGGTCGGCGTGCTGCGCGTCGAACAGCATCGCCGACCTGTTCTACATGGCCGAGGTGCTCGCCAAGCAGCCCCGGCCGCGCGGCCCGCGCCTGACCATCGTGACCAACGCCGGCGGCCCGGGCGTGCTCGCGACCGATGCCCTGATCGCCGGCGGCGGCGAGCTCGCCGAGCTCTCCGCGCGCGACGATGGACGCGCTCAACGCGGTCCTGCCGCCGGCCTGGAGCCACAACAACCCGATCGACATCCTCGGCGACGCCGCCGCCCGAGCGGTACGCCAAGGCGCTCGAGATCGCCGCCGCGCGACCCGCACGCGCGACGGCCTGCTGGTGATCCTGACGCCCGCAGGCCATGACCGACCCGACCGCGCACCGCCGAGCAGCTGACGCCGCTTCGCCAAGCATCGACGGCAAGCCGGTGCTCGCGCGCTGGATGGGCGGCGACGACGTCGCGGCGGGCGCGGCGATCCTGCGTCGAGGCCGGCATCCCGACCTTCCGCCTACCCCGACACGGCGGCCAAGATCTTCAACTACATGTGGCGCTTCGCCGACAACCTGCAGGCGCTGTACGAGACGCCCGATCCTGCCCGACGACGGCGACGACGGCCGTCGACCGCGCGCGCGCGACCGAGCGATCATCGACGCGGCCCGCGCGCGAGGGCCGGACGCTCCTGACCGAGGTCGAGTCGAAGCAGCTCCTGGCCGCCTACGGCATCCCGATCACCGAGACGCGCATCGCCGCCGACGCGGACGAGGCGGTCGCCGCGGCGGACGGATCGGCTACCCGGTCGTCGTCAAGCTCCACTCGCCAGACGATCACCCACAAGACCGACGTCGGCGGCGTGCAGCTGAACCTCGAGGACGCCGACGCGGTGCGCGACGCCTTCGGCGTCGATCGAGACCTCGGTGACCGCGACGCCGCGGCGCCGAGCACTTCGAGGGCGTCACCGTCCAGCCGATGATCAAGCTGCGACGGCTACGAGCTGATCCTCGGCAGCGTCGATCGACCCGCAGTTCGGCCCGGTGCTGCTGTTCGGCATGGGCGGCCAGCTCGTCGAGGTGTTCAAGGACCGCGCGCTCGGCCTGCCGCCGCTGAACACGACGCTGGCCCGGCGGATGATGGAGCAGACGAAGATCTACCACGGCGCTCGAGCGGCGTCCGCGGCCGCGCAGCCGGTCGACCTCGCCGCGCTGGAGCAGCTGCTCGTCCGCTTCAGCCAGCTCGTCGTCGAGCAGCGCTGGATCAAGGAGATCGACATCAACCCGCTGCTCGCCTCGCCCGAGCGGCTCATCGCCCTCGACGCCCGCGTCGTCCTCCACGACCCCGACGTCCGCGCGAGCGACCTGCCGCGGCTGGCCATCCGCCCCTACCCGCGCAAGTACGTGGCGCCATGGACGGCCACGGACGGCACCGAGGTCCTGCATCCGGCCGATCCGGCCCGAGGACGAGCCGCTGGTGGTGCGAGTTCCACGCGACGCTCTCCGACGGAGACGGTCTACTCAGCGCTACTTCCAGCATGCTCGGCCTCGCCGAGCGGACCGCCCACGAGCGGCTGACCCGGATCTGCTTCATCGACTACGACCGCGAGATGGCGCTCGTCGCCGAGCACGCTGACGGCCGACGGCACGGCGCCGAGATCGTCGGCGTCGGCCGGCTGTCGCAAGGGCCACGCGGGCCCGACCGCCGAGTTCGCGGTCCTCGTCAGCGACCCCTGGCAGGGCCAGGGGCTCGGCACGGAGCTGCTGCGGCGGCTCGTGGCGGTCGCGCGCGACGAGGGCGTCGAGCGGATCTGGGCCGAGATGCTGCCCACGAACGCCGGTATGCGCCGGACGGCCAAGGCCGCCGGGTTCACGATCACCGAGGAGTTCGGCGCCCCCACGGTCCGGGCGGAGCTGCGCCTCGCGGACTGACGCTGGTTACGTGCCGACGCGCGGACCGTCGCTGACGACGAGGTCGGGGACGGGGTTCGATCCCTCGTCCGTGCCGGTCCCGCACGTTCCGCACAGGATGAGGTCGGCGCGCTCCCACGGCGCCTGCTCGTCCAGGAACGGGACCTCTTCGGCGTCCCACTCGTCCCAGAAGGCCTCCGCGGCCGCATCGCCACCATCGCGGATGAGGCCGCGTCGGCGCGACTCGGCGATATCCGACTGGACCCAGACGATGGCATCCAGCAGGTCACGCAACTCGGTTCGACCTGCCCCGACGCCCTCGACGATCAGGACCCGGCACGTTGCCGGGACCTCGATGGCGCCCTCGCGCGACCGCTCGTCCCACGCCGGCGGCCGATAGCGGATCGGCAGCTCGCCGCGCCGGACGGGTTCCAGGATGCCCTGGCGCATGAGTTCGGCCCACCCGAAGAAGCTGTGCCACCAGGCCACGTCATCGGTCTGGACGATGGCGGCGTCAGGGATGACCGAGCGCAATCGTTCGGCCGCGGTCGACTTGCCGGCGGCACTGCGGCCGTCCACGGCGATGATGGTCACGCGCCGCGGCTCGGCCGGGATGGCGGTCAGGAGACCGGCTGCGACCTCCGCGGCGGGGACGGTCCGCCACGGACCGAAGTCGGGCTCCGTGGTCAGGTGCTGGTCCCCGATCCAGCTCGGGCGCGGGCCGCGAGCCGCGCATTGGTCGGCTCGACGGCGTCGCCGTCCTTGTCGGTCGTGATACCGCGGTTCGTCTTGGGCACCGGCTGGTCGTAGTGCTCGCGGACGATGCGCTTCGTCCAGCTCGATTCGCCGACGTATCGGTCGGCCAGCATCTGGTCGAACGCGTGGACGGAGGCCTCCTGGTTGGAGTACCGGCCGGCCACCCACGACGACGACTTCGTGCCGCGCTGCTGGAGCTCGCAGACGTGCCAGTCCTGGGAGTTGGTGAGATCCCAGAACGCGACGGCATCGGACGGATCGAAGCCGGGCGCCGCGACCGTGTCCCCTTCGAACAGCCAGTCGCAGATGACCGTCGTGCGATCGGGACCCTGCGGGACCAGTCGATGGACGAGCAGGTAGTCGGGGTGGATCGACAGGAAGCCCATCGGCCAGAGGATGTAGTAGTAGATCCGGCGCTCGTCTTCGGGCGTGATCCCGTGCATGGACGGCCGGCCATCACGGGAGCCGTGCCCGCCATCGAGTGCCATCGTCTCGGCCGAGTCGACCAGTTCCATCCAGCCGCCCTGCCACGCGCCGTCGGGATCGAAGTCGCCACCCAGGTCGTAGGGCGTCAGCTTGTTGAGTTGCGGGTGGACACCTGGGCAGTGGTAGCACTCGCTGTAGTTCTCGGCGATGAACTTCCAGTTCGACCTGACGTCGTATTCCACCCGCTTGGCCGAGCGGAGTGTGCTGAAGTCGAATCGGCTCCAGTGGTCGACGAAGTCGCCGAGCTGGTCGGCGAGGGGCGCGGCGTCGGGGTCGAGGTTCAGGAAGATGAAGCCCTGCCAGGTCTCGAGCTTGACCGTCGCGAGGCTGTAGTCCTCGAAGCTGAAGTCGTCGAGATCCTCGGTGTGCTTGGCCCGGATGAGGCCGGCCATCGAGGTCGTAGATCCAGGCGTGGTAGGGGCACTGGAGGCGCACGACCTTGCCACACGGGTCCTCGGCGACGGCCGTACCGCGGTGTCGACAGACGTTGTGGAAGGCACGCAGGATGCTGTCGCGACCGCGCACGACGATGAGCGGGTCACCGTCGAGCTCGACGAGCATGTAGGTGCCGGGCTCGGGGACATCCTCCTCGCGCGCGACCATGACCCAGTCGCGTCGGAGGATCTCGGCTCGCTCCCAGTCGAAGATGGCCGGGTCGTGATACGTCCGCGCCGGCAGCAGGCTTGCGCCGCGATACTCGCGACGCACCGAGGCCAATTCGGCCGCTGTCAGGATCCCGCTGTCCACCATCGAACCACCTCCAGGCACGCCGCCCGCCGGCCGGGCGCGCGCCCGATCGTGCCGCATGGGCATTCTATTGCCTCCGGTGTCGCGCCTGGTGCACCACCAAGTTCACAGGGTGAGACGGTGCGTGCGGGAGCAAGGTACCGGGCACGGTGTTCGCCCCGAGCGAACGCTTCCGGGCTCAACGGCCGTGCGCCGCCCAACGACGGCTCGTTCGTGATCGATCGATCGCTCCGAGAAACGATCGGCGCCGGGTCCGCACGCTGGAAGCCCAGCCGAGCGGGGATCCGGCGTTTCAGCCGGGAATCGTTCGCTACCGGCGAACACCCGGGCCGATCGCATCCGATCGCCGACGATCATGGCGCCTAGCCATGGACCTCGTGAGATCCGACCGGTCGGGCGCCGATCGGGTCGTGGAGAGGGATCCCTGCAGGCTGGTCGGTGGCTGGCCGCCATCGGACGGGGCGGACGGTGCCCCAACGACCCGAGCCGACTCGTCGACCCGGCCCAAGCCCAGGGATCGATGGCTCGCCGCCATGGGCGCGGGAGCCGCCCCGGCCCGCACTCCCCGGCCCGCACTCCCCGGCCCGCGCAGCGCCCGCCCGGCACGCCCCCGAAACGAGTGATGCCCGGCAGTGGACGGGTCCACCACCGAGCATCGAGGCCGAATATCCCCCGGAATCAGGCCATGGCCAACAGTACCGGGAGGTCCTGGTACCTGCAAGAGGAAAGCCGCACCAAACGGTGCGATTTCGCACCGCCGCGGCCGGATCGGCGCCCCGCGGGCAGGGCCCTGATCGCTCAGTCCAGCTCGACCCGCTCGTGCCAGTGCGGGATGTGCGTGGCAAGACCCAGGGCCTGGACCCGCGGCTCCAGCAGGACCTGGGCCTCGGGGTCGCCGTGGACGAGGAAGACGCGACGCGGATAGCCGGCGTCGCCCGGTCGCTTGCCGTCGGCGAACCGGCCGAGCCAATCGAGCAGCTCGGACTCGTCTGCGTGGGCAGAGAAGCCGCTGATCGAGCGGATCTGGCAGCGCACCTGGCGCATCTGGCCGTCGACCTTGACCTGTCTTCGCACCCGCCTGCAGGTGCGACCCGAGCGTGCCCTCGCCCTGATAGCCCACGAACAGGATGACGGCACTCGGATCGTCGATGAGGTGGCGCAGATGGCCCACGACGCGGCCGCCGGTCAGCATCCCGTTGGAGGCGACGATCATGTACGGCCGCGGCGCGCGCTCGATCGCCTGCGGAATCCTTGACGTCGTTCGTGACGATCTGCTTCGGGTAGTCGAGCGGCGTGTCGCCGGACTGGAGCAGCTCGCGGGTCTCGTCGTCGTAGTACTGCGGGTAGCGTCGGTAGATGTCGGACGCCTTCGAGGCCATCGGCGAGTCGAGGTAGAGCGGCAGGAGCGGGATCTCGCCACGCTCGATGAGCCGATCCAGCTCCCAGACGACTTCCTGGGTCCGCCCGATCGCGAACGACGGGACGAGGAGCACGCCCTTGGCCTCGTCGACCATGCGGATGGTCTCGGCGAGGATCCGGATGGCCTCGTCCTGCGGCTCGTGTTCGCGGCCACCGTACGTGCGACTCGACCAGGATGTAGTCCGCGGCCGTCATCACGGTCGGGTCACGCAGGATCGGCGTCCCCGGTCGACCCAGGTCGCCGGAGCACACGACGATCCGCTCCTCCCCGCCCTCGACCTCCTGGACGCGCAGCCGGATGATCGCCGAGCCGAGGATGTGCCCGGCGTCGAGGAACGTGGCCCAGACGCCGGGCGCCACCTCGATCTCCTCGTCGTAGTCGAGCGGGCTGAACCGCTCCAGGGCTCGCTCCGCGTCCTTGACCGTGTACAGCGGGGCGTCGAGATCGACCTCGATCTCGGGTGGCTGGGCGCGCAGCTCGGCCTCCGGGTCGCGCGGCCAGCTGCCGTTCGCGGTCGGCCACGGCGGCGCGGGCTCGACCGAGGTCGCGACGTGCGTACCGGCTTCGATGGGCGCCACAAAGCCGGGCGCCGCTCGCCTCCGTCGCCCGCCTCAGCAAGCGCCAGGGCGGCCTGATACGTGTCCTCTTCCTCGCGGTCCTCGGCGGCCGCCTCGTCCGGGTGGCGTGCCTCCCAGCGGGCCTCGCGCTTCGCGAACTGCTCGTGCAGCTTGCCCGAGTCCAGGAGCACCAGCCCGGCCAGCTCCGTGGTGCCCGGCCGTCGCATGGATCGGGCCGCGATAGCCGGCCTTGACCAGCAGCGGCAGCAGGCCGCAATGATCGAGATGGGCATGCGTGAGCAGCACGGCGTCGAGCGTCTTGGGGTCGAACGCGAACGGGATCCGGTTGCGGATCGACTCGTTCGGGCTGCCCTGGAACATCCCGCAATCGATGAGGACGCGTCGCCCGTTCGGTGGTCAACAGGAACTGCGACCCGGTCACGGTGGTCGCGCCGCCGAGGAATTGGATGTGCATCGCGTCATGGTGACAGGCGCGCCCGCCGCCGGGGTATCGTCCGGGCGTGGAACCCTGCGCCGCCATGACGTGGCCGCCCCTTCGATGACGATCTCGTCCGTGCGCGAGCGCTTCGATCTGCGCGCCGCCGCCCCGCGCATCCCCGCCCTCCTCGTCGGCCTCGTCCTGTTCGGCGCGGGCATCGCGATGATGGTCGAAGCCGACTGGGCCTGGGCCCGTGGGAGGCGTTCCACCAGGGCATCGCGCGCGCAGCCGGGGCTGCAGATCGGCACGGTCAGCATCCTGCTCGGCATCCCGATCCTGGCGTCGTGGTGGCCGCTCGGCGAGCGACCCGGGCATCGGGACCGTGCTCAACATCCTCCTCATCGGGACGGCGACGAACGTCACGCTCGCGCTCCTGCCGACCCCGTCGGCGGACGTGCTCGCGGTCCGCGTCGCCCTCATGCTCGGCGGCGTCCTCGTCATCGCGACTCGGGAGCGGCATCTACCTCGCGACCGACCTCGGTCCCGGGCCGCGCGACGGCCTCATGACCGGCGTCCACCATCGGTTCGGCTGGTCGATCCGGCGGGCGCGGACGGCCATCGAGATCACGGTGCCTCGTGGTCGGACTGGGCTGCTCGGGCGGGACGGTCGGCATCGGCACGGTCGTGTTCGCGCTCGGGGATCGGGCCGCTGGTCCAGGTCGCGCTCGGGGATCTTCGACTCGCGAGGGTCGCCGCGTGCGGCGCGGCGGCGGCGACGCGCCGGCCCGACCATCGGACGCGCTCGAGGGCCGGCGGAACGTCGGCGGAGGTCAGCCGGCTCAGATCGGGATCACCAGCGCGTCGACCGCGACCGCGAGGAACAGCAGCGTCAGGTAGCTGATCGAGTACTTGTACAGCGCGGATCGCTCCCTGGGTGGACGCCTCCTCGGAAGCCCCGCGGCGCCACAGCGCGTAGGCCTGCCACAGGAAGATCGCGCCCAAGCCCGACGGCCGCGCCCAGGTAGATCAGGCCCATCCGCGCGACCGGCCAAAGGAACAGCGAGATCGCGACCATGAGGATCGTGTAGAGCGCGATCTGGCGGGTCGTCTCGGGGATGCCGCGGACCACCGGGAGCATCGGCACGCCGGCCGCCGCGTAGTCCTTGCGGATCCGCAGCGAGAGCGCCCAGAAGTGCGGCGGGGTCCAGTAGAAGACGAGCGCGAACAGCATGAGCGCCGGGATCCCGACGTCTCCCGGTCACCGCGGCCCAGCCGATGACCGGCGGCAGCGCACCGGCCGCCCCGCCGATCACGATGTTCTGGGGCGTCGTCCGCTTGAGCATCATCGTGTAGACGACGACGTAGAACGCGATCGCGAGCAGCGTGAGGAACGCCGCCAGCAGGTTCACGAACCAGGCCATCACGACGAACGAGATGACGCCGAGGGCGATCCCGAACACGACCGCCCGCTCCGGCTCCACCTGGTGGGCCGGCAGCGGTCGGCGCCGCGTCCGGGTCATGAGCAGGTCGATGTCGCGGTCGAGGTAGCAGTTGATGGCGTTCGCGCTGCCGGCCGCGAGCGTGCCGCCGAGCATCGTCCAGAAGACGAGCCAGCCCCATCGCCCCAGTCGAGCCCCGGGACCCAGCGCGTCGCGAGGACCATCGCCGGCACGGTCGTGACGAGCAGGAGCTCGATGATCCGCGGCTTCGTCAGCGCGATGTAGGCGCGGACCGAGTCGCTCCGCGTCCGCGGCGCGCCCGGCGCACCCGGCGACGCCGACGCTCCACCGGACCCCGGCTCCGCGTGTCGCACGATCTGCGCGTCCGCGCCGTGTAGTAGCTCACGACGGCGAGCCCGGCGAGCATCGCCCAGATGATCGCGCCCAGGGCCAGGTGGAGCGTCTGGGTCCAGGCGGACAGCTGGGTGAGGACCTGGAGGCCACCGACGACGATCTGGATGGCGAACAACGCCGCGGCCCCGACGGCCAGCCGCACGATCAGCCGGATGCGCCCGCTGGGTCCGCACGGCCGCGACCGCGACGACCGCCACGATCACCCCGACGATCGCCGCGACCCAGCGGTGCAGGATCGTGGGCCGAGCTCGCATCGGTCGAGCGGCGGGATGAGGCGTACCGCCCATGAGGGGCCAGTCCGGGAAGACGAGCGCGGAGTCCGTCGCCGTCACGTGGGAGCCGAAGAGGAGCAGCGCGAAGGTCGTCGCCGCCCCGAAGGCCGCCAGCAACGTGAATCGCTGGCTCGCGCCACGGCCGCTGATGCGTGCCGGATAGCCGGCCCGGACCGAGCAGGAAGACCAGCAGCCCGACCAGCGTCATCGCGGCGGCCAGGTGGGCCGTGACCGACTCCCCGCTGTTCCCGAGGCGGACCGTCTCGCGCCCGAGCCACGCCTGGAAGCCGACGAGGGCGACGGCCGCGAGGGACGGCCACAGGATGCGACGGCCGATCGCGATGGTCGCGGATGGCGAGGAAGGCGAGGCCCAGGATCTGGAAGCCGATGATGACCGCCAGGTCGCGATGGATCCACTCGATCCATGCCTTGGGGTCGTCCAGCGGCGGGATGATCTGACCGTGGCAGAGCGGCCAGTCAGGGCAGCCCAGGCCGGAATCCGTTGCCCGGACGATCACGCCGACGATCACCAGCAGGATGGTGGTCGCCAGGGTGAGCGCGGCGAGCTTCTGGAAACGGGTCAACGGATCTCCTGCGCGGCGTCCGGCCGGGGCGACAGGTGGGGGCATGCGGCGGACTCGTCGCGCATTCTAGCGCGGCGGCGCGCGTCGGCGACCTCGGCTACCCTGTCGACCATGACCCCACGACGCCTCCTCGGGTTGGCCGCTGCCCTGACGCTGGTCGCGGCGGCCTGCAGTTCCACGGGCGGCACCGCCTCCGACGCCCCGACGAGCTCGCCAGTTGGGTCCGGCGCCGCGGCGTGCGCGACCTCACCGGCGCCCGAGTCGAGCGCCATGGGCACGTGGAATGCGGCCCAGAGCCCATCCATCTTCCCGCAGATCATCAACCCCGCCGGCACCCTGGCCTGCGGTCCGACCCGCTTCATGTTCTCGTTCCTCGATGCCTCCAACGTGCCCGTCGCGGCGCCCGACCGGTCGGTCAAGGTGGCGCTCTACGACCTGGGTGCAGACCCGGACAAGCCGGTGACGTCGGCGGATGCGACGTTCATCTGGGCGATCGAGGATTCCGTCGGGATCTACGTCGCCGACATCGACTTCCCGACGGCCGGGCAATGGGGCGCCGAGTTCCAGACCCAGGTCGGCGATGCGGCGCCAGAGACGATCCGGATGCAGTTCGACGTCCAGCCCGAGTCGTCCACGATCGCGGTCGGCGACCAGGCACCCGCTTCCGACACGCCGACGCTGGCGGACGTCGGCGGTGATGTCACGAAGATCTCGACCGACACCGACCCTGTGACGGCGTTCTACGAGACCTCGGTCGCCGACGCGGTGGCGGCGAAGAAGCCGTTCGTGCTCGTGTTCGCGACGCCCAAGTTCTGTGCCTCGGCCCAGTGCGGCCCGACCCTGGACCGGATCAAGCCGATCGCCGCCGCCCACCCGGACCTCACGTTCATCAACGTGGAGCCGTACGAACTCAAGCTGGTCGAGGGACAGCTCCAGCCGGTCCTGACCGGCGATCCGGCACAGCTCACCCCGGTCGCCGCCGCGAACGAGTGGCGACTGGCCGCCGAACCGTGGGTCTTCGTGGTCGACAGCGAGGGCAAGGTCACGGCGTCGTTCATGCTGATCTTCAGCGACGAGGAACTCGAAGCGGCCATCGCCGCCCTCGGATAGCGCCTACGGGTTCGCGTCGTCGACGCGGATCGCCAGGTGCACACCACCGTCGTCGCGGTACCAGACCCGGACCGGCTGCGCCGTCGCCTGATGTTCCGCGAGGTGTCCGGGCGGGAACTGCGCCGCGTTCTCGAGGGCGGCCAGGCCGAAATCCATGAGATCGCCGCCCGCCTCGCGGAGGGTGAAGCCGCGGACCGTCCCGAGACCCGCCAAATCCACGCCGACGATGACCCCGACGACCTCGGTCGTGCCGGGGGGGCCGCTCGCACCGGTCGACCCGGCGCCGGGCCCGGTCCCACCGAGCAGGATCGCCACGCCGCCCGTGATCCCGATGATCACGACGAGAGCGACCGCGAACAGCGTCCGGGTGCCGCGGTCCATGCGTCAGGCGCCGGCCGCCGCTGCCCCGGTGCCGGTGCTGCCCGGGGCCACGACCGGGTCGCCGGCCGCGCATCGCGGACAGGTCGCCGGACCCGCCTCGTAGGTCGGCAGGTCCAGCTGCCACAGGGCGCGCAGCGGGTACGTGCGTCCCGTGGTCGGTGAGGTCAGCGCGGCCCGCCCGCCGCTGCGATCCACCATCACGGCGCACTCGACGATCTCACCGCCGAGGGCCTCCACCGCCGGGATCATGGCCAGCAGCGAGCCGCCGGTCGTGAGGATGTCGTCGACGAGCAGGACCCGCTCCCCCGGCGTGATCGTGAACCCGCGCCGGAAGGCCCGATGGGTGCCGTCGGCGTCGTGGACCTCCTCGGCGAAGATGCTGCGCACGCCGACCTGCCGCGCGGTTTCGAACGCGAGGATGACCCCGCCGGTCGTCGGGCCGGCGACGAGATCCACGAGCGGGGCGGCGTCATGTCCCTCGCCGCGGACACCGGCCGCCCAGTACCCGCACAGCTCGCTCGTCGCCGCGGGGTCGGACAGGACGGCGAACTTCTCCACGTAGGCGTCGCCATGGCGGCCGCTCTTGAGCAGGAAATGGCCTTCACGGAACGCCCCGGAGGCCCGGAACACGGCCTCGGTCCGGGCAGCGATGGCGGCGCGAGCCGCGAGGTCGAGGGCAGGCTTGATGGTCGTCACCTGACGAATGCTAGCGGGTCGGGTCCGCGAGGGAGCGAGCCGCGTCCGCTACGGCCGGTACTCGACGCCCTTGGCCGACGCCGGCCCGGCACGCTTGGGGAGGGCGGTGCCGATGAAGTCGCGATAGGACGTCGCCCCGGCCTGCCGGCAGGCCGCCTCCAGCTCGTCCACGAGGCGCACCGGCAGGGTCGGGTCGGCGAAGATCGCGGTCCCGACCTGGACGGCGATGGCCCCCACGGCCAGGAAGTCCAGCACGTCCGCGAGATCCGTCACGCCACCGATGGCCACGACCGGGATCCTGACCGCCTGGGCGGCCTCGTAGACCACGCGCAGCGCGACGGGCTTGACCGCCGGGCCCGACAGGCCACCGTAGATGTTGCCGAGCAGCGGCCTGGTCCGCCCCGGGGCGACCGCGATGCCTGAGAGCGTGTTGATGGCCGTCAGGGCGTCGGCCCCGGCATCGGCGATGGCTCGCGCGATCGGCCGTACGTCGGCGACGTTGGGCGACAGCTTCACGAGCAGCGGCAGGTCGGTCGCGCGCCGGACGGCGGCCGTCACCTCGGCGGCGGCTCCGGCATCGATGGCGAACTGGAGTCCGCCCTTGCCGACGTTGGGACACGAGATGTTGAGCTCGATGCCGGCGATCCCCGGCACGCCCTCGAGACGCCGGACGACTTCGACATAGTCGCCGACCGACTCCCCCGCCACGTTCACGATGACCGGCACCTTCCAGCCCGCCCAGGTCGCGGCGTACTTCTCGACGACCGCGTCCACGCCCGGGTTCTGGAGGCCGATCGAGTTGAGCATCCCGCCCGGCGTCTCCGTCACGCGCGGGGTCGGATTGCCGATCCGCGGCTTGAGCGTGGTGCCCTTGCAGCAGATCGCGCCGAGCCGATCGACCTCGACCACGTCGCTGTACTCGGTCCCGTAGCCGAACGTCCCCGAGGCGACGAGGATCGGGTTGGGCAGGACCAGGCCGCGCCCCAGGTCCACGGAGAGGTCGATGTCGACCGAGGTGGGCGTCGCGACCGGCGCGACCGGACGGGCGGACGGGGCCGCCGAACGCGTCGTGGTGGCCGTGCCGCCCGATGGCCCCGCGCTGGATCGCCGGGATCGGCCGGCCGACTTCGGGGCGGCCGCCGGCCCGTTCGTGATCATCGCCCGACGCTTGGCCTTCATCGGGTGCTCATCGCGTGGCGCGCCGCCACGTCCACGCGGTGAGGAAGACCCAGGCCAGGATGCCGACGATGAGCGCCCATTCGAGCGTGGGCACGATCCAGAAGGCCTGGCGGATCTCGGGTGGGGCGAGCGCGTCCTCGCCCACGAGCCCTTCGGTCTGCAGGCTGACGAGGAACCCGACGAAGGCCGCGACCGTGAGCGCGCCGATCACCGACAGCCAGCGCGGGAACCTGGGGTCACGCGCCAGGAAGAAGTCGATCGACGCGAGCCCGACCGTGATCCAGCCGAGGTTGAAGAACGTGAGCGCGACCAGGGCGTGCTGGTCGAGCTGGTTCATCGGGAAGATGCCGACCCCGACGCCGGCCAGGCCGGCGATGACGCCGAGCGCGCCGTAGGCGAATCGCAGCCAGCCCGTGCGGGTCACCGCCAGCCCGACGATGAACACGACGAAGCAGACGCCACCGACCATCAGGCCGACGTTGAACACCGGGGCGAGCCCCGACACCCCGGTCTCGCCCAGCTCCGAGACCCAGTGGCTGAACGGGCTGTACGACTCGCCCTTGCTGCCCGTGTACCCGATGGCCGTGATGAGGGAGCCGAGCGCGATCACGAGCGACCCGAGGAGGCCGGCCCAGATCGCCGCGCGGTCGAGCGTCGAGCGCTCCGTCATGACCAGGCGCCTTCCCAGACCAGCTCGTCCGAGGCGAAGACCGGGCCTTCGCGACACACGCGTTGCGGCGTGCCGCTCACGCCCATCACGACGCAGCCGAGGCACGCCCCGACGGCACAGCCCATGTTCTGCTCCATCGACACCTGCAGGAACGCCTTCCGGCGAGCGGCCGTGGAGCCCACCGGGTCCGGACGACCGGCACCGCGCTTCCGACCCAGCTTGGCGACCCCGAGTCGTTCGCGACGGCCCTCGGCCTGGCGGGCGAGCGCGGCGAGCATCGGTTGCGGCCCGCAGGCGAAGGCCTGGTCTGCCCAGCCCTCATAGGTCGGGACGAGTTCCGTGACGAAGCCGTGGTGGCCCAGCGACCCGTCATCGGTGGCGACGACGTATTCGACCTCGTCGGGCAGGAGGCTGGCGGGGTACACCTCGCGGGCGTTCGCCGCCCCGAACAGCAAGGTGACCTGGCGGCCATCGCGGATCGCCTCATCGGCCAGCATGCGCACCCCGGCCATGCCGAGGCCACCGGCGATGAGCAGCAGGTGGCGGCTGCGTGGATCCACCTCGAACGGGCGCCCGAGCGGTCCGAGCAGGTCCACCTCGTCACCCGGACGCAGCTGGGTGAACCACTCCGTGCCGCGCCCGATCACGCGGAAATGGATCGTGACGATGCCCGTGGCGGCATCGGTCGTGTTGAGCGAGAACGGCCGGCGCAGCACCATCCCGGAGAAGTCCCCGGTCCGGATGTGCACGAACTGGCCGGCCCGTGAGCCGGTCGCGAGATCGGGCGCGTGATAGGCCTGGAGCCACTGACCAGGAAGGATCTCGCGGCTCTCCACGAGTTCCGCCGCGCCAAGCCGCATGGTCACGCGGTCGGACGGCCCTCCGCGCCCGCTGCGTCATCCTCGGCCTCGTGGTCGTCGGCGACCTCGGTCACGTCATCCTCGGTCCCGTCGGCGTCGTCCGCCTCGTCCGTGACGGCGCTCGCATCGAAGTCCGGGGCGACCGTTGGGAATGCCTCGGCCAGCGCGTCGGCCAGGTCGCCGAACACGTCCGTCGGGTCGTAGAACTCGACGAGGTCCTCCGGACCGGACAGGGAGCGCCAGGCACCGTCGGCATCCTCGGGGATGACCTCGGCCCGGAACTCGCCGGTCGCCGCAAGGATCAGGCGCTCGTCGTCGTCATCGACGATCACCAGGTCGCCCACCAGGGCGGCCGCGCCGGCGGCCGCGCCCTCGAACTCCTCGAGGAGGCGCGACTCGCTGCGCTGGCTGCGTTCCTGGAACTCGAGAGCGAGGTCGTACAGCCGTCGTGCGGCCGCTTCGTCGTCGTCGAGCGGGAGGCTCTCGGGCTGCCCGGCAGCCCACGAGTCGGCCGCCGCGGCGTACGGGTCCTCGCCGAGCGAGATCGTCTCCTCGGAGGCGATCCCGGCGGCCTCCATGAGGTCCTCGCCGGCCGTCGGCTCGCTCGCGAACCCGGCTGCCTGGCGTGCAGCCTCGGCGAAGGCGGCGAAGATGTCGGCGGGGTTGTAGAGCTCCACGAGCTCCGACGCGGACTCGATGACCTCGGTCTCGCTGACCCACTCCCCGGAGGTCTCGTCGAGATACCGGCTGCGGCTGCGGAACGAGAGGTCGGGCGCGATCGAGAGGTAGTCGGGCTCTTCGTCGATCAGGGTCATCCCGCCGATGACGGCGATGCGCTCCTTGTGGCGATCGAGGAAGCGTCGGAGCTGCTCGGTGCTCTGGACCAGGAAGTCGGAGCGTTCGAGGGCGGCATCGGCCGCGATCTCTCCGAGAAGGTCGTTACGGCCTGAGTCCATGTTCGGCCTCCCTCTGTTCGCATCGTCGCCTGGCGGCAATGCTTCGCGTCGCATGCTCATCGTCGGTCGTGCCTCGGGTCAGGGATGGTATTCGAGGTCGGTGCCCATGCGCTCGCGCAGGAACATCGAGTGGTGGCGTTCGAAGATCCATTCGCCGGCCCGATGGCCAAGCGCGCGAGTGGCTTCATCGGCCTCCAGCTTGTCCAGGGTGGCGTAGTCGGGGAGGTCCATGAGGATGACGTTGTCGAAGTCCCAGCCGTGGGCGACGTTGTACCAGCCGATGAACTTGATCCCGAACTTCTCCTCGTAGTCCTTCACCTGGCGCGGGAAGATCGTGCGCATGAAGAACTTGAAGAACGGGTCGCGGCCGCGGCGGACGGAGAAGTAGGTCGCGAGCACGGGCACGGGCGCTGCGGGCCTCCCTGGTTGGGCAACTGGTTCGTTCCGGGCGGCCATTGTCGCACGGGCCCTGCGTGAAGGGGGCGCCAGGCCGCGGACGCAGGGTGGTGACAAACGGCGGCCTGCAACACTTGTGACAACACGGCGTCATCTCGGGTAAGGAGGACCGGCATGACCGATCCGATGGACGCGCCCGCCGCCGATCCAGCCTCTCCGGACACGCCGATCGCCGCTGGGCCGGTTTCCGGCTGGGTCAGCCCGGACGGAAAGGCGGGTGGTCGGGGCGCGCAGCGAGGTTGCTGCCTCGTGGTCGCCCTGGTGCTCGGGGTCATGGGGGCGATGAGCGTCGTCTCGCTCGCGTTCGTGTTCTTCCTGGATTCACAGGCGAGTTCGTCGCTTGCGGGAACGATCGAGTTCGAGGCCAGCGACGTCACCGGCTGCTACGTGCGTCAGCCGGCGACCACGTTTCCCTCGTCTGCGACGATCCATACGGCCGCCCACTTCAGCCGCGACGTACAGGCTCAGGAACGCGTGACCGTGGTCGCTACGTTCCCGGACGGAACGGAGCAGTCCACCGACACCTTCTACGACGAGGCCGGCGATTGCGTCAGCGACATCATCCCTCCCGGCCTCGAGCAGGGGGCCTGGGCGTTCGAATTCCGCGTGGGAGCGGAGATCCTGGCGACCGGCGGCTTCGTCATCACCCCCTGACAGCACGGTCCGCGGCGACGGCCGCCGGAATCCTCAGGCGTCGGGGCCGTTCCCGCTGGGCGGTCCGGCGTCAGGACGCGTCTGCGAGTCGCCCGGCGCCTCGGTCGCCGCCTCATCCTCGAGTTCGCCGACCGTCTTCGTGTCGCTGCCCAGCGGACGCCGACGGCCGCGGCGGTCCGCGGCGACGAGGCGCAGCAGGAAGATGATCGTCTGGCCGGTCAGCAGCAACAACAGGATCACGACGAACAACAGGATCGCGCTGACCGTCGGTGGCCAGTTCCAGACGACGCTGAGCGGCGTCAGGACGATCAGCACGATCAGGACGATGACCTGGAACCGGAAACAGCCCAGGCCCGGGCCACGCTCCGCCTCGAGGTCCTCCCCCTTGTACTGCACCGGGCCGGTCGGACGCGGCGGTCGCGGCGGCGTCGGGTCCGCGGATGGGTCGGGGATGGGGGGCGGCGTCGGCACCCGGTCGGGAGTCGCGCCGGCGTCGGCGCTCGGGTCGTTGTCGGTCACGAGCGGCAACGATACGGACCCGGAAGGATTCGCGCTGCCCGTTCGGTCGAGGTCTACTGATCAATCGGCGGGTCGCGGGTCGGTCGCCAGACCCTCGACGACCGCTGTGTTCGGGATCCGCAGCAGGTCGGCCGGCGCCAGGATGACCTTCCACGACCGCGACCCGCCGCCAACGACGACCCGCTCGCGCTCCATCACGCGGGCATCGATCCAGACGGGCAGATGGTCGGGCAGGCCGAACACCGTGACCCCGCCGATCTCCATGCCCGTGATCTCGCGGGTGGATTCGGCGGGTGCGAACGAGGCCTTGCGGGTGCCCAACCGCTCGCGGACCGCCCGATTGACGTCGAGGCGGTTCGGCGCGAGCACGACACAGGCGGCATAGGCCGGCGGGTCGGACTTGCCGATCACGAGGATCGTGTTCGCGGAGTCCTCCGGCGCGAACCCGTAGGCGGCGCAGAACGCCGCAGTGTCGGCGAGGGCGGGGTCGCAGGCGAAGAGCTCGTAGTCGACGCCGAGCGGCTCGAGCGCGGCGATCAGCCGGTCGCGACCGGCTGGGTCATGAGAGGTCAGGTCGATGTCGTCAGGCATGCGGCTCAGGGTACGACGCGACGCACCCCAGCCGTCTTCACGCCTCGTCGACCGGTGCCATCGCACGTCATGCGCGGGACGCATGAAGGCACATTGGGACGCGAGTCAAGGTTGCGATCGAGCCGCCGACCGTGTTCGGCTCACTCGCGCGGAACATCACGTGCGACGACGACTCGGGACGAGGGCGGGTGAGACGGGGCGGGTAGACGGGGCGGGTGCGACGGCGCGGTGACGCACGACGTGGCAACACGGCACGGCCGCACGGGCCAGCCCGGTACCATCGCCCTCGATGACCGACCGACCGACGACCGACGACCGATCCGGCCACCCGACGGCGCCGCCCGATATCGACGCCTACCTGGCACGCTTCGCCTGGCACCCCGAACCCGAGCTGATCGGGTTCCGCGACGAGGCGGCGTCGCGCGCGGCCCTCGCCCGCCTCGGCGAGATGACCTGGACAGCCGCCCTTGACTTCCTCTACGGGAAGTCGATGCGGCGTGCCATGGGCGATCCATCACCATACGCCGAGGCGCGCAGCCGGTTCTTCGGGTCGGGCGTGCCGGCCTCGAGTGGCGGAGCGCCAGGGCCCGCCCCCGCGCCGATCGACCCGACCCCCGCCGCCGCGGTCATCGCCGAATTCGAGGCCCGACTCGCGGGCGGGCTCATGAACAGCCAGCATCCACGCCAGTTCGGGTACTTCACGCCGCCGCCCCTGCCGATGTCGATCATGGGCGAGCTCCTGGCCCAGATCGCCAATCAGGGTGTCGACGTGTGGCATGCGGGACCGTTCGCCGCCTTCGTCGAAGAGGAGGTCGTGCGCTGGCTGTGCGACCTCGTCGGCTATGGACCGGACGCGTTCGGCCTCCTGACGAGCGGCGGGGTGATGGCCAACTTCATGGCGATGGCCCTCGCGCGCGACCTGCACCTGGGCCGGATCCGCGGCCTGGACGCTCCACCTCGTGGACGGCACCTGGAGGGCGCCCGGGTCTACACGAGCGACCAGACCCACTTCAGCATCGCGCGGGCGCTCGACGAACTGGGTTTCCCGGTCGAGACGCTGGTCGTGCTCCCGGCCGATGACGACTTCCGACTGCGCGGAGCGCCTGTGGCCGAGGCCGTCGCCCGGGATCGGAGCGGCCGGGCTGACGCCGTTCGCGATCGCGGCCGTGGCCGGATCGACGAACACGGGCACGGTGGACGCGATCGGGGAGCTCGCCGACGTCGCGGCCGCCGAGGGTCTGTGGCTTCACGTGGATGCCGCGTACGGAGGGGCGGCGCGCCTGTCGGCCCGCGACGCCGACCGGGTCCGCGACCTCGACCGCGCTGACTCGGTGACCGTGGATCCGCACAAGTGGTTCTTCCAGGCCTACGACATCGGCGGTCTCGTCGTCCGTGATGGCAGCACGCTCTCGGCCGTCTTCGGGGGACGGGCGCCGGAGTATTACCGCGGTGGCGAGACCCCGGGGAGTGGCCACGACGGGCACGATGACCATGACGAGCAGCTCAACTTCTACAAGCTCTCATTCGAGGGCACCCGCCGCTGGCGAGCCCTGAAGCTGTGGATGACCTGGAAGCACCTGGGGACGAGCGGGTTCGGGCGGCTCATCGAGGCCAACGACGACCTCGCGGCGTACCTCGCCGAACGCTGTGCCGAGGCCGACGACTTCGAGGCCTTGCCGGCCGTTCCCGACCTCAGCGTCGTCTGCTTCCGCCATCTGCCCGGCGGAGGTGAAGTGGCCCTCGCCATGGAGCCGGCTGCGCTGGACGCCCACCAGGACGCGCTCCAGACCGCCCTGGAAGCGTCCGGGGACGGCTGGCTGACGACCACCCGGTTGCGTGGCGCGACCTGGCTGCGGGCCGGCATCGTCAACTACCTCTCGACTGAGGACGACATCGACCTCCTGCTGGATCGACTTCGGACCTTCGGCTCGTGAGATTCGCGGTCGCACGATCGGCGCTCGCCGGATGTGCGCTCGCGGGATGGCTCGCGGCCTGCTCGCTCGTCCCGGAGTCCGGCTGCGACCTGGTCGTGGCGACCAACCCGCGCGGGGTGGTCTTTTCACCCGGGCAAGCGCTCGCCAAACCCGACAAGGTCCTCGCAAGTCGGCAGGACATCGACTTCGCTGGATCGTCGCTCGGCACCGAGGGCAGCGCCGGGCAGCGTATCGACGTCATCACGCTCAAGCTCGATCCTGAAGCCGCCGGGCAATTCGACGCCTTCGCCGGGGACGTGGATGGCGGCAACCTGGTCATCGCCGTCGATGGGATCGTCGTCTTCAGTGCATTGCCGGGCCACGATACGAGCGAGGATGGGGTCATGACGACCCACAGCCCTCCATCGGACGCCGTGGACCTGCCGGCGGTCATGACCCGCTGCGGCATCCCCGTGGCGGACACCGGGACCGGCTGATCGTGGCGGTTCGCCTCCTTGCGATCGTGGCGACGCTGACGCTTGCAGCCGTGGCTGGCGGCGCCTGCGGGGCCATGCCGCTCCCATGTGACGTGACCATCGCGGCCGTGCCACCCGACAGCGGACTCGCGGTCGGGGATGCCATACCCGACGACTTCGTCGTGCTGGTCGCGCCGCCCGAGGTGGATCGGACGGCCACCGCCGTCGCCACCGATCAGAACGGCCAACTGGAGATCTCGATCAAGGTCACCGGCGATGGCGTCGCGCGGTTGGCGAACTACACAGGCACCCATGTCGGGGGCGCGCTGGCGATCGCGATCAACGGGACGGTCGTCTCGGTGCCGTTCGTCAACTCGGCGATCCTCGACGGCGCGCTCGCGGTCTCGCCGGCGACCGAGGATCAGGCGGACTTCGCCAAGCGATTTGCCGGCTGCGTCCGCTAGACCGGCCGACCAGGCGCAGCTAGTCGACCAACGCGGCCGGTCGCTCCGCCGTCGACGCGATCGCGACCCACGCGTCCTCCGTGGTCGCGGCCTCCAGCGCGAGGAGGACCTCAAGGACGTGGTACGCCAGCACGCCGGACGCCCGATGCGGCCGACCCGTCCGGATTCCCTCGATCATGTCCGCAAGGCCGACGCCCCGGCCCACGGATCCGTCGAAGCGAAGCGGCACGTCGATCGTGGCATCGGAGCCTCGTGGGCGATGCCGGACGAAGCCATCGAACCAGTTCGGGTCGCCGAGCGTCAGCGATCCCGACGTTCCGTGGACCTCAAGGTAGGGCGCATCCGTGGCGGCCACGTCGAATGACGTCGTGATCGTGGCGACCACCCCGGACACGAACTCGAGCGTGCCGGCGATCGAGGTCGGCACCTCCGAGACGACCGTTCCTCCAGCCAGCGGACCGCTGCCGATCCGCCGCTCGCTGCCGACTCCGATCCCGGCCGCGGCCACCCGCCGGACCGGACCGAGCAGGTCCACGAGCGCCGTGACGTAGTACGGCCCGACGTCGAGCATCGGACCGCCGCCACGAGCGTAGAAGCTCGCCGGGTTCGGATGCCAGCGCTCCGGCCCCAGGCCCGCGAACGTCGCCGACGCGAGGAGTGGAGTCCCGAGGGCGCCGTCGTCGATCACCGCACGCGCCGTCCCCAGCCCACCACCAAGGAACGTGTCCGGCGCGGCCCCGACGCGCACACCCGCGGCTCCGCCTCCGCGAGGACGGCGGCAGCGTCCGCGAGGCTCGTCGCGAGCGGCTTCTCCGTGTACACGTGCTTGCCGGCTGCGATGGCGGCGCGCGCCACGGCGGCATGGCTGGTCGGCGGCGTCAGGACGAGGACGACCTCGATCGTCGGGTCGGCCAGCAGCGCGTCGATGGACATCGCCGCGAACCCGCCACGCGCCGAGAGATCAACCGCCCGCTCGGCATCGAGATCGGCGCACGCCGCGAGTTCGATGATCGGGAACCGGGCGCAACCCGGGAGGTAGAGCCGGGTGACATCGCCGCAGCCGACGATCCCGATGCGCGCCGGCCGGAACGGATCGGTCACGACCGTCGTCCGCTCGCCAGCCCCCGCTCGATGAGGTTCGTCGCCGACTGCCGGACGGCGTCGATGACTGACCCCGTCGCGTAGTCGAATTCCACGATGAGCCACTCGACCGATCCCGAGGCGCTTGCGGCCGCGATGGCCGGCGCCGGATCCACCCGGCCGTCGCCGACCGGCACGTTCACGAACGGCTCCGCGTCGTAGGCGCTGCTCGGCAGGTCGATCCCGTCCTTGACGTGGAGCGAGACGACGCGCTTGCCGAGGCCCTCGATGACTGTCGCCGCATCCGCGCCACCGACGGCCACCCAGAAGATGTCGACCTGGAAGTCGATGACGTCGCCGAGCCGCGCGGCGAGGCGGTCGATCGCGCGGACGCCATCGAGCACGCGCATCTCGGTGTCGTGGTTGTGGTAGCCGAATCGGAGCCCGTGTTGCCCGGCGACCTCGGCGGCCGCGGCGAGGCCGTCGGCGAACGCCTCGGTCGCCTCGACGGTCTCGAATCCGCGGCCCGAGACCATCACCCGGGGCGCGCCAAGCTCGGCGAGATCCGCCGCCGCGCGCGCGACCGCCTCGAGATCGCGGTGGTCGCCCCACAGGTGCGCGCTCGTGACGGCCAAACCGAGATCGCCCAGCGCCCGCCGGGCCTGCGCGACGTCGCCACCGGGCACCCCGACCGTCTCGACACCGCTGAACCCGGCCGCGGCGATGCCCGTCAGGGTCGGGACGTCAAGGCCGAAGCCACCGCCACCGAAGCGGACCGGGTCGCGGAACGTGTAGAGCTGGACCGCGAGCGGGAGCGGGAGCGATGGATCGTCGGTCAACTGCGGTTGTGCAGCATCCCGCCGACGTGCTCCAGCAGCTTCCAGGCCACGTCCGCATCGCCGCGCACGAATGCGCGGAAGTCCCACAGCGTCATCACCAGGCAGCGCATGTCGGTCGTGGCCGTGACGGTCGCGGTCCGGACCCGGTCGCTGATGAGGGCGACCTCGCCGAAGTAGCTGCCGGGCCCGATCGTGTCGACCTGCTTGCCACCGACCGTGACGACGCCCTCGCCCTCGGCGACGACGAAGAAGCCGACCCCGTGGTCATCGCCCTCGCGCACGATCACGGCGCCCGGCGCGAAGGTCCGTTCGGAGAAGTCGCGGCTCAGCTTCTCGAGCTGCTTGCGATCCAGGCCGGAAAGCAGCGGGACGCCCGCCAACAGGTCCGCGGTATCGGTCATGACGGATGTCTCCTCTGGGTGGGTCCGCTGGTGCGCGCAACTATGCCTTGGTGCGGGTCCTCGCCGCCAGCCTGTCCTGCAGGCGGAACCATTCGCCCGCGAACGGCAGGAACCACGGCCGGCCCTCGTACGGTGCCGGCACGAGCGGGAACCCGAGCTTCGTGAGCGCCGGCGCCTCGCCACCGGCGAGCCACTGCGCCCACGCGCGTGCCGAGATAGGTCATCAGCGCGACCCCCGTCCCGCAGCAGCCGATGGCGTAGGCCACCCCGTCCTTCGTGCGGCCGACGTGCGGCATCCGGTCGAACGTGAAGCCGACGTTCCCGCCCCAGGCGTACTCGATCCGGTAGCCGGCCAGCTGCGGGTGCACCTCCATGAGGCCCTTCCACAGGATCCGGGCCGTCTGGTCGATCGACGTGGGCCGGAACGAGGCCCGTCCGCCGAAGATCATCCGCCGGTCCGCGGACACATGCCAGTAGTACAGGAAGTTCTTCGTGTCGAAGAACGAGCGGCCCTTCGGCGACAGCTCGCGTGCCAGTTCCTCGGGGAGTGGCTCGCTGGCGATGATGAACGAGCCGATGCCCATGACCCGCCGCCGGAGCGTCGGCGCGACCCCGTCCGTGTACCCGTTCGTGGCCACGAACACGTCGCGGGCCAGGATCGCCCCGCGCGTCGTCTCGACGACGAACCGCCCGTCGGCCTGGCGTCGGATGGCCCGGGCGCGAACGCCTTCATGGAGGTCCGCCCCGGCCCGATCCGCGGCTCCCGCCAGTCCGGCGAAGTAGCGACCCGGGTGGATGAGGCCGCTCCCCTCCACGACCAGCGCGCCGAAATAGGCGTCGGTGCCGATCTCCTCGCGGATCCGCTCGCGTGGGACGACGTGGGCGCTGACCCCCACGGAGGCGAGACTCGCCCGGGCATGCTCCAGCTCCGGGACGTGTGCGGGCGCATAGGCAAGTTCGAGATGGCCCACCTCGCGGAAGTCGCAATCGATGGCCTCGTCGGCGATGAGCTGCTTCACGAGCTGATAGGAGTCGAGCGTCTCCTGGTAGAGCGCCTTCCCGGTCTCGGGGCCGTAGCGTTCGATGAGCTGGCGGGCGCTCCACTTGTAGCCGGCGTGGACGATGCCGCCGTTGCGCGTGGAGGCGCCCCAGCCCAGGGTATGCGCCTCCAGGAGGGTCACGGCGACACCGCGTCGGGCCAGCTCGCGGGCCGCGTTGATCCCGGCGTACCCGCCACCGATGACGACGACGTCCGCCGTGTCCGGGAGCGGTCGTCCAGCCCGGTCCGGCAACGCGGGCATCGTCGCCTGCCAGAACGAGCGGCGCTCGTAGTCGGCGTTGAGCGGTGGGATCGCGGGCGAGGCCATGGACCCGGAGGGTACCCGAGCGAGCAGGGCGGACGACGGATCGTCGCGTGGATCGGACGGGTCGGTCGGTGGTGCGCCGGCGCCTATCTCGCAACCTCACAGCGGTTTCCGATCGGACCGGCGTCGAGTACGATCAGGCGGGAGCGCGCCGCGGGTAGGCCGTGCATTCCGTCGGTCAGGGTTTGGGGCTGGGGGAGCGCGTGCGAACGATCGCGGTCATCAACCGCAAGGGCGGCAGCGGCAAGACCACCACGGCGGTCAATACGGCCGCGGCCATCGCCGAGATCCGCCCGCCGGTCCTCCTCATCGACATGGATCCGCAGGGCAGCGCCTCCGATTGGCTGGCGCGGCGCGGCGACGATCGCGGTCTTGGCGAGGCCTTCCAGCAGACCTTCGACCTGACCCGGCTGGCCGTGCCGACCGACGTCCCGGGCGTCGACATCATCGCGGCGTCCGATTGGCTGGTGACCGCCGAACGATCGATGCAAGGCGAGCTGAGCCTCGGGATCTCGCGGGCCATCCGACGGCTGCCGCGGCGCTGGTCGTACGTGATCGTGGATTGCCCGCCGTCGTTGTCGTACCTCACGATCGGCGTGCTCATGGGCGTCGGCGAGCTGATCATCCCCGTCGAGGCGCATGCGATGGCGTTGTCGGGCGCCGACGCGATCATCGACGAGCTGCCGTCGATCCAGGGCCTCAATCCCGACCTGCGGGCGACCCACATGCTTCCGTGCCGGGTCACCCGGACCGTCCATGCCCGTGCCGTCGTCGAGACGCTCGCGGCCGACTACCCGACGATGATCACCCAGACCCGGATCCGCGAGACGATCCGCCTCGCCGAAGCGGCCGATGCCCAGGAGCCCATCACCCGATTCGCGCCGCTGAGCACGGCAGCCGCGGACTACCGGGCCTTCGCGCGCGAGCTCCTCGACGTAGGGCCGAGCACCCCCGCCGCGGGCGGCACGGACCACGGGTCGTGGCTGCGGACCCTCGTCCCGCGCGGCGGCCGGGAGAACCGGTGAGCGGCGAGCGCGGCGAGGAACCCGGGCTGGATCCGACACCCGCCGAGCCGAGTGCAGGAGACGTGGAGGCGCTCGTCCGATCGATCGAGGCCAAGGAGGCGGCGGCCGGGGGTCGGCCGGCTCCGGCGAGTCCATCAGCGAACGGTTCGACGACCTCGAATGGATCGACGCCGCACGTTGCGCCGGCCGCCCCGGCGCCCCGGCCTCCAGTGATCGTGGTATCCACATCGGCTTCGGCCAAGGGGCCGGGTCCCACAGATCCGCGACCGGTTCCCACGGCCCCACGCCGGGGGCAAGGGAGCGCCATCGCCGGCGTGATCGGACGGCTCGAGTGGGACCGGCTCGTCGCGGATGAATCCGAACGCCAGCGCCGCTATGGTCGACCCAGCGCCATCGTGCTCGTCGAGCTCGCCGGCCTGGACCGCGCTGTCGCTCAGGCCGGCCAGGGCGTGATCGGCCGGGTCGTGCCGCCGTGTGCGGAGACCTTGGTCGCCATGGCCCGCGCCTCGGACCGGGTGACGCGGCTGCGGGACGGCCGGTTCGGGATCCTCCTGCGGGAGACGGACGCCGATGGGGCCGGCCGGTACGCCGCGCGCGCGGTCGCATCCTGCGATCCGTGGCTCGCCGCCATGCCGTGGCCCCTTCACCTCGTGGTCGCCTGGGCGTCGACCGATGGTGGCGAGGATCTCGTCAGCGCCGTGCGCCACGCCGAGCGCCGGCTGCAGACGGCCGCAGCCAAGGCCGACGCCGCAAGCCGGCGCGACTGAGCCGAGCGCGCCGGGCGGCGCGAATCTCCCGGCTCGACATGGTGAACCTCGCGGCATCGACCGGCATCAGATGGTCGAACGCGTCGACAGGAGGGAGCCGATCCGATCCCAGCTCGACCGGTCGACCGTCGACCGGGCCCGCCGCGGCGACCTCGATGCGTTCGAGGAGATCGTGCGCGCCCGGATGGATGCCACCTACCGCCTGTCATTCGCGATCCTCGCCGATGAGTCCGACGCGCGCGACGCGGCCCAGGAGACCTTCATCGCCGCGTGGCGTCAGATCGGCACCGTGCGGGACGCCGACCATTTCGACGCCTGGCTGCAACGCGTGGCGGTCAACACCGCTCGGATGACGCACCGGGCGCGTCGTCGTCGACGGGGTCCGCGAGATCGCCTCGAGTCGCATCGGCAGCCTCCCGGATCTGCCTGCGACCTCGACGCCGGCAGATGCCGACGCGCGAACGCTCGATGCGGCGCTGCAGCGCCTCCCGCTCGAACAGCGATCGATCCTGGTCCTGCACCACCTCGAGGGACGCCCCGTGGCCGAACTCGCGGAGATCCTCGAGATCCCCGTCGGGACCGCCAAGTCCCGGCTGCACACCGCGCGCCAGGCACTCCAAACGGCCATCGAAGCCGGTGCGAGCGACCGATGACGACGCCCGATCCCTGGAGCGACGAGCGGCTTGACGCCGGCGTTCACGGCGCGTGCGGCGACGGTGGACACGCCGGCCGACCTGACGGCCGCGACGACCGATGCGGTCCGTGCCGTGTCTGCCCGGCCGACTCGTCGCTGGTGGCGATCGCTCCCGGTCGCCGCCGCGGCCGCCGTCGTCGTCTCCGTGGTCGGCGTCAGCATCGCGATCTCGTGGCCGACGGCATCGGCCCCGGCGCCGACGATTCCGAGTGCGCCGGTCGGATCGACGCCCTCGGCCGAAACGTCGGCGCCATCAGCCGAATCATCGGCACCAGCTCCGGCCACCTCGGCCTTCGGCCTCGAGATCGTCGATGTCGAGGCCGCGCTGGCCGTCCGCGGCTCCGGAGACGATGATCGCGAGCTCGCCGTCCGTGGCTGGTTCTCACCCATCCCGACGCCCTCGTGCCCTAGGCCGTAAGGTCAAGCTGCTGCTGCAGGACGAATGCCCGGACCAGTTCGTCGTCCTGCAGGATGCTCCGTTGGACCTTCGGCCGCAGGGCTCGGCCGACCCGGGCGAGTCGCAGCCGCCGCTGGGCCCGAACGTCGAGCTCTATCTCGACGACGTCGATCCCACCTGGCAAGCGATCGACCAGCCCGTCGAGCTCGTGGTGATCGGGCACTTCGACGACCGGCGTGCGGCGTACTGCCCGAAGGATGAGCGGCAGGCATGCCGTGACCGTTTCGTCGTGGATCGCGTCGATCGGGTGGACGGACTCGAACAGCCGCTCAGTGCGATGAACCTGTCCGAGCCGCTGGAACCTTCTCGCATCCCCGACCTTGACCGCCTTCGGGCACCGCTGGACGACGCCTTGATCCTCTCGGTGCTGATGGGCGAGGTGCACGACGGCCTGCCGTATCGCGAGCCCGTGGTTTTGGAGCGATCGCTCGGTCTGGACGAGATGGCGGCCGTGTGGTTCTTTCGCGTGCTGGTCGATGACGTGCAGCTGACGTTCGTTCGCGTCGATGGAGACGACGCCCTCTACCGCGTGGACGGCGACACGCTCGTCAAGGTCGATGGCGTGCCGACGACGGGGACCCTCGCGACCACCCCGCCATTGGCCACACCAGCGCCGCCGGCACCCGTGGAAACCCCGTCCACAGGGCGCGTCCACATGGTCGGATTGGGCTCTCCGTCGACAGGCTCGGTCACGGTCGGCGTCGAGGACCAGGATTCTCTGGTGCGGGACGTCCGAGCCGCGACCGATGAGGAAATGCGGCAGTTCGGCGGCGGAACGTCCCTCGAAGGGATCCGTCTCCGCGAGTTCGCGGGCCAGGATACGTTCTACGTCAGTTGGGTCGGATACCCGTGCGACGCGTCGGCGCGCATCGTGCTGGCGGCGGCAGGCGAGTCGGGCATGACCCTTGACGTCTACGGTCAGCACGTGCCTTGCGACGAACGGACGATCGAACGGGCGGTCGTCCTGCGGACGCTGGATCCCATGGCCTTGACCGCGATCACGACGACCGACCACCTTGTCGCGCGCGAGTTCCCGTCGACCGCGTTGGGGATGCCCGTCGTCGATGTCGAGCGAGCGCAGGACGTCCAGCACCTCGCCGGCGTGTCGCGCGAACTCGCCGTGGGAGGCTGGCTGTCGTTGGGTCCGCCTCTGATGTGCGCCGCGCCTTCCGGGGAACCTACGTCTCGCCTGCAGCCGGGATGCGGAGACGAATTGAACTGGCTTCTGGAGCGTCCGGAGATCCTGACATTCCAAGATGGACCGACGGTCGCCCTTCAGGAACCGTCCGGCCCCGGCATCCACGTTCGGTTCGAGGCACCGCAGGTCGACTGGCCCCCCGTCGACGACCCTGGGACCGTCACGCCGACGCCCATCGTGGCGATCGGCCACTTCGACGATCCAGCGGCCGCGACTTGCCCACCGGAGGAGGCCGCCTGGTGCCACGACCTGTTCATCATCGACAGCATCACCTGGGCGTACGGCCATGACCTGGGCTTCACCGGGCGACTCGACGACCCGAAGGTGAAGTCGACGCCCGATGAGATCGCCCAGGCGATCGGCGCGATCGATCCGGCGGCAAGGGTCGTCGCGGCGTGGCCCACCCCGGGCCGCGGCCTCGCTGAGAGCGAACTCGACCTCGTCAGGGTACCGAAGGCGATCGGCACGGCGTCGCGTGTCTGGATCGTCAAGGCGATCGAGGCCGGGCAAGATTCGACCGTATCTGGTGGTCGATGACACGCTGGCGGTCTACCGCGTGCTCGACGACGGGTCTGTCAAGCGGATCTACGGCGCCTGAGCTTCGTCCGGCGCCTCGTAGGCCACCTTGCCGGCGGCCATCGTCAGCATCACGCGTCCCGGCAGGGCCATGCCGAGCAGCGGCGTGTTCTTGCCTTTGGAGAGCAGCGCGGCGGGCGTGACGCTCCACGATTCCGAGCGGTCGAAGACGACCAGGTCGGCCGGCACGCCCTCGACGAGGCCAGCCCCGGCGTCGCTTCGACGTGACCGCGAACCCAGGATGGCGGCCGGGCCGGCCGTCAGCAGCTCGACGGCCCGCAGCAGGCTCAGCTGACCGGCGTCCACGGCCGCGAGGATCAGGCCCAGGGCCGTCTCGATCCCGCTGATCCCGTTCGCCGCCAGGCCGAACTCGACCGCCTTGTCCACCTCGGTATGCGGCGCATGGTCGGTCGCGATCGCGTCGGCCGTGCCGTCGCGCAGCGCGGCCAGGCAGGCCAACGCGTCGGCCGGTGTCCGCAGCGGCGGATTCACCCGGAGCGACGACGAGAACGGCTCGGCCATGATCGCGCCATCGCCCCATGGATCGGCGTCAGGTCCGGCCTCCCAGGCGAACCGCTGCGCGCCAGCGATCCACTCATCGGTGAGCGCGAGGTGATGCGGCGTCACGTCGCAGGTGACCGGCAGGCCCTGGGCCTTCGCGCGCCGCACCAGGTCGAGCGCCTCGGCCGTCGAGACGTGGGTCAGGTGCAGTCGAGCGCCGGGCACGTCATGGCATACGTCGGCCAGGATCGCGAGGTCGCGAGCGACCGCCGAGGCCTCCGCCGACGACGGCCATCCGCGCAGCCCCAGGACGGTCGCGACAAAGCCCTCGTTGGCCTCGGCGCCCTCGGTCTGGGTGTGGTCCTCGGGGTGGTCCACGATGGGCAACCCGAGCGAACCGGCATAGGCGAGCGCGTTCCGGAATAGCGGCGCCGAATGGACCGGCGACCCGTCGTCGCTGAACCCGACGACGCCCGCGTCCGCCAATTCGCCTAGGGCCGCGAGGGTCTCGCCAGCTCGCCCCGACGAGACGGCACCGTGCGCGAGCAGCTCGACCGGCGATCCTGACGCGGCGGCGGCCGCTCGGATCTGCGAGAGGACCCCGGGTTCGTCCAGCGCGGGCGTCGTGTTCGGCATCGCGCAGACGGTCGTGAATCCACCGTGGGCCGCGGCGGCGAGCCCGGTCGCGACAGTCTCGGCATCCTCATTACCGGGTTCGCGCAGATGGACATGCAGGTCGATGAAGCCGGGCGTGACGACGACACCCGATGCGTCGACGCCATCGGCGTCGGCGCCTTCCAGCCAGGTCACGGCCTCCAGGATCCCGCCGCGCACGACGATCTCACCGGGTCCCTCGCGACCGGCGACCGGATCCACCAGCCAGGCGCGGCTGATCTCGAGGTCCGTCATCCTCGGCGGCACCCCGGCCAGCAGGTACAGCAGCGCCATCCGGATCGCGACGCCGTTCGTGACCTGGTCCGTGATGACCGATTGCGCTCCGGCCGCGACGTCCGGGGCGATCTCCACGCCCTCGTTCATCGGCCCCGGATGCATGACCAGCGCCCCGGGCTTCGCGGTCGCCAGGCGCGCCGCGGTCAATCCGTACCGGGCCGCGTACTCGCGCATCGACGGCAGCAGCCCCGAGGCCATCCGTTCGCGCTGGATCCGCAGCGCCATGACGACATCGGCATCGCGCAGGGCCGCGTCCACGTCCGAGGTGACCGTGAACCGCCGGCCCGCCGCCGCTCCCCGCCCCGCCCACGCCTCGAACCCGCGCAACAGCGTCGATGGCCCGCACAGCCACAGGTCGGCGCCGGCGGCGGTCAGCGACCAGATGTTGGATCGCGCGACCCGCGAATGGAGGACGTCGCCCAGGATCACGACCTTGCGCCCCTCGACGCCGAGCCCGCCGGGCGCCGCCACGGCCCCGTCCGACGCCAGCCGCGATCGCATCGTGTACAGGTCCAGCAGTGCCTGCGTCGGGTGCGCGTGCCAGCCGTCGCCGCCGTTGAGCACGGACCCACCGAAGATCTCGGCCGCGAGGTACGGGGCACCGCTCGACGCCGTGGCGGATGACGAGCATCTGTGCGCCCAGCGCCTCGACGGTCCGAACGGTGTCGACCAGCGACTCGCCCTTGGTCACCGACGACGTCGAGGCCGCGATGTTGACGACGTCCGCCGACAGGTTCTTGGCCGCCACCTCGAACGAGACGCTCGTCCGAGTCGATGCCTCGTAGAACAGGATCGTCACGTTCCGACCGCGCAGCGCCGGGACCTTGGCGATCGGTCGGGCCAGGACCTCGCGCATCGCATCGGCCGTCCGCATCACGAGATCGAGGTCGGCGGCGGTCAGCCCATCGACGTCGAGGAGGTGGCGGTGCCGCCACCCGACGGGCTGGGTCTCGGGCGCGACGTCGACGGACGGGACGACGACCTCGGGGGTCACGGTCGGCCCATCCATCACGTTCGTCACGCGACCGGCTCGGCCGCCAGTGGGCTGTCGACGACGCGTTCGATCTCCACGCCGTCCTCGCCGTCGGTCTCCTCGAGGTGGACCTTGACGAGCTCCTCGCGCGACGTCGGGACGTTCTTGCCGACATGGTCGGCGCGGATCGGCAGCTCGCGATGTCCGCGGTCCACCAGGACCGCCAGGCGGATCGCCTGCGGACGCCCGAAATCGACAAGGGCGTCCATCGCCGCCCGGATGGTCCGGCCCGTATACAGCACGTCGTCCACGAGGACGATGGTCTTGCCATCGATCCCGGCCGGGAGCTCCGTGCCCTTCACGACCGGCTGCTGCGCGACCATCGAGAGGTCGTCACGGTAGAAGGTGATATCGAGCGCGCCGACCGGGACGTCCACGCCCTCGTTCTCCAGGATCGCGTCGGCGATCCGGCGCGCGAGCGGCACGCCGCGGCGCTGGATCCCGATCAGCAGCAGGCCATCGGTGCCCGCCTGCTTCTCGACGATCTCATGGGAGAGGCGGATCGTCGCTCGACGGATCTCGTCGGCGGTCATGATCCGGCGTCCGGTCATCGCTCCTTCCCGGCCTCACTGGGCCTCACGGGCGGCCTCACGGGGCCGTGGCCGAAGGGTCGCGAGAAGGATACCGCGCGGACCCCTCGAGCGAGGCCGCCGGTGTGCGCCGAGCTCGAAAGCCGTCGATGGCGGGGCGTACATTTAGCCACGGCCGCAGGGATGACCACCTGCCGAGAGGGAGGTCCTGACCCATGTCCGTCAAGGACGAGATGCTCGCCGGCGAGACGATCGCCTACACCACCGAGAAGCATTGGTTCGCGCCCCTTCGGGATTCGCTGATCCCGATCCTGATGCTGATCGGCGCCTACGTCGTGAGCCTGATCTCGCCGAACCCGGACGGGATCCTCAGTTTCGTGGGGACCCTGTTCGACTGGCTGCGGCTGGGCCTGCTCATCGGCGGGATCGCCTGGATCGTCTACAACATCATCGTCTGGCGGACGGCCGTGTTCGCCGTGACGAACCGTCGGGTGATCCGCGAGGAAGGGCTTCGTCTCGCGGCGGTCGTCCGCGACGATCCTCTCGACGGTGACCGACGTCCAGTCACGGGTCCCCGCCCTGGGTGGACCCCTGGGTTTCGGCGACCTCGTGATCTTTACGCAGTCGGGCGAGGCGGGGGCGGACCGGTTCAAGACGATCAAGAACCCCAAGGAATTCCGCGATCAGATGCTCAACACCAAGATCGGCATGGAGACGCCCGCCGGCGGCGGCCGCGCCGGCTCCCGCCGCGCCGGCACCGGTCGCGGAGGCGCCGGTCGCAACGGCGCCGGCGGCCCCGTCGAGTGACGACCAGCTGCAGACCCTGACCCGGCTCGCCGAACTGCGCGACAGCGGCGCGATCACCGCCGAGGAATATGAGGCGAAGAAGACCGAGGTCCTGTCCCGGATCTGACCGGGCGCGTCAGTAGACGTACACCGTCACGTCGACGACGCCACTCCACGACGGGCAGCCGCAGATCTTGAAGAAATCGGGCCGGTAGAGGTCGACGATGCGCGACTTCTTCTGGGGCCCGTAGTCGGTCACGACGCGCTCGATGCACCCGCCCTTGCCGCAGATCACCACCGTGGTCCCACGGGGCAGGCGCATGGCCGTCGTCCCGTGGTCGTAGAAGGTCGCCTCGCCGCGGAGCGTGTCCTTCGGCGGCTTGCGGCTGGACGTGGAGTCCACGCTCGGCTGGCTGACCAGGACCCGCTTTGTCGGTCCCGCATCGGGGGCTTCTCCAGGCTCCACGAACGCACTCGATCGGTGGACGGCGCCCGCTGACACATCGTCGAGGTCCGGTCCGGCGATGGTGATCATCGACGACACGTCTGACGCTGGGACCGAAAGCGGCTGGAACGCGCCGACGGGGACGGGATCCACGGCGCTCGGTGCGCGAGACCCTGCGAGACCCGGCAGCGCGACCAGGGCGAGGGCGGCGGTGAGCACCGACCCTACGACCAACCATCTGGGTCGCACGATAGAAGCGACACGATACGCCGACGGGCGGTCCGCCGTATAGCCGATGGCGCGTCCCGTGGGCCGTCAGCGAACGACGATCAGGTCCTCACCGGGAGCGGTCTCGACGGTACCCACTCCGTCGTTCGCCCAGGCCACGATCTGGACGCGGCTGCCTTCGCCACCCTGGCCGGGCGGCGTCGCCCAGGCAAGGCGACCCTGACCGATCGAGAAGCCGGGGAGGGCCGCGACATCGGCCGGGGCGCCCTCGGGGCGCTCCAGCAGCCCGGTGGCCGGATCGACGCGATAGAGGCTCAGGCGCCCGACGTCCGTGCCGGACGGCATCGGCGATCCACACCGCGAACCACGTCCCGCTCTCATCCCAGCGGACGTCGAAGTCGGCGATCGGACCGTCCGCGACGACCTGGGCCGACCCATCGCCCGAGGACGACCCGTCATCCGAGGTCCAGCCACGGAGCTCGAGGCGACCATCCGTCGGAAGGATGCTCATGCCGTTGGCGGTCGGGGCCACGTCGCCCACCCACGCGACCGCGCGCTTGGCGGTCGGATCGACGACGGGCCGCCAAAGGTCGCCAGCCGCCTGGTCGGCGCCGGTCTCGGGATCGATGAACGTGGACACGACGTCGCCCGGCGACGCGGCATCCGGGGCCTCCTCACTGGCCACGACCGTGCCCCCGTCCCACGAGGCGAAGTACGTGTGGCCGCCCTCGGTCAAGCGACGCGCCGTCTCGTCGCCGACGTGCCAGACGTAGATGTCCGGACCGGCCGAGCCATCCGTGGGCCGGGCGGTGAACGCGAACCATCGACCGTCGGCCGAGAAGGCCGCCGACTCGCCCACGACCGTGATGTCGTTCGCGATCGCGAGGCTGGTCGCGATCGTCGGCTCCGGGCTGAGGACCGGGGTCTCGGTCGGCTCGGGGGTAGCGGTCGGTTCGGTCGTCGGGTCGGGCGTGGCCGTCGGCTCGGCGGACGGCTCATCGGTCGCGGTCGGCGACTCGGTCGGCGGTTCGGTCGGCGGTGGCTCCGTGGCGTTCGGATCCGAGGCGGTGGGTTCGGCGGACGGTTCGTCGGTCGCAACGGACGCGGAGGCCGTCGGGGTCGGGCTTGCCACCGTGGTCGGGGACGGCGAATCCGAGGGCGTCGCGGTCGGCGCCGGTGTCGCCTGGACCGCCGGCAACGACAGGACGGTGATCTGCTGACCGCCACTGCCGTCGTCCGTGACGACGACCGCCTGTTGCTGCGTCGGCGACCCGATGATGGACTTGGGAGCCGAGGTCAGGGCCAGGCGCTCGCCCGCGGAGTCGTCGATGGTGGCGCAACTCGTGGCGCTGTCGACCGGACAGACCTTGCGGATGGGCGCGGCGTTGTAGGCGACCTTCCCGTCCGGGTCCGTCCCGAACCACTCCACGTTCCCGGCGCCGACATCGAAGGGCGTGGGCGCAGCACCGGCGATGAGTGTCGACCCGGAGGCCGGGGCATCGGCCGTGGTCTCGGGGCTGGGCGTGCCGAGATCCGTCAGGGCCGTCGTCGGACCGTTGCCGTTGAACAGGCCTCCCGAGACGGCGCTCACCGCCACGACGACCGCCACGACCGCGACGCCGGACATCATCCCGACCGACAGGCGCCGACGACCACCGTCAGCGGCCGCCGGGCGTCCCCGTCCTGCGGCTCGGAATTCCTGCTCGATCGCGGCGGCGGTCCGGGCCCACAGGTCGCGCGGTGGCTTCGGTGTCGATCCTGGCGCAGCGCGCGCAGCGCGTCTCGATCCGCGTCGTACGAGGCTGCGATCGCCGCGCAGGCAGCGCATCCGGCGAGATGCTCGTCCAGCCACGTCGCCTCGCTGAGCCCGAGCGGGCCGTCGAGTCGCTCCGCGGCGCGGGCGCGGGCTCGCTCGTGCGGCGAGGCCCAATGGTCCGGCCGACGGCGGATGCGCGAGAAGCGCGTCATCGACCGGCCCGTGCCGCGCGAGCGGCATCCTGGGCGGCTTCGGCCTCGGCGTCCACGGCGCGCTCCGCGGCCAACGCCTGGCGGAGGCTTTCGCGGGCTCGCGTCAGCAGGGCTCGCGCGGCCACATGACTCACACCGAGTGCGGCCGCCAACTCGAGGCCGCTGAGGTCGTGGAGTTCGGCAAGGAGGAGCGCGGCGCGCTGGCGCTCCGGGATGCGCGCGAGGGCGCGTTGCATGTCGCCCGACAGATTGGCGTCCATCACCAGGTGCTCGGCCGATGGCGCCGCACCCCGCGACTCGCCGGACCACGGGATGAACCGGATGATCTTGCGCCGACGGATCTCATCGAGCGCGACGCGGTGGGCGATCTGGTAGAGCCACGCCCGGGCGTTCTCCGGCTTCTCAAGGGTCTCGTAGTTCTTGTAGGCCTTGATGAACGCGTCCTGGGTCATGTCGGCGGCGACCTCGGGGTCGCGCATCATCCGCAGGAGATAGGCGTAGATCTCGCCCTGGTGCTTGGCGAACAGCGTCTCCACGAAGGCAGCGGCTTCGTCGTGATCCCAGACGCCGCTCATGGCACGTCCACGCTCGACCCGCGGATCGCGGAGCGGCCGAGCGGAGCGCGAAGATGGGCGAGGGATCGGTCGATGACCACACGGTCTCCGTGCGAGGGATGGTGACGGGGAGCGTGGTCGATGGGCTACGCACGCTCGCTGGGCCAAAGACGTGGCGCATTCCTGCGATGTGACGCCCGCCTCGTGCGGACCCGGGCGCATCAACCCGCCCCACCTCCCTCGGGGTCGGCGCGGCCCAACAGTTCCTCGACCGCGTCCTCGGGCGAGACGGGATTCACGGGCAGGCCGGTTCCCAGCTCCAGGCCGGCGATCTCGCGCAGACGCGGGTGGATCTCCCAATGCCAGTGGTAGGTGCCGTCCACCTGCTCCTGGAGCGGGGCGGTATGGAGGACGAGGTTGTAGGGCGGGCCGTCGAGCGCGCTCGCGACCTTGCCGAGGACCTGGCGGAGCGCCTCGGACGTGGCCCGGATGGCCCGGTCGTCGGCGCGCGCGAAGTCGGCGTCATGACGGCGCGGCACGATCCAGATCTCGAACGGCGAGCGCGAGGCGTACGGGGCGAAGGCCACGCTGTCGGCGTCCTCCCACACCAGGCGGTCGGGCCGCCGGACCTCGTCGCGGACGAGCCGGCAGAACGGGCACTCGCCCTCGCGGATGACGAAGCGCGCGGCCCCGCCGAGTTCCTCCGCGATCCGGTGCGGGATCTGCGGCAGGTCATACAGGTCCAGGCACAGGTGGTTGGTCCGGGCGCCGGCCTGGGCACCCCAGTTCTGGACCACCGTGAGGTACGCCGTCTGGCCCGTCGTCTTGGCCTCGGCCAGGGCGTCGCGGGCGCCGCCGACCAGCGCCTCGATCAGGTCGGTGCCGACGGCGTGTAATGGGCGGTGTTCCTCGGGTGGGGCGATCACGGTGCGCCAGCTGCCGGTCGCGCGCGCCTGCGCGATCGAGACCTGGGCGATGCCGTGGTCGCGATCGAGCTCGCGGGCCTCCTCGTCGGTCCCAACGACGTGGAACGCGAAATCCTTGAGCATCCGCGTCCGCACGCCGTCGCCCGGCGGGGTCGAGCAGTTGGCGCAGCCCCACAGGTGGTCGTCGACCGGCTCGGCGGCGCGCGCGAATCGGTCGCGGTGGAACGCCCGGTCGACGATGGTCGCGACCCACCAGCCGGTGATCGGGTCCTTGCGCAGCTCGAACAGACCGCTCGACATCGCGGTCAGCGCTCCTCGATGACGAGCGCAGCGTCGATCGCCGAGGCGAACGCTCGCGCGAACAGGAACGCTGCCCCTTCGACCGACGCGGTCGAAGGCCGCGCATCGGTGTCGCCGCGCTCCAGCGCGATCGAGGTCGAGATCACGCCCGGCATCCCGCACGGGTCGATGAGGTCGAACTCGGCAACGTCGGTCGTGACGTTGAGGGCGATCCCGTGATAGCTGACCCCGCGCTCGACGCGGAGGCCAAGGGCGCCGATCTTGCGCGGCGACGTGCCACCCGGGTCGCACCAACAGCCGGGATGGCCGTCCCGGCGCGCGGCCACCACCCCGTGCGCGGCACAGGTCTCCACGAGGGCCGCTTCGAGCGCGCGCACGAAGGGCCGCAAGAGCAGCCCGCGCTCGTGCGAGCCGGATGATCGGGTAGGCGACCAGCTGGCCCGGTCCGTGATAGGTCACCTCGCCGCCGCGCTCGATCCGGACGACCTCGATCGCCCGACTGGCGAGCTCGGCCTCGGTCGCGAGGATGTGGGCGGGGTCCGAGTTGCGGCCCAGGGTCAGGACGGGCGGATGCTCCAGGAGCAGCAGCTGATCACCGATCTCGCCCGCGGCACGCGCGTCGACGAGGCGCTTCTGGAGGGCGTAGGCCCCCGCGTAGTCGATCCGGCCGAGCCAGCGCGCGTGCAGCGGCCCCGCGTCCGAAGGCACGGCAGAACGGGGATCGACGAGGGTGGACTCCACCCCCGCACGATAGCAGGGCGCCCTGCTCCGGCCATTCCGCGGGTTCGCTCCGGTGGGGTCTGGTGACCCGAGGGTACTGGCCGGGTGGACCTTCCGGGCAGGTGCGCGACGGGGCCACCGAGACCTACGTTGGGCAGGTCAAGTCAGCCTGCCTGTCACTGGTTCCGTCATGTCCCCATCCCGTCCGTCACTCCGCGTCCGACCGCGCTCCGCCATCGCCGATCCGGAGCTGGCGCGCGCCGCCGTCACCGACCTGCCCGGCACGCCACTCGCGTGGCGTGGCTATCGGGCCACGGGCGCTGCTCCAGGCCGTGCTGCAGACCGCGCGCACGCTCGGCCGCCCGATGGAGCCCGAGCGGGTGATCGTGATGCCCCTGTCCGTCGTGCCGGCGACGTCCTCGCCCCTGACGCGTCGGCGCCGCTAGCCCGCGAGCGCCTCGACCAGCGCGTCGGTCTCGTCCTCGCTGTTGTAGTAGTGGACCGACGCGCGCACCACGGAACCGAGGCCGCGACTCTCCAGGCCCAGCCGGTGATAGGCCACGTCCGACACCGAGACGTTGATCCGCCGCGTCCGGAGCTGGGCTTCGATCGCCGCGGGCTCCCGCCCCGCGACCCCGAAGGTGACGATCCCCGATCGACGCCGACCGGGATCGTGGACGGTCACGCCGGGCAGGGCCGACAACCCGTCTCGTAGTCGATCGGCGAGCGCCACGACGCGGGTCTCGATCGCGTCCAGGCCCCAGTCGAGCGCGTAGTCGACGGCCACGCCAAGACCGAGTTTCGCGGCGTAGTTCGCCTCCCAGTTCTCGAACCGCCGGGCGCCCGGTTCCAGCTCGTAGTCGAGACGGCTCGTCCAGCGGGCGGAGCGGTAGTCGATGAACGGCGGCTCCAGGGTGTCCGCGAGGGCGCGCCGGATGTACAGGAAGCCCATCCCGCGTGGGCCGCGCAGGAACTTGCGGCTTGTGGCGGTGAGCATGTCGCAGCCGATCTGTTCGACATCGATGGCCAGCTGGCCGATCGACTGGCACGCATCGAGCAGGTACGGGATGCCGCGTGCCCGGGTCACGCGGCCGACCGCCGCGGCCGGGTTGACGAGTCCGGAGTGGCTGGGCACATGGGTGATCGCGATGAGCCGCACGCGGTCATCGAGCATCCGCTCCAGCGCGTCGACATCGAGCTCGCCGGTCGGCGCGTCGGGGATGACCTCGACGCTGGCGCCGGTCCGCCGGGCGACCTGGAGCATCGCCAGGAAGTTGCTCGTGTATTCGACGCCGGACGTCAGGATCCGGTCGCCGGGCCCGAACGGCAGGCTGTAGAAGGCCGCGTCCCAGGCGCGGGTCGCGTTCTCGCAGACGGCGATCTCATCACGCGCGCCGCCGACGAGCCGCGCGATGGACGTGTAGACGCCGTCGAGCTCGGTCTCGGCCTCGGCCTCTGCCTCGTAGCCGCCGATGGCGGCCTCGCGCTCCAGATAGCGGATCATCCGGTCCGTGACGGGCACGGGCGGCAACGCGGACCCGGCGTTGTTGAGATGGATGACGTTGGCGACCCCGGGCGTCTCGGCCCGGGCGCGTTCGAGATCGATGCCGTCCGTCACGGTCAGCCGCGCACCCTCCTTCGGGTCCGGTCCGCGGACTGCGGACGCAGGGTCGGTGGTCAGCGTATCGCCCCGGCCATCCGCGGTGGCCGCGCGCTGGCACAATCCGGGGATGGCCCCTCCCCTCGCCGACGCTCGCGCCGCACGCCTCGCGTCGTGTCCTTGAGTCGCGGAGAGCGCCTGGCCGCCGGGCTGGTCGGGGCGCTGACCCTCGTCGCGATCGGCTGGACCGGGCTGCTCATCCCGTCCCTCGTCCGCTCGATCGAGGCGACGTTCGGGCAGACGGATGCCGGGGTCGGGCTGCTGTACCTCGCGTCCGGCGTGGCCTATGCGTCCGGGTCGTTCGTCGGCGGACCGCTGACAGAGCGCCTGGGTCGTCGGGTCGTCCTGGGCGGCGCCGTGCTGCTGCATGCGTCTGGCGTGGCGGGGCTCGGACTGGCGCCGTCGTGGATCGTGTTCGTGGTCGCGGCGATGACGGCCGGTCTGGGCGCCGGCTGCCTGGACGGTGGGTCCAACGGGCTCGTGCTCGACGTCTATCGCGAGGGCCGCGGCCGGGCCATGAACCTGCTCCACGTGTCGTTCAGCGTTGGTGCACTGACGGCACCGCTCATCGTCGGGACGCTGGTCGCGGGTGGCGTGCCGTGGCAGGACGTCGCGATCGCGGCGGGCGCCGTCATCGCGCTCCTGGTGCTCGGTTACGCCTTCGTGCCGATGCCGAGCGGGCGGCGCATGCGCGCCCCGGCGGCCTCCTCGGCGGCGTCCGTGGCGGAGTCCCCGGGCCGTCGCGGGCCGCGGCTGCTCACCGGTCCGTTGCTGCTGCTCGGCATCGCCATCGCCGCGTACGTCGCGTCGGAGGTCGGCATCTCCAACTGGCTCGTCCGATTCCTCGACCCGGCTCCCCTCACGACCGCGACGCTCGCGTTGTCGCTCTACTGGGCCGGGCTCGCGGTCGGTCGCCTCGTGGCGTCAGCCGTGGCGGATCGAATTCGACCACCTGATCTTCACGATCGCCTGTGCCCTGGCGATGGCCGGATTCGTGGGCGTTGCGGTGCTCGTGCCCACGCTCCCCGTGTCGATCGCGGCGTTCGCGGTCGCCGGCTTCTTCTCGGGTCCGGTGTTCCCGATGATCGTCGCGCTCGGGGGCGAACGGCATCCCGAGCGGTCGGCGGCGGTCGGGGCGTCACTGACGGGCTTCGGGATCGTGGGATCGGTCGTGTACCCGCCGGCGATGGGCCTGCTGTCGGTCACGGTCGGACTGACCATCGCGATGCTGGGGAACGTGGTGCTCGCGCTGGGCGCGGCGGTCGCACTCGTGGCGTACGGGAGGGCGACGCGCGATCGGGTCCTACCGAGTTGAGGGCCTGTGGCTGGGAGCCGGAGCATCGCGAACCGGCGGGCTCGCGGTCAGCGGCTCGGGAGCGCGGGCATCTTCCGCGCTCGTTCCCAGGTGGATCCTGGGCACGCTCGGCGGGCGGGACTGGCTCACGGGCGGGCGCAAAGGGCGCCGGGCGTCGTCACGGACGCCGTCAGGCTGAGCCTCAGACGAGCGGCGCGTCTTCCCAGCCGTCGGACGGGCGGCGGGCGCGTGTCCGGCTCGAGAGACAGCGAGGACACGAGGTTTCGGGCGCCCGATCCTCGTTCCGGAGTTGGTCGACCGCCCAGAGGGGCCCGACCACGAACCCGCAGGTCGTCTCGAGAGCGGGGCCAGGCCAATAGACCCGCCACGTCGCGTCGCCGGTGAAGAGGTGCCAGAACGGATCCGAACCCGCACCGCCGCGCAGCTCACGCATGATCCAGGAACCTGCCCGCGGCCAGACCCGCGCGGCTGAAGTCGTCATCGCCTCGTGATACTCCCCAGGGTGACGGGAGCCGGCCCTGATCGGTCGGCCTCTCGTCGCTCGGGTCCAGCCTGACGGACGGTGATTGCGGTTCGAGCGCGGGCTCGATCAAGGTTCCACCACATCGGGACCGCCGGACGCTTCGCCGCCCGACGTGGTCGGCCGACCGACGATCAGCGGGCCGGGCCCGGGAGGAGGTCCGGGTCCGGCCCGCAAGGGAGGGGATGTGCGGCGCGGGTCGCCGTCGACGGCCGCTACAGACCGTGGGCGAGGTGGTAGTACAGGTCGTTCCAGCGAAGCTCGTCGCGGAACCGGTCGAGCCGCGTGGTCTCGTCGATCAGGACGAACTCGAGCGACGACATCGAGGCGAAGTCGGCGAGCAGCTGGGGGGAGATCCCGAACCCGAGGCTGGTGTGGTGCGAGCCACCTGCGTAGATCCACGCGGCGGCATTCGTCTTGAGGTCGGGGCGTGGGCGCCACAGCGCGCGCGCGACGGGCAGCCGCGGCAGCGGGTGGGTCGGTGCCACGACATCCACGACCGTCGCCACCATCCGGAACCGCAGAGCCCATGTCCGTGATGGATGCCACCACGGCCGTCCCCGGGTGGGCGTCGAAGACCAGCCGGACCGGGTCCGCCTTCCCGCCGATCGACAGCGGGTGCACTTCGAGCGATGGGCGCGCGGCCGCGATCGATTCACAGACCTCGAGCATGTGCGCCCCGAGACTCAGGTCGCCGCTCGCGTCGAGGTGATAGGTGTAGTCCTCCATGAACGACACGCCGCCCGGCGTGCCGTCGGCCATCACCTTCATGGCACGGACCATCGAGGCGGTCTTCCAGTCACCCTCCGCGCCGAACCCGTACCCATCGCGCATGAGCCGCTGGACGGCCAGACCCGGGAGCTGGGTCAGACCGTGGAGGTCCTCGAAGGTCGTCGTGAAGGCGGTATACCGGCCGTCCTCGAGGAACCGGCGGAGCCCGATCTCGATGCGGGCGCCGTCACGGAGCGAACCGGCGCATGGCGCGCCGGGATGGAGGATCGGCGCGACGTCGTATTCGTCGAGATAGGCGCCCACGAGCGCGTCGACCTCGGCGTCGCTGGCCGCATCCACCAGGGCGACGAGGTCGCCGACGCCGAACGTGTTGACGCTGTAGCCCAGCCGGCGCTGGGCCTCGACCTTGTCGCCCTCGGTGACCGCGACGTCGCGCATGTTGTCGCCGAACCGGGCGATCCGCCCCGTCTCCCAGTCGCGCTTCGCGGCTGCGGCCCGCGTCCAGTCGCCGATCCGATCGTGCACCTCGGGGTCGGTCCAGTGTCCGACCACGACCTTGCGCTCGAGCCGCATCCGGGCCGCGATGAAACCGAACTCGCGGTCGCCGTGCGCGGCCTGGTTGAGGTTCATGAAGTCCATGTCGATCCCGTCCCAGGGGATCGACTGGTGGTACTGCGTGTGCAGATGGAGGAGCGGCCGCTGCAGCGCGTCGAGACCGGCGACCCACATCTTGGCGGGCGAGAACGTATGCATCCAGGCGATGACGCCGACGCACCTCGGTGCAGCGTTCGCCTCGAGCATGACGGCGCGGATCCCCTCGGCGTCCACCACGACCGGCTTCATCACGACGCGCACCGGGATCGACGTCGTGGCATCGAGGGCGGCCGCGACCTCGGTCGCCTGGCGGGCGACCGTCTGGAGCGTCTCCGGCCCGTACAGATGCTGACTGCCGGTGACGAACCACACTTCGAACGCGCCAAGATCTGGCATGGTGGACTCCTAGGAGCTCGACGGGCGCTGGCCGTAGACGGTGGTGTAGCGCTGGTGCAACCGCTCGACGACGTCGTCGGGGAGGCGCTCCGGCGTGCCGATCTGCAGGGCGGCCCAGACCGTGGCGGCGATGTCTTCGACCATGACCGCCGCCTTGACGGCCGCCGTCGCGGTGGGGCCGATCGTGAAGACGCCGTGTTGCTGGAGCAGGATGGCCGGCGACCGGCCGATGCCGTCGACGACGAGCGCCCCGATCCCCTCGTCGCCGATCAGCGAGAACCCGGCGCACGGGATGTCGCCACCGAACTCGTCCGCCTGCGCCGTCAGGTAGACCGGGATGGGCCGACCGACCGCCGCGAACGCGGTCGCGTAGCGGGAGTGGGTATGGACCACCCCGCCGACGTCCGGCCGGTGGCGGTAGATGTACAGATGGCTCGCGGTGTCCGACGACGGGTGGAACGCGCCCTCGACGACGCGCCCGTCGAGGTCCAGGACGACCATCGAGTCCGCGGTGAGGTCCGCGTACTGGACACCGGACGGCTTGATCGCGACGAGGCCGGTCTCCGGGTCCCGGACGCTGATGTTCCCCCCGGTCCACGCGACCAGGCCGTTGGCCGGCAGCGCTGCGTGGAGCGCCACGAGCTCCTCGCGCTGGGCCCGGAGTCGCATCGCGTCAGACCTCGACCGCGACCGGGTCGCCGGCCTTCGCCCGCGCCCGCATGGCTCGAAGGGTCTTCATGACGTCGTTGCCGCCGCGACCGAAGTAGTCGTGCAGCCGCACGTATTCGTCGTACAGGCGGCCATAGGTCTCGTGGCGAGCCGGATCCGGCCGGTAGACCTCGGGTCGCAGCCGGGCCATCGCCGCCGCGGCGTCGCCGATGGCCGCGAAGCCACCGACCGCTGGTCCGGCTGCGACGGCCCCGAACATGGCCGCCCCGAGCGCGGGCGTCTGGTCCGAGGCGCTGACCCGGAAGGGCAGGCCGGTCACATCGGCATAGATCTGCAGGATCAGGGGGCTCTTGTCGGCCAGGCCGCCGCAGGCGACGACCTCGTGGATCGGCACGCCGCTCCCCTGGAACGTCTCGATGATCACGCGCGTCCCGTAGGCGGTCGCCTCGATGAGCGCGCGGTAGATCTCCTCGGGGGTCGTCGCGAGGGTCGCGCCCACGAGCAGGCCGCTCAGCGCCGTGTCCACGAGGACCGAGCGATTGCCGTTCCACCAATCGAGGGCGAGGAGCCCCGACTCCCCGACACGCAGGTCCGCGGCCCGGATCTGGAGCAGCTCGTGGAGGTCCATGCCGAGGGCGCGGGCCTCGTCGCGATACGACTCGGGGACTCCCTGGTCCACGAACCACGAGAAGTGGTCGCCGACACAGGATTGGCCCGCCTCGTAGCCGAACAGGCCGGGGATGATCCCGTCCTCGACGCAGCCGCACATCCCGGGGACGAGGCGCTCGTCCGGCCCCAGGACCATGTGGCATGTCGACGTGCCCATGATCATGACCATCCGGCCGGGCTCGATGACGGTCGCCGCCGGGACGGCGACGTGCGCATCGACGTTCGCGACGGCCACCGCGGTCCCGGGTCGAAGCCCGGTCCAGCCGGCCGCCTCGGGCGAGAGCCCGCCGGCGGCCTGGCCGGCCGACAGCACATCACGCCGCATCTTGTCGTCGACGACGTTCGCGAAACGGGGATCGAGCGCGCTGAAGAACGCGGGGGCCGGGAACCCATCCCGCTTGTTCCACATGGCCTTGTAGCCGGCCGTGCAGGCGTTCCGCGTCTCGACCCCGGTCAGCCGCCAGACGACCCAGTCGGCGGCCTCGATGAGGCGGTCCGCAGCCGCATAGACCTCGGGGGCCTCTTCGAGGATCTGGAGGGCCTTCGCGAAGAACCACTCCGACGAGATCTTGCCGCCGTAGCGGTCGAGCCAGGCCTGGCCGGTCTCGCGTGCGACGGCATTGATCCGGTCGGCCTGGGGCTGCGCCGCGTGATGCTTCCAGAGCTTGACCCACGCGTGCGGCTCCGATCGGAGCGCCGGGATCTGGGCGAGCGCGATGCCGTCCGCCTGGACCGGGAGCATCGTGCACGACGTGAAGTCGATCCCGACCCCGATGACGTCGTCGACGTCGACGCCCGCCGCCTGGATCGCGGTCGGGACGGCGACCCGGATGACGTCGAGGTAATCGTCGGGGTCCTGGAGCGCCCAGTCGGGCGGAAGGGTGACGTCGTCATGCGGGTCCGGCAGCCGCTGGTCGATGACGCCGTGACGATACGGCTGGACGGCCGTCGCGAGCACCCGGCCGTCGGCGACATCCACGACGACGGCGCGCCCGGATTCGGACCCGAAGTCGATGCCGATCGCGTACCTGGCCACCATCGCTCCCGTAGACTCAGCGCCACGGTCACACCCTCCGGGGAGGACCCATCCAGCGCTATGGCTTGCTGTTCCATCGCCGAAGCGTTATCGTTCCCGATAACGTTCACGGTGCACGATACCGTACCAGTTGTCCGGTGTCGAGGCAAGCCCCAACCACTGCCTTCGCGGGGTCCGAAACTTGCACGAGCGCGGCAGGACGACGATCAAGGAGATCGCCCGGATGACGGGCGTTTCGACGCAGACCGTCTCGCGCGTCATCAACAAGCGACCCGACGTGTCGCCCCAGACCCGCAAGGCCGTCGAGGCGGCCATCGCGGCCACTGGGTTCCAGCCGAACGCCGTCGCTCGGAGCCTCGTCCACCGCCGGTCGCAGACCCTGGGCGTCATCGTCGCCGGGCTGCGCTACTTCGGCGTGGCCCAGACCCTCAACGGCATCACCGAGGAGGCGCAGGCGGCCGGCTACGGCGTCCTGCTCAAGGAGATCGACAGCTCCGAGACCATCGACATCGCCCCGGTCTTCGACTTCATGATCGGCCACCAGGTCGAGGGGATCATCTTCGCGGCCCCCCAGATCGGCGCCAACATCGCGACGGTCCGCGAGCAGCTCCCCACCGCGTCGCCGCCGATGGTCTTCGTCAAGTCGGAGCCGTCGCCGGACCACTCGACGATCGTCATCGACAACCGCGGCGGCGCCCGCCTGGCGACCGAGCACCTGCTCGGCCTTGGACGTCGGCACATCGGACACCTGGCCGGACCGGAGGCCTGGCACGAGGCCCAGGACCGCGAGGCCGGCTGGCGCGATGCGCTGCAGGCCGCCGGTGTGCCGCCGGGACCGGTCGCCGCCGGGGAATGGTCGGCCGAAAGCGGCGTCCGCGCCTTCGGATCGCTGCTCGAGCTCGATCCGGCGATGGACGGGGTCTTCGTGGCCAACGACCAGATGGCGCTCGGGGTCCTGCGCGCCGCCGGCGAACGAGGGATCCGCGTGCCGGAGGATCTTGCGGTCGTCGGGTTCGACGGACTCGACGAGGGCGCGCAGTTCACGCCGTCGCTCACGACCGTCGTCCAGCCGCTACGCGAACTCGGCGAACTGGCCGTGCGCCAGGTCATCGCCGAGACGTCGGGCGATGCGGAGACGCCCGTGCGCAGTCAGGTCCTGGCGATGGAGCTCGTGATCCGCGAAAGCGCGCCGGCGACTACGGGGCGCTGAGGTCCAGCGCGTAGTTCACGAACGTGCGCTGCTTCTTCGACTCGACACTCAGCAGCATGATCAGATCGGTCACCTCGGCCGGGACCTCGACCTTCGTCGTCCAGGTCGCCGTCTCGCCCGGCGGGGTGATCGGCACGGAGCCCAGGTCCGGGCTCTGCCAGAAGCCGTAGAGGACGCCGTCCGATCCGATGACCGGCGGGTCGCCGATGTGGAGTGACGACGGGTACTCCCCCGGGTTGGACGTCTGCCAGCTCGACTCGAGCGTGGTCCCCGCGCGGTCGACCCCGGTCAGGGTGAGGACGACGTCGTTGATGCCGATCATCTCGATATCCGCGGGCTGGATCAACGCGCGACGGGTTCGGCGACCGGCTACGTGAGGTCGGCGCGTCGCTCGAGGTATCGGTACCGTGAACGATAACGGGAACGCTAACAAGCTGTCACCAGGCGTCAATACCCGTCAAGATGGATGCGGCGGATCGGGGGCCAGGGCGGCGGTCGGACCGCGGGCAGGAGGTACGGGATGACAGGACGCGCCACGTCGATGACGGTCGCGCGCCTCTACGCGGCGGGCGACCTTCGACTCGGCGACGAGCCCATCCCGACCCCACGACCGGACGAGGTCATGCTTCGTGTCGTGGCCGTCGGATTGTGCGGCTCCGACCGTCATTGGTACGAGGACGGTTCGATCGGCGGAACGCCGATCGACGGCAGCCTCGTCCTGGGCCACGAGTTCGTCGGCGTCGTGGTCGGTGGCTCGCGCAACGGCGAGCGGGTCGTCGCCGATCCCGCGGTACCGTGCGGCGTCTGTCCGACCTGTCAGGGCGGCCGCGTGGAACTGTGTCCGACGGCCGGCTTCGCCGGGTATGCCGGGACCGACGGGGCCCTTCGTGCCTTCGCGACCTGGCCGGAGCAGCTGCTGCTGCGCGTGCCCGACGCGATCGGCGATGACGAAGCCACCCTCCTCGAACCGCTCGGGATCGCGCTGCACGCCGTCCACCTGGCCGAGGTGACGGCCGAGTCGCGGGTCGCCGTCATCGGCCTCGGACCGATCGGGCAGCTGGTCGTGCGTGCCCTGCATGCGGCCGGCGTGACGGACATCCAGGTCGCAGATCCCCTCGAGCACCGACTCGCCCGTGCGCTCGCCTCCGGCGCACGCCCGATCCGTGACGGCGACGAGGTGGACGTCGCGATCGAGGTGGCGGGCGAGGATGCCGCCGTTGCGATGGCGATCGAGCAGCTCCGGCCTGGCGGCCAGGCCATCCTGGTCGGCATCCCCGGCGACGACCGCACCACGTTCACGGCATCAGTGGCACGACGAAAGGGCCTGACCCTCCGCCTCTGTCGCCGGATGCGCCCGACCGATCTGGTCGCGGCGATCGACATGGTCGGCTCAGGGGCCATCTCGCTCGACGGGCTCGTGAGCCATGTCTTCGACCTGGGTGAGGTCGACGACGCGTTCGAGGTCCTGCTGCGGCGGGAGGGCCACAAGATCGTCGTCCACCCGTAGGGTGTCGACGTCTCGGTTGTCAGTGCGGCGCGATCGTCCGTTCGATGCGTCGGTCCGGGACGATCCAGAGCAGCGCGACCGCGGCGTACATCACGAACGAGAGCCATGGGGCGACGAAGGCGATGGGGATCCCGAGCGCGTAGATGAGCGGCGAGACCTTGCCCTTGGTGTCGCTGCCGATCGCCTCGGCCAGGCGCGCCTCGGAGGGCTGGGTGCGGATCAGCACCCGAACCAGCACGTAATAGGCCAGCGCCGCGGCCAGCAGGATGACGCCATAGATGGCGACCGGGAGGCTCGCGAAGCCCGTCTCCCCGACCCACGCCGTCCCGAACGGGAAGAGCGACAGGCAGAACAGCAGCAGCAGGTTGGCCCACAGAACGCGGCCGTCGACGGCCCGGACGACCTGGAACAGGTGGTGGTGGTTGTTCCAGTAGATCCCGACGTACGCGAAGCTGAGCACGTAGCTGACGAAGACCGGCCAGAGCTCGAGCAGGGCGTCCATCGTCGGCTCGTGGGGCGCCGCAAGCTCCAGCACCATGATCGTGATGATGATGGCGAGGACGCCGTCGCTGAAGGCTTCGAGTCGGTCCTTGTTCACGCGGTCACGATACCCGAGGGCGTGGTGTCGGCGACCGGGGCTGCGAGAATGGCCCCGTGGATGACGAACCGGGCGCGACCCTGACCATCGATGAGCTGGTGCTGCGGCCGTGGCGACCCACGGATGCACCCGAGCTGCTCGCGATGTGCCAGGACCCGGAGATCGCCCGCTGGGTGACGATCCCCCAGCCGTTCCTGCCCGCGGACGCGGACGCGTTCATCGAGAAGTCCCGGACGATGTGGCGCGATGGCATCGGCGCGGCCTTCGCCATCGTGGAACGGGCGTCTGGGCGGCTGCTTGGGGCCGTGACGCGGTTCGGGCCGGAAGGCCACCAGGCGACCTTCGGACTGTGGCTGGCCCCCGAGGCGCGCGGTCGCGGCGTGGGCACGCGTTCGCTGCGGCTGGTCGCGGACTGGACGTTCGCGACCACGGCCGCCATCCGACTGGACACGTTCATCATGGTCGGCAACGAGCCGTCGAATCGGATGGTGGAACGCGCCGGGTTCCGGCGTGAGGGCGTGCTCCGCGCCTGGGACCTGCATCACGACGACGTGCCCGTGGACTGCGTGGTCTTCTCTCGCATCCGCAGTGACCCGTAGCGCGACCGCGATCGCGATCGCCTCTGCTCCGTACAATCTGGCCGCTGCCGTCGGTAGCAGCCTGCACGTCCCGAGGCACCCGTTGAAGATCAGCTCAGTTCGCGCGACCACGTGCGAGATCCCGCTCACGCGACCCATCGTGATGGGCGACCTGCGCTTCGATTCGCGCGAGTACGTTCTCGTCGAGGTGGAGACGGACGAGGGCGTTCGCGGGCTGGGCTACGGGATGACCCGCAACGCGCCGGTTGCCGCGATCGTCGAGCGAAACCTCGGGCCGTTGCTGGTGGGCCAGGATCCGCTCATGACCGAAGCCATCTGGGACCGGCTGTACTACCGCAACCTCACGATCGCGGGTCGCGGCATCTTCATGCGGGCGCTCAGCGCGGTCGACATCGCCCTCTGGGATATCAAGGCGCAGGTCGCCGGGCAACCGATCTGGCGGCTGCTGGGCGGGGCCCGCGATCGCGCCCCGCTCACGGTCGCCGGCGGCTACGTCGGCGAGGGCGTGACCCTCGACGCGCTCAGCGCAGAAGTCGATGACTACGCCAAGCGCGGATTCTCGATCATCAAGATCGCCGCCGGCGACCTGGCCACGGACACGGACCGGATCCGCGCGGCCGCGGCGGCGATCAACGGCCGCGCCGAGCTCGCGTACGACGCGCATTGGGCGTGGCGCGACCTGTATACGACGGTCCCGACCGTGGCCCGCTGGCGGGACCTGGGTCTGGCCTTCATCGAAGATCCATTCGCGCCCGAACTCATCGGGCTCGCGCCGTCGCTGCGCCAGGAGACGGGGATCCGCCTGGCACTCGGCGAGGATGCGGTCGGTCGATGGGCGTTCCAGGAGCTGTTCGAGTCCTTCGTCCCCGACGTCGTCCGAGATCGATGCGACGACGATGGGCGGGATCAGCGAGGCGGTGAAGGTCTGCGCGATGGCCAGTGTCCATGCCCGGCCGGTGATCCCGCACATCTTCCCGGAGATCCACGTCCACTTGGCGGCCGCCCTGCCCACGGTGAGCGCGGTCGAGATGACCGTGCCCGAATACGAGATCGACGTCGCCTACCGCCTCTTCTCCGAGTGGATCCGGATCGAGGCCGGGTCCATCGTGGCGCCGACGCGGCCGGGCCTTGGCGTCGAGCTCGACCGGCGAGCGGTGGACCGCTACCGCGTCGACGAGCGCGTGGTGACCGCCGGCGCCGGCTGACGGATCGCCGTCAGTAGATGGCGGTCGCGTCCATCCCGCCGTCCACGACCAGGTTCTGGCCCGTGATCCAGCGCGACGCCGGGCTGACGAGGAATAGGCACGCGTTGGCAAGGTCCTGCGGCGCCCCGACCCGTCCCAGCGGGACCTTGGCCATCCAGCGGCCGAAGCCGTCGGGCCAGTCCTCGGCGAGGGTCGGCCGTCCGATGAGCCCCGGGGAGATCGCGTTCACGCGGATCCCGTGCGGACCAAGCTCTTGCGCGGCGGCGCGTGTGAACGCGATGACGCCCGCCTTGCCGGTGACGTAGGCCGCCTGGTCGTGGGCCGGGTGCAGGGCGGAGATCGAGGCGATGTTGACCATTGCCCCGCCGCCGCGATCGCGGAGCGCGGGCACGACCGTGCGGGTCATCAGTACGGTCGTGCGGAGGTTCGCGTCGAGCTCCGTCGTCCAGGCGGCCCAGGCGTCGTCGTCGGGCGTTTCGGGTGCGACCCGGGTGCCCAGGTAGGCGCCGGCGTTGTTGACGAGGATGTCGACGCCGCCGAAGGCATCGATGGCGGCCTGGAGGACGGCCGTCGCGTCGGCGGGCTGCGTCAGCTCACCGGTGACGGCCACGGCGCGGCCGCCCGACGCCTGGATCGCGCTCACGACGGCCTCCGCTCCGGCGCCATCGGATCGATAGTGGACCAGGACGTCCGCCCCGGCCTCAGCCAGCCGACGAGCGATCCCGGCGCCGATCGCGCCCGAGGCCGCAGTGACGATGGCCACGCGGCCCGTCAAGTCCAGCAGGTCGGTGATCGCGGGCTCGATCGTCACCGCGGCAGCGAATCCGGCCCCGTCGCGGTCACGAGCTGCTGGGGCACCCAGTCGTCCACGTGGCGGAACCCGTCGAACGCCATGCCCTCCGCCTCGCACACGTCGCGCAGCGAATATCGATAGAACTTCACGTGCGTGAAGTCCTCGAAGAGGACGTAATACGGCTCATTCGACAGGCTCTGGAACTGCTGGCCGGTCAGCGCTGCCCGATGCGTTCGCGAGAATGCGTCGACGCCGTCGCCCACCACGACGCCCAGGTGCTCGAGCCCCATCCGGTAGACGCGCTGATGGACGGGCGGGATGAGCTCGATCATCGGGACCAGCGCACCGCCGAGCACCTCGAGCGGCTCAGCCAACAGGATCTTGGAGATCGGTCGGCCGTTCCACACGTTCTCGAGGTTGGCGGTCGCGTGGCGCTCGAGCAGCGTGCGGACGTGGACGTACTGGTCCCAGTCCGGGACTCGGTAGGCCACGTGGCTGAGGGCATACGGGGCGATGTCGATGCCGCGAGCCGCTAGCCGATCGCGTTGCAGTGTCGCGAAGGCGTCGTAGTCGCCGATGATGTCCCCGACCGGATCGGCCATGCGTCGACGCCTCCTTCGTCCGTGTCACCGCGCGCGGCCCTGCGCGGAGGGTCGGCCACCACACGATACCCGAGCGCCCATCGGGGATCGCATCGGGTGGTGACATCGGACCACGGGGCCAGACAAGGTGGCTCGCGAACCGGTCGGCGCAACGATCTGACGAAGATCGCGACATCCCCCGCGCAGATGTTGCGCTCGCGCACCGGCCCGAGGTGGTGCGCGTTGACACCGTGTTGACAAGACGGCAGGCTGGACAGCCTTACGCTCGGGCACGGTCCGTGCTCAGTCATGTGGAGGAGGCGCCCATGTCGTCCCGTGTCCGGCGGATCCTGCCGCCTGTCGCCATCCTGCTCCTGATCGGCTCACTGCTCCTGCCGGGCGCCGCGTCCGTGGCGGCACACGGCGGCCACGGTGGCAACAGTGGGTTCAAGACGGCTCAGCCCTCGATGCTCACACCGGTCATGGGTGGGGCCACCGTGTCGCCGATCATCACCGTCGGCGACACGCTCGACAGCGGATACCGCTACGAGGCCATCCCCGATGGCATCGCGGTCCGGACGCGTGGCAATGGGCGCGTCGATCTCTACATCAACCACGAGACCAGCAAGGTCCCGTTCCCGTACAACACCGCGGCGCCGGCCGCGGCGAATGGCGAGAACGACTTCGACAACGCCCAGGTCAGCCGCCTGGTGCTGAGCCAGCACTCCGCGGGGTCCTGAGCGGCTCGTTCGCGATCGACAGCAGCGAGGGCTTCCAGCGCTTCTGCTCCAACTTCCTGGCGACCCGGAAGCAGGGCTTCGATCGCGACATCCTCTTCACGAACGAGGAGTCCCCGGACTACGTCGTCCGGCAGGAGGCGTCCTGGCCGCCGCCGCTCGACAACAGCGGTGCCGAGGAGGTCGGCCTCGTCGTCGCGCTTGACGTCAAGACCGGCAAGCACTACCCGATCTACGGCATGGGCCGACACAATCACGAGAATGCCGTGGCGATCCCGGGCTTCCGCAAGCTCGTGGTCCTCTCAGGTGACGACACGTTCACGAGCGGCGCGCTCACCGTGCCCGCTAATGGCGCGACGCCTGGTTTCACCTCGGCCTCGCAGTCGCAGCTGTACTCCTACATCGCACGGGACACCAAGGCCGTCCTGACCGACAAGGGCGACCTGTGGGCCTTCGTGAGCGACACTCCGGGCTTCGACGACTACTACGACTTCGCGCCGGGCTCAAGCCAGGCCATCACCGGCCACTTCATCAAGGTGCCGAAGAACATCGCCACCGGCCGAAAAGCGGACGGCTCACCGATCACGTCCGCCGACGTCGGCTACCCCGCCCCGCCGACCGATGGCTCGTGGCAGCGTGACCTGCGCTCCGTCGCCCCTGTGGGCATCGACGGCCCGCAGTGGGTGCTCGAGTACTGGAGCCAGATCAACAACGTCTTCGACTTCGTGCGGGTCGAGGACATCGCCTACGACAAGCGTCACGGCATGGGCAACGTCGGTTTACGTCGTCGACTCAGGTCGTGGCACCGCGGGGACGCCCCAGGCCGGTCGGTCCACCAACGGACGGGTCTGGAAGATGGTGCTCGACAAGCACGATCCCAAGGTCGTGACGGCGATGAGCATCCTCGTCGAGGGGGACGACAACGCGGTCAAGACCCTCGACGGAGGTCCACCAGCCCGACAACATCGAGTCCACGAAGTCCGGCATCCTCGCTGACCGAGGACCCGGGCGCCAGGCCAGCAGTTCCCGGCGGGCTCCGCCGACCCGAACGCGCACGACCGGCCGACTTTGGTACGTTCCGTTCAGCGGCACTCCCAGGTCGTCGCCAAGATCGACCAGTCCGCCGACGGCGGGCCGACCGACGTGGACGGGCGCGCGGCCGGCAACTGGGGTGCCTGGAGACCACCGGCATCGTGGATGCGATCAGCGGCCTTCGGCCCCGGAGCGTTCCTCATCAACATCCAGGCGCATACGTTGTGGGTCGAGAAGGCGGATGGCGACGACAATGTCGCCCCTGTCGGTCCCGACTTCACGTACAAGCGTGAAGGTGGTCAGCTTCTGCTGATCAAGGCGCCAGGCCTCTAGTCCGCACACCTGGCCGCTCACCGCGAGGGGGTGCCGTCCGGCACCCCCTAGCTCGCCCAGGATGGCATGTCCAGGTCGCAGGCCCGCTAAACTGGCCTCCTGCCGAGCGGGAGTAACTCAGTTGGCAGAGTGTCAGCTTCCCAAGCTGACTGTCGCGCCCAGGGTTCGAACCCCGTCTCCCGC
>CAVRVI010000007.1:0-150605 GCA_963724635.1 uncultured Chloroflexia bacterium
GCTGGAGACCATGCTGACCGCACGGGCTTCCGCCTGGCCCGGGTGGTCGACGCCGACGGCGCCGTGGTCGGGGTCGTGTTCCTCGAGGACGTGCTGGAGGAGCTGGTCGGCGAGGTCACCGACGACACCCAGCGACCCGGGGCCCGCCAGCGTCGCTGACCGGCTCACACCCTGCGCCGGTCTCCGGAACCAGTGAGGTGGGGGGACCGGCGGCGGATGGCGGTGCCCGGTAGGCGGCACGCACGGGAGCGTGCGCGTCAGCGCAGGAGGAAGGCCCGGCGGTGGGTGGGCCTCCCCGAGGGAGGCCTCCGATACCCGGAGGGTGGCCGGCGGTGCCGTGGTCGTCCATCGGCGCCACGCTCTTCACCTGGAAGAACGAGTGCGCCCCCGGCAGGATTCGAACCTACACTCCGCCTCCGGAGGGCGGCGCTCTAATCCCCTGCGAGCCGGGGGCCTGCACGGGCGGGATGCCTGCAGCCCACGTCGACGACAACTGCTCCGACACGGCGTATCCTGCCTCACCGGACGACAGTAGCAGCCTAGGGTGGCTTTCATGGAATGGGGCTCAGCCGACGACGGGGAAGGCCTGTCCGACGCCGACGGCGCAGGCGGCAGCGGGCGCGTCCTCGTCATCGACGACACCGAGCAGATCCGGCACCTGATCCGGGTCAACCTCGATGTCGAGGGCTATGAGGTGATCGAGGCCAGTGACGGCCAGGCCGCCCTGGAGATGCTGCGGGACACCAGCCGGCCGCTGCCGGACGTCATCACCGTCGACGCGCTGATGCCACGGCGTGACGGCTGGTGGACGGTGTCGATGATCCGCTCCGACCCCCGGCTCAAGCTCCATCCCGATCGTGATGGTGACCGCCTCGGTCCAGCCGCACCACCGCGCCCAGGCCGAGCAGGCCGCCGTTGACGGCTTCGTGGCGAAGCCGTTCGGAGCCCGGACGAGCTGCTGGGGCGCGTGATCGGCATCCTGGCCGTCGGGGGGTCGGCGTCTGAGTTCGCACTCGCGGACGCGTCGGGACCGCACGGGCCGACCCCCCTAGAATTGGCGGGTGACCCCCGAACGGCAGACCTCGCCATCCGTTCCGCCCTGGCCGAGGCCGTGGCCGCCAGCTAACGTCGCGCGTGGCGCTGTACCGAGGACGGTGCCGGGTGGAGCGTGCAACCCGTGACGCAGCGCCGCGCGACTCTAGTGGTCGCAACAGGACAACGCTCATGGCAAGCTCGCCGAGCGGGCGGGGGTGCTGCGCGGCGGAAGCTACGACGAGCCCCTCGTCGCGGCGAGGCCGGCGGACCATCACCAGGCATCGAGGCCGTCGACGTCGCCGGCCCCGGCTTCATCAACATCCGTCTCGACGCCGCCGCCGCCGGCGAGCTGGCACGCACCATCGTCGAGGCCGGAGCGGCATACGGCACCGGCGACGCTTATGGCCGGCCGCGGATCAACCTTGAGTTCGTGTCCGCCAATCCGACCGGCCCGATGCATATGGGCGGTGTTCGGTGGGCCGCAGTCGGAGACGCGCTGGCTCGGGTACTGCAGGCCGCAGGGGCTGACGTAACGCGCGAGTACTACTTCAACGATCACGGTGCTCAGATCGATCGCTTCGCACGCTCGTTGATGGCGCGGGCCAAGGGTCAACCTGCTCCTGACGACGGCTATGCCGGTCAGTACATCGACGAGATCGCCGCGCAGGTGATTGCACTTGAGCCGGACGTACTCGACCGGCCCGAAGCCGAGGCTCAGGAGATCTTCCGAAGCCGCGGTGTCGACTTGATGTTCACCGAGATCAAGCAGAGGCTGCACGACTTCGGTGTCGACTTCGACGTCTACTTCCACGAGAACCACCTTCATGAGAGGGGCGCTGTCGAACACGCAGTCGAGCGACTTCGTCAACTTGGGCACATCTACGAAGAAGGCGGCGCCGTCTGGCTGCGCACCACCGAGTTCGGCGACGACAAGGATCGCGTCATCATCAAGAGTGATGGTGCAGCCGGCGTACATCAGCGGCGACCTCGCGTACTACCTCGACAAGCGTGAACGTGGTTTCGATCGCGTCATCATCATGCTCGGTGCCGACCACCATGGCTACGTCGCACGGATGATGGCAATGTGCGCATGCTTCGGTGATGAGCCCGGAGAGAACCTTGAGATCCTCATCGGCCAGATGGTCAACCTGTTGCGCGACGGTGAGCCGCTGCGCATGAGCAAGCGGGCTGGCAACGTCGTCACGATGGCAGACCTCGTCGAGGCCAGCGATACAACGTTTTCGGTTTCGGTATTTTTTTTGTTTTGTTTTTTTTTTTTTTTTTTGTGTGTGTGCTTGGTTAAACTCATTGCTGGCTAACTTGAGAGGGGCTGACCTGCACGATGCTAATTTAAGTGGGGCTAACCTGAGTGAGGCTAGCTTGAGCGAGGCTAACTGGGAATTAGTTAATTTGAGAGGGGCTGATTTGAGCAAGACTGACCTGAGCGAGGGAAGCCTACATCTAGTAAGGTATAACAATCAAACCCGCTGGCCTAATGGGTTCACCCCACCAGCGGGCGCTATCAAAGAGTAGATGAATAGTCAAGGATCACACCATGACCAACGCAATCATTGAAGCAAAACAATTGAGCAGGCCGGGATTGTCGCCAACGCAGCCGCCGCCCGCCATATTTTCGGCGACCACCAGGCTCGCAAATCTGCAAACTCGCTGCGGGCGCAGGCTGCCGACCTGGCCACGTTCTGCGATTATCTGACTGCCGCAGATGTCGATTGCCCGTGCTGATGCACTTCAGCACGACCCGGCAGCATGGTCTGGCGTGACGCATGGGTTGCTCCGCGGCTTTGTGGCCTGGCTGCTGGGCAAGGGTTGGCGCTAGCGTCGGTCAATCGCAAGCTGTCCACGGTCAAGGTGTACGCGGGGTTCGCGGCGCAGGCCGGCATCATCGGCGGCGCTGACCTGACGCTGATCAAGAGGGTCGGCGGCTACGCTGCGAAAGAGTTCAACCGCGTCGACGAGAAGCGGGAAGCGGCGGCCAGCAGACTCGGCAGGGCACAAAAAAAGCGCACTCCACGACGATCACCCCGGAGCAGGTGACGGCGCTGAAGAGCCAGCCGCTAGACACCCCACAGGGGCGGCGGGATGCCGGTCTTGCTGGCGCTGCTGTTCGATCATGGGTTGCGGGTGGGTGAGCTTGCCGCCTTGCAGGTGACTGATGTCAATTTGAAAGCGGGGGAGCTGCGGTTCTACCGGCCAAAGGTCGGCAAGGTGCAGACCCATCGGCTCACGCCGGATGCGCTGACGGCGCTGCAAGCTGCCTACTTTGCCCACGGTGACGCGCCGGCTATGGGTGCTTTGCTGCGGGGGAGTCAGAAGGGTGGCGCGTCGACCGGGCGGTATGACCGTGCGCAGCATTACCCGACGGGTTAATGGGTTGGGTGCGGGCCGGGGTGGATAACATCTGCCCGATGACCTCCGCCATAGTTGGGCGACGAGAGCAATCCGTAAGGGGACAGACCCGTTTGCGCTCCAGCAGGCGGGCGGCTGGACCTCGATGCAGACGGTTCGTAAGTATGTGGAGGAGAGTTCCATCGCGAATGAGGGCGTGAGGCTGTGAACTTTGCCGAACGTAGTGTTATGTTCGGATAGGAACTTTAGATGTCTACACGAATCATTTTAGCCGAAACAGACCGTTTTGGAGACCAGGGCAAACCAGGGGCAAGTATCCGCTAGCGATTCGCTATCTTGTCTGATTCAAATCACCCACGAGCCAGCTTTCTCCGCTTCTACCTTCGCTCGTGGGCCACAATCACTGCCGAGGAGCTGTCCACTAGCTGCTTAGCCCCCGGTTTGCCCTGGTCTCCTTTATGGAAGAGTGCCCAGTTCAACTTAGAGGAATTGGCCCGGCAAAGGAGACGGCTGCGGGCGCTCAGGCAGCCAGACGATTTGGATCCTTATTGAGGTAAGGAAGCAGCCTATCTGTCGCTAATCCAATCCGGACTACCGCTATGCTCGGTGTCGCTGAACACTTAGCTCACCGACTAGAGGGCAGCGTGTAATAACCTACTCAACCCGTAGACGGCAATGCTCGACCTTTAAGCACGGAGGCTTCATTGCCCGCCAGGGGGAGTGTTTCAGCTCAACTTCCTCAAGGTCACACTCTGACTATTCACAGGGTCTCTTAGGAGGAGACGATCCCCGGTAACGCTGAACTCCCAGCGAATTGGGCGATGTCCATCCAGCAAGCGATCCAACTCTTCACTCAGGGTGAGAAGATTATCGGCGATCGTATAACGACTACACCGCCGCCCACTGTCCGGTAGCCATAGGCCTCTTCTGCTTCGGTGGGTGTTTCTGCCGCCATGCCTAATTTGCGACCTTTTTGCTCGAAAATGCCAGCATAATGCGTTTCGGTGAAGACCCACATCCCGTGCCAGCCATCCGGCTCTTCTGATTTAATTCCCATGCGCCTACCAGTGGGAGGCTCATGTAGCACCTCACTTCGGATAAAAATTTAGAGTGAATATTCAATAAGCAGTGGAAAACGAACACGCTTCATATAACTGAGTCCATTTATGCAGCTTGAGCCTGGGAATAGTCTATTGCTTGATATACAGGTCAGGCAATAGGCAAACATCCTCCAGGATGACCGAACTGTCGAGTCAGTGCTGCTCTCTGACAGGGTCACACCACTACTCACCACTAGAGAAAAACGAGAAATCTGACTCTGTAAAATGGCCGGAACCCTATTTGTCACTGAAGCTAATCTGGAATATACTTTTCGGGGGGTTATGCAAAACCCCCATGTTCCAGCTATCGCCAAAATCATACTCATACACGAAGCGATCCTTCACCGCCGTCACGATTTCACAGTTTCACGCGCCGTTCGCTTTTGATCTCCAAGTCGGCACGATCAGGGTAGTAAACCTGTACCGTGGTCAGGGTATCTCCCAGATTTGCGCGTAAAAGTGAAATAGGCGCTATCTACCTCTGGAAATCAGGGGATGACAAAGAGAAAGGAACCTTTGTTTTTACTATTTTGACAGAGAGAAAGGGTTGACTTCTCTTTATCACCCTGACAAAAAGAAGTCTCTAAAAAACGTTTCTCTTTGTCATTTGCTCTTTTATCGGCTATTTCGACATGCTATTTCACTTTTACGCGCCGATCTTGTTGGTACCCTAATCTCGACCAATGACCGCGATGGAGCAGCGGCAAGGTCATCAAGTACAACCACCTGGTCGCCAACTGCGTCATCTTCCACAACGTCTTCTCGCTGAGCCGCGTTCTGCATGATCTACAGGGAGAGGGGTATCCACTGGAAGCCGGGGAGGTGGCGGCGCTCAGCCCCTATGTGACTCAGCATATCAATCGGTTCGGACGCTACGATTTGGACATGGAGAAGCGTCCGCCGGAACTCGTCTATGACCTCTGGACGTGAGCGCGAAAACCTTATGGCTGTAAAATGAAGGAATCGTTGTCGTACCCCTATCTCACCGTTCCTACGGAAATCCTAGCGGTGTACCAGCGGGCTGAGGATAATTCTTAACCTCTTTAAGACATTCTCAATCCCTGTGAAACCCTACACACGTAAGCTAGCGGTCTGTCGTTTCTCATTTCATATTTTAGGGCTCTGCGCATAATCAAGTCGTGTCAGGGCGGGTCAGTCAGCAATTGTCCCGCCTCTACGAGGCTTCACGGTGTGCTACCGCTGATCGAAGGTATTGCATAAAAGGCATTCTGTTGTGGGTTGGCTCACCACGCTGGTTGGAATACGTCTCATGCAGTGACAGCTAGGCCACGCTAGTGCTTGTTGATGGCCTGACCCATGCCTAGCTTGCGCTGTGGCCCGTTTTCACGAATCCTTACCATCTCTCAATAGCGGTCTTGATTTTCGGTTGTCAGCGGCCACTGTGCTTCCTACCACTGGAAAATTGAGGGCTGATAGAGAGAATCGTACCTTGTCCCTCATCTACGCCGGCGTTAGGGTATCCATCCCATCAGCGTCCTGAGCGGGGTGGATAAAAACCTTCAAGGTTGAGCGCCGCGCTCTGGCTGGCCCGATGGCTCTACGAGAACCAGCTGCTACTCGATGCATAGGCTGTCCTGGCAATCGCTTCGCTCAAGCGGTTCAGCGTTGGCTCGAAGTCACCAGGCATGGCAGCATCGGGACCCCTGCGGCGAGCGTCATCACCGCTTGGGTTTGCAGGCCGAACCATAACTCTTGTCGCAAGGGGCCAACTTCATCTGCATCCTCATTGGGCAGAGGAGCCATCCAAGCGCAAGACTGCGACGCAGCGTCCTCCTCATTCATCTGAGATGCGCCGAATTGGCAGACTGCGGCGAAGGACTTTACAGGGGGAGCAAATGGCCGTCAGCTCTCGCCCGCTCTGACCCAACCGCCGGCTGAGAGGGTTCAACGCCGTCAACCAAAGCCCACCACGGCTCACCTGCTTGGTTTCTTTGATATTTCTGGCGGAGCTACCATTGCCACTAGGTTGCGTGTCAGCCCAGGACAGGAACCTGCTTTGTCGCACTGAACAGCAACTTGATGGCGGCAAGCTCCCTGGCGAACGCCTGGCTCACGGTCGGGGAGAGGATGAACTTTGCCTCGCTTGCACCGAGCGGTCGCCGTAGCAGATAACGCTGGAGCGCTGGCTCTGTGCGTAACAGATGGACGCTTTTGCGCCGAACGTGGGCGAGGGCATCGGGGTCCAGTTGCTGCAGGTAGCGCAGCACGACCCGGTTGGGAACTTGGCCGCAGCGCTTTGGGTAGGCGAGTTTCAGCGGCTAAACATTCTCCCTTGAGATAAGTCGTCAGCTCTTGCGCAATCTGGTCAATGAGGTAGGGACCAGACTGCCTGGCGTCATCCCGCTGGCGGTTCCAGTAGAGCATCATTGAGTAGCGTGCGTTTCCCTGCAACTGGCAGGCAGAACGGAGTAGGGTGCTGCGCCTCCTTGCTGGCTAACCGCCCCTGTCTGCGCCGGTGTGTGCCGACTTGCTGATGGTTTCGTTCATCACCCGGATCATCTGTCCGTCCTTTCTACCCCTGGCCGTCGCATCACTACGCATCATGATTTTCATTCTACGCCCAATCGCCAGTCGTCACACTCGGTAAGTGACCAGAGAATGGACCTGGCCAACTAACCAGGGTATAGGTGATGGGGCAAAGCGGCAGAGACCATTCAAAAAGACATTTAGAAAACCAGGGGCAAGCTATAGGCAGTGCGGTGAATGTTGCATCCCTATCTTCTTGCCAACTCACCACACAGATTTGCCCCCACTTTTTAATGGTCTCCTAGTACTACAACCGCACTTTACAAAAGAGACTCCCTGAAGGGATAATCAAGGGCAGCAGCCAAGAAAAGAATCAGGGGGAAGAGATGAAACAGGAAGAACTGGACAGATGGGGGGAGGAATTCGCTGCCTTTCATGAACGCTTCGCTGGGGTGTTTGGCCGCAGAGAACCGCGCCAGCAAGCGGTCAAGTATGTGCGCGGGTTGTTGAGTGAAAGCGAGCGCAAGAATAGCTGGCAGATGGCGGAAGCGGTGGGTGCGGCAAGACCCGATGGGCTGCAACGGCTGTTGTATCAGAGTCAGTGGGAAGCGGATGCGGCACGGGATGTGTTGCAGGGCTTCATCATCGAGCAGTTTGGGGATGAAGAAGGGATCGGCGTGGTCGACGAAACTGGCTTTTTGAAAAAGGGGAGCCACTCTGTGGGGGTGAAGCGGCAGTACAGCGGCACGGCGGGCAAGGTCGAGAACTGCCAGGTGGGCACCTTTCTGAGCTATGCGACGTGCCGGGGCCATGTCTTTTTGGATCGGTGTTTGTATTTGCCCAAGGAGTGGTGCCATGATGCGCTCCGCCGTCGCCAAGCCAAAGTACCGGAGGAAGTGCTCTTCGAGACCAAACCAGAACAAGCGATGGGGATGCTCCAGCATGCCTGGGCGCAGGGAGTGCCCATGCGTTGGGTGACGGGCGATGAACTCTACGGCGCTTCCACGGCCTTGCGCCAGCTGATCGAGGAAAACCAGCGCTGGTACGTCTTGGCCGTCAAAAACGACACCCTCGTCTGGTCGCTGCGCCCGCAGCTGGTTGCCCCAGCGCCGCCTGCCCGCGGTCGCCCGGCGCTTCAGCCGCAGCTGGCTGACGATGCCCCGGCAGCGACCCCGGTCATTGCCCTGGTCGCCAGTTGGCCGGCCCACCGCTGGCAACGCTTGACCGTGGCCGAAGGCGAAAAAGGACCGCGCCTCTATGACTGGGCGGCACAGCGGATCGTTGAATGCCGCCATGCCCTGCCCGGCCCCGAGGCTTGGCTGTTGGTGCGTCGTTCGCTCACTCAGCCCGAGGAGATTGCCTATTATCTCTCCAATGCCCCCAGCCACACGCCCTTGCTCAAACTGGCCCAGGTTGCTTCGACTCGCTTTACCGTGGAGCAGTGTATCGAAGAGGCCAAAGGCGAAACCGGCCTCGATGGCTATGAGGTGCGCTACTGGCAGAGTTGGTATCGTCACATTACCCTGGCCATGATGGCTCATGCTTGGTTGGCTTCGCTCCGCTCTCAGGAAAAAAAACGCCTCCGAACCCTTCCTGGCCGAACTGACTGTCCCAGAAATTCGCCGCTTACTCGCCGTGGCCTTACCCTTGCCGCCGCGCTCCCCTGAACTACGTTTGGCTTGGTCCAACTGGCGGCGGGCCAAGCGCCTGCAAGCTCGGCGGAGTCACTATCGCCACCGTCTTCAACTTGATTTGCACAATTACCGCTCATTCATCAATTCGTCTTGAACTGCGGTTGTCCTGCTCGAGGTCGCTCATAATGCCCTCCGTGGATACAGAATTAGTTGATCCCGCTGGTGGGCATGTGCTATCCTGGCGATGGCCTAGCCCGCTGCCAAGTCCAGTGGGTTACGGTGACGGGTCTGGAAAATAGGTTTCACACCTTCCAGACCCGTCGAAACTTATTCACCTATCCAAAGTATTTTAATGACCTTGTTCCCATGTACAACTTCATAGCCGATAATGTAATCGCTCACGGGTAGCAAGTACGTATTGGGTAAGCCGCTATCAATGGCCGCAAATGGTGTGGGCGTCACCGCCAGGCGACGGATAGCCGCGGTCACATCGGCAGCCGGGCCGCGCGGTATCTGATAAAGCGATTGAACTGCTTCCGGTGACATGCGGATCGTCCAGTTCATTCAATCATGCCCCGGCGTCTCAGTTTATGCTCTACTTCCTCAAATGGGACATAATCACCATGTCCATCTCTTTGGAGCGTTGCGCCAGCATCGCCCAACGAACGTTTCATCATATCCCAAACTTCATAGTTGACCAGGGTAGCCACTGGTTTATTGTAGCGTTCGATCACGACCTCGCCGCCACTGGTCATCGCCTGGTCAAGTAATTCTCGCCACATCAGACGAGCTTTCCCACTGTCCATTTTGACCATTACTCACCCCTTTACAAAAATAGGTTACGTAAAAGTTGTAACATTTAGCGTAACGCCTGGTAGGTGTCAACTGGTAAACTCAGTCGTTGCACAATTAAGAAACGGAGCAGTCAGGGGTGCAGTTTGTGCAGGGTCCTGTACGTGATTGAATGGTATTCGCCAAAAGACCAAACAATCAGCAAACAGGACGAGCACATGATACACCAGCAAACACTTCTCGCCGCCCAGGACGCACACCGAGATGGTTCAAACGATCAGTCAGGCCTGCTTACCGCTGCAGGTCGGTCAATGGCTACCTCAGCAGTAGTGCGATGGTCTACGACGTGCTGATGAAAGCAGCTAGTGAGAACATCAGCATTGATGCGGCTTGCCGGGACTTGCCAGCAAGTGCCAGTGGCAACACGCTTCGTCCGTTACTCAACCAGCAGTTGCCAGTCGAGCAGTTCCGCGAGCAGGAAGCGGCGATCGATGCCGCCCTGGCTGCTGAACTGCCTTCCACGAGGAGTCCGGGAAGGGTGGGTTCAGGCCGCCATCGACGAACATGATGAACCCTGCTACGCTAAGTCGCCTGCCCTGCGGGCGTATACCTGCCGGGAGCGAGCCAAAGCAGGGACAACCCGCTTCTTCCGCATCATCACACTCTACGTCGTCTACCGCAACTGCGCTGGACGCTGGCGGTGGCCTTCTGCGGCCCGGCGATGAGACGCTGACCATTCTCCAGCGACTCCTCCAGCGAGCGCAGAGCTTGGGTGTGCGGCTCAAAGTGCTCTACCTCGACCGTGGCTTCTGCTCCGGCCCGGTCATTCGCTATCTGCAAGCCACCCCGTCAAGCTGCTGTGCTCGCCTGCACCGTCCGCGGTCAGCAGGGCCACGCGCCAACTCTGTCGAGGCCGCAAAAGCTATCGCACCACCTACACTTTACCGACGGCACGACTGCGCACTGGCCGTGGTGACCACCCTCGTGCCTGGCAAGGACAAACAGCGCCGCCGTCGTCGTCTATCTCTTCCTCGTCGGCCTCGACTGGCCGCCGCCGACGGTCTATCGCCCGTATCGCACACGCTTCGCCATCCAAGACTCCTACCGCCTCTTACGCCGGGTGCGGGGTACAGCCCACGCCCTTCCGATGCCTGCCTGCGCTTCTTTCTGCTCGGCTTTGCCTTGCTGCTCGTCAACCTCTGCGCCTCCTTGCGCTTGGACTGTGGCCCGCATCCCGACCGGGCTACGCCTCGACCCTTCGCCGCTTTCAATTTCACACCTTTATCTGTTTCATCCGTCGCGCCGTCGAACAACTCTATGGTGTACTCACTGTCGTCCATTTCCAACTCATTGCTTCAATTCGTGAACTACTGAAATTAAAAAACCTGATCACTCCGAATCGAACAAATCGTTTCCTTTCTCAAATTTTACATACAGAACTGCTTTATTTCCCTAAACTCTTTGTCAACTTCGAGTTTAGTCTGATCTGACGGGTTGGCAGCCAGAAAGAGGATTGTTATTATCTAAATGTATCTACCTTTATGGGCAAACTAAAAAGAGCGAGCGTTAGTTCGACTTTATCCATTTAGTAGACAAAACGCGAAAGGCAGGGTACGCTAGGTTCAGACCCAACTGACCAGGAAGGGAGAGAACCATGCGCGACCTGCCAGAAGCTATTATACACGGTGCTGCGTCACTTTGAACTGGTGTTCAGCGAACGGGTCTGGGAATGGGCCAAGATCTTGCTGGTCGGCGCGATCTTGGCACCGGGAAAACGCACCGTGACGGCAGCGTTGCGGGTGATGGGCTTGAGCCACGAGCGCGCAGTTCCAGAACTATCATCGCGTGCTCAACCGGCGATGTGGTCGAGCCGCCAGCTCAGCTGATCGGCTGTTGCGGCATGCTGGTGCGCACCTTTGTGCCGGCCGAGCAGCCGATCGTGCTGGGGCTGGATGACCATATCGAGCGGCGGCGCGGCGACAAGATCGCTGCCAAAGGCATCTATCGCGATCCGGTGCGGTCGAGCAAATCGTTCTTCGTCAAGACCAGCGGCTTGCGCTGGGTGTGCATGATGCTGTTGGCCCCGATCCCGTGGGCGCAGCGGGTCTGGGCCTTGCCGTTTCTGACCGTCTTGGCACCCTCGGAACGCTATCATCAGGAGCGCGGTGGCGCACAAGAAACTGACCGACTGGGCGCGCCAGATGATCAGCCAAGTGCGCCGCTGGCTGCCCAATCGCGCGATGGTGGTGGTCGCCGATAGCAGCTATGCCGTGCTGGAATTGCTGGCGCCCTGCGTCGGCCTGCCCACACCGGTCACGATGGTTACGCGCTTGCGGCTGGATGCCGCGCTCTATGATCCGGCGCCGCCACGCGCAGCCGGGCACAGCAAGGCGCGCCGCGCAAGAAAGGCGACCGCCAGCCGACCCTGGCGCAGCGGCTGACCGATCCCGCGACGGTCTGGGAAACGGTCACCGTGCGGTGGTATGGCGGCACGACGCGCACCGTCGAGCTGGCGAGTGGCACCGCGGTCTGGTATCACAGCGGCAAGCCGGTCGTGCCGCTCCGCTGGGTGCTGATTCGTGATCCCGCAGGGCAAGTTCGACCCGCAAGCGCTGCTCAGCACCGACCTGACCGCCGCCCGGCGCACAGATCGTCGAATGGTTTGTGCTGCGCTGGCAACTGGAAGTCACGTTCGAGGAAGCGCGCGCACATCTGGGCGTCGAGACCCAGCGCCAATGGTCGGATCTGGCGATTGTGCGCACGACGCCCGCCTTGTTGGGCCTGTTTTCGCTCGTCACGCTGTTTGCGCATCACTTGCTCCAGGGCAACGCCCTGCCCGTGCGCCAGGCCGCCTGGTATCAGAAAGCGCTGCCGACCTTCTCGGATACCTTAGCCTTCGTGCGGCAGCAGCTCTGGCCGGTTCAGCATTTCTTGGCTGTCACCTGCCACACGGACATGTAGTGATAATTCCCAAGGCACTCTTTGAACGCCTGACCGACACGCTCGCCTATGCAGCCTGATATGGATAAAGTCGAGCTAAGAAAATGGCAATTTATCTGCGGAGTATATGCAAAAGGGTGCATCCTAAATTTCGGGCGGCCCCAGAGAGGTGTTCTGTGCCAATACCCATTAGGGGTATGCTGATTTCCAAGTACAAAAAACTCGCCCTAAATCCTGGATGCACCCTATGCAAAATTCGTGATTGAAATTTATTGGACCAATGATAGAGTGAAAGCAATTTTTTTATCCGTGTAAGCTTGGCAGCCTGGCACTGATCAAAAAGAGCATAAGAGGCAGCTAACCCGAAGGTTAGCCTGGTGCGCCTCCCGCGCAGAAAAAGGGGTATTATGATCCCTCCTTCTATGCCGCAAAGGTGCAGAAAGGAGTGGGTGTGGATGCCCATCTCACCCTCGCTCTCGTCATCACATTCTGTCTGACTGTCATCACGCTTGCCCTCTGCGCTCCACATGGAGTTGCAGAAACAGTGATCCCAAAGTTACTTGACTTTGGGATCTTGCTGTTTACCGGCAAGAAGCCACGACGCAATCAACCACGGCGGGGTTACTCAAGTAAAGACAAAAAACAGAGTGGGGAAACGAGGGATGTCAACCCTAGCGGATAGGGCTGACAAAGCAGAAGGGATTTCTGCAATGGTTTGGCAGCCTAAGGTAATCCCTTCTCAGTTTTGAGCCATAGAGAAAGCGCTCATGCACCCATTGTATATATATAATCTGGTGTTACAAATGGCAGTAAATACTAGAGATAATCTACAAGAACTAAACACATACGATTTAGTTAAGCAATTTCTTGAGCCAGAAACAGAGAAACTGCCAGTCAGCTCATTTATAAAAAATACTCTGGCGACATTCTCTACTTACTTAAATATGAAGGCAGTTCAAAGGACGATGCCCAAGATATTTCTGCTGAAGTTTGGCGTTTTTTCTTTGAAAAGATTAAACATTTTCAGTGGACATCTGATACAAAATCTCAGAATCCGGTTAAATCTTGGTTAATTGCTATCACCAAGCGTAAGCTCTATGCGAACATCAGCAATCGGTTTCGCTCAATTTGCATCAGCCGATAGAACAACTCTCCGATGTTGATCAGTACGAACTTATAAGTAAAGACAACACTTCTTCGCCTAGTCCCATCACTATTGATGGAACGCTCAGAAGAACTACTTCAAAAGGCTTTCGCAATTTTAAATGAGACAGAAACAGACGTTATACCAGATGACTTATTCCAGATGCTAAATTCACCTGAAATAGCGCAACGATTAAATACACCACAGAATGTTCGTGTTACGAGGCATCGAGCTATACAAAAAATGAGAGCATTCTTGAAAGGCAAAACCTAAAACCACCAGATTGACAACCCTATGATCAGACCGGCAATCGACACCGGCGACCACCAGCCACAGAGTATCAAAGCGGAGCCGTTGTTGCTGCAAAGCTTCAATCTGCGCCTGCTGTGCCTTCTGCAAGGCCGCCAGCGATATATTGGCGTGGATCTCTTCTCCAAAGCTTCTAATTTGGCTTGCTGGGCTTGCTGGCGGGCTTTACACAGAGGCGCTACAACGGTTTGGAGTGCTTCTACCACAGATAATCTACCACAGATAAGGCGGTTTGCGTCTGCTGTGGACTTTTCTGGGCTGTATACGGGCTTGTTTACAATCGCAGTTGCAAAGACAATCGTCTTGATCTGCTCTTTTATAACATCATCATCCAGGCCGCCCGATCGTAGACGCAATACCTCGCGAAGGATCTCTATGTCGCCTATCGTTAACCGGCGCTCGCACCGTTACCGCGAGGGTGTCTGTTTTCTTTGGCTGTAAATGAATCATAAATTCGGCGCGCTGTCGCTTCGCTGACATCTTAATTGAGCAGCTGCCTGCGCTGTCGAAGGTTTGGCCTGTCTGGGCTGGTCGCTGACTGGCAGCCTTTCAGTAAGCTTTCTGATAACCTGGACTGGCTGGCTATCATTTATTGAATAAATTGATGGTTGACGATTGTAGCAGGTTATGCTAAAATAAACGAGTAGAAATTACTGTTTCGTGTGGAGGTTGAGATAATGTCTACTGTGACTGTCACAAGTGAGGCTGCTCGCCTGCGTTGGCGTGAAACTATAGATGCGGCTTATGCAGAGAAAAAACAGTTGTAATCAGCGTCACAATCAGCCCGTTGTTGCTGTCGTGAATTATGCCCAGTGGCAAAAAGATGTGGCAACTGCGACAGCTTGAGCTTGCAGCTCGAGCCAGGCGAATTCAGGCAGCCATTGAAAGCGGTAAGATGGGCACAATTAGCCATGATGAGCTGAAGCGCCTCATGCTTGAGAAGGCAGCGAATGTGGGGGCTTGAATATGGAGGAGGTCAAGTTTTATTTCCTTGACAACTACCCCTATACGTTCAACTATTAATTGAGATCGAACGGCTGAAATTTTCTGATAGCCCGTTAGTAGATGCCGCAGAGTTGGAAGACAGCCTGGCACCTACTTCACATCAATATTAGAACACACGGTTGTATTTACTTTTGAAGATGGTTTAATCTTTGTCGTGGTTGTCAAACCAGATTGATTTAAGCTTTAACGGGCCTTTAGAATTGGCAGAAAACAACGCTAAGGAAAATGCGGCCTATACCTACCTAGAACAGTAAAGAGAATACATACACGATAGAAGATTTTTGATACTTTGATTTAGTTAACGAGTTTTCTTTACCAAATTTGGCCGTTTTACTCCTTTCCAGCTGGGCCATAGAAAGTAAAGAAAAAGGATGGGTTAACTTACTTTTCAAATGGAAAAGACCATTCCAGAGTGTTGGAAGAGAGAGATATAGCCCTAAACGTTGGAATTTTCACAGGATCTATAAAAACACCTATTCATCAAACCAGGTTTTCCAAGGCCAACCGAAAGTAAGCTCCCTGCGGGGGGCTTATCTTTGTGGTTGGCGATGCTGATGGATCCTTATTGTTTTATTAATTTATTATTTTATTACTATATTACTCGTAATAAAAGTGCTTCCTGCAAAGTAGTAAAGTAATAAATATTACTCAGCCTGCTGACCCTGACGGCTAGTGCGCCAGTTGCAGCCCTTTTTTCTCCATCAGGGTTTCGACTGCTTCTTCCAAAACTCACTTAACGAAATGGTCTTACCGCTTTTCGATGCTTCAAACTTCATCAGCTCGATGCAAGTTGGGTATCGCGATAGATCACGTAGGTCTTGCGAATTTTCTTCCGTTTGCTTCCGAGCACGATTTGCGGCCGTGTTCCGTTGCCTGCTTCCGTCTGTACCCCTCGGACTCGGTCGCAGGGGAAGTGCCTCAAAAAAAGCATCTACCCCTAAGCCACTTTTCTTCTTAGCCACGACTGAGCACCTCCTGGGCCAAATTCATATAGGCGTCCGCGCCTTTAGGTAGGGGCATGGGTAAAAATGCTTCCCCGAAACCTGACTATGCGCTTCTTCAGGCTGGCGTCTTCGGGGATCGTGGTCAGAAACATCGTGTCGGCAAAGTGCTTTTTCACTTGTTCCGGCACACGTCGCGCGACGTTGGTATTATCTTGGAAGGTGCACAAGATGCCGGCGATGGTTGAGTCTGGCCTGCCCAGCGTCGTCGACACCTGCGGATCAGCCCAAGCAGCTTTGCGAATGCCGGTCAGCGCAAAGAGGCTCCTGCGTTCACCGGGAATGATGACTCTATCCGCTGCGGCTAATGCGTTGATGGTGGGAACTACCCAAGCTGGGACTTGCGTCAATGACACCATAGTCATAGCGCATTGATTCACTTGATGGGATCAGGAGTTTATTGCGCACGTGGATCGACTGGCCGCCCACTTCCCCGACAACTCGATCTCGGCGCCCGCCAAGTCGATGTGGCTGACAATAATATCGAGGTTCTTTTCCTCGGGTGGGCGAACTGACATCCTGGGGGGAAAGCTCGTCTTGATCGTCGATCAGCAGTTGATAGATATTCGGCTCGAGCGCCTGCTCGCCCAGCAGGGCATAGGTGAGATTTTCTTGCGGATCCATGCAATCAAAAGTACGCGTTCTCCCGGCACGCGAGTCCAGCTGCCAGATTGATGGCTGTGGTGGTTTTGCCAACACCACCCTTTTGATTCGCAATGACGTAGATTTTCATGTCATAGGCTTCGTTACACATTCAAGGAGCTTTCGTTATTGACGTACTCCCACGGCTAAAGCACGTGGGATTCTAGGGTCAACAGCGATTGCTCTCTGGCGAGTCTTACATCGCCTAACCTAAGAGAAGACGCCCCTTCTCTATGAATGTTTAGAGCAGCGTTGTGGTCGCGGTCATGGATGACGCCACAACCAGGACAGACCCAACGTCGCTCGAGAGAGATTCAATTCCTTGTAGACATGACCGCAGTCAGAACAAGTCTTGGAAGACGGAAAGAAACGGTCAATCAGATGAACAACCTTGCCTTTGGTGGATGCAACATACTGCAGAATGCCCATGAACTCAGAGCGGGCAAGGTCACCCACTTTGCGGCCCCACAGCGCCTGCATCCCCTTCATGGCAAGGTCTTCAAAGAACAGGTGATCGTACCGGTCGGTCAGTTCGTGCGCCAGTTTGAAGAACCAGTCACGACGCTTGTTGACCACCCGCTGATAGATGCGGGACAACCATCGCCTTGGCCTTGCTGCCAGCCGCCAGAAAACTTCACCTTGCGGGCAAGATTCTGTTGAGCTTGCTTCAGTTCGGCCATCGCCTGCCGATAGTACAGCGGGGATTCAATCTCTTGGCCTTCCGATCGTGGTGAGGAAAGTCTTCAAACCAAAGTCAAAGCCTGCGCTGTTACCCGTCATGGCTTGATTGTTTTGGTCGATTTCTTCTTCCACCACGAAGTAGAGCCAGAGATTGCCGAGCATATCCCGCTTGACCGTCACGGTCTTGACGCCGGCGGGAATGATCGCGACTCTTGCTGTACTTGTAGACCTTGCCCTGAATGTAGACTCTGATTGCCGCTCAAGCAGCTTCCAGCCCGCTTGCTTCAGCGTGAAGGAACTGTACTTCTTGACCTTCTTGAAGCCTGGCGGCGCGGTCTTGACCTTGCGCTTCAGATTGCGAAAGAACAGCTTGTACGCCTTGTCGATGCGCTGCACCACGTCCTGAATCGCCTGCGAACCAACCAGATTCCAGTGAGCATAGCGGGGCAGCTTCTTGAGCTTGGTGATGTGCTTCATCAGGTCGTACTGGCTCAGGCTCTTGCCGGTCAAGCGGTAGTAGCGACGGTGCAGGGCAATGCAATGGTTGTAGACAAGCCCTGCAATGTCGATCTGCTGGTGCAGGTACCGATTCTTTTTCGAGCGATAGAGCTTGAACTTGTACGTCCTGACGATTTGCATAACCTTGTCTCACCAGTTCTTCTGTTACCCAACGCTCAAATCGAATCGATCATCTTTTCGTCTGTCAATCCACTGGCGAGCTTTAGCTTTCCTGAGCATTCGCGTCTGGTCGTTGTCGGTGTTTGTTCGTCCATACGCATAATTGTACACTATGTATGCGTATTTGTCAGTCTTGAAAACGAGGAGGTACAAAGAATATCCCGCCCGTCAGGGCGGCTGCGATTCGTCCAACAGTTAAAACACGTTGGCTTTTGTTTAGCAAAGATAGTAATACGGTCGTTTTTATTACTTTATTACTCTCTTATTCTTTTATTACTTTATTACTTTATTACTTTATTACTTTATTACTTTATTACTTTATTACTTTATTACTTTATTACTTTATTACTTTATTACTTTATTGCTTTATTGCTTTTTATTGCTTTATTGCTTTATTGCTTTATTGCTTTATTGCTTTATTGCTTTATTGCTTTATTGCTTTATTGCTTTATTGCTTTATTGCTTTATTGCTTTATTGCTTTATTGCTTTATTGCTTTATTGCTTTATTGCTTTATTATAGAAAGGCTCCGTAAAACCCAACCTCTTTAGGGCTTCGCCGTGAGCTCAGCCGAACGGGTATAAGGAGCTATCGCTGTCCGCCCGTTTGACGGGCGAGAGCTTTAGCTCGCTTCAATACTGCATACGAGTTCATTTTGTTGTGCCAGTCGAGAAAATATGCTATAATTACACCTATAGCACCTTACAAACTGAATCTTGCCGGTTGCTCAGAGAAATCGTTCTGAGCGTAAAATTTTCGACGATGCGAAGGTCGAAGTGTTTTCTTCAAACTACCGTGGGAGCCACGGAAAGTCACGCAACGGGAGGTCGGCAGCGATGCCGGACATGACTCTGGCGCTTGTAAGCCGATCAGCCCGTATGAAGCCCAACGCTCTTTAGACTTGGGTAGCTCACCTTATTACTTTATGGATCAACGGGATCTCAGAAGGTTGACACCGCCCGTCGAAACCGGCGGGTTGGTTGCCAGGCAACCCGTTTTAACGGGTTTGGCATCTTAGCGGTGTCGGTTAAAACCGACGCCGATTGCTGTCAACTTATCTTATTACTTTTCTGTTGGAGGGTCGAAAATTGGGGTATCAGCGATTTCGGAGCAATGCACCGCTCAGCCCTCAAGCGACCGTCGCCGCCCGACCACTTCCCCGGTTCCGTTGTCGACCAGCAGCGCAACTCCGCTCACTACCTTGATCTGCTGATTGCGCTTTCGCCGCCAGAACCTCTGTAAGCCTGATAAGCCGTCGGCAATTCCCGTGGCTGCGGATCGCGGAGCAGGGAAATCGCCATACTTCATGCGCGCCAGGGTGATTCTTCCATGCCAACGGATGTACACGACAATCACAGCCGTTGCGCCGCCCAGAAACACTAGCAACGGCAGGATATTCGCCGAGGCGGGCCAACGCCACTTTCGCCCATGCCGCGTTTTCCGCCTCGGCCATGCACGCATCGCGGTCATAGCGGGCAATGGTTTCCTGGGCCGCCGCATGGCGATCTTCCACGGTAATTCGGGTCGCATAGGCGCCAAACGGATCGTGCAGGCCACAGCCGGTCAGAAACAATACCCCAGCAAGGGCAGAAGATAGATACCCTTTGTCATGTCTCATCTCCTGGAAGAACTGTTCCAACAAATCCTCATCTGCCGGTGATCGATCGAATTGGCGCAGGGCTGGCGCTCCCCACGTGGCTGAGTAGTAGATCAACAGCGAAGTCGAGGATCCAGAACGCCACGCCAACGCTGTGCGGCAGGTCATTCGGCGGGCGGAAATGCCCGCCATACCATCGCCGTCACCCCCATGCCGGCAATGCCGCACAGCGGGGTCTTGTGCAAATTGGCCTGCAGCAACACCACAATGATGACCGCAGACCAAAGCACCGCGGCGGCAATCGCCGTCACCTCTACTACTGCTGCCATCGGCGTCTCCTTCTTCGTGATCACACTGGTGCAGCGCTGCACTGCACCAAAACCTGGGCGGGGGGAGGGCATCGTGTCCACTCGTGTCTTCTCCTGTCCCTGTCCCCTCTGGTCCCTTGTGGCCGCTCCTGACCACACCCCCTCTGCCCATTTGCGCTACTGCCAGGGGGGGGTAAACGTGCTCTGTGTCCCTTTACGGTTGCGTGTTGAAGGAGAAGCGGGCATGGACACTGTTTTATGGCCGCATCCGGGGTGGAAACGGTAAAGCGACCGCTGCCGTCAATCACCCCGGAGGCCCTGCAGTAAGCGTCTGGCGCGTTCCCGATCCCGTTGCCCCATCCCGCGCCCAGCCATGCTCAGGCGGTCAATCTTGTCGCCTTCAAAGCACAGGCGAATCAAACGCTCTGCATCCGTGCGGGCGCGGCTCAGTACTTCCAAGAGCCGCGCTTCCTCGCTGGTGTGTTGCCGTTTGCCGACAAGCGCTTCCTGGGCTGGCCCTGCACCTGGGTCTCAAGCACGCGTCGATTCGGGGCAGCATGGAACGACGACCGGCATGGTAGGCCTGTAGCACAATCCCCAGGTCGTCGCTAAAGAACCGAGAATGGTCATGCCACAGGTAATCGACCCACCGGCCAGAAGACACCAGAGGAGGGCGTCATCAACCGACCAATCACTGGCTGCCATTCGCTGTACGCAATCAAGCCAATAAAGCCCAACACCCCCACCGCGATCCCGCCGCAGACATTTTGTGCCAGTGGTACCAGCACATCCGAGGTCCAGGTTTGCGGCTCAAGCGGCTGCTCTTCTATCTGCATCTGCAACGTCCCCGGAGCTAGCACGGCCCGCAGCAGCTTCTTATTCGCCATGCGCCACCCCTTTATTGAGCAGATCTTTCACTGATTGCTCCAAAATGAGCCAGGTGCGTAGACCTTTCGGTTTGGTGGCCACCCAATGACCGTGTTGGATTTGGCGGCGGATGGTTTTGGGACGAGCAGCGCAGAATTTGGGCAGCTTCGCCAATTTTTAACAGTTTTGGCGCTTCACTCATAACCTACACCCTCCAGGAATCAAGCATACGCAGGAAGAACAGTCGGAAAATAAATAGGGCACGCACACGTTGTCGCCCTATAGCTTGTACAATGACGCATAAGCTGTCAAGTTTGACACGAGTTTTATTTATCGACGTATAAGGTGTCTTACGGTTTATCGCGCTTGTCTAGGATTTCGGGCGGAATTTCGCTGTTCCGGCCGCTTCCATTTGTTGTTCGTACGCCCGTAAGCTCTCTACGTCTACAAACCAAATCACACTCACCTTTTTCCCCGCTACCAGCTGGCTGGCGGATCAGGTGGCGGATGTGCACCGCTGAGTATTTGCTCTTGTTTTGCTGCTTCTTCCACGGACACAAAGTTTGCCATGGTGGGGCCACTCTCTACGCTGGTGATTAGCTGGTCATTTAACGGTGGCAATTGACACTTTCGGGGCCAGTTCCAAGCGCATAGCGGTAGCATAGCAAACTGTGCGCCGTTAGCAAAACGAAACCAGCAGGACAGCAAGCATAGACCTTCAAAGAAACCTCCAATCCCTACAAGAAACCTTCCATTGCATACCTTGCCTACCGGTGATATAGTTAGAGGGTGAGCTACCCAAGCCTAAAGGCGTTGGGCTTCAAGGGCAAACAGCAAGCTGTTAATGGCCTTGAACTTGTTCGTGGGCTGATCAGTTTACTACCCAATCATGTCCGCCCAAAGGCGATCCGCACGTGTAACTTTCCGTGGCTCCCACGGTAGTTTGAAGAAAACACTTCGACCGATCAACGTCGAATATTTTTCACGCGCAGAACGATTTCTCTGCGCAACCGGCAAGCTTCAGTTCTTAAGGTGCTATAGGTGTAATGATAGCATATTTTCTCGCCTGGCACAACAAAGTACACTCGTATGCAGGATTGATCGAGCTAAAGCTCACGCCCGTTAAACGGGCGGAAAGCAATAGCTCCTTATATCCAAACCCTGAAGGGCTGGGTTTTACGGAGCCTTTCTATAACCGGCAGAAAAAGCTGATCGGAGCCCTCTGCAGTGATGCTCCAATCGCACAATACCCTGCCATCAAACCACCAGTGGCCTCTAGAATACCATGAATTCCGACCGATTGATGTGGCGCGGGAATGTGGCGTCAATGTAAACACGATACGAAACTGGTGCCAAGACCAGAATTTTAGCAATTGACGCCTTTTTCGCCTAATGTTTTTTTTTTTATGTTGCTTGGCTCAGTTAGTGTGTCTGGACAGCGCCAAGCGCCTGACAACTGACCAATCGAATCCAAGCCTTCCAGCGTGAAAACCTTCTGGCGCTGCAGGACGCCATGGACGCTGACCATTCGCGAGCCAGAGGTCCTTGCGGAGAATTATAGCTTCAATTCATATATCGGGAACCCTTCGTCCACTTGCCAGCAAGCTCTTCGAGGAGTACACAACCCTCGACGCAAAGGTTGCGGCACTTGATGCAGCGGGTTCTGGATGACGAGCTCCGCGGGATGATTGACGACTACCGGACCGTGTCGTTCGGAATTTGATGAAACGCGCTGATCGAATCGGGCAGACGCGACAGATGCGCAAGTAATGGCGTCGGAGCTTGCGGACAAGGCCGTGGGCATCGACGAACGTCTCGGGGTGGTCCTTACGGAGACTTCTCGCGACATCCTGAGTGCGGTTTGGACGCGCTGCTGGCCGGTTCACTGGCGACGTGCCCGACGAGTCGTGAAGGAACGTCTCCAGGTCCGATGCAGCCAGGATGTGCTGCGGCCCTCACCAGTCTCCGGGGACGGCTCGACAGTAGAGCCAATGCTCGAGACCGGCGACTTCAGATAAGCAAGTGATACTCGTCATGAACACTTGGAATGTCGTCGGCGATCCGTAGAGTTCTGGTCCGTCGACGTTGATGGACAGCGCGTCGACCAAGACCTTCTAGTAGCTCTCTGAGCTTCGTGGCGGCCTCGGCAGCTCGGTTCATGTCCTCGCCCGCGGCGTCGCGCATTCGAAGCTCTTCGTCCGTCCACCTGGGTTTCAAGGGGTGCTCTACCGCGGCGCATTCCCCAATTGCTCATCCCCGGGCGGTCCCAGGCTGGTTTCGCCTAAGCACGACGCGACGCAGCCGCGGTGCACCGCGCATTCAAGCTCTGCGCAAGCGGAAGATAAAGCCGGTGGAGCGTCGCAAGCTCGTCACACAGGAACCCGACTTCGTAATCACCCGCCGGGACGTTTCGTGACCGCCCGCCGCCTGAGATTGACCTTGGGCGTAGCGAGTACACGACCTGGGCGGTGTCGACCAGCAGGGCGACGGTCGGACCTCCACCGCCCTCTGCAGTGTCCGTGGTCCCGAACTGTGCCGTGACCGAACACGGAGATCATCTCCACGGGCGTACCGAGGCCAACCCACCACTCCCTTGCGCTCGAGACCTTCGACTCGCCTGCCATTGCTTGGGCCGACACTAAGGCTCGGCATCGTCCGCCTTCTTGAAGCCGAAGTTGCGGATTCGTCCAGCCAGGCCCGTCAAGACGACGGTAGCCGGTCTCGGTGGCAACGTCGGCTGGGTCGTCACGCTCCCCTCCCCCGGTGTCGACCCGGCCGGTCGACCTTGCGACGACTATAGCGAGCCGTGCGTCGCGCAGCAGCGCCACGCGGGGTTTCGTCAGCCTTCGGCGACGTACCGCCGTTCGCCGTTCGAGGGATCGAGCCAGACGCGCATCACGTGGCCCGATGTCGGGTCGGTGAAGATCTCGTCGGTGCGTCGGAAGCGCGGCTCGAGTGGCGTCCCGAGTGGCTCGCCGCCGGCCGGTCCGGTCGGGGCGCCCGCGCGGTCGCCGGCCTCGGACCGGTAGCGCATCCGCTCGATCAAGGCGCCGACGACGATCGCGAGACCGCCCAGCACCGTGTAGATCCCGACGACGGTCCCCGGGCCACCGGGCAGCGCGATCAGGTACAGCCCGAGGACGGCGACCGCAAGCCCGGCGACGATGGCCAGAATGCGCGCGAGCCCGATGCCCATGGTCACTCGACCGGCGTGCACGGGTGCGCTCGTCGGCTCCGTGCATCGGGCGCGACGACGACGGCGGTCCCGTAGGCGACGATCTCGCTCATCGTGCCCGACAGCTCGGAGCTGTCAAAGCGCATCGAGAGGATCGCGTTGGCTCCCAGCAGGGTCGCGTTGGCGACGAGCCGGTCGAGCGCCTGACGGCGCGTGTCCTCGAGGAGGCTCGTGTACTCGTGGATCTCACCTCCGCCGAGCGAGCGAAGGCCCGCCACGATGTTGCCGCCCAGACCGCGGCTGCGGACCACGAGACCGAAGACCATGCCCTTGCTCTCGACGATTCGATTGCCCGTCAGGAACGGGGTCGTGACGACGATCATGGGTGCTCCTCGTGGCGGATGGCCACCGGTGGGGATGGAGACGGGTTACAGGCGATCTGCCACCGATCGTACGCCGTTGCGCGATCTGATGGCGTGCTGCTGCCACGACGTACCATCTGCGTCATGCCAGTCCGGACAGTCACCGAACACGGCCCGAAGGACAAGCGGTCGGTGGCGTTCGCCCTCGATTGGCCAGGCTGGAGTCGTGGCGCGAAGAGCGCCGAACTCGCCCTGGACACGCTCGAGTCCTACCGGCACGCGGTATCGGACGATCACCGGCCTCGCCGGCATGGCTGATGAATTCGACGCAGCCGGGCCCATCGAGATCGTGGAGGATCGGGTCGGTACCGGTGGGACCGACTTCTGGGGCATCTCCTTCTCGCCATCGTCGAGCGAACAGGACCCGATGGGCGAGGCGGCGTTCGAGCGCGCGCTCACCCTCCTGCAGGCCTCCTGGGCGTTCTTCGACGGCGTGGCGGCGCGAGTCTCGCCCGTGATGCGCAAGGGCCCGCGCGGGGGCGGACGCGATCGCGACCGGATCATCAGCCACACGATCCGCGTCGAAAGCGAGGACTTCGCGACCCAGGTCGGGTTGCGGATCCCGGAGGGGGCGGCGCTGACCCCGGATGGACTGCGGCAACATCGGGAGACGTACGTCGCCGCGATGCGCGCCTACAACGCCGGGGAGTTCGAGCGGCCCATGAAGTCGTGGACGCTGCCATTCCTGATCCGACACTCCGCCTTCCACACGCTCGACCACGCGTGGGAGATGGAGGACAAGGACCTCTCGACCGAGTCGACAGACGCTCGGGCGCTCGCTGTTCTATGGCCCGGCTGGCGACTTCCGGCTCGAGCCTGCGTTCAAGACGCGCTATCGGGTGCTGGCCTTCCCGGGAGGTGGCGTGCTGGTGATCGGGGTTCATAGCCCAGGCGAAGGGTTCGATGCGGCCGTCGCGCTCGCAGATCCCCTGACGTCGACGCTTCGCGTGGAGCCCTAGCGCCCCGCGCGATCGAGCGTCGTGGCATCCTCCTCCCCATGACCCGATACCTCGTCCTCCTGCGCGGGATCAACGTCGGTGGCCGGAACAAGGTGCCGATGGCGGCCCTGCGCGACCTCCTCGAGTCGCACGGCCACACGCAGGTCTCCACCTACATCGCCAGCGGCAACGTGATCCTGAGCTCCGATCAGCCCGCGGCCGCGATCAAGCGCGAGCTCGAGGAAGCGCTGCCCAGGACGTTCAAGCTCGACAGCGAGCTGATCGCGGTGCTGGTCCTGACGCTCGCCCAGCTCCGCGCCGTCGTCCGGAAGCGGCCCAAGGGCTTCGGCGATCATCCGGAGACGTACCACAGCGACGCGGTCTTCCTCATCGACATCGACGCACCGACAGCGATGAAGGTCTTCGACCCGCGACCCGGCGTCGACGAGGTGTGGCCGGGGACCGGCGTGATCTACTCGCAGCGGCTCAGCGCCCAGCGGACGAAGAGCCGACTCGGCAAGATCGTCGGGACGCCGGCCTACAAGTCGATGACGATCCGCAGCTGGCAGACGACGCTGGCGCTGCTCGAGCGCATGGAGGCGCCCGAGGTCGAGGCCTGATCGCCGGGCTGGGTCAAGGCAGCATCCATGCGGCGGCCACGCACCGCGCGTTCTCCGACGATGACGCGGGCGGCGGGCAGGCCGAGCCGACGATCGTGCGACCGCTGACCGCATTCATCACGATGCGCTCGTAGCCGGCCGGCGGCGGCAGGACGCGAACCTCGTCGGTTTCGAGGTCCCAGATCAGACCCGTGGACATGTCGTGGCCGATCACGACCGTGCCGCTCACCCCGACGGCCGAGCCGTAGGCGTTGGTTGCCGGGAGGGCGAGCTGGCGCACCGAGCCCGTGACGGTATCCCAGACCAACGGGAGTGGCGTTGCCTCCTCGCCGTAGCAGCATCTGCCCACCACCGTCGTGCCGTCCACGGCCCATGGGACGCCGTCTCGGGTCGACGGGAGCAAGTCGAGTTCGCGCGCTTCGGCGGTGAGCGGGTCCCAGATCAACGGGCGTGGATCGTCCCACGCATTGGTCCACGTTCCTACGACGGTGTCGCCGCTGATGGAGCTCGGTACAGCGAAGGTGTAGTCGTCGGGCACATCGAGGATCCGGGCCGCGCCCGTCTCGGTATCCCAGGCCACCGCGGCCCCGATCTCCCCGTTCCTGGCCCACACCTGGCCGACCGCCGTCGTGCCGCTGATGGAATTGGCCCGCGTGTGCGTGTAGCTGCTCGTGAAGCCATCGGGGATGTCGAGGACCCGTACTTCGCCGGTCTGGGTGTCCCAGGCCATCGCGCGATCCTGGCCGCGCTTCTTTCCCGTGCCGATGGGTCCGGTTCCCACCGCTGTGGTCCCGCTCACGCCAACGAGGCGGACGTACGTTTCGCCGTTCGCGTAGACGAACTCGTCGGGAACGTCCAGCACCCGGAGCGCGCCGGTCGTGGTGTCCCAGACGGCAGGCAGCTCGTCGTCGAGCGGGCCGACCTTCACCCAGCCCACGGCCGTCGTGCCATCGATGGCCTCGGCGCTGCCCCTGGTGTAGCCGGCAGGCAGGTCGAGCGCTTTGAACGCGACCCCGGGCGTCGGGGACACGGTCGGCTCCGGGGTCACGGCCAGGGCGGACGCGTCCCCGGTCGCGGGCGTGGTCGATGATGGCGGAGGAGATGTCGTAGCCGCCGCACTGCTCGACGGCCCGCGAACGCTGCACCCGACACTCACCATGGCGATGATCACGACGATGACGACCCGGATGCTCTTCATGTCCATCAGCGTGCCCTGAAGCTGGGCCGCGGTCGAGGGCTGTCCGGCAGGGATTCGATGGGCCGGCAAGTCGTCAGACTTTGTTAGCCCTGGTTACGGGCTCATCGCGCGGTCGCGCGGTCGCGATTGCCCAGGGCTCCAGGTCGAGGATGCCGGACCGGACGGCCCACGAGGCGCCCGAGGCCGAGGCTTGACCTACTCGGAGGGCTGGTAGACGCCGAGGACGTTTCCGGACGGATCCGCAAACGTGAACCGCCGCCCGCCGGGATAGTCGTGCATCGGCGCCGCGACGCGGCCACCCGCGTCGAACACGCTGGCCAGGGCCGCGTCGGCGTCGTCGGTGCGGATCAGGGCCAGCACCCCATCGCCGCGCAAGGCGACCGGCTGCGTGGAGAGTCCGCCGAACTCGCCGCCGGTCGTTGGGTGCTTGATCCCGGCGTAGTCGGGGCCGTAGTCGTTGAACGCCCATCCGAGTGCCTTCGCGTAGAAGGCTTTCGACTCCTCCAGATCGTTGACCGAGAGCTCGATGTAGTCGATGACGTGCGCCATGGTCATGTCCTCTTGGTGCCCACCACGGTGACGCCGTCGACGGCCGGGTAGTTCGAGAAGTAGCGCTTCCGGAAGTGGAGCTTGCCGTGGTCGTAGATCGACACGGTGACCCACACCTTGGCGCCGTCCGCGGGGGCGTTGTTGAAGAACCGATACCCCACCGGCTTGCGCGAATCTCGCACCGTGATGGCCCTTGCGCGCGGGCCATGCTGGATGACCCGGTTGGTGATCTTGAGAGTCCGTCCGTTCGGCACGCTCCAGATCTTGAAGGTGATCCATCGTTTGCTGCCGGCGTTGGTGATGATCCGCTGGATCAGGATCGGATACTTGGTGTCGTTCCTGAAGCTCATGGTCTGCTTGGTCTTGCCGACGATCCACACGGTGGCATCCAGGCCCGCCGGATACCTGGTGATGTACTCGCTGTGGGCCTTTCGGGCGAGCGGCACCATGCCTGCCTCGAGCGCCGCGTTGAACAACGTCGTGGACGTGGTGCAGATGCCGCCGCCGAGAGCGCCCGTGACGGTGATCTTCCCGTTCACGATGGCGTTGCCCGGCCCGACGCCCGGGAGCTTGCTCACATCGCCGACGACCTTCCAGAAGTCGAACTTCCCGCCCGGCGGGACGACGGTCCCGTTGATCTTCGTCGCCGGCGCCTCGATGTTCCCGCCGTAGTGGTTATTGATGATCGGCCAGTAGAAGACGCTGTACGAGCTGATGACCCGCATCTTGGGGGCGAACGCCTTGGCGTCCGACGTGGACAGCTTGGGGTCAGTGGCCTTGACGACGGCCGCGACGGTCCGCGGCGCCGTGCCGGACTGGCGGGCGACGATCTCGCTGATGAGCGTCGCCTTCATGCCGTCCGGGATGAGCGTGCGGCCCTCGTGGCTGCTCCCGGTGACGACGATGTGCCGTCCGACCCGCTTGAGGCCGGCGTTCCGCACCTTCCGGTCCACCTTCTTGGCGAGCTTCGTGACGATCTCGTCGAGACCAGTCGTGTCCAGGACCGGGGTGATCTTCCCGTCGACCGTGGTCGCCAACCTGACGATCGGGGCGAGGGTGGTGCCGGCGATCGTCCAACTGTCCTTGCCTCGGGTGACGACCACGTCGGCCGTCATCCGCTCCGCGGCCGCCTTTGCGGCCTCGGCCTGCTCGGTGGAGACCGCGGGGGCCAAGGTCACGATCGGGACGTCCATCGTGATCGACTCCGGCGTGTCCAGCGCCGCGAGCTGTGGGTCGAGGGCGGTCAGCAGGGCCGCCTGGTCCACGGCCCGACCGTCCTTCGACGGGGACATGCTGAACGTGCCGCCTTGGCCGGCCGACACGGTCGCGTCCACGGGCTTCTGGTCGATCGTCGTGGCGAGGGTCTCGACGGCGGCCGCCAGCTTGGCCGCGGTCGTAGACAACGGCCGGGTCGAGGGTCACGCCGTGGATCGCGGCCTGGGGTGCGCCGATCAGGTTCCTCAGGGGCTCGCCGTGGCGGCCCGCCACGAGTGCCGCATCCACCAGCGCCGAGGTGTCCGGGCCGCGGCCGACGTCGGCGTAGCTGACGGTCGTCGTCTGGCCGTCTGGGCCGGTGAGCGCGATCTGCCCAGCGCCGAGTGACGAATAGGCGTTCGCGATCGCCGCTTCCGCCTGCTCGCGGGTGAGCCCGCCGAGGTCCGCGCTCCCGACGCGGACACCGGGCAGGACCCGGGCGTCGTACTGCTGGCCCCATGCGTACAGGACCCCGACGCCGACGCCGAACGCCAGCACGAAGCCCAGGACGAACGCGACACCGAAGCGCCGAACGAGTGACCGGCGCCGCCGGGGCCGGGCCGCGGGCTCGCCGTCGGTCACGGCGGCCGCGACGGGCACGACCGGCACGACCGGCTCGGTATCGACGGCAGACTCGGAGGTCGGCGACGTGTCGACCGGGGTGGTGTCGGTCGGCTCGTCCGGCGCGGGCACAGCCGCAGTGCTCGTATCAGCCTCGGGGTCGGGCAGGTCGGTCATCGGGTGCTCATGCGGTTCGGCCGGGGCAGCTTCGTCTCCGGCAGCCGCGACATCTTCGCGCCTGCGCGCGAATCTGTCACGTGATTCAGGGCAGCGACCAGGCGGCGGCCACGCACCGCGGGTTCTCGGACGTCGACGCCGGTGGCTCGCAAGCAGATCCCACGATCGTGCGGCCACTCACCGCGAGGGTGGCGTACTGCTCGTCGTAGCCTGCGGGCGGCGGCAGGATTCGAGCCTCGCCGGTCCCAAGATCCCAGACCACCGGGACGGCGTCGGCACTTCCGACCGCGACCGTGCCGCTCACCCCTGCGGCCTTGCCGTGGACAGAGGGGGCCGGCAGGGCGAGCTGGCGGACCGCGCTCGTGACCGTGTCCCAGATCAGCGGCAGGGGCGTTCCCTCCTCTCCGATGCAGCACCAGCCGACCGCCGTGGCGCCGTCCACGGCGCGCGGAACACCGTCCTGCGTCGACGGGAGCAGGTCGAGGTCCCGGGCACCGGCCGTGAGCGGGCTCCAGACGATGGGAACGCCGTTGTCGCCGAAGCAGCGGGTTCCCACGACCGTGTCGCTGCTGATGGCTTGTGGATTCCCGCACTCATGGCCATCCGGCACGTCGAGGATCCGCACGGCGCCCGTCGCGGTATCCCACGCCACCGGGCGCCCGACCTCCCCGTGCGCAGTCCACACCTGCCCGACCGCGGTCGTCCCACTGATGGCATGCGCCTCTGCCTGGGTGAAGTCAGCGGGGATGTCGAGGATCCGGAGGTCGCCGGTCTCGAGGTTCCAGGCCATCGCTCGTGCCTGGCCGCGGTCTTCCGCGCCGAGGATCCCGGTCCCGACCGCCGTGGTGCCGCTCACACCCACGAGCCGGGTGAACGTGTCGCCACTGGGGTGGACGAACTCCGCAGGAACGCTCAGCACCCGCAGCGCACCCGTCGTCGTATCCCAGACGGCGGGTTGCTCGTCCGCCATCCCGACTTGCACCCAGCCCACCGCCGTCGAGCCATCGACCGCCTCGGCGGCGCTACTGCTGTACTCGGCTGGCGTGTCGAGCGCGCGGAAGGCGATCTCGGACGTCGGGGTCGGAACAGGAGTCGGAGCGGGCGTCGCGGCTGGGCCGGACGGGGCGCTGCTTGCGAGCGTGGTCGATATCGGCGCCGAGGGCGTGGCAATCGAACCGCTTCCCGACGGCCCGCTGGCTGCGCTGCACGCGGCACTCACCAGGGCGATGACCACGACGCTGACGACCCGGACACGCTTCATGCCGACCATCGTGCGCCGATCCGCAGGACGACGTCGAGGGGCGCGTGGCACGCATCCGCGTGCAGGGATGGAATGATTTGCCGCTGGCCGACGCCAGTAGTGTTGAATGCCGCAGACGAACGCGGCGCGCCGAGAGGGTCAGCGTGAGCCAGCAGGACCTGGTGGAACGAGCGGGACGAGGTGACCACGATGCCTTCGCGGAGCTCGTCTCCACGAGCATCGCCCACCTCGAAGCGGTCGCGCGACTGATCCTTCGCGACCACGAACTTGCCCGCGACGCCGTCCAGGACGCCTACTTCCGGGCGTGGCGTTCGCTGCCGGGCCTGCGCGATGCGGACCGCTTCGATGCCTGGATGCATCGCCTCACCGTCAACGCGTGCCTCGACGCGATGCGCCGGGTGCGTCGACGCCCCCTGGAGGTCGACATCGAGCCGCTCGAGCTCTCGGGCGCCACCGATCCGATGGGCCAGGTCGCGAACCGCGACCAGCTGGAGCGAGCATTCGCCAAGCTTCCGACCGACCTGCGCGTCGTGCTCGTGCTCCATTACTACGTCGACCTGCCGGTGTCCGCGATCGCCGATACGTTGGGTATCCCGCTCGGGACCGCGCAGTCCCGGTTGGCACGCGCCCTCGCGTCGATGCGCGCCGATCTGGCCACGGACGACGGCACATCGTGGGCATATGTCCAGCGAGGACAGATCGCATGAAGACCGGAACGCTCGAACGGGATCTGCGGGCGTGGTTCGCGGAGACGGCGGCGCCGCAGACACCGGAATTCGAGGAGGACATCGTCCTCGAGACGGCCGGCATGGCGCAGCGTCCGCGCTGGACATATCTGCCGCTCCTCCCCCGGCCGATGGGCGGCTCCATGCGGGTCGCGCTCGCCCCTCGGCGGACCCAGGTCGCACTGCTCCTGGTCGTCCTCACGCTCGTCCTCGCGACGGCGGCGGCGTGGGTCGGGAGCCGTCCTCGACTGCCTGCGCCGTTCGGTGCGGCCGCCGATGGCCTCGTCGCCTACGCGAAAGGTGAGGACATCTTCGTCGTGGATCCCGCGACCGGAGAGCGCCGCGCGATCGCGCTCGGCCCGAGCAGAGACTGGTACCCGCGGTGGTCGCTGGACGGGACCCGGATCGCGTTCCTGCGTGGGGACGATGCGGCGCAGCTCGTCGTGACCGACGTCGACGGCGCCATCGTATCGACGACCCACGGTGAGCCGCTGACGGGCGTCGATCCAGACGGCATCGAATGGTCGCCGGACGGCCGGCATATCGCGCTCGCTCGGATCGGCAGGATCGATCTGGTCGAGGTCGAGACCGGAGACACGACCCCCTTCCCCAACATCGAATATGACGGCGTCAGCATCCACTGGCGCCCGCCCGACGGCGGCGAACTGACCTTCCTAGGGTCGAGCACCGGATGGCCATCCCTGGTTCGCCTCGATACCGAGACCGGTCGTGTCACACGGCTCCCGCTGGCGGTCGACGCGGAGCCCGGGGTGAGCCTGCGTCCCATCGGCTGGACCCCCGACGGACGCCGGTTCGCGTATCACCGCGACGACGGGGGCGCGGGCGAGACCCACGTCCTGGATGTCGAGACAGGAGACGAGGTGATCCTGGCGGTCGCCTTCGGCCGCATCTCCAACGACGGCAACCGCATCGTCGGGCTGGGCTCGGAGGGTGAGCGCGAATGGCTGTGCGTGGCGCCCACGGCCGGCGGGCCGTGCCGGCGGATCCAGGGCGATCCCGGTCTGGTTGACCCCACGGGTTATGCGTCGTTCCAGTGGGCGCCGGATGACCGAACGATCCGGACCGACCCAGCCGACGAGGCCGGCGCGGCACGCCTGCTGGACCCGGATGGCGGTCCGGTCCAGGAGCCCGAGTGGGCGGCGGAGGGGGCGGAGAGTTGGCAGCGCCTCGCGCCGTAGGCACAGGGTGGATCCGACATCTGGCCGACGATCGCATCGTCATTCGGCCGATGCGCGGTGCGGGGACCCGACCCTAGCCTAGGTCTCCCGATTCTTCCCTCTCGAACAAGGAGACCGCATGACTGAGGTCATGAACCCGATCGATACCGACCGCGCCCTGAAGGCCCGACTCCGCACCATGTGGGCGCTGGGCGACTACGACGCCGTCGCGACGCACGTCATCCCCGCGCTCGGACCCGTCGTGGTCGATGCGACCGCGATCAAGCCCGGCGAGCACGTGCTCGATATCGCCGCGGGGTCCGGGAACGCCTCGCTGCCGGCGGCGCGCGCCGGGGCCGCGGTCGTCGCCAGCGACCTCACGCCCGAGCTCCTCGAGCATGGCCGCGAGCACGCCGCATCCGTGGGCCTCGACGATCGACTGGCAGGAGGGCGATGCCGAAGCGCTGCCATACGCGGACAGCTCGTTCGACGTGGCGATCTCGGTCGTCGGGATCATGTTCGCGCCCCACCACCAGGAGAGCGCCGACGAGTTGGCCCGCGTCACGCGACCCGGTGGACGGATCGGCCTCATCAACTGGACACCCGAGGGCTTCATCGGCCAGATGTTCGCGACGATGAAGCCATACGCGCCGCCGCCGCCTCCCGGGGCACAGCCGCCGCCGCTGTGGGGGCGCGAGGCCCACGTCCGCGAGCTCCTCGGCGACCGCGTCACGGACGTTCGGGCGACCGTCGCAGACCCTGACGGTCGACGCGTTCGCCGGACCGGAGGATTTCCGGGACTACTTCAAGCGCAACTACGGCCCGACGATCGCGGTGTACAAGTCGCTCGCCGACCAGCCGGAGCGTGCCAAGGCTCTCGACCGGGAGCTGGCCGACCTCGCGGCTCGGTTCGGCTTCGCCGGCGGCGCCACGACGATGGAGTGGGAGTACCTGCTCTTCACCGCCACCCGGACCTGACCTGGGCTCGCCAGGGTCGTGGCCGAGATCAGTCCTGTGCGTCACTGCGGCGTTCCGCAGCCCACGGTGCGGCGATCTCGGCCTCGGCCCATTCGATCACCTCGGCGATGCTGATCACGCTCGTCCGGTCGTCATCGCCGCGCATCGCGTAGACCAGGTGCAGCTCGACGAGCCGCTCGAAGTACTGCGTTCGCTCGAACCTGGACACCTCGATCGCTCCTTCCGTCCCCGGCTGTCCCGATCAGTTCGGGTACATCGGTCACGCTAGGTGCGGCGCGATCCCCTGCCATCGAGCGATGACCCTATTCATCGGTTCGGCGAACACGGTATTTCGCGGTGCAGTGGCTTTAGTCGGCCTTGCCGGGTTGCGTATCGTGTTCCGAGACGCATGCAGCTCGGGAGGGAATCGTCATGCGAACGCCGCTCGTCCGGATGACGTTCCGAGCGATCCTGGGGCTGTTCGCTGTGCTGGTCGTCGCCTGTGGGGGTGGGACGGCGACCGAAGCGCCATCCGCGACCCCTTCGGCGGTCTTGACGTCATCGGCCGCGCCGTCGGTTTCGGCGGCCGCATCGACGGCGGCGGTCGTCGTCGGTGGGGATCGGCCCGTTACGGTCCACGTGCCGCCCGGGTATGACCCGGCGACGCCCGCACCCTTGCTGATCGTCCTGCACGGCTTCGGGTCATCGGGCAAGGAGCACGACGCCTACTTCCACCTTGGGGAGGAGGCAGCGCGACGCGGTTACCTCTACGCCTACCCGGACGGGTCGCGCGACCGCGGCGGTGATCGGTTCTGGAACGCGACGGATGCGTGCTGCGACTTCGATCCGACCGGCGTCGACGACGCGGCCTACCTGTCCGAGATCATCAAGGAGATCGAGGCGTCGTTCTCGGTCGACCCGAAGCGCGTCGATGTCATCGGCCATTCGAACGGCGGGTTCATGAGCTATGCGCTGGCGTGTGCCCACGCCGAGCAGATCGCCGCGATCGCCAGTCTCGCCGGCGCGACCTTCGTCGACCCGACGAGATGCACCCCGACAGAGCCCGTCGCCGTCCTCGAGATCCACGGCACGGCCGACGACACCATCGCCTATGCGGGCGGGACGATCGACCTGGGTGCGGGCCGAACCGCGGCGCCCTACCCCGGCGCCGAGGCCTCGGTCGCCACCTGGGCGACGTACGACGGGTGTGGCGCCTCGTCGGTCGTCGATGGGGCCATCGATGTCGACGCCGACGTCGGCTCCCCCGATGCGCCCGAGGAGGCCACGGTGACGCGCTGGACCGGTTGTCGACCTGGTGGCGCCGCCGAACTGTGGACGATCCCGGGCGGTGGCCACGGTCCGAACCTCTCCGCAGCGTTCCCCGCGGCGGTGCTGGACTTCTTCGAGGCCCACCCGAAGCCGTAGGCTGGCTGACCCATGTCCGAAACCGTCGACAACCTGATCCTGGACCTGCTGGAGTGGATCGGCCCGGGCGAACGCCCGTACCGGGAGACGATGGAGGCGTGGCGAACGTCGTGCCCGCGTCTGCCGGTCTGGGAGGACGCGACCGACCGCGGCTTCATCGAGCGGCACCGCCGCGCCGGCGAGCCGGCGTTCGTGAGCGTGTCGGCGTCAGGGCTCGACCACCTGACCAGGCACCGGCAGGCGCGAGCGGGACCATCTGCACCGGACTAGGGTCCGGGTTGGCGGTACGACGGCCGGCTGCTACTGTGGCCGTCCGGGCGCGTGCAAGCGGGGGAACGCCGCATGGACTCGATCAGGTTCGACCCCGAAGAGGGGTCCTCGATCGCCGGTGCTGAGCCAGGCCGACGGCCAGCCGAGGACGTCGCCCACCGGAATGCCCTGCGCCTCACGTTCTCCTACCGGCGTTCTCGGGTGCAGCTCGTCCTCATCGAGGCGATCGACACGATCGTGCCGCCGTCGATGGACATCACGGACGAGCCACCCGGCAGTGATTTCTGGTTCGAGCTCCAGGACGCCAAGCAGACGCCTATCTATCGGCGGGTCCAGCGCCACCCGATGAGCCCGTCGGTCGAGGTGCGCACCGACGATCCGGAACGACCACTGGCGTACGTGGATTCCGGGCGCGAACAGGGCGAGTTCACGCTCCTCGTACCCAGCCTTGCGCAGGCGCGATCCGTGGCGCTGTACCACTGGTCGCTGCCCGAGGACGCGGTCGAGCGCGGCCTCTCCCCTGCCCCATCGGAGGTCGGTCGATTCCCGGTCGGCCGGGGCATCGACAAGGAGGCCATCGCCAACGACAGGATCCCACCGCGGACCGTGTCCGATGCCCTCGCCGCGTACGAGGGAGCGGCGACGATCCATCTTCGCGCGAACGACAACACGGGCCAGGTCGCGAGTACCCACCATCGCCTGGACGACGGCGAGGCGGAGCCGGGTCTGGCGGTGACGGTCCGTGAGCGCGGGGAGCACACGCTCGTGTTCTGGTCCGTGGACGCCGCCGGGAACGTCGAGCCCGAGAATCGAGTGACGTTCACGATCGATCGGCCGGCCAAGCGGGGGAAGTCCTGACATGGGCGCCAACGACGGATCCGTCCTGGCGTTCCGCCAGCTGCTGAACAACGGGGCGAACAGCCTCCGCTACAACCTCGTCCTGGTCTCCGAGGGCTACACCCAGGCGGAGATCCCCCTGTTCCAGGCGCATTGCCGGGGCTTCCTGCGCAAGCTGTTCTGGACGGCCCCGTATTCCTCGCTGCGCTGCACGTTCAACGTCTTCGCCCTCGAGGTGAGCTCGACCGGGTCGGGCATCGACGATCCGCTGACCTGTGGCGACATGACGACGGGCAGCGGAGCGATGCCGGCCACGTTCTTCGACGCCTCGATGTGCGGCGGGCGGACGCGTCCGCCGCGTGATCTCGGTCGACTCGGGGCTCGTGCGCAATCGGGTGGCTGGCTTCCTCCCGGAGGTCGACTCGATCCTGGTCCTGGTCAACAGCACGCTCCATGGCGGTGTCCAGGGCGATGTGGCCATCTTCACCGCGGAGCCCGGATGGGAGGACACGGCGCTTCACGAGTACGGCCACGTCCTTGGCCTCGCCGATGAGTACGGCTGCTACGTCTGCGACGGGACGGACGGTGGCCGCACATACGACTGGTTCGACTCGATCATCCATGGATACGGGCTGCCGGACCAGCCGAATGTCAGCGCAGGGGGCAGTCGCGCCGGGCTGAAATGGGGGTCCATGGTCCTGCGCCACCACCCCGGTGCCGACGACGCCCGGCTCCGTGCCGGCCGGGACGGTCGGGATGTTCCAGAGTGCCAAGTACTACGACTTCGGCCTGTTCCGCCCGGAACAGACGTGCGCGATGCGGGACACGGGCGCTTCCTTCTGCGCGGTGTGCAGCTCGGCCATCAGGACGGCCCTGGCTCCGTGGACCCCCACGACGACCTGTGTCGTGCCGACGGCGACCCCGGCCTCGGTCACGCTCGATGCCCGCGTCCGCGGGAAGTTCCGACTGCAGACCGGGCGTGGCGGCTACGAGGTCGCCCTCGATGCGACGACGAACCTCCCGCCCACCCCGGTCTGGGCGTATCGACCCGGTACGGGCAACTGGATCGCCATGCCGCCGACGCGGACGATCCGCACGTTCATCAACGAGGTCCTCGGAACCTACGACTACGACCACACGGTCAACGTCCGGGCCAGTGTCACGGTCGCCGAGCTCGACTACTGGGTTCCCGGGACCCCGGCGTTCACGACGGCGACCGCCACCGATCAGATCCTCTTGCGCCAGCCGGACAACGCCGCGAATCGGCTTTTCGCGGACTACGGGAACGCGGCCAACGTCGGGGGTCCTGGGTCCGCCTCGGTCAATCTCGGTCGGTTCTCCGCGGGGAACGGCTGGCTCTATGTCGGGACGCAGAAGCAGTACACCCATCTGGTCATGGCGCTCGATCTCGACGGGGGCTATTTCGGTCCCGAGGACGACCCGGCGTGGGCGCTCCAGAGCGTCACCTGGACCCCGACCCCGAGCCAGACGGCCGGCCTGACCGCGACCTACGACATCACCTACGGGGCGAACGGCCTCTGTTGGCTCACGAATGCCCCGGCGACCGTGGTCGACCCGGCGGTCGGCTTCGCGGTCTCGGCGACCGGCAAGGACGCGATCGGTCAGCCGTTCACCGTGACCGGGCGGCTGATCCCCGAACATCTCGAGTACCGCCGGTCGATCTCGACGATCCAGATCGCCAAGATCCCGCAATGGGAATGGCCGATGCGGTTCGAGACGCCGGAGAACGTCCTGGACACGGTCATCGACGGCGTGGTCGTGACGCTGGAGGATGACGTCCTCAAGATCGATGACCTGGAGGTCGAGCTCAAGGACGCACGCGAGTGACGCGACGACGGTGACGCCGGTGACGGCGCGCTGCGGCGCAGCCCGGCATCCACCGAACGGTTGATACGCGACTCGACCGAGCTGCGTCGCGAGAACGGCGCATCGTCCGATGTGGGCGGACCCTGCGGCGACGGATGCTGCGTCGCATGAGCACCTTCGTCGACGCCCAGCGCGTCACCCCCATCAAGTGCCACAGCCTGGCGGGCTGGCTGGCATGAACGTCATCGACGTCACCGACCTCCAGAAGCGCTACGGCGACCGCCTCGTCGTCGACGGCGTCTCGTTCACCGTCGAGGAAGGCGAGATCTTCGGCATCCTCGGGCCCGAACGGCGCCGGCAAGACGACGACCGTCGAGTCCATCGCCGGTCTCCGGACGCCGGACGGCGGCACGATCCGCGTCCTCGGGTACGACCCCCGGGACGACCGGGATCGCCTGCGGACCCTCGTGGGCGTGCAGCTCCAGGAGAGCGAGCTCCCCGAGCGGATGACCGCCACGCGAGGCGCTCGACCTGTTCGCGTCGTTCTACGCCGCACCCGGCGGACCCGACCCGGCTGCTCGACGACCTCGATCTCGCCGACCATCGCGACACCGCGTATCGCAACCTGTCGGGCGGCCAGAAGCAGCGGCTCTCGATCGCCCTCGCCCTCGTCGGGCGGCCGCGGGTCGCGATCCTCGACGAACTGTCGACGGGCCTCGATCCGAACGCCCGCCGCGAGACCTGGCGGGTCATCGAATCGATGCGCGACCAGGGCGTGACCGTCCTCCTCGTGACCCATCTCATGGAGGAGGCGGAGCGACTCGCCGACCGGGTCGCGGTGTTCCGCGACGGCCGCGTCGTCGCGATCGACACGCCGGCCGGGATCGTCGCCCGCGCCGACCCCGAGCAGCGGGTCCGCTTCCGGCCGTCGGTCGAGCTCGACGACGGGCTGCTCGCCGGCCTGCCCGAGGTCCGCCGCATCGAGCGGTCCGGGCCGACGGTCGTGGTGACCGGCCGCGGCGACCTGCTCGCCGCCGTGACGGCGGTCCTGGCTCGCAACGGCATCGTGGCGAGGGACCTCCGCATCGATCAGGCGACGCTCGACGACGCCTTCATCGCCCTCACCGGCCGCTCGGCGGCCACGACCTCCAAGGAGACCTGTCATGAACGAGACGCTCGCGCTCATCCGCAGCCGAGGCGAAGCTGCTGTTCCGCGAGCCCATCTCGTGGCTGGCGGCGATCGCCCTCCCCTCGGCGGTCCTCCTGATCTTCGGCTCGATGTTCGCCGGACGGAGGACCGGACCCGGGTCTCGGGGGCCTGCGCTTCATCGACGTCTTCGTCCCGTCGCTCGTCGTCATCACCGTGGGGACGCTGGGCATCCAGACGCTCCCCATCCGGCTCGCGACCTATCGCGAGAAGGGCGTCCTGCGGCGCCTGTCGACGACGCCGGCGCACCCGATGCGCCTGCTGACCGCGCAGCTCGTCACGTACCTCGCCACGGCGCTGGTGGCGCTCGTCCTGCTCATCGTCGTGGCCCGCGTCGCGTTCGACGTCCCGCTCCCGCACGACCTCGTCGGCTATGTCGCGGCCGTCGTGCTGGGCACGTCGTCGCTGTTCGTCGTCGGCCTGGTCCTCGCGGCCGTCGCGCCGTCCGCCCGCGTGGCGACGGCCGTCGCGATCCCGCTGTTCTTCGTCGTGATGTTCCTCGGCGGCGTCTACGTCCCGCGGGCCGTCGCTGCCCGACGTCCTGGTCCGCATCGGCGAGTTCACCCCGCCCGGCGTCCAGGGCCTGCAGGACGCGTGGGTCGGCAACGGCCCGCAGCTCGACTCCGCTCGTCGCGATGGCGGTCCTCACCGTGGTCGGCGGCGTGCTCGCGGCGCGCGCGTTCCGCTGGGAGTGAGCGGGCAGGTGCGCGGACGGGTCGGCTTGGAGTAGCGTGCGGCGATGCGAGCCTTCGGGATCGATCGTGGGACGGGCTCTCCGACGCGATGCTCAGCGTCGGCGGGTACGCGCTCCTCGCGGTCGGGACGATCCTCGGCGTCCTGCTGGGCGATCCGGATCCCGCCTGGCGGCTGACGACGCTCGCCATCGCGCTCGTCGCGGCCGCGTGGATCTACGTCGGGTACACGCGGCTGCCGCAGCCGCGCCGGGACCACCAGGCGCGGCTGCTGGTGTTCTGGGTCGGCATCGTGATCCTCGCGTCGATCCTCATGCTCCGCCAGCCGCTGTTCTTCATCTTCATGATCGCCGGCTTCTTCTACGCCACCGCGCTCCGCCCGTTCGCGCTGGCCGTCGCGGCGATCGCCGTGACCTCGATCCTCGTGAACTCGCTGCTCGCGGGACTGCCGCAGACGGCCACGGCGTGGACGTTCTGGTTCGTGATCATCGTGGTCCAGACGGTGGTCCTGAGCGCCGGCACGCTTCTATCGGCGAGCGGGTCGCCGAGCAGAACGAGGCGCGTCGCGAGACGGTCGCTCGACTCGAGCAGGCGCTGGCCGAGAACACGGGCCTCCACGCCCAACTGCTGGCCCAGGCCCGGGAGGCCGGCGTGCTGGAGGAGCGCCAGCGGATGGCGGCCGAGATCCACGACACCATCGCCCAGGGCCTCACCGGCGTCATCACCCAGCTCGAGGCGGCCCGCCACGCGCACGACCGGCCCGACGAGCACGATCGCCATCTCGCGAACGCCGAGCGACTGGCCCGCGAGAGCCTGAGCGAAGCGCGCCGCTCCGTGGAGGGCGCGCTGCCGGCGCCCGCTGGAGGCCGCGACGCTCCCGGATGCGCTGCGCGAGGTGGCGCGGGAGTGGTCCGAACGGACGACGGTCCCGGCCGAGGTCACGGTCACCGGCGACCCCATCACGCTCGACCCGGAGATCGAGGTCACCCTGCTGCGGACGGCCCAGGAGGCACTGGCGAACGTCGCCAAGCACGCCCAGGCGGGTCGCGCCCGCATCACGCTCTCGTACATGGGCGACGAAGTCGCCCTCGACGTCTACGACGACGGGGTCGGGTTCGACGTCGGGCGGCCCGGCCGCCGCGTCGGGCGCCGGGTTCGGACTCCACGGCATGCGCCAGCGCGTGGCCCGGGTGGCGGGCTCGCTCGCCATCGAATCGGAGCCGGGTCACGGGACGGCGATCTCCGCTCGCGTCCCCGCCATCGCCATCGATCCATCCTCGGCGGCGACCCGATGAGTCCCATCCGCGTGCTCATCGCCGACGATCACCCGATCGTTCGCGACGGCCTCCGGGGCATGTTGACCGCGGAGCCGGACTTCGAGGTCGTGGGCGAAGCCGCCGACGGCGCCGAGGCGCTCGCGCTCGTGGACGCGCTCGCGCCCGACGTCATCCTCATGGACCTGCGGATGCCCGGTGTCGGCGGTCTCGAGGCGATCCAGACACTCGCGCAACGCGGTTCGGCGGCGCGGGTGCTCGTGCTGACGACCTACGACAGCGACCGCGACGTGCTCCCGGCGCTCGGTGCCGGCGCCACGGGCTACCTGCTCAAGGACGCGCCCGCGGCCGGAGCTCCTGCGAGCCATCCGCGCGGCGGCCCGCGGCGAGGCGGTGCTCGCCCCGTCGGTCGCGACCCGCCTGGTCGCGGACCTGCGCAGCCCGGCCCAGGAGCAGTTGAGCGACCGCGAGCTGGAGGTCCTGACGCTCATCGCCCAGGGCGAGACCAATCGCGGCGCCGCGACCCGCCTGTTCATCTCGGAGGCGACGGTCAAGACGCACCTCCTCCACATCTACGCCAAGCTCGACGTCGGCGACCGGGCCGCGGCCGTCGCGATGGCCTACGAACGAGGCCTGCTCCGCCCACGGTCCGGGTGACGCCGGCGCCCTGGCGACGCACGACGGAGCCGCTGGCCGTCCTACCCGCGCGTTGTTGCGGCTCCGCGCTCGATCTGACGGACGTGCTCGAGTTCGTGCCCGGCGAGCCGATCGACGTAGTAGAAGGCGGACCGATCCTCGATACCACGGGCCGGGATGTTCACGCTCGCGGTGCGCGCCAGGCCATCGACCCCCGCCCGGCGAAGTCGCGTCAGGAGGCGTGCACGGTCGGCCGTGAACGCCGCCAGCGACGCCGCGAATGGCTGCTCGAGGAAGTCCGTTCGATCGATCGTCGAGCGCGGGCTCTCGGCCCGGAACGCCGGGTGATCTTCGTCGAGGATCCGCTCAAGGTAGCCGCCCCACGTGCCGTCACACGCCCGGATATGGCCGAGGACATCGCGCGCCGACCAGCCGCCGGGCTCCATCGGCTCGAGGAGCGCCGCGGCTGACACGCCGGCCGCGGCGGCCTCGATCCGGCCCGGGCTTGTCTCGAGGATCCCGAGCGCCTCGGTCAGCGAGTACCGGGGCTTGGGCTCGCTGATGGCGTTACGCCTCGGCGCCAGAGGCCATCCCGACCGTGCCGTCGGAGAGGACCGGCGAGATGAGACCGAAGACGTTGCCGTCGGGATCGAGCAGGTAGCCGCCCCGGCCGATGCCCGGCCAGTCGGTCGCGGGCAGCGCCTCGGTCCCGCCGAGCTCGACCCCGCGCCGCATCAACCCATCGACGTCGTCGACGCCGACCACGATGTTGCAGCCATTGACCGGCGCGCCGATCTCTGGACGTGGACCCATGCGCTGCGTCAGGCCGCCATTGATCCCGTGGCCCGCCTGACCGGCGACATTGCCGATGGCGCCTTCGCCCGTGCCGATGACCCAGTACGGCTGATCGCCGCCGCTGTAGTTCTCGAACGTCCAGCCCAGCAGCTGCGAGTAGAAGTCGATCACCTTCTGTGGTTCGGATGCATGGATCTCGAAGTGGACGACGAGGTTGGCCATGGGGGTCTCCTTGGCGCTCGGGTCTTGGGGGCGAGGACCAGTATGGCCGGTCCGACAAACGCCTCGCGTCACACGTCGCGTCGGCATCGGCGTCATCATCCGGCGATGCAGCGGATCCACCGGCACCCCAGGACCTTCGCGCTGATCGTGGCATCGATGCTTCTGGCCGCCGCCTGCGGAGGCGACCCGGCGCCACCGCCCGGGCAGATGGCGGCCGACGTCGCACGGCTCGATGAGGTCGTCGCGATCGTCCAGGAGCTGCAGGTTACCGACTTCGAGCAGAGCGCTTGGTGCACGAACCTCGCGTACGAGCGCGGCACGTTCGGGATGCTCGAACAGGACGGCTGTGCGCGCGATGGCACCGGCCCGTTCGATGCGGTCGCGCTTGCCGACCACGCGCGCCTCGCGCAGGCGATCGAGGCGTCCGGGGTCGAGGCCGACCGCATCCGCCTCGCGACCTACGATGGCGATGGCGATCTCGAGACCGCGTGGTTCGCGCTCCATGACGCGAACATCCAGGACAACTGGGAGTACCTCCTCGATCCGAACGGTGTCGAGTTGAAGCAGGACGTCCCGGGCCAGGTCGACTTCACGCAGATCGACGGCGATTGGTGGTTCGTGCGGTCCTTCGACGACTGAACGCGGGCGCGACCGGCCCGGACGAGGCCTTCCCCCGATCTCGGCGGCAGGCTGCAGGAATGAGCCCCGACCGTGGCCCGCTACACCTTCTCCACGCACGTCGGGGCTCCGCCCGAGCGCGTGTTCGCGCTGTGGACGAACCTCGAGCGCATGGGCGATGGGTCGGCGGAGTCACGGGTGTCACCGATGTGTCGGGTCCGATCGATCGAGTCGGGACGACCTACATCGTCCATTTCGGCCCGGTGAAGAGCCCCACGACGATCCTCGAGGTCGAGCGCCCGCGGCGCTTCGCCACCCGTTTCGGCAGCGGGTCGTACGAGGGCAGCTTCCGTGGCGAGCTGGAGAAGTTCGCGCGGATCGTCGAGCGCGAGCCGGATACCGTCTTCGTCGGGGTCCACCGCGTGACCGCCGGAGCCGACGCTAGGCGACGGCGGCCTTCGCGAGTCGCTTGACGGTATCTCGGGCGGCGGTGCGGAGCAGGAATGCCGTCACCGGATCCGCCGACTCGTACTCGGAGTGCCAGCGGATCGACGGTCCCGCCGCCGGGGGCATCTTCGAGGATGGCCGAGGCGCGGTAGCCGCGGGCGTTCATCCCATCGAGGAGCTCGTAGCTCATCCGTGCCCCGGGCTGCCATTCGGTGACCCGCTCACGGACCCGGAAGGGCCGCTGCACGAGCACCCGGACCGCTCCGGGCCCATGGTCGGCCCCGCCTTCGATCTCGACGCTCGACCAGCGACCCCAGCGGGGCCAGGCCGATTTATCGGCGATGAGTTCCCAGACCACGTTTCGGGGTGCCGGCGTCGTGGCCGCCGCATCGATCGTCTTCATGACTGGATCGTGCTCCACGGCACGCGCGACGGCGATGGACGAACGTCAAAGACCGACCTCGTCCAGCGTGGACCGATGCCCCGGGTCGACTCAGCCGCGTTTGGCGAGGGACGCGAGCCATGCCTCGCGATCGAGCGGACTGGGACGGGACCGCGGCTTCGTCGGTGGGTCCTCGCCGACGGGCTGGTAGCCACCGAACCGGGTCTCGAGGATGCCCTCCCCCATCGACAGGCCGGGGAGCTGGTGCTGCAGCGGCCGGACTCGCGCGACCGGCAGCACGGCGGAGACCCGGGTCAGCCCGTTCGCCGAGAACTGGCCCGTGACCCGCCCCCCAAGCCGGCCCACCGCCCCGAGCACGCCGGGCGCGGTCGAGGCGGGCATCTCCAGGGAGACCTCGGCCAGCGGCTCGCAGACCCACGTCCCAGCACGCTTGAGCGCCGTCGCGAGCACGAGTTCGGTCAGGCGCCGGTAGTCGGCGGCCGACGTGATCGGCGATGCGTAGCCGCTGTCGGTCACGGTCACGATGCCATCGGTCACCTGCCAACCGGCCAGCCCTTCCAGGAGGGCCTCGTGGACATAGGCGGTGAGCTGCGACGTGAACGCCTCGGCCGTCTTGAACACGTACAGCGGGATGAGACGGGGTTCCAGCACGGTCCGCACCTCGATCCCGGAGCCGAACGCTGCGGGCTCGATCCGCAGCGCCAGCGTGGCCATGAAGGGGTTCGTGCTGTCGGGCGAGCTCCGGCCCGTGATGTTGGTCTTCGTCTTCGCGCGGATGACCTCCTCGGCCTCTCCGACGCCGGCCGGTCGCTCGATGCAGACGGTCGTCGTCTCGCGGAAATCTGCGGCGATGCCGTAGTCGCGCTCCAGGGTTGCCTGGATGACTTCCTTCTGGACCTCGCCATACAGCGAGACCGCGATCTCGTGGCGCAGGTCGTCCTGGCGGACATCGATGAGGGGGTCCTGCTCCGCGAGCTGGTTGAGGGCCGCCCGAAGCGAGCCCTGCTGTTCGGGTCGCACGGCGAAGACGACCGCCTCGAGCGTCGGCCGCGGGAAGCGCGCGGTGAGGTCGTGGCCGGGTGGCGGCTCACCGATGGCGTCGTCCACGCGAACGGCACCCAGGCCACGGACCGTCGCCATCTCGCCGGCCGTCACCACGTCCCGGCGCGGTGCCCCGATCGGGGCGAACACGCGGATCGCGGTCGGCTTGGCGTCCTCCTCGCCTCCGACGCGGATCCGCTGTCGCGCCCGCAGCGTGCCCGCGAACAGACGCACGAAGGCGACGCGTTCACCGGACGTCGTCCGTTCGATCTTGAACACCCGGCCGCTGACGGCCGCGTCCGGGTCGCCACGCGTACCGCCCAGGAGCGCATCGATGCCGGCGAGGAGGGCGTCGATCCCGATGCCGCGCGCCGCCGAGCCGATGTACACCGGGTGCACGGCGCCCGATCGTGTCTGCACGCCCAGCTGTTCGCGGAGGCGCTCCGGTGTCAGCGCGGCCGGCTCGGCGACGAACGCGCCAAGGATCGCCTCGTCATGCTCCGCCAGCGTCTCGATAAGGCTCGTTCGGTAGGTATCGTCGTCGGTCGCGAACGGAACGACGGTGGCCTCGGGCCGGCCGGGATCCCGGGCAGAGCCCATCGGCAGGATGCCCGGAGCCAGTCGTCGTCGCATCTCCTCCAGGACGCGCTCCGGATCGGCGCCGGGCGGTCGAGCTTGTTGATGAAGAACAGCGTCGGGACGCGCAGACGCTGGAGCGCCCGGAACAGCAGCGGGGTCTGCGGCTGGACGCCCTCCACGGCCGAAACGACGAGGACCGCGCCATCGAGGACGCCCAGGACGCGCTCGACCTCCGCGATGAAGTCGGGGTGGCCGGGCGTGTCGACGAGGTTGACCGCAAGGTCGCCCAGGAAGAACGAGGCGACCGCGGACCGGATCGTGATCCCGCGTTCACGCTCGAGGTCGAGCGAGTCGGTCTGGGTGGTGCCGGCGTCGACGCTGCCGACGTGGTCGATGGCGCCGGCGGTGTAGAGGAGGCGCTCGGTGAGGGTGGTCTTACCGGCGTCGACGTGGGCGAGGATGCCGAGATTGAGCGTGCGCATGGGGCCTCATGTCGTGCAAGGAGGGGGTCACCTTCTGGCTGGACATGCGTGCTCCCATGGGACTCCTTTCTCGTATCTCGTGCGGATCGTGTGTCGGAACAGGGTCGCACCGCCGGTCAACCGGCCGTGCCGACGACCCCGTGATGTCGACCTCAGATCGTGGCCGGCTCCATGCGCTCCACGAAGTCCGCGCGCCAGGCCGGCGCTTCGAACGGGTTCGCGAAGTACTCCGTCATCTTCGAGACCTTGCCGTCGCGGATCTCGCCGATCCCGACGTAGCTGACCGGGACACCATCGCCGTAGTCGATGGTCCCTTCGATCACGAACATGTCCGGGCTGCCGAGCATCCGCTTGTAGGTCATGTGCGGGCTCTTCCCGCTCATCTCCGGGTAGTGCTCGGCCAACTTCGCCGCCGCCGACTTCGTCATGCGCTCGCCGGATTGCGGCCACTCCTCGATGAAGTCGTCCGTGGCGTACTCCTGGATGAGGCCGCTCACCTGCCCGAAGTCACCGGACTGCAGGGCCGCCTCGAATGCCGCGGCCATCGCTCCACTGTCGCCCATCGGGATGTCCTCCTCTACAGGGTGGACGACCAGCGTGGACCTCGGGCGGTGCGGCGACAAGGGGGTTATCCACCGATTCGCTCGACGGTTCGCCAAGCGGACCTTGGTCAGGCCGGTCCCGGCTCCACGTTGTGGTTCAGCCGGAAGACGTTGTCCGGATCCCAGGTCCGCTTGAGCGCGGCCAGGCGCGCCACCTTGGCGTCCCCGTAGATGAGGCGCGTCTCTTCCGGGCCGGCGTCGGCATTCTCGTTCGCGTACCGGCCCTCGATGGCGTCGGGCTCCACGAACGACATCGCCCGGCGGTTCCAGGCCTCGTTCGCCTCATCGTCGGCGGGGTCCTCCCAGGCGACGTCGGCACTGAGGTCGTACCGGGCGATGCGTCCGGCAAAGGCCATGGCATCGTCGGCGACCCGCGCGATCGCGCCGCCCTGGGCGGTGACGCCGAAGGATCCGCCCGCAGGCCCGGAGGCGACATGGTCGATCAATGCATCGAGCGCCTCGGGCCGGAAGACATTCGCGTAGAGGCCCTTGATGAACGACCGATGACCCCATCCGAGCACGAGGTCGTGGGCGGTCTGGACCTCGAGATAGGGTTCGCTGCCACCGGTCACAACGAGTGGCTCGGGTCCGCGTCGCAGGCCCGCCGTGTCGCGATCGACCGTGTCGGCGCCGCCGCTGTGGTTGAACGAGACCATGACCACGGGATCCCCGACCGACAGGCCGCCGGGCACGGTCCCATCCTCCCCTGCCTCCGCCGGCGCGATCCCGTAGATCATCGAGACGGTGTCCGGGGCCGTGGCCGCGTAGTCCTCGAAGACCTGCCACACCTCGTGCGCAGCGGCCGCCGGATAGATCCGCAGTCCCCGGTTCAGGTACGGCCCGAACGGATGGAGATCGAATTCGAACGCCGTGGCGATCCCGAAGTTCCAGCCGGCCCCGCGCATGCCCCAGAACAGCTCGGGCTCCTCGGTCGCACTCGCGCGCACGAGCCGCCCGTCGGCGGTGACCAGCTCCACCGCCCGCAGGTTGTCGATGGTCAGGCCGAAGTGCCGCTGCAAGCGACCTACCCCGCCACCGAGCGTCAGTCCCGCCACGCCCGTATGGCCGACGACACCGGTGGGACAGACGAGCCCATGCGCCTGCGCCGCGACATCGAGCTCGCCGAGGAGCGCCCCGCCGTTCGCCCGAGCGGTCCGCGCGACCGGATCCACCGACACCCCGCGCATGGCCGACATGTCGACGACGAGCCCACCCTCGCAGGTGGAGTGGCCGGACGGGCTGTGGCCCCCTGAACGGACCGCCAGTTCGAGATCGTGCTCTCGCGCGAACCGGATGGCGGAGGCCACGTCCGGGCTGGTCCGCGGCCGGACGATCACGGCCGGGCGCCGGTCATGGACCGCGTTCCAGAGCCTGCGGGCCCCGTCGTAGGCGTCATCGGCGGGCGCGATGATGTCGCCGGGGAACGTGGACCGCAGCCGAGCCAGCTGGTCGCGAGTCAGCCCGGTGGACGCCTGGACCATCGTGATGCCTCCGCTGCGCTACGAGCCCGCATCCTACGACGGCAGATCGCGCCCCGGCTCAGCGTCGCCGAGGAACGCGCACGCGTCGCGGCCGAAGACGGCGCCGGGACCCATGTGCCCGGCCTTCGGATACTCGATGTGACGAGCGTTCGGAAGGCCGGCGACCAACTCGTGGACGACGTCCTGCGGATAGGCCGTGTCCATCCCGCCGCTCACGACCAGCACCGGGCAGCGGATGGCGCCGAGCTGATCGGTCGCGTCGAAGGCGTCGTCACTGTCCGCGTCGATCCGGAGTACGCGCAGATCCGTGTATCGACCGCCGATGTACGGGCCGAGTAACCAGGTGACGACGCTACCCAGTCGCGGGAACCTCGGCAGGAACCATGGGCCGAACTCCGCCCAGCCCGCGCGCCACTCGCCTGCGAGGAAGTGATCGACCGCTCGCCGCTGCCGCGTCTTCACGTCGGCCGGGATGCGATGGGCGGTGAACCCGAGGACGACACGATCGACGAGGTCCGGGTGGCGACTCGCGAGGAACAGCGCGTACCCGCCGCCGGTCGAGATGCCCATGACCCCGACCGCGGTCCCCCACTGCTCACTGATCACCGAGGCGTAGTCGTCCGCGACATCGGCCGCGGTGCTGCCTGGTGGGAGGTCGGCTCGTCGCCCTACCTGGACGACCGTCAGGTCGTTCTGCTCGATCGGCCCGAGCCAGGCTTTCCACGCACGTGCCACCGACTTCGGGGTCGGGACGTCGGCGGTGAACGACAGCCCCGGGATGTAGAGCACGATCCGCGACCCGTGGCCGAAACGGGCATACGGATGCCCCGAGGGCAGCCTGCCGGTCTGGATGGGCGTGTCGTTCGCCAATCAGGGCTCCCCGGCCGCCGCGGTAGAACGTGGTGTGTCGATCGTCCCCGACGTCTCGACCACGACTGCGGGCCGCGGCGACGTGTCGACATGGAGCCGGAACACGTCCGGCCGGTTGTAGTGGCCGACCGGGTCGAGGAGCCGACGGGCAGTCGCCACCGACCCGATGTCGAGGTCCACGATCAGCGTCTCCTCGCGCTCGCGGACCGGGCCGGCGAGGATGTCACCGGCCGGATCGACGATCACCGTGTTGCCCTTCTCCACCCACGGACCGTTCGCGGCCAGGTGATCCTCCGGGACAAGCCGATCGCGGTGCGGGAAGTCGGTCGGGATCCGGTCGACGTGCAGGACGGGGTTCACGCCGATCACGAACATCCGGTTCTCGCGGGCGAGGTGCTGCATCGTCGCGATCCACGCGTCACCCGTCGCGAGGGTCGGGGCGAGCCACAGATCGATCCCCTGCGCATACAGGTGGAAACGCGCCAGGGGCATGTAGTTCTCCCAGCAGATCAGCCCACCGATCCGCCCGAACGGCGTTGCCACCACCCGGAGTGTCGAGCCGTCGCCCATGCCCCAGACCGTCCGCTCCGAACCGGTCGGCATCAACTTGCGATGCTTCTCGACGAGCGTGCCGTCGGCGGAGAAGTACAACGTGGTGTTGTAGATCGTGGCGCCGTTGGGCTCCTTCTCCTGCACGCCGATCACGAGCCACACGCCGTGCTCACGCGCGATGGCGCCAAGCCGATCGACCGATGGGCCCGGGATGACGACGGCGTTCTCGGCGAGCAACCGGAACCAGTCAGCGTCGCCGTCCCAGATGGGCTGCGTATCGATCCAGAACGGCGTGCCCGGCACGAACGCTTCGGGGAAGACGACCAGTTGCGCGCCCTGGGCTGCGGCGGCGGCGGTCACCTCCGCCACGCGGTCGATGGTCGCGTCGCGGTCCATCAGCACGTACGTGGCCTGCGCAGCCGCTACTCGCAACGTCGCCATGCGCACTCTCCCGCATCGTTCAAGTCGTCGACGGGGAGAGTATGCGTCCGGGACCGAGCGGCGCGGGCCTCAGACCGGCGTCTCCGGATCCGGTGCGTAGAACTGCGTGGTCGCCGCGACGGCCGCGTCCGCTGCGTCCGGATCCGCCCCCGCGGCCACGTTCGCGGCTCCCCACGCGACGCTGCAGCGGGTATGGAAGTCGCGCCCCTCATCGGACGACTGCCAGGCGATGGGATCGCCGACGGTCCCGCCGCGCAGGTGGAGGGCCAGGCCGAGCATGCCTCCATCCCACCCGACACCGACCGCGCCTGGTCCGAACATGGCCCACATGTCCTCGGGCACGACCGCGGTGTGCTCGAGTTCGAGGGTCGTCGTCGCGTCGCCCGCCGGCGTCAGCCGGATCTCCAGCTCGGACACGTTCGCCGGATCGCTCGCGTCGCCGTAGACCCAGGTCACCCGGAGGCGGTTCGGACGGTCACAGGCGACGATGTCGCCACCGGCATTGCCTTCGAACTGGTAGTGCCCGCCAAGCCGGTAATCGCCACCGATCGGGAGGAACCACCGGCCGATCCGCTCCGGGCTCGTCACGGCGTCCCAGACGTCCTCGATGGGCGCCTCGTAGGTGCGGCGGAGCCGAACCGCCCGGCCCTCGCCCGCGGCGATGTGGCCACTGCCGACCTCGCGCTGCGTGGCCTCGATCTCGCGCACGATGTCGATCATCGGATACGGTCCCCTTTCGTTCGGTCGGTCGCCTGGGCGGCGAGACGTCGTTCGCGCTTGCCACGTGCGATCTCGGTGGCGAGGGCGTCAAGCTTGTGCTCCCAGAAATGGCGAAACGGGTCGAGCCACGCGTCGACCTCGTGAAGCGGCGCCGAGTCCACCGCGTACAGCCGACGAGCGCCTTCCGGCCGGACCGTCGCGAACCCGCTGTCGCGCAGGACGCGGAGGTGCTGCGAGACGGCCGGCTGTGAGATGCCGAACTCGGCCTGGATCCGGGCGGTCACCTCCCCCGAGGTCAGCTCGCCATCGGCGAGGAGCTCGAGGATCCGCCGTCGGACCGGGTCGCCCAGGACATCGAACGCGTGCATGTCCGCGATAGTAGAAGCCGTGGCTTATATAAGTCAACCCTGTAATCTCGACCCGTCATGAGTTCCGGGGATTGACGGACTCGTCATACAACCGTATGGTTGTATCAATGGACGCGACCTTCAACGCCGACCACGTCTTCGCCGCCCTGGCCGATGCCACCCGGCGTGACATCGTGTTGCGGGCCCTCAGCGGTCGCGAGGGCGTCGCAGAGCTTGCTGGGCACTACGCCATGAGCTTTGCGGCCGTGCAGAAGCACGTCGCGGTGCTTGAGCGCGCCGGCCTGGTCACCAAGGAACGCACCGGCCGACGCAAGGTCGTGCGCACCAACATCGAGGGGCTTCGCCTGGCGCGCGGCCTACTCGACCAGTACGAGGCGCTGTGGCGCGGTCGCATCGATCGCATGACGGACCTCATCAGCAGGAGCAAGGAGATCGACGCATGACTGTCACGTCCGTCCAGAAGGACCCCGATGCCCTGACCATGGTGCTCACCGCGGAGTTCGACGCGTCCCCCGAGCGGGTCTGGGATCTCTGGGCCGATCCGCGCCAGCTCGAGCGCTGGTGGGGCCCGCCAACCTACCCCGCCACGTTCACGAAGCACGACCTCGCGGTCGGGAGCCACATCGAGTACCACATGACCGGGCCCACCGGCGATCAGCCGCATGGCTTTTGGGACATCGTCGAGGTCGACCCGCCCCGGCGTCTCGTGTTCGTCGATGGCTTCGCGAACGAGGACGGGACCCCCAACGACGACTTCCCGCGCGGTGAGGGTCGCGTGACGATCGAGCCGATCGATGCCGGCCGAACGCGGATGTCCATCGAGAGCCAGTTCGCGAGCACCGAGGCGATGGAGCAGGTCCTGGCCATGGGCATGGAAGAGGGCCTCACGCAGGCCGTCGGACAGATCGACGCGATCCTCGCCGAGTAACCAGACAGCGACGACAGGAGACCGACGATGACCACGATGACCGAGCCGACCACCACGACGCTCGAGGCGCCCGGCGCCACGATCACCTACGACGTCCGCCAGACCGACTCCCCTGCCCCGGCGCTGCTGCTGATCGGCTCGCCGATGGGCGCCAGCGGCTTCGGGACCCTGGCGAGCCACTTCCCCGACCGAACGATCGTGACGTACGACCCGCGCGGGGTCGAGCGCAGCACGAAGGCGGACCCGGCCAGCCCGTCCACGCCAGAACAGCACGCCGATGACCTCCATCGCGTCATCGAGGCACTCAGCACGGGTCCCGTGGAGATCTTTGCGAGCAGCGGCGGCGCGGTGAACGCCCTGGCGCTCGTCGCCGCGCATCCGGAGGACGTGCAGACGCTCGTCGCCCACGAGCCGCCGCTTGCCTCGATCCTCCCGGACCGCGAAGGCGCGATGGCCCTCACCCAGGCGATCCACGACACGTACGAGCGCCAGGGCTTCGGGGCCGGCATGGCCCAGTTCATCGTGGCCGTGAGCCACCAGGGTCCCATCACGCTCGACTTCGCGGCCCAGCCCGCGCCAGATCCGGCGATGTTCGGGATGCCGACCCAGGACGACGGCAACCGGACGGACCCGCTGATCGGGCAGAACATCGTCTCCTGCACCCACTACGAACCGGATTTCGCGGCCCTCAAGGCTGCCCCGACGCGGATCGTCATGGCTGCCGGCATCGAGTCGGCGGGTCAGATGGCCCACCGTGGGGCACTGGCGACCGCCGAGCGCCTGGGGATCGACCCCGTGAGCTTCCCGAGCGACCACGGTGGGTTCCTCGGCGGTGAGTACGGCCAGGCCGGCGACCCCGACGCGTTCGCCGCGAAGCTGCGCGAGGTGCTCGCCGAGAGCTGAGGAGCCTGGCCACCATGACGGACCAGCTGCGGGTGATCCTCGAAGTCGGCCCGAAGCGACGGGTCGTGGCCGGGGCCATGGACTGGCCCGGCCTCGACCGGTGGGGGACGTCTGAGGACGACGCCCTCCAGCGTCTCTCGACGTACGTGCCGCGCTATGCGGACGCGGCGGAGCGGGCGGGACAGGGCGCCGACTTCGCTGCGGCGACGGACCTGGATGTGGTCGAGCGCGTACCCGGCTCGAGCTCCACCGACTTCTGGGGCGTCCCACACGTCCCGTCGCAGCTCGAGCGCACCGTGCTCCCGGCCGACGACCTCGAGCGCCGGCTCGACCTCGTGCGTGCCTGTTGGGCGTTCTTCGACGACGCGGCGGCCCGCGTCTCGCGCGAGCTCGCGCCCGGTGGGCGGGGTGGCGGGCGGAGTCGCGAGGCGATCATCGGGCACGTCTACGTCACGGAGCCGGACCAGTTCTCCCGGAAGGTCGAGGTCCGGACCGCCCTGGACGTGGTCCAGACGCCCGCCGGCCTGGTGCGGCATCGCGAGGCTTACCTCGACGCGATCCGTGCCTACAACGCCGAGGGCAAGTCAGCCCGCACCTGGCCGATCCAGTTCTTGATCCGGCGCACCGCGCACCACGTGATGGACCACGCCTGGGAGCTCGAGGACCGGGACCTCGGCGGCTAAGCCCTCAGCGTCGGTCGAAGCGCTCGATCGCCGCGTCATCCGGGTCGCAGATCCGCTCCCGGCGGCAGTGCGAACAGCTCGGGCGACGGAGCCTCGAACCGGAGATCGGTGACTTCTTCGACGAGGACACCGGACTGTTCGTCCATCAGGCTCATAGTCCGGACGACGAGACCGGTCTCACGATCGATCCAGAACTCGGTCGGTGCAGGGTCGCCCGGGCATGCCAGGTGGTCCGCCGGTCGCTCGAGGATGAGGTCGACGCCGACGACCATCCATCCGCTATCACAGGTGTCCGGCAACCGGAGCGGATACGCAAGCTCCCGTTCCGTCGTGGACGTTTCCCGCCAGAACTGGACGCCGTCCGTCGTCATCTCGGTGTAGTAGTAGTGACCGTCCACGTCCAGCGTGATCCACGGCGGGTCGGCCGTTCCGGCATAGGTCGACTCGCGCCGGTACTGCCCGGCCCCGTCGTGGACGACCCGGGTCGTGGAGCCCGGGATCTTCGACATCCAGTCTTCGACCGTCACGTCGAACGCAGACAGGTTGGTCGTGGCCGCGATGGAGGCCGCGACGAGCGCATCGAGATCCTCGGGGAGGGCCCCGGCCGCCGTCGCCGGGGGCGGCGTGATCACGGGAGCGGGCGAGGCCATGCACGTCGAGCTGGTCAAGCACTCGTACGTCGCGGCGTCGATCGTCGCCATACCGGCCGGCGGGTCGATCTCGAAGAGCGCGGCTGGAGGTGCCTCGAAGACCACCTGGGTCGCTTCGACGGTCCGGGACGAGCCCGGGATCGGCTGGAAGGCCTCGTCCAACGCGGGACCGCGACTCCGGAGGGTGAGTCCCGTCTCCGCATCGATCCAGAGCTCGCCGTCGCACTGCACGTGATGGGCCGGTCGACCGGCGACCTCCTCGATCCCGACCCAACGCCAGCGGCGCCCCGGCGGGTTCGCGTAGATCTCGCCGGGACTGATCGCCGTCTCGCATCCGGGGCCCCCGGGAGCTCCGAAGGCCGCGGCACCCATGGTCGCGTACACGAAGACCCGCGGATCCTCAGAGATCGCCTCGGCTTGCTGATACCACTTGGGCTGTCCGTCCACCATCAGGGTCTCGCCCAGGGACGTGCCCGCGAGGATCCGATAGGTTTCGGGCTCGGTGGCGTCCGGCGATGCGTACGTCTCGATCCGCACCGCTCCCTCCGCCGAGACGAGGACGCGGCGTTTCGTCCCGTTGTCGTCGACCGTGATCGCCACCGGCGCGAGCTCCGGCATCCGCTCGTAGGTGGACTGGACGAACGCCGGCAGGTCGGCCGGTGGCTGGTCGGCCGGCGCCTCCACGGTCACGGCCGGGATGGGCAACGGCGACCGATCCACGAGCATCGAGCCGACGATCCCCCCGGTGACCACCGCCGTCGCCGCAAGCAGGGCGGCCGCGACCAGGATGAGCGCCCGACGCCGTGCCAGAGGATCCGCATCGGTCAGATGGGCCAGCGGCCAGAGCCAGACATGGGCCTGTTCCGTCGTCTCGACATCCGCCTGGATCCGGGCGAGCAGCCCGGATGGGGCACTCGAAGGCACGATGGAGCGGAGCGTGCGCTCGAACTGGGCGTCGGAGCGGCGCGTGTCGGTCATGACTCCGCCTCCGCAGCCATCGCCAATTCAAGCGCACGGCGCGCCGCGTGCAACCGCGACTTCACGGTCCCATCCGGGATCCCCAGGGCACGGGCGACCTCCGCGACCGGACGGCCATCGACGTGATGCAGGACGAGGACCGCGCGCTCATGCGGCCGCAGGCGGCCGAACGCTCGGCGCATCGCCTCGCGCTCCACGATCGCGTCGGATTCGGTCGGCTGACCGGGTGGTGGGTCGCCCGCCCAGGCCGTGACATCGTCGCCATCGGCCGAGACCGGTATGACCTGCACCTCGCGCCGCCGACTGCGTCGGCGAAGCGTCGTGAGCGCTGCGTTCGCGACGATCCGGTTCAGCCAACCGTCGAAGGCGGCGACTTCCCGAAGCCGCGGCAGCATCCGCCACGCCGCCACGAAGGCGTCCTGGGTCGCATCGGCGGCGTCCGCGTCGTTGTGCACGATGGACCAGGCGAGCCGGTAGCAGCGGTCGAGCCGGCTGGCCGCGAGCGCGTCGAAGGCGGCGACATCGCCACGAGCGGCGCGACGGACGAGCGCTTCGTCGAGCGTGCCGACCGTCCCCTGGTTTGCCGCGACCGTCTCCACCGTCTCCCTCGAGCGCGACGATCGTACGCCCCGAGAGAGCGGCGGCCGTCAGTGGTCCAGATGCCGCGAGGGTCGGTCCGGTTCGATCTTCGTCCCTAGACCGTCGCGATCACCCCGATGGAGACCGCGAAGCCGGCCCGTCGCTGGGTCGGTGGCATGAGCGTGCACTGGCCCAATGGCGGGTCGCCCGGGAACCAGCGATTCCACTCATCGTTGAACTCATCGAAATCGGCCGGGTCGTGCAAAGACCAATTCGCCCACACGACGTTGGCGAGCGAGCTCCCGGCGGCACCGAGACGCTCCTTGAGGTTCGCCATGCAGCGTCGGGTCTGGTCGCGGACGGACCCGCAGCATGACCTCGCCGGTCTCGGGATCGACCGGGCCGATTGACGAGATGTAGACCGTGCCGCCGGCGACCACAGTGCGCCCATCGCCGACGGGTACGGGCGAGAACTCGATCTTCGACGAGGTCCTGGCGCCGAACCGGCTCTTGAGCGGCCGGATCGGCTTCTCCGGGTCTTCCGGCGGGATCCCGTACTCATCGGGTGGCAGCTCCACGCCGGCCCGCTGGAACTGGGCCATGAAGGTGGGCCGGATCCCGGTCGGCTGCAACGTTCCGACGATCTTGCCGTCGTGGTAGCCGGTCTGGACGAACGTGAAGATGTCCTGGGTGAGGATCTCCTCCTCCTCGATCCCGTAGACCTCGGTGATATTGACGATCTTGCGCTGGCCGTCCTTGAGTCGCGCCGTGTGGACGATGACGTCGACGGCGGAGGCGATCTGCTCGCGGATGGCACGGAGCGGCATCTTGTAGCCGGTCATCAGGACCATCGTCTCGAGGCGCCGCAGCATGTCCCTCGGGGTGTTGGCGTGGCCGGTGGACAGCGAACCGTCGTGCCCGGTCGTCATCGCCTGGAGCATGTCCAGCGCCTCCCCGGCGCGGCACTCGCCGACGATGATCCGATCGGGTCGCATGTGCATGGCGTTCCGGAGCAGGTTCCGGATGGTGATCTCGCCTTCGCCCTCCAGGTTGGGTGGTCGGGCTTCCAGGGTGATGACGTGGTCCTGGCGGAGCTGGAGTTCGGCCGCGTCCTCGATCGTCACGATGCGCTCATCGTTCGGGATGAACGAGGAAAGCACGTTGAGGGTCGTGGTCTTGCCGGATCCCGTGCCGCCTGAGACGAACAGGTTGAGCCGCGCCTCGATGCATGCGTGGAGGAACTCGAACATCTCCGAGGTCGCCGTCCCGAATCCGATGAGGTCCTCGACCGTGAACGGCGTCTGGGAGAACTTGCGGACGGTGATGACCGGCCCGATCAGCGACAGCGGCTCGATGATCGCGTTGACGCGCGAGCCATCCGGCAGGCGGGCATCCACGCGCGGGCTCGACTCGTCGATGCGCCGTCCCAACGGGGCGATGATCCGTTCGATGACGCGCAGCACATGCTGGTCGTTCAGGAAGACCGTGTCGATGCGCTCGATCTTGCCCTTGCGTTCGATATAGATGTGATCCGGGCCGTTGACCATGACCTCCGTGATGGTCGGGTCGGCGAGCAGCGGCTCCAACGGACCGAACCCGGTGACGTCGTGGACCATCTCGTCGACGAGCGCCGTTCGTTCCTCTCGGGTGAGCGCGAACCCGCCCTGGTCGACCACCCGGTCCACCATCGGTTCGATCGTGGCCCGCACGTCGCCGTCCTTGGCCTCAAGGAGCGCCTTGAACGCGCCCACGACCTCTGTCTGCAGCCGAAGCCGGACCTCGTGGATGAGTTGATCGCGGCCCGGTTGCCGAGGGGCGCGATGCCCGCCCGAGGGCGTGGAGCCGCCGACCGGGATGCCCACGCGGGGTGCGTCGAAGACGGGCACGGCCGTGGTCGCGACCGGGACAAGCGCGTTTGCCGGAACGGGGGCTGCGACCGCGACGCCGTTCGACGACGTCCCCGGCGCGCCCGCTGACGCGGCGGTCTCGTCCACCGGCTTGTCCGCTGTCTCGGCCACGGCCGCCGCCGCCCGCTGGGCGCGTTCCAAACGTTCGATCAAGGACATTCGACCCCACCTTGCCGTATGGTCCTGGGGTCAGCATAGCCCGTTCGTACCGGGTAGCCGTTGCACTCGTGCAACGTCGAGTGGATTCCGTTGACTCCGCGAACAGGGCGACCGCGCGAGGCCTCTACCATGCGGTCTTCGCCCAGCCGCCCACGAGGCTCCCGATGCCGGATCCGTCGCCACGCCACCTGCTGCCGATCGTGCTGGCGTACCTGCCCATCCCGATCCTCGGGGCCGTGTTATCGGCGCGCTGGAAGGTCGGGGCGTCGCCGGAGGGCGGTCCGGGCGACATGTTCCTGCGGGGAACGGCGCTTACCCCTCCCCTGTTCCTGCCGGCGTTGCTCGTCGTGGCCGCCGCCGCCGCGCCGCGGGAGTCGACCGCCGGGCGTGTCGGGGCGGCCGTGGTCTCGTTGGTGGGGACGGCCTTCCTGGCGGGGAGCACGGCGAACCTCCCCAACGACTTCCAGGCGGCCGATGCGGCCGGCACGCCACGAGCGCTCACCGCGGGACTCGCCGCGGTCCACCTCGCCTTTGCGGTCACGCTCCTCTACAACGCCTTGCCGCGGCTGCGCGGGCGATAGTCCGACGGCGATCAGGCCTCGACGGGTACGGGCTTGAGTGCAAGGGCGATCTCATGGGCCCACGCCTCGATGGCGTCCCAGTCACGGAAATCGCCAGCTGGCAGCATGCCCTTCGAGACGGGCATGATCCGAACGAGCCGCTCGGCGATGGCACGCGGCGGGTCATTCGGGTCGAACGCCCCGAGGAAGACACGGTGGTCGCGGGGATGCGCGACGGCCGCGAACGCCTCGATCTTCTTCCGGCCGCCGCTTCCGGGCCCTTCGGCGGGTCCGAGCGCATCCTCGATCGGGTCCCCCGATGTCTTCGCCGTGGAACCCAGAAGCGGACCGCTGCTGAACAGCCACAACGGCCGAGCCGCGAGTTCCGCCTCGTGATGCTGGATGAAGTCGACCGCGTCCTGCAGCCAGCTGCCCATGTACACGCCACTCCCAACGACCACGGCATCAGGCGTCCCGATGTCCGCTTCGTGGTCGGCGGCAGCGACGACGGCCGCAAGCCCTTCCGCCCGAAGCACCTCGCCGATCCGCTCGGCGATCCCCCTGGTCGCACCGTGGCGACTCGCATAGACGACCAACACCGTTGTCATGGCCACGCCTCCTTGCCAGAGCAAGTCAAGCCAGTCTGAGCGTGGCCGGGAAGGGTCGCATGGCCCGTTCCGGGAGGCCGACCTGCCGCGGTCGACGGTCGGACGTTGCGTCCCAAGGACGAGCGGCGTCGTGTCAGCGTCGGTCATCCACCTCGTCGGGATCGCGTGGATCACCGTCGTCGATCACGATCTCGTTGTCGTTGCCGGCGAGGCGGTGACCCTCGACGTCGTCCGTGGCGTCAGGATCGTGCGAGCCCGCATCGTCGATGACGATCTCGTTGTCGTTGGTGGCGAGCCTGTGACCTTCGACGTCGTCGAGATCGTCCGTGCGCGGGTCCGGGGCCGTCATGGTGGATCCTCCCGTCGATTGCATCACGGCAGAGCGCCGCGAGCGCACCGTAGGCCTACAGGAAGCGCTTGCCATCGGTCATGCGACCGATGCGCCGGTTCGTGCGTGACCTACGTCATGTCGTTGCGTGCGCAACCACCTGCTGTCTATACTACGAGGCGGATGCGACCACCGCGGGTGGCGCCAGAACGGACGGCGACGCCGTCAAGGATCGAGACAGACCATGCAATTCGGGGTGTTCACCGTCGGTGATGTCACCGCGGACCCGACGACCGGCCAGACGGTCAGCGAAGAAGAACGGATCAGGACGATGGTCGCGGTCGCGATCAAGGCGGAGGAAGTCGGCCTCGACGTCTTCGCGACCGGCGAGCACCATAACGTGCCCTTCGTTCCCTCCTCCCCCACCACGCTCCTTGGCTACATCGCCGCCAGGACCGAGCGCCTGCAGCTCTCCACCGCGACCACGCTCATCACGACCAACGACCCGGTCAAGATCGCCGAGGACTACGCGATGCTCCAGCACCTCGCCGATGGCCGGGTGGACCTGATGATGGGTCGCGGCAACATGGGCCCGGTCTACCCGTGGTTCGGGCAGGACCTGCGCAACGCGATCCCGCTCGCGGTCGAGAACTACGACCTGCTGCGTCGCCTGTGGCGCGAGGACGTCGTGGATTGGGAGGGTCGGTTCCGGACCCCGTTGACCGGGTTCACCTCGACGCCGCGTCCGCTCGACGGCGTGCCGCCGTTCGTGTGGCACGGCTCCATCCGCAGCCCCGAGATCGCCGAACAGGCCGCGTACTACGGCGATGGGTTCTTCCACAACAACATCTTCTGGCCCAGTCAGCACGTCCAGCGCATGGTCGAGCTCTATCGACGCCGATTCGAGCACTACGGGCACGGACCTGCGGCGCACGCGATCGTGGGCCTGGGTGGCCACGTCTTCATGCGCAAGAACAGCCAGGATGCGATCCGCGAGTTCCGCCCGTACTTCGATCACGCGCCGGTGTACGGTGGCGCCATGTCCCTCGAGGAGTACATGGCCCAGACGCCGATGACGATCGGCAGCCCGCAGCAGGTCATCGACCGAACGCTGGGCTTCCGCGAGTTCGTCGGCGACTACCAGCGCCAGCTTTTCCTCGCGGATCACGCCGGGTTGCCGCTCACGACCGTCTTCGAGCAGCTGGAGATCCTCGGTTCCGAGGTCGTTCCCGTCCTGCGCCGGGAGTTCGCCGCGCTGCGCCCGGCCGATGTGCCCGAGGGCCCGCCGCTCCATCCGCGGGTCCTGGCGGCCCAGGCCGCGGCCTCGCCGGAGACGACGACGCTAGCCGCGGCACCCACGAACCTGACGGCCGCACCAGCGTGAGCGCCGCGACGGCCAGGTCGCTCGTGCTCGTGACGGCCGGCCTGTCCGAGCCCTCCTCGAGCCGTCTCCTCGGCGACCGCCTCGCGGCCGCGGTCGAGCGTCATCTCCACGACGCCGGGCTCCAACCACGTCTCGAGGTCATCGAGCTGCGGGAGCACGCCGTGGAGCTCGCCAACCACTTGCTGACGGGCTTCCCGGCGCCGCCCCTCCAGGCGGCCCTGGACGCGGTGTTGTCCGCCGACGGCGTCATCGCCGTCTCACCGATCTACAGCGGCTCGTACAACGGGCTGTTCAAGATGTTCTTCGACGTCATCGATCGCGACGGGCTCCGCGCCAAACCCGTGCTCCTCGCCGCCACCGGCGGGACCCCACGCCACTCCCTGGCCATCGAGCACACGATCCGCCCGCTCTTCGCGTACCTGCGGGCCGCGGTCGTGCCGACCGCCGTGTACGCCGCGACCCAGGATTGGGGCCGCGGCGAGGTGGCGATGGAGGGCAGCCTCGTCGAGCGGATCGAACGGGCGGCCACGGAACTCGCCGTGGCGATGGGGGCCCGACCGGTGGCCCCGCCGCGTGACGCCTTCGATGATCCGGTGCCCTTCGAGGACCTGCTCCGCAAGGGGTAGGCCGAACCCCGTCGCTACGAGGCGATCGCGTCGGCGATGCGTTGCACCGCGGTCGCTGATTCGCCGGCGGCAGCGAGCAACAGCGCCGACTTGCGATCCACGGTCCAGCGCAGCCCCAGGAACTGGATGCCCGGGATGCGCGCGGCGCCCTGGTCGTGGACGGGATAGCCGGTCTCGTCGAGCACGGGCAGCCGCAGGTACCCGAAGTCGGTGGTGTAGCCCGTCGCCCAGATGACGGTCGAGATCCCGCTCTCATCGAGGTCCAGGCTGTCCGGCGCGTGCACGGACCCCGGGTCGGGGTGCGGCTCGTCAGCCGGGTCCGGCTCGCGGGCAGGCGGGGTGGCGCCGCTGTCACGGATCCGTCGCTCGATCAGGCCATTGAGCTCCGCCGAGACGCGGTCGCCGACGGCGATGTTCGTGCCGAGGGACCCGTCCAGGGTCAGTCGGGCGCCACGCACCTCCACGGGCCGACCCAGGAGCACGACCCCGAGGCCGGCCAGCGACTGGAGGCTGACGGTATGGCCATAGCGACCGACGCCCGAGATCTGTGGGATCGGCATGGTCTTCATCCGGGGTCGGGTAGCTGCGCCTCGGTCACGTCGTAGAACCCGTTCTCGGTGAGCCACTCGAGCGTGTCGCGGCCGAAGAGCCGCCGTCGCAGGCGCCCGACCGGGCTCGTGCACAGGTACACCTGGCGTCCGGCCGATACGAGGTCCTCCGCGATCTGCACGCCCGATTGGGCGCTGCCCACGACCAGGACCGCGCCGCTCGGCAGCGCCGCCGGGGAGCGGTAGTCGGCCGTGTGCAGCTGACGGATCGACGACGGCAGTCCATCGGCGATCGCAGGGCGGCGCGGTCGGCTCTGGCCACCGGACGCCACGACGACCTGACGGGTCTCGATGGTATCGACGCCACCATCGCCATCGATCGACGACGAGGAAGGTGCCGTGCGCGCGGCCCGGCTCGACCGCGGTGACCTCGGTCGAACTCCGGATCGGGATCCCGTGTTCGTCTGCGTATGCCTCGAAACGAGCGATCACCTCGTCGCGGCCCAGGAACGCGTCGCTGGGCTGGAGCGCATCCGCATCGCCGGGCAGGCGGTTCATCCAGTTGGGTGTGTTCAGCGCGAACGTATCCCAGCGCTGCGACCGCCACGTCTCGGCGACCCGACCTCGTTCGAGGACGATGTGTTCGATGCCGCGCTTCGACAGATGCCAGCTGGCGGCCAGGCCGACCTGTCCGGCGCCGATGACGACGACATCGATCATCTTGGTTCTCCCTCTGCCTCAGACCGTCGAGGGCTTCTCCCAGACGGACACATGCGAGTCGGAATCGCTCGTGAATGGCTCCCGTCCCCAATCGGACCAGCGCTCGCGCAGCCGCATCCCCGCGAGCTCCGCCATGAGGTCGAGTTCGGCCGGCCAGACATAACGGAACGGGATCGAGACGCGGCGCAGCACGCCGTCGATGAGGTCGAAGTGGTGCGAGATCTCGCCCTGGGTCGCGACGTCGTACTCATCGAACGACCAGCCCGTCGGGGTCACCCGATAGACGGTCAGCGTCTCGCCGGGCGGCAGTCTTCGGAGGCCCGGCACAGCCACCTCGATGACGAATGTGCCGCCGGGCTCGAGGTGTCGCGCGACATTGCGAAAGCAGTCGACCTGTGCGGCCTGGCTGGTCAGGTTCATGATCGTGTTGAAGACGAGATAGGCAACGCGGAACGTGCCGGGTTCGCCGGCGGTGGCGGTCGCGAAGTCGCCGATCGTGACCGCGATCGCGTCACCACCGGGTTTGGCGCGCAGCCGGGCGACCATGGCGCTGGAGAGATCGATGCCCGCGACCTCGACGCCTCGCGCGGCGAGTGGCAGCGCGATGCGCCCGGTGCCGATGCCCAGTTCGAGCGCTCGACCGGCGCCGGCGAGGTCCTCGAGGAATACGACGGTCCGCTCGATCACGCGTGGCGTGGACCGATCGGACTCGTCATCGTCGTAGGTGGCCGCGACCGCCGCATCGAAGAAACCGTCGTCGTAGGCGTGGTCGGGCATCGGTGGATGCTACCGCGGGAGGCTGCCTTGTCTAGACCTCGTCGTCCGCCGTGCCCAACAGATACCCGCCGAAGCTGATGAGCCAGATGACGATCGGGTAGACGATCCATCGCTCCAAGCCACCGATCCCCATCGCCATCAGCGGGCTCGACTCTCCAAGGATCACATAGGACGCCAGCGAGAGCAGCGCGACGGCGCCGAGGACGATCGAGAGGTACCGAAACCCTGCCCCAACGACGATGCCCGCGCACAACGCGGCGACGCCACCGGACACGAACGTGACCATCGCGAAGAGCCCGTGGGGCGCGCCGGTGTCACCCGGGAACAGGCCGACCCCGAACGCGGACACGCCCAGGATGACGAGCGGAATGGTCAACGCCCGTCGACCGTAGGCGCGATGGATGAACCAGGATGCGACCACGACACTCCCCCCGACCAGCATCATCGACAGATCGAAGATCGTGGCGGAGGGCTGCAGGACGACGCTGTTCGGGGGCTCGGTGCCACCCAGATCGCTGATCGCGTTCGCCGCCGTCGAGTATGCCGCCGGATAGAGCGCCTCGGCCGTGATGATGGCCATCAGGATGCCCGCGCCGGCGACCGCGATCAGCGTACCGGCGAGGCGCAGGTCGGCCACGAGGCTGTGGTTCGCGATCCTCGCGGGGACTGCAGGGCGGTGGATCACGTTCGTGGACATGGGAACCTCGGCCTCGACGCGGCCGGCGACGGTCGGAGGTCGCGCGCGTCGTGTCGGCCGCGTGGGACGAGCATCGCCGCCCGGCCAGGCCGCGCCAAGGGCAGATCGATGCACCCCGAACGGGCCGTTCGGCCCACTCAGCGCCATCCGGCGGGCGGCTTGCTGCGTATCGTGTCTTGCATGCGTGTCGGTGTCCGGTCCCTGCCACAGCGAGCGCGCGCGTCGGCGCTCGCGCTCGCGATCGGTGCCGTGGGCCTGTCCGCCGCGGGATGCGGGTCGACGCCCCCGTCACCGGCGTCGCTGGCCCCGACGAGCGCGGCCCCGTCGGTCGCGGTCGTCCCTTCCCCCGCCGTGCTCGCCCCTTCGACATCGCCGATCGCGAGCACGCCGGTGGTCCCGCCCGCACCGATCGGTCGTCCGCTCGGGGCGCCGGGATCCATCGTCGTCGAGACGAATGACGGGTCGCTGGTGGTCGTGGACACGGCCGGGCAGACCGTGTTGCTTGCCTCGACTGTCGATGGGAGCTATGCATTCCCGGCGTGGTCGCCGGACGGGACACGGATCGCCGCCATCCGGGCCCGACCCGGAGAACGGAGCATCCTCGTCTTCGATGTCGCCGCAGCGACGGTAGACCCCACCATCGAACCGATCGAGATCCTCCGCAGCGGCTCGATCACCCCGTTCTACCTGTCCTGGCGCCCGGACGGGCGGAGCGTTTCGTACCTCGCCAACGAGGCGGCTGGACTCTCGCTGCGCATCGCGCCGGCCGACGGGAGTGCGCCCATCGACGGCAGCGCGAGCGACGCGACGATCCAGACGGGCGATCCGTTCTACTTCGACTGGATCGGGACCGATCGCCTGCTGGCCCATATCGGCTCGGGCGAGGGCGCGTTCCTGGGCGAGATCGGGCTCGACGGCGTCCCGACCGGGTCAGGTCTGCCGAAACCCGGCGACTTCCGTTCGGCGGTCGTGAGCGCGGACGGGACGCGGGTCAGCTACGTGCGGACGACGGGCGGCGTCGGCTCGGAGGTGGTGGTCGTCGCTCCCGACGGGCTCGATGCGCGAGCCATGCCCGTCTTCGGCAGTGCGGCCGTCTCGTTCGACCCGACGAGCGACGCCGTTGCCACGATCGGCGCCGTCGATCCCGGCCAGGTCACACCCGGTCTCCCGATCGGCCCGCTCCGGCTCCTCGGTGCGTCAGAGGACGTCGCCCGCACCCTCCTCGATGGATCGGTGGTGAGCTTCTGGTGGTCGCCCGACGGCTCGACGATCGCCGCCCTGCGGGTCCAGCCCGCCGGGGCGGAGGCGAGCGCGACGCCGGACAGATCCGATTGCTCTTCATCGATGTCTCGACCGGCACGATCCGATCGGAGACCGAGGTCGTGCCCGGGCGACTGTTCATCAGCCAGCTGCTCACCTACTTCGACCAATACGCCCTCAGCCATCGACTGTGGGCGCCCGATTCCAGTGCCTTCCTGTTCCCCGTCACGGGCGCCGACGGCGTGACCCATGTCGGCGTCGTTCGGCCTGACGGTGGCGAACCCGTCCTGATGGACGGCCAGATCGCGTTCTGGAGCCCGGCCGGGAGTTGACGGCGGGTTACCTCGGACGGCCCAATTCGGCGTCCCGCCTGAGACTGACGTCCTGCCCGCGTGCTGCACTCCAGGCAGCTCGCCGGTGCCGCGACGCCCAGACGGGACCCTTCCGATAGCACGCCTCACTCGACTGCCCCTGCACCCGCTGCTGTTCGCCGCCTATGCGGTCCTGTTCCTGTACGCGGCGAACCTCGATGAAGTGCTGCCCGTCGACGCGGCCGCACCCCTATTCCGGGCGATGGCCGGAGCCGCGGTGGCGCTCGCCGTCCTTTCCCTCGTGTATCGGAACGCGATGCGCGGCGCGATCGTGGCGTCGATGCTCGTCATCGCGTTCTTCGCATACGGGCACGTCGCCACCGCGCTGACGGGTGCCAGCGTGTCGGACCAGTTGCAGCTCGCCGTATGGGGCGCACTCGTGGTCGGCGCCGTGGTCTATGCCGCCCGAGCGAAGACCAGCCTGCCGGGCACGACCACCGGACTCAACGTGTTGGCGACGGTCCTGGTCGTGCTCACTCTCGCGACGATCGTCCCCTACGAGGTCCAGCGATCGGCGCCGGCGGCCGAGACCGAGGTACAAGCCGTCGCCACGACCACGAGTGCCACCCGCAAGCCGGACATCTACTACCTCGTCTTCGATCGCTACGGGTCCGCGGACGCGATCCAGCGCCGCTTCGGGATCACCGACAACGACCTGTACGGCTGGCTGCGCGATCGCGGCTTCCAGGTGCCGAGCAACAGCCACGCGAGCTACCGCGCCACCGACTTCTCTCTGGCCTCGACGCTCAACCTGCGCTACCTCGATGAACTCACGACCCAGGTCGGTCGCGTCTCGAGCGACCGGACCCCAGCGCAGCACCTATTGCGAACCCACGAAGTCGGGCGCTTCCTGAAGTCGCAGGGGTACGCGTACTACCACCTCGGGACGTGGTTCGACCCGACGCACACCAACAGCATGGCCACGACGAACCTGACCCTCGGTGTCACGAGCGAGTTCGAGTCGGTCCTGTGGGATACGACGATCGTGCCGCCGATCGAGCACGCGATCGGGATCACCCCCACCAAGCAGACCTTCCTGGACCGCCACCGGGACGGGACCCTGTTCGAGTTCCGTCAGCTCCATCGCGTCAGGACCGCCCCGGGGCCCAAGTTCGTCTTCGCCCACATCCTGCTGCCGCACGATCCGTACGTGTTCCACGCCGACGGCTCACTCGTGACCGAGGACGAGTCCAAGGCGACCGACGAGAAGCTGCTCTACGCCGGGCACATCGCGTTCGCGAACGCCAACATCAAGTCGATCGTCAGCGAGTTGCTCTCCGGCCCCGAGGAGACCCGGCCGATCGTGATCGTCCAGGCGGACGAAGGTCCGCTCGCATGCAAGAGCGTCGATTGCGTCCAGACCACGCCCGAGTACTTCAAGATCCGGTCCGGCGTGCTCAATGCGATGTACCTGCCCGGCGTCACCGATCGGCTGCCCGAGCGCTTCACGTCCGTGAACACGTTCCGGTTCATCTTCAGCCACTACTTCGGAGCCGACCTGCCCCCACTCCCTGACCGCATCTTCACGTGGCCGGACAACGACCACCTGTACGACTTCCAGGACGTCACGCAGCTGGTGGACGGGACTCCCTGACCGGTCGCGGCTCAGACCGTGATGACGACCTTGCCCTTGCCGTGGCCATCGTCGACGTACCGGAGCGCCTCGACGATCTCGCTGAGCGGATAGCGCCGGTCGATGACGGGCTTGAGCACGCCCGCGGCATAGAGGTCAGCGAGGGCCGCCACATCCTCGGCACGGAACGGCTTCCACCACAGCATCAGGCCCATCGACTTGCCGGTCGCCAGGGACGCCACAGGCCCGGTCAGCATCGCCTGGAACAGCCTCGCTGTCGTCCCGCCCAGGGTGATGTAGACGCCCTTGGGTCGCAGCACGCGGCGCACGCGAAGGATCGAGTGATGGGCCTCCACGGCCAGGATCCAGTCGTAGCGCTCGCCCGCGGCCGTATAGTCGACCGCCCGGTAGTCGATCACCGCGTCGGCGCCGAGCGAGCGCACGAGATCGATCTTGTCCGTGCTGCACACGGCGGTCACGTGGGCACCGAGGTGCTTCGCGATCTGGACGGCGAACGGCCCGACATTGCCTGAGGCGCCCTCGATCAGGACCCGATCGCCCGGCTGTGGGGTCCGGCCGTCGCGGCGGCGCAGGCCCTGGATCGCGAGGATCGCGGCGTGCGGCAAGGTCGCGGCATCCTCCAGGGTCATCCCTTCGGGGACGGCGAGGACCGCCGCTTCCGGCACGCAAACGTACTCGCCGAATGAGCCGAGTCCGTACGGATAGAGGTCACCGAAGACCGCATCACCCGGCTTGAACCCCGTGACGCCGCTGCCGACCGACTCCACGACCCCGGCCGCGTCGCACCCGATCCGTCCCTGGCGAGGCCCGCGCAGGCCCAGGAAGACGCGTGTGAAACCGGGGTTGGGGTAGAGGAGGTCCAGGTCGGCACGATTGACCGAAGCGGCATGGATCCGGATGAGGACCTGGCCGTCGCCCGGGACCGGTCGCTCCACGTCGCGGAGGGACACGACATCGGGTCCGCCATAGCGATCGCGGTGCGCCACCTGCATGGTCGTCATGTGCCGACGGTAACAGGCCCTCTCACCGGTCGACATCCCAGGCGATCGCGGCGAGCGAGATCGGTTCGCTGATCCCCTTCAAGGTCGCGGGCACGGGCGCCGCCACGACGGCCGTCGCGCCGGCCTCCGCAAGCGTGTCGGTCGTCGCGAGGACCTCGTCGGCGTCCGCACGGGCGCATACCCGTGCGGCGATATGGACGCCGCGTCCGCTGTAGTCGGTCGCCGCGCAGGTTGGCGTCGGCCGTGTGCAGGCCGATCCGCACGCGCACCGCGTCCGGACCGGCGAGGCGATGGTCCCGGAGCGCGCGCTGGATCGCGACCGCGGCCTCGACCGCCGCGTCCGCGCCGACTCGAAGGCGGCGAAGAACCCGTCGCCGGTGGACTTGACGATCTCCCCATGGTGGCGGGCGATGACGCCCGGAGCGTGTCGTCGTGCCAGCGCAGGAGCCGCTCCCAGGCCTCGTCGCCGAGCGACTCCGCCAGCTGGGTCGAGCCGACGATGTCGGTGAACATGAACGTCCGGCGCGCGGTGCTGGGCCCGTTGCGCGTCGCCTCGAGGTCGCGCGTTTCCCGGTCGAGCTCGTCGAGGTCGAGGCGCGCGCCCAGCCTGGTGAACTCGTCCGCCGCGGCACGGCGCTCGAGCTCCGCGTCGTCGTCGTCATCGAGCGCCCGGAGCGCCCGCGCCAGCACGACCCGCGCCCGGGCGATCTCGTACGGGCGACCCGACGTCGCGCCAGCCCGTGATCGCCGTCGCGCAGCTCGCGACGGCCGCCGCGGGGCGCCGTCGGCGAGCAGGACCCGGCCGAGCGCGACGTGACGCGTCGCCTCGAGCGCCGGCGACGGGTACAGCGGCCACGATCTCGGCCAGCTCGTCGGCCGCCGGTCCGGGCGCGGTCGATATCGCCGGTCGCGAGCGACGATCTCGACCTGCGCCGGCAGGAGTCGCGCGCGCGCCCAGCGGTCGTGCGGTCGGTTCCGCGAGTGCCGCATCGATGGCCGAGCACCGCCGCCTTGACCTTGCCCTGCGGCGAGGCGGATGAGCGCGAGCGCGGGTTGCGGCGGTCCGACCCCGCGCATGGGCTTCGCGCAGCGCCGCCTCGGCTCCCTCGAAGTCGCCCCGCAGGCGCCGGATGTCGCCGATGGCGTAGAAGCCGTCGGCCTGTGGCGGCGTCGCGCGATACGCCTCGAGCTCGATCGGTCGCCCGCTGCGAGTTCCTACTCCGGCCTGGTCCCACGCCCCGCCGACGGCCGCCACCTCCGCCCGATGGATCCGGCAGATGCCCGGGAAGCCGGTCAGGGACTGGCGCGTGCAGTACTCTCTCGGTCGCCTCGATCCACTCGCTGGCGCGGCGATAGTCGGTCAGGTCGCGGCACGCGCCGATGACCCGGCATGCGGTGATGCCCGTCGTGAACGGCGACAGCTCGCCGTTGACCGCGCTGACATGGAGGCTTCCTCCATCAGGGCCATGCCGTCGGACGTGCTCGCCGTTGGCGATCTTGAGCTCGCCGAGGTTGCTCAGCGCATAGGCCTTGAGGTCCGCGTCGCTGGCTCCGCTCGCTGATCGCGATGACCCGCTCCGCGAGCGCGAGTCGCGCGCTCCAGGTCACCCGGTCGCGCGCGCCGCTCTCGCTCTGGACGAGGGCGAGATAGCCGTGCACGTACGTGTCGCCGTCCGGCCCGATGATCCGCTCGGCCCGGCTGACCCAGACGTTCGCGATCGCGTACTTGCCGGCGTAGCCGTACTCGCGCGCGATGTCGAGGGCGAGGTAGGCGGCGCGGGTCGGTGTTCGCCGTCGGCCTCGTAGGCCTTGAACGCGCGCTCCTTGGTCTCGAGCTCGATATCGCCCTGGGCGACGAAGAACGCGGCCTCGGCGAGTCCCTCGAGATCCTCGCCGGCAAGCGGTGTGTCCCGGTCGGCGGTGGTGTAGGCGTCGAACGCCTCCGCCCACGCATGTCGACCTCGCGCCGCGCGGGCCACCAGGATCGGTTCCACGATCGCCTCGGTCATCGACGGCATTGTGCCACCGGACCCTGGAACGCCCCTTGGACTCGAGCGGCCGCGGGCCGCCGTGACGCGCGCGTGCGGGGTTCAGGCCACGGGTGCGGCCTCCGGGACCGGCTCGACGCCCGCCGCGAAGGCGGCTTCGGTGGACTGGGTCACCGCCCGCGTGAGGACATCGAAGATCGGGGCCAGCTGTCCCAGAAGGACGGCATTCTCGCCGTAGATCGACAGGCTCGTGCCATGCAACACCTTCGAGGCCGCCTCGACGATCCGCGGCGCCTGCTCCAGTCCGATGATCTCGCGCCGCAGATCCTGCTGAGCCCGGCTGAGCAGCAGGTCGCGCTCGACCTCGAGCGCCTTGACCTGGTTCTGCAACTCGCGCAGCGCCAGTTCTTCCTGCAGGATCGCCCGCTCGTGCTCGATCTGGAGGAGCCGCACGGGCGCCTCGGCCAGCACGCGGTCCTGGTCGGCATCGAGCTGGCTGTGGAGGCGGGCCTGTTCCAGCTCGAGGAGGTGTCGCTCGGTGGCGAGGTCTTCCGCCTTTCGCCGACGCTCGCGGGCGACCTGCGCGAGCTCCAGGGCCTCCTGCCGACGGACGTCCTCCTGGTCGCTCGCGAGCTTCTGCTCCTGGACGCGTCCCACGGATGCGAGCTCGGCGAGCGTGAGGTCCTCCTGTGCCTGCATGTTCGAGCGATCGCTCTTGACCTTGATCTCGTTGCGGACCTCGGCCTCGAGTTGCTGACGCAATTGCGCATCGACGATGAAGACCTGCGCGACCTGGGCCGCCTCGACCTGGACGCCCCACGACCGGGCCGGGTCGTCGGCGTCGTGGATCGTCCGCTGCAGCGCCGCGGCGACGACACCGGTGAGCGTGGTCTTGCGCTCCTCGATGCACTCGACCATCGACATGTGTGACACGGCGTCGCGGAGCTCCCCGAAACAGACGTGGGTGAGCAGGGTCGTGATCTGGGTCAGGCCATTGCCGTCGCTGAAGTCGAACAGACGGGCGGCGGCCACCGGCTCGGTGATCCGGTAGACGAAGGTGCCCTTGAAGCGCAGCGGGATGCCGTCCTTCGTCTCCTGCGTGAACTCGAAGAAGGCCTCCTGTTTGGTGCCCGGGACCAGCACGTAGATCGTCCCGGGTCGCAGCCAGGTCTGGACCGCGGAGCCGCGGTTCTCGAGGTCCCCTCCCCGACCGACCAACAGGTACTGGTTGGGACCCGCACGCACGACCGGCATCGCCTGTCCTCCTCACCCTGCGGCCACCGCGAGGCATCTCGTCTGGGTGCGGATGTCGGGCGGCCCTGCTTCGAGCCAACCACCGGTCCCCAGCGACGCCCATGGGCCGATAGTCCTACGGTCTTCGCGCGGGTCCTGGGCGCGCCGGCCGACTCCCCGCTCTGGATGCCAGGCGTTGCGGCGTCAGTCGGCCTCATGAGCGTGGATCGCCTCGGCGATGCGCTCGTCGGCATAGCGCACGAGCGCTTGTTGCTCGTCCCGACCCGCGAAGGACGTGGCCGGGAGATACGCGGCGAGCACGTCGCCGCGGACGAAGATGACGGTGCGCTCGTCGGCGCGCGCCGAGGTGAGGACGGACCAGGGCACGTCCGAGGAACCGAGTTCGCCAACCATGCGGATCCCCGTCGCGTCGAAGGTCACTTCGGTCGGCTGGCCCATCAGGCTCCCGGCGTTGCGGCCGATCATCCAGCGCTGGACGCCCTGCAGCTGGCTCGCAGTGAGCAGCGCCGCAGCGACGATCGCGATCGGGACGCCGATCCACTGCCCGGCGACCACCAGGGCTCCGCCGACGAACAGGAAGGCCGAGTCCACGATGAGGTGGAGTCGATTCGTTCGCGCGTTGAGGAGCGCTCGTGCGTCGACCGCCGCCTGCGCGGACGTCGTGAACGTGAAGGTCCGCCCATTCATCGCCGTCTGCGGCGGTTCGTCGTCCGACATCGCCCGAGTGTAGGCCAGGCTATGGGACGGTCACGCCCTCCTCGCCGCTCGCCACGACCACCGACTCGAGGACCGGCTCCGCCACCGCGAGCGCGCGGCCCCAGCTCGCCGCCGATCCCCCGACCATGACGGCAAGGACGCCGTCGGGGGTATCGAAGAGCGAGATCCATAGCCGCCGCTTCGGGTCGATGCCGAGCCGACCCGCGGAGACGTCCATGATCGGCGACGCAGATGCGCTGCGGTTCTCGACAGTGACATTGAGGCCATCGAGTCCGCCGAGGCGCGACGTGCTCTCATCGATCACGACGAGCCCGGGGTTCGTGTGGATCGCGCGGACGACGGCGTCCACGGACGTCGCGGGCGTCGCCGAGCCGTCCGCCCCCACCACGCGATCCATACGGGCGAACTGGACCGCGACGACGTCCGGCGTGCCCTGGTCCTGTTGGATGTCCATGAAGCCACTGCTGACCGTCCCGGGGACCCAGCCGGCCTCGACGGCGAACCTGAGCGGCGGACGGAACGCCGCATGCCTGTAGGTACCCGGTGCAAGCGGACCGGAGCCCACGACCAGCTGCGCGGATCATCCGCGGCCGCCGGAGGTAGGCGCTGGCGGTGCGACCGGTGTCGGCGACGGGACCGGAGAGGGCACGGGCGTGGTGCCGCAGCCCAGGGCGACGGCGGCGAACATCGTGAGGGCAGCAAGACCCCGAACGAGCAGCACCGACCACCTCTCGCCGCGTTGCGATTTCGCCCGTGACGTTCGATGCACCGGATGGGTTCCCGATCGACTGGGCCGTCGGAACGCTACACGGGGAGGACTTGTATCACCAAGATCAGCATCGGAGCAGCGATGAGCAGGGCTGCTGCCGGGATCGTGAGGAATGCCAGCGACAGGGCGACGCCGATCCCGGTCCTCGCTGCGCGAACGGTCAGTACACCCAGAACGGCCAGGACCACGGCGGTGGCGACCAGCAAGATGCCCATCGGCAAGACCAGGATGCCCGGTGGGTTCTGGTAGATCGGATCCGTGAAGCCGGGAGTGACCATCGACATGAACGCCCACATGAGCATCGGCGTCGCCGCCAGGAACGTCACGAAACGTCGCGGAGGCCGTGTTCGCCGTGTGGCTGAAGCGAAATCGGGCTCGACGGTCTGCGGCACGCGGCGGCCTTCCGAAAGATGCTGGGTCGGAACCGTGAGGACAAGATCGGCGAGGCTGCGCGCCCACAACAGCGGTACCGCCAAGCGTGATTTCGATGTCCTGGCCTCTCGGAGTTGGTCGGCGAACAACACGACCATCTCGTCGCCGAACTGTTCGCGGAACCTCGCCGGGTACAGACGGACCATTCGGCGGAACACGCGAACGTGACGACTCACCGGTCGCGGCCATCCAGGGCCCAGGGCCTCGCCGTGGCGACGAGGGTCTCGAGCCGAGCGACCTCAGTGGCCACGAGCGCCCGTCCCCTCATCGTCAGGCGGTAGTAGCGTCGGCGCTGATCGTCGAGCGACGGATCGGGTCGCTCGACCGTCTCCTCGATCAGGCCGCCCGTCAGCAGACGTTTGATGGTCACGTACAGGGTTCCCGGGGCAAGTCGTACAGCCCCACCCGTCATCCGCTGGACTTCGTGCATGATCGCGTAGCCATGCCGCTCGTCGGGTCCGATCGCGATCAGGACATGCAGTGCCGCGCTCGTGAGAGTGGGTCCGTCTTCGGCCATCGTGATCACTATATCCATAGCGGATATAGTGTCAAGCAGCCCCACCCTGCTCAGAAGTCGCGGCGGCCTTCGAAGGAGCCTTCGACGCCGGGGCGGGTCAGTTCGTAGATCGCCAGACGTTGGCCACCGGGCGCCGTGAAGGAGCGGACGGGTCCCTGCGGGATCTCGAGCGCGTGGCCGTCAGTCCAGCCGCGCGTTCGCAATTCCGTCGTCGCCGACGCGAGGTCGCTGACACGGTAGACGAGCACCGGCACCTCGCCGTCGAGATGCCCGGCCAACAGCATCCGCGGCGGCCCTTCGGTCAGCTCCACCATGGCGACGCGGGTGCCCATGCCGTCGATCGCGAACACGAGTCGACCGCCCAGCACCTCGGTGAAGAACGCCAGATCGGCGGCCACATCCCGGCTGGGCATATAGACGTAGTCCAGCTGCTCGAACATCGTCGGCCAGCGTACGCCTCTGCGGCGGGCACGCCCAGTTGTATCGTGGGGCGATGACCAACCAGCTTTCCGACGCCGCGCTCGCCCTGCTCGCTTCGGACGCCGTGGCGACCGTCGTGACCCTGGATCCGGACGGGTCACCGCACGTCAGCGTGGCATGGGTCGGCCTCGAGGATGGTGAGATCGTCATCGGCACCCTCGATGACCAGCGCAAGCTGCGAAACCTCCGCCGCGATCCGCGTATCGCGTTATCGATCCAGTCGGACGTCATCAACGCGTGGGGCCTGCGGGAATACCTCGTGATCGATGGCACCGCCCGGATCACGCCCGGCGGAGCCCCGGAACTCCTCCAGCGTCATGCGCGAACCTATCTTGGGGAGGGCGTGATCTTCCCGGCGATGCCGGACCCGCCGCCTGGGTACGTGACCCACATTCGTGTCGAGCGCGTCGGCGGGATCGGTCCCTGGACGCCAGGACCGGCGAGCGACTGACGGATCAGATCGGCGGCGCGACGATCACGTATCGGCCGTACCAGACCTGGTCGTAGTAGACGGGCACGGCGTCGAGCTCCAGGTACTTGTTGAGCGGGCTGTCGGCAGCCTTGTACAGGCGGTGCCTGGAGCCGATCGGGTCGCTGATCCAGACGTTCACGAGCGTGAAATCGCCCTTCCGCGGATCGGCCGTTGCCTCGAAACCCGTCATGACCATCGCGTGCGTGCCGTTCGCGACGAGGAGACCGACCGGCTTCTTCGTTTCCGCGATGACGCGGGCGGCGTGCTTGAGCGCGATGTATTCGGTCGAGTACGCCTCCCATCGATACGTGAACGAACCGATCCCGGCGCGCGTCGAGAAGTACGTCATGGCGCGCGACCAGCCGAGAGGATCCGACCCCTTCTGGACACGATCGTCGAGCGCGTCGCGAGGCTTCTCCCACGCCAGGATGTACGACTGGCTGAGGTCGAGGTCGCGCCGCGCGATGAAGTTGAGCATCATCGCCGTGCTCGCCGCAGTACACGTGCGGGAATCGATCTGGCGTTCGTAGCCGGCGCTGAAGTACAGGTCGCGCGTGAACAGCGCGGCCGATACGGGGGCCGCACCGAGGCTGGAGAACAGGCCGAGCACGAGAACGATGGCCACGGTTCCCCGGAGCAGGGCGCGTCTTGGCATCCGGTATCTCCCTCCCCGTGGTACTGGTTCGGCGCTCACCCTCCCACCGCCGGTGGTCCGGGCGAGCCACGCTGGGGCCTCCCCCACCTTACAGGCACGTGACAAACGTCGGGCTCCAGGAGCCGGTCGCCCTTCGGGTCCTATACGAGCGGATGCGTCACCATGTTCCTATGCCGAGTGCCCGGACTGAACCCGCCCCGCCGCCTGCGCCGACGCCGGGCGACATCGCCTGGACCGCGGCGATCACCGCCGTCAAGGCCACCGTGATCGCGCTCGCGGTCGATGCGTTCGTGAACGCGGAATCCCCTCGCTATCACGGCAAGGGGATGCGGTTGCGGGCCATCGGCTATGCCGGGGGCATGCTGCTCGTGCCGCTCGCCTGGCGACTCCACGGTCGTCGCGAGCCGTATCCCCGCGAGCTGGACCTGGCCGTGACGCTGCCGCTCCTCGTGGACGCGGGTGGCAACGCCATCGGGATCTATCGCGGCTCGCATGTGGACGATCTCATCCATTTCGCCGACGGAGCCCTCGTCTCCGCGGTGGCCGGGGCGCTCGCGACGCCGCGCGTCCGAACGTCATGGGAGGCGGCCGGTGTCGCGACGCTGGCCGGGACCGCAGCGGCCGGCCTGTGGGAGATCGGCGAGTGGATCGGCCTCAAGCTCGGGGCGAAGGGGATGGACCTGACCTACGACGACACGATGACCGATCTCATCGAGACGACCGCCGGCGCGATGCTCGGCGGGGTGATCACCCTGCTCCGGCATCCAGCACGGCTCCGGCGGGTCCCTGGCCGGCCCGGCGACCCGGTCGTGGAGCTGCATGGCCATGGCGGGCCCGAACCCTCCCGGGAGTGAGCGCGAGCCCATGGAGAGGCCCTCGATCGACCTGCAGTTCGTCGGCCATGCCACGGTCCGCCTCGACATCGGCGGCGTGCGCGTCCTGACGGACCCCTTCCTGCGGGACCGTCTCGGGCCGTTGGAGCGGCACGGACCGATGCCCGACCCCGACGACCTGGGGGCGATCGAAGTGGTCGTCATCTCGCACGGCCATCCCGACCACTTCGATCGCGCGTCGCTGGCCGTGCTGCGCGATCGCCCCGTGGTCGTCGTCCCGCGCGGGCTTGGCGCTTCGGCCGCGCGGTGGGTCGCGGGCGACGTGCTCGAGATGACCGTCGGCGACCGCGTGGACGTCGGTGGGCTCACGATCACGGCGGTGCCAGCTCGCCACTGGATCTCGCCGGGGGCGCCGCGCGCGGAACCGATCGGATTTCTCCTCGACGCCGGAGCCACGGTCTATTTCGCCGGGGACACCGGGCCGCTGCCGGGCATCGGCGAGCTCGCGGGAACCGTGGATGTCGCCCTGCTCCCGGTCTGGACCTGGGGCCCGCACCGAGGGCCGGGTCATCTGGGCCCACGATCTGCTGCGGAGGCGGTGGCCGCATGCCAGCCGGCGGTGGCTGTACCGATCCACTGGGGCACGCTCTACCCACGGCGGCTCCATCACCTGTGGCGCGGACCCCTGGACGAACCGGGCGACCGCTTCGCCGCCCATGCCCGCCGTCTCGCTCCGGATGTGGACGTCCGGGTCCTCCGCCCCGGCGGGTCCACGACCATCCTCCCGGCGGACGACTGATCGCTGTTCCACCTCACCGGAAATGATCGTTCCGCACCGTCTTCGTGAGCGCGCCTGACGAGGAGCCCGTGGTGCGCCAGCTGGTCATCGCCGCGCTGCACGCCGGCCATCTCGATGGCCCGGAGGGTCCCAGCCACTGGTCCGTGGACGCCGACGAGGCCGTCGAGCCCGACGCCGACGAGCGGTCGATGGCCTCGGGCCGGCTTCCCAAACCTCGGCGGGTCTCGACGGGTCGATGAGGGTCGGGGCGGGACCGACTTCGCCGAGACTGCAACATCGTTGCAGCGCGGTGGCACGGCCGCGCAGGGGTCGCCGACTGTCCGTTGCCTCCATCGTGCGTCTTCACGCGCCAGCACGGACGCGATCACGAGATGGAGGACATCACCGATGACGGACGAGCGATCCGCCCTACCGGGCCGCAACGACACGCCGGACGGGAAGCCTGGCGCCGAGGGAGACGGTGCCGACTCGAGCGAGGTCGTCGAGGGCCCTGTCGGCTGGTCCAGGCTGAAGGAGCCGGGCGACGCCGCCGCGGACAGCGCCGATCTCGACGCGCTGCCCGGCTTCGAGCCACCCGACTCCGCCGACGAGCCCCGCGCCTAACCTCCGGCGAGGTCGCCCTTCAAGGCGTCCAGCCACGTTCGCCAGGACGCCTTGAGGCGCTCGCCGGTCTCGGCGTCCGGGAGTCGCTCGTGCGAGACCGCGACCACGGACTTGTCTGCACCCTTGGCCGCGACCGTCACGACCACGCGGGAGGCTGGCGTCGCCCAATCGAATCGGGCGGTCGACTTCGCCCGCGTCGGTCGCGGGGTCATCGGCGCCCCGGGCAGCCAACGTTCGCGGTGGACGGGATCGGTCACGGCGTCGAGCGCCGCTTCGGGCCCGACGGGCACGGTTCGAGTCACGCTCACGCTGAACCCGTCCGCCATCTCGTGACGCGCCCGCATCCCGCGCGCCCGCTCGTACGCCACGGTGACGCTCTGCGTCCACCAGCTTCGGACCCCATGCGTCTCGCTCAGCCACGCGGCGATCTCGGTGTGGGTGTGGCCGGTCGCCCCCCAGGCGTCCAGAAGGGCGAACCACTCGACGTGGGTGCGGCCCGTGGCGCGGACCAAGGCGTCATCGCTGACGACCGTCACGCCGGCCGGCAGGGTCTCCGTCGTCGCCTCGGGCGCCGTCGCCTCGGGCGCCGTCGCCTCCGTCGCGGGATCGGCATCTGCGGCCTTCGAAAGCAGCTGTCGCCGGGCGGCCGTGTACGACTCGCCGGTCTTGTTCATGCGTGTGCGGACACGGTGCTTGAAGGTCTTCTGGGTGGGCATCGTCTCGACATCCTTCGCTCTCGACGCGACCACGCGACTCACGCTCACGTGATCCGCCGGAGGAAGGGCGGACGGTCAGTCCCGGGGAAGCAGGTTCCCCTTTGCCCCATCGCGCCGGCGGCGTGAGCGCCGGATCGGGGTTCGGCGCGGGACGCGCCGTCGCCCGGAGTATGCCAAGCGGGCATCCGGGCGGCAAGCCCCACCGCACCGGGAACGGCATACTTCCCAGGTGACGACGACCACCGACGCCGTGCCGGCCCTGGCCCACTTTCCCAACGGGAAGGTGAAGTTCTCGGGTTTCCACCTGGACGGCGAGATGCACGGCGCCTGGACCTTCTATCGGACCGACGGCTCCACGATGCGCGCGGGGGCGTTCGATCGAGGCCGCCAGGTCGGTCTGTGGCGGACGTTCGATCGCGCCGGCACCGTCGTGAAGGAGACCGACTTCGGCGAGGCCGACTCGTGACAACGAGCGACGGCCTCACGCTCGACGTCGCCGCGGCGGAGGCGCATGTCGACGCCGCGCCCGTCGACCACGGGCGGCTCGAGGCCATCGTCCGCCGACCGGCCGTCGATGCACGCGAGTCGCTCGAGGCGGCGCGGCTCGATCTCGTGCTCGGGCTCGAAGGCGACGGCTGGGCCGATCGGGGCAGTCGATCGACACCGGATGGCGCCGCGGATCCGGGGGCCCAGGTGACGCTCATCAGCGTCCGGGTGCTCGCCGCGATCGAACCCGACCGAACTCGCTGGCCGCTCGCGGGCGACCAGCTGTACGTGGATCTCTGCCTTGACCCGGAGGTCCTGCCGACGGGCGCCCGGCTCGCCATCGGCGAGGCGATCATCGAAGTCACGGACAAGCCGCACACCGGATGTGCCAAGTTCGGGGCGCGCTTCGGGAGCGAGGCCCTGCGCTGGATCAATGCGCCCGCCGGTCGGGCACGGCGGCTGCGAGGACTCAATGCGCGGGTCGTGCAGGCCGGCACCATCCGGGTCGGCGATGCCGTCACGTGCGCGCCGGACACCGCCGACCGATGACCTTCCAGGACGCGATGGAGGCCGTGGTCCTGGCGTTCGAAGTCGCCGGGATCGCGATCCTGTCCATCGGGTCGGTCCGGGCGCTCGTCGTGGCCGTCGTCGCCTGGGGAAGCGGGCGACGCGAGGGCGTCTATCAACAGGCCCGCCAACAGGTCGGTCAGGCGATCCTGCTCGGCCTGGAGGTCCTGATCATCGCCGACATCATCCAGACCGTGATCATCGATCCGACGATCGAGAACGCCGCGACGCTGGGCCTCATCGTGCTCGTTCGGACGTTCCTGAGCTTCTCGCTCGAGATCGAGCTGGAGGGGGTCGTCCCGTGGAAGCGGCGCGATGCCCAGCGCCTGGACGCCGAGGAGCGTCCCCCGGCGTGATCGAGGGGAGCGCCCAGACCGCGCGCCGCGTCGCGCCGACCTGATGCGGTTCCTGTTCACCTTCGCGGGCGGCCGCGGCCACCTTGATCCCCTCCTCCCGCTCGCTCGTGCTGCCGAGGTAGCCGGGCACGAGATCGTGTTCGTGGCGCGTCCGTGGATGGTGCCCATCGTGCGGTCCCTGGGATTCGAGGCATGGGCGGCCGGGTCGGACGAGGGCCTGGCGCCGGTCACCCGGGAGCTCGTGCCGTTCGACGCCGAGCGTGAGCAGCGCGCGCTGCGGGACGGATTCGTGGGCCGGATCGCCCGTGAGCGCGCTCCGGACCTCCACGCGTTGGTCGCAGACCGGCCGCCGGACCTCATCGTCTGGGAAGAGACCGACTTCGGGGCGCCGATCGTCGCCGAGCGGCTGGGCCTTCCCCATGCCAGCGTCCTCGTCATCGCCTCAGGCTCCTTCGTGCGAGCCGACCTGCTCGCACCGACCCTCGACGACGTCCGTCGCGAACACGGCCTGTCCGCCGACCCGGAAGCGGCGATGCTCCGGCGGTATCTCGTGTTCTCGCCGTTCCCCACGAGCCTGCGCGATCCCGGCTCCCCTCCCCCGGCCATGGTCCATGGGCTCGGCCCGGGCGGAGGGTCGCGGGCTGCGGAAGTGGGCGCTCCGCCGTGGGCGCGAACGATCCCCGGGGCCCCGACCATCTACGTCACGCTCGGGACGGTCTTCAACCACGAATCGGGCGACCTGTTCGCGCGGATCCTGACCGGCCTGGGCCCGCTGCGTGCCAATGTGCTCGTGACCGTCGGCCGCGAGATCGACCCGGCCTCCGTGGGTCCGCAGCCGCCCAACGTCCGCGTCGAGCGGTTCGTACCCCAGGACGAGATCCTCCCGTTCGTCGATGTCGTGGTGTCCCACGCGGGTTCGGGCAGCGTCCTCGGGGCACTCATGTTCGGGCGCCCCATGGTGTTGCTCCCGATCGGCGCAGATCAACCGCTCAATGCCGAGCGGTGCGCCGTCCTCGGCGTCGGCCAGGTGCTCGACGCCGTCTCGACGACCCCCACCGAGGTGGCCGCGGCGGTGATCTCCATCCTTGCCGATCCGGCCTATCGCGCGACCGCCGGCCGTCTGCGCGACGAGATCGCCGCACTGCCGGCGCCGGAGGCCGCTGTGCCGCTGCTTGAGCGGCTTGCCCGGGAACGCCGGCCGATCCCGTCCATGGTTTGATTCGAGCCATGCTCGAACGGCCCGACGCCCACGCCGCTGCGCCCACGACGTCCACGATCCGGGCGGACGACTGGGACGGGTCGTCGCTCACGGGCCGCCACTTCGACGCCGTGCTGTTCAGCGGCGTGGACCTCGCCGAACAGGACGCCCGCGGCACGGTCTTCACGGACTGCACGTTCCGCGGCGTCCGGTTCAACGCCTCCACCTACACGGACGCGGCATTCATCAACGCCAGGTTCATCGATGCCTCGTTCTTCGACGTGACCCTGGATCGCTGCAAACTCGTCGGCAGCCGATTCGACCGGTGCCGGTTCGGGCCGTTCGTCGTCGAGGGCGGTGACTGGTCGCTCGTCGGGCTGGCCGGTGCGGACCTCCGCGATGCCGAGTTCCGCAACGTCCGGATGCGCGAGGCCGACCTGACCGGCGCGCAGTTCGATGGCGCGATCCTGCGTGACACAGACCTCGGAGGCGCCTGGCTCCATCGCGCCTCGTTCCGGGGCACGGATCTGCGCGGCAGCGACCTGTCGGCGCTCGACCCACGCAACAACGAGATCACCGACGCCCTCATCGATGTCGAACAGGCCCTGGTCGTGGCGACAGCCCTGGGGCTGCGACTCGGCTAGCCGCTAGCCGAAGGCCGGCCCCACCAGTCTGCCCCTAGGGTCCGGTCAGCGCCACGTAGGCACAGAGCACGACCAGGACGGCCGTCGTGCCGCCGAAGACCACCCGCTCGAACCGACTCCTCGAGTTGAGATTGGCCAGCGTGTTCAGGAGGAGCAACCCGACCACGACCCACGCCGCGATGGTCAGCCCCGGCGACGGGATCCAGGCGGCGTTGAGCACGTCGGCCTTGGCCAGCACGAGGTACCCGACGACGACGAGAGCGACCGCGGAGATCGCGCTCGCGATGCGCCGCCGTCGCGGGAGCCGTCCCTCGTCGGCCCCGCCCCAGGCGACCCCACCCCATGGAGCACCCAGGGCCAGGGCCAGCTGGAAGCCCGCGACGGCAAGGATGAGGATCGTCGCGACGACCGCCGCGATCTCGGTCACGGCCCGCCAACCCGCCACGGCGATCGAGCCATCCAGCCTGCCAGGTCCGTGTCGTTGAGCAGCCGCGCACTCTGACAGGTGGGGCGGATGGCGACCTCCCGGGCGATGGCGCGGAGGAAGTGGCGATCGAAGTCGCCGCGCGGGAAGGCAGCCATCACCGCGGGCCGCACCGCATCCACAGCTTCGAAACCATCCCCACGCACGTCCAGGCCGGTCGCGAGGTCCAGGAGCACCGATTCCACGCCGTCATCCAGCGTCACGCCGGGCTGCATGTGCAGCATGATCGCGACGGCGACCTCGTCGGCCGCGTCGGGCGCCAGTCCCTGACGCTCCAGGAACCGCCGCGCGCGTTCGGCTCCTTCGACCTCGAAGCACATCGTGTTCGTGGGGATGCTCGTCAGGCCGACATCGTGCATCAGGGACGCGGTCCAGAGCACCTGCTCGTCGAATGACCAGCCGTTGCCGTGCGCGATGGCGGCGCCCCAGCAGTACGCGCGGACGGAGTGGGCGAGGAGGTAGTCGGGGAGCGAACCGTGCGCCCAGCGCCAGGTCGCTTCCGAGACAGCGTCCTGGGGGACCGCGAGATCGCCGATCCGATCGGGGAACGCCGGGATCGTCATGAGTGTGCGTCGATCTCGGCCATGCGGTCCCGGATGATCGCCCGCACCACCGCGGGCGGCACCGCGTGATCCGGCATGAACCGGATGGTCCCCTTGGCGGTGTCGAAGCCGTCGAGTCCATCCAGGTGGGCCGCCAGGACCGCCGGGCTCATGGGAAAGAACGAGCAGTGGTGTTTCGCCGCCGCGAACGCGACGAGCGGCCGACCGCGATACCGGAACGCCGGTGCCGCGTAGCTGATGGCCTCCACGGCCTCGGGCGCGGTCGCGGCGATGAGTTCGCGCAGGGACTGCAGGGCCGCTCGCTGGTCCGGCGGCAGGGCGCCAAGGATGGCGTCGATCCGCGCGCTCGCGGAGAGGTCGTCGGTCATGCGTCCGGCTCCAGTGGCATCGGTCCGTGACGCCCGCGTGGCGAGCGACCCAGGCCAAGGTAGCGGGCTCGCTCCTCTGCGTCGAGGTGCTCGATCGCGTAGCGCAGCATCGTCCGCGGCATCGTGGCCGCGTGGTCGTCGAGGAATTCGACGCAGCCGCGCTCGATCAAGATCCCCGGACCAGCGCAGCGTGCCACCCGTGGCCTTGTGGATGAGGTCGTGCGGGTCGTCGATCAGCATCTCGGCGATGCGGAAGCTGTCATCCACCTCGCCGCGGCGGATGAACGCGGTCGTGGCGTAGATGGCGGTCCGTCGCTCCCAGACGTCTGCGGACCGGGCGAGGCGGTACAGGACCTCACGCGGCCGATCCAGGAGATAGCGCCCGACGACCTCCCACGCACCGAGGTCCACGAGGTCCCAGTTGTTGATCCGGTCGATCCGACGCAGGTACAGCTCGTAGAGCGCGGCTCGGTGGTCGTCACTGGTCCGCTTGTGGGCCGCTTGCCGGGCCATGATCCGCACTGCCCCGGCCCGCGCCTCGTGGATCGGGCTCTCCAACAGCTGTTCGATCTCGTCCAGCGCCATGTCGTCGAACTCCTTCGCGAGCTCGAAGACGAGGCCCATCCGCACCCCGATGAAGGTGTCGCCCGCGCCGTAGTGCCCGTCCCCGGCCTTGAAGTAGCGCTGGATCTTGCGCAGCTCCTCGTCCGATCGCAGGGCGACCAGGCGCTCGAGGAACGTTGCGGCGTCGTGGTCGGTGACAGGTGGGGTCATCCGCGGTCGGTCGCGCGCCGGCGCCCTAGCTGGCCGCCGGCTTCTCCTGGATCGCCCAGCTGTTGCCGTCGGGATCCGAGAAGAACACGAACGAGTTCCAAGGCCCGCCCTTGCCGTCCACGAACCCGCTCCCGTCGTGGTGCTGGATGGGGCCGACCGGGACCCCGCGGGCGCTGAGCTCCGCGTGCGCCGCCTCGATGTCCGCGACGCACAGCTGGAGGCCCTGGAGCGACCCGGGCGTCATCGTCGTGAGCCCTTTGCCGATGGTGACCGAGCACCCTGAACCGACGGGCGTCATCTGGACGACCCGGAATCGCTCGTTCGGCGAGTCGTCGACATCGAGGACGAACCCCATCTGGTCCACGTAGAACTGCTTCGCTCGATCCACGTCGGAGACGGGGACGACCACGACTTCGAGGGTGTAGTCCATCAGGGCACGGTCTCCTGTCGGGCGAGGCGATGGACTCGACGATGGCGTCACCCGGCGGATCCTGTCAAGCCTCGGGCGGGTCGGTCGTCGTTCCGCCCCCGACCGGGCCCGGATCATGCGCCAGGTGACGCACGGCGACCTGGGTCGCGATGGCGCGACTGCGCGGCTGACCCGTCAGCGCCTCCAGGAACGCGTCCCGCTCGAGTCCCAGGACTTCGACGTCCTCGATGGCGCGGACCGTGGCGGTCCGCGGGATGTCGTGGATGAGGGCGATCTCGCCGAACGCATCACCGGGCCCCACGGAGCCCGTCACAACGTCCGCGACCACGACCTCGGATCGGCCGGAAACGACCATGTAGAACCGGTCACCGCGGTCGCCCGCGGTGACGATCGTCTGCCCGGCCAGGAAGGCCAGGGGCACGGCGTCGGCCGCCAGGCGCTCCAGGACCGGTCCGGCCAAGGGCCGGAACATCGGCACCGATCGGATCACCCGCAACTCGCGGAGCAGCTGTGTTTCGGCCCGGTCGGCGCGCAGGAACGTCGGTGCCGCGAGCAGCGCGACGACCGGCAGCGCGAGCCCGGCGACCACGATCGCGCCGCTCGGCCCGAAGGCGAAGATCAGGAGCGGGACCAGCAGGCCGCCGACGGCCTCGGCGGCAGCCATGACGGATTCGGTGATCCCGAAGACCCGGGTCATCACGTCATCGCCCGCCAGGCGCTGTGTGAGCGTCGTGGCGGCCACGTACGCGAACGACCAGCCGATGCCGCTGATCACGAAGACGACGGTCACGAGCAGCGGCGCACGCACGATCCCAAGGACCGCGACCGCGAGCCCGAAGGCGACGGCAGCGATGATCAGGGGCCGGCCGAGCCGCGCGCGACCCACCAGCACGACCGACGTCGCCGAACCCACCAGCGCCCCCAGGCCCGAGGCTGCCGTCAGGAACCCCACGGCGGCGTCGTCGAGGCCAAGCAGGTCGATCGCGATGACCACCGTGAAGACCCCGAGGGCACCGAGCAGCGCGATGGCGGCCGCCAGGACGACGAGGATCCCGCCGAGTCGTCGGTCCGCCGCCACCGCCGCCGCGCCGCCCGCCAGCTCACGACCGAGCGCGCGGAGCATCCCCCGCGTCGAACCGGCCGCATCGGTCAGGATGGCCTCCCTCGGGATCGCGGCCGCCGTGCGGGCGATCGGCGCCAGGGCAAGGGCCGCCAGCAGCGCCCCGATCGTCGTGGCCGCGAAGACCGCCGGTGCGCCGCTGATGCCGAGGAGCACGCCGGCCAGCAAGGGTCCCGCCAATGCCCCCGCCCCCTCGGCGATCCCGGAGACCACGTTGGCCGCCGTGAGCTGATCGGGCGTCTCCACCACCTCGGGGAGCAGCGACGAGAGGGCTGGTCGGCTGAGCCCGATCGTCGTCGCGGCGATCGTCGCGAACGCGTACGCCAGAGGCGGCGGTCCCCACAGGAGGGACGCGGCGGTTGCCGCCATCGCCGCGGCCTGCAGCACGTAGGACGCCAGGAGGACCCGGGCGCGCGGCCAGCGGTCGCCCAGGAGCGCCGCGCCCGGCGCCACCACGATCGACGGGACACCGATGACGAACCCGACGATCCCGGCCTCGGTCGCGCCGCCGCGGCCGAACGCGTAGACGACGATCGCCAGCCAGCTCGCCCACTCGCCGATGCTGAAGAGGAGGAACCCGCCTTCGATCCGGCGCAGGGCCGGACTCCGACTGACCGCCGAGATCACCGCCAGTTGTGCCCGCATCCCCGACAGCATGCGATCCGGCTGTCACCCCCGTGCGTCGGTCGTCTCGCTCAGGTCAGCCTGAGCAGGATCCCGGCGAGGTCGGACGGTCGCGTGAGGAACGGCGAATGGCCCCCGCCGAGCTCGATCGCGTCGACGCCCAGGCGCTCTCGGGCCGCCTTCCGCAACCAGTCAGGGTTGAGGGCACGGTCATCGCGACACACGATCACGGTCGATGGGACGTCCGGCCAGGCGATCAGCGGCGTCGGCTCGCGCATCGCGCGATAGGACTGGGCCCGCAGCCGCCCGACCGCCCAACGCGCGGTCGCAGCGGGCGCATCGTGGAAGAACAATTCGGTCGCGGTCGCGGGACCGATCATCCAGACGTCATCCCCGAGATCGGTCCACTGCGCGTTCGTGGGCTGGATGCGGCCGTCGATGGCCTCCGTGTCGCGCTGGTCGTTGAGGCTGCGGCCCGGGGACGGCAGGAAGGCCGTCACGAACACGAGGCGCTCGACGGGTCGATGAGCGGCGACCAGCGGGATGACGAGGCCCCCCATCGAGTGACCGACCAGGAGCGGCCGCTCGATGCCTTCGAGGGCCGCCTCCACCACCCCGGCGTACTCGGCGGCCCCGGCGTTCGGGTCGGAGATCGGGAGGTCCACCGCGATCACCTGATGGCCGGCCCGCTCCAGTGCCGGCCGAAGGAAATCCCAGCACCACGCCCCGTGGTACGCGCCGTGGACGAGCACGATGTCCATCCCGGAACTGTACTCGAGGGACCGCGCCAGGTGACACCTGTCGCGTCGGACCTACCCATGGGATCCCTGGAGCGCGAGCGTATCCTGTGGGCCATGTCGACCGGGGTGGCGGCGGGGACGACACATCGCGGGCTCTCGCCCGTGACTCTCGTCGCCCTCGGCCTGCCGCTGCTTGGCCTCGCGCTCCTCCTCGCCGACCCATCGCTCGACATGGAATGGGAGCACCACCCGAGTCACTTCTGGCTGGTCCTGGTCACGGCCGCCGTCAACGTGGTCCTCGCCTACGTCACGAACGTGGCGGCCGGTCGCCACCGCGACGCCCGGATGGTCCTGATCTCGCTCGCCTTCCTCGCGAGTGCCGGGTTCCTGGGCTTGCATGCGCTCGCCACGCCGGGCGTGCTCCTGCCGAGCGCCAACGCCGGATTCGTGATCGCGACACCCATCGGCCTAGTCATCGCATCGGTGTTCGCGCTCCTCGCGACCGGGCCGTTCGGGGGCCCGCGCGCCCGCGTCGTGCTCCGCCTGCGTCCCATCCTGCTGGCCGGCTTGCTCGCGGTCATGGCGCTGTGGGCGATCGTCTCGATGGCGCGATTGCCGCCCATGGATGGACCGCCGCCCTCACGCGAAGGCGTCGGCCTGCTCACCGTCCTCGCGATCGTCGCCGTCGTGCTCTATGCGATCGCCGCGTGGCGGGCGGCTGCCCTGTATCGACGCCGTGGGGGCAACGTCCTGCTGAGCCTGACGGTCGCGATGGTGCTCCTGGCAGAAGCCATGATCGCGGTCGTCCTCAGTCGGAACTGGCATGCGAGCTGGTGGGAATGGCACCTCCTCCTGCTCGCGGCGTTCCTGGCCATCGCCCTGGGTGCCCGGAGCGAGTACCGCCGCAGTGGATCGTTGTCGGGCGCCTTCGGCGGCCTGTACCTCGAGGCAACGCTCGCGCGCCTGGATCGTTGGCATGCGGGTGCGATCGCGGCGGTCGTCACCGCCGAAGAACGCGGCGAGTCGACCGAGCGGGTCCTCGACGACCTCCGCGCCGAAGGTGCGACGAGCGACGAGGTCGCGCTGCTGGAGCAGGCTGCCGATGAGCTCCGGCGTCTCGACGCGGCCTTCCGTCCGTACCTGCCGTCGGTCGTGGCGGAGGGGATCCGCCAACGCGAACCCGATGTCGCCCGACTCGGCGGCGAGGAACGCGTGGTCACGGTGCTGTTCGCCGATCTGGCGGGCTTCACGACCTTCAGCGAATCCCGGGCGCCGACCGAGATCATCACGATGCTGAACGAGTATTGGGCGGCCGTCGTTCCAAGCATCGACGCCGCTGGCGGCGTGATCGAGCATTTCGCGGGGGATGGCGTCATGGCGATCTTCAATGCCAACGGGACCCAGCCGGACCACGCTCGGCGGGCCGCGGCGGCCGGATCCGCGATCGTCGCGGCCGGCCGGCCCCTCACGGCGGCGCACCCGGGATGGCCGGTCTTTCGTATCGGGATCAACACCGGCCCTGCCGTCGTGGGCAATGTCGGGGCAGCCGATCGCCGCAGCTTCGCAGTCATCGGCGACACGACCAACACGGCGGCCCGCCTGATGGCCGCGGCCGAGCCCGGCCGGGTCATCGTGGGCCGATCGACCTGGTCGGCGCTGGATGACCCGGATGCCGGTGTCGCGCTCGGCGGCGTTCGCGTCAAAGGCAAGGTGGAACCGGTCGAGGCCTGGGTGCTGGACGAGCGCCGTGGGTGACGAGCGGTCGCCGGGGCCTGGTCGGACCGAGCGTCGCTCGTGTACCCTTCGCCCGTCATGGACCGATCCGTCGCCCGGCGTTCATACGACGCCTGGTTCGCCACCATCTCCAACAGGAACGGCTGAGCCGCCCCTTCCAGCACCAGCGTCGGTGGAAGGGGCGGGACGGACGCGTGCCGCTGTCATCACCCGCGATCCGGGTGGTGCGCGACCGTGCCGGGCTCGCCGATCTCACAAGGAGAACGGTCATGCCCATGCCGCATCGCACGTTCGCCCAGGTGGCGAAGCGACGGCTCATCGGAAAGGAAGGTCGGGAGCGGATCCGCGAGGTCCGAGCGCTCCTGGCGGAATTGCCCGACTACCGGAACGGTCCGTACGCGGACCTGCGCAAGTCCCTGCTCGCGGAGATCGACGACACTCGCGTCCGATCGAGTGCCGTGCACCGCGACTCGATCGCGGTGCGTCGCGAGGGCGAGGCGCAGATCGCGCTGGTCGGCCCACCCAACGTCGGGAAGTCGTCGCTGCTCCAGGCGTTGTCGGAGATCCAGATCAAGACCGGTGACTACCCCTTCACCACGCTCCGACCGGTCCCGGCCCTCACACGCATCGGCGGGGTGCTCGTCCAGCTCGTCGAGATCCCGGGGCTGATCGGTGGGGCCACCGAAGATCGCGGTGGTGGCCGAGCCCTCCTGGGCGTGCTGCGTTCTGTAGACGCGATCGTCTACTGCACGCGGGCCGGCGCGGACCCTGGCGACCTCCAGGTCGTTCGGGCCGAAGTCGCCGCCGCCGGGATCGACAAGCCCTCGGTCCTCGCGATCACCCGCGCGGACGAGGCCGATGAAGCGGCCGTGACCCAGCTGGCCGCGGCATTCCCGGAGCTCGAGGTCGTGCGCGTCTCGATCCTCGATGACGTCTCACTCGACACGTTCCGCGACGCCGTGTGGGCGCTCACCGGGCTCATCCGCGTCCGGCTGCGCACCGACGCCGGTATCGATGACGAACCGACCGCGATGGACCCGGGTGCCACGGTCGCCGACGTGGCCGATCGCATCCACCACGATCTCGGCCGGTCGTTCAGTGGGGCGCGGGTCTGGGGGCCCTCGGCCCGGTTCGACGGCCAGCGCGTGGGCCGTGAGCACGTCGTGCTCGACGGCGACATCGTGGAGATCCTGCGTTGATGGGGTTCAGCCGTCCCCGACGCCGTGTCGGAGGCGGGTCGGTGACAGCAGCACGCAACACCCGATGAACGCCAGCGCCATGGCGAACAGCAGCCACAGGCTCGCCACGAAGGTCCCGGTGGCGTCGCGGGCCGCCCCGAGCACGAACGGGCCCATGGACGAAAGGACGTAGCCGCCCAACAGCATCAATGCGGCGACCGCGCCCACCTGCGAGGGCTCGTCGGCGACATCGAGCGGCAGCGTCAGGACCAGCGGGAAGATGGCCCCGAGTGCGAGGCCCACGAGGATCACCCAGGCGACCGTCAGGTCCGGCGCGACGCTCAGGCCGGCCATCCCGACGGCCGCGAAGGCCGCGGAGATGACCAACTGGCCGCGACGGGTCCCGAGGCGGTCCGCGACGAGCGGCACGCCCAGGGTCGCGATCAGCCCGACCCCGTTGAAGACCCCCAGCAGCAGGCCCGTCTCCCCGGCGGACCAGCCGCGCTCCACGAGCACGTTCGGCAGCCACGCGACGATGCCGTAGAACATCAACGACTGGATCCCGAAGACGAACACGAGCAGCCAGGCGGTGCGGCTGCCCCACGGCAGGCGCAGGGCTCGTGCCCGCACCGGTCGGTCACGACCGTCCGCCCGGACGAACGTCAGCCACGCGACGAGCGACCCGAACGACAGTAACGAGATGACCGCGAGCGACCGCTGCCATGCCTCGCCACCCATGGCGAGCGGCACCGCGATCGCTGCGGCGATGGCGGAGCCGGCGACGATCCCCCCGGCGTAGGCGCCGGTCCCAAGGGCACGACGCCCAGGCAGGTGCTGCGACACGACCATCGATGGCACGGCCCCGGCGATCCCGATGCCGATGCCGATGACCAGCGTCGCAAGGAGGAGCAGGCCCACCGAGGGCACGATGGCCCGCACCAGGCCGAAGCCGGCGATCAGGCCCAGGCAGAGCGGCCAACGTCAGCCGCGGGCCCAGGCGCGCTGCCACCCGAGGTCCGATGGGCGCGAACAGGCCCATGCACAGGACGGGGATCGTCGTGATGAGCCCGCCGATGCTCGCCGGCAGGTCGAGGTCCGCCCGGATGGACGGCAGGAGCGGACCGATCGCGAGCAGCTGCGGACGCAGGGCGATCGAGGCCAGGAAGAGCCCGACGACCACCGTGACCGGAAAGGCTGGCGAGGCAGCCGGTGCGTCCTCCACGGCTGGCGCGGTGAGGAGTCCCGGTTCGGGCAGGTCGGACACCCGCGAACGCTACCCGAAGCGGCGACTCGATGGTCGGGCGGATCAGGCGACGGCTTCGCCCGCTTCCACCGGCTCGCCGATCTCGATCGGGTTGTTGATCGGGTCCTGACTCCACTCGAACCAGCCCCCGTCGTAGACCGCGATCCGCGGCCACGCCTGGAGATACGCGTAGAACCAGGTCTCGCTGGCCCGCCAGCCGGTGCCGCAGTAGTAGGCGACCCACTTGTCCGCGGTGATGCCGGCCTCGGCCCAGTTGGCCGCGATCTCCGGGTAAGCCCGCATCGTGTTGTCCACGTTGCGGTAGTGCTGCATGTGATAGGCGTCGGTGCCGCAGTTGCCCCAGACGTCACCCTTGATCCGTCCGGCCGGGCCGATGTAGTTGTAGCCGCTCACATTGCCGATGTGTTCGCGCCAGGTCCGCACGCTCACGAGGGCCGCGCCATCGGGATCGGCGATGATCTCCTTGGCCTCCTCGATATCGACGATGACCTCCGGGCGCAGCGGGATCGGCACTCCGAACGCCTCGACCGGCGAGGGCTCGCGCAGCGTCGTCTCGATCGGGTGACCGGCCTTGACCCACCAGTCGAAGCCGCCATCGAGCAGGCGGATGTCGTCGACACCTGCATAGCGCAGGATCATCAGGGCCCGCGTCGCGGCGATCTGGCCGGCCCGCCGACCCGGCCACTTCTCGTTGGCGTCACCCTCGGTGTCACGCCCATAGGCGATGACCGTGGTGTCCGACGTGATGCCGAGCGAGCGCAGGGCGGCATCGAGCGCCTCGGGCGAACGGCGGTTCCAGTCGGCCGGGTCCTCCAGCCAGTTCGTGTCGAGGTAGAGCGCCCCCGGGATGTGGCTCTCCTCGTACTCCTCGGGCACGCCGAAGTTCACGTGGAACAGCAGGAACTTGCCAGGCGGGGCGGCCTCGGGTCGGCCGCCGGCGAGGACGTCGCTGAGCCAGCCGACATCGACGAGGGCCTCGTGGCGCGGCAGCCTGTCGACGGGCAGGGCCGGATCGGCCGCCCAGGCGGTGAACCCGTCAGCGAGGAGCTCGATGTCGGTCAGGGCGCGCGCGCGGAGCACGGGGACCAGGCTCGCGGCATCGTCGAGGCCATCGCCGTAGACGATCACGCGGCGGTCGGGCCCGATGCCCTTCTCGTCGAGGATCCGCTCGATCTCGGGCGCGTCCACGCTCGCCAGCCACTCCGCCGGGAAGGCGACCGCGCCCGGGATATGGCCGCCGCGCGCGTCGTCGCCCTGTCGCCAGCCGTTGTAGGCGCGCAGTGGGCGAACGTCGATCACCGTCACGCCCGGATCGGTCAGTCGATCGCGGAGTGATTCGACGGTCGTCGTCGGCGTCTCGGCGCCGGTGTCGATCGGATGGGGTGTCGTCATGTGGTCGTCGTCCCTTTGGCTCGCAGGTGCTGGAAACAAAAGACCCCTGCCGGTGCAGGGGTATCAGGAGGGAGATCGGGCGTGCGGTTCACGCGGGTCGCACGCCTAGATACACCACCTGCCCTGCTCGGCAGCCGGCTGACACATACAGCAGCACATGGTGTTCGCGATGGCGGCTCATCGTCGGCGGAGTGTGACAGGACGACGAGCCCGGCACAAGCCCCCGAGTCGCAACCTTCGGGAACGGGCGCTCCCACATGGTGGCCATCAGGCCGGCGGCGAGCCGGTCTGCGACCATACGCTGATGGACCCTGACACCCCCGAGCACGAGCTCCTGGATCGTCTCGAGCGGTACTACGACGCCGTCCCTCGGACCGGCTCGCAGGTGGAGCCGTTCGGCCCCTTCATGATCTTCGTGCCGCAGGGCGGATTCCCGCTCTATGCGCGACCCCGGCTTGGCCTGACCACGCCGATCACGGCCGACGAAGTCCGGGCCGTCACGGAGCGGCAGCGCGCGCTGGGTGTTCCGCAGGCCCTGGAGTGGGTCGCGGAAACGACGCCATCGCTCGCCGAGGCCGCCCGGGCCGTCGGCTTCACCGTGTCGGAGCTTCCGTTGCTGGTGCTCCGCGAGCCGAGGGCGGTCCCGGCGCCGGACGGCGTCGTCATCCGACGCATCCAGCCCGATGAGCCGGCCCTCAGGCGCATCCTCGCGGTCGCGGCCGTGGCCTTCGGCCATGCCGGAACCGCGACCGGTCCCGCCGGCCCGCACGAACGCGACCGGCACGCCGCCGCCGACCAGCGCGATCACGCTCGATTGCGGGAGCGACTGGCGGCCGGACTCACGATCATGGTCGTCGCCGAGGATGAGCGCGGGCCGATCGCGTCCGGCGCGCACCAGCCGGTCGGGGACGTGTCCGAGGTCGTCGGGGTCGCCACGCTCCCATCCGCCCGGCGACGCGGTCTCGGGGTCGCCATCACCAGCATGCTCGTGGCGGATGCCCTGGCTGCCGGGGTCAAGACGGTGTTCCTGTCGGCGGCCAGCGACGACGTCGCCCGCATCTACGAGCGTCTGGGGTTCGTCCGGGTCGCGCACGCGGGGATCGCCGAGCCCGCACCTGACCCGGCGGCGACGACCTAGGGTTCGGCCGCGGGCGGGGTCAGGGCCAGGAACGTGCCGTCCGACGCCCGCTGGACCGCCCGCACCTCGATGATGGACGCGCGCGCGATCGGCCCGTGGACATGCGGATAGATGCGGGCCGGGTCCTCGAGCCGCCAGGGCGATCCCACCGCGTCGAGGTCGATGGTCAGCGCGACGTATGGCCGCGGGTCCGCGAGATAGTAGCGATTGGCCGTATCGATGAGGGCATCCACGCCATCGGTGCAGTGGATGAAGCCCTCGGTCCCGAGCGAGGGCGCCTCGTAGACGTCGTCAGCGACGGTCAGGGCATCCCAGGCGGCGGCGGGGAGCAGATGGAAGGTCGGTCGCATCGGCCGATGATGCCATCGCTGGCCCCTATCATCAGCCGATGACGCCCACCCGCTACCCGTTTCGTCTCGGCCCGCGTTCCCGGCCGCTCCTGCGGCTGTTCGGGGTCCGCGGCGTGGAGAACGCCTACGTCGACCTCGATGCGACCACGTACACGGCCCGGTTCGGCCAATTCGAGGTCTCGACGCCGGTGACCAACCTCGCGTCGTGGCAGATCGAGGGGCCATGGCTGTGGATCACGGCCATCGGCGTGCGGATGAGCATCCGCCACCGCGACCTCACGTTCGGGGGCTCCCCGCGCGGTGGCGTGCGCGTGGACTTTCGCGAGCCGGTCAAGGTGGGTCCGCTCAGGGTGCCGGCCCTGTATGTGACGGTCGAGGACCTGGTCGGCCTGGGGACCGCCCTCACGGCCGTCGGCATCACGGGGCGCGACCTGCGCGACGGTCGGCGCTGACGGATGACCGGCGACGCCGATCCGGCCGATCACGTGCGGCCCGCCACGGCCTCCGAGCGGGCCGACGTGCGGAGCATGCATCAGGCCAATCGAGCCGCCTGGGATGAGGCTGCGGAACGCTACGAAGGCTGGTTCGACGAGGCCGTCGAGCTCATCCGAGCGGTGGCACGAACCTGCTGCCACCCGAGCTCGAGCTGATCGGCGATCTCCATGGTCGATGCCGCCGGGCGATCCACCTGCAATGCGCCGGCGGACGCGACACGCTCTCGCTCTGGAACGCCGGTGCCGACGAGGTCGTCGGCGTCGACTTCAGTCCGCGGATGCTGGCGCTCGGCGGCCCGCCTGACGGCCGCGATCGGGAGCGCCGGCCTCATGGATCGAGGCCGACGTCCTCGATACGCCGCACGCGCTCGATGGCACGGCGGACCTGCTGTACACGGGCCGTGGCTCGCTGATGTGGCTGCAGGACCTCGATGCCTGGGCGGCCGTGCTGCGACGGCTGCTCGCCCCGAGCGGCCGTCTCGTGATCTTCGAGGGACATCCCGCCGAGTGGCTGTTCGACGTCGACGAGGACGGCCGGTGGATCGCCACCGACTACGACTACTTCGCCGGCGTCGAGGCCTCGAAGGGCTGGGCGCCGGAGTACATCGACCGGCTTGTCGATCGACGATGACGACCAGCCTGGAAGTACGCCCGGGCGTGGACGCTCGGTGAGGTCATCACTGCGCTGCTCGGGGCCGGGCTCCAGTCTTCGAGCCGGGTCGCCGAGCACCCGACCGACTGGTGGGGCGGGCACGCGACGTCCGCGCCGAGGACCGCGGCCGCGATCCCCTGTCCTTCAGCGTCCTGGGCGGTCGCGACCCGCTGACGGCTGCCGCCGGTGTGCGCGGGACTCGGCGCCCGGCGCGCTCGACGGCGCGTCGGCGGTGTGGACCGCCGGGATGCGTGCCGAGGCGACCGGCCTGGTAGTCGGCCATCGCCTGGATGACTTCCTCGCGCGTGTTCATGACGAACGGGCCCAGCCAGGCCACCGGCTCGCGGATCGGGCGACCGCCCAGGATCAGCACGTCCAGGTTCGGGCTGCGGCTCTCCTGGGTCAGTCGCCGCATCCGACCGTGATGGTGTCACCGGCGTCCGAGGACGGCCAGCTGACCGAAGCCGATCGGACGGTCGTCCGGCCCGACGGTCCCGAAGCCGGCCATCACGTAGACGAGCGCGTTGTAGTCGGCCCGCCAGGGCAGGACGAGACGGGCGCCCGGGCTGAGCGAGGCATGGACGCAGCGTCATCGGGCTGTACGTGGAGCCGGGACCGGCGTGACCGGCGACGTCGCCGGCGATGACCCGGACCAGGGCACCGCCGTCGGGCGACGAGACGAGCGCGACTTCCGCGCGCCCGGATGTCCTGGTAGCGCGGCGGCGACCACTTCTGGTCGCGCGGCAGGTTCACCCAGAGCTGGAAGCCATGGAACAGGCCGCCGCTGCGCGACGAGCGCTTCCGGCGGCTTCTCGATGTGCAGGATCCCGGCACCGGCCGTCATCCACTGCGTGTCGCCGTTGGTGATCAGGCCGCCGCCGCCGTTCGAGTCGCTGTGCTCGAAGGTGCCGTCGATCATGTAGGTCACGGTCTCGAAGCCGCGGTGCGGGTGCCACGGCGTGCCCTTGGGCTCGCCCGGGGCGTATTCCACCTCGCCCATCTGGTCGAGATGGATGAACGGGTCGAGGTCGTCGAGGGCGACACCGGCGAAGGCCCGTCGGACCGGGAACCCCTCCCCTTCGAACCCGCGCGGCGCGACGGGTGATGCTGCGGACGGGACGCTGGCGGGCGATGGTCGGATCGGGGGCCGGGATCCGCGGCAGGATGGTGATGTCGTCGACGGTGAGGGCGGGCATGGGTTTCGGGGCTCCTTCGGGTTGCTGTCCATCCACCATACGCGCTGGTAGTTGCGGTGTCAACTACATTGGGACTGGAGCGCATCGGTCTCGCGATCCGTGCAACGGAGGCCAGCTATCCCCGACTTCCGTGATCCGAGCGGGTGGCCGTCGCCGGTTCAGTCGGCCGGCGCGAGGGTGTCCACGGAGACCCAGCGGCGATCGAGGGCGACCTGGATGACCGTCGAGCGCTCTTCCACGAGCGCCTGGCGCAGCGCCGGCTCGAACTCGTCGTCGCGCTCCACGTGCACGCCACGTCCACCGAGTGCCCGGCCGATGGCGGCGAAGTCGATCGCTCCGAGCTCCGTGGCGATCCCCTGCCCCGACCCGCGGCGTTCCTGCCACATGCGGATCGTGCCGAATCGCTGATTGTCGAAGCAGACCACGATGACCCGAGCGTGCTCGCGCGTCGCGGTCTCGAGCTCCGCCATCGTCATCGCGAGACCCCCATCGCCGACGAGCGCTACGACCGGCCGATCGCGGTGGACGAGGGACGCGGCGATCGCGGCCGGGACGCCGTAGCCCATGGAACCCGAGGTGGGCCCCAGGAACGTCCCGGGCCGACGGAATCGGAACCCGCGACCCGCCCAGCCGGCGAAGTTGCCGGCGTCGGTCGTCAGGATCGCATCGTCCGGCAGTACCCGACGGAGCGTGTCGATCGTGCGGCCGGGATGGACCCCCGGCCCGGACCAGTCCGGAAAGCTCGTCGAAACGTCGGAGGCGGCTTCCCAGGCGGCGCGGTCGGTCGCGTTGTGCTCCTGACGCACGCGGACACGCTCGGCATCCAGCACGGCCTTGCCGACCAATCGCTCGTTGGCCGCCTTGAGGAACGCCCGGGCATCCGCGGCGATCACGATCTCGGCAGGCGCCCCGGCGACACGCCCCGGCTCCAGGTCGACGTGCGCCCACCGCGTCGTCGGTGCGGGCAGGGTGTCGTCCCACGTCGTCGGCTCGTTCAGGCGGCTACCGATGACGAGCATCGCGTCGGCCTCGGCGAGTCGTTCGCGCACGGTGGGCGCGGCACCCAGCCCCGCCATCCCGAGGTAGAGGGGGTGGTCGTTCGAGATGACGTCGGCGCGTCGCCAGGCGGCGATGACGGGGACCTGCAGCAGCTCGGCGAACCGGAGCAATTCCGTGGAGGTCCTGGCGCGCAGGACCCCGCCGCCGGCGAGGATCACGGGCCGCCGAGCGGAGGCGAGCAGTTCGATGACGTCGCCGATCTCGGTCTCGGTCGGCCGGGTCGGGCCTGGCCGACCGCCGTCCACGTGGGCATCACTCGGTGCCGACAGATCCAGCAGGTCTTCGGGCAGCGACAGCAGCACGGGGCCGGGCCGCCCGCCCAGGGCCTGGCGGATCGCCTCGCCCAGGATCGGGGCGACGGCGTCGGGGGTGTCCGGTTCCGCGGCCCACTTCGCGAGCCCGCCGATGGTCGCGACCTGGTCGATCTCCTGGAATGCCTCGTGGCCGCGATGAGCGCCCTCCACCTGTCCGACGAGGGCGAACATGGGGGCCGAGTCCTGGCGGGCCGTGTGGATCCCGATGGCGAGATTGGCCGAGCCCACCGCGCGGGTGCCCAGGCAGGCCGCCGGGCGACCCGTCAGCTGGGCGTGCGCCTCGGCCATGAACGCGGCCCCGCCCTCGTGGCGCGTGGCGACGACGCGGATCCCGGCATCGCCCAGGGCATCGAGGAGGCCCAGGAAGCGATTCGCCGGGCACGGTGAAGGCGTAGCGGACGCCAGCCGTGCGCAGGGCATCGGCGATGAGCCGGCCGACGGTGCGCTCGACGGGTGGACCGTCGACGGCGGGAGCGTCGTCTTCGGGCGCCGGCGCCGGCGCCGCGTCGAGCGCCTCCTCGGTGTCGGTCGCCGGCTCGATGTCGCTCCCGGCTTCGATCTCGATCACCGGCTCGGCCGACGGCGCCTCGTCCACTTCCATGCCGACGACGCCGGGCGGCCGCGTCTCCATGTCGTCGATGTCCGCGTGCTCCTCGGTCATCGCGCCGGGACCGAACGAACGGCCGTCACTGGGTCACCGGCGACGCGAACGCCGACGCGATCGAGCCCGAACGACGATGACGCCCGTGACCACGATCATCATCACCTTGCCCAGACGGGATTCGGCTTTCACCGGGTCACCTCACCGATAGTTCTGGAACTGGAGCGGGACCGGCTCGTCGAGCTCCCGAAGGCGGGTGATGACCTTCTGGAGGTCGTCCTTGCTCTTGCTGGAGACCCGGACCGCGTCGCCCTGGATCTGCGACTTGCACTTGGGGAACTCGTCGCGGATGAGCTTGGTGATCCGCTTGGCGACATCCTCGGGCAGACCGCGGCGCAGCTTGATCGACCTGGCGGACCTTGTTGCCGCCGGCCGGTTCCACCTTGCCCCAATCGAAGATCTTGAGCGACAGCTCGCGCCGGATCGCCTTCGATTCGATCAGGTCCTTGATCGCTGCCGCCCGATGCTCATCGTCGGTGAGCAGCACGAGCTCGTCCTTGGCCTGGGTCAGCTCGACCGTCGACGCCCTTGAAGTCGTAGCGCTGGCCGACCTCGCGGCGGACCTGGTCGAGGGCGTTGCGCAGTTCCTGTTCGTCGAAGTCGCTCACGACGTCGAACGAGACGTCTCCTGCCATCTGGGATCTCTCCTTGTCCTAGCCCGCGACCGGCGTCTCCCGCCGGTGCCACCACTCGCGAAAGCGGCTGACTCGACCGTCATCCGCGACGTCGAGGGTCATGAAGCCGGCGAGCCGGACACGCGCCCGGGTCGTCCGACGGATGAAGCTGGCGTGCCAGCACGGCGAGGATCGTCGAGCCCTCCACCCAGTGGCGCTCGACGGTCATCTCGACCTGCTCCTGCGACTCGGCGGCCTCCAACAGAGTAGCGTCGAAGCGCATTGTGCCCGACGAGCGCCGGTTCGAACGGGTCCTCGTGATACTCGGCATCCTCCGTGAAGAGGGCGACCCAGGCATCGCCGTCGAACGTCATCCAGGCGCGGCCATAGGCATCGAGCAACTCGCCGCCGCCGGCGTAGTCGATCATGCGGATGTCCCTCCCAGTCGCTCCAGCAAGCGCTCGCCGATCCGATAGCTGATGTCCGCCGCCCATCACCAGGACGGCGTCACCGGCTCGCACGTTCGCGGCCAGCCAGTCGGCTGTCGCCTCCACCGAACCAGGTGCCTCCACCGGGATGTCCGCCCGTCGACTCGCCACCGCGGCGGCCAGTCCAGCCGCCGAGGCGACCGTGGTATCGGGATCCCGGCCGGCCCAGATGTCGGCGACGGCCACCGCGTCCGCGGTCGCGAGCGCGTCGGCGAAGTCCGGCAGCAGGGCGGCCGTCCGATGGTACGTCAGCGGTTCGTAGACCGCCCACAGGCGTCGCCCCGGCTCGCGTTGACGGATCGCGCGGATCGTCTCGCGGATCGCCGTCGGATGGTGACCGTAGTCGTCGTACACGATCACGCCGGCCGCCTCGCCCTTTCGCTCCAGCCGGCGCCCGACACCCGAGAACGATCCGGCAAGTCCGGCGCGAGGGCCGGTCCGGGGACAGGCCAGCGACGAGCGCCGGCTCCAGCGACCGCGAGGGCGTTCGCGGCGTTGTGCCGTCCCGCGGTTCGCAGCACGACCGTCACCGCGCCCGCGAGCGGATCGAGGCCGTGGATCTCCAGGTCGTGCCCGTCGGCGTCGGCATGGACGATCCGGCCGAGGAGCGACGTCGCGGGTCCCGCTGCCGTCGCGTACCGATCCGCGATGCCCTTGGACGCCACCGCCCGCCGGGGATCCATCGACGAGCGCGTAGGCGATGACCCGGAGATCCGATCCAGGAGTCGTTCGACCACGGCCTCGGCACCCGGATCGCCGACGTTGGCGACCACCGTCGCGCCGTCAGGCGCCCGACGGAGCCAGGACGCGAACGCGTCCTCCACGGCGCGATCGATCGGCGAAGACGTCGGGGTGGTCCCATTCGGCGCCCGTGAGGATGGCCACCGATGGGCGATACGGATCGAAGTTGCCCGCGTATTCGTCGGCCTCGACGACGAAGCGCGCGACCCTGGCCGCGACGCGCGGTCGCCGGCAGCCCACCGGTGATGCGTTGACGGCAGCAAGCGCTCCGACGAACGCCGACGGGTCCGCTCCGGCGCCGACAAGGACGTGGACGAGCCAGCCGGACGTCGTGCTCTTGCCATGGGTCCCGGCCACGGCGACCAGCGTCGCGATCGAACGCGCAGTCCGCGACGATCTGCTGCCACGCTTCCGGCTCGACGCCGATCGAGCGGGCGGCTCGGAGTTCCGGGTGGTCGGGATCGATCGCGGTGAGCGCCTTGGTCACGGCCACTCGCTCGGGTCGCGGTGCGTCGGTGACGTGGGCCGGATCGTGGGACCAGGCGAGCGAGATCCCGGCCTCGTCGAGCGCCGGCGTGTACGGTGACGCACCGCCGGCATCGCAGCCGGTCGACGACGGCGCCCGCGTGGTGCGCCAGCAGGGCGGCCGCACTCGCCCCGGCGCCCGCCGCGCCGATCACGTGGAGGCGCTGCCCGGCCGGGATGGGTCGAGCCTCCCGGGCCGCCGCCAGACCCGCGCCGATGGTTCCGGCGTCGCGTGTCACGGGACCGCGAGCCGTTCGAGGAGAAGCCTCAGCGCGGCGTCGGCACTCGCTCGCTTGTTCCCGGAACGGTCGTCGGACCACAGGAACCGGCGAACCAGGTCGCCGTCCGCATCGGCCACGGCCACGTAGGTCAGCCCGACCGGCTTCGAGGCCGTCCCGCCGTCCGGCCCGGCCACGCCCGTCACGGCCACGGCCACGTCCACGCCGAGTCGTCGCCGGGCACCGATGGCCATCGCGACCGCGACCTGGGCGGACACGGCCCCATGAGCGTCCAGCACGGCCGGAGGAACGTCGGCGAGGGCGATCTTGACCTCGTTGGCATAGGTGACGAGACCGCCCATCAGGTAGGCGCTGGATCCGGGGATCTCGGTCAGGAGGTGCGAGACGAGGCCGCCCGTGCACGACTCCGCGGTGCCGATCGTCAGGCCGCGGGTACGGCAGGCGTCACCGACCCTCGTCGCCAGCCGCAGCAGCTCGTCGTCGGTCGGGGGCACGCTCGTCAGCGGCGCTGGGTCTTGACCGGTTCGTCGGGCGGCGCGAACAGCCAGGTCTCGGGCACGCCGCTGCGGCCGAGCGACCCGAGGGACGTGCCGTTGAGGGTGAAGTAGGTGACGCCCGAGGACCCGGTCCGGACCTCGATCGATTCCTTGCCCGTGAACGTGAGCGTCTTGCCGCTGCCGAAGACCTTGCCGGCCAGGCCGACCTTGTCGTCGATCTTGCCGTCGACCCATACCTTGATCCAGGCCTTGCCGCCCTTGACGTTCACGACGAGGTTGACGCCCTTGAACGCCACCGACACGTTACGGGTGAGCGAGGCGGTCTTGCCTTCCGGGCTCGACGCGGTGACGGTGATCGCCCAGCGACCGGTCGTGAGCTCATAGGGCGTGCTGAAGGCGCCATCCTCCCCCACCTCGACCGTGACGGCGCTCGGGGTGGCCGGGGGCGCGGGGGTCGCGGCGTCGTCGACGACCGGTTCCGCCGGGCCGACGTAGCGCGCACTGACCACGACCGTATCGGCGTTGGTGGTCCGACCCTGCACCGGGATCGCGCCGTTCTCGTACGTCGCCCCCTCGGCCGGTTGGTCCACGCTCAGGGTCGGCGCCTCGATCACGAGGAACGGCACCGTGATGAACAGGCTGACCGTCTCCTCCGAGCGTTTGCCCGTGTCGGGATCGACGGAGGACACCTCGAACTGGTTGCGGCCGCGGCGCAGTTCGACGGTCGCGTTCCAGGCGCCATCCGCATCAGCGCTGACGCTGTACGGGTCACGCCCCGGTGTCGCGATGGAGATCGTGGCCCCGCCACTCGACATCCCGCGCAGCGTGTACTCGGTGGCGGCGTCATCCGCCTCGACGACGGCGGTCGCCGGCGTCGTCACGACGATCGTCGGCGGCTTGGCGAAGCGCAGGAGCTGAACGCCGAGATAGCCGGCAAAGGCGAGCACCGCGATGAGCAGCAGGCCGAAGACCACGAGGCTCGGCGAGAAGGTCAGTCCCGGGCGCGGAGTCGCGATGGGACGCGGGACGGAGATGACCGCCTGGGGCTCCCGGGGATCGCCGCGCTCGCGGCGCCACTGGAGCAGCACCTCGTCGGGGTCCAGCCCGAGATACAGGGCGTAGTTGCGCAGGAAGCCCTTGGTGTAGACGGCGCCGGGCAGTTCGCGATAGTCGCCACGCTCGAGGGCGGCCAGGTAGCGCGCCCGGATCTTGGTGTCGCGCTCGGCGCGGTAGAGGTCCACGCCCTTGCGTTCGCGGGCGGTCAGGAGACGTTCCGGGAGACTCGGGGTAGGCTCGGCCGCGAGACCGCGCGGGACATCGCCTCGCTCGGCCCCGACGGCTCGCCGGACCTGATCCCGTGTCGTCAAATTCGATGCCCCGTGGTGGACGCGCTCGCTTCCGGTCTCGCCGCCGTAGCGCCGCGCCGCCGTGGCGTCGACCGGGGACCAAGGATACCCCAGCCGCAAGCCGACGCCCACCGGGACGTTCGTCCGGTGGTCAGTCGCCCGGGTCGTCGATGTCGTCCTGGGTGCGGAACCAGTTGTCCGGGCCGTAGATCTGGCGGGGCGTGGCCGGGTTGCGCGGGTCCTGCGGACCGACGATGCCGTAGCGCTCGAGCTCGTCCATCACCCGGCTCGCCCGGGCGAACCCGAGCTTGAGCTTGGTCTGGAGCATGGACGTGCTCGCTCGCTGGGTGCTGGTCACGAGCTCGGCGGCGACCGGGTCATCTCGTCCACGCCGAGCTTGCGCAGCCAGGCGAACTGGCCGTTCTCGCCGTTGCCCCCGTCCTCGGCGTCGGTGAAGGCCAGGATCTCCTCGTCGTAGAAGGTGCGCCCGCCGGTCTGGTCCAGCCAGTGCTTGGTCACGGCGCTGACCTCGCGGTCGCTCACGAACACGCCCTGCATGCGCACCGGCCGGGGCAGGTCCACCGGCTGGTACAGCATGTCGCCACGGCCGATGAGGTCCTCTGCCCCCGGGGCGTCAAGGACCGTGCGCGAGTCGACCATCGACGCCATCGCGAACGCGATGCGCGACGGCACGTTGGCCTTGATGAGGCCGGTCACGACGTTCACCGACGGCCGCTGCGTCGCAAGCACGAGGTGGATCCCGACCGCGCGCGCCTTCTGGGCGATCTTGACGATCGGGTCCTCGACCTTGCGGCCTTCGCGCATGATCAGGTCGGCCAGCTCGTCGATGATCAGGACGATGTAGGGCATCCGCTCCGCCGTGCCGTCGCCCTCCTCGCCGGCCGGCGCGCTGGCCTCGGGGCGGCTGTTGAAGGCGGCGATGTTGCGCACGCCGTGGGCGGCCAGGAGCTTGTAGCGCTCCTCCATCTCGCGGACCGCCCAGTTGAGCACGGCCTTGGCCTCGTTGGGCTCCACGATGACGTGCTGGAGCAGGTGCGGCAGGCCGTTGTACGGCGCGAGCTCGACGCGCTTGAGGTCGACCAGGACCATCCGGACCTCGTCGGGCCGGGCGCGCATGAGGAGGCTCGTGATGAGCGCGTTGACGCACACGCTCTTGCCCGAGCCGGTCGCCCCGGCGACGAGCAGGTGCGGCATCTTGGCGAGGTCGACCGCGTACGCCTTGCCCGACACGTCGCGCCCCAGGGCGAAGGTCAGCGGGCTCGTGGCATCGAGCATCTGGCTCTCGTCGACGAACGGCCGGAAGCCGACCACCTCGCTCACGCTGTTGGGGATCTCGATGCCGACCACGTCCTTGCCCGGGATCGGCGCCTCGATCCGGATGGAGCGCGCGGCCAGGGCCATCGCGAGGTCGTCGGCGAGGGCCTCGATGCGCGAGACCTTGACGTGGTGGTCGGGCTTGACCTCGTACTGGGTCACCACCGGCCCCGAGTTGATGTTCGTGACCCGTGCCGGGATGGAGAAGCTCAGCAGCTTCTCCTCGATCCGCCGGGCGTTCGCCTCATGGTCGAGGGTCGCCCCCGGCCGGCCGGCGGCCCGCGGCTCCAGCATCTCGATCGTAGGCAGCGTCCAGTCGATGGCGTTCAGCGATTCCTGGGCGGTGGGCGGCGTGTCCGTCGCAAGAGCGGTCGCGCCGCGCATGGGCGCGGCCCCGGCCAGGCCCGCCGCGCTGGCGGCGCCCGCGGCCGTCAGGCTGGCCGGCGCACCGCGCGACCCACCGTCGCCGGGGCCCGTCCACACGGTCTGGCTGAGCGGCGACTGGCTGGTCCGGGGGGCGGGGTCGTCGAGGATGCTGCGCGACGCCGCACCGGGCTCGTCGCCGGCGCTGACCGGCACCGCGACCGGCGCCTTGGGTTCCGCGGCGACGGCCTTCGCCTTCGTCGCCGAGGTCGCGGCGGTGGCGGTGGCGGTCGGCCGTTCGCTGCTCCTGGGTCCGCCGGACCGAATCGGCCGCCGTCGTGACGACCCAGTGCGCGGTCCCGGTCACGGGATCGGTGAGCTGGCGGAGCCGCAGGTTGAAGGCGAGCATGATCCCGAGCACCCCGAGCGCGAGCAGCAGCACGAAGGTGCCCGGACCGGTCAGGAGGGGCTGGAGGGTGTCCGAGAGGAACCGCCCGATGCGCCCACCGCCGCGCTCCACGTCGAAGATGTCGAGGGCGAGCACCTCGAAGGCGCCCAGCAGCGCGATGTACGCGAGGCCGAGGCCGAGGAGCGTCATCCCCCAGCCGGAGCCCGGACTCTTGCCGGGCCCGGCCGCGACGTACCAGCCACCGCCCAGGAGGAGGAACGGCAGCAGCCACCGGCCGGTCTCGAACCACGGGGCGATGGAGTCGCGCCACCAGTCGGTCAGGGCACCTTCCCCGGGGAGGATCAGGGCGATGAGCGTGATCGCGCCCAAGGCCATCATCAGCGTCCCGATGATCGAGCGGACGACATCGGGCGTGATCCGGCTCGTGAACCCGGTCGAGCGCGCTCGGCGCGAGCCACGGGAGGTTCGTGGCTTGCGGGTCGCGGTCGAGCGGGTCGTGGACCGTCCGGTCCCGCGGGTCGCCATCGGCTAGACCTCGACCACGACCGGGAACACCATCGGTCGTCGCTTGGTCTGCTCGTACAGGAAGCGCGAGACGCCGTCCTTGATCTGGGTCTTGAGCAGGCCGACCTCGCTGATGTGGTCGCCCGGCGTGGAGATGGCCTCCATGACGCGACGGACGGCCTCCTCCATGATCGGGTCCTTCTCGTTGAGGTGGACGAACCCACGGGTGACGATCTCGGGCAGGCCGATGACCGTCCCGGTCTGCTTGTCGACCGTGACGACGATCATGAACATCCCGTCATTCGCGAGCGAGCGGCGGTCGCGCAGCACGATCTCCCCGACATCGCCGACCGACAGGCCATCCACGAAGACGTACCCGGCCGTGACGGGTGCGCCGCGCCGCGCCGACCCGTCGGCGAACAGCTCGATGGGTGTGCCGTTCTCGATGATGAATACGTTGTCCGGAAGGACGCCGGTCTCGATGGCCAGGCGGCCATGCTGGACCTGCATCCGGAACTCGCCGTGGATGGGGATGAAGTGCCTGGGCTTGGTCAGCCCCAGCATCAGCTTGAGCTCCTCCTGGCTGGCGTGCCCGGAGACGTGCGCCCGCTTGATCGTGTGGTAGTAGACGTTGGCGCCGGCCTTGAACAGGTTGTCGATCGTGCGCGAGACGTATTCCTCGTTGCCGGGGATGGGGCTGGCGCTGACGATGACGGTGTCGCCGGGCTGGATCTCGCACGAATCGATGGTCGCGATTGGCCATGCGCGCCAGGCCCGCCATCGGCTCGCCCTGGGCGCCGGTCGTGGCGATGACGAGCTTGGCGTCCGGGATGGTCCTTGATCTTGTCCTTGGACACGATCCGCGACGGGTCGTACTTGAGGTAGCCGAGGTCCGTGGCGATCCGGAAGTTCTGCTCCATGGACCGGCCGATGACCGACACGTTGCGGTTCATGTCGGCGGCGGCGTCGAGGACCTGCTGGACGCGGGCGATGTTGCTCGCGAAGGTCGCGACGATCACGCGGCCCTCGAGCGGCTCCATGATCTCGCGGAACGCCTCGCCGACGGTCCGCTCCGAGGGCGTGTAGCCCGGATTCTCGGCTCGCGTCGAGTCCGACAGGAGGCACGCGACGCCCTCGTCGCCGAGCTTGGCGAGGATCGCGAAGTCGGACAGCTTGCCGTCGACCGGGGTGTGGTCGAACTTGAAGTCGCCGGTGTGGACGATGGTCCCGACCGGCGTCCGCAGGGCGATGCCCATCGCGTCGGGGATCGAGTGGCCGACCCGGAACGGGATGACCGTGAACGGCCCGATGGTGATCTCGTCGCCCGGGATCGAGTGCGATCAGCGGGTTGTTGTGGAGCTTGTGCTCCTTGATCTTGTTGCCCAGCAGGCCGCGGGCGAGGGTGCTGGCGTAGACCGGCACGCCCGGGAATTCCGGGAGCACGTACGGCAGGGCGCCGACGTGGTCCTCGTGGGCGTGGGTGATGAGGAACGCCTTGACGTTGGCGCGGCGCTCCTTGAGGTAGGTGACGTCGGGGATGACGAGGTCGATGCCGAACATCTCCTCGTCGGGGAACATGAGCCCGCAGTCGATGACGACGATGTCGTCGCCGAACTCGAAGACGTACATGTTCTTGCCGATCTCGCCCACCCCGCCGAGCGGGATGATGCGGAGCGGCAGGTCGGGGTTGGAAGCCATGTGGTTACCTGGGTACGGGATGGTCAGAACAAGCTGAGTTGATCGGCGTCCGGGTCGATGGGCGCCGGCGGGTTGATGGTGGCAGGTCCGGCCTCGCTCGACGACGGTGTGCCGGCGTCGGGAGCCGGGAGCTCGGCGTCGCCGGTCGGGCGCGCGCCCTCGGTGCTCGCGATCCCGGCGGCGCCCTGGCGGCGTTCTCGCGCGGCGATCAGCACGTCCGGGATGAGCGCCACGTCCTCGTAGCTCTCGCGCTCGACGGCCGGATTGCGCAGCGCATACGCCGGGTGGTACATCGCGAACACGGTCGCGTCGCGCGCACCGGTCTCTGGATCGGCGATGCGCGTCGTGCCGTGGGCCTGGGTGATCCGGACGCCGGGCATGAAGGTCGCCATCGAGAAGCGGCCCAGCGTGACGACCACCGACGGGTCGAGGGCCTCGGCCTGGCGGCGCAGGAACGGGGCGCAGGCCGCCATCTCGTCCGGTTCGGGGTCGCGGTTGTCCGGCGGCCGGCACTTGACGACGTTGGTGATGAACACGTCGTCGCGCGCCCAGCCGATGTGGCCGAGGAGCCGTTCCAGCAGCCCGCCCGCGCGGCCCACGAATGGCCGGCCCTCACGATCCTCGTTGAAGCCCGGCCCCTCCCCCACGAACATGACCTCGGTGTCGGGGTTGCCCTCGCCCGGGACGGCCCTGGTCCGCGTCTCGTGCAATCGACAGCGGGTGCAGTCGCGAACCTCGGCCGCGATCGCCTCGAGCGCCGCGCGGCGCTCGGCAGACGTCACGCCGGGCTTCCGGCCGCGTTCCGCGCCGCGGCGGCCTTCACCCATCCGCGATCGACCAGGATCTCGGCGATCTGGACGGCGTTGGTGGCCGCACCCTTGCGGAGGTTGTCGCTGACGACCCAGAACGCGAGGCCGCGGCCGCCTTCGATGCTTTCGTCCTGGCGCACGCGCCCGACGAAGACCTCGTCGGACCCGGCGGCCTCGGTGGCGAGCGGATAGGTGGAGGTCGAGGGGTCGTCCTGGACCACGACGCCGGGCACGGCCGCGAACAGCGTGCGGGCGCGGTCCGGTGAGATGGGCCGACTCGTCTCGACGTGGACCGCCTCGCTGTGGGCCACGAACACCGGTACCCGGACGGCCGTGGAGCTCACGCGCAGGTCTGGCAAGTGCAGGATCTTGCGGCTCTCTGTGACGACCTTCCACTCCTCCTTCGTGTAGCCGTTGTCGAGGAAGACATCGACCTGCGGGACGGCGTTGAAGGCGATCTGGTGCGGATAGACGTCGACGTCGAGCGGTTGCTCCGCGACGTACGCCTCCACCTGGCCCTGCAGCTCACGGATGGCCTTGCCGCCCGTGCCGCTGACGGCCTGGTAGGTGTCGACGATGACGCGCTCCAGGCCCACGGCGTCGCGCAGGGCCATGAGCGGCGGCACGAGTTGCATCGTGGAGCAGTTGGGATTGGCGATGATGCCCTCGTGCCAGGCCAGGTCTTCGGGATTGACCTGGCTCACGACGAGCGGGACTTCGGGGTCCATCCGCCAGCGCCGACGAGTTGTCGATGACGGTGGCGCCGCGCTTGGCCGCTTCGGGGGCGAGGCGCTTGGAGGTATCCCCGCCGGCGCTGAAGAGCGCGATATCGACGCCGTCGAACGCCTGCGGGGTCGCCTCCGCCACGACGTGTTCCGTCCCATCGACGTTGACGCTGGTGCCGGCGCTCCGAGCGCTCGCCAACAGGCGCAACTCCCCGAACGGGAAGCCACGCTCCAGGAGCATCCGGATCATCGTCCCGCCGACGACGCCGGTGGCTCCGACGACCGCGACGGTCAGGGGCTTGGTGGTCACTGAGGGCATGGCTCCGCGGTGGTGTCGGTCAAGACGGGCACGGCCGCGAGTATAGCAGCGGGGTCCGGACGCCCCGGGCGCCGAACGGCCGGCCCCGGAGGGACCGGCCGTCGAAATCGAACGAAGGGAAGGCGCGTTACCGCCCCGCCACGGACCTGCGGGCTACGCGGGGTCCTTGGCCAGGTGGCGCTGCATCGCGGCCTTGCGCGACAGGTTGACCCGGCCCTGGCGGTCGATCTCGGTGACGACGACCATGACCTCATCGCCGACGGACACGACGTCCTCGACGGTGGGCACGTGGTAGTCGGCGAGCTCGCCGATGCGGACGAGGCCTTCCTTGCCCGGCAGGATCTCGACGAACGCGCCGAAGCCCATGATCCGGGTGACCTTGCCGAGGTACAGGGAGCCGATCTCGACCTCGCGGGTCAGCGACTCGATCCACTGGATGGCCTTGCGCGAGTTCTCGCCGGAAACGGCCGCGATCTCCACGGTGCCGTCGTCCTCGACGTTGATCTCGGTCTGGGTCTCTTCCTGGATCTTGCGGATCATGGATCCGCCCTTGCCGATGATCTCGCGGATCTTCTCGGGGTTGATCTTGATGGTGATGATGCGCGGCGCGAAGTCGCTCATCTCCACACGGGCCTCGGGCATGACCGAGGTCATCTTGTCGAGGATCTCGAGACGGGCCGCCAGGGCCTGCTTGAGACCGCCGCGGATGATCGCCTCGTTGATGCCCTGGACCTTGATGTCCATCTGCAGGGCGGTGATGCCGTCCCGCGTACCGGTCACCTTGAAGTCCATGTCACCGACCGAGTCTTCCTTGCCGAGGATGTCGGTCAGGACGACGAAGCGGCCATCAGGCTCGCTGATGAGGCCCATCGCCGCGCCGGCCACCGGGGCCGAGATCGGCACGCCGGCATCCATGAGCGCGAGGGTGGAACCGCACGTGGAGGCCATCGAGGTCGAACCGTTCGACGACATGCACTCCGACACGAGCCGGATCACGTACGGGAACTCATCGTGGCTCGGCAGCACCGGGATGAGCGCGCGCTCGGCCAGGTTGCCGTGCCCGATGTCGCGGCGGCTGGGGCCACGCATCGGCTTGTTCTCACCCGTGGAATAGGGCGGGAAGTTGTAGTGATGGATGTAGCGCTTCTCGGTCTTGGGGCTGATCGTGTCGATGCGCTGCACGTCCGAGGACGAGCCGAGCGTCGCGATGGTCAGGACCTGGGTCTCGCCACGCGTGAACAGGCCGGAGCCATGGGCACGCGGGAGGATCCCGACGTCCACCGAGATCTGGCGCAGCTCGGTGACGCCGCGGCCATCCATGCGGATGCCCTCGTCGAGCGCGAGCTGGCGAGCGGTCTTCTTGAGGATCAGGCTGAACAGGCCCTTGCTGACGCGCGCCTCGCGGCGAGCGGCTTCCTGCAGGGCCTTGCTGTCGCCACCGGTCCGGGTGGCCCGGAACGAGTCGGCGATGCCAGTCCGCAGGGCGGCGATCCGCTTGGGCAGGTCGTTGCCGAACCAGATCAGCAGGTTGGCCGTCGCTTCGGCGTCGGGCAGGGCCCGATGCGCCTGGGCGAGCTCGATGCCGAAGAAGTTCGACAGCGTCGGCAGCTTGTAGTTCTCGAGATCCGGATAGCCCTCGCGGGCGATCGTGAGGGTGTCGAGGTAGCGGCCCTGCTCGATGTGCGTCCCGTCGGCGGCGGCCGCCTCCAGGAAGCCCAGGTCGAAGCCGACCGAATGACCGACGATCAGCGCATCGCCGGCGAACGCGAACGCCTGGCGAGCGGCCTCGGCCGGGCTCGGCGCCTTCTTGACGTCGGCGTCGGTGATGCCGTGCATCTGGTTGCCGATGATCGGGCGGCCGGGGTTCACGAGCGTGGACCACTTGTCGGTGATCTTGCCGCCCTTGACCTTGACCGCGGCGACCTCGACGAGGTCGGCCATCTTGGGATCGGTGCCGGTCGTCTCGACGTCGACGATGACGAATTCGTCACCGCCGTCGACGGCCTTGGCGAATTCGAGGACCGAGCCGGTGCCGGCCTCGAGGAACGGCGTGCTCTTGGCCTTGCCGACGGCCTTCTGGAGCTCGAGCTGGATGTCGATGAGCGGCTGCAGGGCGCGGTGGCCGAACAGGATCGCCTCGGCCATGACGTCTTCCGGCAGGAGCTTGGCCCCCGCCTCGACCATCATGATCGCGTCGCGGGTGCCCGAGACGATGAGGTCCAGCTCCGAGTCAGCGAGTTCGCTGAACGTCGGGTTGACCACGAACTCCCCGTTGATGCGACCGACGCGCACGGCGCCGACGGGACCGTTGAACGGGATCTCGCTGATCGTCAGCGCGGCCGAGGCCGCGACGGTACCCAGGACGTCGGGCTCGTTCTCCTGGTCCGTCGAAAGGACCGTGATGACGAGCTGGATGTCGTCCTTGTAGCCCTCGGGGAACAGGGGGCGGATCGGGCGGTCGGTCAGGCGGGCGGCCAGGGTCGCCGCCTCCGACGCGCGCGCTTCGCGCTTGATGAAACCGCCCGGGATCTTGCCCGCGGCGTACATGCGCTCCTCGAACTCCACCGTGAGGGGGAAGAAGTCGAGGCCCGGTCGGGGATCGGACCGGTTGGCGGTGCCGAGCACCAGGGTGTCGCCGAAGCGAACGGTGACCGCGCCACCCGCCAGGCGGGCGAGCTTGCCGGTCTCGATGGTCAGCGTGCGACCACCGATCTGTGTCTCGAATGTCTGAGACAAGGGAATGGTTCCTCCTTGTACGTGGAGGAGGTGACGACCCGCGGGCGGGTCAGCCTGACCGCGCTGGGCTAGGCGCCGGATACCGAGAGACCCCGGGTCCTGCCCGAGGTCTTCAGCGGAGCGGCGTTAGCGGCGAAGCCCGAGCCGTCCGATGACGGTCCGGTAGCGCGCGCTGTCCTTCTTCATCAGATAGGCGAGAAGGCGGCGGCGCTGGCCGACGAGCTTGAGGAGGCCGCGGCGCGAATGATTGTCCTTGGGAAAGCTCCGAAGATGTCCCGTCAGCTCCTTGATCCGCTCCGTCAGGAGCGCGATCTGGACTTCGGGCGAACCGGTGTCACCGTCCTTGGTGGCAAACCCGGTGATGATCTCCTGCTTCTGTTCCCGCGCGAGCGGCACTCGTTCCTCCGAACACGACGTTCTACGTGATGTCTTCCATCTATGACCGACGAATGATACGGGCCAGAGCGCGAGTCGGTCAAACGGCATCACTCGTCGCGTCGCGCACGCCCCTGCCCCGGGCGCGTACCCTGACCGCACGATGCCTCGACTGACCAGGATCTACACCAAGACCGGGGACACCGGCATGACCGGACTGGGCGGCGGCCGGCGGGTCGCCAAGGACTCGGCCCGGGTCGTCGCCTACGGCACGGTCGACGAGCTCAACTCCTCGATCGGGGTGGCCCTGGCGCTGGGCCTCACCGACCGCCTCGCGACCGAGCTGGCCCGGATCCAGAACGAGTTGTTCGACCTCGGGTCGGACCTGTGCTGGCCGGAGGATGACGAGCGTCGCGGGGCCGATCCCGACCGTCCAGCCCAGGCATGTCGAGCACCTCGAGGGGCTCATCGACGAGTTGAACGGGGTGGTGGGGCCCCTCACGAACTTCCTGCTCCCCGGTGGATCGCCCGGCGCGGCCCAGCTCCACGTGGCCCGCACAGTCTGCCGCCGCGCCGAGCGCGAGGCCATCTCGCTCTCCCACGAGGAGCCGATCGGGGAGCTGGTGCTCCCCTACCTGAACCGCCTGTCCGACGCGCTCTTCGTGATGGCGCGCTACGAGAACCACGAACGCGGCGTCGCCGAACCGCTCTGGCAGCCCGGCCTGTAGGGCGCGGCCACTCGGTCAGGCCGTCACCGGCTCCGGCCAGCAGAACTCGGCGTCCACGAGCGGCTGACCCGGCTCCGGCGCCTCGGGCTCGAATGGCGTCCGAAACGTGAACGCAACGGGCGTCGGCCCGTCCCGGCGCAGCCGCTCCAGGCGGTCGAGCGCCTCCTCGATGGTGGGCCGGTGGCCAGCTTCGACCCACCACAGCACCGTGTGCGCTGTGGCAAGCCGCTCGAACCATTCGCGGCGTCGCCGGAGCACCTCGACGTGGGCCGTTTCGTAGGTGAACGCGCGCAGCGCTTCGATGGACGTCCAGACGCTCATGTTGATGAGGAACAGGTCGTCCTCGGTCGGGCGGATGGAGGTGGCGTCGCCGGCGTCGGTCTGCAGCCGCCAGATGAAGCCGGGGGCCCGGTCCGCGATCGCGTTGACGGGCTCGAGCTCGGCCACGAACCCCGCGATCTCGGGGGACGTCACGGGGGCGAGCAGCCGCCCGACGTTCAGCTGGGCGAGGTCGACTCGACGGTCCATGCACGAGAAGGTAGCACGAGGCGTGGGTCAGGAACGCAGGGCCAGACGTACCCGACCCGGGGCGACCCGGACCCCCTCCAGGAGGATCGATCCATCCTGGATCCTGACCGTCGCGGCCTGCTCTTCGACCAGGCACGGGTAGCTCGCCGTCGGGCGGCAGGGCCATCGGCCAGGCGAACCCGAGCGGCGTTCCGACGCCGTCCACGACGGGCGCCGCCTGGGCACAGATCGATACATCGCGACCAAGGAGCGAGGCCGCCGCTGCGAGGTCACCGGCCACGATCGCCGCCCGAACGTCGGAGCTGCGCACGGACCGACCATCAAGGGTGAACGGCGGCACGACCACGACCTCGAACCCGTCGCGCGCGCCCAGCGCGGCCAGCGTCTCGGGGGTCCCGCGCCGCTCGTACCCGAAGGCGGCATCCGGGGTCATGAGCAGACCGGCGAGCCCCGCATGCGAACGGATCCGCTCCACGAACGCGTCAAACGTGGTGTGGCGCACGGCCTCGTCGAAATGCTGGACGACGGTCACGTCCACGCCGGCCGCGTCCAGGCGTTCCAGGCGCTCCAGGGGATCCATGAGCAACGGCGGTGCCGTCCCGGTGATGACCTGGTCCGGGTGATGGTCGAATGTGATCACGGTCGCCCGGGCGGAACGCGCCTGTGCCTCGCGCTCCAGGTGATCCAGCAGGTAGAGATGCCCCCGATGCAGTCCGTCGAAGACGCCGACGACCGCGAAGACGGGCCCGTGTTCGGAGCGCAGGCCATCAACTCCGGCGACGACGTCCATCAGGCCACCGCCTCCGCGGACACCAGCACCTTGTCTGGCGCCAGGCGCCCGGTGCCGGCGTCGGTCGCGATGGCGGCAAGCGCGCCGCTGGGCGCGACGAGGCGATACCGCTCGGCACCAACGGTGAACCCGGCCGCCGGCCGCACGAACTGTCCCCGGGCGACGGCCGCGATCTCGGCGGTGGTCAACTCGACGGACGGGAAACGGTCCAGACCCTCGTCGAGCGGGTGGAGGAGCGGGACGAGACCCTCGGGACCACCGGCAGCGGCCGCACGGACGTCGTCGAGCGGGATCGCCTGAGCCTCCGTGAACGTGCCCGCGCCGGTGCGCCGGAGGGCGCCCAGGTATGCCGCGCCGCCCAGCCGCTCGCCGAGGTCGCGGGCCAGCGCGCGGATGTAGGTGCCGGCCGAGCAGGTCACGTCGAGGATCGCGATCGGTCGATCGGGCTCGCTGTCGTCCCACGACACGAGCTCGAGGGCATGGATCGTGACCGCACGCTCCGGGAGCTCGACAGACTCGCCCGCGCGCGCCATCGCGTACGCCCGGCGGCCGGCGATCTTGATCGCGGAGTAGGCCGGCGGCCGCTGCTGGATCGGGCCGGTGAACGCCGGCAGGGCCGCCTCGAGGTCCGCGCGGGTCGGCGCGGGTCCCTCAGCGGGCGTCATCTCGCCCTCGAGGTCGTCGGTCGTGGACCAGGCACCGAAGCAGACCGTGGCCCGGTACGCCTTGCGGTCCGTGAGGTGGAACTCCACGACCCGGGTCGCCTTGCCAAGAAAGACCGGCAGCACGCCCGAGGCGAATGGGTCCAGCGTCCCGCCATGACCGACGCGCTTGGTCGCGGCAAGTCGCCGGACCAGTCCGACGATGTCGTGCGACGTCGGCCCGATCGGCTTGTCGACGATAAGGATGCCGTCGAGGCCGGGACCCAACGAGGCATGAGCCATGTCAGGTCGTCCCATCGCGGACGACCGCGGCCGCGAGGCGCTGGGCTTCCGCGAGGACGAGTGGGCGCGCTTCCGCCACGGGACGGTCAACGGTAGCGCCGGCGGCGCGGGCGTGGCCACCGCCACCGAAGGCGCCGGTCAACACGGTTGCGTCCACCCCGCCGGGCTTGGTCCGGACGCTGATCCGTGTCGCAGGACCGGCTTCCTTGAACAGGATCGAGACCTCGGCGTCGTCCGCCTGGGCGAGCAGGTCGATGATCCCCTCCGAGTGGGCCGGCAGCGTGCCGGTCGCGGAGAGATCCGAATCCAGCAGCGTGGACCACACGACGCGGCCGTCGTCCGCGCTCTCGAGGCGGTCGAGGACGCGGCCGAACAGCCGCAGCTGGACCTCCGGCTTGGAACGGTAGAGCCGCCGCGAGATGTCCGACAACGGCGCCCCGGCGTGGACCAGCGCGGCCGACACCGCCAGCGTCCGTGGGGTGGCGTTCGGATGCGCGAAGGTGGCCGTGTCCATGACGATCCCGGCCATCAGTGCGGTCGCGAGGTCTACCCCCCGCTCCCCTTCGTAGCCGATCCCCAGACGGCCAGCGACCAGGGCGACCATCTCGCACGTGGCAGCAGCTCCCGGATCGATCCAGTCGGCGGCGCCGGCAGCGTCGTTGGAGGCGTGATGGTCGATGACGACGCGCGGCAGCCGCGCGAACAGGTCCGAATGGCGCATGCCAACGGCCCCCACGCGCTCAAGGCTGCCGCAGTCCACGATCACGAGCAGGTCGTAATCGACGTTGGGATCGGGGTCCGTGCGGACGCGTTCGACGCCCGGCAGGAAGTCGTAGAGCGGCGGTACGGGATCCGTGCAGACGGGGTCGGCCGCCCCGCCCAGCGACTCCAGGATGCTGACGATGCCGAGCGACGCGCCGAGCGTGTCGGCGTCCGGATTCTCGTGGCTGACGGCGAGTACGCGACGCGCGCCGCGCAGGCGCTCCACGACCGCGTCCGGGACGGCCGCCAGGAACGGCTCCAGGTCGACCGTCACTTGTGCTTGCGGGTGTCGCCGCGCCGGCGCTTCGCCCGAGGCTTCGGCGGGATGACCGCCGACGGCGGTTCGACGAGGGAGTCGCCCTCGTGATGCAGGCGTGGGACGGGCGTCGGGAGCGTCTCCCCGAGCGGCAGGTCCCCGTCCACCGAGGCGCCCGCCTCCAGCTCGTTGAGGAGCTGGAGCACGCGCGTGCCGCGCTCGGCGGTGTCATCGAGATGGACGTGCAGGTCCGGGATGCGCCGGATCCGCAGCGACTTGCCGAGCTCGTGCCGGATGAACGGCATCGCCCGGCCCAGGGCCGCGATCGTCGCGGTCCGTTCGGAAGGCTGCCCGATGACGCTCACCCAGACCTTCGCATGACGCAGATCGGACGTGGTTTCGACACGGGTGATCGTCGCGAACCCGACACGCGGATCTGCGACGTCCCTCGTGATGATCGCGCCGATCTCCTCCCGGAGGAGTTGGTCGACGCGATCCGTCCGCTGGCTCATGGCCCGGCCGCCGGGCCGCACGGCCGTCCGGACATCGGGGCTAGGCGCTGACGACGCGCGACACCGTCTGCGAGACGAAGCATTCGATGACGTCGCCCTCTTCCAGGTCGTGGAAGTTGGCGAGTCCGATGCCGCACTCGTAGTTGGTCTGGACCTCGCGCACGTCGTCGCGGAAGCGGCGCAGCGACTCGATCCGGTCCGTCGCGATGATCCGACCGCCACGCCAGATGCGCGCGCCACCGCGGACGATGCGCCCATCGGTGACATACGAGCCGGCGATGACCGTGTTCTTGCCGACGCGGATGACCTGGCGGACCTCGGCGCGACCTTCCACGACCTCGACGATCTCCGGCTCGAGCAGGCCGCTGAGGGCCGCCTCGATGTCGTCGGTCAGCTTGTAGATGATGTCGTAGAGGCGGACGTCGACCCCTTCGGCCTCGGCGGCGCGACGAGCGGTGTCGGTGATCTTCGTGCTGAAGCCCACGACGATCGCGTCCGACGCGGTCGCGAGCATGATGTCGTTGTCCGTGATGTCGCCCGCCGCCTCGTGGAGGATGTTGATCCGGACCTCGTCCTGGTCCAGCTGCTCCAGGGCGTGGGTGATGGCACCCAGCGAACCGGACACGTCCGCCTTGAGGATGATCCGCAGCTCCTTGGCCTGGCCGGCCTGGATCTGACGGTAGAGGTCCTCGAGCGTCGCCCGACCGCTCCCGTCGCCACTCTTGGCGGCGGTCTCGGCCTTGCGCAGCTCCACGCTGGCACGAGCGGCCTTGTCGTCGGCCACGACGCGCAGGATGTCGCCGGCCTCGGGCACGTCGGACAGGCCGAGGACCACGACGGCACTCGACGGGCCCGACCTGCTTGACGCGCTTGCCGCGGTCGTTCTCCAGCGCGCGGACGCGCCCGAAGGTCTCGCCGACCACGATGATGTCGCCGACCTTGAGGGTGCCGGTCTGGACGAGCGCGGTGGCCACCGGGCCCCGGTTCTTGTCCAGCTGCGCCTCGACGATCGTGCCGATGGCGTCGCGGTCCGGGTTCGCCTTGAGCTCCTGGAGGTCCGCGACGAGCAGGATCATCTCGATCAGCTCATCGAGGCCGACCCGGCTCTTGGCGGAGACCGCGACGAGCGGCACGTCGCCGCCGTACTCCTCGATGACGATGCCGGCTTCGGTCAGCTCGGTCTTGACCCGGGTCGGGTCCGCATCGGGCTTGTCGATCTTGTTGAGCGCGATGATGATCGGGACCTTGGCCGCCTTCGCGTGGGCGATGGCTTCCAGGGTCTGGGGCATGACGCCGTCGTCGGCCGCGACGACGATGATCGCGATGTCCGTGACGCGCGCGCCACGGGCACGCATGGCGGTGAACGCCTCGTGACCCGGCGTGTCGAGGAAGACGACCCGCTTGCCGTCGCGCTCGACCTCGCTCGCGCCGATGTGCTGGGTGATGCCACCACGCTCGCCGGCCGCGACCTCGGTGGAGCGCAGGGCGTCGAGCAGGCTCGTCTTGCCGTGGTCGACGTGGCCCATGACGGTCACGATCGGCGCGCGCGGCTGCAGCTTGGCGGAGTCGTCCTCCTCGTAGAGGACCTCCTTCGTCGCCTCGGCAGCGGGGCTCTCCGCCTCGCCATCGGCGACGCCGCCACCCGGCGAGGCCGCGATGGTCTCGGCCACTTCGTAGCCGAGCTCGGACGCGACGAGGGACGCGGTGTCGCGGTCGATCAGCTGGTTGATGGTCGCGAAGATCCCGCTCTTGATGAGCTCACGGATGATGTCGGCGACGTTGACCGCCAGCAGATCCGCGAGTTCCTTGACGGTGATCGTGCCGGGCAGCTCGATCGCGCCACGCTCGCGCGGGTCGATCGTCTGCACCTGGGCGCCGAATGCGCCGTCGCGACGCGGCGGCTTGCGGGGCCCGCGACGGCCGCGGGTGCCGCTCCTACTCCTGGCCACGGGCTCCTCCTTCGATGATGTCGTGGTTCGTATCCGGCCCGAGGGGGATGCTCGCGAGGAGCGCCGTCGGAACGGGGGTCTCGAGCGCCCGACTCAGGGCGCTCCTGGTATTGGCGATGGTCAGGCAGCTGGCCGTCCGGCACACGTAGGCGCCGCGACCAGCCAGCCGGCCGGTGTCGTCGAGGACGATCCGGCCATCCGGCGTCCGGACGATCCGGACGAGGTCTCGCTTGGGTCTGGCGGTCCGGCACGCCACGCAGGTGCGCGTCGGCACACGGGGCGCCTGCGCGTCCCGCCCGGTCGCCGCATGGGCAGCCGCGGCTACGACGCCACCTCTTCGGTGACGGCGGCGACCTTCTCGGCCTCGGCGGCCGCGGCCGCCTTCTTGGTGATGCGCTTCGGCTTGGCGGCGGGGGCTTCGACCGGGGCGGCAACCGACTCGACGGCCGGCGCCGCTGCTGCGGCTTCGGCAGCGGCAGCCTCGGCGGCCGCCTTCTTGGTGACGCGCTTGGGCTTGACGGCGGGTGCTTCGACCGGCGCCGCGGCCGTCTCGGCGGCGGCCGGTGCCTCGGCGGCAGCGGCTTCGGCGGCGACCACTGCTGTGGCCTCGGGCTCGGCTTCGCCCGCTTCCGGCTCCGCGGCGGCCTTGGCCTCCGCGACGGACACGTCGCTGCGGATGTCGATCCGCCAGCCGGTCAGGCGCGCCGCGAGTCGGGCGTTCTGCCCCTCCCGGCCGATGGCCAGCGAGAGCATCCGCTCGGGGACGGTGACGCTGGCGATGCGGTGTTCCTCATCGATGTCGACGGAGATCACCTGGGCTGGGCTCAGCGCGTTGGCCACGAAGACACCGGGGTCGTCGCTCCATGGGATGACGTCGATCTTCTCGCCGGCGAGCTCGGCGACCACGGCCTGGACGCGAGCGCCGCGCTGGCCGACGGTCGCCCCGACCGGATCGAGCCCCTCCTGGCGCGACGAGACGGCGACCTTGGATCGGCTGCCGGCCTCGCGGGCGATGGCCTTGATCTCGACCGTGCCGCTGTGGATCTCCGGCACCTCCAGCTCGAACAGGCGGCGGAGGAAGCCCTTGTGCGTCCGGCTCACGAAGATCTGCGGACCGCGGACGGAGCGACGGACCTCCAGCACGAACGCCTTGACGTTCTGCCCGATCCGGTAGTGCTCCAGCGAGCTCTGCTCCGTCGTTGCGAGGATGGCCTCCACGTTCTTGCCGACATCGAGGATGATCGCGCGCGGCTCGACCCGGTTGACGGTGCCCGTGATGAGCTCGCCCTCGCGGTTCGCGAACTGGTCGAAGACCTGGTCGCGCTCCACTTCGCGGATGCGCTGGAGGACGATCTGCTTGGCGGTCTGGGCGCCGATCCGGCCGAAGACATCGCCATCGAGCTGCTCGGTCTCCACGAGGTCGCCGACCTTCGCCTCGGGATCGTGGGTCCGCGCCTCATCGACCGTGATCTGGGTCAGCTCGTCCTCGATCTCGTCGACGACCAGGCGGGCGCGAAACACGCGGATGCGACCGGACTCGGCGTCGATGCGGACGTGGATGTCCTCGTCACCGGCGACCCGCCGGTAAGCGGACTGGATCCCGTCCTCGACGGCTCCGATCAGCTGCTCGCGTGAGACCTGCTTCTCGGCGTTGAGCTGCAGGAGGGCGCCCACGAAGTCTCGACTCATGATCGCCTCCATCCAGTGTCCAACGGTCGACGAACCGCCGCTCAAAAAGAAACGTGGGGGTCACCCACGTCACGGAGCGGCCGTTCAGTTGTGGGGAGTATACACCCGGAGGGGTGGACGGCCAACCGGCGCCGGCCCCCTCCGACGCTGCGACCCGGCCCGATGCTAGGCTCGGGCCATCATGCCCTGGCACCCGACGACCCTGCCACCCGACGCCGCCGACCGCGGTCGCCCATGGCCCGTCGAGGTGGCGGGGATGACCCTCGTCCTTGCGTTGGTCGAGGGACGCTGGTATGCCGTCGAGGATCGCTGCAGCCACGCCGGCTGCGCGTTCTCGGAGGATGGCGCGATCGACGGGCGGGCACGTGATCTGCGATTGCCACGGCTCCGAGTTCGACCTCCGGACCGGGGCGGTCGTGCGCCCGCCGGCCGTCGTCCCGATCGCCACATTCTCCGTCCGGATCGCCGACGGTCGGGTGGAGGTCGAGGTGTGATCGACCTCGACGGCGTGACGGTCGAGGCACTGGAGCGCGACCCGTACCCGATCTACGCGGCCCTGCGGGCGGACGCGCCCGTCGCCTACCTGCCGTGCCTGGACGTCTGGATGATCACCCGGTGGGCCGACGTCGAGGCCGCCTGCATGGACCCCGCCGCGTTCCCGGCACACGTCGAGCACTCCCCGACGGACCGGGCCCTGGGCGGCGTCTCGATGATGACCACGGACGGTGATCCGGCCAAGCGGCGCCGACGTCCGTTCGATCCCACCCTGCGCCCGCGGACCGTCGAGGCGCGCATGCCCGAGATCGTCGAGCGGCTCTGCCGCGAGCGGCTCGACGCGATCGAACGCGCGGGAGCTCGCCGAGCTCCTCGCCGACTACTTCGAGCCCGTCTCGGTCCTGTCACTCGCCCACGCGATGGGCATCGCCGACCTGGTGGACGCGCCGACCCTCATCGACTGGTTCGCCGGCCTGGCCGCCGGGGTCTCCAACTACGAGGACGACCCGGCCAAGACCGCGGCCTGCGACGCGGTATCGAACGACATCGATGCCGTGTGCATCCCGCGCTTCGCGGAGCGCCTGGCGACCCCCGCCGACGATCTGATCTCCGATCTCGTCGGGGCGACGGACGGTCCCCTCGACGACCGACTCGCGTTCGCGATGCCGTCCTTCAAGCTCGTGCTTCTGGGCGGTTTGCAGGAACCGGCCCATGGCGGCGCGACGATCGCGCACTGCCTGCTCCGCCACCCCGACCAGCTGGCGGCGGTTCGCGCCGACGCGTCGCTCGTCCCGGTCGCGGTCGAGGAAGGGCTGCGTTGGACCGCACCGATCGGGAACCTGCTGCGCGGCGTGGCACCCGGCACGACCCTGTCCGGTATGGCATTCCCACCCGAAGCGCGGGCGATCCTCGTCGTGTCGTCGGCCAATCGCGACGAGGCCGTCTGGGGCCCCACCGCGGACGTGTTCGATATCGCCCGGCCTCGGCAGGCGCACCTGTCATTCGCGACCGGGCCGCACTACTGCATCGGCCACCACTTCGCGAAGGTCCAGCTCCGGATCGCGATCTCGATGCTGCTCGAGCGCTTCCCTGCCCTGCGGCTGGATCCCGACCACGAGACCGTCTATCGCGGCCACGAATACCGCTCGCCGAAGGCGCTCCGGGTGCTGGTGGACTAGGCGGGGACGGCCGGCGTCGGGTAGCGGTGGGCGACGTAGTCCTCGAGGATCCCGATGAATTCGGCGACCAGACCGTCGCCCCGCAGCGTCCGGTCGAGCTTGCCGTCGATGAAGACCGGAGCCACCGGCTCCTCGAAGGTGCCCGGCAGGGAGATGCCGATGTCCGCGTGCTTGGATTCGCCCGGGCCGTTGACGACACAGCCCATGACCGCGACGCGCAGCTCCTCGGCGCCCGGATGGGTCTCGCGCCAGATCGGCATCTGGTCCTTGAGGTACGTCTGGATCTGCTGGGCCATCTCCTGGAAGAACGTGCTGGTCGTCCGGCCACAGCCGGGGCAGGCCGAGACCTGCGGCAGGAACGAGCGCAACCCCATCGACTGGAGGACCTGCTGGGCGATCTCCACCTCGCGCTCGCGCGGCGCGCCGGGCTCCGGGGTCAGGGATACCCGGATCGTGTCGCCGATGCCCTCGTTGAGCAGGATCGCCAACCCCGCCGTGGAGGCGATGACGCCCTTGTCCCCCATCCCCGCCTCGGTGAGGCCCAGGTGCAACGGGTAGTCGCAGCGCGCGGCGAGCAGCCGATAGACGTCGACCAGGTCGCGGACGCCGCTCACCTTGGCGCTGATGATGATCCGGTCGTGACCCAGACCGGTCTCCTCGGCGAGGTCCGCCGATCGCAGCGCCGACTGGAGCATGGCCTCGATCATCACGTCGCGAGCGTCGCGCGGGGCCGACAGGGCGGCGTTGGCGTCCATGAGCTCGGTCAGGATCGCCTGGTCCAGGGAGCCCCAGTTGACGCCGATCCGGACGGGCTTGTCGTTGTCGATGGCGACCTTGACGATCGTCGCGAAGTGCTCGTCGTGCCGTTTGGCCCCGACGTTGCCCGGGTTGATCCGGTACTTCGCGAGTGCCGCGGCGGCCTCCGGATACTCGGTCAGGAGCTTGTGGCCGTTGTAGTGGAAGTCCCCGACGATCGGCACGTCCACGCCCAGGCCGCGCACCTTGCGGACCATCTCCGGCACGGCAGCGGCCGCCTCCTCGGTGTTGACCGTGACCCGTACGAGCTGGGAGCCCGCGTGGGCGAGCCGGGCGACCTGGATCGCCGTCGAATCGGCGTCGGCGGTGTCCGTGTTCGTCATCGACTGGACGACGACGGGGTGGGCGCTCCCCACGAGCACGCCGCCCACATCCACCGACACGGACGGCCGGCGGCGAGGCCGGAGCTGGTCTGGCGAGGCCATGGGCGGGTTACGTGCCGCCGGAGAGGCCGCGCACGATGTCGAACCCGGTGACCCAGATCAGGAAGGCGAACAGGAATACGAACCCGACCATGTAGGTCAGCTGCTCGGCGCGCAGGCTGATCCGGGCGCCGAACAGGCGCTTGAGCGTGATCATCAGCATCCGGCCGCCATCGAGCGGCGGGAACGGGAGGATGTTCACCACCGCGAGATTGGCCGACAGGATCGCCGCGACGTAGAGCGTGAAGACCGGACCGAGCTGCCAGAACACGTCACCGATCTGGGTGGCGATGCCGACCGGACCCGCGACCGGCGGCGCCTGGGTCGGGTCCTCGACGACCGACGCAACGAGGCTCGCGAGGCCCGTCACGATCAGTCCGAGGGCGTCTACCGTGCGTTGCGCCCCGATCCGGACCGCCTCGCCCGGCGGGTAGTCGATGGTGACACCGGTCGTGACCCCGGACATGTTCGCGACCCCGAGGGCGCCCTCCTTGCGGTCGATGGCGGCCTGATCACGAAGCGTGGCCGTGACGGTCGTGGCCGTCCCGTCCGCCCGCTCCACACCGATCTGGATGGTCTCGCCGGCGTGCGTCTGCAGGACATCCACCAGATGCTCGTCATCGAACGCGCTGAAGTAGCCACCCTCGATGCTCACGAGCGTATCGCCCGCGACGAGGCCGGCCGCCGCGGCCGGCGACCCCGGCTGGACCGTACCGATCTTGACCCCGAGCGTGGGGTCGCCCATGAACGCGATCGCGGTGAAGATCACGAACGCGAGCAGGATGTTCATCGCGACGCCCGCGAAGAGGATGACCATCTTGGTCAGCCAGCGCTGGGCCGCGAACGACCGCGGATCATCCGCTCCGTCGCCGTCCTCGCCCTCGAGCTTCACGAACCCGCCGATCGGCAGCCAGTTGAGCGTGTAGAGGGTCTCGCCCTTGTTGCGCAGGACCTTCGCGCGGGGCGGGAAGCCGACCCCGAACTCCAGCACGCGGACGTTCGCGAGCCGAGCGGTCAGGAAGTGCCCGAGCTCGTGGATGACCACGAGCGCGCCCAGGATGAAGATGAACAGGACGATCGTGATGATCGACTGGAAGAACCCGGTCATGCGTATCCCCCGAACGTGCCGGTCGCGAACGTGGCCCGGACCTCGGCATCGAGCGCGACGAGGTCGTCCAGGCCCGGACCTGGATCGTCACTCCCACCGCCGAAGCGCTCCACGGCCGCCTCGAGCAGACGGGCGATGCCCGGGAAGTCGAGCGTGCCGTCGAGGAACCGTGCCACCGCGACGTCGTCGGCGGCGATCAAGGCCGCCGAGGCGCGTGGACCATGGCGGCCGGCCTCGCGGGCGATGCGCAACGCCGGGAACCGGGTCTCGTCGGGCGCGCGGAAGTCGAGGCGCGCCGCGGCGATGAGATCGGGGGCGGCGGCCGGTGACGGCCGGCGGTCGGGATAGGTCATGGCGTATTGGATCGGGAGTCGCATATCCGGGGTGCCCAGCTGGGCCTTGAGGGAGCCGTCGACGAAGCGGACGGCGGAATGGACGACGCTCTGCGGGTGGATGACGACCTCGATGGCGTCGTAGTCGACATCGTACAGCCAGTGCGCCTCGATGACCTCCAGGCCCTTGTTGGCGAGCGTGGCGGAGTCGATGGTGATCTTCGCGCCCATCGTCCAGGTGGGGTGCTTGAGGGCCTGTTCCGGCGTGACCGTGGCGATCTCGTCAGCCGTGGCATCCAGGAACGGACCACCCGATGCGGTGAGCACGAGCGCCGCGACCGTCGCCATGGATTCGCCGACGAGGCATTGCCAGATGGCCGAGTGCTCCGAATCGATGGGGCGCAACCAGGCGAGCGGGCTCGCGAACGGGTCGGTCGGGTTCGTGGCGGCGGTCGTGGCGGCCAGCCGGCGTGCTTCCGGCATCACGAGGTGACCCCCCGCGACGAGTGTCTCCTTGTTGGCCGTCGCGACGACCTTGCCGGCGCCGAGCGCGGCCAGCACCGAGCGCAGGCTCACGACGCCGCCTGTTCCGATGACGACGAGGTCGACGTCGTCGCGGGTCACGAGCTCGACGAGACCCTCGTCCGAGGCGCCCAGCGCCGTGATCGGATCCCCAAGCCGGGCGGCCTGCTCGGCCAGCAGCTCGCCGTTGCGTCCCGTCGCGAGGGCCACGACGCGGAACAGGTCGGGGTGAGCGGCCAGGACATGGACCGTCTGGCGTCCGATGGACCCGGTGGATCCCAGCAGCGCGACGCCGCGCGGCTCAGCCGAGGATGGCGACGACATACAGGGTCACGATCGGAGCCGCGAAGAGGAACGAGTCCACGCGGTCCAGCATCCCGCCGTGCCCGGGGATGAGGTCGCTCGAGTCCTTGGCGCCCGCCGCGCGCTTGAGCATGGATTCGGCGAGGTCGCCGGCCTGGGCGGACAGGGCGGCCAACGGCCCGAGCGCGAGCGCATGCAGCGGGTTCTGGCCCAATCCCCATAGGAAGAGCGCGACCACGACCGTGGTCGCCACGACGCCACCGATGAGGCCGGCATACGTCTTCGAAGGGGAGATGTGGGTCAGGAACTTCTCGCGTCCGAACTGCTTGCCCACGAGATAGGCGCCGGTGTCGTACGACCACACCGCAAGGATCAACAGCAGGATCCAGCCGCGCTCCGCGCCGAGGAAGCCCAGCGGGGCGTCGCTCGGGACGGCCGGCGCCGCGTGACCCAGGCGCACGACGAACGCGAGCAGGCTGACGTAGAGCGCCCCGAACACCGTGCCGATCCAGGTCGCGAGGCCATCGCGTGGATCGGGGATCGGGAATGAGGCGACGGCGATGCAGACGATCCCGACGGCGAGCAGGAGCAGGCCGCTGCCCTCCAGCACGTCCGGGAAGGTCGCCTCGACGACGACCAGGAGCGCCAGCACCGTGCCCAGCAGCGGCAGGTTCGGATGTCCGGACGAACGCAGGAGCGTGAAGACCTCACGCGCGGCGAGGACGGTGACGATGGCGATGGCCGCGGCGAGGACGACGCCGCCCAGGGCGAGGACGACGAGCAGGACCGGGACGAGGACGGCCGCGGTGATGGCACGCTGACGCATGGCGGGCCCGGCCTAGCGCCCGAACCGGCGTTGCCGGCGGGCGAACTCCCCGAGCGCCTCATCGAAGGCATCGGGCCCGAAGTCTGGCCACAGGGTCTCGCAGAAGTAGAACTCCGCGTAGGCGGATTGCCAGATCAGGAAGTTGGAGAGCCGCTGCTCGCCACCGGTCCGGATGACGAGGTCCGGGTCCGGCAGGCCGGCCGTGTAGAGCGCCGTACCGATCGCGGCCTCGTCGATATCGTCGGGGGACATGCCGCTCGCGACGATGCGGCGGACCGCGTCCACGAGCTCCGTCCGTCCGGCGTAGTTGAAGGCGATGTTGAGCAGGAGACGGGTCCCTTCCTCGGTCGCGGCGATGGCCTCGCCGATCGACGCGCGGGTCTCGGACGGTAGCTCGTCGAGGCGGCCGAGCAAACGGACGCGCACACCCTGGCGTCGCAGCTCGTCGGTCTCGCTCCGGATCGCGGCCTCCAGCAGGCCGAACAGGCCGGTGACTTCGTCGTCGGAGCGGGCCCAGTTCTCGCGGCTGAATGCGTACAGGGTCAGGACGGGGACGCCGCGCCGGACCGCGTGGCGGAGCAGTTCGCGGATCGCCTCCACGCCGGCGGCATGACCGTCGAGCTCGGGGAGGTCGCGCTGGCGGGCCCAGCGCCGGTTGCCGTCCATGATGATCGCGACATGGCGCGGCAGGTCGTCGGGCGGGGTCGTGGCGCCATCGTCGGCGCGATCCACCGGGGTCGCGACCGGGACGACGGTGGCGCCGGTCGACGGCACCGGCTCGTGGGCCGACGGTGGGGCGTCGGTCGGTCGGGCCAGCGGGGTGCGAGCCACTAGACCTCGAGGACCTCCTGTTCCTTGGCGGAACCCTTGCGGTCCACCTCGGCGATGTGCCGGTCGGTGGTCTTCTGGAGGACCTCCAACTGGCGATGCGATTCGTCCGCCCCGACCGTGCCGTCCCGCTCCTCCTTCTTGAGGTGGTCGGCGGCATCGCGACGCAGGTTGCGGATCTCCACGCGCGCCTCTTCCATGCGCTTGTGGACGACCTTGACCAGGTCCTTGCGACGGTCCTCGGTCAGCGGCGGGATATTGAGGCGCACGACGGTGCCATCGACGTTGGGCATGAGCCCGATGTCGCTCTTGGTGATCGCCTTCTCGATGGCGCCCAGGACGCCCCGGTCCCACGGCTGGATCACGATCTGGTGGGGCTCCGGCACGCTGATCCCGGCCAGCTGGTTGAGCGGGGTCTGGGTGCCGTAGTAGTCCACCGTGATCCGTTCCACGAGCTGGGTGGACGCGCGACCGGTGCGGATGCCCTGGAAATCGCGCTCCATCGCGTCGACGGCGCGCCCCATCTTGTGGTCAGCGTCGGCGATGATCTCGCTGCTCATGCTGGCGCACCTCCGGCTGGGATCGGCGCCGAGACGGCGCTCGAGATGCGGGTCCCGACCGGCTCGCCGGCCGCGACTCGCGTGATGTTGTCCGGGCGATTGAGATCGAAGACGACGATCGGCAGGTCGTTCTCCATGCACAGGCTGATCGCCGCGGCGTCCATGACCTTGAGCTGGTCACGGAGCAGGTCCGCGTACCCGAGTTCAGCGTAGCGCTGCGCGGTCGGGTTCGTCACGGGATCGGCGTCGTAGACGCCATCCACCTTGGTCGCCTTGAGCAGGACTTCGGCGTTGATCTCGACGGCCCGCAGCGCGGCCGCCGTATCGGTCGTGAAGTACGGGTTGCCGGTCCCGGCCACGAAGATCGTGACCCGGCCCTTCTCCAGGTGCCGGATCGCCCGGCGCCGGATGTACGGCTCGGCGACCTCGTTCATGGCGATGGCCGTCATGACCCGGGTTGGGACGCCGACCTTCTCGAGGGCGTCCTGGAGGGCGAGGCCGTTCATGACCGTCGCAAGCATGCCGATGTAGTCGCCGGTCGCGCGGTCCATCCCGCGCGCCGCGGCCGCCATGCCCCGGAAGATGTTGCCGCCACCGACCACGATGCCGACCTGGACGCCCAGGTGGACGACCTCACGGACCTGCTTGGCGATGAACGTGCAGAACTCCGGGTCGACGCCGTACGGGCGGTCGCCCAGCAGGGCCTCGCCGGACAGCTTGAGGAGGATCCGCCGGTACTGCGACCGTCGGATCCCCGGCGACCGTGGTGGCCGCCGGATCGCTCACAGCTCCTCCCCGAGCGCGTAGCGGGTGAAGCGACGGACGCGGATGTTCTCGCCGATGGTGGCGATCTTCTCGTTGATGAGGTCGCTCACGCTGCGCTCCTCGTCGCGGAACGGCTGGTCGTACAGGCAGACCTGGCTGTACCACTTCTTGAGCTGACCTTCGACGATCTGCGGGCGGATCGCCTCGGGCTTCTTCTGGGTCGCCTCGTCGGCGAGGAGCTCGGCCTTCTTGGCCTCGAGGTCCGCCGCGGGGACCCGAGCCTGGTCCACGTACAGCGGGGAGAGGCCGGCGACCTGGACAGCAAGGTCGCGGACCAGCTTCTGGAACTCGTCGGTGCGCGCGACGAAGTCGGTCTCGCAGTTGACCTCGATGAGCACGCCGACGCGCCCACCGGTGTGGATGTAGCTGGACACGAGGCCTTCGCGCGCGTCGCGACCGGCCTTCTTGGCCGCGGCGGCCAGGCCCTTCTCGCGCAGCAGCGTGACCGCCGCGTCGAGGTCGCCGTCCGTCTCGGTCAGCGCCTTCTTGCAATCCATGAACCCGGCGCCGGTCCGTTCGCGCAGTTCCTTGACCAGCTCCGCCGAGATGTCCGCCATGAGAGTGGGTGCTCCTGTTCGTTCGCTGTGGGGTGGGCGCATCGCGTCCGCCCGTGTTGGGGTCGGGTGGTGGTCGGCCTGCTGGCCTCGACGGATCCGGGCCTTCAGCCCAGGGCGCCGCCGAGGCGTCGTGCGTGGGACCGACCGGGGTGGGTCCCCGAGGTCAGCCCGCGGTGTCCTCGGCCTTCTCGGCCGCTTCGCGGGCGAGCTCGGCGGCGATCTCCTCCGGGCTGGCCTCGGCCGGTTCGGCGACGGCCGCCTCGGCTCGGGCGACGCGGTCGCCGGGCAGCAGGTCGTCCTCGTCGGCATCGGGCTCGAACGTGAGCGCCGCGCCACCGGCCAGGGCCGCGACGAGTTCATCGGAGGCCCCCGGGACCTCTTCTTCCTCGCCGGTCTGGACGATCGGGGTCGTGTCGACCGCCTCGGGCTCGACCGAGCGCGCCGAACGCTCGCGGGCACCCTCGATCGCCGCATCGGCAACGAGGGTGCAGAGCAGTCGGATGGCGCGGATCGCGTCGTCGTTGGCCGGGATGATGTAGTCGAGCTCGTCGGGATCGACGTTCGTGTCGCCGGTGCCGACGACCGGGATCTCCAGCTTGTTGGCCTCGGTCACGGCGATCCGCTCGCGATGGGGGTCGACGATGAAGACCAGCCCGGGGAGGCGCTTCATCTTGCGCATGCCGCCGACGGTGCCCTGGAGCTTGACCATCTCCTCGGTCAGCTTCGCGGCTTCCTTCTTGGTCATGCGCTCGAAGTCACCCGCCTGCTGGCGAGCCTCGAGCTGCTCGAGCAGGCCGATGCGCTTCTTGATCGTCGTGAAGTTGGTCAGCATGCCGCCGAGCCAGCGCTTCTGGACATATGGCATGTTGGCGCGGGTCGCCTCGGTGACGACGGGCTCCTGGGCCTGCTTCTTGGTCCCCACGAAGAGGACCTGGTCGCCGCGGGCGACCGTCTCACGGACGGCCTCCAGGGCGACGTCCAGGCGCTGGACGGTCTGGGCGAGATCGATGATGTGGATCCCATTGCGCTCGGCAAAGATGAACGGCTTCATCTTGGGATTCCAGCGGCGGGTCTGATGGCCGAAGTGGACCCCGGCCTCGAGCAGCTGCCGCATCGAAACGGACGGCACGGTGAGCGACCTCCTGTTCGGTTCTTTCCTCCGCGGTCCGCCATGTCGTCGTCGGGGACCGGACGGCTGTCCGGCACCGCCCCGACCGGGACGATCCGCGTGTGTGCTCCGCTCAGCGACCTGCCGGGCGGGCGGTTCACGATGTGCTGGCGGCTCGGTCGGTCAGACCGGTCCCGGGCCGCGGCGGAGTGTAGCACAGGGTCCGAAAACGACCCGATGAAAAGATCCGGGCCGCCGCGTCCCATACCGGTTGTAGGGTCGGTCTGAACCGACACCGCAAATCTTGGAAGGGACATGGACACCGATCTCGTGACCCGTGCACAACGCGGCGACCAGGAGGCATTCGCTGAACTGGTCTATGCCATCGCGGATCGGTTCCTGGCGGTGTCGCACCGGATCCTGAGCGACATCGAACTGGCCGAGGACGCCACGCAGCAGGCGCTGCTCAGCGTCTGGCAGGACCTTCCCCAGTTGCGTGACCCGGCCCGCTTCGAGGCCTGGTCATATCGGCTCCTCGTGCGCGCCTGCTACGCCGAGGGCCGGAGATCACGCCGGTGGGCGCCGAACCTGCGACTGCTATCGGTCGACGAGCCGATGGTGGTCGATGGCCTGAGCTCGGTCGTCGATCGAGACCAGCTCGAACGCGCCTTCCGGAGCCTTTCCATGAACCACCGGACGGTGGTGGTCCTGCACCACTACCTGGACCTGCCGCTCGATCGGGTCGCCGATATCGTCGGCGCGCCGCTCGGGACGGTCGGATCGAGATTGCATTACGCGACGCGGCAGCTGCGCTCGGCGCTCATCGACGACGCGCAGCCGACCGCCCGGGAGGTGGCGCGATGAGTGATTTCAACGCCTCCGACCGGGATGTCGACCGCGCCATCCGATCGTGGCTCCACCTGGACCGGCACGAGGACGCCTCCCGCGTCGCGGGGGCGGTGCTGGACCGGCTGGACACGACCCATCAGCGCCGCTCCTGGTGGCCGGCGTGGAGGTTCGCTGACATGAATGGCTACGCCAAGCTCCTCATCGCCGCGGCGGCCGTGGTGGTCGTCGCGGTCCTGGGCATCAGTCTGCTTCCCAGCGTCGGGAGCGGACCCGGCAACGCCCAGCCGTCGCCGTCGCCGAGCCCGACGCCAGCGCCGTCGGCGGCGGCGCTCCCGGTCGCCGGCCAGATCCAGGCGGGAACGTACCGCGTCCCCGACAGCTCGATCCTGATCACGATGCCAGCGGGTTGGGATATCTCGGAGGGGTCCATCCGGAAGCATCGCGACCAGCCAGGTGAGCTCGCCGTGAGCTTCGCCAATCCGGCCATCGCGGTGTACCCGGATGCGTGCGCGAACGATGTCACCCCTCCTCGTGCCGGTCCGACGACCGATGACCTTCTGGCGGCGCTCCGCGCGCAGCAGAACTCGGATATCTCGGAACCGGTCGATGTCACGGTCGGCGACGTCGAGGCTACCCGCGTCGAGGTCTCTGTCCCGGAAGGCTTGGACCTCGCCACGTGCTACGAGCAGATCCTGCGGATCTGGACCGCCCCAGGCACCGGCTACCTCGCCTTCGGCGGGGATCCGACGGGGCAGTACACCCCCACACCCATCTACCTCGCGCAGACCCCATCGGGGCGTGCCGTCTTCGATTTCGGCCACGCACCGGATGCGACGGCCGCCGACGTGGCCGAGCTCGACGCGATCGTCGGATCGATGGTGATCGAGCCCGCGCCGTAGCGGTCGGTTCCCGCGACTCGGCACTGGCGGGGCGTGGTGCCCCGCCAGTGTCAGGCATACCCACTGGGCGCCGAGGCCTGGCGCGCCACGGGCTGACTCAGAGCGCCGCACGGTAGTGGCGGATCCGCGACTCCCCTCCCCGGCTGCCCGGTTCCACCACGACGAGGTCGAAACGGAGCGGCAGATGGCGGACGTCGTGATCGCCTCGCTCCAGCCACGCGAAGGCTGCCTGGCGAACTCGGGTCCGTTTTCGGTGATCCACGGTCTCCTCGGGGAGGCCGAAGTCGCGACGCGACCGCCACCGGACCTCGACGACGACGAGCATGCGTGGGGGACCCGGGTCGACCGCCACGAGATCGAGCTCACGGCGGCCGACATGGATGTTCCGGGCCAGGATGGTCCAACCCGCGTCCGCGAGATGCGCGGCGACCAGCGCCTCGGCGGCATCACCCGCCTGCTGGGCCGTGGTCCGCACCCGACGGAGCGGTTCGGGGCCATCCATGCGGACGGATGGTCGCAGGCGGCGCTCATCCGACGGTCGTCGCTCGCTGCACCATCGGTTCGCGCCGACTTATCCGGCACTCACCTCGATCGAGGCACCGGGCTCCGAGGGGTCGATCCCCGGGCCGGTGGCGACGATGTCGAGCGTCGCGAGGTCGAACGCGTCGAGGGCCGCGTCGTCGCTCATGACCGGCACGAGCTCGCGCTCGAGGAGCTCGTGGGTCGCGGGCGAGGCCGACGGGATCGGCCAGCAGGTCGAAGCTCGAGCTGGTCGCCGGCCAGCGTCCGCTGGAGCGCCAGGAACGAGCGCCGATGGAACGGCGTGAGCCCGAGTTCACGGATCGCCATCCGGTGCTCGAGCGTGGCGTAGCCCTGGTTGCGCTCCCAGCCGTAGCCCGGATAGCGCGCGGCCAGCCGCGTCATCATCCGGTCGCGCACGACCTTGGCGACGACCGACGCGCACGCGATCGAGTACACCTTGGCGTCGCCATCGACCACGTTCGTGTACGGCCCGACCTGGGCCTCGAAGCCCGCGATCCGGTTGCCGTCGACGATGACGTGCTCGTGCCCACCGACCCGGGCGATCGCGCGGCGCATCGCGAGGTGCGTGGCGTGATAGATGTTGAGTTGGTCGATCTCCCGGACCGATGCGGCGCCGACCCCGATGGCGACCGCGCGCTGGCGGATCAGCGGCGCAAGGCGCTCGCGCTGGGCCATCGAGAGGGTCTTGGAGTCACGGACGCCGGGGATCCGATGGCAACCGGGCTTCATGATCACGGCCGCCGCGACGACGGCGCCACAGGTGGGGGCGACACCGACCTCGTCCACGCCGACGACTCGGCTCAGACCCTCGTTCCACAGGCGGCGCTCGAAACGGAGGGTCGGGACGATCACGGTCATCGCGGGAAGGGTAGCGCGAGTGGGCGCCGGGGCGCATCACCAGGCACCTGCCGTCCGACTGGAACATCAGGTGTGCCGACATCGGGCCGGGACGTCGTTTGCAGGGCGGATCCAGGCCACGGGGCGGCGGATGGAACCAGCGATGTGCCAGCGGAGGCCGGAGGGGCACGTTGGCCGCGTCCCGAGGCCAGGTCGGCACACGTCATGTTCCACCGCACCGCCGCCGGGCGCGATCCGGAACGTGGCAGGTTCCGGTCCCCGGAATTGAACGACCCCGCCGGTCTCGGCGGGGTCGAGGGTCTGCGAGGGCCGCGGCTAGCTCGAGCGGCGCTCCCGCAGGGTGGCCGCCTTGCCCACGCGCTTGCGCAGGAAGTACAGCTGGGCGCGCCGGACCTGGCCGTGGCGGACGACCTCGATCTTCTCGATGCGCGGGCTATGGATCTTGAAGGTCCGCTCCACGCCGACACCGGAGGCGATGCGGCGCACCGTGATCGAACGGGTGATGCCACCGCCACGCAGGCGCATGACGGTCCCCTCGAACACCTGGATGCGCTCGCGGTTCCCCTCGACGACCTTGGCGGAGACCTTCACGGTGTCACCCGTGGCGAGCTCCGGCAGGTCGGTGCGGAGCTGATCCTGGACGATCTCGTCGAGCACGTTCACGCGGCGGTTCCTTGTAACGATCGTGGGCAGCCGAAGCTGCAAGTCGGTCATGTCGGAAAGGGCCGCGGAAACCCGCGACCGGCGCCGGAGTATAGCACGGGCTCCCAGCCTGTCAGTCGGCCCCGGCTGGCGGCAGCAGGTCCGGCCGACGTTCGCGGGTCCGCTCCAGCGACCGGTCGTGCCGCCACCGGGCGACCGCCCCGTGATCGCCCGAGGTCAGGATCTCCGGGACGTCGAGGCCGCGGAACGACGCGGGTCGCGTGTACTGCGGGTACTCGAGGAGCCCGTCGCTGAACGACTCCTCGGCGGTCGAGAGGTCGTCGATGGCGCCTGGCAGCAGGCGGATGACCGCGTCGATGACGACGAGGGCCGGCAACTCCCCGCCGGTGACCACGTAGTCCCCGATCGAGAGCTCCAGATCGACGAACGCGCGGATCCGGTCGTCGACGCCTTCGTAGCGCGGACACACGAACACGAGGTGGCCGCGACCGGCAAGGTCGGCTGCGCGACCGTGGCTGAACATCTCGCCCGCCGGGTCGAGCAGGATCACCGTCGAATCGACACGGCGCACGGCCTCGATGGCCGCCACGACGGGCTCGACCCGCATGATCATGCCGGCGCCACCGCCGTATGGCGTGTCATCCACCGATCGATGCCGGCCCAGGCCCCACTCGCGCAGGTCGTGGATGCGGATGGTCGCAAGCCCTTGTTCCTGGATGCGTCCCGGGATGCTCTCCGCGAGCGGGCCGGCGACCATCGCCGGGAACAACGTCAGGACCTCGATCTCGAGGGTCATGCGTCAGCTGAGGCGTCGCCGGTCGGTTCCGCCGTCGGCTTTCGCTTCCGGGAGGTCCGGCGCGGCGCCCGCGGTCGATCCTCGCCGGACGGGCGGACCTTGGGAGGCTGGAGGTCGAGCGCGTCCGCATCGATGACGATCTCGCCGCGGCGCGGCGCGAAGATCCGGATGAACGCCCGGACCGCCGGCAGGTCGAACGACCCGAACGGGCCGTCGGCCACGACGAAGACCTCGTTCTCGGCCACGCGGTAGATGTCCTTGACGACCCCCAGGTCGGTGCCGTCGAGGCCGGTCACGTGGCAGCCGATGACCTCGTGCCAGTAGACCTCCCCGCGGCGCAGATCGGCCGTGGGCCGGACCTCCGTCTCGAGGTAGGCCTCGCGCAGGGTGTCCGCGCCCTCCCGCGAGGTGATCTCGTGGAAGCGCACCCGCCAGCCCGGTCCGTCCTGGACGGCCTCCGCCGAAGCGATCGTGAGCGCCTGGTCCGTGCCTTCGCGGTACAGCACGGCGCCCGGCACGAACCGGCTCTCGGGTCGGTCGGTCAGGATCTCCACGCGAACGGCGCCGTGAAGCCCGTGGACGCCCCGTACGAGGGCGACCACGAGCCGCTGGTTCGCCGACTCGAGGTCGTGGCCGTCGTCAGCCACCGGCGACGCCTCGCTCAGACGATCTCGAGCTGGACGGCTTCGCCATCGCGGGCCGCGGTGACCTTGAGGAGCGTGCGGAGCGCCTTGGCCACGCTGCCGTTGCGCCCGATGACCTTGCCCATGTCGTCTTCGGCGACATGGAGCTCGATGACGGTGGCGCCGTCCTCTTCGACGACCTCCACCTTGACGGCGTCGGGATCGTCGACCAGCGACTTCGCGACGTATTCGACCAGGTCCTTGGCTGCCATCGTCGCGCTCCTACTTGCCGGACGGCAGGATGCCGGCCTGGCGGAACAGTCGGGCCACGGTGTCGGAGGGCTGGGCGCCCTTCGCGAGCCACGTCTTTGCCTTGTCGGCGTCGACCACGAACTCGACCGGCTCGCTGCGCGGGTTGTAGTGGCCGAGCGTCTCGAGCGCACGGCCGTCGCGGGCGCTGCGCCCGTCGGCGACGACGACGCGGTACGCCGGCTGCTTGTGCGCGCCGATGCGCGTCAATCGGATGCGGACTGCCATGGGTGCTGTGTGCCTCCTCTGGGCTCGGGGGTGCGGGCCGGGTCTGGGGTGCCCGGCAGCCGCGCTACTTGACGGTGACGATCACGCTCTGCGTGTCGAGGTCCGTCCCGACCGCGCTCGCCGCCGCCATGGCGTCGAACGGGGCCAGGAACGGCTTGATGGATTCGTCGTACTCGGCGCGTTCCGCGGCGCTGGCGGAGGACATCATGCCCTCGATCATTCCCCGGATGGCCGCGATGTCCACGAACGTGACGCCCGTGTGCTCCGCGCCGACCCGGGCGACGAGGTCGCTGTACCGGGCCTCGTCGGCGAGGGACTGACCCGCCCCGGCGTCCAGCACGCTCTTGACGAAGTCGGGACCGCTGCCGATGACCACGACGTCGTCGGTGACGGCGTAGCTGAGCTGGATGGTGCCGTCGGGCAGTGGCAAGGTCGAAGGATCGGTCGGCAGGTTGCCACCGCTCATCGCGCCGGCCAGGCCGACGAGATCCTGGGCGGAACCAAGGTCGATGATGGTGATGGTCGTGCCGTTGTAGTCCTCGTCCTTGACGGTGATCCCGGCCGTGGCGCCACCGAGCGCCGCGAAGCTGCGGAGCGTCGTCATGAGCTGGGTCGCGCCGGCCGCATCGGTCGGGATGATCACGAGACCACCCTCGACCGCCGTGCCGTCCTGGTTCACGACCACGCCGGAATCGCCCATCCAGCCGATGGCGGCATCGACCCCGCCGAGCATGCCCGACGCCTGATCGATGCCGGCGAAGACGTCCTTGAGGTTCGGATCGTCCTTGTACAGGGCGATCATCTCCTGGAGCGTGGCGCCGTAGTCGTTGCCGGCGGCCAGCGCGATCGTGGACGGCGGCGCCCAGTTCGCGACGCCGTTCGCGTGATTGCTGTCCGGCCCCGGGGCCGTGCTGTTGTGGGGCATGACGGCATCCACGGACAGCGCGTCACCTTCGACCCGGAGGCCGGAGGCCACCCAGTCGGGGACGAGCGCGAGCATGGACTCGCTGACTTGCGGGGTGCCGGCGGCCTTCTGGGCGAGCGCCATCGCGCTGCTCATCATCGACTGGAGATCGACGTAGACGAAACCGATGTGGTCGGCATCGATGGCATCGGAGGCGGTCGTGAACGCCGGGTCGCCCGCGAGACCGTTCGTCCCGTCGGTATCGATCGCGGCCTGCACGGACGCGAGGTCGCCGGCCACCGCGACCTTGCCGTCGATGATGCCGAAGGCGGCCTTGGCGCCGGGCATGCTCGGCTCGCTGAAGACCGTGAGCTCGACGCCGTCATAGGTCTCGGTGGTGCCGGTGGCGCCGGATTCCGTCATGACGCCCTGGAACCAGGTCTCGGCGAGCGCCGCGTCCTTGACCGAGAGCAGCACGAGCGCGCGGCTATCGGCGGCGGCGGATTCGGGATCGGTGATCGCGGCGGCGTCGGGCAGCGGGCCGACGGCAAAGCCGACCTCACCGTCGAACCACGGCTTGATGTCGTTGGTGAAGGTCTGCTTGTCGTCCGACGCCTCGGCGACGAGGCGGTCGAGGACTTCGTCGAGCTTGGTGTCGAGCGCGGCCTGGTCGGCGAAGCCCGGGAACTTGCTCAGGAACTCGCCGACGGCCTGCTTCTGGTCACCGGGCAGGTCCAGGCGGACCTCGCCGTACACGACGCTGTCGGCCGGGACGTAGCCCAGGATGGTGGCATTCGGGGAGCCCGCGGTGAGCACGAACGCGGCGGCGGCCGACGCGAGCACGACGACACCGACGACGGCGGCAGCTGCGGCCCAGCGGGCGCGACTGCGCTTCGGCTTCGGGGAGCCGGCGGCCTCGGCACCGACCGGGGCGGTGGCGATGGCCGGCGCGGCCTCGACGGTCGGCTCCTGGACCGGGGCGGTCTCCGGCGCGAGGGGCGCGGCGGCGGCTACGACGGCCTCGTCGGGGGCACCGCTCGATGATGTGGACGACGACGGGGTCGGGGTGACGACCGTGTCGGATGTCGGATCCGGGTCGGGGCGCTGCTGATCGGTCATGGCGTGATCTCCTCGGCGCCTAGCGCCGGCTCATGACGTTGCCAAGGGCGCCACGGCGGCCACCCCCGGCGAACTGCTTCATGAGCTTCTGCATCTCGGTGAACTGCTTCACCAATCGATTGACGTCTGGAAGGGTCGTCCCGCTGCCGGCCGCGATGCGGCGACGGCGAGACGCGTTGAGGACGGTGGGGTCGCGGCGCTCGATCGGGGTCATCGCCCGGATGATCGCCTCGGTCCGCTTGAGGTCACCGCGGTCCACGGCGGCCTGGGCCTCGTTGGCCATGCCGCCCATGCCCGGGATCATGCCCATCAGCTGCCCGATGGGGCCCATCTTCTGTACCTGCTGGAGCTGGTCCAGCATGTCTTCGAGGGTGAAGCTGTTCTTGCGCAGCTTCTCCTCCATCTTCGCCGCCTGGTTGGCGTCGAAGGTCTCCTGCGCCCGCTCGACGAGCGTGAGGATGTCGCCCATGCCCAGGATCCGGCCGGCGAGCCGGTCCGGGTGGAAGACTTCGAGCGCGTCGGTCTTCTCACCGGTGCCCAGGAACTTGACCGGGACGCCGGTGACGGCGGAGATGCTGAGCGCGGCGCCGCCACGGGCGTCGCCATCGATCTTGGTCAGGATCAGGCCGGTCACCGGGACCGCGGCGACGAACGCCTGCGCCACCCCGACGGCCTCCTGGCCGGTCATCGCATCGACGACGAGGAGCGTCTCGACGGGCTTGACCGCCGTATTGACCGCGGCGATCTCGGCCATGAGCGCTTCATCGATGCTCAGGCGGCCGGCGGTGTCGATGATCACGACGTCGCGGACCTGGCGCTTGGCCGCCTCGACGCCCTGGCGGGCGATGTCGACGACCGACGTGCCGACCGGCGCGCGATAGACCGGGATGTCCAGGGCCTTGCCGAGCGTCTCGAGCTGGTCCGCGGCTGCGGGCCGATACGGGTCCGCGGCGACCAGCAGCGGCCGGCGACCCTGCTTGATGACGTGACGGGCCAGCTTGGCCGTGCTCGTGGTCTTGCCCGAGCCCTGCAGGCCGACCATCGCGACGACGGCGGGGTTGCCGGACAGGTGGAAGACGCGATCGCCGGTGCTCAGGAGGTCCACGAGCTCGTCGTGGACGATCTTCACGACCTGCTGGCCGGCGTTGAGGCTTTGCAGGATGTCCTGGCCGATCGCCTTCTCGCGGACGCGCGCGATGAAGTCCTTGACGACCTTGAAGTTGACGTCGGCCTCGAGCAGGGCCAGGCGGACTTCGCGCATGGCGGCATCGACGTCGGCCTCGCTGATCCGGCCCTTGCCGGTCAGGCTGCCGAGCGTCTGGCGCAGCCGCTCACTGAGGGTATCGAACACGGTCCGCCGCGGACTCCGATGGAAGGATGGACCGGGCAGGTCCCGCGACGGCCGTGTGGCGGTCGCGGTGGCAGCCCGGGTGGTGCGCGGGTTCTGACGCACCGAGGCGTTCGTGAGTGTACCGCAGGCCCGTGGGGCCCGCCGCCGGGACGATGGTCCTGGCTACCGGGTAGGCTCCGCGTTCGTGCGCAACCCATTCACGTCCCCGCTCTGGCGCAACGACGCCTTCGTGCGCGTGTGGAGCGCGGCGACCATCTCGATCTTCGGGTCGCTCATCACGCGCATCGCCTTGCCGCTGGTCGCGATCCTGACCCTGGGTGCCGGCCCGATCGAGGTGGCCCTCCTGCGCGGAGCCGAGCTCGTCTCGCTGATGACGGTGGGACTCGTCGCCGGTGCGTGGGTGGATCGCCTCCGCCGTCGGCCGGTCCTGATCTGGGCGGACCTCGGGCGCGCGGTACTCCTCGGCTCGATCCCGCTCGCGTTCGTGCTGGGTGCGCTCACCTTCTGGCAGTTGCTGATCGTCTCCGCCCTGGCCGCGGCGCTGACCTCGTTCTTCGACGCCGCGGACAACGCCTACCTGCCGACCATCGTGGAGCGGGAACGCCTCGTCGAGGCGAATAGCGCCCTGGCAGCGAGTGGGTCGGCCGCCGAGTTCATCGGCGTTCGGGATCAGCGGGTTCCTCGTGGCGATCCTGTCGGGCCCGATCACGATCCTCATCGACGCCGTGACGTATGTCGTCTCGGCGGTGCTGCTGCTGACGGTCCGGACGGAGGAGGCGCCCCCGCCGCCGCGCGAGGATCGCGAACCCGTGCTTGACGAGATCCGCCTGGGCCTGCGACGGGTTCGGCACGATCCGGTCCTTCGCGCGTTCGCCGGAGCCCAGATGCTGCTCGCGGCGTTGTGGGGCATCTTCGGCGCGACCTGGTTCCTGTTCGCGCTCGAGGAGCTGGACCTGTCACCGGCCCTCGTCGGGGTCGTGGCCGGGGTCGGCGGCGCGTCGTCGTTCATCGGGGCGGTCGTCGCCCAGCGATCGACGAAGCGCTGGGGTGTGGGGCCAGTGGCGATCGCCGCGATGCTGTTGGCCGCCCTGGGCAACCTGTTCATCCCGCTCGCCCCGGCCGGGCTGCCGCTCGTCGCCCTGGCGTGTCTCGTGGCCCAACAGCTCATCGCCGATTCCGCCGTCACGGTCTACGACATCACGGACGTGTCGGTGCGCCAGTCGCTCGTCCCGGACCGCGAGCTCGGACGGGTCGCCTCGACCTTCCGCGTGCTCGCCGTGGCGGCGCAGCTGGTCGCCACGGTCGCGGCGGGTCTGCTGGCGGAGGCGATCGGACTGCGCGCGACCGCGTTCCTGGCACCGATCGGTGGCGTGCTGGCCGCGGCGATCCTGTGGTGGTCGCCGGTTCGGGCGCTGCGCGAGCTCCCGACGATGGAGGGACGTGGCGCGGCCGAGGTCGTCGTCGAGGTGGAGCGCGACCAACCGGTCGGCGCCTGAGGGGTCTGGGCGCCGAACGGCGATGCCCCGTCAGGCGAACAGCGCCTCGACGAACGCATCGGGATCGAACACGAGGAGGTCGTTGACGCCCTCCCCCACCCCGACGAAGCGGACCGGGACCTTGAGCGCGTCCTCGATGGCGAACACGATGCCGCCCTTCGCGGTCGAATCGAGCTTGGTCAGGACGATCCCGGTGAGCCCGACCGCCTCGTGGAACGCCCTCGCCTGGGCGAGACCGTTCTGGCCGGTCGTCGCATCGAGCACGAAGATCGTCTCGGGCTCGGCGCCCGGGAGGCGCTTGTCGATGATCCGGCGGACCTTCGTGAGCTCATCCATCAGGTTCGACTTCGTGTGCAGCCGACCCGCCGTGTCGGCGATGACCATGTCCGCCCCGCGGGCGATCGCCGCATCGAGTGCGTCGTACACGACGGCGCCGGGATCGGCGCCGGGGGCGTGAGCGACGACCGGAACGCCGGCCCGATCGCGCCCAGATGCGGAGCTGGTCGATCGCAGCCGCCCGGAACGTGTCCGCGGCGGCGAGGATGATCGAATGCCCCTCGCCGACATAGCGCGCGGCGAGCTTGCCGATGGTCGTGGTCTTGCCGGTGCCGTTCACGCCGACGATGAGCAGGATGGCCGGACCGCCGTCCGCCGACGGTCGTGGCGCCCAGTCGAGGTCACGACGGACGAGGAGCGCGCTCAGTTCGGCGCGGATCGCCGCCTCCGCGCCACCGGGGTCGCGGCGTTTGCGGGCCCGCTCGACGAGGTCGATGGCGAGGGCGGCACCGACATCGCCGGCGATCAGGGTCTCCTCGACGTCGTCCCACTGCGGGTCGTCACCGCCCAGGAAGCCCCGGAGCTGGGTGATGAAGCCGGTCCGCGTGCGCTCCAGCCCCTGGTCGAGGGTATGCGCGGGCGCGACGGCGAGGAAGGCGGTCGGATCGAATGGCGTGTAGGCGGGCGGTTCTGGGTCGCGGCGGCGGCTCGGGCACGGCTCGGGCTCGGGCTCCGGTTCCGGTTCGGGCTCGGCTCGGGCCGGATTCCGGTGCAGGCGCGGGCGCCCGTTCAGGTTCGGGTTCCGGCTCGGGCTCGAGCGCCGGCAGGTCGAAGTCGGCCGGATCCGGCTCCAGCCGGCCGGGACCTCCTCGGGCTCCAGCTCCGGGACGGTCTCGGGCATGGGCGTCTCGGCCGGGCGAGGTTCCTCGGCCGGCGCCGCCAGAACGGCATCAGCCAGCCACGCCCAGCTCGTGACCGCGGTCCGCCGCCAGCGCCTGCGCCTCCTCGAGTCGCAGACTGATGACCCGCGACACCGAGTCGTCGCCGACGGTGACGCCGTACAGGGCGTCTGCGGCCTCGATGGTGCCGCGGTTGTGCGTGATCACGATGAACTGGGTCTGGTGCGCCAGGCTCCGGAGCGCGTCGGCGAACCGCCCGATATTGGCCTCGTCCAGCGCGGCATCCACCTCGTCGAGCACGCAGAACGGCACCGGCCGGACCTCCAGCATCGCGAACAGCAAGGCGACCGCGGTCAGCGCCCGCTCCCCGCCGGACAGCATCGCCAGCGCCTGCTGCTTCTTGCCGGGCGGCCGGGCGACGATCTCCACACCCGTGGACCCGAGATCGTGCGGATCGGTCAGCGAGAGTCGGGCGTAGCCCCCGCCGAAGAGCTGCTCGAACCGGCGCTCGAAGGCCGTCTCCAAGGCGGCGAATGTCGTGCGGAACTGTTCGGCGATCATCGTGTCCAGCTCGGCGATCAGTTCGCGCGTCTTGACGATCGCGTTGCGCAGGTCGGAGCCCTGCGTCTCGAGCGTCTCGAGGCGGGCCTTGAGCTCGGCGTATTCCTCGACGGCGTACGGGTTCGCGGCCCCGAGCTCGTGATAGCGACGACGCAACTGGGCCAGGCGGCCGGGCGCCGGTGGCGCGGCGGGTGGCGGCTCGGCGGTCCAGCGCTCGGCGAAGGCGGTCAGCGCCATTTCCAGGGCCGCGGTGTCGTCCGCGACCGCCTCGTCGGTCTCGGTGGATCCCTCGGTGGCACCCTCACTCTCGGTCATGGGCGTCTCGACGACCGACTCCGGCGCCATGACCACGACCCCGAGGCTCGCCGCACCGACGTCGCCGAGTCCGGCGAGTTCGACGAGCACGCCTTCGCGCAGCGACTCGAGACCGAGACGCGCCTCGAGTTCCGCGTGGTCGGCCGCGCGTGACCGATCGTCGGCCGAGCGCAGGCGCTCGCGGGCACCCGACGCGGCCCGCTCCGCCTCCGAGAGACGCGATCGATCGGCCGCGTCCGCGGCGTGGAGGGCCAGGAGGGCCTCGCGGGCGTTGGCCTCGGCGGTGACCGCGGCCGCGACCTCCGCGCGGAGGGCATCGCGGTCCGTCGTGTACGTCGCCTCGCGCTCGACGAGCGTGGCGGCATCGCGGTCGGCGCGGGTGACCCGCTCCTCGGCCATCGTGGCCGCGGCCTCGGCCCGGGCTCGGCGGTGTTCGGCGTCACGGCGGGTAGCGTCGTGCGTGGCCAGTCGGGCCGCCAGGCGGTCACGGCGTTCCCGCAGCTCGGCGGCGCGCGACTCCCACGTTGCGACGGCGGACCGATCGTCGTCGGTGGCATCGGCGTTCGGGGTCGCCCCGTCATCGGCCGCACGATCCGACATGCCCGTGACCGCCTCGCGGAGCCGGGTCATCTCGCCGTCCAGGCGGGCCTGCTGGGCCTCGTGCCACGCCACTTCCCGGGCGATCGCCTCGCTCTCGCGGGCGGCCGCGCGCTCGGCCTCTTCGACCCGTCTGCGGTCCGCGCTGAGGCGCGCCTCGTCCGCCCGGGCCGTCTCGAGGGCGTTCCGCGCCGTCTCCGCCGTCCGGCTCGTCGTGTCGGCTGCGGCCTGCAGGGTGGCGAGCTCGGCGTCGGCGCGTTCATCGCTGCCGCGGTAGATCGCGTAAGCGTCCCGGTAGGCCCAGGCGTCGGGTACCACTCCAGCCGCGAGTCGAAGTACGGCGCCCACGTCTACATGCGGGCGTAGTGGTCGCGCATCCACTGCCGCTGGTCGGCGCCCGGGTTGCGCGTGAAGACGTCGAAGTCCGATTCCGCGCTCTGCATCAGGTGCACCCGGCCGGTGTCGCCCGCGGCGGCGCGCGCAGCCGGCGCGGCGGCCAGAGCGAGCGCGCTGAGGAGCGCGGTTACGACGAGCGAGCGCACACGGCGCCCGGTGGACGGGAATGACAAGCGAACAACTCCTTCGGCGGCTGGGCTGTCTCGCATGGGCGAGACCCCTGGCTTTGCGCCCCGCCTCACGGCGGGTTGCCTTTATCGAGGGCTACGAGTTCATTGTCGGCCTCTTACCCGGGGACTTGAGCGCTGACGCGGCTATAGAGCGCCGCGGTGGCGTCGAGCATCGGCTCGAGCCCGAAATGCAGCGCATGGCGCTGCCGCGACGCTTGGGCCATCGCGCGGCGGCGCTCTCGGTTCTGCCGAAGTCCGGTCACTGCGAGCGTCAGCGCGCCGGGATCGCGCGGCGGCACCAGCATCCCGGTCTCCGGCACCACTGCCTCGCGCGTCCCGCCGACGTCGGTGGCGACCTGCGGCACGCCGCACGCCATCGCCTCCAGCACGCCGATCGGGAACGCCTCCCAGCTCGACGGCAGCACGTAGACGTCGAGCCCGCGCAGGTGGCGCGACGCGCGGGCGCGATGAACGGCTCGAAGACGACGCGCGGGTCCGCGCGGCGGCCGCGCAGCGCCGGACCCTCGGGGCCGTCGCCGACGATCGTCGACCGTCGCCCGGCACCGCGTCGAGGATCCGCGGCGCCGCCTCGAGCAGGACGTCGAGGCGCTTCTGGCGGCGCAGCACGCGTCACGGCGCCGACGACCGGATCGCCGCCGCGCGCGGCCGGCGGGCGCCGTCGCACACGGCGGGCAGCCGTTGTGGACGACCTCGAGCCGTGCGGGCGTGAGCGGTTCGCGACGCGCGACCTCACGCTCGTCCTCGCAGACGCAGATCATCGCCGCGGTGCCCGGCGCCAGCGCGCGCTCCACCGCGAGCCCGAAGCCGCCGCCGCGCCGCCGAGATCTCGCCCACGAACGGGAAGCAGTGCGGCGTGTAGACCGCAGGGCAGGCCGCGCAGCCGCGCCGCCAGCCGGCCCCACCACGCCCGGCCTTGGCGGCGTGCGCGTGCACGAGGTCGAAGCCCGTTCAGCGCCCGGCACGAGCCGCGCCGAGCGCCCGCGCGTCGCGGTGCGGGTGCGCGTAGTCGCGCCGGAAGGGCAGCCGGGACGCGTCGAACACCACCGGCTCGTGCCCGGCTCCGGCAGCCCGCGCGCCAGCTGGGCGACGTGCTCGGCGACCCCGCCGTCGGGCGGCTCGCAGACGAGGGCCACTCGGCGCACCGTGGCTATTCTAGGTGTGAGGTGCAGACCGAGGGCGCTCCCCCGTCTACCCTGTGACGCTGATGGAGGCCCGACTCAACGACCCCTCGACCATGCCCGGCCGCTCCTCGTCGGGCGGACGCCGCAACGGCAACGACGAGCCGGTCGAGGTCCGCCGCTACGTCGACGCGATCCGCCGCGGGCGCTGGCTGATCCTCACGCTCGCGGTCTCCGCCGCGCTCGTCGCCTTCCTGGTCGTCGTCTCGCTGAGCGCCCGATCGCTACCACGTCGAGGCGATCATCGTCAAGCGCATCACGTCGGCACGACCGACACGCCAGCACGGCACGCTGTCGCGCCGAGCTCTCGACGATCGGGCAGCTGCTCACGACCACCGACGTGCTCTCCCGCGCCGCGCAAGCGGCGACGGCGAGACGGCGACCTCGCTGTCGCAGTCGGTCGGCGAACGTCAACCCGGAGGCGAACCTGATCAACGTCACCGGCGACGGCGAAGGGCAAGCCGGAGGTCGGCCGCGATCGCCAACGCGGTCGCCGACACCTTCGTCAAGGAGCAGACCGACGTCACGCGGCAGCAGTATCAGGCGGCGCGCGCCAGGGCCTGTTCGGCAGCAGCTGCGCAGCATCAACCACAACGACCCGGCGCCGCCTCGCAGTCGGACGGCCATCCGCCAGCGGCTGTCGGACCTCGGCGTCGCCCAGTCCGCCGCCGGCATCGATCTCGGGTCGCGCAGCGCGCGGGCGTGCCGAAGTCGCGCACCTCGCCGAAGCCGCTGCCCTTCGGTTTTTTTTCTGTCTAGGATACCTTTTTCTCCTTCGCTGCACGCCGAGGGCAAGAGCACGGTCACCGCGCGGCTCGGCCGCGCGCTCGCGCAGGCTGGCCACCCGACGCTGCTGATCTCCGCCGACCTGCGCTGGCCGACGCTGCACGAGATCATGGGCGTCGCGGAGGAGCCGGGCATGACCGAGCTGCTGGAGGAGGCGAGCGAGCGGCCTCGCGGCAGGGCGCTCCAGCGCATGCTCGACGCGGCGATCATCCCGCTCGAGCACGGCCGACGCGGCGATCTCGACGTGCTGCCCAGCGGCTCGAAGCCGACCGACCCGGCGAGCCTGCTCGCCGGCGAGGGGCTCGACGTGGTCATGAGCGCGGTCAAGGCGATGGACTACCGCTACGTGCTGATCGACGCGCCGCCGCTGCTCGGTATCGCCGACACGCGCGCGCTGGCGCGGGACTGCACGTCGCTGCTGTTCGTCGCTCGCCTCGACCGCGTCACGCTGGACACGGTGATCGATGCGCGTGACGTGCTCGACCGGCTCGACCTCCCCGCCATCGGCTGCGTCCCGATCGGCACGCGCTCCGAGGCCTCGCCGTACTACATGGGGTTGCGCACGCCGGCTCTCGAGGACGCCTGAGAGATCGCCGGCGCTGCGAGCGAGCCCGACCAGATCAGCCCGCGAACACGAACAGGTGGCGCCAGTGCAATGTGTGGATCGAAGACGCTGTTGGCGAGCGTGCCGCACCAGATCGCGAGCAGCCCGGGCGACCGGCCGGCCGTCTCCTGCCCCATAAGACGTTGTTGATCGCCACCAGCAGGGTGCCGACGAACAGCACGATCACGAGCAGGAAGCCGATGAAGCCCTGCTCGGCGCCGGCGCGGATGTAGGTCGAGTGCGCGGATACGGGCGACACGGCCTCGAACTGACCCGGCCCGATGCCGAGCGGCCGCGTCTCCCGCCACCTCGATGCCGAGCCGCTGGGCACCGAAGCGATCGGTGTCGTAGCTCTGCTTCTGCGCACGCTCCTGGACGAAGGTGGACTGGCCGGTCAGCACGACCGTCGCGACGGTCGTGCCCGCCCCGGCGATCACGACGAGCACGAGCACGAGCGCGCGTGTCGCCCCGCGGCGGAGCGGCAGCAGCGCGAGGAATACCGCGAGGGCGACGGCGTAGTTGAGCCACGCCGCCCGCGAGTAGGAGAGGAACCAGCCGATGGTGACGATCGCGGTCAGCGGCGCGAGCAGCGGCCGGCCCCAGCGTCTGAGCAATCGTGGCTCGATCAGCTCCTGCAGCAGCAGCAGCGAGACCGCGACGAGGAACGGGCCGTAGATGTTCGGGTCGTCGAACAGCGCCTCCGCGCGCTGCCCGTTCGGCGATCGGTGTTGAAGACCGGGACCGTCCATGAACAGCGTCGGCTGCCGCCGATCGCGGAGATCACCGCCACCACGATCAGGCAGGTGAGGATCGTGCGCGCCCCGCTCCTGGGTCGTGACATACGCGCAGACCCAGAGGCCGAACGCGCACAGGTAGACCGTGATGCTGAGGAAGAACGCCGCGCGGCCGACCTTGATCGCCTCGGTGGTCGACAGCATCCCCATCGCGATGAAGGCGCCCATCGTCACCACCACCCACGTGGGCACCGGCGCACAGGGCCAGCTTGCCGGTCACAAACGCCACCGCGATCACGATCACCAGCACGAGGTCCACCGGCGCGGGGTCGATGATCTGGAACCCGAGCAGGATGAACGCCAGCGAGACCGCCCACTTGTAGCGCCAGAGCGCGATGCCGAGCACGACCAGCAGGCCGATACCGGCCACCACCGCCGGGAGAGCGTCAGCTTCGTCGCGTCGAGTGCCAGCGCGAACGCGCCGATCAGGGACGGCGGGTCGGTGAGGATCGCGCCGGCGATCCTGACGGAGCGACGCCCGTCGGCTTGGGAGGACTGACGGCGAGCGACGTCACGCGGTGAGGGTAGTCAACCCGTGAGCACCGGAACCCAGCAGCGGATCGCCCGCAACGCCCTCGTCCGGTCCGCCGGCGAGATCGTCGCCAAGGTCGCGTCGCTCCTGTTCTTCGTGACGATGGCGCGCCAGCTGGGGCGCGAGGGCTTCGGCGCCTTCATGTTCGCCCTCGGGCTGACCACGGCGCTGCTGGTGGGCGCGGGGTTCGGTACCGACGAGCTGACCTCGCGCGAGGTGGCGCGCGATCACAGCCGCGCGGGGCGCTACCTCAGCGACGTCGCCGCGCTCAAGACGGCGAGCGCGGTGGCTGCTGCTCGGGCTCGGCCATCCGTGATCGTTCAACCTCGGCGACTTTCACGCACGACGCGCGCATGGCGGTCGTGATCCTCGGCATCGGGGTGGCGATCGAGGCGATCGCGCGCACCTGGTACATGATCTTCCAGGCCAACGAGCGGCTCGACCTGATCTCGCTGTCGATCGTGCTCCAGCGGACGCTGACGGCGCTCATCGGGATCGTGGTGCTGAAACTGGGCGGGGGCGTAATCGCGTCGTGGTCGTCTACATCGTCGGCGCGGTGGCCGGGCCGCGGTCTCGGAGGTGTCGGTGCGACGGCTGGTCGGGCGGCGGCCGCGACCTCGGCCGCGCACGTGGCCCGGCTGGTGAAGATCGCGTTCCGATCGGCGTCGCGTTCCTGCTGTTCATGCTCCTGATCGGCTCGACGTGACGTGCTGTCGTTCATTCGGCGAGCGAGGTCGGCCTATGCGCGGCCGCCTACCGTGGGTGGAGACACGCAGTCGTCGCGTGGGCGATGCGGCGGCGATGATGCGTGGCTCGCGCGCACCGCCGCGGCGGGCTGACGCGCGGCTATGAGCTCGGCCTGGCGCCGATGAACGGCGTGCTGCTCCCGATCAGCCTCGTGTTCACGCGTTCGCGGCGGGCTGATCGAGCTGCTCTACGGAAACGCGTCGACCCCGCGGTGCCGCCATTGCAGCTGGTGGGGTTGACCAGCGCGCTCTACGGCATGCGTCTTCGCCTCGACGACGCTGATCGCGCGCGACTCGCCGAAGACGTTCGGCGAAGCTGGTCGGCGGTCGTCGTCGTGTTCAACCTCGGCGGCAACTGGTCGTGATCCGAGTACGGGCCGACGGCGCCGCTGCGTGTCGTTCGCCTCGGCGGCGCTGCTCGGCGTCGTGAGCGTGTGGCTGGCGGGCCGGCGCGTCGGCGGCGTGCGCTCTGGCGCTCGTTCGCCGCGCCGGTGCTGGCCTCGTGCGCGATGATGGTGTCGGCGCTCCTGGTGCCGGGGCCGCTGGTGCCGGCAGTGGCGCTGGCGCTGATCGTCTACGCGGTCGTCTCTCGTCGCCGAGCGCTGCTCTTCCGCGACGACCTCTGAGCTTCCTCGGCCTCGTGCCGCGCCGGCTCAGCGCCTGGTCAGCGTCCAGATTCCGAAGCGGTCGGCGATCGGCTTGAGCACGTCCTCGAACGGGACGCGCGCGCGTCGCGATACACGACGGGGTAGAGGAGCTTGCGCACGCCGGAGAGGTCGGAGCGCCGGCGGTGCTCGGGCAGCTCGGCGAACAGCCGGCGGGTGCGAAGTCGCGCAGCGCGCGGTAGATCTCGCGGTGGCGCTCGCGGGCCGGTGGTCGAGGCGGCGGCCGTGGAGGCGGCGGCGGCAGGTGATGCGGCTCGGCTGAGGTGCGCGATCGGCCAGCCGCGCTCGGCGATGTCCATCCACAGGCCCCAGTCCTCATAGCCCTGCTGCTTGGTCTTGGGCGCCGCCAGCCGTCGACCTCCTCGAGCCGGTCGCGGCGGAAGACTGCGGTGATGGGGTACTGTTGGTGTAGGCGACGCGCAGGGGTCGAGCCGCTCGGCACGCGCGCAGCACCTCGCGGTCGTCGAACTCGAGCAGGTCGCCGACGCAGGCCGCGGCGGCCGGGATGGCGTCGAGGCGGTCGGCCATCTCGGACAGCACGCCGGGCTCCACCAGGTCGTCGCCGTCGAGCGGGACGACGTAGCGGCGCGCTCGTCCGGCGAGCCCGACGATCCGCGAGGGGGCGACGCCGCCGTTCTGCTCCTGGCGGATGACGCGACGCCCTGCTCCTCGAGCCGCTCGAGCGTGGCGATGGGGCCCGGTCGCGCGAGGCGTCGTCGACGACCACGATCTCGACCGGCTCCGGCTCCTGGATCGAGCGGACGGCGTCGGCGACGAGCGGGCCTTCATGGGCAGGCTACGATCACCGCCAATCGGGGCTGCGGCTCGGTCCCGAGCACCCACGGGTTGAGCCCCTGCTCTCGGCTCCACGGCCGGGAAGATAGCCGATGCCGGCGCCCGCGCTCTAGACTTCCGGCCCGCCCGGCCGCGTAGCCAGTGGGAGAGCGCTCGCTTCACACGCGAGAGGTCGTAGGTTCGAAAGCCGCCCGCGCCC
>CAVRVI010000008.1:0-103013 GCA_963724635.1 uncultured Chloroflexia bacterium
GGACGATGGTCAGCGTGGGATTGAGGCTCGTGAGCGGGTCCTGGAAGATGAACCCGATCTCCTTGCCGCGCAGCTTGCGCATGTCGTCGTTGCTGGTCTTAAGGACGTCGATCCCGTCGAACATGTTCTCGCCGGCCACGATGCGCCCCGGTGGGTCGGGAACCAGCCGGGCGATGGACAGGGCGGACACGCTCTTGCCGCAGCCGGATTTCACCGACGAGACCGAGCGTCTCGCCGTAGCCGACGTTGAAGCTCACGTCATCGACGGCCTGGATGATGCCGTCGGGCGTGAAGAGTGCGTCGAGAGCCCGCGGACCTGGAGGTAGCGCCTCGGCCTTCTGGTCGGCGGCGTGCCGCTCCAGCTGGTCCAGGCGCTCGCGGCGGACATCGTCCGCGGACAGGTCGATGACGGTCGGCGCTTCATCGGCCGACGGAGACCCCTGTTCGGTGGTCACCTTACTGCTTGCCCTTGAGCTTGGGATCGAGGGCGTCGCGCAGGCCGTCCCCGAGGAAGGTGAAGCCGATCAGCGCGATCGCGATGGCGATCGCCGGGAAGGTCACGAGGTGGGGCTCGGAGCGGATGAACTTCTGGCCTTCGGCGACCAGGCTGCCCCAGGAGGCCCGCGGTGGCTGCACGCCGATGCCGATGTAGGCCAGGGTCGCCTCGGCGAGGATGGCCGCCGGGATGCCGAGTGTGATGGCCACGATGATCGGGCCCATGCTGTTGGGCAGCAGGTGCTTGGTCACGATCCGGCGCTCGCTCACCCCGATCGCCTTGGCGGCTTCGACGAATTCGGTCTCCTTGAGCGAGAGCAGCTGGCCGCGGACGAGGCGCGCCACCGTCACCCAGGAGGTGATCGCGATCGCGACCATCACGAGCAGCAGGCCGTCCATCGCCTGCCCGATGAAGGTGTCCCGGAAGGCGACCGACAGCAGGATGATGAACAGCAGGTCCGGGAAGGCGTAGATGACGTCCGTGAAGCGCATCAGCAGGTTGTCCAGGCGACCGCCGAACCAGCCGGCGATCGCGCCGATCGGCACGCCGATGACGATGATCACGAGCTGGACCACGAGCGCCACCGAAACGCTGATCCGGGCGCCGTCGAGGAGTCGACTCAGCAGGTCACGCCCGAGCTGGTCCGTCCCGAGGATGTGGCCCGGCGACAGGGGCGGCAAGGGCCGGTTGCCATTCGCCTGGATGGCCGGGATGTCCTGGACCTGGTAGGGCCAGGGCGCGAGGAACGGCCCGAAGATCCCGACGAACAACAACCCGATGACCATGCAGAGGCCGACGATCGCCAGCTTGTTCTTGCGCAGGCGGACCCACGCATCGGTCCACAGGCCGGTGGTCTTGGTGGGCTTGACGATCTCCCGCTGGACCGGGCTCGTGACGGTTGCCATCGCTCCGCGATCTCCTAGCTGTACCGGATCCGGGGGTCGATGTAGGCGTAAAGGACGTCCACGACGACATTCAGGAACGCCACCGCGAACGCGTAGAGCATGGTCATCGCCATGAGCAGACTGTAGTCGCGGGTGGAGATCGCGTTCAGGTAGAACTGCCCGACACCCGGGATGTTGAAGATCCGCTCGATGATGAACGAGCCTGTGACGAGGAACGCCAGCGTCGGCCCGAGGATCGTCACGACCGGGATCAGGGCGTTGCGGATCATGTGGCGGTTGACCACGGACTGGCGGTGCAGGCCCTTGCTGTGCGCGGTCCGGATGTAGTCCTTGCGCGTCACTTCAAGCATCGAGGCGCGGGTATAGCGCGCGATGACCGCGATCGGGAAGCCGGCCAGCGCGATGGTCGGCAGCACCCACGTATTGGGTCCCTTCCAGCCGCCGGTCGGGAACCACCCTAATTGGACGCTGAACACCACGATCAGCAGGATCGCCAGGACGAATCCGGGCGTGGCGATGCCGATGATCGAGAGGCTCGTGGATAAGTAGTCGGGCCACCGGTTGTGGCCGAGCGCCGCGACGATCCCGAGCGGGATGCCGACCGCCGTCGCCAGCAGGAACGCCATGATGCCGAGCTGGAACGTGGTCGCGATGCCGTCGGCGACGATGTCATTGACGCGGCGGTCCTTGAACCGATAGGACGGACCAAGGTCGCCCTGGATGAAGCCGGCGGCCCAGCTGATGTACTGGACGTACAGGGGCTGATCGAGGCCGTACTCGGCGTTCAGCCGAGCCTCGACCGCCGCGGGCAGCCGCTTCTCGCGGTCCCAGGGTCCCCCCGGGACGCTGTGCATCAGGAAGAACGTGATGACCGAGACGGTGAACAGGACCGGGATGATCCACAGGATCCGCCGGGCAAGGTAGGCGATCACGTCTTCTCGCTTCTTGGGCTTTCGGTGGCGGTGGGATCAGATGATGGATGCACGGTGGGCCGGCCGCAAGGCCGGCCCACCGATTGATCGTCCGAGGGACGGTCTAGTGCTCGAGGATCCTGGATGCTCTCCCAGAACCGCTCGCCCGGGACCTGCGAGTCCAACGGGGTCAGGGTCACGTTCCCGACGTACGGCTTGATGACCGTGGGGGTCACCGCGTAGCGCAGGGGCAGGGTCGCAGCGTCATCCATCATGATCTTCTGCGCCTGCTTGTACAGGTCAGCCTGCTTGTCCTGATCCGGCTCGGCCGCGGCCTGCTGGATGAGGGCGTCGAAGGCCGGGTTGCAGTACTGGTTGTCGTTGTTGCCGCCACCGCAGGTGAACAGGCCATTGAGCTGGTTGTTCGCATGCGGGTAGTCGGCACCCCAGCCGTCGCGGGCCAGGTCGTAGTCACCGGCGGTGCGCTGCGTCAGGAAGACGCTGAAGTCGCTGCCGATCTGCTCGGTCTCGAGACCGAACGCCTGGCGCCAAGCCTCGGCGAGGAACGCGACACGCGGCTCGTGGCCGGCGCCGGAGTTGAAGCCGAACTTGAGCGGCGGGATCTCCGCGGCGCTCGCGTAGCCGAGCTCCTGGAGGGCCGTGGCCATGTGGGCCTTGGCCGAGTCGAGGTTGTAGGGGTACGGGTCGATGGTCTCGTCATAGCCGGGGATGCCGGGCATCACGAAGCTGTTCGCGATGATGCCGAGGCCGGCGAACGTCGAGTCCATGAAGGCCTGCTTGTCGATCGCCTCGGTGAGGGCGATGCGGAAGTTCTTGTTGGCCGTCGGGCACGCCTTCGGGTCCTTGCAGCGCTCGAGCGGCGCCTTGCCGGTCGGGTCGTTGCCGTTGTTGAAGGTGTAGTAGGTGATCGAGAGCTGCGGGATCTCCTGGTATTCGGCGCCCAGGACCGGGTCCGACTTGACGCGGGAGACGTCCTCGCTCGGGACGAAGTTCATGTCGATCTCACCGGCCTCGTAGGCGGCCTGCGCCTGCGCGGGCTCGGGCGACATGGACATGTGGATCTCGGTCAGCGTCGGCTTCACATCGCCGTACCAGTTCGGGTTCGGCTTGAGGACGATCTCGCTGCTGTGATCCCACGTGTCGAGGACGAAGGGGCCGGAGCTGACGTAGTTCGCCGCTTCGGTCGCGCCCTCGGAGGTGATCCACTTCTCCTGGATCGGCACGCCGACCCACAGGGTCATCGCCGACAGGAAGTAGGTGGCCGGAGTGGACAGGTTCACGACGAACGTCTTGTCGTCCGGCGCGGACACGCCCAGGTTGGCGAGCAGGGCGTCGATCTCCGCGTCCGAGGGAAGCGGGTCGGCACCGGCCAGCGCGAGCAGCTCGGCGCCGCCGGCGACTTCGGCCATCACGTAGGAGTACGGGGCCGCGGTGCGCGGGTCGACGAGGCGCTTCCAGCTGTAGACGAGGTCACCAGCGACGATCGGATCGCCGTTGCTGTACTTCGCGTCCTTCAGGTGGAAGGTGAAGGTCTTGGCGTCGTCCGAGATCTCCCAGGATTCGGCCAGCTCGGGCACGACCTTGAGATCCTTGTCGATGTAGACGAGCGGGCGATGAAGGGCGTTCAGGACCGTGATGGAGTTCGAGTCCTGTGCCTTGTTGGGGTCGAGGGTCGGCGGCTCGCCGGCGATATCGACGTTGAGGATCTGCTCGGCCGCGAGGCCGCCGGCCGCCGGGGCCGAGGCTTCGCTCGACGCGCCTGGCTCGACCGAGCCGGCGGGTGCCGAGCTGCTGGTTGCGCCGCCACAGGCTGCCAACACGATGGCAGCACCGGCGAGCAAACCCAAGAGTCGCTTGTGCATCAACTGTCCTCCGAACGGGTGGATAACCCGATGTCTCCCGCAAGATCGACCCGGTGCCGCACTCTCGAACGCCGTGCCATCTTGCGACTTGACCGGGTCGGGCCTCCCAACTCGACAGGGTCTCGGGGCAAGCGGCAGCGGCAGCACGGTTCAGGTCGGTGCGCTGCGCGTACTATCCACAGGCCCCCTCGGACTGTCAACCTTGAGCCTAACGAGCGTTCGCTTGGCTGGGCTGGAACCGTCGGTCAGTCCGGACAGGGCATCTCGGCCCCCGCCATCGGCCGCCAGCGCAGGTTCGGTTGACGGGCCGCCGTGGCCTCGTCAAGGCGCCGGACCGGGGCCGTATGCGGCGCCGATGTGACGATCGCCGGGTCGCTCACGGCCTCGCCCGCGATGGCGATGAGCGTGTCCGCGAAGGCGTCGATGGTCTCGACCAATTCGGTCTCCGTCGGCTCGATGAGCATCCCCTCGTCCACGATCAGCGGGAAGTAGATCGTCGGCGGATGGAAGCCGAAATCGATGAGGCGCTTGGCGATGTCCAGCGTGCGGACGCCGGTCGCCTGCTTGATCGACGCCGCCGAAGCTACGAACTCATGCTTGCAGGGTCGGTCGTACGGGAGATCGTAGGTCCCGGCCAGGCGATGCTTGAGGTAGTTGGCCGCGAGCACCGCGTCGTCGCTGACTTCGCAAAGCCCGGACGCACCGTGGGCCCGGATGTACGCGTACGCGCGCACGAGGACCCCGGTGTTGCCCACGAAGCTGCGCAGCCGCCCGATGGAGCTCGGGCGTTCCTCGGGCCGTTCGAGCCGGTAGGCGCCGTCGGCGGTCTGCAGGACGCGCGGCATCGGCAGGTAGGGCAACAGCTTCTCCCCCACCCCGACCGGGCCGGCGCCCGGACCCCCGCCACCGTGAGGCGTGCTGAACGTCTTGTGGACGTTGAAGTGCATGACGTCGAAGCCGGCCTCGCCGGGCTTGAACCGCCCCAGGATGGCATTGAGGTTCGCGCCGTCCATGTAGGCCAGTGCCCCCGCGGCGTGGACCGCCTCGAGCAATTCGCCGATGCGCGCCTCGAACAGGCCCAGCGTTGACGGGTTGGTGATCATGACCGCCGCCGTCCGCGGGCCGAGCGCGGCCCGGAACGCGTCGATGTCGACCCCGCCATCGGGCGCTGAGGGGATGGTGATCGTGGTGTACCCGGCCATCGAGGCGGTCGCCGGGTTGGTCCCGTGGCTGGAATCCGGGACGAGCACCTCCGTCCGGTCGGCGTCACCCCGGTCCCGGTGGTAGGCCCGGATCATGAGGATGCCGGTCAGCTCGCCCTGGGCCCCGGCCGCGGGCTGGAGCGTGACGGCCTGCATGCCCGAGATCTCGGCCAGGGCGCCCTCCAGCTCCCAGAGCAGCTGCAGCGTCCCCTGGGCGACCTCGTCGGGGGCCATGGGATGGAGCTCGGCGAAGCCGCGCAGGCGCGCGGCCCATTCGTTGAGCTTCGGGTTGAACTTCATCGTGCACGAACCGAGCGGGTAGAACCCGGTATCGACCGCGTGGTTGAGCTGGCTCAGGTTCGTGTAGTGGCGGACGACATCCGGTTCGTTCATCTCGGGGATGGCGGGCGCGGTGACGCGGCGGGCCGCCGCGGGCAGCCGGTCCAGCGCTTCCTTCGGCGGGTGCGGGATCTTGCCGCCGCCGCGACCCGGCCGGCTGCGCTCGAAGATGGTGGGTTGCAGGCGCGGGCCGGTGACACTCATCGGACGCCTCCGCCGACCGCGCTCGCCGGGGCCGTATCCGCGATCAGGTCGCGCACCGCCCCCACGAACCGGTCGATCTCGTCACGGGTCGTGACCTCGGTCGCGCACAGCAGCAGCGCGTCGGCCAGCGACGGGTCGTCGGGTTCGGCATCGGCGAGGGCCAGGCCGGCGAGGAATCCGCGGTCCAGCAGCCGCCGATGCACGGACCGGGCATCCGGCACGGCCACGGCGAACTCGTTGAGGTACGGCCCGGGATGCAGCCGATGCACGCCGACGGCGGCCAGGGCCTCGACCAGCTCGGCGGCGCGGGCTGCGCCCGTGGCCGCGACGTCCCGCAAGCCGTGGGGACCGATCGTCGCGAGATAGATGGAGGCGGCCAGCGCGAGGAGGGCCTGGTTGGTGCAGATATTGCTGGCTGCCTTGTCGCGCCGGATGTCCTGCTCGCGCGCGCGCAGGGTCATGACGAAGGCGCGCTGGCCGTCGAGGTCCGTCGTCATCCCGACGAGGCGGCCCGGGATCTGGCGGACGAGCGCATCGGTGGAGGCGAGGATGCCCAGGTACGGGCCGCCGTACTGCGGCGCGATGCCGAGCGGCTGGCCCTCGCCGGCCGCGATATCGGCGCCGTAGGCGCCGGGCGGAGCCAGGACGGCCAGCGAGACCGGTTCGACGACGGCGACGAACAGGGCGCCGGCCGCATGGGCCAGCTCGGCGATCCGCGGCATCGGCTCCAGGAGCCCGAGGAAGTCCGGGTTCGCGGCGATGACCCCGGCCACCGGGCGGTCGGGATCGGCCAGCATCGCCTCGAGCGCCGACGAGGTCCGTCGTGCCGGCCGCCTCGCCGTCGGTCACGAGCGGGATCTCGTCGAGCTGCAGGCCACCCTCGAAGTACGTCTTCGTGGTCGCCCGGTAGTGCGGGTGGACGCCCCGGCTGATCAGGACCCGCTCGCGGCGCGTGGCCCGGCAGGTCATGAGGGCGGCCTCGGCCGTGGCGGCGGCACCGTCGTAGTGCGAGGCCGACACCACGTCGAGGTCGACGAGCTCCGCGAGCAGGGACTCGTACTCGTAGATGCTCTGGAGGGTGCCCTGGCTGACCTCGGGCTGGTACGGCGTGTAGGCCGTGTACCACTCGCCACGGAGGAGCAGTTGATCGACGGCCGGCGGGCTCCAGTGGCGATACACGCCCGCGCCGAGGAACGAGACGCAGGTCGGTCCGATTCCGGGCCGCCAGGCCACGCAGTCGCGCCGCAAGCTCCAGCTCGGGTTGCGGTGGCGGGAGGTCCAGCGGCGACGCGCGCAACGCTTCGGGGATGTCGGCGAACAGCTCGTCGACGGAGCTGGATGCCGAGCGCGTGAAGCATGTGCTCCCGGTCGGCCGAGGTATGCGGACCGTATGGCATGACGGCGTCCGGCTCAGCCGGCGGCGACGAGGGCGTCGTACGCGGCGGCGTCCATGAGATCGTCGAGCTCGGTCGGATCGGTCACGCGCAGCCGGACCATCCAGCCCTCGCCGTAGGGATCGCTGTTGACGAGCTCCGGACCGCCCGACAGGGCGTCGTTCGTCGCCAGGACTTCGCCGGCGACCGGCGCGAACAGGTCACTGACCGCCTTGACCGATTCGACGACGCCGAACGGGCGCGACCCCTCGAGGGCCCGACCGGTGTCGGGCAGTTCGACGAAGACGATGTCGCCGAGCTGGTCGGCGGCGTACTGGGTGATGCCCACCGTCGCCTCGTCGCCCTCGAGGCGGACCCACTCGTGGTCACGGGTGTAGCGCAGGTCGGTCGGTACGCTCACGTCAGCTGCTCCTCCGATAGAACGGCAAGGGAACTACCCGGGCGGGGACGCGCGCGTCCCGGATCTCGACATCCACCATGGTGCCCGGTTCGGCGTCGCCGGGTGCGACGTAGGCCATCGCGATGGGCACCCCGAGCGTGGGCGACTGCGTCCCGCTGGTGACGATCCCGGTTCGCCGCTCGCCGACATGGACCGGATACCCGTGGCGCGCGATCCCGCGTCCCTCCACGATCAGTCCCACGAGCCGTCGCTTGGGACCATCCGCGACCACCTTCTCCAGGGCGGCTCGACCGACGAAGTCGCCCGCCTTGGTCAGCTTCACGACCCGACCGAGGCCGGCGTCGAAGGGTGTCGTCGTCCGGTCAAGCTCGTTGCCGTAGAGCGGCATGCCGGCCTCGAGCCGAAGGGTATCGCGGGCGCCCGAGACCGACCGGCAGGCCGTCCGCCGCGCCGGACCGCCTCGATCAGCACGTCCCAGAGCTCGCCGGTCCGGGCGGTCGTGACGAAGACCTCGAAGCCGTCCTCGCCCGTGTACCCGGTCCGGGCCACCTGCGCCGGGATGCCGGCGACCTGGCCCTCGGCGATGGCGTAGTAGCGCAGTGCGGCGAGGTCGACGTCCGTGTGCGGGGCCAGGACCTCGAGCGAGCGCGGGCCCTGGATGGCGATCGAGGCCGGTCGCGAGGGACTGGTCGTCCAGGACGGCGCGCGTCCCGGCCAATCGCTCGGCCATGGTGTCCGACACGATCGCGGCGTTGCCCGCGTTGGCGACGACCATGAATCGGTCCTCGGCCAGCCGATAGACGATGAGGTCGTCGATGATCCCGCCGTCCGGAGCGCAGATCATCGAGTAGTGCGCCCGCCCGACCGCGAGCGCCGGCGGATCCGTGACGATCGCGGCCGCGAGCGCATCTCCGGCCGACGGACCCTCGACGATCAACTCGCCCATGTGCGAGAGGTCGAACAAGCCGACTCGCTCGCGGACGGCACGGTGCTCGTCGAGGATCGAGGTGTACTGGACCGGCATGAGCCATCCGGCGAAGTCGATCATCCGCGCCTCGAGGGCGACGTGCGCGGCGGCCAGCGGCGTTTCATGGCTGACCGGCGGGACGACGTCCTCCAGGCGTCATGCCGGGAGGTCCGCCCCGGGTCCCTGGCCCGTCGTCGACGGCGTCCCTGCCGTGGGGTAGCTCGCGGCGACGGCGCGACCGGCACGAGCGACGAGGGCACGTTCGGTCTCGAAGGTCAGGATGCCGGCCGCCTCGTCGAACGCGATCCAGCGGACCTGGTCGAACTCGTGATCATGGCGGGCCAGGTCGCCACCGGTCGCCTCCATGAGGAAGTAATGGACCGTCTTGTGGATCCGGGTGCCGGACTGCACGAACCAGTATTCGATCGCGTCGAGTGGTCCGGTGATGCGGACCTCCAGGCCGGTCTCCTCGGCCACCTCGCGGATGGCCGTCTCCTCGATCGTCTCACCGCGGTTGGGCGTGCCCTTGGGCAAGGTCCACGTGTAACCGTCCCGGTCGCGCCGACGACTGCCGACCACGAGATGGGGACGTCCGCCTTCGTGACGAACGACGATGCCGCCCGCAGACGTGGCGGTGGCGTTCCTCAGGCGTGCCACGGCGCCGTGGCGGCGCGCGGTCGTCGGCCCGTGCCGGAGCGATCGGACCGTGCCCACTGCATCTGGACGAGTGGCCGCGGACGCCCGCTGCGGGCGGTCGGGCGGGCGGGGCGCGGGCCATGCCATCCGGCACGGAGCTGGGTCAGCGGGCTCTGGTGGGCGCCCTGCAGTTCGGTCGCTCGCGGACGAGCCGCCGAGAACGAGGAGAGCGCGCCGAGACCGAGCCGTCGTTCGCGCGCGCGACTGGACGGGCGGACGAATTTGGCCGCCGGCCGAGCCGCGTACTTGGCGGCGATGCTGTGTCCCATGTGCGGCAATGGTACCGCGTCAGAGTGGCCTTGCAAGCGCCGCGTCGAGCGCTTCGACCATGACCGCGGCAGTCTCCGGTGCAAGGGCGCCACGTTCGAGCGCGAGATCGATCTCACGACGTGCCGCGGCGACATACAGGTCGACGACACCGGGGGCGTGTGCGTGGAGCGCGGCGAGGTGGGCGGTCAGCGTTCCGACGTCGCCACGGGTCATCGGGCCGGTGAGGGCCGCCCGGATCCCGAGGGCTCGCGCATTGCCCAGCGTCCCTTCGATGAGCGGACCGTAGATGGCCAGCGAGCCGGACTCGTCCAGGCCCGCGACGCGGCCCAATTCGGCGATCGCGTCGAGCAGCGCCACGAAGCCACCGGCCGCCAGGACCGCGGCGGCGTGGTAGGCGGACTTCGATCCCGGGGCGTCAGGCGGACCGGCGTGCGCCCCGATGGCCTCGGCCATCTCCGCGAGCAGAGCCGCCAGCTGGTCGTCGCCCTCGATCGCGACGGTCGCGCCATGGAGCGCGGCGATCGCCCGTTCGGTGTCCGCGAAGGCCACGAGCGGATGGAACGCCCCGATCTGGGTCCCGGCCGCCATCGCCGGCGCGAGGACCTCGGCGCCCAGCGCGCCACTGGTGTGGACCATCGCCTGGCCGCCATACAGCCGGACGCTCGGCCGCGAGCGGCCCGATGGCATCGTCGGGCATCGCGACGATGACGAGCTCGACCTCCTCGACCAGGGCCTGTGGCTCGGCGAAGGCGCGCGCGCCCTCGACCTGACGCGGCGAAGCGGGTCCGCCGCTCCGGGTCGCGACTGGCCACCGCCTGGACCGGCCAGCCGGCCCGCGTCAGGGCGATGCCCAGGGCCGTCCCGACGGCGCCCGCCCCGATGATCCCGGTGTACGGCCGCTCGCCGGGTTCGGCGTGGTGATGGGGATGCGTGTGCCCGTCGGGATGGACGTCGTCGCCGTGGCGGTGATGCCCGGGCGGCACCGGATCGAGGTCGATCCCGGCCGCCTCGATGGCCGCCTCGGTCTCGGCTCGGTCACGCTCCGGGTCGTCGCCGGGTAGCGGACCCCACGCCTTCACCGCCCCACCGGGCCGGTCGGCGCGTCGGCGGCACGAGCGCGGTACGCTTCCACGCATCGAGTGTAGCGACCCAGCGAGGATGGACGCGTTGTCACGGATCGACCCTTTCGGCGCCCGCGCGCCCCTTGGACCGGGCCTCCCGGACCTGTACCGCCTGGACGCCCTGGGCGGCCGCACCGGCACCGCGACCCTGCCGGTGACGGTCCGGATCCTGCTGGAGAACGTGCTCCGCCACGCCGGGGGCGGCATCGTCGTCGAGGCGGACGTCGAGACGCTCGCGGCCTGGCGACCGGGCCAGCCAGCCGAGGCCGAGATCCCGTTCATGCCCTCGCGCGTGGTCCTCCAGGACTTCACGGGCGTGCCGGCGGTCGTCGACCTCGCGGTCATGCGCGACGCGATGGCCGACCTCGGCGGGGATCCCGCACGCGTCAATCCGCTGGTCCCGGCGGACCTCGTCATCGACCACAGCGTCCAGGTCGACCGGTTCGGGACGCCGGCGTCCTTCGCCTTCAACGTGGAGCGCGAGTACGAGCGCAACGGCGAGCGCTACCAGCTCCTGCGCTGGGCCCAGACGGCCTTCCGCGACTTCCGGGTCGTGCCGCCCGGGACCGGCATCGTCCACCAGGTCAACCTCGAGTTCCTTGCGACGGTGGTGGAGGATCGCGACGGCGTCGCCTTCCCGGACACGCTGGTCGGGACCGACTCGCACACGACGATGGTCAACGCCCTTGGCGTCCTGGGCTATGGCGTCGGCGGCATCGAGGCCGAGGCGGTCCTGCTGGGCCAGCCGCTCTACCAGCCGATGCCCCACGTGGTCGGTGTCCGGCTGACCGGGGAACTGCCGCGCGGCTCGACCGCGACGGACCTCGTCCTCGTCGTGACCGAGATGCTCCGGGCGCATGGCGTCGTCGGGGCGTTCGTCGAGTTCGCGGGCGACGGCCTGGCGAGCCTGTCCCTCGCGGACCGGGCGACGATCAGCAACATGAGTCCCGAGTTCGGGGCCACGGCGACGCTCTTCCCGATCGACGACGAGACGCTCGCGTACCTGCGGCTCACCGGTCGACCGCCCGAGCGGGTCGACGCTCGTGGAGCGCTACGCCAAGGAGCAGGGGCTGTGGCGCCTGCCGGGCGCCGGCCCCGAGTTCGACGAGTCACTCACGCTGGACCTGTCGTCGATCGAGCCGTCGGTGGCCGGCCCGCGCCGGCCCCAGGATCGGGTCGTCCTGCCGGGCCTGCCCGCGAACTTCCGGACCGCGTTCCCGAATGCGGCCCCCTCCGCCGCGACCAGCGAGGACCTCAGGCGCCTCACCGACGAAGGCGGCACGACCGGCGCCACGGAGAACGGCGGCGTCGCGATCACCCTGGATGGCCAGGCGGCGGTCATCCGTCACGGCTCGGTCGCGATCGCGGCGATCACGTCCTGCACGAACACCTCCAACCCGACCGTCATGGTCGGGGCCGGGTTGCTGGCCCGGAACGCGGTGGCCCGCGGGTTGCGCGTCAGCCCCACCGTCAAGACATCGCTCGCTCCCGGGCTCCAGGGCCGTGACCGGCTACCTGGAGGCGGCCGGGTTGATGGACCCGCTCGCGACCCTGGGCTTCGCGCTGGCCGGCTACGGCTGCACGACCTGCATCGGCAACTCCGGGCCCCTGGACACGCCGATCGCCGACGCCGTGGAAGCCAACGACCTGGTCGTGGCCGCGGTGCTGTCGGGCAATCGCAACTTCGAGGGCCGGATCCACCCGTTGGCCCGCGCGAGCTACCTCGCGTCCCCGCCGCTCGTCGTCGCGTTCGCGCTGGCGGGTCGCGTCGATATCGACCTCACGACCGAGCCGCTCGGGATCGCCGCCGACGGGACGCCCGTGTTCCTCGCGGACATCTGGCCGTCGCCCGAGGAGGTCCGCCAGGTCATCGGCACATCGATCGACCCCGAGCTGTTCCGGCGGACCTACGCCGTCGTGTTCGAGGGCGACGAGCGCTGGCGGGCACTGCCGATCCCGACCGGCGACCGCTACGACTGGGACACCCGCTCGACGTACATCGCCAAGCCGCCCTATTTCGAAGGCCTGACGTTCGACTCGGCGGACGTCACGGACCTGTTCGGCGCGCGCGTCCTGGCGGTCCTCGGCGATTCGGTCACGACCGACCACATCAGCCCCGCGGGTTCGATCGCCGCCTGGTCGCCGGCCGGTGATTGGCTCCAGGAGCGCAACGTCGGGCCGCTCGAGTTCAACTCGTACGGGGCCCGTCGCGGCCACCACGAGGTGATGATGCGCGGCACGTTCGCCAACATCCGGTTGCGCAACCAGCTGGTGCCGGGCAAGGAGGGGCCGTACACGGTCCACCTCCCCGACGGCGAGCAGCAGTTCATCTACGACGCGGCGATGCGCTACAAGCGGGCCGGCACGCCGTTGCTCATCCTCGCGGGCAAGGAGTACGGCTCGGGCTCGTCGCGGGATTGGGCGGCCAAGGGCACCATGCTCCTGGGCGTCCGCGCGGTCCTGGCCGAGTCGTACGAGCGGATCCATCGGTCCAACCTCGTGGGGATGGGCGTGCTCCCGCTCCAGTTCAAGCCGGGCGACAGCGCGGCATCGCTGGGGCTGACGGGACGCGAGACCTTCTCCGTCACCGGGCTCGCCGACGGGCTGTCGCCGCGGACGTCGGTACGGGTCGTCGCCGAGCGCGACGTGGCAGCCGGTGGCGATGGGTCTGAGGTCCGGTTCGAGGCGATCGCCCGCCTGGATGGCCCGATCGAGGTGGACTACTACCGCCAGGGCGGCATCCTGCCCGCGGTCCTGCGGCGGCTCGCCCGCGAGTCGTAAACCCTGCCGAGGGACTCCGGGGGCCAGGCGCCGTGCGAACACGAGGAAGCCCTCGGGGGAGGACCGAGGGCTTCGTCGCGGAGGAGGAGAGCGCGCTGTTCGGGAAGTGGGACGCGTCAGTCCCGACCGGCGTGACGCGCCCCAGGATGCGATCTCTCACGCTCGCGCTGGACGGGCCCATCGGCCGCGAGCCGACCCATCAAGGACGCCGCCTCGACGAGCTCCGGGACCGTCGGCCGGCTCAGGTACACCACCATCTCGTCATCCGGCGCCGCGAGGAGTCGATTGGCCGAGATCGGCTCCACACGGACCCCGTAGGCCGCGAGCGCCGTGGCCATGGCGGTCGCGGTCCAGCGCGGATCGCGGAGGTGCACGACGAGATGCCCACCCGCGTGCGCTCGTCGCACCTCCACCCGATCGCCGGCCGTTGCTCCCAGGGCGGCGGTGAAGGCGTCGCGCCGGGCCGCGTAGGCCGCTCGAAGGCGACGTACGTGTCGGTCGAACGCGCCGCGCTCCAGGAACAGGGCCAAGGCTCGCTGTTCCACGGCCCCGGCGGGACGGGCGCCGGCCTCGAGCGCGGCGAGGAACGGGCCCCGATGGAGGTCAGGGATCACCACATATCCGGTCCGCAGCCCGGGGAACAGGACCTTGCTGAAGGTGCTCAGATAGAGCACCCGGCCGTCGGGTGCGAGGCCCTGCAACGCTGGCAGCGGCGCGCCGTCATAGCGCAGTTCGCTCTCGCAGTCGTCCTCGACCACGAGAGCGCCGATCTCGGCAGCCCAGTCCAGCAGGGCCAGGCGGCGCGGCAGTCCGAGACTGCCGCCCGACGGGTATTGCCAGCTCGGCGTGAGGAAGACGACATCGGCCCGCGAGGGCAGCCGATCTACCACGATCCCGCCTTCGTCCACCGGCACGGGAACGATCTCGGCACCCGCGGAGCCGAGCGACCGGCGCAGCTGGCCACCGCCGGGGTCCTCCACGACGCACACCCGCCCAGGCCCAAGCCAGACTCGGGCGACGGCGGCGAGGACGGCGGACGAACCCGCGGTGATCGCGATCATGTCACCGCGGCAGCGGACTCCGCGCCGGACCGCCAGGTGATCGGCAAGGGCCGCCCGCAATCGCTCATCTCCGAGCGCCCCGCTGTAGGTCGCGATGGCGCCCGCAGGTTCGCTTGACGTTTGCCGCCAGGCGTCGACGAGTGCGCGCTCCCAGGCGCGTCGGTCGAGGACGTCGAGTCCGAACCACTCCGGTCCCAGCTCGATCGGCGCCGCCAATGGCGGTCCCGACGGTGTGACGGGAGCGAGCGGCGCCCACGGATTCCGCGCCGGCAGCCGCAGGTCGGACTCAACGCCGTCCTGGGCACCGTCGACGCGCTCGGGCGGCCAATGGGGCGGCAGTCGAGCAGCGAAACCGCGCTCGGGGAGCGCCCGGGTCACATGCGTGCCGCGGCGACCATCGACGTCGAGATAGCCCTCCGCGACGAGCTGGTCATAGGCGGTCTGGACGGTGATCCGCGCGACACCGAGTTCCTGCGCATAGGCCCGCGTGCTCGCGAGCCGGACGCCCCGCCGGAGCCGGCCGTCCGCGATGGCCGAGCGAAGCCGACGCTCGACCTGTCGGTGCAGCGGGTCGATCCCGTCGCGACGCAGCGGCGCCGTGAGCGGATCGTCCTGGCGCGGCTCGCTCCCGCTCCCGACCTTGGCCCTATCGATATCGCGATTTCTGGCCCTTGCGACCCGACCAACCATGCACCGAGTATGGGGCTCGATGCCGTCGTCCGTCACCGCCCGTCGCCGCCGGTCCATCGGGCTCGGATGCCTGGCTGCGGTCATCCTCGCAGCCTGCGGCACGGCGACCGGATCGCCCGGTCAGGCGTCCGTCGGCGCGTCCGTCGGCTCACCGGAGCCTTCGGTCGCTCTGGCGGTCTCCCCCGGGTCCGGTGCCTCTCCCGCCGCCATCCCGAGCGCCGGCGTCCTCGGCGATCGACTCGTGGCGACGGTCGACGGCGTCGGCCACCCTTGCGCGATGGCGGTTACATCGGACGCGGTATGGGTCACCGGCAACCAGCCCTCCACGCTGGTCCGCCTCGACCCGGCAAGCAATGAGATCCTGGATCGCTATCCGCTCGACGGCTCCGCCTGTGGGATCGCGATCGGCGATGACGGTCGGATCTGGGTCGCCCTGCTGGGGGCAGGAGAGGTCGTGGCGATCGATCCGGTGAGCGGGGCGGTCGAAGCGACCATCGACGGCCTGGGCGGTCAGCTCTGGGACCTGAAAGCGGGATTCGGGTCGATCTGGGTCGTGGATCGGACGAACCGCGAACTGTTGCGCATCGAACCGTCGTCGGCCACGGTCACCGCCCGGATCCCCATCGGTCCCTCAGCGTCGGGCCTCGCGATCGCCCATGACGCGGTTTGGGTCGTCGACGAAGCCGATTCGAGCATCCGCGTCATCGATCCCAGCACCGACGGAGTCACGGGCACCATCCCGGTCGGACTCGGAGCGGCGTGGTTCGTCGACGATGGCGTCGACCTCATGGTCACGGATCATCGGCACGGGACGGTAGCGGCGATCGACGTCGATGCGCGGACGGCCCGGGAACCGGTCACGGGGCTGCGTGAACCCCTCGACGGAACGGTCCGGGCCGGTCGCGCGTACATCCCCGACGGCCGAGCGCGGACACTGGCCGAGATCGATGTCGCCTCCGGCGCGATCGCCGCGGTCGCTACGCTCCCCGGGGCCAAGCAACCGTTCGTCGCCGAAGTGGCCTTCGACGACATCTGGGTGCTCGACTTTGGCGGGGAGCGCATCTGGCGGATCCGCCCCTGACCGTCGCCGCACCGTCGAGGGATCAGGCCGGGTCGTGGGTCGGAACGTCGACGAACTCGGCGCTGACCCGCCACAGGCGGGCCGTCGTCGCCAGGTCGTACGACGAGGCCTGTGAGCGCCTGATCTTCCGGTCGGAGAAGTACCGGCCGGTGACCCCTTCGACCGCCGGATCGCTGGCGAGGTAGACGGCCGTGTCAGCACCCCGTTCCGGGCTGCGCATGAACGGTCGCATGATCGCGACCAGCGGCCGGAGAGCGGGATCCTCGGCGCTGAAGGCGGTGTTGGTCATGCCCGGATGCAGCGCCGTCGCGGTCACGCCGGTCCCGGCCAGGCGCCGGCCCAGCTCGTACGTGAACATGACATTGGCCAGCTTCGACTGGTTGTAGGCCCGCTGCCCGGAGTACCCACGCTCCCCCATCAGGTCGTCGAAGTCGATCCGACCCATCGACTGGGCCTGGGAGGCCACGGTGACGACCCGGGCCGCGCCGCTGGCGGTCAACCGGTCCAGCAGCAGCTCCGTCAGCAGGAACGGCGCGAGGTGGTTGAGCGCGAACGTGTGCTCCAGGCCGTCGGCGGTCACGTGGCGGTGCGCCCAGAACCCGCCGACGTTGTTGAGCAGCACGTCCAGCCGTGGGTAGGTCGCGAGGACCTCCCCGGCCAGCCGACGGACCTCGGCCTGCGACGAGAGGTCGGCCACGAAGACATCGACGGCCGGGTTACCGGTCTCCCGGACGATCGCGGCGGCGGCCGCCTCGGCACGGCTCCGGTCGCGCCCGGTGATCCCGACCCGGGCGCCCAGAGCGGCGAGGCCGACCGCTGCCGCGCGGCCGATCCCTCCCGTCGCACCGGTGATCAGCACGGTCTTGCCGGTCATGGTCGCCACGGCCCCTTCCACGGGATCCTCAGGCCCCGACGGGCGCGAGCGCCGTCGACTGGGCGTCGGGTCGTCGGCCATCCGGGCCGGCGATCAGGTACGCGACCATCGCGAGGAACCCGACGTTGAAGATCCCGAGGAGCAGCAGGGCGACGAACCACGTCTTGCTGGGGAGCTGCCAGGTGTTGAGCAGGGCGCCGATCCACGAGACGAGGCCGGCGATCATCCCGCCGGCGATGGCGAGGCCGCTCACGATGCCCAGCCCGAGCAGGGACCAGGCGAGTGGGCTCCACGCGATGCCGACGACGTCGGCTCCGGACAGGACGAAGACGTCGTTCGCGAGGGCGATGGAGACGGCCACGATGGCCAGCACGCCACCCGCCGCGACGGCGATGAGGCTGCCGATGAAGAGTCTGGAAACAGTGGACTTGGACATGGGATTCGGTTCCTTCCGGATGGATGGAGTGGTCGGTGGGACGGTCGGGCGGAATGGCTCGTCAGACGGTGATGGCCACCTTCCCGCGGGCGTGACCCTGGCCGACGTGGTCGATCGCGAGACCCGTCTGATCCAGCGGATACGTCCGATCGATGACCGGGCTGAGCTTGCCCGCCTCGATCAGCGCCTTGAGCGCCATCAGATCCGCCTGGTTCTGCGAGACGAGGAATGGATGGATGGGCTGGCCGGCGACACGGGCCAGGACATGCGACTGGAGCACCCGGCCGCCTCCCGCGAACCAGCGGTTCCCGAAGTTGCCGCCGTTGGGCACGAGCGACCCGGTCGGTGTGAGGGAGCCACGAAGTTCGGCCAGCGAATGGTTCGCGACGTTGTCCAGGATGAAGTCGTAGCGCTGGCCATTCCGGGTGAAGTCGTCGGTCGTGTAGTCGATGACGTGGTCGGCACCGATGGCGCGGACCATCTCGAGATTCCGCGTGCTGCAGACGCCGGTCACCTCCGCCCCGAGCGCCTTGGCGATCTGGACCGCGAACGTGCCGATGCCGCCGGACGCCCCGTTGATGAGGACCCTCTGGCCGGGCTGCACGCTGCCGTGGTCGCGCAGGGCCTGGAGCGCGACCATCGCGGCCATCGGAACCGAGGCGGCCTGCTCGAACGTGATGTTCGCGGGCTTGGGCGCCAGCGCGTCCTCGGCGGCGGCCGCGAACTCCGCGTAGGAGCCGCTGGACCAGCCGAAGACCTCGTCACCGGCCCGGAAGCGGGTCACGTCGGCGCCGACCGCCTCGACGATCCCGGCCACGTCGGTGCCACGGACGATGGTCTTGGGCTTGCGCAGGCCGTAGATGGGGCGAGCGATGTATGGCAGGCCGCTCATGATCGCCCAGTCGGCCGGGTTCACCCCAGCCGCACGGACCCGGACCAGGACCTCGTGCGCGTCGATCTGGGGCGTGTCGATGTCTCTGAGGTGCATGACCTCGGCCGTGCCGTAGGTGTCCTGGACCATCGCCTGCATCGGTGTCTCCTGTTGTACTATACGGTGTAAGGTCGATGGCGTGACTGTACGGTGTAAAGTACGCGTCGTCAACCCCCAACGCAGATCTCCGCACGCCGAGGCATCGATGACGACGCAGACCAGGAACCAGGCCCCGCGCCGCAAGCCCCTCACCCGCGAACGGGTCCTGCAGGCCGCCCTCCGGCTGGCGGACCAGGGCGGGATCGAGTCCCTGAGCATGCGCAAGCTCGGCCAGGAGCTCGGCGTCGAGGCGATGGCCCTGTACTACCACTTCGCCAACAAGGAGCAGGTGATCGACGGCATCGTCGATCTCGTCTTCGCGGAGATCGACCTACCCGTCGCGGGCGACGACTGGAAGGCGTCGATGCGTCGGCGGGCGATCTCGGTCCACGATGTCCTGCTGCGGCATCGATGGGCGATCGGTCTGATGGAGGCCCGCGCCCATCCTGGCCCGGCCAATCTGCGCCACCACGACGCGGTCATCGGCAACCTGCGCGCGGCCGGCTTCGACGCAGCGATGGTCGCCCACGCCTACTCGGTCCTGGACGGCTACATCTACGGCTTCGCGCTCACCAAGATGAACCTGCCGTTCGACTCGTCGGACATGGTGGCCGACATGGCCCAGACCATGCTGGAGCCCTTCCCCTTCGATGAGTTCCCGAACCTCGCGGCGTTCGTGACCGAGCATGTCATGCAGCCGGGCTACGACTTCGACGACGAGTTCGAGTACGGCCTGGACCTGATCCTCGACGGCCTGGAGCGGGCGCTCGCTACTCCCAGAGATCGATCTGCGGCAGGCCGACGCGGCTGAACGTCTCGTTGAGCTCGGTGATGTGGGAGATGTCGTGGGTATAGACCCGCTGAAGGACCGTGCCGCGGCTGCGCGGCCAGTCCCCTTCCCAGTCCGGGCGGAGCGCGTCGTCGAGCATCGGCCAGGTCCAGCGGTCCAGGCAGCCCTCGACGATCCGGAACGTCGCATCCAGATCATCGGCCAGGGTCGCCGCACCCAGGACGTGCTCGAGGTCGTCATCGCCCGGGCAGTCGTACCCGGCGTTCGTGTAGCGCGTGGTCTCGGCCCCAGGGTCACCCGCGAAGTCGCAGAGCCAGAAGACCCGCTGACACGCCGCATGGCCGATGGTCGCCCACAGGGGCCAGCGTTCCGGCGCTGGTCGGATGGCCAGCTGCTCCTCGGTCAACGCCGCGACGCAGTCACGAAATCGACGGTTGGTCGCGGCCCAGGTTGGAAAGGCGGATCGGATCGTCGCCACGCCGGGGTCCTGACTGGCCATACCACCTCCGCCGATGCCGATGTCGATCGCGTCGGCTCCTTCGTCGCCATTATCGCTGGCTGCCGATGCCGCTTCGGTCACATCGACACGGGCTGGCGGGTCAACGACGTGACATGACGACCGTGAGGATGTGACCCGATGACCGATCAGGACTGGCTCGCCGAGCGCTTCGAGGCGGATCGCCCGCACCTGCGCGGCGTCGCCTACCGGATGCTCGGCTCGGTGACCGAGGCGGACGACGCCGTCCAGGAAGCGTGGATCCGCCTGAGCCGCACCGACACGAGCGATGTCGGCAACCTGCGGGCCTGGTTGACCACGGTCGTCGGGCGGGTATGTCTCAACATCCTGCGGTCGCGCCGGACGCGCCGCGAATCGTCCCTGGAGACCCACCTGCCGGACCCCATCGTGAGTCCGGAGGCGGGGATGGATCCCGAACAGGAGGCGATGCTGGGCGATTCCGTCGGGTTGGCGTTGCTCGTGGTCCTCGACGCCCTGACGCCGGCCGAACGCGTCGCCTTCGTCCTGCACGACGTCTTCGCGGTCCCGTTCGACGAGATCGCCCCGATCGTGGGTCGGACGCCCGTGGCCACGCGGCAGCTCGCCAGCCGTGGCCGTCGCCGCGTCCAGGGGGCACCCGTGCCCGATGTCGATCTCGATGGGCAATGGGCGGTCGTCGATGCCTTCCTGGCGGCGGCTCGCGACGGCGACTTCGAACGACTCGTCGCGGTCCTCGATCCGGACGTTGTCCTCCGCACCGACGGGGGGCCAACGCGCCAGGCCCTTGACTCGCTCGTGCATGGCGCAGAGACGGTCGCTTCGCAGGCGATGAGCTTCCGTCGATTCGCGGAAGGGTCCACACGGGTGCTCGTCAACGGGATCCCCGGTGGGGTCGCCTGGTCGCCGGACGGGCGGCCGTTCGCGGTGCTGGCCCTGACGGTCCGCGGCGGGAGGATCGTCGCGATCGACATCCTCGCGGATCCGGACCGGCTCGGCCGATTGGACCTCGCCGTGGTGGCCCGCTGAGGATGGTCCCTGGGGCTGCGGTCACGTTCGAGCCTCCATCCGGGTCTCCTCTGTGAACGCCGCACGATGGAGAACCCATGACCGCCCGGATCCAGAGCACCCGCAGCGCCCCACCGTGGGTCACCGTCTTCAACCCGATCGCCCGACGCCTGTTGCGCGCGGGGGTTCCCATGGGCCCGAACGCCCTGATCACCGTCCGCGGTCGAACCAGCGGAGAGCCCCGCTCGACCCCGCTCGCGATCATCGAGCTCGACGGTCGTCGCTGGGTCTGGTCGCCGTGGGGCGACGTCCACTGGGTCCGCAACCTGCGCGCGGCCGGCGGCGGCTCGATCAGCGTCCGCGGCCGGACCGAGGACGTGCGCGCGACCGAACTGGACCCCGCGGCGCGGGCTGCGTTCTTCCGCGACGTGCTGGTGCCCGTCGCCGAGAGGATGCCGTTCGGCATGTCGTTCGTCGGATCGTCGACGGGGTGGATCTCGCCGACCCGGTGGAAGCCGCAGAGGGTCGCGTCGTCTTCGAGCTCCATCCGCGGCACCCGGTATGACTCGATCGTCGACGTACGTTATCGGCGTCCGACTCCGGCCAATCCCTGGAAGAAGCTTCGGTGGAGCAGGAGGAAGAGGAACAGGGGCGGCAGGATCACGATCGCCATCCCTGCGAAGGTGAGCCCCTGATCCGTGGCGTAGAACGTCGAGAACCGGGAGAGGGCGAGCTGGGCGGTGAAGACCTCCGGCTTCTGCAGCAGCACGAGCGCGTTGCCGAAGTCGTTCCAGGTGAAGACCGCCACGAGCAGAGCGACCGCCACGATCCCGGGTCGCGCCAGCGGGACCACGATCCGCAGCAGGACATCGATCCGGCCGGCCCCATCGACCCGGGCGGCATCGACGACGTCCTGCGGGATCGTCCGGAAGTAGCCCGCCAGGATCACTGTCGCAAACGAGACACTCATCACGACGTTGGTTAGCGCGACCCCGGGCAGGCTGTTGATCAGACCGACGTTCCGAAAGATCGAGAACATCGGGACGATCAGGACATCCATCGGGACGATCAGCGGGGCAAGGATCAGCAGGAACAGGACCGCTCTGCCGGGCGGTCGCATTCGTGTGAGCGAATACGCGCCGCAGACGGAGAGCGCGAGCACCACGACCACGGTCATGACGGTCACGTAGAGGGAGTTCGCCATCGCCACGCCGAGCTGGCCGCGGCTCCACGCATCGCCAATGTTGCCGATGACCGGGGGCCACGGCACGTCCCAGGGCGCGCGGTAGATATCGGCACTCGACCGAATGGCGTTGGCCAGCGTCCACACGACCGGGTACAGCCAGATGACGGCAAGCAAGCTGAGAACCACGGTCGACCCTCGAGCGCGCCGCCGCGCTAGCGTCATTCGGTCACCGCAGCGGCACGACGCTCAAGGATCCGGTACTCGACCACGCCGATCACCAGGATCAGGACCAGCAGGATCATGGCCATCGCCTGCGCGTAGCCAACGTCGAGGAAGCGGAACGCGGTCACGTACACATCGGTCGCGACCGTCTCGGTCGCGTGCGTCGGACCGCCGGCGGTCATGACCCACACCATGTCGAAGATCCGCAGCGTCCCGATGGTGGTCAACAGCACCAGCCCGAAGGTCTGCGGCCAGAGCAGCGGCCAGGTGATCCTTCGGAACTGATCGAAGCGGCCGGCCCCTTCGATGGTGGCGTGCTCGTAGTACGCCTTCGGAAGCGCCTGGATGCCGGCCAGGTAGACGACCATGTTCAATCCGGCGAATCGCCAGACGAAGGCCGCGAGGATCGCCCAGAGAGCCGTATCGGCATCCGCCAACGGTGCGACCGTCCGGAGGTCGACGCCGACCGCCGACCCCACCATCGGCGCGATCCCGAAGAAGGGCGCGTACAGGAATTTCCAGACGGCTCCGACCGCGACCGGAGCGACGACGAACGGCGCGAAGAACACGAACAGGAAGAACGCTCGACCGCGCTTCACGTCGGCGACCAGCACGGCAAGGACCAGTCCGACGCCCGTGACCAGCACGACGGCGGCAGCGGTGAAGGCGACCGTGTTCAGCAGGCTCCGATGGAACACCCCATCGCCGAAGATCGCCCGCGCATAGTGCTCAAGGCCGACGAACGCCGTCAGGTCGAAGCCCCGTGTGTCATGGACGCTGAGGACGATCCCGTAGATGAGCGGGTACAGGAGGAACGCCGCCAGGATGGCGATCGTCGGCGCGATGAACAGGAGGTCGATCGAGCGTTCCCGGTGAGATCGACCCGTGGGCCGTTGGTGAGCTTGGGGACCGATCATGTCTGCGCACCTGGACGTGGCCGCGGAACCGATCGTCGACGTCGACCGACGGAAGGCTGGGCTTCATGCATCATGGGGCCAAGCGGATCGGGATGTGCCAGCGACCTTGAGTGACGCATCGCAACCGACCGGGAGCGGCTTCGGGGCTGTCCCGTAGCCCGCTCCCCGCGATGCTCACGACCGAAGAACCATCGTGACGAGGAGCGCCTTCTGGGATCCACTCGTGCAGCAGCCGACGATCGGCGGGAGCCGATGTGGACTCGCCGCGACGTCCTGAGGGCCGGCGCGCTCATCGCTGCCGGTGGACTTGCGGCACCCCTCCTGGCCGCATGTTCGACGCCAGGCCGTGACGCCCAGACGCCCGCTGTGCGCCCGATCATCGTCATCTCACACGCGGGCGATCCCGGCACCGAACCCGCACTGCTGGAGGTTTACGACGACTTCACGTCCCAGCATCCCGGTGTCGGTTGGGACATCCGGGAGCTCCCGGGCGGCGGCCCCGAATGGGATCAGCTCGCGCGAGGGACGATCGCGTCCGGCGAGCCCGTCGACCTCATCGAGATCAACGGTCAACAGGTCCGGGGCTGGGTGCGCGATGGTCTGCTCGCGGATCTCGGCGCCGATCCTGACATGGCTGAAGTCCTCGCTCGAGTGCCGGAGAGATATCACTTGTCCGGGCCTGGTGAATCCACCGCCCGAGCCTTTCCCCTGGCGGTGTCTCGCGGTGTCCACACGACCGGGATCTATTACAACAAGGCGCTACTGGATCGGGCGAACCTCGGACCGCCCGCGACCATCGCCGACCTCAAGTCGATGGTGGGACCCTTGGCGGCCCTGGGTGTCGCGCCCCTCGTGCATCCGTCGGGCGATGTCTTCTTCAACCAGGTCCTTGTGACCTGGCTACTTCCCATGATCGCCGAGCGCTCCGGAGACCCGCTCGCATTCGCCGATCGGACGGTCAGAGGCGAGGTCAGGTACGACAGTCCCGAATGGATCGAGACCTTCGAGACGATCGCCGACCTTCGGACATCTGGCGTCCTGCTGGCGGGTTCGGGTTCCGTGGACTACGCCACGATGCAACAGCTCTTCCTCCAAGGGAAGGCAGCGACGACTTTCAACGGCACCTGGCTCCTGCCGCAGCTCATGGCGGGCTCGCCGACGGGTCCCTTCGACCTGCACGTTGCACCACCACCACTCGTGGATGGAGCGTCACGACCGCGACCGATCCTGGCGTGGACCGGGTTCGCGTTGCCGGCGCAGCCGGGCCCGAACCGGGACAGCGCCTACGAGTTCCTGCGACATGCGAGTGAGCCCGGGGTCGACAAGGCCGTCGTCGAGGCACTGCACGTCTACTCGCCGATCGCGGCGTCCAACGTGGCGATCGACGACGAGGTCGCCCAGGAGTTCCTGCCGATGTTCGAGGATGCGATCACGCCGATGGATTGGCTCTGGGAGCCGGAGATCACGGCTGAGATCGACAGCCAGGTCCAGGCGTTGGTCAAGGGCGACACGGACCCGCGGGCTGCCGGGACGGCGATCGAAGCCGCCGCACAGGCCCTGCGTGCCGCAGGTCGCAGCTGACTACCCCCTGACGCTACAGTTGGTCGGCATGGCCAGCCCGCTGATCGACACCAAGTTCTACGCCCCGCGGCGGCGGAGCGAGATCGTGCCCCGACCGCTACTGAACGAGCGACTCGACCGGGGTGCCCGCACCAAGCTCACGCTGGTCTCGGCTCCGGCCGGGTTCGGGAAGTCCACGCTGGTCGCCGAATGGCTGCCAGCGGCGTCGGCCGCGGATCCGTCGTGGCCTGGCTCTCACTCGATGCGAGCGACAACGACCCCCTCGCGTTCTGGACACATGTGATCGTCGCGCTCCAGACGGCGGCGCCCGGGGTCGGTGCCAGCGCACTCCCCGCTCCTTGGCGGGTCCGGATCCGTCGATCGAGACCGTCCTCCCTGCCTTGCTCAACGATCTCAATGCGGTGACGGCCGACATCATCCTGGTGCTCGACGACTACCACGTGATCGACGCGCGCGAGATCCAGGACGGCATGGCATTCCTGCTCGATCACCTTCCGGCCAACGTCCACCTCGTGATGACGACCCGCGCCGATCCGGCGCTCCCACTTGCCCGGATGCGAGCACGGAACGAACTCGTCGAAGTCCGCTCCGCCGAGCTGCGCTTCACGCCGGATGAAGCTTCGGCCTATCCTGAACGGCGTCATGGCGCTCGGACTGACGGAGCAGGATGTCGCCACGCTGGAAGGCCGGACCGAGGGCTGGGTCGCGGCTCTGCAGCTGACGGGCCTGACGATGCAGGGGCGGGACGATGTCGCCGGATTCATCGCTGACTTCGCCGGCGACGACCGTTACATCGTCGACTACCTCGTCGAGGAGGTCTGGCACCGTCAACCTGACGATGTCCGCGGCTTCCTGCTGCAGACCTCGATCCTCGCGCGGATGTGCGGGCCCGTCTGTGATGCGGTCACCGGCCAGGAAGGTGGCAAGGCCACGTTGGAGACGCTCGATCGCCGGAACCTCTTCCTCATCCCGCTCGACGACCGGCGCCGCTGGTATCGCTACCACCACCTGTTCGGGGATGTCCTGCAGGCCCGCCTGCTCGACGAGAGGCCGGAGCTGGTACCGGACCTCCACCGGCGGGCCGCCGAGTGGTACGCCAGCGAAGGCGAGGCCGAGGAGGCGATCCGACACGCCATGGCCGGCGGCGACTTCGGTCGAGCGGCCGACCTGGTCGAACGGTCGATGCCGGCGATGAGCCGGGATCGCCGGGAGTCGGCCACGCGCCGGTGGATCGAAGCGCTGCCCGACGAGCTGATCCGCGTGCGCCCGGTGCTGAGCGACGGCTACGCCGGCGCGTTGCTCTCGCATGGCGAGATCGACGGGGTCGAGGGGCGCCTCGCAGACGCCGAACGATGGCTGGCGCTCACGGCCGAGTCGGTCGCCGAACACGGCGTCCGGCCTCCGACGATGGTCGTCGCCGATGAGGTCGCCTTCCGCCATCTGCCGGCCGCCATCGCCATCCACCGGGCCGGCCTGGCCCGCATCCACGGGGACGACACCGCCACCGTGGCGCACGCACGACGAGCTCTCGACCTTCTCGATGCGGACGAGCACCTCGGACGAGGAGGCGCCGCGGCCCTCGTGGGGCTCGCCCACTGGGCCGGCGGGGCCCTGGACGCCGCGTATGCCTCGTACCTCGAGGCGTTCGCGAGCCTGGAGAAAGCCGGGCACATCGCGGACCTGCTGGGCCTGAGCATCACCTTGGCCGACCTCCGGATCGCGCAGGGTGGCCTGAACGACGCGGAGCACAGGCTCGAACTGGGCTTGCAGGTCTCGATCGCCCACGGCCCCCCGGCGCCTGCGCGGCACGTCCGACATGTACGTCGGTCTCAGCGCGATCGCCCGCGAGCGCAACGACATCGATGCGGCGTCGGCTCATCTCCGATCGAGCCAGGACCTGGGCGAGGGACAACGGCCTCCCGCAAAACGCCTATCGGTCGCGTGTCGCCTTGGCTCGTATCCGCCAGACGCGACGGCGACCTGGATGATGCCATCCTCCTTCTCGAGGAGGCGGAACGACGCTACGACGGCGACTTCTCGCCGGATGTGCGCCCGGTCGCGGCCACGAGGGCACGGGTGCCTCGGTCGCGGCCGGCAGGCTCACCGACGCGACGGCCTGGGTGCGCGACCGTGGCCTGTCCACGGCCGACGCCTTGACCTACCTGCGCGAGTTCGAACACATCACCCTCGCCAAGGTCCTCCTGGCGCAGGGATCGCGCGATGGTGACGTTCGCGCGATCCGCGAGGTGCTCGAGTTCCTGGGCCGACTTCTGGCCGCAGCCGAGAGGGGCGGCGGAACGGAAGCGTGATCGACATCCTTGTGGTCCAGGCACTCGCCAACCAGGCCAACGGCGACACGGCGGCGGCGCTCAGGTCGCTGGGACGCGCCCTCGACCTGGCCGGAGCCGGAGGGCTACGTCCGAGCCTTCGTCGATGAAGGACCGCCGATGGCGACGCTGCTGAAACACGCCGCGAGACAAGCCAACGGGTCGACCTACGTTCGCCGGCTCCTGGCCGCCATGAGCCCCGGGGAAGGGCGAGTCACGAGCAACCAGCCTCTCATCGAGCCGCTGAGCGAACGCGAACTCGAAGTCCTGCGCCTCCTCGAGGGCGACCTGGACGGTCCGGATATCGCGCGCGAGCTCGGCGTGTCGCTGCCGACGGTGCGGACCCACACCAGGAACATCTACGCGAAGCTCGGCGTGAACAGTCGACGCGGCGCCGTCCGCCGGGCCGCGGAGCTGGGCCTGCTCTCCCGCCGCTAGGCCGCCCGCTCGCGGCAAGAGCACCCCGCCGCTCCCAGCGAATCTTTCATCACCGCACTCATCACGTGTGGTGATGCGCGCTCATCACATCCGCCTCCACGGTGTCCCCAGTGACTCAGGTCGCACCCGCCGACCGGAGATCCAGATGGCATCAAGCACCAAGGAGTGCGATGACGGAACGACACGACCCGAGACCACATCCCCCCGAGACCGGACGGTACGAGATCCGGATCACGGGGCATCTCGACGAGCACTGGACGGCGTGGTTCGACGGGATGACCGTCAGCCACGCGACCGACGGGACCACCTGCATCACCGGCGAAGTCGCCGACCAGGCGGCGCTCCACGGCCTGCTCCAGCGCGTGCGGGACCTTGGCCTGCCCCTCATCTCGGTCAGGCAGGTCGACGTCGACCTGTCGGACTACACCACCCACGAGGCGCTAGCGCCAAAGAAGGAGACATCCCGATGACGATCACCTCGCGACTCTCGACGACGAAGGGGCCCTCGATGGACTCCATGCGCAAGACCGCGCTCGTCGCCGGCGTCCTCTACCTGCTCACCTTCGTCAGCTCGATCCCGGCCGTCTTCCTGCAGAGCCCGGTCCTGAACGATCCCCTCTTCATCATCGGCGGCGCCGGCGCCGACACCCAGGTGCGCCTCGGCGCGCTGTTCGACATCGTCAATAGCCTCACGGCCATCGGCACCGCCGTCGCGCTCTATGCCGTCATCAAGCGCCAGAACCAGGGCTTCGCCATCGGCTTCGTGAGCTCGCGGCTGTTCGAAGGCACGGTCCTCATGATCGGCGTCATCAGCATCCTGTCGATCGTGACCCTGCAGCAGCCGGGCGCGACGGGAGCCGAGGCCTCCCTGCTGGTCACCGTGCAGCAAACGCTCGTCACCGTCCGAAACTGGACCTTCGTGCTCGGGACCGGCGTCCCGGCCCTCAACGCCGTCCTGCTCGGCTGGATCATGTACCAGTCGCGCCTCGTCCCGCGGGCGATCCCGGTGATCGGACTGATCGGCGCGCCGCTGTTCACCTCCTGGATCATCGGCTACATCCTCGGCGTGACCGAGCCCGGCACCGCCTGGCACGGGATCGGGGTCGCTCCGATCTTCATCTGGGAGCTGTCCCTCGGCCTGTGGATGACCTTCAAGGGCTTCCGCAAGGACGCCCCGCTCATGGTCGCCGCCGCGGCCGAAGACGCCGCTCTTGCAGGCTCGACCAGCACGACGCCACCGTCCATCGGCGTGGCGTCCCCGGCGGGCGCGGCATGACCGCGGTCCGCGAGCAGGCGCCGCGAACCCCGCCCCGCTTCGTGGTACGGACATTCTGGCTGCTGCATCGCGCGGCCTACCGGATCACCGGGGGAGGCTTCGGCCTCTCCCGGCCGGTGGCCGGCGGCAAGTTCGGGATGATGCGGCTCACGACCGTCGGACGACGGTCGGGCCAGCCCCGGGTCGCGATCATCGGCTACTACGAGGATGGTCCGAACCTCGTGACCCTGGCCATGAACGGCTGGGGCGAGAAGGAGCCCGCCTGGTGGCTGAACCTCCAGGCGCGGCCCGACACGACGGTCGAACTTCCGGGCGAGACGCGTGCCGTCCGGGCACGCGCCGCGGCCGGCGAGGAACGCGAGCGGCTGTGGGCCGGGTTCAGCGAGTACCCCGGCTGGGGTGACGACATCGGCGCCCTCGCCGCGCGACGGCCGACCGAGACCGCGGTCGTCGTCTTCGAGCCTCGCATGGCAGGCATCTCTGAAACGAGGGCCGCCGCATGACCGCGCTACCGTTCCCGTCGGTGCGGGTCGGGCGGCCACGCCTCGCCCTGCGGCACGGCTGGCTCGTGCCGGGGCTCGCGATCGCCGTGTACGCCAACGCGCTGGCCGGGCAACACGGGATCGCATTGCTCGCGGTGCTCGCCTTCGGGATCGTGCCCCATCTGCCCGTGGTCCTGGGCGTCGGCCAACCGCACGCCCATGGCCAGATGGCGGTCCGCGCGGTCCCGCTCTTCAACCTGATGCACCATCCCGTGCTGCCGCTTGCCGTGGTGGCGATGGCCGCCGCGGGCATCCTGTCATCGCTCTGGCTCGTCGGTGGCCTCGTCTGGTTCTCGCATGTCGTGATGGACCTGGCCTTCGGCCAGGGTCTGCGCACCGCCGACGGATGGCGTCGGCCGCTGTGGGGGGTGGCTCGGTGAGTTCGCGTCGGTTCGACGTCGTGATCGTCGGTGGCGGCGCGGCAGGGCTCAGCGCGGCACTCGTCCTCGGTCGCGCCCGGCGCCGCGTGGCGGTCATCGATGCCGGGGCTCCCCGCAATGCGCCGGCGGCACATATGCAAGGGTTCCTGTCTCGGGACGGGATGCCGCCTGCGGACCTCCTGGCCACAGGACGGGCGGAGGTCCGCAGGTACGGCGTGGAGCTGATCGACGACAGGGTCGACCGCATCGAGACCGGCTTCGTCGTCCGGACGGCCGGGGGCGCTGACCTAGATGCCCGGACGGATCCTCATCGCGACCGGGGTCCGGGACGAGCTCCCGGACATCCCGGGCGTCCACGAACGCTGGGGCCGTGACCTGCTGCACTGCCCGTATTGCCATGGCTGGGAGGTCCGCGACCAACCGATCGGCGTCCTCGGCACCAGGCCCGACGCCGTCCAGCACGCCCTGCTCGTGCGCCAATGGTCGGACGACATCGCCTTCTTTTCACACACGTTGTCACTCGGCGCGGATGACCTGGCCCAGCTGGATGCCCGCGGCGTGAGCGTCGTTTCCGGCAGCGTCAAGCGCCTCGTCATCGAGGACGATCGCATGACGGGTGTTCGACTGGAGGATGGTCGCGTCATTCCCCGTGCGGCGGTCTTCATCCGACCCGTGAACGTGCCACACGCGGACGGACTCGTGACGGGGCTCGGCTGCGAGGTCGATGGCGCCGGTTTTCCGACCGTCGACGCGACCGGCCGAACCACGGCACCCGGCGTCTGGGCGGCGGGTACGCCGCGGATCCGCGGCTTCAGGTCATCCTCCTCGGCCGGCAGTGGTCGTCGCCTGCGGCGATCGTCGACTCAACGCCGATCTCGTCCAGGAGGACGTCACCGACACCGGGAAGCCGCGGCCGTGACGCTCCGCCGACGTAAGGACCAGACAGAAACAGGGCCGAGCGCCCTGCACTGTGGGGCTCGATGTGGTGGGCGATACTGGGCTCGAACCAGTGACCTCACGGATGTGAACCGTGCGCTCTGACCAACTGAGCTAATCGCCCCAAGGCGGTCCCGCGGGACCGGCGCTGTCGTCGCGACAGTCGGCCGATGATACCCGAACCCTGCGGCTTGGTCAGCGTGGGGCGCCCCACGCGCGCGTCACGTCAGAAGCGGAGGCCGGGCCACTTCGCGGTCACGGCAGCCTCGTCGACGTCGTCCACCACGACGAGCTTCTGTCGGCTCGTGGCACCCGCGACGATCTGGATATCGCGCTTGGCCACCCCGAGTTCGTCGGCGATCAGTCGGATGAGGGCGTTGTTTGCGGCGCCCTCGACGGCCGGCGACCCGACCCTGGCCCGAAGGACCCCGTCGACGACGCCATCGACGCGATCACCCGACGATCGCGGAGTGAGGCGGACGGCGAAGCGGACGGAGGAAGCAGTCAAGACGTCAGAAGGCGCGCCGCAGGAGCCCGAAGGCGGGGAGGGAGTGGCGGTTCGCGATATCGCAGCGACGCACCGGGCAAGTCTACCAGCGGACCGCGAGTCGCCCGATTCCGGGGCCTGGCGCCGGGTGCCGTCGGCTCAGTGGTCGTGCCCCACGGACCCGTCATGCGTGTGTGGTCGCTCGCCGAACAACGCCCGGCCCACCCGGACGATCGTGGCCCCCTCCTCCACCGCGACCTCGAAGTCGTCGGTCATGCCCATCGAGAGATCCCGCCGAGGGTCGCGCCTTCGACGCGCAATCGGACGGCCAGCTCGCGCAGGGCGCGGAAGGTCGGGCGGGCGTCGTCCGGGTCGGGCACGAAGCGACCGATCGTCATGAGGCCGCGGACCTCCAACGCGTCGAGGGCGGCGATAGCCTCCAGCGCGTCCGGCAGCGCGCCCGGATCGAAGCCGGCCTTCGCCGGGTCGTCGTCCACGTTGACCTGGAGCAGGATCGGATAGCGATCCGCCGGTCCCGCGCCACGGACCTCGCGGGCCAGGCGATCCAGGCGCTCGGCAAGGCTCACGCTTTCCACGGACTGGATCACGTCGAAGGTCTCCAGCGCGCGACGCGCCTTGTTGGACTGGAGCGGGCCGATAAGGTGCCAGCGCGCGCCCGGGACCTCGGGCGCCTTGGTGACGCCCTCCTGGACGCGGTTCTCTCCCAGGAGCGTCATGCCGGCCGCGACCGCGTCACGCAGCCGCTCCGCGTCGACGGTCTTGGAGACGGCGACCAGGGTGACCTCGGCTGGGTCGCGACCGGCACGTCGGCACGCGGCATCGATCCGGTCCAGGACGGCCGCGCGGGCCTCGACGAAGGCGCTGACACCCGGTGTGGGCTCGGTCATGATCTCGACGCCGGCCGTTCGCCGGCGTGGCTCACTTGCTGCGGCGCAGGAAGCTCGGGATCTCCAGGTCGTCCGCGTCGTACGCCGGTCGCGCCTTGGCCGCCGCGGGCTCACCGACCGACCGCTCGACGCGTGGCGCGGCAACGACGGCGGCGACCTCATCGTCCTGGACCGATGTCGTGAACGGGCTCTGGACGACCTCGGCGCGCTGGCGCTGGAGCTCCTCGAGGAAGTCGCGCTCGTGCGACGCCCGGCCCGACGCGGTCGAGTCCATGACGCCGGTCGCCTCACGGCTGGAGGGGAAGCGCTTCTTGCCGCCATCGAAGCCGGTCGCGATGACCGTGACCATGACCTCGTCGCCGAGGCGCTCGTTGAAGCTCGTCCCGAAGATGATGTTGGCCTCCGGGTCGGCGGCCTCCTTGATGGCCTCAGCCGCCTCGTTGACCTCGAAGAGCGACAGGTTCGACGAGCCGGTGATGTTCCACAGGATGCCCTGGGCACCATGGATGTCGAGCTCGAGGAGCGGGCTGGCGATGGCCTGCTGGGCGGCTTCGACTGCGCGGTTCTCACCGCTCGCACGGCCGATGCCCATCAGCGCGGAGCCCGCGTCCTTCATGATCGCGCGGACGTCCGCGAAGTCCTGGTTGATCAGGCCCGGCATCGTGATGATGTCGCTGATGCCCTGGACGCCCTGGCGCAGCACGTCGTCCACGACCTTGAACGCATCGAGGATGCTCGTGTTCTTCTGGACGACGTCCTTGAGCCGGTCGTTCGGGATGGTGATCAGCGCGTCGACCTGAGCCTTGAGCTCCTCGGCCGCCTTCTCCGCGACGAGCTTGCGCCGGTTGCCCTCGAAGGTGAACGGCTTGGTCACGACGCCGATGGTGAGGGCACCCAATTCCTTGGCGATCTGAGCGACGACCGGGGCGGCTCCCGACCCGGTCCCGCCGCCGAGGCCCGCCGTGATGAAGACCATGTCCGAATCGGCGAGGGCCGTCGCGACCTTCTCCGAGTCCTCTTCCGCCGAGCGCTGGCCGATCGATGCGTCGCCGCCGGCGCCGAGCCCACGGGTGACCTTGTCGCCGATGCGGATCTTGTGCGGGGCGTCCGACTGCAGGAGCGCCTGGGCGTCCGTGTTGCAGGCGATGAACTCCACACCCATCATCTCGGCCCGGATCATCCGGTTGACCGCGTTGGAACCGCCGCCGCCGACGCCGATGACGCGGATCAGTGCGAAGTTCTCGGAATCGGAACGCAGCGGCATCGGGCTCTCCTCCGGGGACCTGTGGTCAGTCATGGCGTGGCGGTCGGCACTCGCGGTGGGATGGCGGGGTCGAGGACCCGTCGGACGGTCGTCCAGGCCGGGTCGGCTGGGGTTCACGGGAGTATAGCGCCGACCCGCTGCGGGTGGACATCCCGAAGTCCGGCGTCAGCGCACCCAGCCCTGCTCCGCGGTGCGTGCCCGCACCGGTGACGGTCACGGGACGCCAGTGCCCTAGGCTGGCGGCGCCGGGGCGAACGGGTCGTCGATCCGGCGCTGGCCGCTTGCTCGGCGGCCGACCGCCGGCGGCCAGAAGCGTTCCGACATCGGTGCCGCGACCGTCCCTCGCGCGGCATCGGGTGACGCATCTCCAACATTCGCGTGCACCAGATGCACGCATCACGTCCATGCGACGCCCGGGTGGTCGCCGATGACGCATCGGATGCCGCCGATCTGCCCAGCCGAGGCGAGGCGCGTGGCGTCGAACCCGGCCGATGCCCCTGTTGCGGCATCAGATGGCGCGAATCCCGCATCTTTCCGGGATCTCGGCCGCACCGAACTGCTCGTGCGTGCGTTGGATGCACGGACCCACAGGTCTGGGCGATCGGGGTTGAGCCGGGTTCGTGGAGCGTCCCGCGGCGACCAGTCGTGCATCTGATGCAACCGGGCGCGTGGCCGGGCGGGGTGGCCGCCAGCAGGTCCGCGAACGCGCCCGCGCCCGGCCGACGCCGCCTCCCTACCCCGCCAGGAAGCTGAGCCGGACCGTCCGGGTCGCGTTGTCCGCGTTGGGATCCAGCAGACAGATGGACTGCCACGTCCCGAGGGCCATCCGCCCGTCCAGGACGGGGACCGTCAGCGACGGCGGAGCCAGCAGCGGCAGGACGTGGTCGGCACCGTGGCCCGGCGAGCCGTGCCGGTGTCGGTACAACCGGTCCTCGCGCGGAAGCACGCGGTCGAGCGCATCGAGCAGGTCGTCATCCGACCCCGCCCCGATCTCGAGGATCACGAGCCCCGCGGTCGCGTGCGGGACGAACAGCGAGAGCAGCCCGTCCTCGGCCTCGAGGTCGGCCAGGAACGCCGCACAGGCCGCCGTCAGGTCGGCGAGGCCTCGGGCCGAGCCGGTCCGGACCGTGAGCTCCCGAGTCTCTACGGGAAGATGCTCCGCAGGGCGTCGCGGATCCGCCCGATGCCGCCACCGGCCGGCGCCGACTCGTAGCGCGCCGGTTCGCCGCCGCTCAGCGAGATGGCGCCCCACTGCAGCAGGCCCACGGCCGTCGCGTAGCCGGGCGTCATGATCGTGTCGGTGAGCCCGCCGATGTTCGCCGGGCCGGCCACGCGCACCGGCATCTGCAGGACCTCGCGGCCCAGCTCGGCGATCCCGGACAGTTGGGCGCCACCACCGGTCAGGATCACCCCGGCCGGCAGCATCCCCACGCCCGCGGCGCGGATCTCGTTGCGCATCAGCTCGAAGGTCTCGCGCATCCGCGCCTCGATGATCTGGCAGACCTCCATCCGTCCGACGGTCCGCCCGGCGTCCTCGCCCAGGACGCTGACGCTGATCTCCTCGTCCTCGGCCACGGTGCGCAGGTCGCACGAGCCGTGGCGCACCTTGAGTTCCTCGGCCACCGCGAGCGAGGTCTTGATCCCGATCGCGACGTCGTTGGTCACGTTGTTGCCACCGACCGGCAGGACCCGGGTGTGGAACGGCGAGCCCTCCTGGAACAGGGCCAGGTCGATGGTGCCGGCGCCGATGTCGGCGACCGCCACCCCGAGGTCCTTCTCCGTCTCGTTGAGGACCGCCTCCGCGGAGGCCAGTGAGTTGACCACGAGCTCATCGATCTTCACGCCGGCTGCGGCGACGCACTTGGTCAGGTTCTGGACCGCGGTCGCGGACGCGGTGACGATGTGCGTCTCGACCTCCAGCCGCAGGGCGCTCATCCCGAGCGGGTCCTTCACGCCTTCCTGCCCATCGACGGAGAACCCACGCCGCTCGACGTGCAGGACCTCGCGATTCGATGGGATCGGGACCGCGCGCGCGACCTCGATGGCGCGGTTGATGTCCTCGCGACTGACCTCGCGATGGTGCCCGGTGACGGCCACCTGGCCCGGCGAGTTCAGGCTCTCGACGTGCTGGCCGCCGACGCCCACGAAGGCGCGGTCGATCTTCCAGCCGGAGAGGCGCTCCGCCTTCTCGACGGCGTCCGCGATCGACCGGACGGTCTGGTCGATGTTGATGACGACGCCCTTCTTGAGGCCCGATGCCGGGACGGTCCCGTGGCCCATGATCGTCAGACGCCCGTCCCGGCTCACCTCGCCGATGAGGGCGCAGACCTTGCTGGTGCCGACGTCGATACCGACGAGGACCGCTTCTCGTTCCACCGTGTCGTCCGTCTCCGTTCCGCGTGAGGGCCCTGGTCTAGAGGAAGTGGCGCCGGATGAGCGCCACGTTATCGAAGATACGCAGGCCGAATGTGATGAGTGCGACGAGGTACAGGTCCAACCCCAGCCGGTCCCCGATGAACGTCAACAGGACCGCGACGATCGCGTTGACCAGGAACCCGCTGATGAAGATCCGATTGTCGTAGACCCCGTCGAGTTCCGCCCGGACGGCTCCAAGGACCGAATCGAGCGCCGCGAGGATGGCCACCGCCGAGTATCGGCTGAGCTCGAAGCCGACGTTGATGTCGAGGACGAACCCCGCCAGGACGCCCACGAGGAGCCCGAGCAGGGGTAATAGCACGTGGTCGTCGCCCTCGGTCCGGTGGTTTGAGCAAGGCTACCCGACCTCGCGCCGGAGCGGCAACTGCGCACGACGCGGCGCGACGCGGCGTCATGTCGCCGGTGACGCCGTGGGCGTCGCGCTTGGCTTCGCGGTCGGCTTCGGCGTCGGTTTGGGGATGTACGTGCCGTCGGTCTCGGACGCGAGGATCACCCGGTCCACCAGCTGCTCGCGCCCGATGAGCAGGCTCCGCAGCAGGCGGACCTGCCCCGGGATCAGGTCGGGCGTGCGCAGGCTCGGGGTGTAGAACCCGAACACCGCGGCCCAGCCATTCCCGCCCGAGCGGACGACGAAGCCGCTGGGATCGGTGACCTGCACGGTCAACGCCTTGGCGCTGCTGCCGACGTCGGACGGGACCAGCGAGGCGAGGCGGGTCGCCGCGTCCAGGTCGACCGCGTCCAGTGAGCGCCCGACCCCGAGGCCGACCGATGCCGCCCGGCGGTCATCGATGACGGGCAGGCCGGCTGCCGCGCTGGGCGCGCGATCGCCGAGGAACGCGAACAGCTCCCCGTTCGCGTCGACGAGATACCGACGCGCCCCGACCTGCCAGACGAGGATCGCGTCGCGCTCCCCGACGTTGACCACGAGGGTGTCGGGCAGACGCACGGACACCGCGGCGTCCGTCACGGTCGAGAGCGAGGCCACGGCGTCGGCGAGCGGGCGCGTACGGAGCGCGAACAGGTTCTCGCCCGTGGCGGTGTCGAGGGCGGCCTCGATGTCCCCGCTGGCGGTGACGTCGGCGCCCTCCAGCACCAGCTTCGAGTAGGCGAAGGCCGTCGAGTTGGCGACCCCGTAGATGGCCGCGGCACACAGGAGCATCGCGAGCAGCGCCCCCGCGCGGACCGGCGAGAGACCGGCGGACGCGCGACGGACCGATCGCGTGCGGCGGGTCGGGGTCGTGGTCGGGACCGCGCGGCGCGCGGCGGGTCGACCCACGGCCGGGCGGCGCGGGGAGGGACGCCCGATCATGCGATCACCGCGGCAGGTCGCTCGCGGTCAATCGGGCGAGCGGTCGCGCCGCGTGACGCTCCACGGCCAGCGCCAGGATCCGGACGCAGACGGCGGTGAAGTCGTAGCCGCCGTCGGTGGGCATCGTCGGGAAGAGGCTGATCGGCGTGAACCCCGGGATGGTGTTGATCTCCGAGATGACGACCTGGTGCTCGTTCACGAGGAAATCGATCCGGGCGAACCCCTCGGCCCCGATCGCCCGATAGACGTCGCGCGAGAGCTTGTGGAGGAGCGCACGCTGGTCGTCGCTGACCTCGGCGCGCGTCGACGTCTCGGACAGGCCGGGCGTGTACTTGGCGGCGTAGTCGTAGAACTCGTTGCCGCTCACGATCTCGCCGGGGCCGTAGACCTCCAGGCGAGCGGGATCGTTGCCGATGACCGAGACCTCGATGTCGCGCGCCCCCGAGAGGTAGGCCTCGGCGAGCGCCACCTCGTCGTAGTGGAAGGCGAGGTCGAGCGCGGCGTCCAGCTGCGACGCGTCGTGGACGAGCGTCATCCCGACGCTGCTGCCGAGCCCGGCGGGCTTGATCATCAGGCGCGGATCGCCCGTGCCGATGGCGAACGCGAGGAGCTCCGCGCGAACGGCGGCCCGGTCGGCGCCCCAGGTCGTGGCCCGGATCTCGCGCCAATCGACGACCGGCAGTCCGAGCCCGCGGCACATCCGCTTGAACAGGGCCTTGTCCATCCCGAGCGCCGAAGCGGCGACGCCCGACCCGGTGTACGGCAGCCCGGCCGCCTCGATGACCGCCTGGATCGTGCCGTCCTCGCCGAACGGGCCGTGGAGCGCGATGAAGACGATCGGCGGGTCGGCCCGGCCGGCGAGATCGGCCAGCGCGTGGCCGATGTCGACCGGTCCACGGGCATCCAGGCCAGCCGGGTCGTCGTACGCCGAGGCCGGGCGCCCGGCCCGTCGGTGATCGGGGGGCAGGAACCACCAGTCGCCGGCCAGGTCAAGGAGCACGGGCTCCACGCGGAAGCCCGCTTCGGCGAGCGCTTCGGCGATGGCGGTCCCCGATACGACCGAGACATCGTGTTCCGCCGATGGCCCACCCAGGAGCACGACGACCGGGCGACCGATGACCACGTCGGGAGAGACCGGTCCGCGGCCGGTGACGCGCGGGTGGGTCATGTCCCGGTCTCCGCGGGCCAGGGCCAGCCGGACCAGTCGCCGGGGAACTCGATCTCGTAGGCGAGGTCGATCCCGTGGCGTTCGGCGATGACCGCGCGGACGTGGTCGCCGAGGTGGCGCACATCGGCGGCGGTGCCCTTGCGGTCGTTGACGATGAAGTTGGCGTGCTTCTCCGAGACGGTCGCCCCGCCGATGCGGGTGCCCTTCAGCCCGGCCTCATCGATCAGGCGACCGGCCGAATCGTCCGGCGGGTTCCGGAAGACGCTCCCCGCCGAGGGCAGCCCCAGCGGCTGATGGGCCTGGCGCCAGTGGCGGATCTCGTCCAGGCGCTCCTTGATCGTGGCGGGGTCGGCGGGCGTGAGGCGGAACGTGGCCTCCAGCACGAGTTCCGGGAATCCGTCGGCCGGTGGATGCTTGAGGCGGGTGTCGCGATAGGCCAACCCGAGCTCTGCGGTCGGGACCACGGTCTCCGCGCCGTCGCTGCCCAGGATCCGGGCGGACTCCAGGACGGCGGCGACATCGTTGTCATGGGCGCCGGCATTGGCCCACACGGCGCCCCCGACGGTGCCCGGGATGGCCAGGCCGAACTCGAGCCCGGACAGGCCGGCATGCTGCGCCTCGGTCGCGGCGCGAGCCATCGGGACGCCAGCAGCCGCGATGTAGCGATCGCCGTCGACCTCGGACGCCTCGGCCCGGACCTGGATGACCAGGCCGCGGACGCCGCGATCGCTGATGACGACGTCACTCCCCCGCCCCAGGACGAGGTACGGGATGGAGCGAGCGCGCGCGTAGCGGACGAGCGCCCGGAGTTCGAAGCCGTTGCGCACGGTGGCGAACAGGTCCGCCGGACCACCGACGCGCATGGTCGTGAACCGGGCCAGCGGTTCGTCGCGCGAGGTCTTGACGCCGATCCGGCGCTGGATGTCCGTCCCGGTCGCGATCGCATCGAACGCAGCCGGCGGCTCGGTGGGCGTGACGGGCGTCATGCGGGCAACCCGCGCGAGCGCTGGTCGATGGCGCCGGCATCGGGCCAGGGGCTGCGCGTCGCGGCGGCCATCACGAGATCAGCGACAGCCGCCGCGGCCGCTGGCCGACCCAGCTCGCGCGCCGCCGCCGACATCGCGAGGTGCCGGATCGGATCGTCGAGGATCGTCGCCGCGTCCAGCAGCGCGGCCGCATCGAACGCCTCGTCCTCGACGAGCCGGGCGGCCCCCGCATCCACGAGCTGCTTGGCGTTCGCGCGCTGGTGTCCGGCCGCGTGCGGGTACGGCACCACGACCATGGGCAGCCCAAGGGCCGTCACCTCCGCCAGCGTGGAGGAACCGGCACGCCCGACGACCAGGTCCGCGGCGGCCAGCGCGGTCAGCATGTCGTCCCGCAGGAACGGGTGGGGCTGGTAGCGGGCGCGGAGGTCCGCTGGCAGCGCCTCGCGACCGGCGAGCGCCGCGGCATAGCCGTCGTCACCCGTGACGTGGATGACCGCGACCCGCTCCACGAGCCTGGGCAGCGCTTCGGCCACGGCGGCGTTGAACCGGCGCACGGCCTGCGACCCACCGAAGATCAGCAGGACCCGCAACCCGTCCGGGATGCCGAGCCGAGCACGGGCGGCCTCGCGGTCCACTTCGCGGGTGTCGCGGATGGGCGTGCCCGTCAGGTAGCACGGCCGGCCGGGGGCGGCCGCGGCCAGGGCGGTGCAGGCCGCCGCGAACGACACCGCGATGGCGTCGGCCAGACGAGCCGTGGCGCGGACCGCCTTGCCCGGGATGACGTTGCCCTCCCACAGCACCACCGGGATGCCGAGCGGAGCCGCGGCCATCAGCACGGGGACGGCCACGTAACCGCCCGTCGTGAAGATGGCGGCAGGCCGCTGGGCGGCCAGGATCGCGGTCGCCTGCGGAACGGAGGCCGCGAGGCGGAGCGGGTCGAGCACGAGGTGGGCGTTGGCGTCCACGGTCCGCAGCGATCGGAGCGCCAGGCGGCGCAGCGGGATGCCGGCGCCCGGGACGATGCTGCCCTCCAACCCGCGGTGGCCACCCAGCCAGCAGAGCTCAGCGACGTCCGGTCGCCCGCGCAGCGACCGGGCGACGGCCAGCGCCGGGTAGATGTGTCCGCCCGTTCCCCCACCCGCGATGAGCAGTCGCATCGTCGTTCCAGGTCCCCTTCTCGATGGTCTCGCGCGAGATCGACAGCAGGATCCCGACGGCCGCGAAGCTGATGATGAGCGATGAGCCACCGGCACTCAGGAACGGGAGCGTGATGCCCGTGATGGGTACCAGGGTGACGACGACCGCGATGTTGATGAAGGCCTGGATGCACAACCACCCGGTGATCCCGGCGGCCAGGAGCGCCCCGAAGGTGTCCGGCGCAGCCAGCGCGACCCGGACGCCAGAGTACGCCAGACCGGCGAACAGGGCGATGACGATGACCGCGCCCACGAGTCCGAACTCCTGGCCCACCTCGGCGAAGATGAAGTCGTTGAAGGCGTTGGGGACCGAGACCATGCTCTGGCCCAGACCCCGCCCGGCGACGCCACCGGCCCCAAGAGCGAGCAGGCCCTGGACGGTGTGGAAGCCCGCCCCCAGCGGGTCGGACCAGGGGTCCAGCCAGATCCGGATCCGCTCCATCTGGTAGCCCTGCAGGCCAAGGAAGATCGCCGCCATGAACGCGCCACCGCCCAGCAGGGCGAGGTGCAGCAGGTTCGCTCCCGCCACGAAGAAGAGCATCAGCCCGGTCAGCGCGATCACGGAGGTCGTACCGAGGTCCGGTTCCCGGAACACGAGGAAGCAGATCGGCGCGAGGATGATGAGGAATGGCACGGTGCCGCCCCAGAACCCGTGGACCTTGGTGCCGCGCTTGGCGAACCAGTGCGCGAGATAGATGACGAGCGCGAGCTTGGCGATCTCCGCGGGGTGGATGGCCGGCAACCCGGGCAGCTTGAGCCAGCGGGCCGAGCCGCCCACGACGACGTTGAGCTGCTCCACGAAGACCAGCCCCAGGAGCAGGACGGCGAGCCCCAGGAACGGCACCGACGCCAGGCGCAGATAGCGGTAGTCGACCCGCATCATCGCGACCATCGCGATGACACCGAGGAACGCCCACTGGATCTGTGGCCCGACCGTCGCGAACGTGTCATCAGCGGACAGGTAGCCGCGCATCGCCGATGACGAATACACCATCAGGATGCCGATCGCCGAGAGCGCGACGACGACCACGAGGATCATGTAGTCGGCCTGATGCCGCTCGCGCTGCAGGACCTGCGTCGGGTTCTTGGCGGGCGATCGATTGGCGGTTCGCCGGACATCGATGCCCTTGACGGTCTCCGGCTGTGCCTCCTGATCCGGTGTCCGACCGAATCGGGCGATCGGCGGTGCCAGATTCATCGGTCCCTCCCTCGGCGGGTCGCCACGAGCGACCGCACCGCCTCCTTGAACGCCCGGCCGCGGGCGGCGTAGTCCACGAACATGTCGAATGACGCGGCGGCCGGGCTCAGCAGCACGGTCGCGAACCCAGCGCCAGGACCGGCTGCAGCCAGGGCCTCCCGAGCGAGCGCATCGGCCCGCACGACCGCCTCGTCCAGGCTGGCGGCTTCCTCCACGTGGGCCGTGCCCGCGTCACGGAAGCGCTGGCCGAGCTCTGGTCCGCTCTCGCCGATCATCACGGCGGCGATGGCCCGCTCGGCGACGACCGGCGGCAGACCCGACAGGTCCACGCCCTTGTCCCGCCCGCCCGCGATGAGCACGACCGGGGCATCGAACGCGCGCAGCGCCGCGATGACGGCATCGGGCTGGGTCCCCTGCGAGTCGTTGACGAACCGCACACCGTCGATGAGGGCGATCGGCTCCAGGCGGTGCTCCACGCCGGTGAAGGCCGCGGCGGCCGCGCGGATCGCGTCGGGTGCGACCCCGAACAGCAGGCCCGCGGCGACCGCAGCGAGCGCATTGGCGACGTTGTGGGCCCCCGGGATCGCCAGCTCGCCGACCGGCATGATCCGACCGCCGGGTCCCGTCGCCGCAACACCGCCGCCGGCGAGCGGCAGGCGCTCCACGCCGGCCGCCACGATCCAGCCGTCCACCACGCCGACCCCGCCCGGCATCGGCCGGTCGCGGCGATACATGACCGTGGGGACCGTGCCCATGCCGGCGTACCCGGTGACGACCGGATCCTCCGCGTTGAGGATGAGCGCCCCGTCCGGGTCCACGAGTTCGGCCAGGCGGCGCTTGACCCGCCGATACGCCGCCAGGCTCCCGTGGCGGTCCAGGTGGTCGGACGTGACGTTCGTATAGAGGGCCACGGTCGTGCCCCGCGACAGGGTCGGCAGCTGGAGCTCGGACAGCTCGTAGACGACGCGATGGTCGGGAGTCAGCTCGGGAAGGCGCTCCACGATCGGCACGCCGATGTTCCCGCCCAGCACGGCCGGGTGGGAGGGATCCGCGGCCAGGATCGCGGCCGTCAGCGACGCCGTCGTCGTCTTGCCCTTGGTCCCGGTCACCCCGATCGTCGGGGCTTCGCAAAGCCGGAGGAACAGGTCCGGCTCCGAGACGAGCGCCGGCGTGGTGGTATCGCCGGCCGCGCGGGCTGCGACGAGGGCACGCAACGCCTCCCGGAGTCGTGGTTCGGTCGTCGGAAAGTCCGGATTGATCGATGGCGAGGTCGTGACGAGGGTCGCGTTCGCCCACGCCGTCGCCGGGTCCACGTTCGGCCCCAGCGCCAGGTCCACCGCCCGACCATCCAGCGCCGCGATGGCCCCGCCGAGCTCGGCCGCCGGACGGCCGTCGTAGATCGTCACGCGAGCGCCCGCGTCGGTCAGGAACCGGGCCAGGGCGATGCCCGACCGGGCGAACCCGAGGACCGTCACGGGCTGGTCGCGGAGGGCGCCGGCCCGGACGGCCGCCATCGTCAGGGCGTCCGGGTCGATCATGGCGTGCGGCGGCATGGTCACGGGCATCACTGCAGCCGGTTCAGCGACGCGAGGAACAGCGTCACGCCCAGAAGCGCCGCAAGGATGCCCGACGATCCAGAACCGGATCGTGATCTTCTCCTCGTCCCAGCCACCCAGCTCGAAGTGGTGGTGGATCGGGCTCATCCGGAAGAGGCGCTTGCCGCCCGTGGCCCGGAAGTAGGCCACCTGGAGCATCACCGACGTCGTCTCGACGACGAAGATGATCCCGATCAGCGGGAGCACGAGGATCTGGCCGGTGATCAGCGCCGTGACGGCCAGGGTCGCCCCTAGCGACAACGCCCCCGAGTCGCCGATGAAGATCTGCGCCGGATGGACGTTGAACCACAGGAACCCGAGCAGCGCCCCGATGATCAGGGCGCACAGCAACGCCAGGTTCGCCTGGTTCGGGACGTTGAGCAGGGCGATGAGCATGTACGCCACGAAGGCGATCGCCACGGTGCCGCCGGAGAGGCCGTCCAGGCCGTCCGTCAGGTTCACGCCGTTGGCCGCGGCCACGATCGCGAACGCCCCGAACAGGATGTACAGCCACGGGTCGATCTGGACCGGACCGACGAACGGGACCGCGATGGCGGTGATGGCATACGTCTGCTGGATCTGGTAGGCCGCGACGAAGGCCACGACCGTCAGCCAGATGAGCTTCTGGCGGGCGCGGATGCCTTCCCCGGTCTTGGCGTTGAGGTAGTCGTCGAATGCTCCCAGGGCCCCGACACCGGCCAGCGCGGCCAGCGGGGCGAAGGTCGCCGCGTCGGGCTGGCGCAGGAAGAAGAAGATGCCGAGCACGACGGCCACGATGAGCAGGCCGCCCATCGTGGGCGTCCCCTCCTTGGCGTAGTGGCTCTCCGGCCCCTCCTCGCGGATGCGCTTGCCGAACCCGAGGGACTGGAGCAGGCGGATGTAGGACGGCATGAGGATGACGACGAGGGCGAACGCCATGAGGAGACCCTGGATCAGCTCGACGGTCACGACGCTGCCTCACCCAGCTCCAGGCGCAGCGCGTCGACGACTCGGTCCAGGCCGATGCCACGGGACGCCTTGACGAGCACCGTGTCGCCATCCCGCAGGCGTGGCCGGAGGACTTCGAGGGCGTCCTCGTCGTCCGCCACGTGGTGGATCCGCGCCGGATCCAGGCCGGCCTCCACCGCCCCATCTGCGATCCCGCGGGCGTCATGACCCACCACGATCAGCAGATCGGCGACCCGGGCGGAGGCCTGGCCCACCGCCACGTGGCCCGCGTCGTGGGCCGCGCCGAGTTCGAGCATCTCGCCAAGGACCGCGACGTGTCGTCCGGGCAGTCCGGCGAGCAGGTCCAGGGCCGCGAGCATGGAACCTGGTGACGCGTTGTAGCTGTCGTCGACGACGGTCGCGCCCCGCAGCCGGACGATCTCGGCGCGATGCGGCGCCTGCCAGCCGGCCTTCAGGCCGCTCACGATCCGGTCGAGGCCGATACCCGCCGCGATCCCGACGGCCGCCGCCGCGAGCGCGTTGTGGACCGAGAGCCGCCCAAGTGCCGGGATCGTCACGACCCGTTCGCCCGTCGGCGTGACGAGGTCGAAGCGCATCCCGTCGAAGCCGGCCGTCCCGACCCGCGGCGCGCGGACGTCGGCCGCCTCGTCGAAGCCGTAGCGGATCACCCGGGCGGCCGTCCGGCGGTCCATCGCGCTCACGAGCGGGTCATCGGCGTTGAGGACCGCCGTCCCATCGGCCGGGAGTGCCTCGACGAGCTCACCCTTGGCGCGCTCGACGGCGTCCAGCGTCCCGATCCGCGAGAGGTGGACCGCCTGGACCGCGGTCACGACCCCGATCGACGGCCGGCCGATCGCCGCGAGGTCGGCGATCTCGCCCCCGACGTACATGCCCATCTCCAGCACCGCCGCGCCGTGTTCCGGTCCCAGTCGCAGGACGGTGAGCGGCAGGCCGATCTCATTGTTCTGGTTGCCCTCGCTCTTGAGGGTCCGGAACGTGGTGCCGAGGACCGCGGCCACGGCCTCCTTGGTGGAGGTCTTGGCGATGCTCCCGGTGATCCCGACGACGAGGGGCGTGAAACGCGCGCGCCAGCCGGCTGCGATGGCGCCGAGCGCCACGGTCGCGTCGGCGACCCGGATGACGGTGACGTCGCCGAGCGCCGCGGCATCGGCCGGGGGCCGCGTCACGAGCAGCGCGGCTGCGCCACGGGCCAGCGCATCACCCAGGTGATCGTGGCCGTCGGTCCGCTCGCCGGGCAGCGCCGCGAACAGGTTGCCCGGGGCGACCCGTCGTGAATCGACCGCGGCGCCGCGGATAGGCCGGTCTGAGCGGGCCAGCAATCGGCCGCCGGTCAGGCGGGCGAGGTCGTCGGGTGTGAACGCCGGCGCCGGCGCCGAGTCGGACGCCGCCATCGGCGCATCGGCGTCGGTCACGGTCGGCAGAGTCCCACGGCTACCGTTCACCGGGCCGGGCTGTCCGAAGCGTCGGCGTCGGTCTGGCCGGCAGCGTCAGACGCCTTGCCGGTGTCCCCGGCACCCGCATCGCTCGCGGTGGCCGCCGCGGTGGCGGGCGCGACGCGACCACGCAGGAGGTCGGGCGTCGAGATGGCATTGGTGGCGATTCGCCGGAAGAGCTCGAACGACATGACAGGCATCTCCAACTGGCCGACTCGGGCGACGGTCGGGGTGCCCTCCTCGATGCGGACCGCGATGACGAGGTCGGGCACGCCCTTCTGGCGGGCGATGTATCCGACGAACGAGTAGTTGAAGAGGTTGTGTTTCCAGCCGCCGCGGCCCTTGTTCGCCTTGCTATCCCAGATCTGGGCCGTGCCGGTCTTGCCACCGACGTCGTAGCCCGGGACCCGCGTGCGGTCCCGATAGAACGGCACCTCGTCGATGACGTGCTCCATCATCCGGACGATGTCGGGCGTGACGGCCGGATCGACGACCTGACCGCGGGGCACGATCTCGACATCCCGTTCGCCGATGGCCTTCACCACATGTGGCTGGACGAGGGTGCCGCCGTTGAGCAGCGCCGCGTAGGCGGTCGCGAGCTGGATCGGGGTGACCGCCACGCCCTGCCCGAACGAGCCGTTGGCGAGATCGATCTCGCGCCAGGGCTTCAGGCCCGGGTCGCGCACGATGCCATCGACTTCGCCGGCGAGGTCGATGCCGGTCTTGCGCCCATAGCCCAGCTTGACCCACGTGTCATAGAGGGTCGCCGACGACTCACCGACGGTCTTGCCCAGGCGCATCGCCACCTTGGCGGCCACGACGTTGCGCGAGTAGGCGATCCCGTCCTCGAACGTGATCCAGCCCATGCCTTTGCGGTTGGCGTTGTCGATCTTGGTCCGGCCACCGTCGAGGCGGAGGGTGCCGACGTCCTTGATCTTGGTCGAGCGTGAGACGACGCCAGCCTCCAGGGCCGCGGCCGCGGTCATCATCTTGAACACCGATCCGGGCTCATACACATTGGTCACGACCGGGTCGATGAATCGCTCCGGGTGCGAAGCGGCGATGGAGCGGTACTGGTTGGCGTCGTACGACGGATAGGTCGCCTCGGCGTAGACCTCGCCGGTGTATGGATCGATCACGACCGCCGAGACGCTCTTGGCCTTGTCGGCGATCCAGGCGGCCAGCAGCTCCTGCTCGACGGCGAGCTGGAGGCTCGCATCGATGGTGAGGCGCAGGTCTTCGCCGATCTGCCCGGCCTGCTTGACCTCGGCAGTCTCCGGCATGGCCCGGCCGTTGAGGTCGCGTCGTGCGGTCAGCACCCGGGGCGAGCCGGCGAGCGTGTCCTGGTAGAACTGCTCCACGCCGTATTGCCCGGCGTTCTCGCGGTTGACGAAGCCCAGGAGGTGGGCGGCGAGCGAGGAGTCGGGGCCGCCACCGGCCTGCGGATAGACGCGCTCCGGTTCGGACTCCAGGGAGATCCCGAAGATCCGCTTCTCGGCCGAAGCCCGGCGGATCCGCTCGGCGGTGCTCGGCGCGATCCCACGGGCGAGGATGATGTAGCCCTTGTCGCTCAGCAGGCGCTCGTGGAGCGCCGTGGTCTCGGTCTTGTCGAGGGCCAGCAGCCCGACGAGCTCAGCTTCCGTCTGGGCCAGCTGCTCGTCGGTCAGGTCGCGCGGCGCGGCCACGAGGCGGTCACGCTCCACGGTGGTGGCCAGCAGGACGGTCCCGGTCCGATCGTAGATCTCGCCGCGGTGGCTGGGGACCTCGATGGTCGTGGTGGTCTGCGCTTCGGCCTTGGCCGTCAGCTCCGCGCCCTGGACGATCTGCCAGTACGCCGTCCGCGCGACGAGCGCCAGCGAGCCCACGACGAACATCGCGAGCAGGAGGAGCAGGCGGCGTCGCGAATCGGTGCGTCCCAGCATGGGTTCAGGCCCGGTCGATCAACGGGCAGGCAGGACGACGGGCTCGCCGAGCTGGCCCAGACCCCGGTCGATGGCGAGCTTGCGGACGGCCGGCTCGCGACCGAGTCGGTTCAGGTCGGAATCCAGCTCCTGGAGTCCGCGCCTCGAGCCGATCCTGCTCCACCTGCAGCCGGCCGATGTCGTACGTCGTCGCGGAGACCCGAACCTCCTGGGCCAGCGAGAAGAACGCGAGCATGAACGCGACGACGATGCCGCCGAGGACGATGGCGAGGCGGTTCGGGCCGCGCCGAGCCCGGACTGCCGCTCGCGCGCGACGGCGCGACAGGGTCGGGACGTCAACGGCACGGGGGGCACCCGGACTCCGCGGCAGCGCGATGGTGCGCGGTCGGGCGCCCTCGTAGACAGCCATCGATCAGTCGCCCATCACGAAGCGGTAGCGCGGGGAGCGCGGATCGAGGAAGGCGAGCGGGTCGGACGGGGCGGCGGCGCCCCACTCATCGAGCTCGAAGGCGGCCGCGTCGTGCTGGTTGGGCCGGTCGTTCCGCTCGCGCACCTCGTGCTGGCGGCGGCCGTACGACTTGCGGCGACTGGACTGGTGGCGCTTGCTCATGGGGGCTCCTCCTTCCGTTCCGTCCGTGGGTGCGTCGATCGGGTGCGTCGGTGTGTCCGGGTCAGGCAGCCAGGCGCTCGGCGGCCCGCAGACGGGCGCTCCGGGCACGTGGGTTCGCCGCGATCTCGGCCGCCGATGGGGTCAGCGATGGCCGGGTCACGAGGCGCAATCGGGGATTCCGGCCGCAGACGCAGACCGGGAGCTCGGGCGGACAGACGCAGCCTCGCCGCTCGGCGGCGAAGAAGCGCTTGACGATGCGGTCCTCCAGCGAGTGGTAGCTGAGGACGACCAGGCGACCCCCGGGCCGGAGCAGGTCCAGCGCGGCGGCGAGACCCTCGAGCAGGGCATCGAGTTCCTCGTTGACGGCGATCCGCAACGCCTGGAAGACGCGCGTCGCCGGGTGGGACCGTCGGGGCTGACGCGGATTCGGCGGCGCGACCCGCTCGACGAGCGCGGCCAGGTCCTCGGCCGTCGTGACCGGCGCGGTCCGACGGGCATCCACGACGGCCCGCGCGATCCGTCCGGCCCTGGGCTCTTCGCCGTAGCGGCCGAAGAGGGCGGCGAGTTCGTTCGTATCGAGCGTGGCGAGCAACTCCGCGGCCGGCACGCCGCGGCTGGTGTCGAAGCGCATGTCGAGTGGACCGCCGGCCCGGAAGCCGAAGCCACGGTCCGTGTCGGCGAGCTGGTAGCTGGAGAGACCCAGGTCGAAGAGCGCCCCGTCGACCTGACCGAAGCCGGCGACGGGCGCGACGCTCGCAAGTTCGCGGAAGTTGGCCTGGCGCAGGACCAGGCGGTCCCCGTAACGGGGCTGGAGGCGACCGGCCACTCTGGCGATGGCCGCCCCATCGGCGTCGAGACCGAGGAGGCGGCCATCAGGGTCGGTCGCCTCCAGGATCCGCTCGGTGTGCCCACCGCCGCCGAGGGTGGCGTCGATCTGGAGGCTTCCCGGGGCAGGCGCGAGCATCGTCAAGACCTCCTCAGCCAGCACCGGGATGTGCCCAGCCTCCATCTCTCCTCCACCTTCGTCGATCGGATCCCGAGCGGACCCTGGAAGCGCATATGGTCCGGAGCTAGATCCCGAGGCCCTGGAAGGCCTCTGCCAGCTCCTGCGGGTCGTCGAGTGCCTGGCCGTAGGTCGTCCACGTGGCCGGGACCCAGATCTCCGCGTGATCGCGAGAACCAACGACAACGGCCTCCGTGCCGAGATCGATCGCGTCCCGCAGATAGCCCGGCAGCAGGATCCGCCCCTGTCGGTCGAGTTCGACCTCTGCCGCGCCCGCGAACACGAATCGCTGGAAGCGGCGCGAGGCACCGTCCGTGATGGGCAGGGCCGCGACCTTGGTCGCGAGCTCGTCCCAGCCGGCTTGGGTATGGATCGCCAGGCACGCGTCGAGCCAGCGCGAGACGACGGCTCCGGCGCCCAGCTGGACGCGGAACTTTGCGGGGACGGCGATCCGTCCCTTGTCGTCCACCGTGTGCCGGTACTCGCCGGTGAACACCCAGGGGGCTCCTTGGATAGCGCGGGCCTGGTCCAGTGGGCGGGTGGGACGGGGCGGCTCGTGTTCCCCACTTCCCACCACTTTGGACCACTTCGCTGCATTCTAGCGACCAAACGACCCACGTCAATGCCGAATCCGCACATCGGTGCGTTCGTGAGGGTCCGTGTTCGCCGTGAGCGAACGATCCGGGCGTGCAGGCCGGCCGAGTCCTGGGTCAGGCCTGGTCGGGCCGGTACTCGTGCGTCGTCGTTCGCTCTCGGCGAACGGTTCTCAGCGGATGGAGCTCGTCGACGACCTTGGGCCTGGAATTGTTCGCTCCCCGCGAACGCCGGCGCCGAACCGAGGCGCGCAGCCGCGAGGCCGCGGTCAGTGGGGCGTGGGTCGGGTCGGCGTCCGGGTCGATCGGACGGCCGCCGCGTCAGCGGGTCGGCGGCGGGAGCCGGAGCGATCGGCCGGCGCGCAGGCCGGAGGACTCGAGCCAGGGGTTCATCGCGTAGACGCGGGCCAGCTTGACGCCGAAGTAGTTGGCGATGCTGTAGACGTTGTCGCCGCTGCGGACCTTGTAGATCCAGCACTTCGGGGTGTTCGGACAGGCCGTGAGCAGGGCGTAGCGCGCCGACGACGGCTTCGGCTTGGGGGTCGCCGTCGGGGTCGGGGTCGGCGTCGCGGTCGGGGTGGGTGTGGGGGTCGGAGCCGGCGTCACCGACGGGGTCGGCGCGGGCGTCGGAGTCGGCGCCGGGGTCGCAGCGACCGTCGGCGAAGGAGCGACGGGCGCCGACGCCGCGGACCACAGCCACCGCCGAGGCCGACGGCGACGCGGTCGCCACCGCGGTGAGGTCCATCCCGCCGCGTGAGGCGACGAACCCGATCGACAGGACGAACGCCCCGATGAGGAGGACGAGCGATCCGAAGATCGCCGGCGTCATGCCCCTGCCGGTCCGGACGGCCGGCGGTGGCACCTCGCTGACCGCGGCGGCGCCGCGCAGATATCGAGGGCAGTTGACGTGCCCGCTCGTCAGGCAGACGAGTTCCTGTTGGCGCAGCGACTGGGGCACCGCTTCGCGCAGGGCGGCGCATCGATTGCCGGCGTCGGGCGCCTCGACGGGTGGACCGGACAGCTCCCCGTCGACGGCGCGCAGGAACGGGCAGATCGACGGATCGGGCGAGCGATCCTCCAGCATCGGCAGCCAGGTCTCGCCCGTGGCACCGGCCATCGCGACCGCTGCCGTGGCCACCGCGGGATCGGCATCGCGAGCACCCGGGACAGAGAAGGGTCGGGTCGGGTCGTTCGCGGCGTCGAGCGGGGTGTCGGACGCCGCGAGATCGGGCGCATCGGACGGCGTCGGCGTATCGGTCGCGGCGTCGATCGCCGCGGTCTCGATGGCGGTATCGCCCGACTCGACCGGCACCGCCGGGGGCGTCGACGCCCCGCTCTCGGGTGCCCGCGCCGAGGTCTTCGACCGCCGACGTTCGTTGGCGACCTTGGGCTCCTGGTAGGACGGGTCGACGTCCTTCCGGCGGCGTCGGGGGCGCGGTGCGGGAGTCTTCCCGGTGTCGTCGGCCACGCGCGCTCCTGTGATTTCGTGGGTGGAACGGCGCGGAGTCTAGTACCTTTCGCGCGTTGCCGTCGCACCGGACACGGTGCTAGGCTGCGCCGCCAGCGTCGAGCCGTTCGACCAGCCGCCCCCGTGCATCGAGGCCCAGACCCCCGCGATGGCCCTGCCGCTCCCCGTCATCCCGCCGCAGCCCGACGCCTACCATCTGGCGCCGCACCGCATCAAGCGCTGCACGTTCCGGCGCCTGATCGATGTCGAAGCCGGCGCCGAGCGCGTCTACGACGTGGAGTGCCTGTTCCCCGATCGGAAGATCCCGATCCCCCTTGGGGACCTCGAATTGGCCACGCCGATCTGCAACGCCTGCGTGGCGCCGCACACGTTCCGCCCCGACGAGGACTGACCCGAGGGTCGACCGTCAACGCGGGAAGCCGGGCGTACATGTCGTCCAGATCGTGTCTCCACGGCCCGATCCCGTTTCGCTCACCTTGGTGATCTCGATGTCGCCCGCCGCATCGGGACCGATCTTCAAGGTGACCGTTCCGCCCCCATCGACCTGACCGCGGGGGAGGTCGATCCAGTCGGCGACGATGGTCAGGTCGTCCTGGATCTCGCCGCGGCCGACGTTGTTCCAGTCGCGACCCAGCCGGAGCGGCGCGTCATCCCGCGACGACATCCCGTTCCACCAGATCAGTTGTTCTTGTTGGCGCACGTAGTAGATGCCTCCGTCGTCGCCGGCCCAGGCCCCGGTCAGGTCGAGTGCCGCCGCGTCGAACGGGACGGGCGTAGGGACACACGTCGCCGCGACGATCGGGCTCGGCGTGGCGGTGGCGGTGGCGGTGGCCCGCGCCGATGGGCTCGCGGTCTCGACGACGAGGTTGGCCGCCGGCGCGACCGTCGGTGATGGCGTCGGCGGGCCGCCGAGCGCCCCGACAGCGACCACGGCGATCAGGGCCACGACCGGCACGCTGATCGCGAGCCAGGTACGGAGCGATTTACGGTCGCGCGATGTCCTCACCAGGAGCTCCGATCGACGTCCCGGACCAGCTTGGGCGACGTGGTGCGACGAGCCTAGTCGCCGGGCGTTGTGCGACGTCGCGTTCGGCCGGCTTGATGACCCATAGCCGCGGCGATCGGATGAGGTGCGCCGTGCCACCACATTCGGGTGCTCCCATCTACCCGCCAGGCGCCAACCAGTAGAGAATGCCGCCGACCGTCACCAGGCCCGAACACCGGGGCGACGGCTCGTGATGGGGGATACGATGCAGCACGTGGGAACGAGCCTGCCGACCGAACGGAGCGATGTCGAGAGCGGCGCGTCCGTCTTCGCAGAAGACGCCGCGGCGTGGGGTCTGACGACTCGGGCCGCCGTGATCCTGGGGCTGCTGCCGGTCGTCGTCGCTGGTCTCGTGGGAGCGTCGCAGATCGTCCACCCGATCTATCGGTTCCTGACGGCTGAGGATTTGCTGCTCGAATGGACGCAGGTCCTGGCCATGGTGGCGGTGGCCGTGTTGCTCGCCGCGACGGCAGTGACCCTCGCATCCCGCCGGGAGTGGGTCTGGGTGGCGATCTTCAGCCTGGGAGCACTCGCCGCGATCGTCATCGTCGGTGAGGAGATCTCGTGGGGCCAGCGCCTGCTGGGGATCGCCACGCCACCGGCGCTGGAAGAGATCAACATCCAGGGTGAGACGAATTTGCACAACCTGCGCGGGGTGATCCTGTCCCTGAACTTCATCTCGATGGTCGGGGCGGGCCTCCTGACGATCCTGCCCCTGGTCGTCGCCGCCGTTCGGCGTCGCGGACGCAGCATCCCGCCCTGGACCTATCGCGTCGTTCCCCCGCTGGCCTTGGTCACGGCATTCGCCATCCCCTTCGCCTATCGCGCCATGCGGTACGTGACCGAGGAGGGGAAAGCCGGAGGGTACGCGGAGATGGCGGAGCTGAGCCTGTACTTCGGCATGCTCGTGTTCAGCTTCCTGCTGCGACGCCGGATCCTCGCCGAATTGCCGGCCGCGCAGCGTGCCTGAGACTGTTCCGGGCGCCGGATGTCGGCGTCATCTGACGATCGCCCACACCTCCCTGACCTTCCGATAAGCGGGCTCGGCGACCATCGCGATGATGAGGAGCCCGGCAGCCGGAGCGGCGAGCCACGGGGCCACGAGCATCAAGGCCATGGCCACGATCGCGGGGGACACCAGCGCGACTCCGACCGTCACCGCCTGGCCGGGACCGCGCAGGGATTCGATCGGACTGCCGAGTCGGGTCGCCCGCTTCACGGACGCGTCCCAGACGAACGCCGCGAACAGGCCGGCACCGATGGCGACGAGGGGAACCTCGACGAGGAACAGGATGTCGTCGACCTGCTCGAGGGCGACGTCATGGATCAGCACTCCGACGACGGCGCCCAGAACGCAGCCGACGATGGCCCCGATGACGGCCATGCAGCCCATGACCTGACCCGTTCCTCCGTCGTCGGAGGGCCACATGTCCCGAGGATCGCGCGTCGTCTTCGGATCCATGCCCCTTGGACGCGGGCTCGAGCTCGGTGTTACGTGGGCGCGGCGGAACGGCCGGTGGCGGCAGCGTGACCCGTGCACGGCCGGTCAGGGCGCAAGCGGTCGACCGGAGGGCCGGGGGAAGCGTCAGCGAGGCGGTCTGTAAGCCGAGTTCTGTCCCATCGAGAACGCCGAGGCGCTCCCGACAGGGATGGCCATCCATCTGTGGCCGCCGGTCACCCGACGGCTCATGCGGCCGACCCGAGGGCTGGGCAGCGCACCTCTCCCCCGCTCCGGTCGCCCGGTGCGAGTTGCGCCCTCCTATTTGGCCTTGCTCCGGGTGGAGTTTGCCGCGTTTCACTCCGCCATCCGACCCGAAGGCCGGGCGACGGCATCGTCACTGTGGCACTGGTCCTCGTCTCACGACGGACGGGCGTTACCCGCCACCCTGCGCTGCGGAGCTCGGACTTTCCTCACGGTGCCGGCGGGTCACCCCACCGACCTCGCGCGACCATCCGACCGCCTCGCTGACCGGGCGATTCTACCCTGCCCGAGGCGGCCAGCCGTCGCGACGAGCGTTGGCGACCGTGGTCGGCGCTCAGCCGCCAGGCGGGCGCCGCACGACCGAGGCCGGCCCGCCCGCGTGGGCGCGGTCGATCGCCTCGTTCGCCAGCGCGTCGGCGACGCTGTTCTGGGCCCGCGGCACGTGCGTGGCCGACCAGCGCGAGAACCCGCCCAGCGTCCCGCGGGCCGCCGCCCACAGCGGATGGAGCTTCGCATCCTTGACCCGCCACCGACCGTGGAGCTGCTCCACGATGAGCTTGGAGTCGAGGAACAGGTCGACCTCTCGGCCCCGAGTCGCTGGCCAGCTCGAGCGCCCGGACCGTGCCGGTGCACTCGGCCACGTTGTTGGTCTGGACGCCGAGGTACTCGGAGATCGTGGCGTCCGGGCGGCGCCGCGGGTCGCGCGCATCCGCCCGGTCCAGGTCGATCAGCGCCGCGCCCGAGCGACGCGGGCCCGGGTTGCCGCGTGCCGCCCCGTCGGTGCGGATGACGAAGCTGCGGCGGCGCGCGCGGCCCGTCCCCTGGTCCGCAGCCGTCGCCGAACCGGACCCGCCGTCCGGGTCACCCAGATCGCCGAACAGCGTGTCGCTCAGCCCCGTCGTCCCGCGATCGCCGAGGAGACCTCGAGGATCGCCTGCGTGATGTGGATCCCGCGCGGGCAGGCGTCGGTGCAGTTGAAGATCGTCCGGCAGCGCCACACGCCGTCCTCGTCGGCGAGGATCTCCAGGCGCTCCTCGCCGCCGTCGTCGCGCGAGTCGAAGATGAACCGGTGGGCGTTGACGATCGCCGCCGGCCCCACGTACGTCGGGCTGCGCCCAGAACGACGGGCACGACGATGGTGCACGCGGCGCACAGGATGCACTTGGTCGTGTCGTCGTAGCGCGCGCGCGGTCGTCGGCGGACTGCGCCGCTCGCGCTCGGGCGGCCGGCACCTCGGCGTCGTGCGAGGTACGGCTGGACGCTCTGGAACTTGTCGAAGAAGTCGTCCATGTCGACGACGAGGTCCTTGATCACCGGCAGGCCCGGCAGCGGCGCGACCGTGATCCGGCGCTTGCCCAGCTGGTCGACCCGGATCTTGCAGGCGAGCCGGTTGCGGCCGTTGATCAGCATCGCGTCCGAGCCGCACACGCCGTGGGCGCACGAGCGGCGGAACGTCAGCGTGCCGTCCTGCTCGTACTTGACCTGTGGAGCAGGTCCAGGACGCGGTCCATCTTCGGGTCGGCCTCGACCTGGTAGGCCTCCCAGTGCGGCTTCTCGTCGCGCTCGGGGTCGTAGCGGAGGATGCGCAGCTCGACCTGCATGCGGCCCTCAGTAGACGCGCGGCTTGGGTTCGAACTTGGTGATCGTGACCGGCTTGTAGGTGAGCGTCGGGCCGCCGTCCGCGCCTGCGTCGCGAGCGAGTGGGTCAGGAAGTTCACGTCGTCGCGGTCCGGGATAGTCCTCGCGGCTGTGGGCGCCGCGGCTCTCCTGGCGGGCCAGGGCCGAGACGACGGTCGTCTCGGCGCAGTCGAGCAGGTAGCCCAGCTCGCGCGCCTCGAGCAGGTCGGTGTTGAAGACGTGGCCCTTGTCGTCGACGCCGACCTTCGCGTAGCGCGCCTCGCAGGTCCGCGACCCTGGCGCGGGCCGCCGCGAGCAGCGCGCTCGTCGCGGTAGACGCCGACGTCGTCCATCATCACGTCGGCCAGGTCCTTGCGGATGCGCGGCACGGCTCGCGCGCCCGTCGCTCGCCCGGAGTCCCTCGATCTCGGCCCGGACCGGCTCCTCGACATCGTCGGCAGGCTCGGGCATGGCCGACGCCCTTGATGTCCTCGGCCATCTGGCGGCCGGCGCGCCGCCCGAAGACCAGCAGGTCCACCAGCGAGTTGGTCCCCAGCCGGTTCGCCCCGTGGACGGACACGCAGGCCGTCTCGCCCGCGGCGTACAGCCCCGGCACCACGTGTTCCGCGGCGTCGCGCGTCACCTGGGTGAGGATGTCGGTCGGGATGCCGCCCATCGCGTAGTGCGCGGTCGGCTGGATCGGGCACGGGCTCCGTGATCGGCTCGACGCCCTGGTAGACGCGGGCGAAGTCGGTGATGTCGGGCAGCTTCTCGTCGATCACCTTGCGCCCGAGGTGGCGGACGTCGAGGTAGACGTAGTCCTTGCCGTCGATGCCGCGCCCGGCGCGGATCTCCTGGTAGATCGCCCGGCTGACCATGTCGCGCGGGGCGAGCTCCATCAGCGTCGGGCGCGTAGCGCTCCATGAACCGGAACCCGTCGTTGTTGAGCAGGTATGCCGCCCTCGCCGCGCGCCGCCTCGGACAGCAGGATCCCGATGCCGACGATGCCCGGTCGGGTGGAACTGGTAGAACTCCATGTCCTGCATCGGGACGCCGTGGCGGTAGGCCAGCGCCACGCCGTCGCCGGTCAGGCGACCAGGCGTTGGACGTGACGCGGAACATCCGCCCGAAGCCGCCGGTCGCCAGCAGCACGGCCTTGGACCGCGATCGTGTACGAGCTCGCCGTCCGCGATCCGGTAGGCCACGACGCCCGGCCGCGCGACCGCCCGTCCCCAGGTCGCCGCCCTCGCTCACGAGGTCCACGACGTGGTACTCGTCGTAGAACTTGACGCCGTGCTTGAGGCACTGCTGGTACAGGGTCTGCAGGATCATGTGGCCGGTCCGGTCGGCGGCGAAGCAGGATCGCCTGACCGGCCCCTCGCCGTAGTTGCGGGTGTGGCCGCCGAACCGGCGCTGGTCGATCTTGCCGTCGGCGCGTCCGGTTGAACGGCAGGCCCATGTGCTCGAGCTCGATGACCGTCTCGATGGCCTCGCGCGCCAGCACCTCGGCCGCGTCCTGGTCCACCAGGTAGTCGCCACCCTTGATGGTGTCGAACATGTGCCACTCCCAGTGGTCCTCCTCGAGGTTGCCGAGGGCGGCACACACGCCGCCCTGGGCGGCGCCGGTGTGGGAGCGGGTCGGATAGAGCTTGGTGAGGACGGCGGCGTCGACGCCGGCCTTGGCGAGCTCGACCGCGGCCCACAGGCCGGCGCCGCCGGCACCGACGATGAGCGCGTCGTGGTCGCGGATCCGCATCAGCCGGCCGGGACGACGTTGGGCAGGGTCACCACGACGATCGTGCCCATGACGAAGAGGACGATCGCAAGGACGTAGAGGCGCATCAGCGAGGATCGCCGCGGGCCGGCCCCCGGCCGTGTAGTCCGGATGACCACGCGCATGCCCATGAAGGCGTGGAACAGGACGAGCGTGAGCATCAGCCAGTCGAACGACCCGCCAGAACGTGTTGCTCCAGCGGATCTCGCGCGATCCACGACGCGTTCTGTTCGGCTGGGTCGTACGAGGACGTGGAGGATCAGGTAGTGGCTCGAGGACGAGCACGAACAGGCCCGAGGCCGGTCAGCCGCATGAGGTACCAGATGGCGAGTCTCGAACCGATCGCCCTGCGGCTTGACCCGCCCCGAGCGGGCCGTAGCGCGCGCTCATGCGGACCAGCCCATCGACCGGGAGAACTGGCCGAAGATCGACGATCGTGACCGGGATGCCGATGAGCACGAAGAGGACCCAGTCCGCGTACCACAGCTGCTTGTGGTAGCGGGTCATCCGGCGGCCAGAAGTCCATGATGACGATCCGCAGGCCGTTGAGGGCGTGGTACAGGACGGCCGCCCCCAGCAGCCACTCCATGACGATCCCGGGCGGGGTGGCGTAGATGACCAGCAGGCTGTCGTAGACGCCCGGCGCGGCACCGACGAGGCAGATGTCGATGACGTGGAGCAGGATGAACGCGCCAGATGGCGACGCCCGAGATGCGGTGGAACGCCCAGGCGAGCATCCCCTCGCTGCCCCGGTATCGAAGGAGCATGGAACCTCCGTGTCGTCGCGGGACCGGCCGGCGCGGGCGGTCAGGCGGTCGTGGCCGGCGTGCCGCAGCGCCGGGGTCGCAGCCAGTCGGTCGATGATGGCGTCGGCGAACTGCGACGTGCCGGCGGGCCCGCCGAGGTCGTAGGTGGTCGAGGTCCCTCGGCGATCACCTCGCGCACGGCCGTCTCGACCCGCTCGGCGGCGTCGGGCTCGCCGAGGTGGCGGAGCATCAGGACGCCGGACAGGATCAGCGCGGTCGGGTTGGCCTTGTTCGAGGCCGGCGTACTTGGGCGCGGAGCCGTGGACCGGCTCGAACACCGCCGCCTCGGTCCCGATGTTGGCGCCCGGCGCGACGCCCAGCCCGCCGACGAGGCCGGCCGCCAGGTCGCTCACGATGTCGCCGTACAGGTTCGGCAGCACGAGCACGTCGTACAGCTCCGGCTTCTGGACGAGCTGCATGCACATGTTGTCGACGATGCGGTCCTCGAACTCGATGCGGCCGGCGTACTCGGCGGCGACGGTCCGGCAGCTCTCGAGGAACAGGCCGTCGGAGAGCTTCATGATGTTGGCCTTGTGGACGGCCGTGACCTTGCGCCGGCCGTTGGCGACCGCGTACTCGAAGGCGAAGCGGGCGATCCGCTCCGAGGCCGCGCGGGTGATGATCTTGATGCTCTCCGCGGCGTCGCGGCCGACCAGTGCTCGATGCCGGCGTACAGGTCCTCGGTGTTCTCGCGCACGATGACGAGGTCGACGTCCTCGTAGCGCGTCTCGAGGCCCTTCATCGAGCGGGCCGGACGCAGGTTCGCGTACAGGCCCAGCACCTGGCGCAGGGTCACGTTGACGCTGCGGAAGCCCTCACCCACCGGGGTGGTGATCGGGCCCTTGAGCGCGACCCGGTTGCGCCGGATCGACTCGAGGACGTGGTCCGGCAGCGGGGTCCCGTACTGGGCCATGACGCCCTCGCCGGCGTCCAGGACCTCCCAGTCGAACGCGACGCCGGAGGCGTCGAGCACGCGGCGGGTTGCCTCCGCCAGCTCCGGACCGATGCCGTCGCCGGGGATCAGGGTGACTCGGTGGGCCATGCGCCGATTGTAGCGGCGTTGGCAGGTCCCCCGCCGAACGTGGCTCGACCGTGGGCGCCCGGGTGGACACCCACGGTCGTGATCGGGCTGGGGCGACGTTCAGCGGATAGGCTGCCAGGCCGCCGATTCGGCACCGGGTGCCGCCAGCAGGACCGGGTCACCCTGACCGTCGGCCGGCAGGCTGACGATGCCTCCATGGCCGATGTCCATGCCCAGGAGCCGGGTGCCATCGGGTGACCAGGTCACGGGGGAGCAGACGGCCTTCCCCGCGAGCTCCGGATGATCGTCGCAGGCACCGGTCAAGCTCTGATGTGGACGGACGTAGTCGTCCGACGTGAAGGGTGCGTCCTCCGGCGCGACGACGATGACGCCATCGCTCCAGGCGGCGATCCGCTTCCCGTCCGGTGCCCAGCTCGCCCAGAACCCGAGACCGAGCGGGGTGGTCTTGCCCGTCGCGACGTCGAACATCCGGGTCCCGTTCTGGGTGAAGAGCAGGCGCTGGACCGAGGGATCCGGGGACCAGGTCTCGGCGCCGGCGCCTTCGACGTCGACGCCGGTGGCGATCGTTTCGAGGCTCGTGCCATCGGGGTGGATCAGGTACAGCTCGGCAGCGGCCGGTGGCTTGCCGGCCCCGTCTGGAACGCCGAGGAACGAGATCCAATCGCCGTCGGGCGAGTACGACGGCCACCAGATGGAGGTGGAACCGGGGATCGACGCGCCGCCGAGTCGGGTCGCCAGGCTCCCGTCGGCACGCGCCGTGTAGAGGAATTCCTCGCTGCCGCGGAAGGCCGGGAAGGCGATCGTCGTCGAGTCGGGTGACCAAGCGATCTGGTCCCCGGCGAAGACGCCCTCCGGCATCAGGATCTTGATCGGATCGCCGCCGTCGAGCGGCTTGACGAGAAGGGCGCCGGCGATCCGGTCCCTGCCAATAGGCCAGATGGGAGCCGTCCGGCGACATCGAGAGCGCCGACGTGCCGCCCGGCGTATCGGCGAACCGTTGCGGGTCCGTGCCGTCCGGGGCGTAGCTCGTGATCGTGTCCCCGGTCGGCACGTAGATCCGTCCGTTCTCCGCCAGACCGAACGGCGTGAGGCTTGGCCCTCGGCTCGCCACGAAGGCGACACCGAGCACCCCGGCGACGATCGCCCCGAGGATGAGCAGGAACGCGATGGGGCGCAGATTCGCGCCGCGGTTCGTGGCGACGGTGTCCATGGGAAGCCACCTTTCGGGGCTCGACCACCACGGGCGCTGGCGGGTAGCGACGGTCTGCACGAGCACCTCCGCGAGGTGGTCGGGCACGCGGTGCTCGCCGTCCTCGCGAAGCCAACCGGAGAGATCGCGTCCGAACGTGTCGTTCGAGGTCATGACGGACGGCCCTCCGCGAGATCGGGTCGGACCCGCGAATCGGCGTCGAGCGCCGCGCGCATCAGACCGAGTGCCCGGTGCAACCGTGATTTCGCGGTCCCTACGGGGATGCCGAGGGAGGCTGCGACGGCCGGCAGCGGGAGGTCGAGGTAGTGATGCAGGACGATGACGGCTCGCATCTCCGGCTCCAGCCGGAGGAAGCCACGTTCGAGCTGGTCGCGGACGGCGATCGTCGACTCGGGCGTCTCGATCGCCGAACCCGCGACGTGAAGGTCGGTCAGTTCGACGTCGACGCGATGGCGCCGCAGCCGGCGCGCCTCATCGATGCAGGCGCGGACGAGCAGGCGGTGGATCCAGGCGTCGAAGCGATCGGGATCCCGCAGCGTCGGCAGGTCGCGCCAGGCCTTGACGAGCGCGTTCTGCACCGCGTCCTTGGCCTGTTCGGTATCCCGGAGGATGAGCCAGGCGGCGGAATCCAGACGAGAGATCGCGGCGCCTGCCAGCTCGGCGAAGGCGTCATGATCGCCTGCCCGTGCTCGCTCCACGAGGTCTCGTTGCATCACGCCCCTCGACGTGTGCGCCGCCCATCTGGCCGCGCTCACCGAGTATGGCGGGGCGACCGTGCGGTTTCGTTCCATCAACGCCCGTCGGCCGCGGCGAACGCGGTACCATCGACCTCCGGCCGGGCCCACCCCGCCCCGCCGCCCCCCGCCAGCGGAGCCTGCCCCATCGTGATGTCCGCATGAAGCTCCAGGAAGCCGACGCCAAGTCGCTCCTCGTCGCCCAGGGTCTGCCGGTCCCCGGCTGGGCCGTGGCTCACACCGTCGCCGAGGCTCGCGCGGCTGCCGAGCGCGAGTTCGCCGCCGGTGAGGAGGCCGTGGTCATCAAGGCCCAGGTCCTCGTCGGTGGCCGCGGCAAGGCGGGCGGCGTGAAGCTGGCCCGCTCGGCGGACGAGGCGGAGTCGATCGCCGGGGCCATCCTCGGGATGGACATCAAGGGCATGACCGTGCGCAAGGTCCTCGTGGCCGCGGCCGCGGACATCGTCAAGGAGTTCTACCTCTCGGCGGTCCTGGACCGCGCCGAACGCCGGATCCTGCTGATGGGTTCCGCCGAGGGCGGCGTGGAGATCGAGACCGTGGCGGTCGAGAACCCCGACGCGATCGTCCGACGGCACGCCGACCCCAACCTGGGTCTCCTCGATTACCAGGCACGTGACCTCGCGTTCGCCATGGGCCTGGGTGGGCACCTCAAGGACGCGGTCCGGATCGCCAAGGGCCTCGTCACGACGATGCGCGCCTACGACGCCGACCTCGTCGAGATCAATCCGCTGGCCATCGTCCGCGAGCGGGCCGCCGACGGCAGTCCGGTGGAGCGGCTCGTCTGTCTGGACGCCAAGATCACCCTCGACGACTCGGCACTCTTCCGCCACATCGGTCTCGAGGAGCTGCGCGACCCCGACGAGGAGGCGCCCGAGGACAAGGAGGCGCGCGAGGCCGGGCTCACGTTCATCAAGCTCGATGGCTCCATCGGCTGCATGGTCAATGGGGCGGGCCTGGCCATGACGACGATGGACCTCGTCAAGCGGGCCGGTGGCGAGCCCGCCAACTTCCTCGATATCGGCGGCGGGGCGCGCTCGGAGAAGGTCGCCGAGGCGATGCGGCTGATCCTGTCGGACCCCAAGGTCAACGCGATCCTGGTGAACATCTTCGGAGGCATCACCCGCGGCGACGAGGTCGCGCGCGGCCTGATCGACGCCCGCTCCCAGCAGGTCCGCGACGTGCCGATGGTCGTACGCATCGTGGGCACGAACGCCGAGGAAGCCGGCCGCCTGCTCCAGGAGGCCCATTTCGAGACCGCGGCGACCCTCGACGAGGCCGCCGCCAAGGCGGTCGAGGCCTCACGTGCGGCGGACGCCAGCACCGGAGCGCACGCATGAGCATCCTCGTCGGGCGCGAGACCCGCCTGGTCGTCCAGGGCATCACGGGTCGGGAAGGCGCGTTCCACGCCGGGGCCTCGCAGGCCTACGGCACCAACGTCGTCGCGGGCGTCACCCCGGGCAAGGGCGGCCAGACTGCCCTGGATGGCTCGGTGCCGGTGTTCGACACGGTCATCGAGGCCGTCCGGGAAACCGGTGCCAACACCTCGCTGATCTTCGTCCCGGCCGCCGGCGCGCCAGACGCGGTCATGGAAGCGGCCGCCGCGGGGATCGCCACGATCTTCTGTATCACCGAAGGCATCCCCGCGCTCGACATGATCCCGGCGGTCGAGATGGTCCGCGCCCACGGGGCACGGCTCATCGGGCCCAACTGTCCCGGGGCCACGTCCCCGGGTCGGGCCAAGGTCGGGATCATCCCGGGCTCCATCCATCGCGAGGGCCGGGTCGGCGTCGTCAGCCGCTCCGGCACGCTCACGTACGAGGCGGTCCAGGCCATGACGGACGCCGGCCTCGGCCAGTCGACCTGCGTCGGCATCGGGGGCGACCCGATCATCGGGACGACGTTCCTCGACGTCCTCCAGCTCTTCGCGGCGGACGACGAGACCGATGCGATCGTGCTCATCGGCGAGATCGGGGGCGCGGCCGAGGAGACGGCGGCCGCCTGGGCCGCAGAGAACCTCAAGGACATCCCCCGAGTCGCCTTCATCGCGGGCCGGACGGCGCCCGAGGGAAAGCGGATGGGGCACGCGGGGGCGATCATCTCGGGCGGGGCAGGCACGGCCGCCTCCAAGGTGGACGCGCTCGAGGCCGCCGGCTTCCGGGTGGCGGACTCGCCGACGGAGCTGCCGCGCCTCCTGCGCGAGGCCGGCTACCGCGGCTAAAGGAGGGGTCATGCGCATCGGCAACATCCGGTTCCTCTTCGACTACGACCAGTGGGCGACCAAGCGCGTCATGGATGCCGCGCTCGGCGTCGACGAGGCGACCTGGTCGGCCGCCAACGTCGTGGACGAACGGGGCCTCGGCGGGATCCTGATCCATCAGCTGGGCGCGCAGCAGCGCTGGCGCCACGGCCTCTCCGGCATGCCCGGGACGCCGCGCCCGGAGCGCGACCCCCTCCCTTCCGCGGCGGACCTGCGGACCGCGTGGGAGGCGGAGTGGGACGCCATGGAGGTCTGGCTGGACAGTCTCGATGACCGGGACCTGACGCGGACCGAGGACGACGTTCCGTGGTGGCAGTGCCTCGTCCACGTGGTCAACCACGGCACCCAGCACCGTTCCGAGGCGGCGCTCCTGCTCACCCAGGCGGGCCACTCCCCGGGCGACCTGGACCTCATGGACTACTGCGAGATCGTCGCCGCGGAACGCGAGGACTGAATGGCCGCGCGCATGGAGCTCGTCGCGGGCGACGCCCGGGAGGTGCTCGTGGTGGTGAGCCTCGATGAGCGTGAGGCGTTCCGCGATCGCAGCCGGTTCGACGCGTACCTGCCGCTGGGCGGCGGCATGGATCCGACCTGGCTCGACCTGTTCGCGGAGGCCGTCCGGACCGTCACGGACCAGGACGGCCCACCCGACTTCCTCGATGCCCGGCTGGAGCTCGGAGCCGCCGAGCCGGTCTCGGACGTCATGGTGGAGCGGGTGGACCCGGGCTGGATCGATGCCGTCGCGCGCATCCCGGAATCCTCGCTCGACGGCATCGCCGGGCGCTGGATCGACCGGCTCGAGGAGGAGTTCGGGCCGATCTCGGGTGAGGAGAAGCCCTGGATCCGGGAGCTGGCGGGACAGGTGGTGACCTTCTGCCGAGCGGCCGATCGCGCCCCGGACGTCATCTTCCTCTGGGCCCTGCGGTGACCGACCCGGACCACGCCGCATCGTTCGCGGCGAACCAGGCGCTCTGGGAGGCGTGGACGGCGGTCCACGCCACGGGCGACTTCTACGACCTGGCGGCGTTTCGCGAGGGCGGCGTCCGCCTGCGCCCCCACGAGATCGAGGCGATCGGCGACGTGACCGGCCGGACGCTGTTGCATCTCCAGTGCCACTTCGGGATCGACACGCTGTCGTGGGCGCGTCTCGGCGCACGGGTGACGGGCGCCGACTTCTCGCCCGCCGCCATCCGCCTGGCTCGCGAGCTCGCGGTGGACCTCGGGTTCCCGGACGCGCGCTTCGTCGAATCGAACGTCTACGATCTGCCGGCCAACCTCGAGGGCACGTTCGACGTGGTCTACACGTCCCGCGGCGTGCTGGGCTGGCTGCCGGACATCCGTGGCTGGGCCGGCGTCGTGAGCCACTTCCTGGCACCCGGCGGCACGTTCTTCATCACCGAGATCCACCCCGTCGCGAACGTCTTCGAGAACGAGGGCGTGGCCCCCGGCGAGCTGCGCCTCGTCTATCCCTACTGGGAGCATCGAGAGCCACTCGTCTTCGATGTCAAGGGTTCGTACGCGGACCCGACCGCGGACGTCGGCGAGCAGCGCGAGCACGGCTGGGACCACGGCCTGGGCGAGATCGTCAACGCGCTGCTCGGCGCGGGACTGCGCATCGAGTCACTCCAGGAGCATCCCTATCTCGAATGGGCGGCCGATTTCCTCGTGGAGACGGAGCCCGGCAGCGAGCAATTCGTGCTCCCGCCGGGCACGGCCGGCGAGCTGCCCCTGATGTTCACCCTGCGCGCCACCAAGCCGCTCGGGTGAGGCCGGGTACACTCCCCACAGTCGAGCTCACCGCGAGCGGGCCCACTTGGCCCGTCCGGCCGCACGATCGGAAGGACGGATCATGACCAAGCACGCCCGACACGAGCGCGAGCAGCGCGCCGCCGAGACCCTCCGCGTCAAGGAGATCGAGGCCGCCTGGCTGGGCAGCCTCTCGGCCGCCACGGCCCAGGCCTTCAACGCCGACGTCGCGGCCGCCCGCGCTCGCGGTCCCGTGGAGCCGCCGCCGCCGATGGCGCCCGGCACCGCCCCCCGTCCGCCGCGACCCGGGCCACGAGCCGCGGCCGTCCAAGGAAGAGCGCAAGCGCTCGCGTCCGTTCAAGGACTGATCCAGCGGGCGGAACGCCGCCCCGGTCAGCCGGCGCAGCCCGGGCCGGCCCCTCAGTCCAGGCCGAGCGCCGTCCAGGACGGCCCGCCGGGCGCCTCGATCAGCTCCACGAGCACGCCGTGGCACGACCGCGGGTGGATGAACGCGACCGGGCCTTCGGCGCCGCGTCGCGGGGCTGAATCGATGAGCTCCAGTCCGTCCAGCTCCAGGCGGATCAGCGTTTCGGTCAGATTGGCGACCTCGAAGCAGACGTGGTGGAAGCCCTCGCCCTTGCTCTCGAGGAAGCGGGCGACGCCGGTCGTGTCGTCGGTCGGCTCGACGAGTTCGATCTTCGATTCCCCCACCCCCAGGAACGCGATCCGGACCCGGTCGTGCTCGATGTCCATGATCGTCTCGAGGTCGAGCCCCAGCATGTCGCGCCAGAACCCGAGCGCGGTGTCGACCGACCGGACGATCAGCGCGACGTGATGGACCTTGCCCAGCCTCCGGATGTGATCGGGAACGGTCGACATGGCGGGTACCTCAGCTAGGGGGCGTGGACCGGCGACCACGAGCAGGGAGCCGTCACCGGCCTGCGCGCGTGCCTCAGCGGCGCTCGCGATGATGGCGCGGAACGTGGCGGCATCGTCAGGATCGAGGCGGCCCGGGTCGTGCCAGGCGATGACCACGGGGCCGGCGTGGGACGGCTCCGGGTGGGCCAGCAATTCCTCGAGGGCGTCCCAGTTCCCGCCGGCCCACGCGGGCAGGCCCAGCGCGTCGTTGAGCTTGCCGATCACCTGGGCCTTCGTCACGGGCCCATGCAGGGCCGCGAACCGGGCACCGTACTCGTTGGCGGTCGCCGCCAGGACCGCCGCATCGAGCGCGTCGGGCGTCTCGACGAGACCCCCTTCCCCTTCGGGGGCCAGCAGCGCGTGGAGCTCGGGGATCAGCGGTCGATCCATGCGAACGAATCGTAATGGTCGGCGGTCCAGTACATCTCGCCCTGGGCGCCGGCCACGATGCGACGCGCCCCGCGGTCGTCGGATCCTGGCGTCGGCACGGTGTACTCGTGGTAGTAGCCGCGTTCGCGCTTGGGCAGGATCCCCTCGCGGTTCTCGAAGACGGCGCCGTCCTGGGCGTTCGCGAACGGTCCGCCCGCGTCGATGAGCGCGGCCGTCTCGGCCGCCTCCGGGGGCAGGTCGGCGAGGGCCACGATCGGCAGACCGCTCGCATCGTCGACCGATGGCTGGGTCGCGGCGGGAGGCAGGATCCCGACCGGCGCGAGCGGGCGCGTCGGCGCGGGGGTCGGTTCCCCATCCCCGATCCCGAACACGGTGATGCCGCAGCCCGCCGACAGCAGCATCGCGATCAGGACGGCGGCGAGCCACGCGACCGGGGGGCGACGTGGCAGGACGTTTCGCGGCGACATCGTCGCAGCGTACGCTGTCCGTGATGACCCACGAGGAACCTGCCAGCGCGATCGTCGTCCGGGTGCCGGTCCCGCCCGGGATCGCCCGACTTCGGGCCCGCTGGGACTGGGCGGCCGGCGTCGGGGTCCCGGCGCACGTCACGGTCCTCTTCCCGTTCCTGCCCGGCGCGTGGCCTCGTGCCGGCCGTCCGCCGGGAGCTGGCGGCGATCGCGGCGACCCAGGCCCCGTTCGAGGTCACCTTCGCGACGGTCGAGCGGTTCCCGGACGTCGTCTATCTCGCACCTCGTCCGGCCGAACCGTTCACCCGCCTGACCGGGGCGATCGCGGCGCGGTACCCGGACTTCCCGCCGTACGGCGGCGCGTTCGACGTGGTCATCCCGCACCTGACGGTCGTGGAGAGCGACGAGGCACCCCTTGAGGCGATCGCCGCGGCCGCGGCGAGCCCGCTCCCCTTCGGATGCCGAGTCGACGGCGCTCGAGGTCCTCGCGGAAGGCGGCGAGGGCCGTTGGCGCCGCCGCTGGCGGATCCCGCTGGGCTCCGGAGGTTCGCTGGGCCCCCGGATCTAGACCGTGATGAGCTCGCGGTGCTCGCCCCAGGTCACGCGCAGCCGGTCGGAGATCTCACCGACCGTCGCGTAGGTGCGGACCGCGGCCAGGATCGAGGGCATGAGGTTGCCGTCCGCGCGGGCCACCCGCTCCAGCTCGTCCATCGCGGCCGTCCAGGCCGCCTCGGAGCGCTCACTCCGGACCTTCCGAACCCGCTCGATCTGGCGTCGCTCGCCGTCGGGGTCGATCTTCTGGGTGGGCGGCGTGCTGATTTCGTCGTCGCGGAACTTGTTGACGCCCACGACGATCTGGTCGCCCGAGTCGATCGCCCGCTGGACCCGGTAGGCCGCCTCCTGGATCTCGCGCTGCTGGAAGCCGCGCTCGATCGCGGCGAGCGTGCCGCCGAGCTCCTCGATCTCGTCGAGATAGGCCCACGCGGCAGCTTCGAGCTCGTTGGAGAGGATTCCACGTAGTAGGAGCCGGCCAGCGGGTCGGGCGTCTCGGTCACGCCGGCCTCGTAGGCCAGGATCTGCTGGGTCCGCAGGGCCAGACGAGCCGCCTCCTCGGTCGGTAGCGCCAGCGCCTCGTCGCGGGAGTTCGTGTGCAGGCTTTGGGCCCCGCCCAGGACCGCCGACAGCGCCTGGATCGTGGTCCGCACGACGTTGTTGTCGATCGATTGGGCCGTCAGGCTGGATCCGGCGGTCTGGACGTGGAACCGGCACAACATGGATCGCGGGTTCGTGGCCCCGAACCGCTCCTTCATGATCGTCGCCCACATCCGGCGCGCGACCCGGAACTTCGCGACCTCTTCGAAGAGCTCGCTCCAGGCGGCGAAGAAGAACGACAGGCGCCCGGCGAAGTCATCGACGTCGAGGCCGCGCGCGACCGCCGATTCGACGTAGGCGATCGCGTCCGCGAGCGTGAAGGCCAGTTCCTGGGCCGCAGTCGCCCCGGCCTCGCGCATGTGGTAGCCGCTGATCGAGATCGTGTTCCACTTGGGAAGCTCGGCGGCACAGAACTCGAAGACGTCGGTCACGAGGCGCATCGACGGGCGGGGCGGGAAGATGTACGTGCCGCGCGCGATGTACTCCTTGAGGATGTCGTTCTGGGTCGTGCCCGCGATGCTGGCCCGGTCGACACGCCCTGGCCCTCCGCCGCGGCTACGTACAGCGCGAGCAGGATCGGCGCCGTCGCGTTGATGGTCATCGACGTCGAGACGTCGCCCAGCGGGAGGCCATCGAGCAACACCGCCATGTCCGCCAGGCTGGAGATCGGGACGCCGACCCGGCCGACCTCGCCCTCCGCGGCGGGGGCGTCGGAGTCGTAGCCCATCTGGGTCGGCAGGTCGAAGGCGACCGAGAGGCCGGTCTGACCCTGTTCCAGCAGGTAGCGGAACCGCCGGTTGGTCTCCTCGGCTGTCGCGAACCCCGCGTACTGGCGCATCGTCCAGAAGCGGCTGCGGTACATGGTCGGCTGGACGCCGCGGGTGAACGGGTACTCGCCCGGCCGGCCGAGGTCGCGCGCCTCGTCGAGACCGGCCGTGTCGGCGGGCGTGTACACGTCCCGGATCTCGATGCCGGAGGACGTCTCGAACGGGGAACGGCGCTCCGCGGCCGATGCGACCGCCTTGGCCCGCAGCGTCTCCCGCCAGCGTTCGCGGCCGGGGTCGCTCCCCTCGCCGATCGGGCGGTCCGGGTGGCTCACTCGATGACCAGGAGCAGGTCGCCGATCTCGATGGTCTCGCCGGCCGCGACCGCTACCCGCGTGATGACGCCATCGCGCGGGGCGCGCAGCTCGTTCTGCATCTTCATCGCCTCGACCACGAGCAGCTGCTGGCTCGCCACGACGGCCTCGCCGGGCTCGACGGACACGCTCGCGATCCGTCCGGGGATGATGGCATGGACCTCGGTCGGTCCGCCACGGGCGGATTCCTCGCGACCGCGCCGGGCCCGGTCGCGGAGGGCCGCCCGGCGCTCCGATTCGATGTCGAGCTCGATCCGCCAGCCATCGACCACGATCTCGCGGCGGACGACGCCACGACCGTCCGACAGGGGCTCCGGGGGCTCGAGGAGGAGGCGGGTCGTGGTGGTGGTCGCGACGTCCGGCGACGGCTCGATCCCATCGTCGGGGAGCGGCACGACCACGAGCGTGGCCTGGCTGGGGCCCTGAAGGACGAGGGTGGCCAGCACAGGGGTCCCGTCCACGAGCACCTCGAGCGGCTGGCCGGGCCGTTCCGGGGCGGCCGCATCGGCTCCCGGGCCGGCTGCGCCTCCCAGGAGACCCCGGCCGATCACGCTCGCGATCGGGGCGATCGGGACAGGGACGGGCTCCACGACCATGGGCGGGAGGCCGGCATGGGCGAGGGCCGGCGCGAGCGCCACGCGGACGGCCCGCGGGTCCGGGTACGGCTCGGCCGAGGAAGCGGCGACGGAGGTCGCGGTCCGGTCGGTGGTCGGCCGGGTCATGCCGGCCACCGGTCGATGGCGGCGGCCCGGCCGTCCCGACGCCAGGTGCCGTCGCCGTCCAGGGGATCGGCTCCGGCCGCCGCGGACCCCAGACCGTTGCTGGGGCCTGCGGCGAGACCCGTCGCGATGGCGTCCAGTCCGGCGGCCAATCGCGCCGCCTGGATCGCCCGAACCAGCTCGGCGGGGCCATCCCAGTGCTCCCCTACCCACCCGGTCGACAGGTCCCCCGCACGAAAACTCTCGTCGCGGGCCACGCGCCGGTGGAACGGCAGGGTCGTCTGCAACCCGCTGACCTGGGTCTCATCGAGCGCCCGTCGCAGTCTGGCGATGGCTTCGTCGCGATCGCCGGCGTGGACCATGATCTTGGCGATCAGGTTGTCGTACTCCGCCGGGACCCGCTCGCCGGCTTCCAGCGCCGTATCAACGCGAACGCCCGGTCCCGAGGGCATGACCCAGCGCCGCACCCGGCCTGGCGTGGGCGCGAAGTCGCGCGACGGGTCCTCCGCCGACAGTCGGACCTCGATGGCGTGGCTGGCGGGTCGTGCGGCGTGCGCGGCGGCGGTGAGGGCCGCCGCCGACAGCGGTGCCCCGGCCGCGAGCCAGAACTGCTCCCGCACGATGTCCAGCCCGGACACCAGTTCGGTCACCCCGTGCTCCACCTGGAGGCGCGTGTTCACCTCGAGGAAGTAGAACGAGCCATCCGGCGAGCGCAGGAATTCGGCGGTCGCCGCGTTGCGCAGGCCGGCCGCGGTCGCGACGCGGACCGCCATCTCGTGCAGCTCGCGACGCTGGTCCGGGGTGAGGCCCGGTGCCGGCGCCTCCTCGACGAGCTTCTGATGGCGCCGCTGCAGCGAGCAGTCCCGCTCCCCGATCGCGACCACCCGACCGGTGACGTCGCCCAACAGCTGGACCTCGATGTGCCGCGCTGGGCGGATCTCGCGCTCCAGGTAGACCGAGCCGTCACCGAATGCGGCCAGGCGCTTCCGACGAGCCCGCGACGAGCGCCGCCGGGAGATCCTGGGCCCGCTCCACGCGACGCATCCCGCGACCGCCACCGCCCGCGGCCGCCTTGACCAGCAGGGGGAACCCGATCGCCTCGAGCGTCCGCGACGATCGACTCGACGCGGTCCGGCCGATCGACCGGGGCGGGATCCAGGGTCCCGGGCACGGCCTCCACGCCGACCGACCGAGCGGTCCGCCGGGCATGCAGCTTGTCACCGAGCGCATCGATCGCGTCCGAGGGCGGACCGACGAAGACGACACCAGCATCCTCGACCGCGCGGGCGAAGGCGGCCCGTTCGGCAAGGAACCCGTATCCGGGATGGACCGCCTCGGCGCCCGACGCGTGGACCGCATCCATCACCGCATCGATGCGCAGGTAGCTCTCGGTCGGCGACGACGGCCCGAGCCGGACGGCGACGTCGGCGAGGCGGACATGCATCGCACTCGCGTCGGCGTCCGAGTACACGGCGACCGCCTCCATGCCCATCTCGTGACAGGCGCGGATGATCCGGACCGCGATCTCCCCGCGGTTGGCGACCAGCACACGACGGAACGGCGGACCCACCGCCGGTGGCACGTCTTTGCGCAAAGACGCGACCGCCTCAGAGCGGGATGTTGCCATGCTTCTTCCTTGGGTTGGTGTCCCGCTTGTCCTGGAGGACCTCGAGGGCGCGGATCAGGCGCGGGCGCGTTTCCGATGGCTTGATGACCTCGTCCACGTAGCCGCGCGCGGCGGCGATGTACGGGTTTGCGAATTCGGTCTCGTACTCGGCGACCAGGCGCTTGCGTTCGGCGACCGGATCGTCAGCAGCGGCGATCGCATCCTTGAAGATGATGCTGACCGCACCGTCCGCGCCCATCACCGCGATCTCTGCGGTTGGCCAGGCGAAGTTCATGTCACCGCGGATGTGCTTGCTGCTCATGACGTCATAGGCGCCGCCGTACGCCTTGCGCGTGATCACCGTGATCTTCGGGACCGTGGCTTCGCAATACGCGTACAGCAACTTCGCGCCGTGCTTGATGATCCCGCCATGCTCCTGGCTCACGCCCGGCAGGAAACCCGGGACGTCGACGAACGTGATGATCGGGATGTTGAAGCAATCGCAGGTGCGGACGAAACGCGCGGCCTTGATCGACGCGTCGATATCGAGCGCACCCGCGAGCACCGCGGGTTGCTGCGCGACGATCCCGACCGTGCGACCACCGAGCCGTGCGAACCCGATGATCATGTTCGCGGCCCACGCCGGCTGGATCTCGAAGAAGTCGCCGTCGTCCGTGATCCGCTTGAGGGCGTCGTGCATGTCATAGGGCCGTGACGGATCATCGGGGACGACATGGTCCAGCGCCGGGTCCATGCGATCGCTCGGATCGCGTGTCGTCGATGCGCGGCGAGAGTCCGAGAGGTTGTTCTGCGGAAGGTGCGACAGCGATCGCCGAACGCCGTCGAGCGCTTCCGCTTCGTCGCGGCGGCCAGGTGTGCGACACCGCTGCGCGTGGTGTGGGTCGTGGCTCCGCCGAGGAATTCCGGAATCGACCTCTTCATGCGTCACGGCCTTCACGACGTTGGGGCCCGTCACGAACATGTAGCTCGTTCGTTCGACCATGATCGTGAAGTCCGTCATCGCCGGGGAATAGACCGCTCCACCGGCGCACGGTCCCATGATCACCGAGATCTGCGGCACGACACCGGATGCCATCACGTTGCGCAGGAAGATCTCCGCGTAGCCGCCCAGGGATGCGACACCTTCCTGGATCCGCGCGCCACCGGAATCGTTGAGCCCGATGACGGGCGCGCCGACCCGCATCGCCAGATCCATGATCTTGCAGATCTTCTCGGCGTACGCCTCGGACAGCGATCCGCCGAAAACGGTGAAGTCCTGGCTGAAGACGAACACCAGTCGTCCATCGATGGATCCGTGGCCGGTGACGACGCCATCACCGAGGACGAGTTGTTCGCCCAGGCCGAATTCCGTCGAGCGATGGGTGACGAACGCATCCATCTCGACGAACGTACCCGGATCCAGCAGCAGATCGAGTCGCTCACGGGCCGTCAGCTTGCCCCGGTGTGCTGACGTTCGACACGGACGGCGCCGCCGCCCTGCAGTGACGCTTCGCGCATCTGCTCCAATCGGGCGATGCGCTCGTCGTTGGTGGGCAACCGTTCGTTCCTCCGGCTGGTCCGTCTTTGCGCAAGGACAGGACCATCATAGTCGTGTCGAAGCCGTCCAAGGGCTCGCTGGCATGCATCCGACAGGCCGAACGGAGCGTCCCGAGACGAGCGGCATCGGATATCCACAGAAATGGTGAACAACTCCCCGGACGTGTGGATAACCTGGTCGTTCGCGACCGACACGCCTGGAGTAGGATGACCGCGCACTTCACGCCTTCCGTCCCCAGGCGGATGCGGTCCCGCCCACGATTCGAGGTGATGCCCCGGTGACCAATGTGATCGCGATCGCCAACCAGAAGGGTGGCGTCGGCAAGACCACGACGGCGATCAACCTCGCCGGCGCGCTCGCCGAAGAGGGGTATCGCGTCCTCTGTATCGACATGGACCCGCAAGCGAATCTCACCGCGGGTCTCGGCATCAATCTCAACACCGTCGACCGGTCCATGGCCGACGTCCTCGCCGACGGTCGTTCGTCCCTGGGCGACGTGATCATCGAAACGGAAAGCAAGGGGATCGACGTCGCGCCTGCGCACATCGATCTTGCATCCACCGAGGGCGAGCTCTTCACCGCGCTGGGTCGCGAGCAGATCCTGCGCGAGGCGCTGGAGAACGAGATCGCGGCCTACGACTACGTGATCATCGACTGTCCGCCGAACCTTGGCCTGCTCACGGTCAACGGGCTCGTGGCCGCCACCGGCGTGATCATCCCGGTGCAGACGCAGTACTACGCGATGAAGGGCCTGACGAATCTCGTCAAGGTCATCAACGCGATCCGCCTGAAGCTCAATCGCGACCTGCGGATCCTCGGCCTGCTGCCCACGTTCTACGACGGACGCACGAACCTGGCGAAGGACATGCTCGACGAGTTGCGCGTCGTCGGCGACCACCACGTGTTCGACAGCATCGTGCGCAATACCGTGAAGCTCGGCGAGGCGCCGCTGGTCGGACGCCCGATCACGTCCTACGCGAGCAACACCGATGCAGCTCGCACATACCGCGAGCTGGCGCGAGAGGTGGTGGACCTTGGCGCGAACTGATTTCCGGGCCACGGCAGCCCGCCGTCTGTCCGAGGAACGCGAGCTTTCGCCCGCGATCGTCAGCCTTCTCTCCCCCGACAGCCCGACCCGCAGCGTCGGTGTCCGGATCGTGCCGGTCGACCACATCGAGTCGAATCCACAGCAGCCGCGCTTGGCCTTCAACCAGGACACGCTCGATGAATTGGCTGCGTCGGTTCGCGAGCATGGCGTGCTCCAACCGATCCTCGTCCGTCCCATCGGCCCGAACCGATACCAGCTCGTCGCGGGCGAGCGTCGTTGGCGCGCGTCCAAGCAAGCCGGCCTTGACTCGATCCCGGCGCTCATCGAAGACATCGATGACGACACCGCCCTCGAGATCTCCATCATCGAGAACCTCCAGCGCGAGGACATCTCTCCCCTCGACGAAGCGGCGATGTACGACCGGATGGTCCGCGAGCACGGCTACAGCATCCGCAAGCTCGCCGACAAGCTCGGCAAGGACAAGGGGTACCTCGAGAACCGGCTCCGTCTCGCGGATGCGCCGCCCGAGGTGCGCGAGCTGGTGTCCTTGCGCAAAGACACGCTGTCCCACGCCTACGAGCTCATGAAGGTCGAGGACCCGAAGAAGCGCCGTCGACTGGCCGACCAGGTCGCCCGCGGCGAGCTGACCCTGGTCAAGCTGCGCGACAAGATCGAAGGTCGTCGGACGCGACCGGCGCGTCCGGCGGACGAGACCGCGCCCGAGCCGGTCGAGGAGGAGTCGCTCGAGGCCGTCGAGGATGCAGAGGACGAGGCGCCCGCCTGGGCGACCCCGCCCGGTCGACTCGACCTCGGTGAGGACTCACTGGTCAACGCCAAGCACTCGCTGGCCGAGGCGCTGGATGAGCTGGTCGGGGTCCTGCGCAGTCCCGATGCGGTGCGGTCCATCCCCGATGTCGACCGGGCGAACCTCGCCAAGTACCTGACGATCGCCAAGCTCCGCATCGAGAATGCGATCGCGATCGTCCGCACCGGCGACCCCGGGGAGTAGCCTCCCCCGTCGCACCCGTTCCGGAAACGACGAAGCCGGCGCCCTGGGCGCCGGCTTCGTACCATCCCTGGGGACAGGGCGGGGAGTTGCTCATGGGCCGTCCGACGGCGGGTCGAACGCGCCTGGCGCGTCACCTGGGACAACGAGACCATGCCCGGAGCGTTAGGGCGGAGCGTCGAGGGGCCAGGCATCGTTCGGGCCGCCGGGTCAGGCGACCGCCAGGATCCAGGCCACCGCGGACACAGCGGCCCCGAACGCCTGCACCTCCCACGAGCGCTCACGACGGGCCGGGCTCCCACTCCGGGCCGCCACGGTCGCGGCCAGGATGACCACGATCCCGACCCCGACGGCGACCGTCGGGAGTGGGGAGTCGCCCCCAAGGACGGCGATCGAGGCAACGGCCATCACGCCCGTCGCCACCCACAGCCCCACCAGGACCCGCCACGAGCGGTCGAGGCCGAGCGCGGTGCCCACGGTCCGGGTCCGGGCGTCGCGGTCGCGCTCGATGTCCACCCGGGCGTTCCCGACCGCCAGCGCGGCCCCGGCGAGCGCTGCCATCGGGAGCATCGCGACGAACCAGGGGGCGAGGCCGCCGGTCGCCCCGAACCATCCGTAGACCGGTAGTAGTGGGATCCCCAGGGCGAACGGCAGCCACGACCATGCCGTGCCCTTCGCGAGCAGGTCGTAGCCGTACCCGATCGCGAGGACCACGACGGCCAGCGCGACCAGGCCGAGCCCGCTCGGGGCGGCCAGCGCGACCCCGAGGATGGCACCGACCGCCACCACCGCTCGAGCCGTCACGACGGTCACGAGACCCGCGGGGATCGGCTTGCCGGGCTTGCGACCCCGGTCGGACGGAGCGTCGACGAGGTCGTTGAGGGCGCCGATCGACGCCTGGAGGGCCGTCATGGAGACCCCCAGCCTGGCCGCGACCGCAGGGTCCGCGCCGGCCACGAGGGCCGCGCCGGCCACGACGAGGCCGTCGAGGATCGACGGGAAGGGGTGGACCAGCCGCACCAGGCCGATCAGCCGGGCCGTTGGGCCGGCCGGGAGCCCGTCGGAGCGGGCCGCCGGAGCGTCAGACGTAGACGAGTTCCCCGAAATTGGCCACGAGGTACTTGATCAGCTGGTCGCGCCCGGTCGAGGACGTGGCCCGGATGCCGGGCACGAGGGCGTAGAGCGCGACGGCAGGGACGATGACGTTGCCCGTAGCGTCCCGGCCGAGCGTGGCCGGTGGACCGCCGCCGGATGCGAACACGCGTTCGAAATCCGCCTCGCTCAGGCCGCCGGCCGTGCGGAAGTCATCGATGACCCGGGTCACGCCGCGGCGCTTGGCCACGTCGCGCATCAGCTCGGACGCCCAGGCGTCGATCTGGTCGTCGCTCTGCTCGCCGAGGCGCGTCTGGTACTCCGCCGGGTCGGCCGACAGACCGGTGCCTGCCACGGTCCCTCCTGCTTGGGTGGTCGTCCGCCCGAGTATGCCAGACCGACCGCCTCAGGCGCCGGTCCCCTCCCCGCCCCTCGGCCGCCACGGCAGCAAGGGCCGCCTCGCGTGAACCCTCGGGCCACTCGTTGAACAGCTCGGTAAAGCGCCGACCGACCGGTCCGGGCGGCGTGATGGGGGGCGCATCCGCCAGCAGGCCCAGCATCGACGCGCGCAGTGTCTCGGTCATCGCCGCCACTGCGGCCCGGTCCGGGCGACCCGTCCCGATGATCGGCTCCCCCACCCGAACGCGGACCCGCCCGCCGAAGCGGACCCAACTGGTGCCGTTGATGGCGATCGGGACGAGCGGGACGTGCGAACGGAGCGCGAAGTACGCCGGGCCCTCGTTGAGCGGCTCCAGGCCGGTCTCGATGGGGCCGATCCGACCCTCGCCGGCGATCGCGACGATGCCGCCCGTCTCGATGACGGCCGCCACGCGCCGTGTCGCCTCGAGCAGGTCGTTCTTGCCCGGTTTGTACGGGATCGTCGTGCCGGTCCAGGTCATCAATCGATTGCGCCCGCCCGTCGCCATGTCTTCCTCCTTGGGACCGAAGAAGAACAGGCGTGGCCGGAACGGCAGGATGCCCATGAGCACGAATGGATCCGTCCAGGACAGGTGGTTGAAGCAGTAGATCGCCGGGCCGGCCGGCAGGTGTTCCCGTCCTTCGAAGCGCACGCGGACCCAGGCACGCGCCAGCGCGAAGACCGCGAGCCGCGAGACCCAGTACCGGAAGGTGCGCCGAAGTGGGTGGATCGATGGCCCCGGGATCATGCGGCCGGCGACCGCGCGGGCCTTGGTCATGCCGCACCCGCCGCTCGGTGGGTCGCGACCACGCCCGCCAGGGTCCAGGTCCGCCAGGCGCTCCAGGACCACGTCCGCGAGCTCGAACGTGCCCGGCGCCGGCGGCACGGCGTCGTTGGGGACCAGGACGACCGTCATCCCGGCCGCCCCGGCGGCCCGTACCCCGTTGAGCGAATCCTCCACGACGAGGCAATCCGCCGGGTCGGCGCCAAGTCGCCGCGCCGCTTCCAGGTACACGTCCGGCGCCGGCTTGCCATGGGCCACCTCGTCGGACGAGACGACGATCTCGAACAGGTCCGCGAGGCCGGTCGCGGCCAGGGCCGCCGTGATGACCGCCTGGTGCGCCGACGACGCGACGGCGACCGGGCGATCCAGGGCGATCCGTCGCGCGGCCTCGACCGCGCCGTCGATGGAGGGCGCTCCCTCGAGGCGATAGCGCTCGACGACGCCGTCGACGATCGCACGCTCGATGTCCTCGGGCGCCAGGTCGAGGCGGAGGCGCTCGCGCATGATCAGGGACCAGCCTCGTGAATTGGCGCCCATGACGGCCGCGCGATCGGCGGCATCCCACGAGCGACCGTGCTCCCGTGCGAACGCCTGGCGGACCTCGTCCCACCAGATCTCGGAGTCGACGAGGACACCATCGAGGTCGAAGATGACCGGGCCGTCCAGGTCAGGCCCCCGACGGTGGCGGCAACTGCGGAAGTGGCTTGGGCGGCCGCTTCTTCGCGACGGTCCGGGCCTTGGCCGGCGTCCGGCCGGTCGACGACGCCGCCGGGCGGCTGGCCATCCGGCCATCGACCGCGGCGAAGAGGTCGAGGGCGAAGCCGGCGATGGCGTCGGCATCGGCATCGGAGCCCTTGAGGACCTGGCCCTCCACCTGGAAGCTCAGGAGTCGATGGCCACCGGCGACCTCCATCGCAAGCTCGCCGGTCTGGACCCGGTTCCAGCGGATGAGCTTGCCCGAGGCACGGGGACCCTCCTGCGGGACGTTGACACGGACATGGACCTGCAGCAGGCCGGCGTCGGTCGGGATCAGCAGGATGTAGCGGCTGGCCGGGTCATCGCCCCAGGCCACCCAGCACGACGGATCGCGGTCGGCGCCCATCGCCGTGATGACCGGTTCGATGACGCCGATGACCCGCGACGTCATCGAATCGCGGTGCGGCGTCCGTCCTCGCCAGTCACTGAGGCGCATCGTCGTCCCCGATTACGGCGCGGGGCCCCTCGCTCCGCGACATGCGCCCGAGGCTAGCACAGGGCCGTTGCGCTCGGACGGCGCCACTCGTACGCCCGTACGATGGGCAGCATGGATGGCACCGACACGCCCTGGCTGATGGCCGTCGCCGCGATCGGCATCGCGGCGGGCCTGTGGTTGCTGGCGCGTGGGCTGACCGGCTATCGGACGGCGACCCGGATCGGGGATACCGGCACGTCCACCATCTCGTCGCTGGCGGCGGGCGAGGTGCGGGTGAGCGGCGTCATCGAGACGGCCGACGTGACGCTCATCTCGCCGCTCCAGAGCATCCCGTGCGTGTACTACAAGGCCTCGATCAGCGGGGACGACGACCTGCCCGACACGATGGCCGATCTGCGCGAGGAGCGCGCCGTCGGATTCCGGGTGCGTGACGCGACGGGGACGATCCGCGTCTTCCCTCGCGGCGCCCGGTGGGACGCGCCCGTCCGCTTCGACGACAAGACGGACGGGTTCGGCGACGAACCGAGCGGCCTGGCGTTGCGGTCCGGGAGTGCCGTGGCCGCCACCGAGGTGGACCGGGCGACCGCGATCGCGAACCTGCTATCGGTCCATGCGGCCGGCGAGGACGAGATCCATCCGCTGCTGCGCGGCGCCGCGTCCCGGCGCAACCGCCGCTATCACGAGGAGCGTCTGGCCGCCGGCGACCCGATCACGATCGTGGGACGGGCCATGCCCTTCGGGGACCTGTCCGATCCAACCGAGGCGGACGTCGCGCTCGGCACGGACCTCGCCGCCGACGACGTCGAGGTCGCCGGTGACATCGCCGAGGCTCGGGCGGCCGGGTTGCTCGTCGGCGATCCGGCCGAGGCGTGGGGCAACGCCGCGATCCCGGGTTTCGGCATCGGACGGCCGACCCAGGCACCGGAGCTGGATCCGGCGGCGGACCGGCCGCTGCTCGGACCCGCCAGCGACGCCGTGCGGGCGATCCAGCGATTCACGATCGCGCCGGAGACCCTCGTGCTGGCGAGCGCCGTCGACGTCCCCCTGCTGGTGGCCCACGGCGTGCCGACGGCCGCGGCCGAACGCCACCAGGACCGGTTCCTCGTCGGGTTGCTCGGGGCGGTCATCGCGATCGCCTCGGCCGTGGTGCTGGCCTTCTCGCTCAGCACCGGGACGCCGACGTGATCGCGAACCCGGAGAGCTACGCCGCGGCGTTCGCCGTCGGGCTGGTCATCGCGATCGTCGGTTTCATCGTGGTAACGGAGTACAACGCTGTCGTGTCACTACGGCAGCGCATCGACAAGGCGTGGGCGAACGTGGACGTCGTCCTCAAGCAGCGTCACGACCAGCTGCCGGCCCTCGTCAGTGCCGTTCGCGGGCTGATGACCTTCGAACAGGACGTCCTGACGGAGGTGGCGCGAGCCCGGGCCGCCTACTCCCCCACCGAGCCGATCCCGGACCAGGCCGTCCACGCCGAGGCGACCACGACCGCCGTCCGATCACTCCTCGCCGTCGTGGAAGCCTATCCAGACCTGACGGCGCATCAGAATGTGCTGGACCTGCAGCGCGAGATCGAGCGCCTGGAATCGATGATCGCGGACCGGCGCGAGCTCTACAACGATCAGGTCTACCGCTACAACACGAAGATCACGACACTCCCCACACTGATCCTGGCCCGGATCCTCGGCTGGCGCGACCGCGAATTCTTCGCCGCGGAGCCCGCCGCCCTGGTTCGCCCGGATACGAGCCTGTGAGCGAGCCCGCACCCGAACGCCAGGTCTTCCTGGTGCGCCACGGCGAGACCGAGTGGGCCCGCCTGGGCCGCCACACCGGCCGAACGGATATCCCGCTCACCGACGTCGGGCGCGAGCAGGCCGTCGCGCTCGGCCGACGACTCGCCAGCCACCCGTTCGGGCTGGTGCTGACCAGCCCGCTGAGTCGGGCCGCGGACACGGCGGAGCTGGCCGGGTTCGCCACCGCAGATCGCGACCCCGACCTGCAGGAATGGGACTACGGCTCCCTCGAAGGCCGTCAGACCGCCGACATCCGCGCCGAGTACCCGGACTGGGCGATCTGGACCGGTCCGTGGCCGGGTGGCGAGACCATCGAGGACGTGGGCCGCCGCGCCGATCACGTGATCGCGCGGTGCCTGGCGCCGGACGTGACCGGTGACACGCTGCTGTTCGCGCATGGGCACCTGCTCCGGGTGCTGGCGGCGCGCTGGCTCGGACAGCCGGCCACGAGTGGCCGCATGTTCGCCCTGGGGACGGCGACGATCGGGATCCTCGGCTGGGACCGGGGCAACCCCGTCATCGAGACCTGGAACGAGGCCTGCCACCTGGCGTGACCGCGACGACGCACCGGGCCGCCCGGCCCGGGCCGACATGGTCGCCACGACGCCGGCCCACGTGACCTTCGGACCTATCGGTCAGCCGCTCGCGGGGTCACGCTCCACTCGAAAGGTGGAACCTCCATGACCATGACCGTCCGGGACGTGATGACCGCGCCCGTGTTCTCCGTGTCGACCTCGACCCCGCTCAAGGACGTCGCGCGCCTGCTCGTCGACCATCGGATCAGCGGTGTCCCGGTCATCGATGACGCGGGGGCCGTGGTGGGCGTCGTGTCCGAGGCCGATCTCCTGCTCAAGGCGGGCGGCCACGAGATCGCCCGGCGGCGCTGGTTCGGGCGCTTGATGGGCGAGACGCGCGAGGCGTCGACCCGCCACGTCAAGATCGGGGCCATCACCGCGGGCGAGGCGATGACCAGTCCGCCCGCGACCATCGAGGTCGACCGTAGCACGACAGCGGCCGCGACCTTGATGGTCGATCTCGACGTCAATCGCCTCCCGGTGCTCGAGGATGGGCGGCTCGTCGGCATCGTCTCGCGGGCCGACCTCGTCCGGGCGTTCGTTCGGTCTGACGATCAGCTGGCCGAGAGCATCCGCCACGACGTCCTGCTTCGGGTGCTGTGGCTCAACCCCGAGCTCTTTGACGTCGAGGTCCACAACGGTGTCGCGTCGGTGGGCGGTCGGGTCGAACGGCGGTCCACCGCCGAGATGATCGAGCGGGCGGTCCGCAGCGTCCCGGGCGTCGTGGACGTGACGAGCGCCGTCACCTGGGACATCGCCGACGACCACGTCCGTCCGGCGACGACGGACCCGGTCTTTCCCTACAGCCCGCGCTGACGAGGGCCGCCGCCTACGACAGCCCTTGACCTCCGGCGTATGATAGACCGACGGTCGGTCTGACAATGGAGGTGCCATGGCGCGAACGCTCGATCCCGCGGCCCACGCGCTCCGACGCGACGAGTTCGTCGATGCCGCCCAGCGACTCATCGCCGCCAAAGGCTACGAGGCGCTGAGCATCCAGGACCTGCTCGACGACCTGGGTGCCTCCAAGGGCGCCTTCTACCACTACTTCGGCTCGAAGTCGGACCTGCTGGGCGCCGTCGTCGACCGGATGGTCGGATGGCGCCTACGTCGCCCTCCAGCCGATCGTCGACGACCCGAACCTCACCGGCCTCGAGAAGTTCGAGCACCTCTTCCGCGGGCTGGCCGACTTCAAGACGGAGCGGCGTGAATTCCTGCTCGCGCTCATGGAGGTCTGGTACTCCGACGGCAACACGATGATGCGGGAGCAGCTTCGACGGGGGATGGTCGTGCGCATGGGTCCCCTGTTCGCGCAGATGGCGCGCCAGGGTCACGCTGAGGGCACGTTCCACCTCGAGGACCCCGATCGGGTGGGGGACGTGATCGTCTCGCTCACGCAAGGCATCAACGAGTTCGCCGGGCGCCAGTACCTCGAGTATCGGGCCGGCGCGGCCGGCCTCGACACCTTCCTGCGCACGCTGACCGCCTACGCCGTGGCCCTGGACCGGATCCTGGGCCTTCCGGACGGGACCCTCACGATCGGCGACCCGGCCGTATTGCGCCAGTGGTTCGTCTGACTTCTGACGACAAGGAGACTCATGACCGCGATCATCCGCACCGAGCAGCTGACCAAGACCTACGGCGAGCACCGCGGGATCAACGACGTCGACCTGGAGATCCAGGAGGGCGAAGTCTTCGGGTTCCTGGGTCCCAACGGCGCCGGCAAGACGACGACCATCCGGACGATCCTGGACCTCATCCGGCCGACGAGTGGTCGCGCCCTCGTGTTCGACATCGAGTCGAGCGTCGATCCGGTCGCGATCCATCGGCGCATCGGCTACCTGCCGGGCGAGTTCACGCTCTACGACCGCCTGACCGGCGGCCAGACCCTGACCTACTTCGCCAATCTCCGCGGTGGGGTCGACCCGGCCTACCAGGCGTCGCTCATCGAGCGCTTCGAGGTGGACCCGACTCGCAAGTTCAAGGAGTACTCGAAGGGCAACAAGCAGAAGATCGGGCTCGTCATCGCGCTCCAGCATCGCCCTGAGCTGCTGATCCTCGACGAGCCGACCTCGGGCCTGGACCCACTGATCCAGCAGGCGTTCTACGCCTACGTCCGCGAGGCCCGCGAGGAGGGCCGGACGGTCTTCCTGTCCAGCCACGTCCTGTCCGAGGTGGAACACACCTGCGACCGCGTCGCGATCATCCGGGACGGTCGCCTCGTGAAGGTGGACCGGGTGGAGGCGCTTCGGGATCTGGCCCACCACCAGGTGGAGCTGCGGTTCACGGGCGCGGTCCCGCTCGATGCGTTCCAGGGCCTGCCGGGCGTCTCCGACATCGCCGCCGAGGACCACCTGCTCCGCATGCGGGTCACCGGCGCGATCACGCCCGTCGTCCAGGCCGCCGCCCGCTACGAACTCGTCGACTTCGTGAGCCGCGAGCCCAGTCTCGAGGAGACCTTCCTGGCGCAGTACGGCCGCGAGGTCGTGGAGGTCAACGGCCATGACCGCTGAAGCCGGCCGCGTCCCGGGAGCGATGCTCCCCCACCACATCTCGCCCTGGAGCCGGGTCTACGGGCTCGGCAGCATCTACGCGAAGACCCTGCGCGATTCGCGGCTCGCCGTGATCATCGTGTCCGGGCTCGTCGGCATGCTGCTGCTCTCGAGTGGCGCCGCCTTCGGGGAGGCGTACGCGACCGTCCAGTCGCGCGAGGAGCTCAAGCTCCTGGTCCAGTCGCTGCCACCGGCGCTGGCCGGCGTCTATGGCAATCCGTTCCCCATCGCCATCGAGACACTGGGCGGGTCGATCGGCTGGAAGACGGCCGCCTCGCTTGGTCTGCTCGTGAGCCTGTGGTCCATCCTGGCGCTGTCGGGCACCCTCGCGTCCGAAGCCCGCCGCGGCAGCCTCGAGTTCGTCGCGTCGCAGCCCGATCGGGATGCGCCGCATCGCCCTCGAGAAGCTGGCCGCCCACCTCACGGGCATGGCCATCGTGGTCATCGTCACCGCGCTTGAGTGCCTGGATCGCCGGCGCCGCGTTCGCGACCCTGCCTGGTGACGAGATCCCGTGGAGTGCCGCCATCGGATTCGCGGCCTGGATCGGCGTGGTGGCGCTCGCGTGCGGGTCCGTCGCATTCGCGCTCGCGCCGCTCGTGGGCCGGGGGGCCTCCGCCGCCCTGGCCGGCGTCGTCCTCCTCGTCGGCTACTTCGCCAACGGCTACCAGGCCGCGGTCCCGTTGTTCGCCCCACTGGCCAACGTGACCTGGTTCGGGTGGACCGTCCACCACCAGCCGCTCGGTGGCGAGTACGACTGGGCATCGTCGATCCCGGGCGCGGTCGTGGCGGTCGTCCTGATGGCGATCGGGGTCATCCTGTTCTCGCGACGCGATCTCGGGGTGACGTCGCGCATCCCCTGGCCGAGCCTGCCCTCAGGGCTGCTGGGCCTGCACGGCCCGATCGGACGGTCGTTCGGGGAGCGGTTCCCGCTCGCCATCTGGTGGGGCATCGGCGTCGGTCTGATGGGCTTCATCTTCGGCGCCGCAGCATGGTCCTTCAGCGAGACGCTCCAGGGCCTCTCGCCGGACACGTCGCCATCTTCCAGAACATCTTCCCCGACATCGACCTCACGAGCGGGTCGGGGGCGTTCCTGCAACTCGCGTTCGTGACCTTCGGGTTCATCCTGGCGGGTTTCGCGGCCGCGACCCTGGTCAGCGGCTGGGCGTCGGATGAGACCGACGGTCGGCTGGAAGCCCTCCTCTCGACACCGCTGTCGCGTCGTGGTTGGGCGGCCCGGGGCGGCATGGGGTTGCTGCTCGCGATCGGCGTCTTCACGCTGCTGCTCATGGTCGGGATCGGCCTCGGGTCGACGATCACCGGTGGCGACGTGCTGACCCCGGTCCTCGGGATCGCTCGTGCTCGGGCTCTACGCGCTCGCCCTGGCGGGCATCGGCATGGCGGTCGGTGGCGTGTTCCGCACGTCGCTTGCGGGCGAGGTCGTGGCGTTCATCGTGATCGGCACGTTCGTGCTGGATCTGCTCGTCCCGGCCCTCAAGCTGCCCGACTGGCTCCGGGAGGTGGCCCTCACCTCGCACCTGGGCCATCCGATGGTGGGCCTGTGGGACTGGCCGGGGATGATCGCCTGCGTGGTGATCGCGCTCGGCGGGCTGGTGCTGGCGAGCTGGGGACTGCGCCGCCGCGGACGTGCAGACGTAGGCCGAGGCGGCCGCGGGGGCCAGCTCGGGGGCCGAGCGCGGCCGCGGGGGGCATCTCGGGGTGGCCGGCCCGCGGCGGCGCCCGGAGTCGCGAGTCGGGTCGCGAACTTCCGTCCCAGGTCTCCAGGTGGATCTCCCTGCAGTCACGTGGCGACGCATCATCGTGCGCCCTGGTCCGGTGGTGACTGAGGACGCAGGAGAGCGGCCCGATTCGCGGGTCATCAGCGTCACTGGAACGTGTCCGGGATCCACGTACACACTGGGGCGGAAGATGACGGGCTCGGGCGGGCGACGCGAGGCGCTCGTGACCGCACGACCGTGCGGGTGCCGTGGAACCCAACGGCCTGCCGCGACGACATACGTATGGTGCGGTCGGACGCGGGCGATGGAACCCGGGCGAGCGCCACCGACCTCGGGGCTCCGAGGGGAGGCGAATCCGGGTATGGAGCCGTCGAGCGAAGCCACGGGAGCAGCAGGTCTCCGCCAGGCCACAACGGCGCCACGACCGCTGTCGGTACCCGGCGCAGCGGATGAGCGGGACCTCGTGGAGCGGGCGCGCCGCGGCGACCACGACGCGTTCGCGCGCTTGGTCGACCGGCGCCTGGCATCGACGTTCCGCACGGTCGCCGCGATCCTCGGCGACGAGGCCGACGTCCGTGACGCGTCCCAGGCGATCTTCGTGCGCACCTGGCGAAACCTGCCATCGCTCCGCGACGCGGACCGCTTCGACGCCTGGTTCGGGCGGATCGTCATCAACGTATGTCGGTCTTCGATGCGTGCCCGACAGCGGCGCGACATCCGCGAGATCTCTGTCGGGCGCCTGCCGGACGGCGGCGAGATGCTCGCCACATCATCCGCCGGTCCTGATGACGCGACAGCGGACCTCGATCGGTTGGAGCGCGCGTTCGACCGCCTGCCCGCAGCGGACCGGGTGCTCCTGTGGCTCCACCACCACGAGGATCGCTCCTTGACCGAGATCGGAGATCGACTGGGGATCGCGCCGAAGACCGTGAAGTCCCGCCTGTTCAGTGCGCGCCGAGCCCTGGAGCACGCCCTGCGGATGGAAGACCGATGAGCCGACCCGACGACCTGGCCGAAACGCGGATCCACGCGATGCTGGAGCGACGGGCGGCCCGCCCGGAACCGGGTGACATCCGGACGGCGATCCTGGAGACGACGCGATCGGTCCCACAACGCCGCTGGTGGTCGCCCGACCTATCGCCGTGGGGAGGGTCGCTCGGTCGCCTCCTGGCGGTCGCGATCCTCGCGGGATCCGTGTTGGCGATGATCGGCGTGGCTGCGGGCGGGCATCGTACGGAGGCGGACCCCCCGGCTTCCCTAGCGCCGATCGCCGCGCTGACGACCGCGGCGCCGACCCGGATCACGCCGGCCGACACGGGTGGGCTGACGTACACCTCGACGATCCCGGACGGGTCGCGCCTGGGGGCCTGGGCGGAGGGCCTGGTCAGCGGATTCACGGACGGTGCGGATCATCCCTACGCGGACAAGGCGGCACCGGGCGGTCGACCCGTCGTCGCCGGGCGGCGAGGGGTGATGATCGCGACCCTGCGGTACGGCAGCTTCCACCGCTGTCTCGTCGCCGGACGGACGACGGCCCAGACCACGCCCACGGGAATCCTGGCGGACATCCGGGTGATCCTCAAGAACGCCGTCCATCCGCGAGCGAGCCAACCACCGACGATGGACGAACCGGTCCCGACGACCTTCGACGGACGCCCCGCCTGGTCCACCGCGATGGCGGCCGGTCAGACCGATTGCACGCACATCCATGTCGGGGAGATGACCGGACCGTGGGTGCCGCTCGGGTTCCCGTCACGCGTCGTCGCTGTCGACGTCGATGGCGTGACGGCCCTGATCGTGATCTGGGCAAAGACGCGGGCGGATCTCGCTGACTTCCTGCCCACGGCGCAGGAGCTTCTTGACTCGATCCACTTCCGGGGCCCCGGCACCGACTGAAACTGGCGACCGACAGCACGGCCACCAGGTCGAGGAGGAAGGTGGCTCCGGCGGTAGGACTCGAACCTACGACCAAGCGGTTAACAGCCGCCCGCTCTACCACTGAGCTACGCCGGAACGGAGTCGCGGGTGGGACCCGCGGGGGCCACGCGCGGTGGCCGGTCGGAAGGATACCTCAGAGGAGCGGGGCGAGCAGGCCGGCGCCCGGCACGATCACGGTCCCGGTCACGGCATCGCGATTGGGCTGTCGTCGCGGTTGCCCCATTCCTCCCACGACCCGGCGTAGTTGCGAACGTCTTCGAAGCCCGCCAGCTCGTGGAGCACGAACCAGACCAGCGACGAACGGACGCCGCTATGGCAGTACACGGCTCGGACCTCGCCAGGCTCAACCCCACCGGCCCGGACGAGCGCAAGCATCGCCTCGAGCGAATGGAACGTGCCGTCGGCGGTGAGGAAGTCCTCGAAGGCGCGCTGGCGGGCCCCCGGGATCGCCCCCGCGCGACGGGCGCGCACGTCCTGTCCGACGAACTCGGCGGCGGTGCGGACATCGAGCAGTCGCGTGGGCGCCTTGGCACCCCCGCCACTCGCCTCCTTGCTCAACGCGAGCACCTCGTCGAAGCTCACGTCGAACGCCGGATCGGGCTCCTCCAGCCGGACCGGGACCCGCAGCCCGTCTGCCAGGTCGGCCTCCGGGACGTCGGTCGTGATCTGGTGCCCGGCCCGCCGCCAGGCCTCCATCCCGCCGTCGACCACGTGCAGTCGGTCGATGGGATAGCCGCATCGACGGAGCAGCCAGTAGGCGCGGATCGCGTGCCGGTTCAGCCCGACATCGTCGTACAGCACGACCCGATCGCCCTCGCCCACCCGCCAGCGGCGCAGCGACGCCTCCAGCTGCTCGCGCGAGGGCAGCAGCGAGGCCCGCTCGGCGTCGCCGGTCTCGGGCGCGGTCCCCTTGAGGGCGAGGTCCCTGTGGAGTTCGCTGAGGACGGCCCCGGGCACGTGACCCTTGTTGTAGACCCGCTTGTCGTGCCCGACGTGCACGATCCGGACGTCGGGGTCCTCGAGATGGGCCGCCAGCCAGTCGACCCCGATCAGCCGGCCCGGGTCGCTGTCGGCCGTCGCACCCTTCGCCGGCGTGCCCCGTTTCGGTCGCGTCGTCACCGCCCGATGCTAGCAGGCGCTACCCTCACGGCGTGATCGAGACCTGGCGGACGCTCGTCCTGTTCTACCCCGTCCTGGACGCGCGATTCGGGTCCGGCCTGACGCGCAAGCGCGCGCGGCGGGTCATGGCTCGCGAAGAGCGCGCCGTCATCGAAACGGTCGTCGAATCGCTGCCGGCCACGGTCGCCGCCTGGAGCGAGGGAGCCGCCGCGCTCGAGCCGTTCGACATCGTGGCCGTCCGGCGACCCATCGGCGCTCTCTCCTCCAGCGGCGGAGGTCGCTGGTGGGTGGGGCCACGCGAGGTCCGCCGGGAGCTGATCGAGGTCGCCGACACGGGCGCCACCTACGACTCGGTCATCGCGCTGTGGCCGGGCGACCCGGAGGTGCCCCAATGCGGCTGGGGCTGCACCCTCGGCCCATCCGACGCGACGTTCGGGGCCGGGTTCAGCTCCATCTCGACCGACCATTGGCGCACGCTCGCCACCGACCCCGATCCGGCCCAGGGCTACGTCCACGAGTGGCTGCACCAGGTCGAGGCGGTCTATCGGGCGCTCGGACTGGACGAACGCGAGCTGCCGCCGCTCCACGACGCCGGCCAGTTCACCTCCAACCGGTCGATCGATGAGCCGCCCTTCGGTCGGTCGTTCGCCGAGTACCACGACGGCATCGACGGCCGCCCCGGCGCCCGGACGTGGTCGCCCTGGTATCGGGACTGGATGACGGGTCGATTGCGCCCGGCGGACGGGTCGGAAGCGGCGGCGACGGCGGTCACGGGCGCGCCCATCGGGCTGACGCCTGAGCGGTGGGAGCGGCGCGCCCGCACGAGGTAGATGGCGCGGTCAGGCGACCATCGTCGAACGTCAGTCCGAGACCACCGTCCTGACAGCGCCCAGCCGTCGACGTCAGGGGATATCGATGTCTCCGGTCGTCCATTCAAGTCCGCTGCGCGGAGCGGCAGAACGTAGTCCCTGTCTCCACCCCCAGGGACTACCGACATGAACCGCCGCAACCGCCTCGTCTCCGTCCTTCTCGCCAGCGCCATCGCCCTGACCGTCGCTCCCGCCACGGTCCACGCGGCCCTCGCGAACACGTCCACGATGTTCCTGCGCACGACCTACGTCCTGAAGGCACGACTCGACTACGCCAAGGGCACGATCAGCGCCACGGAAACCATCAACCTGACGAACACCTCGGGCACGACCATCAGCAAGCTCAACCTGTCCGTGCTGCCGAAAGCATTCGGTGAGCTCGTGTCGATCGGGAGCTACACGGTCGACGGAAAGGTGGCCAGGGCCGCCTGGAGCAACAACGCGAACCTCGTCCTCCAACTGGGTCGCAACGTCCCCGATGGTGGCTCAGCCGTCGTGAAGCTCGCCTTCAAGGTCATCGCGACGAGCACGATCGGCACGTCCCTGGAGGGCCGGCTGTCCAAGGCCAACGGGATCATGCAGGTCAGCCACTGGTTCCCGATCATCAGCAACGGCCACGGGATGCGCTATCCGGGCGACTCGCAGTTCACCCGGGCCGCCACAAAGATCCGGCTGGAACTCACCACTGACTCGGCCACGGTCCGCATCGCGGCGCCGGGCAAGGTGATCACCAGCGTGGATCGGACCCATGTCTACGAACTGACCGACGCGCGCGACTTCGCCTTCGGGGCGAGCCCGTCGTACAAGGCGGTGTCGGCGCTGTCCGCGGGTTCGAAGGTCGTCGTCTACTACACGACCGGCGCGGGCACGACCGCGCTGGCCTCCGCGACGGCCGCGCTCGCGCGCTTCGAGTCGGCGTTCGGTGACTACCAGTGGCCGCGCTACGTGATCGCCCAGACCGGCCGGAAGGGCTCGGGCAACGAGTATCCGGGCATCGTGTTCCTGGGCAGCGCCGTCTTCGGCAGCCGCGAGGTCGTGGCCCACGAGACCGCCCACCAGTGGTGGTACGGGATGGTCGGCAACGAGCAGGTCCGCGAGCCCTGGATCGACGAGGGCCTGGCCGAGTTCGCCGCCTCGTATTTCTATGGCGATTTCCACAGCTACGACTCGTCGCTGCCGGTGAATACGCCGTCGACCTCATTCCCGAACCTGCCGAGCCCGGTGACGGCGCCCGACCACAACAGCTACGCCCAGACGATCTACTACAAGTCGGCCAAGTTCCTCGAGGGACTGCGTCTGCGGATGGGGACGACGCCGTTCTTCAACGGCCTCCGGGCGCTGTTCAAGGCCAACCGGGCGGGCGTGATGACGACGCGCGAGTTCTACGACGGGATGGTCAAGTACGGGGCCAGCAAGGCCTACCTGGACGCGTTCATCGACTTCTAGGGCCGCGGCGGCAACACGAGCCGCCGGCTGCGGGCGGCGGCCCGAGCCGTCGCTGGCATACTCCGGGCATGCCCCTCCCCGACCCCCTGATCTCCGTCGCCGACCTGGCGGCACGCCTGGACGATCCCGCGATCCGCATCGTCGATTGCCGCTGGTACCTCGGCCGGCCCGGTGACGGACGGCTGGCGTACGAGGCGGGGCACATCCCGGGCGCGATCTACCTGGATGTCGACGGCGACCTCGCGGCGTCCCCGGAGGTCGGGCCGGGGCGGCATCCACTCCCCGAGGTGGGCGCCTTCGTCCGACGACTCGAGGCGGCCGGGATCGGTGACGAGCACCTGGTCATCGCCTACGACGACGTCGGCGGCTGGGTCGCCGCGCGCCTGTGGTGGATGCTGGAGGACCTCGGCCACGACGCCGTGGTCGTGCTCGATGGCGGCTGGCCGGCGTGGCTCGCCGCGGGCGGCTCGATCGCGGTCGACGAACCCGACTTCCCGGCATCGACCCTGCATGTCGCCGATCACTGGAAACGCGTGATCGATATCGACGGGCTTCGGCCGCGACTTGGCTCCGTCGTGCTGCTCGATGCCCGCGGCGCGGCGCGCTATCGCGGCGAGACCGAGCCGGTCGATGCCTATCCGGGACACATCCCGACCGCAGTGAGTGCCCCGACCGACACCAACCTCGCGCCCGACGGACACTTCCTCGGGGCCGATGCCCTGCGCGGGCGGTACGAGGCGCTCGGCGCGGACGGCTCGGCAGGCGAGGTCGTGACCTCGTGTGGGAGCGGTGTCTCCGCCTGCCACTCCGCGCTGGCTCTCCGGATCGCCGGTCTGCCCGACCCCCTCCTCTACCCCGGCTCGTACAGCGACTGGACCCGCCGCGGGCTCGCGGTAGCCACGGCGAGTCACCCGGCGACCCGCCGGAACCGGTCTGAGGACGTCGACGTCGGCGCCGGGCTCGGCCGACCCGCTCAGCCTCCGCCTCGTACGCCTCGATGTATGCCGCCCGCCAGGTCTCGTCCAGGTCGCCCCAGGCCTGTGGCGCACCAGGGATCGTCCAGAGGTGGATCATCTCGTTGGTGCGCGGCACCTCGATCGAGCCGACCGGACAGCCACCCAACGGCGAGCGCAGACCGGTGAGGCCGGGCGGCAACAGGCCGATGCACACGTGCTCGTGGGCGTGCCAGACCGTGAGCGGACCGCCGATCATCGGGCCCGCGACGCCGAGCGGGACGGTGAACATGGCGCCCAGGAGGATCGGCCCCCGGCTCGTGCTCGCGTAGATCAGATCCTCGGGCCGCTCGGGATCCAGGATCCGCCCGTCCGACTCGTACGTCGGCATTCGAGGCGTGGAAGTCGGTGCCGAACAGGCCGGTCACGTCATACCCGTCGGCGGCGGCCACGGCCCGGGTCGGCGTACCGGGCCAGGGCTCGGACCGCGGTGGCATGCACCTCGGCGGCAGCTTCGGCCTGTTCATCGGTCGCCTCATCGGCGATCCCGCCGGGGATCGTGGAACCAGGCGGCGGGACGGCACCGCCACCATGGCGTGGCCGTGCCCGTGCCCGGTAGCCGTCCCGCCAGCCGCCGCAAAGGCCGCCGTCCAGCCGGCGGCGGACGTGCCGACGACCAGCGCCACGACGAGGGCCGTCCCGACGATCGACCGGACGGCCGAGCCCATGCCCGCGGCCCGCACGATGGCGATGATCCCGATGATCTCGATGAGCTTGGTCGCGAGACCCACCTGGTCGGGGGCCTCGCCCCCGAACAGCGCGACGGCGTACGCGATCACCGAACCGACCAGGACCACGGCCGCCAGCTGTCGCCAGGTCCGTCCCGTCGCGGCACGCCAGATCGCGAGCCCCAGGAGGCCGGCCTGGAGGACGAACAGCGCGAGGATCCCGCCACCACCGTGCCCCGGTGCCAGCGCGAGGTGGATCGCCGCCGAGGCGGCCATCGCCCACACCGCGAGTCGATCGAGGGGCGCGAGCCGGAGGTAGCCATCGCGCAGCGTGGCCGCGCGACGGGACCCATCGCCTGCCCGGATCCCGATCCACCAGGCGATGACCGGCAGGAGGAGGACCGCGATGATCGCGACCTCGTGGCCGGGCAGGATGGCGTACATCGGGTTGCCGATCGCCCCGGCTCCGAGACTGCCGGCCGCCTGGGCTGCCTCCGCTCGTCGGCACGTGGAGGATCGGACCGAGCGGATTCATGCCACACCTCCGGCCAGGAAGGCGCCGCGCGCCGTCGGCCGACGCAACAGCCCGATCACGACCAGCGGGACCACGATGCGCGTGAGGATCATCACGAGGCCCAGCCCGACGCCACCGACGATCAGCGTCAGGGCCACATCCACGAGCCCGATGGCCAGCACGCCGGCCTCCCCCACGAGCACCAGCCGACGAGCCCGTCGTCGGTGGCGCCCGAGGCCCCAGGCGCAGACCAGGGCGAGCGCGGCAGCCGCGCCGGTGAGCGCGATCGACGCGCTACCCGACGGCCCCACGACGGCGGCGACGACGAGCGCCTCGATGGTCGCCGCGATGAGGATCGCGCCCTGGAGGGTGAGAAAGACACACGCGACCTCGATGAGACCGGATCGCTCGGTCGGTTCGGAAGGTTCCATGACCACAGGCTCGCGGTCGGACATGAGGGCCGCATGGACCCCGGATGAGCGTTCGATGAGCGATCGGGTCTGGGCGTCAGTCGGCGGCGGGAAGCTCCACCGCGACGAGCGCTCCCCCGCCATCGCGTCCACGGACCTCGATCGTGCCGCCATGCGCTTCGACGATGGATCGCGCGATGGCCAGCCCGAGCCCGGCCCCCTCGCCGGTCCGCGAGGCATCGGTCCGCGCGAACCGCTCGAACACGCGCTCCCGGTCCTCGGCGGCGATGCCGGGTCCTCGATCGGCGACGCGTGAGCCGGACGGAGCCGTCGGACCGGCGAACGTCGAGGTCGATCTCGCCGGCCCCATGTCGGATGGCGTTGTCGACCAGGATCCAGAGGAGCCGCGTCAGCAGGTCCGGGTCCCCGTCGACGACGGCCGGGCCGTCGCTCGTGAGGCGGACGTCCCGCCCGGTGACGGACCGATCCGCGGTCCGCGCCACGGTCAGGGCGATGCCCGCGACGTCGACGGGCCGTCGCTCGGGCGACGCCCCCGCATCGGTCCGGGCAAGCGTGAGCAGGCCGTCCACGAGGCGGGCCATCCTGGCGGACTCGGCGGCGATGTCGGCGAGCGCCTCCGACCGATCGACCGGGGCGACGTCCGGATGCTCCGTCAGGAACTCCGCGTTGGTCCGGATGGTCGTGAGCGGGGTGCGGAGCTCGTGCGACGCGTCGGCGGCGAACCGTCGCTGGGCGGCCAGGGCCGCCGCCTGCCGAGCCTGGGCGGCCGCGACGTCATCGAGCATGGCGTTGAAGCTCGTGGTCAGGACGCCGACCTCGTCCTTCGAGCGTGTCGGCGCGAGCCGGCGGGACAGGTCGCCGGTCTGGCGGATCTCGTCGACCGTGACCGTCAGCGTCCGGAGTGGCCGCAGCGCCCGACCCACGACCAGGTACGAGACGATCGCGACCGCGATCACGGTGATGAGGCCCGACAGCACCAGGAAGGCGGTCAGGCCCGCCACCTGTTGCTCGGTGAACGCGGTCGACTGGCCCGCGGCGACCACGCCCGTCAGGCCGTCCGCCGCTCTGGTGAACGAGGCGGCGGCGACCTGGACCTCGAGACCGGGCGCGATCGTGAAGGTGGCGGCGGACCGGCCCGTCTCTGACGCCTCGACGAGCACCGCGGCGGGGATCCGGGGCGGCGCGTCGTCGAGTCGTGCCGTGGCAAAGCGAACGGCGCCCTCGTCGTCGAGGACCACGATGAACGGGTCGAGGCTGGTTCGGAGATCGGCCACGACCAGGGGCGTGGCGCCATCCGCGCGCGGGTCGGATGCGGCTACCGCGGTCGCCGTCTCCGCGGCGATGGCCGCGAGCGCCTCCGCCTGGTCCGTGACCACGCCGCGCGACAGCAAGGCGGTGAGTAGCACGGCGAAGAGCGTCATCCCCAGCGCCGCGACCCCGATCGCGTAGAGGACCAGCCGTCGACGGATCCGCATCGTCAGGGATCGCGCAGGACGTAGCCGACGCCGCGGATCGTGTGCAGGACGCGGGGTTCGCCACCCGACTCCAGCTCACGCCGGAGGTAGCCGACGTAGACATCGACGACGTTCGAGGCCGTCTCGATGTCCATGCCCCAGACACGATCGAGCAGCTGCTCGCGCGTCTGCACGAGCCTGGCGTGCCGGAGGAAGTGGGCCAGCAGCTCGAACTCGAGGGCGGACAGGGTCAGGGACCGGTCACCTCGTTGCGCTTCGTGGCGACCGACGTCGAGCACGATGTCGGCGAAGATCAGGCGCTCTCGAGGGCCACCGGCGGTCGGTCGGCGGCGCAGCAGCGTTCGCACGCGAGCCATCAACTCCTCGTACGCGAACGGCTTGACGAGGTAGTCGTCGGCGCCGGCATCGAGCCCGTCCACCCGGTCCTCCACCGTGTCGCGCGCCGTGAGCATGAGGACGGGCAGGTCGTCCCCCGCCGCGCGCAACCGGCGGCAGACCTCCACGCCATCGATGCCCGGCAGCATCCGGTCCAGCACGACGAGGTCCGGCGGCGTCGCCTGGATCGCGGCGAGCGCGGCCGGTCCGTCCCCCACCACGCGCACCCGATGGCCGGCAAACACGAGGGCACGTCGCAACGACGCCGCGAGGCGCGGGTCGTCATCGACCACGAGGATGTCCGCGGGTTCGGGCTCCACTGGCGACGTCGTCACCCGCGCATCATCGCAGCCGAGGATGAGCGGACGATGAGCGCCCGGGTGAGCCGCAGCTACGGGGCCATCGCCATGCTCGGCGCATGGGTAGCGCGAGGACGCGAGTCGATGTCGGGGCGAACGCGGCCGCGAGTCGCCGCGTGCCCTGCGAGCCGCGCGCCGGGCGGCTCGATTACAGGTCGACCTCGCGGGCCCGACATCGCCGAGGTGTTGGGGCTCTCGCGTCGCAGTACAGCCGGATCGAGCGGAACTTGTCGCCGGATCGTCAGCGATCGACACGGCGGCGGCGCCTATTCGCCGTGGTGGGCTCGAGCTGCGGTCGCGGGTCTTTCCGGCCGGGCCGCCGATCCGCGACGTGGCGCATATGGCACTGATCGATCGACTTCACGTCCGCTGCCATCGGACCATTCGCAGGCAGACCGAGGTTCCCGTTTCCAGGCCCGAGCGACCAGCGGGCTTGGGACGTGGTCCACGCGGGCACCTCGCCGTCGTCCGTCGGCATCGAGGTCGAGACTCGCCTGCGCGACGTCCAGGCCTCGAGCGCCGGATCGCCCGCGAAGCGCGATGGCGGGATGGCGGCGTCATCCTCGTCCTGGCTGGACACGCGGGCAACCGCGAGGTCGTCCGGATCTACGCGCGACATCCTGCACGCAAGGCTGCCGATCCCGGGGCGTCGCGCGCTCGAGCTGGTGGGCGCCGGCGTCGATCCAGGCGGCAACGCGCTGATCGTGCTGTGATGGCCCGGGCGCGTTCGGTGCGGGGCCCGGCGGCCTATCCGGCGGCGAACGTTCGGCGTGCGTCAGATGCACCAACGAGGCGTATTGGTCGGGGCGCTGCACCAAACCCGTCGAAGGTGCACTGTCGAATGCCGCATTCCCGACACCGACACCGCCCCAACCGGCAGCGACGTCGATTGTGGGCATCGTATGCCACATCCGAGCCGGATCCGACTCCGGAGGCCCCGGAGCGTGCGTTGGATGCACGCCGTCAAGCCCGGTGCGGCAGCAGATGCTGCATTTCTGGCTGGGAAGACTGCCGGCTGGCCGGCCGAAGCCCCGGGGCTGGGCCGACCTTGGCCGGCGTCGGGCGGGGCGGGGTCGACTCGGCCTCGACCGGCCGAGGCCCCGCCCCTAGGACGCCTCGGTCGGCGCGCCGTGCGGCCACGGCCCGAACCACCAGCCACTGGCCGGCGGCGACCACCAGCGCGGCCGCGAAGCCGATCGCGAGGTCGCCGATGAGCGCGACCTGGAACCCCAGCAGCGGGATCTCCGGGCCGACCGCGATCCCGAGCTTGTGCCCGATCAGGTAGAACGCCAGGAACCCGGCCGCGATCGGCAGCACGTAGGCGGCGCGACCAGTCGGGCCGCCGAAGCGAGCCAGCAGGCGGACGGCCAGCCAGCCGAGGACGATCGAGCACGCGATGAACAGGGCGACGAGGCCGAAGGCCGAGATGGGCATGCATCGATGCTATCGCGGATGGCGCCCGACAGCCGTCCGGACCGCGCGCCGGCCGACATCGCCCGGATCCGTGGCGGCATCCCCGCCCGCCTCCGGCGGCCCATGATCGAGCCCGACGCGAACGTCGGGCTCGATCCCTTGGGCAGCGGGTCGACGACCTACTCGAGGTAATCCTTGAGCTTGCGGCTCCGGGACGGGTGGCGCAGCTTGCGCAGCGCCTTCGCCTCGATCTGGCGGATCCGCTCGCGGGTCACGTTGAACTCCTTGCCGACCTCCTCGAGGGTCCGGGCACGCCCGTCCTCCAGGCCGAACCGGAGCTGCAGCACGCGCCGCTCACGGCCGGTGAGGCTGTCCAGGACCGCCTCCACCTGCTCCTTGAGGAGCTGATGCGAGGCCGCCTCGGCCGGGGCCAGCGCGCCGCGGTCCTCGATGAAGTCGCCCAGGTGGGAGTCCTCCTCCTCACCGATCGGCGTCTCCAGCGAGACCGGCTCCTGCGAGACCTTGATGATCTCGCGGACCTTCTCGGGCGTGACCTGGACCTCCTGGCCCTTGGACATCGCCTCGGCGATCTCCTCGACCGTCGGCTCGCGACCCAGCTCCTGGAGGAGCCCACGCGAGACGCGGATGAGCCGGTTGATCGTCTCCACCATGTGGACCGGGATGCGGATGGTCCGCGCCTGGTCCGCGATGGCCCGGGTGATGGCCTGGCGGATCCACCACGTGGCGTACGTGGAGAACTTGAAGCCCTTCTCGTAGTCGAACTTCTCGACCGCCCGGATCAGGCCGATGTTGCCTTCCTGGATCAGGTCCAGGAACGACATGCCGCGCCCGATGTACTTCTTCGCGATCGACACGACCAGCCGCAGGTTGGCCGAGGTCAGCTGCTCGCGCGCATCACGCCCGATCTCGACGATCACGCCCTTGCGGTCGCGCAGCTTCGTGTTGAGCGGGACCTCGGGATCGAAGCCCATCCGCTTGAGCAGATCGGCATCGTGGCCGCTCTGGATCCAGCGCTCGAGCGCCGGGAAGGCGACGCCCTCGCGGGTCCAGTCGAAGATCGCCCGCAGCCCAACGTTGTCGCGCGAATCGAGGTCGCCGTTGTGGACCGCGAAGAACGACCAGTCGAGGAGCTTGATCGCGTCGTCCGGGGTCAGCGTCTCGTTGTAGGTGTGGAGGAGCTTCTTGGCTTCCTTGAGGAGCTCCTTGGTGCCGTCGGACTGGGCGTCGCGGCCGGCCTTCACCAGGTGGAAGTCCGGCGTCGGGACCAGCAGCTCGGCGGCGGCGTCATCGGAGATCGCGGCGCGCACGAACGCGTGCGCCTCGTCACCGAACGGCAGTCGATGCTGCGGCTTCTGGGTGCGCGTCTTGCGCTCCGTGTCGTGGAGCGTCCACTCGTGGAGGGACACGAGGCCCTTCCACGGCTCCTCGACGAGCTGCTCGCCGAGCTCGATGGCCTTGGCCAGGACGACCTCTTCCTCGGCGGTCAGCAGGGCGACCTTGCCGATCTCCTTGAGGTACATCCGGACCGGGTCATCGATGCCGATCATGTCGGCGCTGATGGCCTCGAGGTCCTCGGGGGTCGGCTCCTCGACCTCCTTGGGATCGAGCTTGGTCGGCCCCTCGGTCGGGAGCTTGGCCCCCTGGTCGATGGTGCCGTCCTCGGCGATCACCTCGACCGCCACGTCCGCGCCGGCGTCACCGGCCGCCGCGGCAGCGGTCTCCGGGTCGAGCGCGAGATCGTCGTCGTCATCGTCATCGTCGTCATCGGCGACGGCGACGGCGCGACCGCGCTCGGGGCGCATGCCGGCGAGCTTGGCCTCCTCGAGATCGGCCTTGCCGCGGCGGGGCCGCGACAGGACGGCCTCCACGAGTTGCTTGTCGAGCGGGTCAGCGGGCATTCGGTTCCTCCTTGGGTCCTGGGTCGGGTGCTGGTGTCGGTTCGGGGTGGGGTCGGTGGGTGGTCAGGTGGTGGTCGATGGGTGGGTGGTCGTCGTGATGTCCGTCAGGCGCTGCCCGCGGCGACGGGTCGGGCGAGCATCCGAGTCTCGTCCCGGCGTCGGTCCAGGGACCGCCGCGCTTCGTTGATCTGGACGCGCTCCAGTTGGAGACGCTGGATGGATGCGGTGTCGTTCGAGCGTTCCGCTTCCGCGGTCGCCGATTGGTTGAAGTCACTTCGCTCGCGCAACTGGTCGTCCTCGAGCTCCAGGAGGAGTCGGGTCACCTCGTATGCAAGTTGACGCCCGGAAAGGGTCCGCGGCTCCGGACCCGGCTTGGCGTACAACGCGCGAGCCAGCGAGGCCGTTTCATCATCGACCGCGAGCAGCAGCGCCGCGCTGTCGAACGGCGGGTGCACGCCCTGGTCGTTCGGCGCGCGCTGGAGGACCATCGCCCGGTACAGCTCGCGCGCCAGTGTGCTCGGCAGCTGGTCCGGCCCAAGCTCGTCCACGACCCGCAGTTGCTGGTCCGGGACGAGCAGCAGCAGGCGCAGCAGCTCCGCCTCGACCGGCGTGACCGCCCGCAGGATGTCGCCGATCGGCAGGGCGTCCGGCGATGCCAGGACGGCATCGGCGGTGATCCGGGTCGCCGCTTCACCACCGATGCTCCGACCAGGCCCGACCCCGGCGGCGGCCGCGATGCGCCGATCCAGCACCTGGCGCAGCACGCGCTCCTCCACGCCCGACACGCGCCGGACCTCCTGGAGGGCCTCATCACGGCGCAGCGGGTCCTCGATGTCCTTGATGGCCGGCATGACGGCCTCCACGAAGCCGATGCGGCCGGTGCTGGTCTTGAGGTCGAAGCGGTCGGCGTGATGGCCGATGAGGTACTCGACGAGCGGCTTGGCCTTGGCGACCGCGTCGCCCCAGACGGCCGGATCCTCGCGCACGACCTCGTCGGGGTCCTTGCCGGCCGGCAGGCCGACGACCCGCACGTCCTCGAGCTTCACGCCCGAGTCGTCGCCCTGGAGCTGCCCGATGAGCGAGGCCAACGCCGTGACCCCGAGCGTCCCGGCCTTCTCGCCGGCGGGATCCACGTCGTAGGCGAGGGCGATCCGGCTCGCGTAGCGGGTCAGCAGGGCCGACCTGGCCCGGCGTCAGCGCCGTGCCCAGGCTCGCGACCACGTTCTCGAAGCCGGCCTGGTGGGCCATCAGGGCGTCCGTGTAGCCCTCCACGATCACGGCCTGACCCGTCTTGCGGATGGGTCCCTTGGCCTTGTCGATGAGGTACAGCGTCCGGCTCTTGTCGAACAGCGGCGTCGCCGGGGAGTTGAGGTACTTGGGCCCCTCCCCTTCCAGCAACCGACCGCCGAGCCCGACCGCGTGGCCGTTCTGGTCGCGGATCGGGAAGATGACGCGGGCCCGGAACTTGTCGATGGCGCCGCGGCCGCGCTGGCTGGGGCTCGCGAGCCCGACTTCGATGAGCTCCTCGTCGCGGATATCGCGCTTGGCGTTCAGCTGGCGCGTCATCGTGTCCCAGCCGGCCGGCGCCCAGCCGAGCTGGTACGTCTCGATCGTCGCGTCCGTGAAGCCGCGCTCCTTGAGGTAGGCGAGTGCGCCCTCGCCGGCCTTGGAGCCGGTCAGGACCGCGTGATAGAAGGCGATCGCGGTATCGAGGACCTGGCGGAGTCGAGCCCGACGGGCGTCCTCGCGCTTGGTCCGCTCATCGATCTCCACGCCGGCCTTGCGCCGCGAGCGTGCGGAGGGCCTCGGGAAAGGTCGCGCCGTCGCGCTGCATGACGAAACTGAAGATGTCGCCGCCGAGGCCGCAGCCGAAGCAGTGCCAGCTCTCGCGAGCCGGGGTGACCACGAACGAGGGCGTCTTCTCACCATGGAAGGGGCACAACCCCTTGAACGTGGTGCCCGCCTTCTTGAGGGCGACGGTCTCGCCGACGACGTCGACGACCGACAATTTGCTCTTGACTTCGGCTGTCGCGCCGACCGACAAACTCTGCTCCCCTGGCTCGCGATCCCGAGCCATTCGCCGCTGCGCCCGCCGGGAACCGCCCGCACGGTCCCGAACATGGCTGTGGGCCTGTCAAGTCTTGACAAGCCCGGTAGGCGAGAAATGTACCTCGCCAGGGCGTCCGTTGTCAAGACCTTGTCAATACCCTACGGGAGTATGGGGCTAACGAGGTCCCGGGCCCAGCCGACAAAACGACGAACACCTCGGCCTGGACTGGGCCCTCCACATCGAAGCCAACCGGAAAGCGTTGCACGATAGGATGGTAGGGCCCGACGCAGGCGTCGGGCGATAGCCGCGACGCCGGCCACGGAGGTCTTCGTTGGGTCTCGGACGTGCCCTGATCGCGGGAACGATCGTCGTGCTTCGCGATCATCGGTCTCGGGTACCTCCTCGCACCGGACGCGATGTTGTCGGTGGTCGGGATCCCGTCGTCGGCGACTGTCGAGTTCCTGATGCGGACGGAGGGCGTGGCCCTGCTCGCAGGAGCGGGATTCCTGTGGGCGGCGATCGATGCGAGGCCGACCCAGCAGCGGATCGTCCTCTTCGCCTTGGCGACCAACTACGTCTTGAGTTCGATCGTGGACCTGCTCGCCTTCAACGATGCGATCGTCGGGTCATTGGCAGTCCCGAGCATCGTTATCCGACTCGCCGTCGGAGCGCTCTGCGTCTTCGCCGCCATGAGGTCCACTCGTTCCGAGTCGAGCACATGACCGCACTCGCCCGAGCGAGAAGGAACGCCTCTTCTGGTCGCTCGCCGAACCCTTGCTCGTTGTCGCTGGCGTCTCGCGGAGCGCGATGATGGGCTTCCCGTGCTTGCGGTATGAGGGGCGGTTCTTCGCCGCGATTTGCGGCCGCGGAATTCAGGACCTGGTCGTCAAGCTGCCGGCCGACCGTGTGCTCGCCCTGATCTCGAGTGGTATCGGCGCCGTGTTCGCCTCAAGCAACCGCGCCTTCCGCGAGTGGTGGCCGTCCCAAGCCCCGATCCCGAGGTATGGGCGGCCCTGCTCGACGAAGCGCGCGAGTTCGCCGTCGATACCCCGCCGGCGACCTAGGGGCGCAGCCTCTGGGCCTGCGTCCGCCTGATCGTCCGAGCAGGTGCCCAACGCGCCTTCTGCCTCCGAGGCCGTCGCCCAGGTCGACCGGCGGCACGATGCAGGAAATCAAGACTTGACATTGGACCGACTCCAAGGTCTACGGTCGTCTCATGGCAGCGACACCCGAAACAGGCTTCCTGGTCCTCGCCGATCTGACCGGCTACACCGCGTACCTCTCCGGGAGCGAGATCGAGCACGCGCCGGCCATCGCCGGTGACCTCCTGGAAACGATCGTCGGCCGCCTCGAGCCGCCGTTCCGGCTGGCCAAATTCGAAGGTGACGCCGCGTTCCTGTTCGTCGAGGACGGGCGCGCCGACGGGTCCTTGCTGCTCGACGCGATCGAGGCGGCCTACCTCGCCTTCCGGCGTCGACTGCGGAGCATCGACCAGGCGACCACCTGCGACTGCAACTCGTGTCGGTTGGCGCCCGAGCTGGACCTGAAGGTGTTCGTCCACCACGGTGCCTTCGTCTGGAGTCGCATCGCCGGGCGCGACGAGCTGGCGGGCTCCGACGTCATCGTCGCCCATCGACTGCTCAAGGGCGCTGGCGCCGCCGAGGCGCGCGCCAACGGATTCGCGATGTTCACCGCTGCTGCCGTCGATGCCCTCGGCCTCGACGCCGATGCCCTGCAGCTCCGGGCGGGCTCGGAAGAGATCGAGCACCTCGGCCGGGTGCACACGTTCACCTTGGACCTCGAGACCCGCTGGCAGGACGAGAGCACCCTGCGCCGGCTCGACATCCCCGACACCGATCTCGCCTTCGACATCGAGGCGACATTCGCCGCCGACCCATCGGTCGTCTGGGCGTACTTGACGTCGCCCGCCCTCCGCAGACGGGGTG
>CAVRVI010000009.1:0-227207 GCA_963724635.1 uncultured Chloroflexia bacterium
TGTATTGCTTGCCTCGCTGAAATCGTGTTCGTTTGCGAAGTTGCGTGGGGGGCTATGACGGTCGCGGGAATTCCGGCTTCCCGGCAACATCCAAACCGCGCACTGCCGCGCGAGAACTGACGACCGCTCGAATACTGACATCGAGATCTCCGTGTTGGAGACCTCGATCAGATTTTGCAGAGTCCGGCCAGCGCCAGACAAGAGAACCGCAACCGCGATGGGAGCGCGTTCGCGCTGAAGTTCGGCGAGGCCGATGAGGCGCGAGGTCGAAGGATCGACGAGCTCGCCGGTTTCGGCCACGTCCGACTTCCCCACACGCACCGAAATCCACCAATCCGATCTGGCGAATTCTAACGGTTTGTTCGGCGAGCTTCGCGCGACGTCCCGGTTGTTCCCTCGTGGTACCGTGCGGGCACCTGAAGCGATGTGATTTCAGCAGGATGGCGGAGATGAACACGTACGACTATGCGGTTATCGGCTGCGGCGTGCTCCGGCCCGTCCGCGCTGTATTGGCTTTCCAAACGAGCCGGTTCGCGCGTCATCGCGTTCGAGCAGTTTCGGCTCGGACACGATCGCGGAGCGTCCGGCGACCATTCGCGGATCATCCGATTGTCGTATCACGCTCCGGAGTACACCGCGCTCACGCCCGAGACATACACCGCGTGGAGCGAGGTCGAGTAGAGAGCGGTGTGCAACTCGTGGTGCGCTGCGGAGGCGCAGACATCACACCGCTCGAGCAACCCGAGCTCGTCGATCCGTACGCTGAGGCCATGAGCCGCGGAGGAATCGAATTCGAAGACTGGACAGGCGCGGAGGCAATCAGCGGATTCCCTGGAATCACGCCGTACCTCGGTCGCCCGAGCGCTGTTTCAGCGCGAAAGCGGCCTCGTCGATCCCGAGGAGAGGCATCCACGCGCAGGTCGCGCTAGCCCGAAATCGCGGAGCCACGGTGCTCGACAACACGCCGGTAACCCGATTGATTCCGGAAGCTGATCGAGTTCGGGTCTTGACCGAGGACGACGAGTTCGAGGCCGGCCAAGTGGTCATCGCGTGCGACGCGTGGACGAACAACGTACTCGAGAATACGGGCGTGTCGTTTCCCCTCACGATCACCGAGGAGCAAGTCACCTACTTTGCAACGCCGCGAGTTCGCGAGTTCATGCCGGATCGGTTTCCGATCTGGATATCACACGGCATGGAATCGTTCTATGGATTCCCGGTGTACGGAGAAGTTGCGACGAAGGCGGGACTGGACGTTGGAGGCGACGAGGTTACGGTGGAAATGCGGTGCTGGAATCCAAATCCACGTCCACGGGCGAAACTCGAGCGTTTTCTGCAGTTGCATATTCCAGGATTCCTCGGTCCGGAGCTGTTTACCTGCACCTGCCTGTACACGATGCCGCCGGATCCGGATTCATCGTCGATCGCGTACCCGGTCACTCCAACCTGATGGTGCGCAAGGCAGGGCGCGGCGCACGGTGCCAAGTTTGCTTGCCTGCTCGGATCTCTGGTCGCGAGGATGGCGTTGGACGACAGCGTGGATGCGCGGCTTCGTCCGTTCTTGGCGTACACGCGCCCGGCGCTAACCGACCCGGCGTTTCCGCCAGCGTTCAAGATCTAATCGGATCACGGTAGAAAGTCGGACGCTCGCGCCACCGGGTTGATGACGCGTTGGTCGTTGTTCGGATCATGGTGGCGCGCCGTGCCCTCGAACGAATTCTCCGTCCGTGAAGTCCAATAAATCGGACTGGATCATCCGAGCGCGGATTGTCCGATTAGGAACCCACCAGTATTGATACCAGGAGCTAACAACGCGAAGTCTCTCCGTGACTCTGGCAGGCCGAGTAGATCCGAAGGTGGACGGAACAGGGGGCCGAGCGTCCGGTTTAAGCGTCGGGACGGCCTTCCAGTTCTCGGATCAGGACGTAAGTGGCACGGTGCATCTGATGACCATGGCCTAAGGTTGACTTCAAATTGTGAAATGCCATTTCGCCCGTGGTGCAACCCAGGGCAACAATCCGAACGAGCGACGTGGGAAGTGGCGATTTTCCCAACACCCAATTGACCGGAGTCATTCCGCGCGGGCGTCCGCGCCGTCTGGTCGCGTTAGCATCAGACTCGGCACATCTCCATTCGAAACCGCGGAACTGCTTGGTAGCAGCGAGGGAGCGCTTCCGCGCTGCGTTCGAGGTGAGCTTGGATGCGTGCTTCATCATGGCCGCCGTCCGCGACGAATCAGAACATCATCGACCTCGAATACATCGATTTTGAACGGCCGCGCGACGGATCTGCTTGCGATGCAACGCGAGCGGGTGATCGGCGAGTTATTGAGCGACGTTCGCGGCGACAGTCTGACCAACGGTTTTTACCGCAGCACGCGTTGCACGTTATTTCGACCCGAGTGCCCGTCGAGTTCGAGACCGCCGCGATGACCGGATCCGGCGCCTCGGTGTGGCTTCAGCAGCAGACTCGGCCCCTCGGCGACGGAGTTGCTGTCTCCTGCCGAAGATGTCACCGACCGGCGCGTGGTCGCCCAGGGAAACCCGCTCCGCCAAGGCGAAGAGCGGCTTCGACTGGCGCTCGAGTCCGCGGACATGGCGATGTGGGATTGGACATCGTTAGCGATCGCGTGACGCGTTCGGTCCGTATGGCGGCGTTGTACGGGTTGTCACCGAACACGCTCGGCGATGAAGTCACCGCGCCATTGCATGAGTTCACCCGGACGATCGGGCTCTGATTTGGGATATGGATCAGCGCCATCTGGAAGAGGGCGAACCGTACGATGTGACATTCCGAGTTATCCATCGGAGCCGCGAGGTTCGCTGGCTGCGCGAGCGGGTGAAGCGCTGTTCAACAGCGAAGGCAAGCCAACACGCCTGCTCGGGGTCACAACGGATGTAACGGCGCTCAAAGTCGCGCAGGAGCGGGTAAGGGAGGCCGAGAATCGATTCCGGGCCCTGGTCGAGCAGATCGCGGCGGTCACGTATATCGCGCAGGTCCTCGACGCGCCAGAGGGGCCACTGAAGAAGATTTACGTGAGCCCCCAGATCAAGTTATTGCTCGCTACACACCTGACGAGCGGATGGCGACTTGGGTTATGGATTCAGTCTGTGCATCCGGACGACCGATCGCGTGTCGAGGACGCCGTTGTGAACGCGGAAGACAAACCGGTTCATTTCGCTGCGTGGCGCGGTTCTGCACGCGCGACGGGCGGGAAATCTGGGTCCGGGATGAATCGACTCGTGTCGACAACTCACCGGGGAAATCCAGACCTACCAGGGCGTAATGTTCGACATCACCGAGGAGAAACGCGCGGAGGCCACCGCACGATTCCAAGCGGAATTGCTGGATCGGGTGCCCGCGGCGGTGGTCGGCACGGACACTGAGGGAATCGTCACGCACTGGAATCGATTCGCCGAGCGGTCGTTGGGCCGGAACGACGCCGAGGCAACTGGACGCCACGTGACAGAATGTTCTGGGGCCGCGAACGGCAGCGGCGTATTCGGAGCCTGGCATGCCACCCTGGAATCCGGCGTGCCCGATTCGCGAGAGGATGTCGCGCGTCGAAAGGACGGCACCACGCTGCCGGTGCAATCAAGCGTCACGACAATCACCGATGGGCGAAACCAGATCACGGGATACATCGGTCTGACCGTGGACCTGTCCGAACGCAAGGCGATGGAAGCGAAACTGCTGGAGATCGACATGGACGTGGTCACCGCGCCACCAAACCGCAAGCGATTTTTGCAGCGACTTCAGGAGACCCTCGACCGACAACCGCCCGCACCCGGATTGCGGTGCTGTTCATGGATCTGGACCGGTTCAAGGTTATCGGATGACAGTCTGGGTCATGATGAGGGCGACAAATTGCTACGTGGCGGTACGGTTCGCCGAGTGCCTGCGCCCGAGCGATATGTTGGTGCGGTTGTGCGAGGAGTTCGCGATCCTGTGCGAAGGGGTACAAGACGAGCGAGTGGCGACCGAGATCGCGGACCTGTTCGTCCAGCGCGCTCTGCCGACCTTTCCTGATCGAAGGACGCGACGCTTTTATCTCGGGCAGTCTGGAGTGGCGCTCGCGAGCGAACCCGGCCGGACCGCCGGCGACCTGTTGCGCGAAGCAGATGTCGCATTGTACGAGTGAAGGCGGCGGGTCGCGGCCGGTGGGCGGTTTTCGACGGCGATGAAACAACCGGCCTTGCGCCGCCTGGCGCTGGAGACCGATCTCCGGATTGCGATCGGCGGCAACGATCTCGAACTGCGTGACCAGCCAATTGTGAATCTGCGAGACGGCTCGATCTATGGCTTCGAGGCGCTGGTGCGGTGGCGACGGAACGGCACGCGAAGACGCTGATCCAGCCGTCCGATTTCATCCCGCTGGCCGAAGAGACGGGGTTGATCGTGCCGATCGGCGAATGGGTGCTGGCCGAGGTGTGTCGTCACGCATCCCAGTGGCGCGAATTGCGACCTGGAATACTCGAACCGGTTATTGCCGTAAACGTCTCCCCACGCCAGTTCAAGGGAGCCGGACTCAGTCACATTAAGTTCGCGCGTGCTGGGAGAGACTCGACTGCCACCGGACCTGCTCAAGCTCGACGATGGAGAAAGCGCTATTCGAGAACCAGGAGGCGACCGGGCAATTCCTGACGATGTTGGAATCGTTGGCAAGTGCAGCTTGCGCTGGATGATTTCGGATCGGGTTACTCGTCGCTGGGGCGAATTCACCGGTTCGCCGTTAGACATCGTGAAGATTGATCGGTCGTTCGTGGCGGGCCTCGGAAGCGACGACGCGAGTTCGGCGATCGTGGAAGACTCTGCGCAACGACACTTGCGCATAGCCTGAACCTCACGGTGGTCGCGGAAGGAATCAAACCGTAGCACGCATGCACGCCGCGCGGATCTGGGGGTGCGATCTCGGTCAGGGTTTTCTGTTTGCGTATCCGACGGCCGCGGACGGAGTGCCGGCGTTGCTTAGCGGCGCTGGAATGCGCGATAACCTGCTGGTGGAACGCGCCCACTGACACCGGTCAGCGCTTGCCGCGGCACGCCTCGATCAGGCTCGCCAGTTCGTGCCACGACTTATTATCGACATCCAGCGGCGCCGCCCGCGATGATCGTGCGCGTGCCTTCGCGGACCGGTTCGGGTGCGGCCGCGACCGATGCGCTACTGTGAATTTCACCTCCAGCGCGGTGCGCGACGCTCTGGGCGATGTCGACCACCACTCCGAAACTTGGAGCGTCCGGAAATACCTCGTGGGCGAGGTCGAAGATCCGGTCGATATCATCGACGACTCGAGCGAACGACTCGCACAGCAGCACAACATCGAGGTCGGAGTCCATCCCCAAATCATCGCGCGACCACGATCCAATGAAGCGCGCCGCAGAGAGATCCTGCTGACGACCCGGCCGGGCACGGGCCGCAGAGATGATCGTGGCAACCTCACGCGTTGGTTCAAGGGGCAAACAAATCCACCATGGGCCGAAAGCGCAGCCTCGCCGAATCTGGATATTGGAAAAATGAACAACGACCGAACCGAACGGAACGAGCCACTGCCAAAGTCATGCACATTTCGTTGCCGCTGCCACCGAGCGTCAACAATCAGTACGTGACGGCGGGACGGCGGAAGGGCGTTTAAGCATCGTGACGACGTATTTCGTGTTCGTCATCGTCGGCGCCCAATCGGGCAGTCCGGTCGTGGTCCAGACGATGATCGCCACGACGCCGCTCTTCGTGCTCGCGGTCGAGTCGTACCGGCGCCGCTCCGCGCCGCCGGCCCGGTCGGTCGTCGCGGCGGGGATCGTCGCCGCCGGTGTCGCCCTGATCCTGCTCGCGTGACGGGTGTCGTCTGGGGTCTGCTCTCGGCCGTTGCCAACGCCATCGGCGGCCAGCTGAGCAAGGGCCTCGCCGGGCGCTTCCCGGCCCGCCAGCTCATCGGGCCGCTGTTCGCGCTCAACGCGCTGATCGTCCTCCCTGCGGCCCCGTTCGCCACCTGGGTGTGGTCGCCGCTGATCATCGAGCTGCACCTGATCTCGGTCGTCCTGCTTGTCATCACCTCGCTCGCGATCTGGGACCTGTACGACCACGGGAGCGCGGCCGCGACCGTGACCGCCCAGTCCATCAGCCCGCTGCCGGCCGCGCTCGCCGTCGCCATCTTCCTGCCAGGGACGCTGGAGCCCGGCCAGGTCGTCGCCGCGGTCATCGTGGTGCTCGCCGTCCTGCTGGGGCTGAGCGATTCCTTCGGGGCGCTGAGCCGACGGCGGAGCATGGTGACCGTCCTCATCGCCGCGGTCGGGACGGGCCTGGTCACGGTCCTGGGCCGGCTGCTGGCCGACCAGGGGTCGGGGGTGGTGGAGACGTACCTCGTGCGGGCCAGCCTCGCCGCGGTCGTGTGCACGATCCTCGTCCCGCCGCGCGACGTCCCGCTGCGCGCCCTGCCCGGGATGATCCCGCGGGCCGCCTTCATCACGGCCCACTTCCTGTTCATCCTCATCGGCGTCCAGACCGGCAACCCCGCGGTCGTCCAGACCGCGGTGGCCACGGCACCGCTGTTCAGCCTGGGGATCGAGACGGCCGTCACCGGCCGACCGCCCGTCCCGGCGGCTCATCATCGCGGCGGTGCTCGCGACCATCGGCGTGGCCGTGATCCTCCTGACGTGACGGTTCGCCACTGCGGCTGGTACCGTTTGCAGACGTCAGTGCATCGACGCCGATCGTCCACTGGGAGGCCTCGTCATGGACCGCGCCTGCTTCTATCTCCGCATCTTCCCGGGCACGGAGGCCGAGTACGACCGGCGCCATGCCGAGATCTGGCCGGAGCTGGTCGACGGAGATCCGGGAATCGGGGCTGCGCAACTTCACCGGCTTCCGGCGCGGCACGGACGTCTGGTACTTCACGGAGGGCGATCCCGACCCCGTGACGGCGTTCGCCGTCCACGGACCCAAGCCCGCGAACCAGCGCTGGAACCACTACTTCCGCGACATCATCGCCCAGATCACCGACGATTCCGGGCAGCTGCTCTGGTACGACGAGGTCTTCCACAGCGACGGCCCGCCGCTCGACGGACCGTTCGAACGGGCGCTCTTCGGCCTGGTCATCGACCCCGACCGGGCCGACCGACTACGAGGCGCTCCACGCGAACCCGTGGCCTGATCTCATCGAGGCGATCGAGGCGTCCGGGTTCCGCAACTACACGGGCTTCCGGCGCGGCGCGCACGTCGTCTACTACGGCGAGTTCTATCCGGACATGGCGACGGTCTTCGCGAAGATGGCGACCATGAGGTCAACGCCCGCTGGGGCGTCGCGTTCGAGGGGATCATCACGACGATCACCGACGCGGACGGGAACCTGATCGTCGCCGACGAGATCTACCACCAGGACTGAGCGCTCCGCCCGAGGATCCCCGCGCGATGACCACCCCGCGACGAGCCGGCGACCGCGCCTGGCGGTCGTCAGCCCGTACTGGACGCTCTGGGAGCACACGGCCGGCCCGACGTTCCGGGCCGACCGGATGGCGCTCGCGCGCGCGGTCGCCGACGACCTCGGGGCGAGCGGTGGCGTGGAGCCGGTCGCCGTCGTCGAGGTCGGATCGGGGGAGGACGGGCTCGCCGTCGGCCGTCGACTGGCGGACCACGCGGTCGATGTCGTGCTGGTCGTCCAGACGATGGCGGCACCGGCCGCCTGGACGCATGGCGGCCCTGGACGCCCTGCCGGGCGTCCCGGTCGTCGTCTGGGCCCTGCACGAGACCGGTCTCGTCGACGGCAGCTTCGACCACGGATCGCATCACGACCCAGGGGGCGACCGTCGGGGCGCCGATGATCTCCAACCTGCTGTCGCGCGCGGATCGGCCGTTCGAGCTGGTCCTGGGCCGGCGCTCGGATCCGGCCACCGTCGCTCGTGTGGAAGACGCCTTGCGGTTGGCCGGCATCGCGCGGGGGATCGCCACGAGCCGACTCGGGCGGATCGGCCGGCCGCTCGACGGCTACGCCCACGTCGATGTCGACGACGACGCGCTGCGCGCCGCGACCGGGATCGAACTCGTCGCCGTCGATCCCGACGAAGTGGTCGATCGCTACCGGGCGGTCGCCGATGCCGACGTCGCGTGCCCTGGAAGCCGACGTCCGGCGCGACTGGACGTTCGAGGGCGACCCGTCCGCGGACTCGCTCGACCGCTCGCTGCGGGCGGCCCTCGCGCTGGAGGCCGTCGTGGACGCCCACGGCCTCGACGGCGGGGCGTTCAACTGCCACGTCCCGCAGTTCCGGTTCGGCGAGCCGATCGGGATCGCGCCGTGCTGGGCCTTGGGCCGGCTGACCAGCGGCGGGCGGCCGTTCACCTGTACCGGCGACATCGTGACCGCGGTCGCGATGCTCACGACCAAGCGCCTGGGCGGGGCGGCCGTCTACCACGAGATCGAGGCCATCGACTACGCCACGCGGCGAGGTCGTCATCGCCAACTCGCGGCGAGCACGACCTCGCCTGGCTCGCCGGCCGGTGGCCGGCCACGCCTCCGGCCCAACGGCTGGTTCTGCGGCAAGGACCCGCACTGCGGCGTGTGCGCCGTCCTCGAGCCGCCGGCCGGTCCGGCGACGCTGGTCGGGTTCACGCCCCATCCCCATGCGCGCGGCGGGTTCCGCTACGTCGTCGGCCCGCGGCGAGCTGACCGAGCGCGACCTTCCCCGAGACCGGGCACGGTCAACGGCGCGTTCCGGTTCCGCGACGGTCCGGTGGAGGCCGCCTGGGCCCGCTGGGCGAGCGCCGGTGTCAACCATCACAGCTCGGCCACGCCGGGCGATCTGTCGGCGGCCGTCGCGAGCGTGGCGCGGCCACCTGGGTATCGAGGCGGTGATCGTGTGAGTGCCATGACCCTGGAACGACCGCTCGCGCCCGGTCTCGCTGCGCGACCTGCGCGACGTCGATCCGTACCCGGCGTACGAGCTGATGCGCGCGGTCGGCCCCGTCGTGTGGGACGAGGGCATGACGGCGTGGCTGGCCCTGTCGCATGACGCCTGCACGTTCGTGGAGCGGCGCGAGGACCTCTTCGAGGAACCGACCGGCACGCTGCCAGAGGCCGCAGCCATCGTCGGCCGGCGCGACTTCCGGTCGCTCGTCGGTGGCGAGCACGAGGTCCTGCACCGGGCCGTCTCGCATGCCTGGCGTCCCGACCCGATCGCCCCGCTGGCCGTCGCCGCCGTCCGGCCGCTGGTCGCCGATCGGCTCGCCGGGCTGGCCGAGGCGCGACGGCTTCGAGCTCTTCGCGGACTTCGCGCGCCTCCTGCCGATCGCGGTCATCGCCCGCGTCCTGGGCCTGACCGCGATGACCGACCGCGACACGCTGCGACCGGGCCAAGACCTGGATGGAGGCGGTCCTCGCCTGGCGCCACACCTACGGCGAGGACCCCGAGGCGCGGGCGGCGGCCATCGTCGCGACCCGCCAGCTGGAGCCGCTGCTGATCGATACCGTCCGGGCGCGCCGCGACCGGCCCGAGGCCGACGCCATCAGCATGCTCTGGGAGATCGGCCGCCAGGTCGCGCCCGACTGGGGCGAGCAGGACGTCATGGACAACGCCAAGTTCATCTTCGAGGGCGGGTCCGAGACGACGGCCTTTCTCATCTGCAACGCGACCCATCGGCTGCTGGACTTGCCAGCCGATGTCCGGGAGACCACGCTCGGCGACGCGAGCATCTTCGCCCGGTTCCTCGAGGAGGTCCTGCGGCACACGACGGTCGTGCACCTTCGGGCGCGCCGGGCGACGACGGACGTGGAGCTCGCGGGCGTCCGCCATCGAGGCGGGCGAGCGGGTCATCGCCGTGAACGCGGCCGCCAACCGCGATCCCGACCGCTGGGAGCGACCCGCCGAGCTGGATCCGGACCGGCCGCGGCTGTGCGGGCCACCTCGCGTTCAACGTCGGTCCGCGCCACTGCGCGGGCGCCCATCTCGCCCGGATGGAGGCGACCGAGGCGATCGGCGGGATGTGGCGGGCGTTCCCGGACCTGGCGCGCGGACGGCCGGGTCGGCGCCGCCGACGTCGATGGGGTTCGTGTCGCGCTCGTGGCGGCCGATCCCGCTGGTCCACACGCCGGTCTCGGCCGAGGACGCGCGCGCCCGGATCCTCGACGGCCCGGCCTGGGCGGGGTCCGTGCCGTCGGGCGGAGGTCCGGCCTAGGTCAGCCGCGTCCGGGCTGACCCGCGCCCAGGTGAGCCGTTGCGTGCTGAGACGCCCGCGCAGGACGAACGGATCGGCGCTCAACGTCCAGTTCGCGATCGGTCCGGGCTCAACGCGACGTGTCGGCGCTGGGTCGTCCCGATCCAGTTCGGGAACAGGCTCATCGTGACCTCGTGGATGACGTCGCGTCCTTCCACATGGAACGGACCGGAGTAGGCGACGAACGTGGACATGGCGTCGAGCCGTTGGTCGACCGGGTCCGGCGAGCAGGTCGCCGCCGTCGATCGGGGACGCCGTCCACGTGGCCGATGGTCGTGATCATCGTCCCGTCCGTCGTGTAGACGAGCACGCCCTCCGGGGACTCGCCGATCGGCGTGCTGCACGCCGTCGTCGGCCGTCCGAGATCCAGGTCGACGAGCCGCCAGGTGCCGACGAGGTCGGCGGCGGTCAGGTCCGCCGCTCACGCCGGCACCGGCGCGTCCTCGCGCAGCAGCCCCTCGTGCTTGAGCTCCGCCCAGAGGTCGGCCGGGATCGGATGCGCGAAGCGTCGCGACGTTACGCTCGACCTGCGCCGGGTGGAAGGCCCCCGGGATGACCGACGGCGACGGCCGGATGGCCGAGCGGGAACTGGAGCGCCGCCGCCGCCGAGCGGCACGCCGTGACGCTCGCAGACGGCCTCGATCCGCGCCGACCTTCGATCCTGGACCTCGGGCGGGCGCCGGGCGCGTAGTCGTACGTGGCGCCGTCGCTTCGGCCCGGTGGCCAGGATGCCGGACTGGAACGGCGCCCCGATCACGAAACCGACCGCCGCGCGCGACGGCCGCCGGGAACTCGTCGTCGAGGACCTCCTGGTGCAGGAGGGTGTACGGCATCGCCACGAGGAAGGAGTCGAGGTCGACCAGGCTCGAGGAAGCGCGGGATCAGGCCGCGTGCGTTGATCCCCGCGCCGATCGCCGCGGATCAGGCCGCTCGCCTTGAGCTCCTCGATCGCCCGCCAGCCGGAGGCGGCGAGCTGGCCGAAGTGCCGTCGAGCGTCGCCGCTCGCCGTGATACAGGCGGTCGAGGTCGTGGATGACCGCGAGGTCGTAGCGCGGTGAGCCCGAGGCGCAGCTGGCTCTGCTCGTAGGACCGCATGATCCCGTCGTACGAGTAGTCGAAGACGACCTCGATGTCGCGGCGCCGCCGACCCACGGGCCCCGGTCGAAGTCGGCTCGCTGCTCGGCGGCCGCAGCCAGCGGCCGATCTTCGTCGAGAGCACGTACTCGTGCCGCGGTCGGTCGCGCAGCCCGGACCCGGTCCGCAGCTCCGACAGGCCGCGGCCGTACCAGGGCGCGGTGTCGAAGTAGCCGGATGCCCGGCGTCCCATGCGGCGCGATACCGCTCCGACGGCGTCGTCGCTCGTCGATGACCTGACGAACAGCTCGCCGATGGAGGCCCCGCCGAAGCCGAGCTGGGTGACCTCGACGCCGGTCCGGCCGAGCCGGCGTCGTGCCGCTACGTCCGCCATGGTGGTGTCTCCTGCGTCTGATGGATGGTGCGGTGCCTGTCGGTCATCACGGCACCGACGGCATCGATAGACTTGGCTGCGCCAGCGACGACCCCTCGATGTCCGGTCACGGACGCCCGTCGTCGCGGCACCGGAAGTCGGCTGGAAGGAGTGACGCATGCGCAGCAACGGCACCGTTCACCTCGTGGGCAGCGTTCCGCTGGAGGGCGTCGAGGACGTGTTCCGGCGTGCGCCGGCGGCCTCGGATCGCTCGCCGCCTCGTTCCCGGACGGCGAGGTCGGCCAGCGCAAGTACTGGACGTTCTATCTCCCGACCCGCACCTACTCGGTCCACCCCGATCTCGAAGCCGTCAACGCGCCACCCGACGGCCAGGTCCACCAGCCGGGGCCGGGGGCCAGCCAGAAGGAGTGGAACGAGTCGTGGTGGACGTTCAAGCTCCGTCCCGGGCGTGGAGCACCTCACCTTCGACAGCCTCCACTACGTCGAGGAGGCGACCCGGTCCTACGAGATCTTTCGACGCCTCCGTGACGACGGCGTGATCCCGGCCGAGGCCCGGTTCCAGGCGAGCTTTCCCGCCACGGGCTCAGCGGTCATGGGCTTCTTCGCACGACCGGCGGACTGGCCGATCGTGCTACGACGCCTACCGGCGGGCGATCCGCAACGAGGTCGCGCAGATCGTGGACGCCGATCCCGCACGACGATCTCGTCATCCAGTGGGACATCGCGAGCGAGGTGCGCGACATCCTCGCCGGCGACGCCCCGCTCCTGCCGTGGTCCCCGCAGACCTCCCTCGAGGAGAAGTGGCAGCGCCACCTCGGGGACATGGATCACCTGTCCCGCGACATCCCGGAAGACGTCGTGCTGGGCTACCACTTCTGCTTCGGCACGTGGGGCGGCTGGCCGAAGTCGATCGCGCCGGACGTGGGCGGTCTGCGTCCGCCTGGCCAACGAGGCGGTCGTCCGGGCCGGCCGTCGCGTCGACTACGTCCACATGCCGGTGATGCCGGACGCCGACGACGCCTGGTTCGGGCCGATGGAAGGACTCGCGATCGGCGACACGTGGCCGTTCCTCGGCATCGTCCTCGACGACGGCCTCGACGCCTTCGAACGGCGCGCCCGCGCCGCACACCGCTACCTGCCCGCGTTCGGCGTCGCGTCCTACTGCGGCTGGGGCCGCGAGGACCCCGCCAGGGTGCCGACGCTCCTGGCGAACCTGCGCGACAGCGCCGAACGATTGACGACGGTGTTGACCCCCAGTCCCTGAGCGTCCGCCCGCCCGCGCGGCTGCCTCAGGGCACGAGCACGCTGCGCAGGACGCGCCCCGCGCGCAGGTCCTCGAGCGCCTGGTCGGCTTCCTCGAGCGGCCGGAGCGAGCCGACCAGGTGATCGACCGTGAGCGTCCCGTCGAGATAGAGGTCGATCGCGTCGCGGATGTCGTCGGGGACGAACCCGCGTGAGCCCAGGATGGCCAGCTCGCGCCAGAAGATCTCGGTCGCCCTCGCCTGGAAATGGTCCAGGCTCGCGCCGACCAGGACGACCCGGCCGCCCGGACCGCCCATCGCGATGGCCTGCTCGTCGACGGCCGCCGAGCCGACGCACTGGATGACGACGTCGGATCCGTGGCCGCCGGTCAGTGCCTTGACCGCGGCGACCGGATCGCCCTCATCGGCCGCGACCGTCTCGTCCGCGCCGAGTTCGCGGGCCAGGCGCAGCTTCGCCTCCGAGCGGGTGACGGCGATGACCCGTGCGCCCATGGCCTTGCCCAGCTGGACGGCGTTGGATCCGAGGCCACCGATCCCAAGCACCACCAGCGTCTCGCCCGCCTGCAGCTTCGCGATGCGCTTGAGGCCGTGGAGCGGCGTGGCGACAGCGTCGGTCAGGACAGCGAGGACGTGCGGGCGGGACGGGCGCCGGCGGGACGATGAGCGCCGCCGGTGGCCGCAGGACGTACTCGGCGAAGGCGCCGTCCACGTCCACGCCCATGCGCGTGATGTTCGGGCTGATGTTGGGACGACCCCGGGCCGCCCAGGGATCGTCCGGCTGGGGTCGTGATGTAGTAGATCGCGACCAGATCGCCGACGGCCAGGCCCTCGACGCCATCGCCCAGCGCATCGACCATCCCGGCGGCCTCGTGGCCGGGGACCGCCGGCAGGTGCACCGCCGCCCCGAACCCGCCCTTCTGGAGGAACACGTCCGAGCCACAGACCCCGCACGCCTGCACCCGGACGCGGACCTCGCCGGGGCCGGGCTCGGGGATCGGTCGCTCGACGAGGCGCAGCGGTGCCCCGATCGCCGGCAGCTCCATGACCCGCATCGTGCCGGTCACGCGCCTCAGCCGGCGGGTCAGCCGCGGCGACCCGGTCCCCACGACGCGAGGCGATGGCCTCGACTTCGACGAGCATCCCGGGAAAGACGAAGCCCACGACGACCGCCGTCGACGCCGGATACGGGGCCGTCAGGACCTCCGCGCGGACCGTCTTGAACGCCGCGTAGTCCGCGGCATCGGCAAGGTACGTCGTCAGGCGCAGGACGGACGCCGAGCGAGGCACCCTGCGCGCGCAGGACCGCGTCGAGGTTGGCCAGGGCCTGCCGGAACTGGCCCTCGAAGCCCTCCACGAGTGAACCGTCATCCCGGAAGCCCGCCTGGCCGGACGCGACGACGAGATCGCCCTCGGCGACCGACTGGCTGAACTGGTAGCCGGCGGCCCAGGTCGGGGTGAACCCGCTGACCTCGGGCGCCATCAGTACATCAGGAAGCCACCGGACACGTTGAGCGTCGCGCCGGTGATGTAGCGGGCGTGGTCCGAGGCGAGGAACACGACCGGGCCGGCCAGCTCCTCGGGCTCGGCGACGTAGCCGAGCGGGCGTCTGCGTCTTCATCGATTTCGAAGACCTCCGGCGAGAGGCCGGTCATCAGCATCGGGGTGTTGACCTGGCCCGGGCGACGACGCAGTTGACGGTGATCTGCGTGCGGCCCGAACGTGCGCGCCAGGCCGCGGCACATCGAGGTCACGCCGCCCTTGGTGGCACGCGTAGACGACGGAGCCGCCGAAGCCACCGGTCCACCAGCCCTGCGAGCTGAAGAGGATGATGCGGCCGCCCTCGCCCTGGTCGATCATCGCCTGCCCGGCGGCCCGGCACAGGAAGAAGCGGCCTTCAGGTTCACGTCGTGCTGGAAGTCCCAGTCATCCTCGGTGACCTCGTCGAGCGAGCCCGGCGACGCAGGACGGCGGCCAGGTTGGCCAGCACGTAGACGCCCCGAGCTCCGCGCCGGGCCCGCTCGATGAGCGGGGCGTGGACGTCGAGGTCGCGCAGGTCGAGCGCGACGCCGCCGTGCCCGCTGCCCTCGAAGCCGTGCCACGACGTCGTCGACGTCGGCCTGGTCGAGGTCCACGGCCATGACCCGCGCCCCGGTCGTCGCGAAGGCCTCCGCGACCGCCGCGCCGATGCCGCCGTGGCCCCGGTGACGATGACGCCGCGACCCTCGAGGCCGGCGCCGACGTCATCCGTCCTCCATCGGCCGACGCCTCAGGCGCCAGCACCTGCTCGCTCCGGTAGCGGTCCACGACCTCATCGATGACCTCGATGCCGAGGCCCGGCCTGGTCGGCGGATAGACCCAGCCGTCCACGTGCTCGAACGGCTCGGTCACCAGGTCGTGCTGCATCGGGTTGCGCAGCGGCTTGAACTCGAAGAGCTTGAACGCCGGGGTGCTGAAGCTGATCGCCAGGCTGGCCGCCGTGCAGATGCGCCGACGACCAGGCAGTGGGCGTTCGACTGGCGGCGGTAGCACTCGATGCGCTCGGTCGCCCGCTTGAAGCCGGTGATGCCCTCGGCGCGTCCCGGGTCGATGCCCGACGACGTCCACGGTGCCGGTGGCGAGGATGCGCTCGAAGCCGGCGAGGTCCCACTCCTTCTCGCCGTAGGCGATGAGCGCTGGTGGTCTTGCTGCGCAGGTTGGCGTAGCCCTCGGGGTCCCAGGCGCCGCAGCGGCTCCTCGATCCAGTGGAGGCCGTACTCCTCGAAGGCCTGGACGCGACGGACGGCCGTCATGACGTCCCACTTCACGTTCCAGCCGCAGTCGATCATGATCAGCTGGTCCGGCCCGAGGCCCTCGCGCATCGCGGCGGATGTACTCCACATCGCGGTCGTGCTCGTAGCCGAGGCGCGCGTCGCCTCGCTTGCCGAAGCCGACCTTGACGCCCGTGGAGCCCGGGCGCCACCCACTCCTGGGCCTCCTCGACCATCGCGCCCGATGTCCGCGTAGTGGGCGTGGCACGAGGCGACCACCGGCAGCCGCTCGTGGACGGCACCGCCGAGCAGGTTGCAGCACGCACGTGCCGAGCAGCTTGCCCTTGATGTCCCAGAGCGCCATGTCGATGGCGGCCACCGCGTACGAGGCGATGCCGCCGCCGTAGCCGTACCACCACTTCTGGTCGCGCAGCGAGTGCCAGATCGCGATGTTGTCGAGCGGGTCCTTGCCGACCACCCGCTCGGCCATGCCCTCGATGATCGCCTTGGTCGCGAAGCTCGCCTCGGGGAACTGGGTGATCGATTCGCCCCAGCCCACGACGCCGTCGTCGGTCGTGATCTTGACCAGGCACAGGTGGCGCAGCGCGTTGAAGTCGTTCGGCTCCGGGTAGCTGACCGGGATGGCCTCGACGCTGGCGATCCTTGCTCACGCGGTGGCCCTCCTCGTGGACCGCGCCGTCGCCGCTGGTCGCCGATCGCGACGTCGCGCGACCGTGCTTCCACCGCCGCCAGGTCTACGGTATCGAGCCAGCGTCCGAAACCAGCCGCCCGGCGGCCGTTGCTATCATCGCCGCCACACGGACCGACGGACGCCGGTCGGGCCCCGGCGAAGGGAGGTCCGGACCATGGCCAGGCTGCGTCGTCGGCGTCATCGGGGCCGGGTCGTGGACCGTCGGCTCGCACCTGCCCAACCTGGTCCGTCGACGTGACCGGGACGAGGTCGAGTTCACCATCGTCAACCGGCGCAACCCGGACGCTGCTGGCCCGGATCAAGGACGAAGTTCGACATTCGCGAAGGCCACGACGGACTGGCACGACGTCATCGCCGAGAAGCCGGACATCGTCATCGTCGGCAGCCCGCCCGGCTACCACTAGGAGCAGAGCCAAGGCGGCGCTGGAGGCGGGCGCGCACGTCATGTGCGAGAAGCCGTTCACCATCGATCCCGCGGATGCCTGGGACCTCGACCGACGACCGCGACGCGCACCGGGCGGCAGCTGCTTCGTCGTCGTACGGCTGGAACTACCGGCCCATGGTCATCGAGGCCCACCGGATCATGCACGAGGACGGCGGCATCGGCGAGATCGAGCACGTCTCGCTGCACATGGATTCGTGACGCGCGAGCTGCTGTCCGAGACGGGCGCCTACCCCGGCGCGGCACCCGAGATCGATCCCCCAGGCCGAGACACCTGGTCGCGTCCCGAGACCTCCGGCGGCGGCTACGGGCAGGCCCAGCTCACCCATCTGCTGGGCGTCTGGCGCTGTGGCTGACCGACCTGCGCGGCGCAGGACGTCTTCGCGCTCATGACGCGCGCCGCTCGGGCGCCAAGGTGGAGCTCCACGACGCGGTGACGCTGCGCTTCACGAACGGCGCCATCGGCACGATGAGCGGGGCCTCCTCCCACCTCGGGGCGCGCCGACAACCGCCACGCGGTCGAGGTCCGGGTGGTCGGCTCGCGAGGGCATGTTCCACCTCGACCTGCGCGACAACATGCTGTGGCGGTACCGCGGCCCGGACGACGACGTCCGCGTGCCGCTCGACGCCGACGCAGGCTCGTACGACTGCCCGGGCCCCATCGACGCGGTCGTCGACGCCGGCGCTGGCCGGCCGCCCGCCAACAACTCACCGGCCGAGCTCGGCGCCCGGACGGTGGAGATCCTCGACGCCGCGTACCGCACCGCCGCGAGCGGCGCCGCCGAGCGCGTCAAGACGCTCGATTGAACCCACGACGATGAGACGCCCGGAGGGACGCGATGCTTGCTGAGGTCACCAGCCCGCTGAAGGGCGAATGGATGACGCCCCGGCGACGGTTCCTGTCGGCCATGTACCGCGGCAACGTGGACAAGGTCCCGGCCTGCACCCTGAGCTCGGTCGTCACCGTCGAGATGATGGATCTCGTCGACGCCCCGTTCCCGGAGGCGCATCTCGACGCGGAGAAGATGGCGCGCCTGGCGGCGACCGCCCACGACGTGTTCGGCATGGACACGATCATGCCCGTCTTCCATTCGCAGCTCGAGTCGGACGCCCTGGGCGGCGAGACCGAGTGGGCGGAGAAGGACAACTGGCCCTCGCCGTCGCGCTTCACCATCGACGGAGCCCGAGCAGGTCAAGCTCCCGGACGACTTCCTGGAGCGGCCCACGATGGCCGCCGTGACCGGGGCCATCAAGCTGCTTCGCCAGCGCTATCCGGACGTGGCCATCGTCGGCAAGGTCTACGGGCCGTGGTCGGTCGGTTACCAGATGGTCGGGATCGAGAACTTCCTCATGGACGTCATGCTCGATCCCGACAAGATCAAGCGCTATCTCGACGCGTTCCTGCCGGCCTGCCTGGCGTCGGCGCGGGCCCAGTTCGAGGCCGGCGCCGACGCCGTCATGTGGGCGGACCACACGACCGGCGACCTGTGCCGCGCCGAGACCTATCGCGACTTCCTGCTGGAGATGCATCAGCACATCACCTCCGAGATGGGCGGACCCGGCATCTTCCACTGCTGCGGCAAGACCATCGACCGCGTCCACCTCTTCGCGGAGGCCGGCTGGGACGTCTTCCACTTCGAGTCGCAGGTCGATGCCCGTGAGGCGCGCGCGATGGCCGGCGAGCGGATGGCCCTGATGGGCAACCTCAACAACCCGACGCTGCTCTACCAGGGCACGCCCGAGGACGTCTACAAGGCGTGCTGGGACCTCATGGACGCGGGCGTCGACGGCCTCGCCCCGGAGGGGTCCGTGCCGCTCGTGACGCCAGAAGGAGCCGCTGCATGGCGATCAACCACGCGGCCCGCGACTGGTCGGCCAAGCATCGCGGCGACGACGGCATCGTCCATCGCCCCGACCCCTCCACCAGCACCTACACCGGCTATCCAGGCCCGGCCTGAGCCCACCAACCATCTGACACGCAGGAGAACGACGCAGCATGGCGGACCTGAAGCGACTCCAGACGGCCGTCGAGGTCGGCGATCGCGAGACCGCGGTCGAGGTGACCCAGCAGGCCATCGACGAGGACATCCCCCCGAAGACGATCCTCGACGCGATGACCGACGCGATGGGCGTGGTCGGCAGCGCTTCCAGGACAACGAGATCTACGTCCCCGAGATGCTCATCAGCGCACGCGCCATGAAGGCCGCCGTCGCGCTCCTGGAGCCGCTGCTCATCGGCTCCGGCTACAAGCCGGACAGCGTCGCGGTCATGGGCACCATCAAGGGCGACCTCCACGACATCGGCAAGAACCTCGTCGGCATGATGCTCAAGGGCGCCAACTTCGAGATCTTCGACCTGGGCACCAACGTGTCCGTCGACAAGTTCATGGCCGCCGCCCGCGAGCACAAGGCGGACATCATCGGCATCAGCGCCCTGCTGACCACGACGATGGGCGGCATGCGCACGGTCATCGAGGCGGTTCGCGCCGCGGAGGATCTGCCGCACCTGCCCGGTCATCGTCGGCGGCGCGGCCGTGACCCAGGAGTTCGCCGAGCCAGATCGGCGCGGACGGCTGGGCGCCCGACGCCGGCTCGGCGGTCATCCTCGCCCGGCGTCTCGTCGCCGAAGCCCGTGCGGCCAGGGCCGCCGACGAGTCGACCGCGAGCAACGTCGCCTGACGTCTACCGCGCGGCGCCGGCGACCTCGCCCAGGCGCCCGGCCCGATACGCCTCGATGAACTCGACCCCGAACGCGTCGGTGCCGGTCAGCAGGTCCGCTGCCAGCCGATAGCCCTCGGCATCGCGGTCCGGGCTCAGGGCCCGCGCGATATCGGCCGCGACCGGATCCACGATCCCACTGTCCTGCCCGGCCTGGACGCACAGGTCCAGGAAGACGTCGCTGATGAGACGGCGCGCGGGCATCCCGAACGACACGTTCGAGACGCCGCCGGTGATGTGCAGCTCGGGTCCGTAGCGCTCGCGCAGCTGGCGGACGGCCTCCAGGTAGGCGGAACCGGCCTCGGCGTCCACGCCGATGGGGATGACCAGCGGGTCCACGTGGAGCGACGAGAGCGGCAGGCCATGGCCCTGGGCCATCTCGACCATCTCGATCGCCCGGACCATCCGCTCCTCCGTCCCCGACGGCATGGTCTCGCCCGTCGACGACAGCACGACCGGGCAGCCCCGACTCGCAGCGAGGTCCAACACGTCCTGGCGGTCGGCGGCGGCCGAGTTGAGCAACGGCCGCCGCCCGCCACCCCAGGTCGGATGGACAAGGTCGAGGCCGACCTCCATGACCGCGCTGTCCGACGAGTCGATCGAGAGCGGGATCGCGGACACCGGTCCGACGATCGGGACCAGCCACGCCATGGCCGCCAGCCGACCGTCGACGTCGGGCGAGAACTCGTCGACGTTGAGGTCCAGGTACGAGGCGCCACCGGCGATCTGGCGGGCCGCCATCCAGCGCACGTACGTCGCGGCGAGCTCCGCGTCGGGGCCGCCGGTCACGCCCTCGTAGACCGCGGCCATGACGTGCTTGACCCGGCCGGCGGCGAACTCGCGCGTGTCGCGGATAGCCGGCTGGACCGCGAGCAGGCCCTCGTCGCCGTCGGGCAGGGGCACGCGGACAGCGGCGTCGCCAGACCGCGTCTCGCCGATGCGCACGCCGTCACGCTTGACCACCCGGCTGGTGTGGATGTTCTCGCCGATGATGATGAACGGCGGTGCGACCTCGTGAGCGAGCAACGAGCGATCCTCCCTTGCGGCTTGGCGGTCTGGCGAGTGGGCGGTCAGGCGGCGAGCGGGACGAACCGGCAGCCGTCGACGAACAGCTCGAAGAAGTCCTCCTCGGTCTCGAGCTCGACGTGCTCGATCCGACCGACCAGGGCTTCCAGCGCGTCGCGCTGGCTGCCCGAGAGCAGCAGCGCCGCGGCACCGTGGAGAGCGGCGTTCCCGACCCGCTCGACACGATCCGCGGGCACGGGCGCCAGCAGGCCGATCTCGATCGCGTTCACGACGTTCACGGCGTTGGCGAACCCGCCGGCGAGGTAGACCCGGTCGACCTGGTCGGCGGTGACCCCGAGGCGGCGCAGCAGGATCCGCTGGCCACAGGCGTTGGCGGCCTTGGCCTGGGCCAGCAGGCTCGCGTCGGACGCGCGAGAAGCTGATGCCCTGCTCCGGGAGCCACGAAGTACTCGTCCAGGCCGTCGCGGAACCGGCCCTCGGTGTTCATCCAGTCCGCGCGTCGAAGCTCGGCGAGGATGTCCACCAGGCCGGAGCCGCAGATCCCGGCCGGGGCTCGTGTCGCCGATCGTCTCGAACGCGAAGCCGCCCGCCCCGTCCAGCCGGACCGATTCGATGGCGCCGTCGGCGCCCGGCATCCCGAACCGCACGAGTCCGCCCTCGAACGCCGGGCCCGCCGGACAGGACGCCGCGAGGTAGCGCGTCCCGTCGGTGACGACGACCTCGGTGTTGGTGCCGATGTCGACGAGCATCCGCACGCCCGATCCACCTTCGAAGTCGATGGCGGTCAGGTCGGCGGCCGTGTCCGCACCGACGTGGCTGGCGATGAGCGGGGCGCCCGACCACGCGTCCGTGCGGGTTCATGAACAGCCCGACCTCGTGGCCGCGGCGGCGGACCCAGGTGGACGACGCGCGCCCGGCGAGCATCGCGACCTCGGTGATCGACTTGTACGGGAACTCCCCGATCGGCGCGATGTCGATGCCGAAGTACAGGTCGCGCATCGTGCTGTTGGCCACGATCATGGCCTCGTAGACCTCGTGGCGATCGATGCCGTGCTCGCGATACAGGTCGCGCAGCTCGTGGTTGAGGGCGCGGCGCAGGGCGAGGCGCATCGCGCCCGGGAAGTCCGCCTCGTACGCGATGCGGGTCATGACATCGCTGCCGCCGAACCGCTGTGGGTTCTCGATGGCAGAGCCGGCCAGGGCGTGGCCGGTCAGGAGGTCGATGATCTGGAAGACGACCGTCGTGGTCCCGATGTCGATGGCCAGGCCCAGGACGTGGTTGCGTCGCAGGTCGATCGGCTGGCCGTTGTAGCGGACGGCCATGTCGTCCGCGGTCACGACCGGATCGAGGCGGACGTGCGGCTCATCCGACGGCCCCAGGATGCGCATCCGCCGGCGGATGATCGCGAACTCGACGTCGCTCGAGACGTCCTCGATCTGGGCCTGGCAGGCCAGGCGGAACTGGCCCTTGAGGTAGGCCTCGGGCTCCGTTCGCGGGGAGAGTCCCTCGCCCCCCTGGCGGACCTCGACGACGCACTCGCGACAGCGCCCCGTCCGCCGGCACGAGGCCGGCACCGCGCTCGAGACCTCGTCGGCATAGTCGAACAGGGTCCGACCGGCGACGAGCGGGCGATGCTCGGTCCCTTGGATGACGTCAGGCACTCGCGGCTCCTAGGGAGGGAAGCTGCGCGGTCGGGCGACTCGGGGCGCCGTGCGCGGTCCGCGGACTATCCCACGCTGGTAGCGGTTCTGCAAACGTTACCGCAACCACCGAGGGCGCACCCGGTCGGGCATGGCCGCGCGGGACGGCGGTCGGCGCTAGCGGCCGCTGGGGACGGGGCCGCAGCTCGGCCGCGGCGTGAAGGTCGTCGGCAGGAGGACGGTCCGCGGCTCGCGCGCCGCCCAGCCGCTCCAGGAGCGAGTTCCGCGGCGGTCCGCCCCAGGAGCAGGGTGTCGCGGGCGACCGACGCGATCGGCGGCTGGTGGAGCTCGGACAGGTCCACCTCGTCGCAGGTGACGAGCGAGATGTCGTCCGGGACCCGGATGCCGTGGCGGACCAGGGCGCGGACGCAGCCGGCCAGGACCTGGTTGCCGCCGGCGACGATCGCCGTCGGACGCGGGTCCATGGCCAGGAGCTGTTCGGTGCTCCGCTCGCCGTGTTCGGCGGAGAGGGATCCGACGAGGCTGATCGTCTCGTCGCGTGATGCCACGCGACGTCACGGCCTCGGCCATGCCGGCGATCCGCTCGCGGACCGGCCACAGGTCCAGGGCGCCGGTGATGAGAGCCACCCGTCGATGGCCCAGGTCCAGCAGGTGCCCGACGGCCGCCCGCATGCCCGCCCGGTGGTCGTTGCGGACGATGCTGGCGCCGAGTTCGGGCGGGCACGTCGCGGTCGATCATGATGATCGGGACGTCGACCTGGCCCAGGACGTCGAGCGTCTCCGGTCGTCGCTCGCTCGCGAGCGAGAGGATCATGCCGTCGACCCGACGGGCCTGGAAGAAGCGGATGTGGGCCGCGTCGAGCTCGGGTCGTTCTCGGAGTTCATGAGCAGCATCGAGTAGCCGGCGGATCGCAGTACCGATTCGGCGCCCGACGTGATCGTCGCGATCAGCGGGTTGGAGATGTCGCCGACGACGTAGCCGACCGACAGGGTCGCCCCGCGGCGCAGGCTCTGGGCCAGGAAGTCCGGCTCGTACTCCAGCTCCGCGACGGCGGCCAGGACGCGCTCGCGCATCTCGGCGCTGACGTCGGGATGCTCCGACAGGACCCGCGAGACCGAGGAGATCGCGACGTCGGCGAGTTCGGCGACCTCGCGCATGCTCGCCCGCTTGCGCCGGACGTCGGTCCGTCTCCCCTCGGTCATCCGATCCTCCTTGTCCGTCCCGGATGGGCGCATCGGCGGGCCCAAACGAGGCGCCGGTGGATGTTCCAGTAACGGTTTCAGGGAAGGTAGCACATGGCGTCAGGTGGTGCATCCACGGGCCGCGCGCGAGGGCCGTTCAGGTTGACGATTCGCGGCGCCCGGATGCCACGATATGTAATCGAAACTGGAAACGGTACCGCCCGCCCACGCGACCTCATCCCGGGTCGGTCCGGCGGCCCTTCACCCGGAGGCTTCGCCACCCGATGACTGCCAGCGCCCACGCCCGACCGCCTCGACTGGTATCGGACCATGGTCCGGATCCGCCTCTTCGAGGAGAAGGTCCAGGAGCTGTTCATGACCGGCCAGATCCAGGGCACGACCCACCTGTGCCAGGGCCAGGAGGCCGTCTCGGTCGGCGCCATCGCCGCGATGCGGCCGGGCGACGTCCAGACCAACACGTATCGCGGCCACGGCGAGGCGCTCGCCCTCGGCATGGAGCCGGAGACCGCGTTCGCCGAGCTCATGGGCCGGACGACGCGGCGGCTCCGGCGGCGTCGGCGGGTCGATGCACCTCATCGACTTCAGCAAGGGCAACATCGGCGCGAACGCCATCGTCGGGGCCGGTCTGCCGATCGCGGTCGGCGCGGCCGTGGCCTTCCAGATGCAGAGGAAGCCCAACGTCGCGCTGACGTTCTTCGGCGACGGCGCCACCAACATCGGGACGTTCCACGAGGCGCTCAACATGGCCGCGATCTGGACGGCCCCGGTCGTGTTCATCATCACGAACAACCTGTACGGCGAGTACAGCCCGCTCCGGACGACGACCCCGATCGACGACCTCGCCCGCCGGGCCGATCCGTTCGGCATCCCGGGCATCATCGTCGACGGCCAGGACATCGACGCCGTCCACGCGGCCACGAGCGAAGCGGTCGAGCGCGCCCGCCGCGGCGAGGGCCCCACCCTGCTCGAGATGAAGACGTACCGCTATCGCGGCCACTCCCGCTCCGACCCCGCCAAGTACCGGCCGGCCGGTGAGCTGGACGCCTGGAAGGCGCGCGACCCGATCGACCTCCTCGGCGCCGTCGCTCATCGCGGACGCGGTCATCGGGCCCAACGACCCGGTCGAGATCCGCAACGAGACCCAGGCCGAGATCGATGCCGCCGCCGAGCGCGCCGCGGCCGCCCCGTACCCGACCCTCGAGGAGACCCGTCCCTATGTCTACGCTGACTGACGCCGCGCCGGCCGGCGCGGCCGAGGCCGTGACCGAGCTGACCTATCGCGAGGCCATCAACGCCGCGCTCGACGACGCGATGGCGGCCGACGACGTCCGTGCTCCTGCTCGGCGAGGACGTCAGCGCCGACGGCGGCGTCTTCAAGACCAACATCGGCCTCGCCGAGAAGTACGGCCTCGAGCCGCGTCCGGAGCACGCCGATCTGCGAGAACGGCTTCCTCGACGTGGCCCTCGGCATGAGCCTCGTCGGGATGCGCCCGATCGTCGAGATCATGTTCGCCGACTTCCTCCCGACCGCCGGCGACGCCATCGTCAACCAGCTGCCCAAGTACCGCTACATGTCCGGCGGCCAGACCTCGGTGCCGGTGACGGTCCGCTCCATCAGCGGCGGCGACCGGTCGGTTCGGGACGCAGCACAGCGCGACCGGCGAGAGCTGGTTCATGCACCTGCCGGGGCTCCGCGTCGTGACCGCGAGCTCGCCGGGCTCCGCCTACAGCCTGCTGCGCGCCGCGATCGACGACCCGAACCCGGTCGATCTTCTACGAGCACAAGGGCCTGTACGGCCGCAAGGGCCCGGTCGACCGCGGCGTGATCGCCGAGCTCGGCAAGGCCGCCGTCGTTCGCCAGGGCAGCGACGTCACGATCGTGAGCCACGCTGCTCATGGTCGAACGCGCCCTGGCCGCGGCCGAGCAGCTGGCCGCCGACGGCATCGACGCCGAGGTCATCGACCTGCGCTGGCTGCGTCCCCTGGACCTGCCGACCGTCCGGACCTCGGTCGAGAAGACGGGGCGTCTGGTGATCGCCGAGGAGCAGGTCCACGCGGCCGGCTGGGGCGCGACCGTCGTCAGTGAGCTGACCATCGGCGGCATCGCCTGGGCCAGCACGCCACGGCGGATCAGCCTGCCCGACGACCTGCCGATCCCGTACACCCCACCGCTCGAGGACGAGGTCCTGCCGTCGGTCGAGGGCATCGTCGCGGCCGCCAGGGCGAGCGTCGGGCGTTGACCGTGCCCGCCTCGTCGCCGGCCGAGGCACGGGTCTTCGACCGGGGCGCCCTGGTCATCGATCGCATCGAGACGATCGCGATGCGCGCGCCGCTCGGTCGGCGGTTCTCCGGTAGTGCCTACAGCATGGACAACCGCTGCACGATCGTGACGCGGCTGCACACGGCGGATGGCCTGGTCTCGGAGATCTACACGGGCGATACGGACGTCGAGCAGTCGATCATCGTCGCGATCATCCACGACGAGCTCGCACCTCGGCTGTTCGGCCGGAGCGCGACCGATCCGGAGGGCGCCTGGCTGGCGATGGAGCCTGCCACCAACGACATCCTGCGCGATCGCGGACTCGCCCTCCAGGCGATCGCCTGCCTGGACGAGGCGATCTGGGACGTCTTCGGCCGGGCGCTCGGGTTGCCCCTGCATCGGGTCTGGGGGAGCGTCACGGACGCCGTCCCGATCAGCATCATCGGCGGCTACTACCACCTCTCCATCGACGAGGTGGGGTCCCTCATCCGAGACTACGTCGGCGGCCGGGTTCGCCGGGATGAAGTTCAAGGTCGGGGGCAAGACACCCGTCGAGGATGCGGCCGCGCGTCCGGGTCGCGCGGGAGGCCGCCGGCCGCGACTTCGTCCTGATGGTGGATGCCAACCAGGGGTACGACCGGGCACAGGCGGTCGAGTTCGCGCGGCTCGTGTGGGACCTCGACATCCGCTGGTTCGAGGAGCCGTGCCGCTGGACCAACGACGCGCGCTGGATGCGCGACGTCCGCTTCCAGACGGGTCTGCCTGTGTGCGCGGGCCAGAGCGAGACGACCCTCGCGGGCGTCCGCAATCTGATCATGGCCGGCGCGATCGACGTGTCCAACTTCGATGCCTCGTGGGCCGGCGGCCCGACCATCTGGCGCAAGGCCGCCGGGCTGGCCGCGGCCTTCGGCGTGCAGCTGGGTCATCACGAGGAGCCGCAGGTCTCGTCGCACCTGCTCGCGAGCGTGCCCGATCACACGTTCGTGGAGTGCTTCGACGAGGAGCGCGATCCGTTCTTCTGGCGCCTGTCCGACATGTCGACCCGGATCTCGGGCGGCCGCTACACCCTGCCCGAACGACCCGGCTTCGGCGTGGAGCTGGATTGGGACTACGTCCGGGCCCATACCGTCGCGACCCGGACGAGCGACCGCTCGACCGACGCCTGAGGAGGTTCCATCCATGGCGGCCGTGACCGGCTTCTTCCACGGCGGGATCACCGTCAGCGACATGGACCGCTCGCTGGTCTTCTACCAGGACGGCCTGGGCCTGGAACAGGAGTTCGACCGGATCCTGGACGGGCCGTACCTCAAGACCGTGCTGGGGCTGGCGTTCGACCACATCCGCGCGGTGTACCTGCGCATCCCCGGTGGCGGGTTCGTGGAGCTGCTGGAGTACGTGGGCATCGAGCGATTCCCGGCGGCGTCGCGGCCGTGCGACTACGGGGCCGGGCACCTGTGCCTGTACGTGGACGATGTCCAGGCCATGCACGCCCGGCTGGTGGCGCTCGGTTTCGCGGCTCGCTCGGAGCACGTCGTGGACATCACCGTCGGGCCCAACCAGGGCGCGCGCAGCGTGCTACATGGCGGACCCTGACGGCTATCCGATCGAGCTGTTCCAGAAGCGTCCGGGCGCCTGACCGCCCGGGGCACCGAACCAGGAGGGACCCGATGCGCCGACCGATCGACACCCTCGCGGAGGGCCTGGGTCACCCCGAAGGGCCGGACATCCTGCCCGACGGCCGGATCGTGTTCGTCGAGACCTACACGAGCAAGATCATGGCCTGGTCGCCGGAGCGCGGCCTGCACGACTACGTGGTCTGCGGGGGCGGACCCAATGCGTGTCTCCTGGGCAGCGATGGCGCCGTGTACATCACCCAGAACGGCGGCACCGTCGGGGCGTGGCGGGCGGAGGTCATGAACCGCCCGAGCATCCAGAAGGGGTGGCCGGACGGGACGGTCGAGGAGCTCGTCTCGGTCGTGGACGGCGTCACGCTCCAGGCACCCAACGACCTGACCTTCACGGCCGACGGCCGTCTGTACTTCACGGACCCGGCCGACTACCTTCCCAACGACCGTCGTCCCGGCCGGATCTTCATGCTGGAGCCGGACGGCAGCGGGCACCTGCTCGAGAACATCCCTGCGGCCTACCCCAACGGGATCACCGCCGAGGCGGACGGCTCGATCGTCTGGGTCGAGTCATATGAGCGGGGCATCTACCGCATGCGCCCGGGCTCGCCGTCCGAGCAGATCGCGGTGCTGCCCGAGGGGCACATCCCCGACGGCCTCAAGATCGCCGCCGATGGCGACCTGTGGATCACCACCGTGCTGGGCGGCACGGTGGACATCCTGGCGCCGGACGGCACCTTCAAGGACTCGCTCGAGACGGGGGGCGCGCCGCTCAACTGTGTCTTCCACGAGGGCTCGCTGATCATCACCGACTTCGGCGACCTGACCGAGGTGCCGGCCAGCGCGCCGATGGACGGCCGTCTCTGGCGCGTGGATGTCGGGGTCGAGGGGATGCCGCTGTTCCGGGGGTCGATCGCCAGCCCCGGCGTAATGGCGCCCGCGCCGGACGTCCCGGGTCACGGCCCCCGCCGAACCGGTCTCCTCGCGAGCGCCGTCGCACGACACGCGTCCCACGCATGAGGCCGTGCGCGCGCGCCCGATGCCTCGCAACGTCGGGAGCCGATCGACGCTGGGCTCATGCGTCGAGCGCATGACGCGCGAAGGAGTGGGCGCGCCGTGGCCTCGGGGCGCGTCAGCCGGCGGACGACCCGGGATCCCGCGGCTCGGGTGACATCGAGGCGCGCAACCAATCGGGTCGATCGTGCATGCCCAGGATCGACCACCCGCCGTCGACCACGATCGTCTGACCGGTGATGTACCGCGCGTCGTCGGAGGCCAGGAAGAGGACGGTCGCCGCGATGTCGTCGGTCGTGGCGAGTCGACCCATCGGGATCTCGTGGAGCATGCCCTCGATCCGGATCGATCCGTCCCGCACGCCCTGCTCCACGAGCGCGGTGTTGGTCATCCCCGGGGCCACGGCGTTGACCCGGATCCCGAGTTCGGCGACCTCCACGGCCATCACCCGCGACAGGCTCATCATCGCGGCCTTCGCCGCTGAGTACGGACCGCGCCCGGGCAACGCGATGAGGCCGGCCACCGACGCGATCTGGACGATGGCGCCGCCGCCACGCTGGCGCATCGAGGCGATCGCCAGCGCGCTGCAGTGGAAGGTGCCCATGAGGTGGGTCTGGATGACCGTCTCCCAGGTGGCCGGATCGAAGGTCTCGGTCAGCCCGACCCGCTGGATGCCGGCGTTGTTCACCAGGATGTCGACCCCGCCTTCATCGGCGGCCACCGAGGCGAACAGGGCCTCGACCGACGCCCGGTCCGTGACGTCGGCGTGCACGTAGCGCACGCCGTCCAGGGGCTCGTCGGGATCACCGAGGTCCGCGACCACGCCCCGGGCGCCCTCGGCGACGGCGCGCCGGACGATCGCCGCGCCGATCCCGCGCGCCCCACCGGTCACGAGGATGACCCGTCCATCGAACCGTCCGGTCATGGCGCACCCTCCAGCCGCGACGCCGCGGGCGTCGTTGTCGATATCATTGCAACCGTTTCCGGTGAGGATACCGAGCCCGCCTTCGCTGGGGAAGGCCGCGGCGCGACAGCGGCTGGAGGTCAGGCATGACGATGGGCAAACGAGCCGTCGTGACGGGCGCGGCGAGCGGGATCGGCCAGGCCGTGGCGCACCGGCTCCTGCGCGAGGGGATCGCGGTCGTGGCCGCCGACATCAACGAGGCGGGCCTGGCACCCGTGGTCGCGGCCGGCGCCACCCCGTTCGTCGGCAACCTTGCCGTCGACGCCGATCGGGACCGGCTGGTCGCCGAAGGGGACGGCGTCGATTACCTCGTCAATGCGGCGGGCATCATCCGGCTCAAGCCGATCCTCGAGTTCACGGTCAGCGACCTGCGCGAGATCTATGCGATCAACGTCGAAGCCACCTGGGACCTCGTGTCGCGGATCGGGCGGACGATCCCCTCGGGTGGCGGCGATCGTCAACCTCTCGTCGTCGCTCTGCCAAGCTCGCGACCACCACCGAGGCCGCCGTCTACGCCTCGTCCAAGACGGCCGTCCTGTCGATCACGCGCTCGTTCGCCTACGCCTTCGCTCCCAACGGGGTCCGGGTCAACGCCATCTGTCCGGGCATCATCGATACCCCGATGCAGGACAAGGTCCTGGCCGACGTCGCGGCCAAACGCGGCATGACGGTCGAGGAGCTCTCGACGGCCCGCAACAAGACGGTGCCGCTGGGACGTGCCGGCGTCGGCCGATGAGTGCGCCGGGACCATCTGGTTCCTGCTGAGCGACGAGGCCGGCTACATGACCGGCCAGGCCATCAACTACACCGGCGGCCTGGTGATGTGGTGAGGGACCGCGGCTGAGGGGTCCCTCCAGAGGGTCGCCGGCCGGGCACGACAATGGTTTCCAGTAACGTTGACAAGCGTTGCGGCTGGAAACGATACTGACCGCGCCTTGGGAGGAGGCGCACCCCAGTCGCAACCGAACATCCTATGGAGGAGCGGACCCATGCGGATCGGATCAAAGGGCGCCGTCGCGCTCCTGACAGGAGCCACGCTGCTCCTGGCAGCTTGTAGCTCGACCGGTGCGTCGAGCGCCCCCAGCACCGCGGCATCGGCGGCCGCCCCATCGGCGGCGGCGCCATCCGAAGCGGCATCGGCCGCGGCCCCCTCGGCGGCGGCAGGCCTGCCCCTGACCGGGACCCTCAAGGACGGATCGACGTTCACCCTGAACCCGCGGGTCGCGGACAAGCTCGCCAAGGGCGAGCCCATCAACTACGTCTTCTCGTACGGCTCCACGGCCATCCCGCTCTTCTCGCCGCAGTACGCCGCGGGCTACGAGCGGAGCCTGCCGGAGGCCCAGAAGATCCTGCCGCAGCTGAACGGCACGGCCATGGCGCCCGCCTCGGCAGCTCCAGGACTCCGAACGAGCAGATCGCCCAGATCGATGCGCTGTTCAAGGCCGGACCTGATCGACTGCCTGTCGATCCAGTCCACCGGCGACGAACGCCTTCACCAAGATCGTCAACGACATCATGGCCGACGGGCATCCCGGTGTTCACGGTGGGCGTCGAGTCGAACGGCAACGAGCTCACCAACTTCACCCAGATCTCCAACAAGGAAGGCCGCCAGGCCGCGCAGATCGTCGTCGACTGGATGAAGGCCAACGGCAACGACTTCAAGGTCTTCGCCGTCTCCGGCGGCGACCCGACCCAGAACTGGGCGCAGGGCCGGATGCAGGGCTTCATCGACGGGCATCAAGGAAGCCATCCCGGACGCGACGTTCGTCAACGACGCGACGCAACGGCGCTCGCGACGACCTACGACCCGGCCGGCGACCTATGACGCCTACAAGGCGTTCATCCAGGGCAACCCCGACGTCCAGGTCATCGAGAACGTCGACATCGGCGCCGAGCATGCCGCCCGCGCCATCGCCGACTCGGGCAACGACGGGCAAGGTCTTCACCATCGGCTGGAACGTGAGCATCGGTCAGCTCGACGCCGTCGAGGCGGGCACGCAGATCGTCGCGCTCGACCAGCAGTGGGGCGACCAGGCGGGCTTCGGCGCGCTCGCCTGCGCCGAGTTCCTCAAGAACGGCAAGATCCTGCCCGAACACGCAGGAGCTGCAAGCCGGTCACGACAGGAGAACGTCGTCGCAGGCCCGCGAGGACTTCGAGAAGATCTCGGGCGGCTGATCGACCGGTCCTGACGCTGACCCGGGCCGGACGGCGCGAGGCAGCACCTCGCCGTCCGGCCCGCTTCGTTGTCGACGCGCGCCGATCCGCCGAGGAGCGAGCCACCGGGATGGCCGACAACAGCGCACGGCGATGCCGCCCTCCCCGCCGGTCGCGGCCGCGTCGACCGGGGACGCGCTGGTCCGGCCGCGCGCGGGCCGCCGGCCTCCGCGTCGGCGGCCTGGCTGATCGCGATCCTCATCGTCATCGTCGTCTTCACCGCTGCTCAGCAAGCCGAACACGTTCCTGTCACGTTCACCAACGCCCTCGGGCGTCATGCGCTCCATGAGCACGATCGCCATCGTGGCGCTCGGGCTCACGCTGGTCATCGTGGTCGGCGAGATCGACCTCTCGTTCGGCTACATGTACGGCCTCGCCGCGACCCTCATCGCCGTCGCCTGGATCGTCTGGGGCTGGCCGATCTGGCTGGCCATCCTGCTCGCCTTCGCGGCCGCCGTCGTCGTCGGGCTGCATCAACGCCTTCCTGGTGACGGTGCGTCAAGATCCCCTCGTTCATCGTCACGCTCGGCACGGGCCAGCTCATCTTCGGGATGACCCTGCTCGTGTCGAACACGGCGACCCTCAATCCGGCCTACCCACCGGACGGGCAAGGTCGTGCCCCAGGAGCGAGGTCGACTGCGTTCTTCGGCGCTCGTCCAACCAGGACCTGCCCGTTCGAGCATCCCGATGCAGGGCGCTGTGGATGATCGGCGTGGCCCTCGTCATCGGGTTCGTGCTGAGCCGCTCGCTGTTCGGCTTCCGGCTCAAGGCCATCGGCGGCAACCCCGCCGCGGCCGAGCTGGCCCGGCTGCCGATCCGCAAGTACAAGTTCGTCGCGTTCATCATCTGTGTCGATGCCTGGCCGCCGCTCGCCGCGATGCTCGACTTCTCCTTCATCGGCTCGACCCAGCCGAACGCCGGGCTGTCGCCTCCTGTTCCCGGTCTTCGCGGCGGTCATCATCGGCGGCGCGAGCCTGTCGGGCGGCCGCGGCACGGCCATCGGGACGCTCAGCGGCGCGCTCCTCCTGGCGATCATCGCCAACGGCCTCGCGCTGCTGTCGGCGGGCTCGTACCTGCAGCAGTTCGTGTCGGGCGCGGTGACGATCGCGGCGGTCGTGCTCGACCGCTTCACCGCAGAGCCTGCGTCGATGACCGACGCGACGACGGCCGCGTCCGACGCCGACCGGGGCCGACGCTGTCAGCGCCGGGTGCGCGGCCTGCGGCATCCGCGGGCTGCGCAAGTGGTACGGCGACACGCGCGCGCTCGACGGCCTCGACCTCGACGCCCGGCCGGGCGAGATCCTCGGCGTCGCCGGCCCGAACGGCGCCGGCAAGAGCACGCTCATCAAGATCCTCGCCGGCGAGACCAGCCGCGGACGACGGGCGAGATCCGAGCTCGACGGCGCAGCCGTGGGACCCGCCGACCGACCGCGACCGCGTGGCGGTCGTCCACCAGGAGCCGCAGCTGTTCCCGAACCTCACGGTCGCCGAGAACCTCATGGTCGGCCGCGAGGGCACGCGCGCGCTGCGTCCGCGGCCTCGACGCCGCAGGAGCGCGCGCTGCTGGCGGACCTCGCCATCCTCGACGTCGCCGATCGTGCCGCTCGGGCAGCGTGCCCCTGGCGGTCCGGCAGCGGACGAGATCGGGCGCGCGCTCGCCCGCGACGCGCGCGTCTTCCTGTTCGACGAGCCGAACTCCGCGCTCACCGACGAGGAGTCGAGCGACCTCTTCCGGCGCATGCACGCTGCTCGCCGACGCCGGCCACGTGGTCATCCTCGTGTCGCACCGGCTCGCCGAGCTCGCGGAGCACGCCGACCGGGTCGCCATCATCCTCGACGGCGTCTGCACCGGCGTGCTCGAGGGCGACGCGCTGACCCAGGAGGGGATCGCCGCCGAGCTCGTCAGTCGGGCAGGCCGACGCGCGAGCCCGAGGAGCAGATCGCCGTCCATCTCGGCGAGGACGCGGCGACCGGCGCTGCGCCTCACGGACTGGACCCACGCCGGCGGCGAGTTCCACGGCGATCGACCTCCACGTCCGGGCCGGTGAGATCGTCGCCTTCGTCGGCGTCGAGGGCTCGGGCGCGCGTGAGCTGGTGCGCTCCATCGCCGGCTTCGAGCGGAGCACCGGGCACATCGAGATCGCGGCCACGGACGGCGGCCAGCGGCGTCGGCGCGGGGACCAGCCTTCGTCTCAGCCGATCGACAGGCGAGCCTGTTCGCCAACCTGACCATCGGCGACAACATGGTCTCGCGGCTGGAGCGCGAGATCACCGACCGGGCTGGGCGCGCTGCGACGCGGACGGATGCTCGCAGATCGCGCACGAGCTGCGCGAGCAGTTCCGGGTCAAGGCGACGTCCGTCCATCTGCCCATCCGCTCGCTCTCGGGCGGCAACCAGCAGAAGGTCGCGATCGCCGCGGCCATCGTGAAGCGGCCCGAGGTCCTCGTGCTGGAGGAGCCGACGCGGGGCGTGGACATCGGCTCCAAGCGCGAGATCTACCGGCTCATGCGCGACGTACGCCAGCGACGGGCACGCGGTGATCATCTTCTGCACGGAGATGCCCGAGGTCTTCGAGGCCGCCGACCTCGTCTACGTGGTCTCCGAGGGGCGGCTCTCCGACCCGCTGATCGTCATGAACCACGAGGACGTCGAGGCGCTGGCCCGGGCCGTCACGCGGCTCGAGCGCCACAACGTGGCGCCCGCCGCCGGCGCAGCCGCCCCGGCCTGACCGTCGGCGCGACGTGGTGACCGACACGCTCGACGGGCGCGTCGTGCGCACCGTCCTGGGACCGATCCCGGCGACCGACCTCGGCCCCACCCTGGCCCACGAGCACCTGCTGATCGCCAACCCGTCGTTCGTGGAGCCCGACGCGGCGGCGGACCGCGTGCGCGCCCATGCGCCGCTGACCCTGGCCGAACTCGGCTGGGTGCGCCGGCACTGGACCAGCAACGCGGACAACCTGCTCCTCGACGACGAGGCGCTGGCCATCGCCGAACTCGCAGCGCTCACCGCGGCCGGGGGACGGACCGTCGTGGACGCCACGGTCCCGGGCATCGGGCGCGACCCGGCGGCGCTCGCCCGGATCTCGGTCGCGAGCGGCCGGCACATCGTCATGGGTGCGGGCGCTTACGTGGCGTCGACCCATCCACTGGAGATCGCGGGCCTCGACGCCGACGCCCTCGCCGACGGCTGGCTCACCGAGTGGCAGGACGGGGTCGGCACGACCGGCATCCGGCCCGGCTTCCTGGGCGAGATCGGCTGCGTCTGGCCCATCGACGACCGCGAGCGGGTCGCGCTGCTCGCGGCCGCGCAGGTCCAGCGCGACACCGGGGCGGCCGTCATGGTCCACCCGGGCCGCCACCCGGCCGCGCCCCGCGAGATCCTGCGACTGCTGGACGACCACGGCGCCGACCTGGACCGGGTCGTCATCGCGCACGTGGACCGGACGATCACGGATCCGGCCGGGCTGCTGGAGCTCGCCCGGTCGGGCGTCTACCTCGAGTTCGACTGCTTCGGGCTGGAGTCCTCGTACTACCCGTTCGACCCGACGATGGCGACGCTCAGCGACGCCCAGCGCCTGGACCAGGTCCGCACCCTCCTCGACGCCGGCTACGGCGAAAGGATCCTGCTCTCGCAGGACATCTGCACCAAGCACCGCCTGGCCCGCTACGGCGGCCACGGCTACGGTCATCTCCTGGGCGAGGTCGTGCCCTGGATGTGGCAGCGCGGATTCGATCGCACGACGACGACGACCATGACGGTGGACAACCCGGCCCGCCTGTTCAGCCTGCCCGCCTAGGAGCGCCCCATGTTCTGGATCGACCATATCGGTGTCGTCGCGAGCGACCTCGACGCCTCCATCCACTTCTACACGAAGCTGTTCGGACCGCCCATCGACCGCGTCGAGTGGCGCGGTGAGGATGCCGCGAACGTCGCCCGGCTCATGGGCCGGCCACCCGGCCTGGAGCTCGACGCGGTGTTCTTCCGGATCCCCCATACCAACGCGATCTTCGAGCTCGTCAGCTTCCGCGGATTCGACCAGGGCGCCGTCCAGGGCGGCAGCACGGACTTCGGCGCGACCCACTTCGGGTTCGCGGTCGAGGACATCGAGGCGACTCTGGCGCGACTGGGCGTGGAAGGCAGCGGCACGCCGATGGACCTGCCGATCGGGCCGTACCGTGGCGGACGCAGCGTCTACCTCCGGGACCCGGACGGCGCCAACATCCAGCTCATGCAGCTGGCCGGCCGGCCCGGGCGGATGCCCGTCCTGCGGCCCGGTGACCCGCCGGAGCTCGGCTGATGACCGGCCCGCACGCGGCGGCTGGGCGGCAGAGGCGCATCCGCGCGGTGCTGGTCGGCTTCGGATCGGCCAACCGATCCGTGCTGGAGCTGGCTCTCACCCGGCCCTGGCTGGAGGTCGTCGGGATCGTCGTTCGCACGCCAGGGCGCGACGGCGAGCCGGCGTCCGAGCGGGTGCCCGGCGCACCCGACACCCTGCGTTGCTCCACGGACCTGGCGGGTACCTTGTACGCGACCCGGCCCGACGTGGTCATCGTGGCGACCTCGACCCGGCTGGTGGATGTCCTGCCCGTCCTCCAGGCGATCGCTCCGAGCGGCGTCCCCATCGTGTGCACGGCGGAGGACCTCGCCTTCATCCGGGCGGCCGATTCGCCGGCGGCCGCACGGATCCTTGCGCTCGCCGACACGTACCAGATCCCCATCGTCGCGACCGGCGCCAATCCCGGCTTCGTGCTGGACCTGTGGCCGCTCACGCTGACCGGCCTGGCCTGGGACGTGGAGCGGCTGCGAGCGCGGAGGATCGTGGACGTGAGCGTGTTCGGCCCGCGGGTCCGGGCCTCGCTCGGCATCGACGTCACGCCCGAGGCGTTTGCCGGCGGCCTTGCCGACGGATCCATCGTCGGGCACGCGGGGTTCCCCGAGAGCCTGCGCATCCTCGCCACGGCCATGGGTCGCGAGCTGGAGCGGGTGGAGGTCGCCTCCGAGCCGATCCTCGCCGAGCTCCCGATCACCCTCCCCGATGGCGCCGTCATCGCCGTTGGGCGGACCGCCGGGGCCGACCAGCGGGCGACGGGCTGGTTCGACGGTCAGCCCTGGCTGGAGGTGTCGATGACCCTCCACGTCGATCCACCGGCCGCCGGCCTGACCCCGACCGACCGGATCGAGCTCGAGGGTCGCCACGGCCTCACGGTGACCGTCGATCCGGGCTGCCGGGCGTTGCTGTCCACCGCGGCCATGATCGTCGAACGGCCTGCCCCGGGCGATCGCCGCACCGCCCGGCGTGCATCGACCGGGCGATCTGCCGGCCGTCGCCCCGTGGCTGGGGGCATTGCCGCCGCCGTGGGTGCCGTTGCGGGACTGACCCACCGCCGTCGAGCCCAGCACGAGGCTGGCGACGGCGACGCCGTCAGCGGTCGACGCGGTACCTGCTCGATGAAGGCCTCGTCCAGCACCCAGCCGAGTCCGGGCCGCTCGGGCAGGCGGAACTGGCCGTCCACGAGCGCCGGCCGGTTCTCGATCATCTGCCAGAAGATCGGGTCGCGGGCCGGCGAGAAGGCCTCGACGTACGTGCCATGGGGCTGCGAGGCCAGGAGATGGCGACGCCACCTGGGCCTCTTCGTGATGGCCCAGCTGGACGTCGAAGGCGGACGCCAGCGCGGCGATGCGTCGCCACTCGGTCGGCCCGCCGCCCCACGACGCGTCGTAGTTGCAGACGTCGATGGCGCCCGCCGCCATCATCTCGCGCATGCCGACCCGGCTGATCTCGCTCTGCCCGGCGGCCACGTTCACGTTGCCGCGCATCCGGACGTCGCGCAGGCCGCGGAAGTCGGCGTGCCAGCGGGTCGGCTCCTCGAACCAGCGGATGGCGATGCCCTCGGCGCGGACGGCCGCGACGAACGTCGAGCGCCTCGGCGACCGTGTAGCCCTGGTTGGCGTCGACGACGAACAGGAAGTCGTCACCCGCGTGCCGCCGGGCCCGGGCGAGGCGGGCGGCGTCGACCACCGGCGGCTCGGCGCCGATCTTGAACTTCATGCCGACCATGCCGTGTTCGCCGCTGGAAGAAGTCGATCTCGCGCTCGATCTCCTGGCCCTTGGAGCTCTCGTCGTCGGGGATGTAGTAGCCGCCGATCCCGATCATCGGGATGCCGATCGCGGTAGCCGCCCCAGATCCGCCAGAGGGGCTGGCCCATGGCCTTGCCGACGGCGTCCCAGACGGCCGTGTCGATGCAGGCCATCGCCTGCATGGCGTACCAGCGCGGCCGAAGCTGGTCGAACGTGGCCGGCAGCATCGCCTCCCAGACCCGCTCGGTCGCCGAACGCGTCGAGCCCGAGGACCGCGGGGACGAGCTCGTCGTGGAGGATCGACAGGATCTCGGACTGGAGCGGCTCGTCCTCGTCCGCGTTGTAGGCCTCGCCGACGATGCCCTCGGCGGTCCGGATCCGCGTGATGATCGTGCACCGGTTGCGCATCTTGTAGTAGCTGCCCTTGTAGGTGAACGGCAGCGGGACGCGGATCGGGATGGTCTCGATCGATTCGATCGTCAGCGGCATCCGGGGGACCTCAGGCAGGCGAGTGGCGTCGTGGTTGACGGACGCCGGACGGCGGTGCCACCATCCGAGGTCGCAATCGTAACTGGAAACGGTACCGCCCCGTCGATGCCGCGTGCATCCGACGCCCACCGCGAGGCCCATGTCACCCTCTGACGACGCCGCACCCGCTCCGCCGCCGGACGCACGCGCCGACCGCGCCGACCGCGCCGCTCCGCTCGCCGGGGTCCGCATCATCGCCGTCGAGCAGTACGGAGCCGGGCCGTTCGGGACCCTGTACCTCGCCGACCTCGGGCGCCGAGGTCATCAAGGTGGAGGACCCGGGCACCGGCGGCGACGTCTCGCGCTACATCCCGCCTGGGCGAGTCGGTACGGACAGCCTGTTCTTCGAGGCGTTCAACCGGGGCAAGCGGAGCATCGCCCTCGATCTCAAGTCGACGGCCGGGCGGGCGGTCTTCGAGCGACTCGTCGCGACCGCGCGACGCGGTGTTCAGCAACCTGCGTGGCGACCAGCCGGAGCGCCTGGGGCTGACCTACGACGTCCTGGGCAAGGTCAACGCGGCGATCGTGTGCGTCGCCCTGACCGGCTACGGCCGCACCGGTGCCGACGCGCGGCTGCCCGGCTACGACGCGCTCATCCAGGCGGAGTCCGGGTGGGCGTCCCTGACCGGCGCGCCGGATGGTCCGCCGACCAAGAGCGGCCTCTCGCTGGCCGACTACATCGCCGGCCTCACCGCCGTCCTCGGGCTCATGGTGGCGCTCTTCGACGCGAGGCGGACGGGGCTGGGCCGGGACGTGGACACGAACCTGTACGACTCGGCGCTCGCGATGCTGAGCTACCCGGCCACCTGGTTCCTCTCGAGCGGGTTCGTGACCGAGCGCCAGTCGATGTCGGGCCATCCGAGCGTCGTGCCCGTTCCAGTTCTTCGCGACCGCCGACGGCCATATCGCGATCGCCACACCCAAGGAGAAGTTCTTCCGGGTGATGGTCGCCGGGATGGACCTCGCCGAGCTCGCCGACGACCCGCGCTTCACCGACTTCGAGGCGCGCCGCGAACACCGGGAGGCGCTCCTGGCGATCCTGTCCGGCCCGATTCGCGGAGCGCTCGACCGGCGCCTGGCTCGACGCCTTGCGCGGCCGGATCCCGATCGCGCCGGTGCGCTCGATGGAGGCGGCGCTCGAGGTCGAGGAGCTGCGGGCGCGCGGCATGCTCGCGGAGTACGACCATCCGGCCTTCGGGTCCGTCCGATCCGTCGGGCTGCCCCTGGCGTTGGGTGGCTTCGCCCCCGACTACCGCCGGGGTCCGGCGATGGGCGCCGATGGCCTGACCGTGCTCCGGAGCGCGGGCTTCAGCGACGAGGAGATCGACGGCCTGCGCGCCGCGGGCGCATTCGGGACGGGCGGCTCGACGGACGACGCGGCCGAACCAGGCTGAGGGCGAGGGCTACTTGGCCGTGCCCTTGCCGACCAGGGTGATCCCGGTGACCCGCGAGTAGTTCGAGTAGTACGTGTCGCGGTGGATGACCTTGCCGCCCTTGTCGCGGACGGTGCGGACCGCCGTGACCTGGAAGCCATCGACCGGGTATTCCACCCGCTCGCGGACGCCGGGGGCCAGGCTGGAGGTGTACTGGACGGTGTCCGTGGCGCGGCGGTAATTCCGGCGCGACCCGGTGGCGATGCTGACCTTGCGACCGGTCGGGACGCTGATGATGTCGAAGCGGACGTAGCCCGACTGGCCGACGTTCCAGCCCCGACCGCGGATCATGAGCGGGTACTTGGTGTCGTTCGTGAACGACATCGTCTGCCGCGACCCCGACGCGCTGATGAAGACGGTCGCGTCGAGCCCGAGCGGGTAGCGGTCGATGTAGTAGTAGTGATTCCGTCGGGCGCCCATCTCATAGCCCGGCCCGGAGCGCCGCGTTGAAGAGCGTGGTGGAGCACGAGCAGATGCCGCCGGCCAGCGCGCCCTGGGGCTCGGTCCGGCCGTTGATGATCGCGCCGCCCTGCTTGTAGCCCTTGGCCCGGGTGACGGGTCCCACGGCGTCCCAGAAGTCGAAGGTCTCGCCGGGGGCGACCGTATAGCCGTCGATGAGTCGGGCCGGGATCCAGATGTTGGCCCCGAACCCGTTCTTGATCGTCAGCGGGAAGTAGGTCGTCCAGCGCGAGATCCGCTTCATCTTGGGCCGTGCCGCCTGGGCCTCGGCGGTCGTGAGCGCGGGCTTGGTGACCTTCAGCGTCGGCTCGATCGAGATGGCCACCGGGCGGACCGCCCGCGCGGCGATGAGCGTCCTGGACCTTGGCGGTCGTGGCGTCGACGTCAAGCTTGTGGCCGTCGCGGCTGGGCCGCACACCGGTGATCCGCCCGCCGGACGACTTGAACGATGCATTGATGGGCGCCCTGTCGATCTTCTTCGCGAGCTTCTTGATGGTGTCCGGCAGGGCCGTCGTATCGATGGAGGGGGCGTACCCACCGTCCGCGGTCTGGGCGAAGGTGACCCAGCCACGGAGCTTCTTGGCCGAGATGGACTGGGGCTTGTCGGTCTCGATGTTGATCTTCGCGGTCATGCGGTTGGCGGCGTCGAGCGCCTGCGTCGCCTCGGCGGTGGTCACGGCCGGCTCGATGGCGGTGACCGGAACGGCGAGCTCCAGCCGTGACGGGGCGTCGAGTTCGCCGAGCACCGCGACGGCCTGGGCGATGGGCTGGGAGGCGTCGGCCCGGCGCCCGTCCTTGCTCGGCGAGAGCTTGAAGGTGACCTCGCTCGGTCGTCGTGATCGTGGCATCGACCGGGTCCTGGGTGAGCAGGCCAAGCCGACCGGTGATCCGCTTGGCCAAGCTTGTCCGCGTCGAACGTGACGCGCGGGCGGAAGGCTGACGCCGTGCAGGGCGGTCCGCGCATCGGCGATGACCCGGTCGACCGGGTTGCCGGCGCGCCCCACGCCCAGGGCCTCCGCGACCATCGTCTCGAGGTCGGCGCGGCGGCCGAACTCCGCGTACGGGATCACGATGTCGCCGTCCGGACCGGCCAGGACGACCTCGCCCTCGGACAGGCTGCCGTATTGCGCACGGAGCCGCTCCGTCGCGGCCGCGCTGTCGAGACCCGACAGGTCCACGCTGCCCACCACGACGCCCGGCAGCACGCGGCCGGCGTACTGCTGGCCGTAGGCATACATGACGCCGACGCCCAGGGCCATCGCGGCCATCAGGCCCACGAGGAACGCGACGAAGAACCGCACGCGCACGGACGGGCGTCGCGGTTCCTGCGTCAGGCCGATGGATTCGGGCGTGGCGGTCGTCATGGGAGCGGCAATCCTAGCAGTCGGATCCGGCGCCACCGATGGGGGTCAGGGCCTCCAGAAGACGCTGGAGACCCTTCCCGAGTGACGTGGACGAGCGGTCAGCCCCCGCGGGGGACGAGGACGACGCGTCGATTCGGCTCCTCGCCGATGGACTGCGTGACGACGTTCGGGTCATCGCGCAGGGTCAGGTGGATCCAGCGGCGCTCGAGCGCCGGCATCGGCTCCAGCTGGAGCATCTTGCCGGTCTCCGCGACGCGGGCGGCGGCCCGCTCGGCGAGCTCGCGCAGCTGGCGCTCCCGTCGGCCGCGATAGTCCTCCACGTCCACGAGGACGCGGGTCCACGCGCCCATCTCCTTCGAGAGCATCAGATTGACGAGGTGCTGGAGGGCGGAGAGGCGCTCCCCCTTGCGGCCGATGAGGGCCCCGAGGGCGTCGCGGTCATCACCCTGGGCGACGACGTTGAGCCGGCTGGTCTCGCCGGCGGCGACCTCGACCCGGGCGTCGAACCCCAGGTGACCCATCAGGGTCTCGAGGATGCGCTGTCCGGCGGCGAGCGCCTCCGGCGACGCCTCGGAGGCTTCGAGCTCGGCACGCTCGGCGGCCAGCGAACCACGCGCGGCGGCCACTTCGGCCGCTTCCGAGGCCGATAGGTCGACGGCGGTCCCACGGCGCGGGCCGCGGTCATCCCGGCGCGGGGTCGATCGTCCCGGCGGGCGGCCGATCGTCGCGGCGCGGCGGCCGATCCTCGCGCGGACGATCGTCGCGCGGACGGTCGTCGCGAGGCCGGTCATCACGGCGCGGTGGTCGATCGTCCCGGCGGGGCGGCCGGTCGTCGTGGCGCGGCGGCCGGTCGATCGTGGGCCGGGGCGGGCAACGGCGTCGCGGCCGCAGCCTCGCGCTTGGGGGCGGCGCCGCCCAGGGCCTCGCGGGGCGCGGCGACGATCCGGGCGGGCTCGGCGCCCATGCCCAGGACCCCCCGGCTGCCCGGTGTCAGGATCTCGAAGTCGAGGTCGTTGAGCCCCGCTCCGAATTCGTCGCGGGCGGCCCGCAGCGCCTCTTCGACGGTCTTGCCGGTGAATTCCTTGTACGCACTCATGTCAGCGTCGTCTCCCTCGTCGGCCCTGGCGGCCGCGTTCGCGATGACGGATCGTCTTCTCCGCCGTCGTCTTCTTGTCCGCGTCGGTCAGGATGGCCGCTCGCTTCTCTGGATCGGGTGGCGGTGGCATCTCCACCGGGAACCGCGGGGTGTGGGTGGTCGCGAAGGCCGGGGTCCAGCCGAAGACCGGGAACATGGAGCCCCAGCCCACGATCAGGTACTGCTGGATGATCGAGAAGATCGTGGCCGTGATCCAGTAGATGAACAGGCCCGCCGGCAGGAAGCCGCCGTAGACGACGGAGATGAGCGGCAGGAACAGCATCGTCTGGCGCTGGATCCTGGCGTTGGGGTCGTCATTGGCCGGGTCGGCGGCCGGCAGCATCATCCGCGACTGCACGAGCTGCAGCAGCGCCGAGATGATGGCCAGGATGCTGAGCCCGAAGCCGGCGATGTGGAAGAACGCCTGGGGGACCGCGATGTCGCCCAGGATCGGCACGACCGAGTCGATGCACGGGCCAAGGGCGGCGTCTGGCACGCCCGCGGCGTTGAGGTTGGTGCACTGGAGATCGACGACCTGGACCCCGAAGACCGTCAGCATCGCCGAGGGGTCGACGTTGGTCAGGCCGTTCTGGATGACCGAATACATGATGAACAGCAGCGGGAGCTGCAGGATCAGCGGCAGGCAGCCCGGCGAGTGGGTTGATGCCGCGCTCCTTGAAGAGCTCCTGCTGGGCGACCCGCGCCTTCACGGCATCGCCCTTGTAGCGCTTCTGGACCTCCTTGAGCTCCGGCTGGATGAGCTGCATCCGGCGCTGGGAGACCAGCTGCTTGCGATAGAGCGGGATCAGGATCGCGCGCACGATGAGCGTGAGGACGACGATCGCGATGGCGATGGCCCACGGCAGCCCGAGGTTCTCGAGGGTCTGGTAGACCGCGATCAGGATGATGAACATCGACTGGAAGATCGGGGTGAACAACCAGGCGATGGTGCTGACCGGGTCGACGCCGGGCTTGGCCGGCTCGAGCGGCGGCGCCGGCGTGGGCGAGGGAGCGGCGGCTCGCCGGAGCCGATCGGCGTCGGAGCCCGGGACGCAGGCGGCGACGACCATCGCCAGGAGGATCATCAGGAGCAGCGCGGGACCGATCCGGCGCAAGGTCGGCGAAAGGGTCACGAGCGCGGCGCCTCGCTAGCGGACCGGGTCATACCCGCCCGGATTCCATGGGTGGCAGCGGGCGATGCGCTTCGCACCCATCCAGCTTCCCTTCAAGAGACCGTATTTCATGATCGCCTGTTCGGTGTAGTGCGAGCACGTCGGCTCGAACCGACAGGAAGGCGGCAGCCACGCGAACGACGATCCGGTACAACTTGATGAACCCGATCCCGATCCGCTTCACGGTGTGGCTCCTTCGATGACGCCGCCCCGGACGAGTGTCCGCTGCAGCGCTCCGACCAGCGCGTCGTGGTCGGCCTCGACGATCGCGGGCCGGGCGATGATGAGGACGTCCCAGCCAGGCTGGAACGAGGGCGCCATCACCCTGAGCACCTCGCGGAGTCGCCGGCGAGCCCGGTTGCGGACGACCGCTCCGCCAAGCCGGCGGCCGGTCGACAGGCCGAACCTTGTCGTCTCGAGATCGGTCCGCACGAACCGGACGGTGAACAGGGGGTGGGACTTGGTGGTCCCCGAACCCTGGATCGCCGCGAAGTCCTGCGGGCGGGAAAGCATCACGACTCGCGGCGGGTTTGGGCCGCGATCCGTGGTCAGGCCGTCAGTCGCTTCCGACCACGAGCCCGCCGAGCAGCAACGACACGGCGACCCGCTGTCGTCCTCATGCGGGCGCGGAAACCGTGTTCCTTGGCGCGATGGCGCTTCTTGGGCTGGTAGGTCTGCTTCATCGGGAGTGTCCTGAGATCCTCTCCATCCGGCCTCGGGGACGGTCGTTCCGTCTTCCCCTAAAGGCACGCAAACGCGCCGGCACCCCACAGGGCACATGGCGCGTCGTTCGTCCGGCGGATGATATGACGCGCCCGGAAGGGGTGTCAAACGCCAGGATGCCGATCCGGCGGGGCGCGGAACGGTCCCCGAGCGGCGCCATGCACGGATACCCCCATGGGAGTATGGGAGAATCGCCTTGCGACGCCGTCCGCGGCGGTGCTATCCTCTCCGGGCCCTCGGCGCCGGGACGCTCGCGGGAGACCTCGGACGACCTCGGATCGAGGCGTCGGGGACCGCGTCACCCGCATCGTCGGAAGGGCGTTCCAGAGCGCTCGCGACCCGGCTCACCCGACCGTACCTTCCGTAGCCGCCCTTACCTATCGACCCATCAAACCACTATCCAAGGTCCCATCGAACGAATGGACGCGAAGCAGGTCTGGCGAGCCGCCCTGGGTGAACTCCAGGTCTCGCTGTCTCCGGCCAACTACGAGACGTGGCTGCGCGACACGCAGCTCGTGGACGTGGAGGAGCAGCGGTTCCGGATCGCCGTCCCCAACGGGTTCGCGAAGGACTGGCTGGAGACCCGCTACCGGTCGCTGATCAGCCAGACGCTCGCCCGGATCGTCGGCTACAGCGTCCAGGTGGAGTTCGTGGTCGGGCCGGCCGCCGCGATGGCGACGCCGGACGACGGCGTGGTGGCGCCCGGCCCGGCGGCCCCTCCGCCGCCCGCCAGCCAGCACGTCCGCGTCGAACCCGACGCGGGTCGGTGGCGAGGGTGGCGCGACCAACATCAATCCGCGCTACACCTTCACGCAACTTCATCGTCGGGTCCGCCAATCGCCTGGCACATGCCGCGAGCCTGTCGGTCGCCGAGCGCCCGGGCCACGCGTACAACCCGCTCTTCCTGTACGGCGGGGTCGGGCTCGGCAAGACCCACCTGATGCACGCGATCGGCAACCAGGTCATCGCCCGCTTCCCGCGCAAGCGCGTCGTGTACGCGACGTCGGAGAAGTTCACCAACGAGTTCATCACGAGCATCCAGCAGGGCAAGATCGACGAGTTCCGGGCGCGCTATCGCCGCATCGACCTGCTGCTCATCGACGACATCCAGTTCATCGCGGACAAGGAACGGACCCAGGAAGAGTTCTTCCACACGTTCAACGCGATCCACGAGGACGGCAAGCAGATCGTCCTCTCGTCCGACCGACCGCCCAAGGCCATCCTCACGCTCGAGGAGCGCCTGCGCTCCCGCTTCGAGTGGGGCCTCATCGCGGACCTGACGGCGCCGGACCTCGAGACCCGGATCGCGATCCTGCGGGCCAAGGCGGAAGAGGGCGCGGTCCCCATCGGCTCCGACGTCATCGAGTTCATCGCGCGCAAGGTCGTCAGCAACATCCGCGAACTCGAGGGCGCCCTCAACCGGATCGTCGCCTACGCGTCCATGGGAGCGATGCCCATCAGCATCGAGCTCGCCCAGGCCGTCCTCTCCAACGTGCTCTACAACCCCAAGAAGCGGCAGGTCACGCCGGAGCGGATCGCCCGAGCGGTCTCGGACTACTACAGCGTGCCGATGGATGCGCTGCAGGGCCAGAAGCGCGACAAGGCGATCGTGATGCCGCGCCAGATCGCGATGTTCCTCGATGCGCGAGGAGACCGATGTCTCGCTGCTCCGGATCGGGGCGGAGCTCGGCGGACGGGACCATTCCACCGTCCTCCACGCCTGCGACAAGATCACCCGCGAGGTCGCCGTCAATGACGAGCTGCGCCGGGAGATCGCCGCGGTCCGCGAGCTCATCTACGCCGACTGACCGCGGCCGCCCGCCGCGTCGTTCCGGGTCGTTCGGCCCGGGTCGTGCCGTGGTCGCCCGTCGTCCCGAACGCTTCTCCTGGTCCGTCACGGGCCTTCGCGCGCACCTCCAGGACGTGGACGAGGGCCCTGGAGCCGTGGACAACGGACCGATACGGCGTGGGCGGTCCGGTCTGTACGGGTCCGTTCGCCTGGCGCTGGACCGGTCCGTCCACCGGCCGTCACCGGGGGGCTCCCCGAACGGCGGCGGCTCGTCCACCGTCCCGCCCCGGCTGTCCACGGTCGCGCCGTGCACGACCACACGGCACCGTCCACGCCGTCCACACCATGATGATGGTGATGACGGAGTGAGAAGATAGAGAGAAGATACCCACCAACTATCCCGCGACCCGGCCGGGATCGCTCCGGACCACCCCGTCGGTCCGACCCGACCTGCCGTGGACCCGCCGCGGCCCCGAGCGATGCATTCGAGTCTGGAGTGAACCCGACGTGAGACTTTCGGTCATGCAGGAGAACCTGGCGCGCGGTCTGTCCGTCGTCAGTCGAGCCGTCTCCAGCCGGAGCACGCTTCCGGTCCTGGCCAACGTTCTGCTCAAGACCGAGGACGCCGGCCTCAAGTTGACCGCCACGAACCTGGAGATCGGCATCACCTACTGGGTGCCGGGCAAGATCGACGAGGACGGTGCCGTCACGGTCCCCGCGAAGCTGCTCACCGATCTCGTCAACTCGCTGCCGTCGGGCGACAAGGTCGAGCTCGAGGTGGCGGCCGGCGACACGCTCCATGTCAAGGCCGGTCGATTCCAGACGCACATCAAGGGTATCGACGCCGACGAGTTCCCGGCCATCCAGACGGCCGGCGACCGCCCGACGACCCGGATCGCCCAGAACGTCCTGCGTCGTGCCCTGGCCGAGGTCGCGTTCGCGGCCGCGAGCGACGAGGCCCGGCCGATCCTGACGGGCGTCCTGGCCAAGTTCGAAGGCGACCAGCTCACCCTGGCGGCGGCGGACAACTATCGGATCGCCGTCAAGACGATCCCGATCCTGGATGCCGTCCCCGAGACCAGCGTGGTGATCCCGGCTCGAGCGCTCAACGAGCTCGCCCGGGTCCTTGCCGACATCGACGATCCCGTCGAGGTGGTGCTCGCGAGCGGCCGCAACCAGGTCCTCTTCCATCTCGATGGCGTGGATCTCGTGAGCCGGCTCATCGATGGCCAGTTCCCCAACTACCAGCAGGTCATGCCCCAGACCCATGCGACGCGCGCCGTCCTGGACCGCGAGGAGCTCCTCCGGGCCGTGCGACCGGCGGCGCTCATCGCCCACGAGTCGGCCAATATCGTGAAGCTCCAGATCGGGGGCGACGCTGAGCCTGGGATCACCGTCAGCGCCAACGCCGAGGTCGGCGACCACGTGGGCCAGGTGGAGGCCGCGGTCGAGGGCGACGGCACGACGATCGCATTCAACGCTCGCTACCTCGCCGACGTCCTGACCAACGTCTCGGCCGAGCAGTTCGCCCTGGAGCTCAATGGGCCGCTGTCGCCTGGCGTGTTCAAGCCGATCGGCGACGACCACTACGTCCACGTGGTCATGCCGGTCCGGACGACCTCGTAGTCCACGGGACGACTTGACCTGCTCGACTCCCTGACCGCGCTCGACCTGCGCGGGTACGCCACGCTGGAGGCCTCGTTCGGGCCGGGCGCCCACCTCGTCGTGGGGCCGAATGCCGCCGGGAAGACGAGCCTCCTCGAGGCGATCGTCCTGCTGGGCTGGGGCCGCTCGCACCGGACCAGCTCGGACGGGGAGCTGATCCGCTGGGGGCACGACCTCGCCCGGGTCGAGGGCAAGGTCGGCGGCGACGTCCTGGAGGTCGCGGTCTCCCGATCCGGCGCGGACGGGAGTAGCGGACGCAAGCGCGTGCGGGTCAACGGGGTCGGGCGTCGCTCGACGGCCCTGGGCCGGGTCCTGCGCGTCGTCCTGTTCGCGCCCGAGGAGATGCTCCTCGTCATCGGCGCGCCGTCGCTCCGCCGGGCCGCGCTGGATGCTCTCGCGGGCGCCCGCTTCCCGGCCTACGCGGACGACCTCGCGACCTACGGCCGGACGCTCCAGCAACGCAACAGCCTGCTGCGTGCCATCCGCGAGGAGCAGGCGACCCGGGACCAGCTCCACTTCTGGGATGCGAGCTTCCTCGAATTGGGCGGGCGGGTCGTCGACGCGCGACTCCGTCTGTTGGAGGTCCTGGCCGCGCCGCTGGCCGCAGCGCACGGCGAGATCGCGCCCGACGAGGCGGCGGCCGGGGCCCTGACCCTGCGCTACGTGTCGAACGCGCCGGCACTCCTCGGGGAGTCGCCACGGGACGCGCTGGCGCGAAGGCTGGCCGAGACCGCCGAGAAGGAGGTCTGGAACGGCTCGACCGTGATCGGGCCCCATCGCGACGACCTCGCCTTCGACCTGGGCGGTCGCGAGTTGTCATCGTTCGCCTCGCGGGGCCAGCAGCGGACGGCCATCCTCGCCTTCAAGATGGCCGAACTGGACCTCCTCACCGAACTTGACGGCCGCCCGCCGCTCCTGCTCCTCGACGACGTCTTCAGCGAGCTCGACCCGGACCGGCGGGCGCACCTCGTCCGGCGGATCGCGTCACTGCCCCAGGCGTTCATCACGACGACGACGCTCGACGATCTGGACCCGGCCCTCGTGGCGATCGCCCGGACGTGGCGTGTCGACGCGACACCAGACGGGGCCGTCCTGGCCCCGGCCGCGATCCCGGCATGACCACGCCGCGGAAGCGCCCGATGCGCCGGATCGGCGAGCTCATCCCCGATGCCGCCCGGGCCCTTGGCCTCGAGGAGGAGCTGCGCCTGGCCCGCGCCATCGCAACGTTCGAGGCGGTCGTGGCCGAACGCGTGCCCGCGGCGGCCGGGTCGTGCCGGGTGATGCGCCTGGAGGGCTTCGCCATCGATGTCGAGGCCGATGCGCCGATCGTGGCGCAGGAGATCCGGCTGCGATCGAGCGAGCTGCTGACGGCGTTCGCAGCCACTCCGGGCGGGATCGGGGTCCGCGAGTTGCGGGTGCACGTGCGCCGCGAGGGTCCGCGCGTATAATCCGCGGACCTGCCAGCCATCTCGGGGCGAGTGTCGGCCGATCCGGCCACGGATCGTCCCTTGTCCGTCCATCCTCGAACGAGAGGCCCGCATGGCCGCCAGACTCCAGCTGAAGCTCGGACTCGTCGCCGAGCACGATCGACTCGCCGACTCGCCCGATACCCTCGTGGTCGTCGAGCCGAGCGTCGGATCCGTGGCCCGCTCCAAGGGCCACCTGTACCTGCTGGTCACCTCGCGCATCAGTTCGCGTCACGCGTTGGAGGCGACACGCCTCGCGGCGGAGACGATCCGTAACGAGTACTACTACGACGAGTCGGCCGGCATCCGCGTCTGCCTGCAGAAGGCGATCGCGACGGCCAACAAGCGGCTGGTCCACCAGGCGGACCGGCTGGGACTCAAGTCGCCCGAGGGCAACGGGCCGATCGGCGTCGGGGTCGCGGTCGTCCGCGGCAACGAGATGTACGTCGCGACCGTGGGGCCCGCTGAGGCCTATCTGATCCGCCAGGCCCGCCTCTCGACCCTGCCCGACCCCCACCGGGAGCGCGGCCTGCCGTCGTCCGGCCTGGAGCCCGATGTATGGCGTGGCGAGATCTCGGTCGGTGATTCGCTCGTGCTGGTGTCGCCCAACATGGTCGCGCGCCTTGGAGTCGACGAGCTCAAGGACGCGATGCTCACGCTCCACCCGCAATCGGCCATGGAGCACCTGCACGCGCGCTTCGTGGCCGCCGACGGCGCGGGCTCCGACGGCGCGATCGCGTTCGAGGCGACCGAGGTGGCCCAGACGAGCCGGACCCGCACGCTCGTCCCGGTCCGACCGGCCGAGCCCCTGGCCGGCGCACCCGATCGCTCGCCGATCCCGCTCGCGGACAACGTGCAGGCGGCCTCGGCCGCCGTGACCAGCGCGGCGGGTGGTGCGAAGGATGCGGCCGGAGGCGCGCTGGAGCGGGTCGTCGCCCGGGTCCAGGAGTTCATGCCGCGCCGCCGCCCGGCGTATCGGCGCGTCACCCCGCTCGCCTCCCGACGCGAGACCCAGCGCCGCGCGGCCCTCGCCGCGCTCATGCTGATCACCGTGGTCGGTGGCCTGGGGCTGGCGGTCTACGCCTTCGGTGGCACGGGGAAGCAGGAGGCCATCAGTTCCGTGAACGCCGGGCAGGCAGCCCTCGACACCGCCACGGAGAAGCTGACCCAGGTCTCGGGTCCCGGCATCGACCTCGTCACCGACGATCCCCAGCAGGCGATGACCCTGCTGACCGAGGCGTACGCGGAACTCGACAAGGCCGAGGCCGCCAAGGTGAGCGCCCGGGTCGTGGACCCGCTGCGGACCAGGATCGTCGCCGGCCTGGACCGGCTCTACGGGGTCGTGTCGGTCGCCACGTCCGACCTCTTCCGGTTCACCCCGGAGGAGGGCGCCGAGCCGTTCGACCTGACCGCCATCGTCCGCGGGCCGGACGACGCCCCGTACGTGATCGATGCGACCACCAAGACCGTCTACCGGGTGGACCTCAAGCGCAAGAAGGCCACGACCGTCGTCCGGGCGGGCAAGAAGGCCGGCGGGACCACGGTGGCGGAACCGAAGTTCCTCGCCGTCGGCGGGCGCGACCTGCTCATCCTCGACAGCAAGAACGTGCTCTGGCGCTGGCGGGCCGCGGATGACGCGGGCAAGGGGACGCTCACGAAGGTCGCCGTCTTCGGCGCCACGCAATGGGGCGACGACATCACCGCGATCGGGACCTTCCTGCGCGACGAATCGCGCAACCTCTACAACCTCTACGTGGTGGACCCCTCCGAGCAGCAGATCCGGGCCTACCCGCCGGCCAGCGATGGCGGCGGCTTCCCGGCCAAGCCGACCGGCTGGCTCGCGACGGCGCGGGCCGTCGACCAGATGACCTCCATGTACATCGACGGCGACGTGTTCATCACCGAGGGCGGCATCCTGGAGCGCTTCACCCGCGGCAAGAGCGACGGTTGGGAGCCGGGCTCGCCCGACGACGAACTGCTCCGCCCGGCCGCCGACCTCGTCCTGGCCGCCGGTAGTGGCGACCAGCGTGCCGGCATCGTCTATGCGTTCGACACGCGCAACGACCGGGTCCTCGCTTTCGACAAGTCCGGGGGCGACTACGTGGCCCAGTACCGCCTCGCGGGCGACCGGCCGGACTGGAAGGACCTGCGCGGCATGTACGTCGTCCCGGGCGCGGACCAGGGTCCGCCGACGCTGGTCTGGCTGGGGGCCGGGCACATCGGCCAGGCCGTCCTGGAGCCGGTCGGTGGCGCCCCGGGGACCACGTCGACCGCCAGTCCGACCCCCTCCGGGAGTGCCGAGGCCAGCGACGCCCCCACGAGCAAGCCCACCAAGAAGCCCTAGCCGGGCGCCCGGCGATGATCCCCCTGCGGGACGCCAACCCGACCCGCCGGACCCCGCTCGTCACCTACGGGCTGATCGCGGCCTGTCTCCTCGCGTGGGTCTACGAGCTCTTCCTCATGACCGGCGACGGCATGGCGTCGCTTGATGCCTTCATCACCCACTGGGGCGTCGTCCCCGCCGAGCTGACGGCCGCGTGGGCGGCCGGTGACTGGCTCTCGCAGGAGACGGCGACCCTCGTGACGAGCCAGTTCCTTCACGCGGGCTGGCTGCATGTCCTGGGCAACCTGCTGTTCCTGTGGATCTTCGGGAACAACATCGAGGACCGGCTGGGCCGGATCGCCTTCTTCGTCTTCTATCTCGCGGGTGGGGTCGTCGCCGCGTTGACCCAGGTCGCCATCGACCCCAGCTCCGACGTGCCGACGATCGGGGCGTCGGGGGCGATCGCCGCCGCCCTCGGGGCGTACCTCGTGCTGTTCCCGCGAGCCCGCATCACGTCGCTGGTGTTCCTCGGCTTCTTCTACCAGCTGATCGATGTCCCGGCGGTCGTCGTCTTGCTGTTCTGGATCGCCCTGCAGGTCATCGACGGCCTCGCGTCACTGGGCGTCACCGACGCGGGCGGCGGCGTGGCGTTCTTCGCGCACATCGGGGGGTTCGCCTTCGGGGCCGCGGTGGCCCTCATCGTCACGCGGATGTCGGGGGGAGCCGGCTGGCAGCCGCGCCACCGGGTCGGCACGTTCGGCGCGGCCGAAGCGGACGGCCCGCCCGGCCTGGACGATCCGACGGGGCCCGGCGGTCCGGCCGGCCCCGCGCGCGTGGGATAATCCGCCCATGGACGACGCCCTGATCGAGATGGTCGTCGAGAGCGTGCGAGTCCACATGCTCTCCAGCCGGCACGTGGTCATCCTCAAGGAGACCGGGCGCGATCGCTATCTGCCCATCTGGATCGGCCCGTGGGAAGCGAGCGCGATCGCCATGCGCCTGCAGGGGCTCACCCCGGAACGACCGCTCACCCACGACCTCTTCGCGAGCGCCCTGGAGGCGATCGACGCCCGGGTGACCCGGGTCGTGATCTCCGACCTCGCCGACGAGACGTTCCATGCCCGGCTCTTCCTGGAGCGAGACGGCAAGGAGGCCGAGGTGGACGCACGCCCGTCCGACGCGCTCGCCCTGGCGGTCCGCGTGGGCGCCCCGATCTTCGCCGCCCCGTCGGTCCTGGACCAGGCCGGCCTGGGTGCCGATGGCGGGCTCGGCGAGGACGAGGGCGAGGGTGGCGGGCTGCTGGAGACGACCGGCGAACAGGTCGTGGATCCGCGCCTGGATGTCTTCCGCGATTTCGTGAACTCGCTCGACGTGGACCCCGACGCGGAGAACCGCGGCAGCTGACGGCCGGGCCCGGCTCGGGTGTCGGGTCAGGGACCCTCGTGCAGGACCGGTACCCCGCGACGGAGCGCCCGCTTCGCGTTCACCCACATGTGCAGGCGCAGCCGCCAGAAGTCGCGCACGGCTCGAAGGATGACCTGCGGCTTGGCACCGGTCGGGGACCCCGCGGTCCGCGGGTAATGCGGGATCCCGACTTCGACCACCGATCGACCGGCGGCGCGCAGCTTGATCAGGAGCTCTGCCGAGAAGAAGGCACCGCCCGATTCGACCCGCAGGCCGTCGAGCGCCTCGCGTCGGAAGAGCTTGCAGGCGCAATCGACGTCGGTGACGCGCAGCCTGAAGAAGATCCGGTTGGCCAGCCGATACGCCTTGGCGTAGATGGTCCGGATGAGCGGGTCGGCACGCTTGATCCGGTAGCCCGCGACGACATCGGGGGCATCCCCCTCCGCCATCCTTGCGGTCAAGCGACCGAGGTCCTCGACCCGGAACTGGCGGTCGCCATCGGTGAACGCCACGAGCTCGTAGCGGGCCGCCCCGAAGCCACTGCGCAGAGCGGCGCCGTAGCCCTGGTTGACCTCGTGGTGGACCGCGCGGACGACGCCGGGATGCGCCGCAGCGAGCGCGTCGGCGATGGCCGGCGTTCGGTCGCGCGACCCGTCGTCGACCGCGATGATCTCGAACGTCTCGGCCAGCGTGGGAAGGACGGCGAGCGCCTCCTCGACCAGGCCCTCGAGGTTGGCCTCCTCGTTGTGGGCCGGAAAGAAGTACGACAGGCGGGCGACGCGGACCGGGGCCGGGGTCGGGGTCGGCGCGCTCGCCTCCGCCGGCGCCTCCGCGGTCATGGCGGTCATCCGCCGGGCTCGCGACGCGCGTCGATGCGGGACATGATCCGCCCATCGGCCCCGAAGATGTTGGTGAGCACATAGCGTTCACGGAGACCGAAGATCTCCGTGGGATCCGCCCGGAGGGCGTACACGGGCCGGGTCCCGAGGTTGGCGTCGATCACGTCGTAGATGTCTCCGAGATCCTGGTCGAGGCGGGTACGGTCGTCCATGATGGTCACGTCCGGGCGTCTGCCCTGGACGTGCTGTGCGTACCATAGCGGGGTCGAGTAACTCCACCAGCTGACGACGAGCGCATCCGGCTCCAGGTCCGTGAGGACGCCGTCGAGCCAGCGCTGCGCGGCCGTGTCGTGGCTCCGATCGAGGCGCGCGGCGCGCGACTCGATGGATACGGCGGTCGGGAGCAGCAGGAGGACCGCGATCGCCGCCGTCACCAGCGTCGACAGGCGGGGGGTCCGAATGCGCCCATGGTCGTGGACGCCGACGGGGACGTCTCCGCCGGTCGCCTCGTCGGGCGCTGGCGTGAGCTCCTCCACGTCACGGTCCGGGTCGTCGGGGACGAGGTCCGGATCGACCCCGGCGTTCACCGTCCTGGCGACGGCCCCGGCCAGCATCGCGAGCCAGGTCCAGGCGATGAGGGCGGGGACGAGGTAGTAGCGACCGATATCGGCGTTCTCGTAGGACGCCGCGAAGAAGCAGGTCAGCAGGACTGACACGCCGCTCAGCAGCGCATAGCGCGGCCGGAGCTGGATCGTCGCGATCAGCCCGACGGGGATGAGCGCGGCGAGCGGTCCGAAGCCCGCCACCGTCCGGTCCACGAGCGTCGCGAACTTCATCGGCAGGTCGCTGAAGGGCGCGACCAGGCTGCCCCGGAACTGCTCGGCGAGGACGATGTACCAGAAGCCGTCCCAGGTCTCCGGACGGCCGTAGACGAGCGGCGCCCGGAACGGCCCGGCCCGTAGCGGCAGCTCGAGGAAGACGACGACGACGGTCGCGAACAGCGCCAACGCACAAGCCCCGACGAAGCGCGGCCGGCGCCAGATCGACGGCTCGACCGCGAGCACGTAGAGCCCGATCGCCGGGGCGAGCAGAAGGGTCAGCGAGTGGTTGCCGACCGCCAGCCCGAAGACGACGGCCGCGGCCACGAGCCGGCGATCCGTCCGGCGTCCCGGTGGCCCGTCCTCCCAGGCCAGGAGGAGCCGAAACAGGATGGCGATGAGCAAGAGGTGGAGGGCGTGCGTCTCGGCGTGCGTCCCGATGGACCACACGATCTCGGTGAACGCGAGACCGAGGCCAGCCATGACCCCGAGCGCCATGGAGCGGGTGAGGGCGCGCGCCAGGTCCACGGTGACCGCCGCCGCCGCGGCGACGCACAGCGCCGCCAGCAGGTTCATGCGGAGGGCCGGCTCACCGAACGGCGTCAGGACGAGGTTGGCGACCCAGGCCAGCAGGACATAGGTCGGGAAGCCGGTCGGGTGGCCCGTACCCAGGAGTGGGCCGACGGTCTGGAGCTCGCCGGTATCCCAGAAGTCGACGCCGGGCAGCATCGTCAGGCGCATCGCGATGAACGCGATCGCGCCGACGGCCAGCGGGGGCAGGAGCCGGCCCAGACGGCGCCCCGTCGTGTCGTTCACCACCCCAACAGTGTCCCCCAGGCCACGCCCCAGGCGTTGACCACGACCGAGGCCACCACGAGCCCGACGGCCAGCGGCATCGCCCAGACGCGTCCGCGATCCGCCAACCGCTCCATCCCCAGGGCCACCAGGGGCAGGGCGAACGGCGCGGCGTCATTGCTGAACCGATAGCCGAACTGCACCCAGCCCTGGCTGAAGTGCATGAGGTTGACGATGACCACGATGAGGATGGCCAGGGCGGCACCCGTGACGAGGCGGCTCCGGCCGTATCGGCGCAGGGCGGGGATCATCAACAGATAGGCGGGACTGGTCAGCAACACGCTCATGCCGATGTCCCGTGGGACGGCGAGCGGGCAGGCGAGGTCGAACACGCCGCGCGCGACCGTCGGATCGAGGCAGACGGGGCTGGCGTTGACGCCGAGTGAGTCCGGCAGGGTCGCCGGGAAGAGGTCCGGCCCGGTCAGGAACATGATCGCGGCGTTCTGCGGGAGGTAGCGCACGTCCTCCACGCCCCAGCCGGGGTGGTAGCCCAGCGACGGATAGGCGACCGCCTCCAGGTGGTACAGGTAGTCGTACGCGGGGTGCAACAGCTGCCCGGTCGTCGCGACGTCATAGACGAGCAGGAGCCCGATCGGGAGCGCGGCGCCGAGGGCCGCGGACCAGCCGCGTCGCCACCAGGATCCGCCCGAGCCGACGAAGACGAGGAACGGCGCCGCGACGACGACCGAGAGCCGGGCCGTGCAGGCGAGGCCGAACAGCAGCCCGATCGCGAACTGGCGTCCATCGACCGCCACGATGTCGCGCCATCCGTCGAACCGGGGTCGCAGGCGGATCGGTGGGGCGTCGGGATCGTCGATGCCGGGCTCGTCGTCCTGGGCCGCGGGGTCGGCGCCCAGGGCGAATCCGACGGCCAGCAAGGCGAGACCCACGGCGACGATGTGTGCCTGGTACCAGGTCGTGGCGACCTCGGCCGTGTACCAGAAGACCGTCCCGAACGCGAAGAAGATCGCCGTCGCCAGGCGCACCGGGACGCGCACCCGGAGCCGGCCCAGCATCCACCAGCAGATCGCGACATCGACGGCGGCGAGCACCGTGAAGATCGTCTGGTCGTCCGTCATGAGGCCCCAGACGGCCACGAACGGCAGCAGCAGGACCGCCGGCAGCGGCGGGAAGGGGAGGAGGCCACGCGAGACGCCGTCACTCGAGGCCACCGGCAGAACGTCCTGGAAGAACCAATTGCCGACGGTCGTGGCCGAGCTCTCGACCGGGTAGCGGATCGCTGCCTGACCTTCGAGGAATGCCGATGCCTGCCAGACGAAATGGTCATAGAAGCGATCGGTCTGGCTGGCCAGGTAGATGCACAGGGCGGCGAGCGCGAGGAGGCCGCCGATGGCCGCGGCCAGCCGGCGTTCCGTGCGCGAGTCCGCCCGCGGGTCGTCCGCGGGGTCCCCGGGGCGACCCTGTGCTACGCTCCGATCCACCTTCCACGCTCGTGCAGGAGCCGTTTTCCCGGTGACTGGCCCCGCATCCGGTGGGCTCGAGCGAGGCACGGGAGCGCCTTTGCGGTCGACCGGGACGCAGGGAGCCGTCGGCGCGATCCTGATCGTCCTCGCGCTCGGGCTCGCCCTCCGCGTCATCATCGCATACCTGCTTCCGGGATCCGGATTCGAGGTCGACCTCGGCGCGTTCCGGTTCTGGGCGTCCGATCTCGCGACCAATGGCTTCGCGGGCTTCTACGACCGCGACTTCTTCCACGACTACACGCCCGGCTACCTGTATGTGCTGTGGCTCGTCGGCATCGTCGGGAACGCCATGGGCGGCATCGGCGACCTGATCAAGGTGCCGCCGATCCTGGCCGACCTCGCGATCGGCTGGCTGGTCTGGTCGATGATCCGTGAGCTCGGCGGGCGACCGTCCCTCGCGCTCGGCGGCGCGATCGTGGCCGTGCTCAACCCCATCAGCTGGTTCGACAGCGTCGTGTGGGGCCAGGTCGATGCCTTCGGGGTCGTCTTCCTGTTGCTGGCGCTGCGCTCACTGTGGCGCGACCAGCCCGAACGCGCGGCGATCTTCACGGTGATCGCCGCGATCATCAAGCCACAGCTGGGGATCCTCGTCCCCCTCGTGGCGGTGGTCACGATCCGGCGGGCGCTGTGGCCGATCCGACCGGACGACGGTGACGACGGTGATGCCGACGACGCCGGTGATGCCGATGACGCTGCGGCCGATGCCGCGGAGGAGACCCGCCCAGGTCTGCTCGACCGGCTCCGGGCCTGGGAGCGCCGGACCGGGGCGCCGATCCGGATCCTGACGACCGGTCTCGCGGGCTATCTCACCGCGGTCATCATCTGCCTGCCCTTCGGTCTCTCGGTGATCGAGTTCTCCGCACAGGCCCCGTTCGTCCATTCGGGGCTGGTCGATCAGATCATCGTGGCCGGCGGCGGGTACCCGTACCTCACCGTCAACGCCTACAACGGCTGGGCCCTCGTCCCCGGCGATACCGGGGCCAGCCTCGCCAACGCCGGGCTGTGGGTGTGCGACGCCATCCAGGACCCCATCGACCGATGCGGCTCGGGGGTCGCGATCTTCGGCGCCGTGCCGGCCGTCCTGGTCGGCTCGTTCCTGCTCGTGGCCACCATCGTCGGCGTGCTGTGGGTCGCCGCGCGCCGGCCGGATCGCCTGACGCTGCTCGTGGCGCTGGCGGTCCTGGCCCTCGCCTTCTTCGCCGTTCCCACGCGCGTCCACGAGCGCTACGCGTTCCCGTTCTTCGCCATCGGCGCGATCCTGTTCGCGGTGTCGGCGCGCTGGCGGATCGCATACGTGGTGCTGACGATCGCGACGTTCGCGAACATGTACGTCGTCCTCACATCGCTCTATCCGGACAACCCGTCGATCTCGGACTGGCTGGGGATGGGCGAGTTCATCCGCTCGCAGGTCGGGGTGACGCTGTTCGCCGTCATGAACACCGTCGCCTTCCTGTGGGCCGTCGTGCAACTGCGATCCAGCGCCCATGAACGGCTCGTGGCCGACCTCGCGAACGCCTCGCTGGACCCCGACGAGCTGGCCGCCGAGGCCGCCCCGGCCGACGCGACCGGCTGGGACGACCTGGATCCGGGTCCGGGACCCCAGGCGCAGGACCTCGCCCCGCACCACCCGGTCGCGGCCGTCTCGGCCTCGGTGCTGGCCGCGGATGGCGGGGTAGGCCCGGGCGCCGGTGGCGGGACCATGGCCCTCGCCTCGGCCGTCACGCTGCCCACGTGGAGCGAGCGGCGGTCGTTCAGTGAGGCGGGGATCACCGGCTGGTTCAGCGACCGGTTCGCCGAGCGCCCGACCCGCGCGGACCGGAGTGCCGAGTTGGCCCACGAAGGTGGCGGCCGGTTCGATCGCCTGGACGCCTTCATCCTCATCGTGCTCGTGCTCGCGACCCTGGGCCTCCGGACGTTCCGGCTCGCCGAGCCGTACCAGATGCACTTCGACGAGGTCTACCACGCGCGGACCGCCACCGAATTCCTGCAGGGCTGGCGGTACGGCCTGGACCACGACATCTACGAGTGGACCCACCCGCACCTGGCCAAGTACGCCATGGCCGGCGGGCTGATGCTGTGGGGCGAGGACGACGTCCGGGCCACGAGCGACCTCGGCACACCGGTGACGGCCGCCGCCATCGAGCACCGCTGGGACGACGTCGTCGAGGGCGGCCCGGCCGGCGAGCGCATCCATGTCCTGACCGGCAGCGCGATCCACACGTACGACCTGCGCTCGCGGGCCTTGATCGGCGTGATCGCCGCCCCGGGCTCCACCGCGATCGCCGTCGATCCGAACGTGAACCAGCTCATCGTCGGGTACGACGATGGCCGGATCGCCACGGTCGACCTCACGGCGATCGGGCTGGGCGGGATCGACACCGGCCTGGAGCCGAGCGAGCTCGGCCGGGTCGACCATCCGGTCGACCATCTCCTCCTCACCGATGACGGAGCGACGGTGGTCGCGGCCTCGGATACGCGCCTCTCGACCGTGACCATGGACACCGGCACCATCAACGGGACGGTCGACCTGACCGGCATCGTGGACCTCGCCGCGGCCGGGACCGGTGGCGCGCTCATCGCGACGCCATCGGCCGTCGAGGATCCGGAGGCCGTCGCGTCCAAGCTGGCCGAGCTCCTGGGCGGCGAGCCGTCCGACTATCAGGCCCCCATCGATGCCGCGACCGACCGCGACGCGCCGGTCGTCATCGGCGATCCGGGGAGCGGGGATGAGCGCGACGCCGTCGATGCCGCGATCACGGACGGCACGTTGGCGGGCGTCGAGATCGCCGATCGGGCGCGGATCGCCGTCGCGACCAGCGAGGGCGTCACCTTCATCGACCCGCTGACGGCCGGCGTATCGAGCGAGATCGCGATGGCGGGTGGCGCCCATGGGCTGGGCATGGTCGTCGGGGTCGACGACCCGCGGCTCTACGTGACCAACGGCCCCGCCGACGACCCTGGCTACGACGTCATCGCGGTCGGTGGCGACAGCGCGAAGGACGGCCCGGTCAGCCTGGGCCGCCATCCCCTGCCCGCCCCGTCGACCATGGTCGCGTACGACGCGGCGACCCAGCAGGTCCACATCCTGGGCCGGGTTCCCGGATCGGCCGGCGCCGCGGATGACGGCTGGACGGTATACGTCGTGGAGCCCCACGCCAACGCGGTCTATGCCGATGCGCAGCTGCCGGACGGCATGGAGCCGACCGCGTGGGCGATGGACGTGGAGCCCGAATACATGACCGCCGATCGCCAGGAGCTGCTGGTCTTCGGGGCGGATGGCGGGACCGCGTCGATCGGCGTGGGGTCGCACGCGTTCGCCTGGCGGCTCCCGGGCGTCATCGCCGGTGCCCTGATGGCCGCCTGCCTGTATCTCCTGACGCGGATCCTCTTCCGGCGCCGGCTGGTGGCCGGCCTGGTCGCCGCGTTCGTCGTGCTCGACGGGATGCTGTTCGTCCAGTCGCGTATCGGGATGAACGACGTCTACGTCGGGCTGTTCATCATCGCCGCGTACGCGATCTTCGCCGCGCTCTGGACGGGGTGGTGGAAGGGCCGGGCGGCGTTCTGGGTCGCCATGCCCATCATCGGGCTCTTACTGGGGCTGGCGCTCGCCTCGAAGTGGGTCGCCGCCTATGCCATCGGCGCGCTGGTGCTGCTCCTGCTCGTCCGCAGCGCCCTCGGCCGGGTGGTCGCGATCCTGGGCCTCATCGGGATCACGAGCGTGCTGGGGTACATGGCGCTGGCCGTCCCCGAAGGCCAGGGCATCGGCAATGTCACGTTCCTCCTGATCATGATCGGGCTGACCCTGATCGCGGTCGTGGTGGCGGTGATGCACCCCATCGCCTGGACCGACGAGGAGCAGTGGATCGCCCTGCTCGCCCCGGCCGCCGGCGGCGTCCTCGTCTTCTTCGGGGCGCTGGGTCTCGGCAGGATCAACACGGCGTACACGATCGGCCCCATCGAGGTGACGCCGCTCTATGTCGCCATCCTCCTCGCGTGCGGGTCCCTGGTCGTTGCCGCCGCGTTCTGGGCGGGACGCCGGCTGGGCTACGGACCGCTGGCGGTCCCACCCGGTCCCGGTGACCCGGGGCGGCTGCTGGAGCCACCAGCGCCGCCGCCGGTCGGCTGGCTGCGTCCAGGCTGGCTCGTGGGACTCCCCCTGGTCTACGCCGCGATCGCCCTGCTCGCGATCCCGCTGGCGGTCTACGTGATCTCGTACATCCCGTGGGCGATGATCGAAAACCACCAGCTCTGGACCGGCGTCCCCGCCGGCCACACCGGTCAGACCCTGCTGGAGCTGACCGGCCAGATGTACGGCTACCACAACGGGCTGACCGCCCCGCATCCCGCGTCGTCGCCGTGGTGGGCGTGGCCGTTCGACCTCAAGCCCGTGTGGTTCTACCAGGACTCGTTCGCGGGCGGCACGACCGCCGCGATCTACGACGCCGGCAATCTCGTGATCTGGTGGATGGGCGTCGCGGCGATGATCTTCGTCTCGATCCAGGCGTATCGACGGCGCAGCCTCGCCCTCGCGCTCATCGCCGTCGGGTTCGCCGCCCAGTGGGTCCCCTGGGCGCGCATCGACCGCGCGGCCTTCCAGTACCACTACTACACGGCCCTGCCGTTCGTGATCATGGCCCTCGCCTACTTCGTGGCGGAGCTGTGGCACGGAGCGAGCCGGCGGACCTGGCTGGCCGCCCGGATCGTGGCGGGGCTGGCGATCGTCGGGCCGGCCCTGATGTGGGTCCTTTCGCGACCGTTGTGCGCGTTCGTCGGCGTGGAGTCGGTCAATCCCGGCTCGGCCGCCTGCCCGGCGGTCATCCCGGACTTCGTGCTCACCCTGCGGACGGCCGGACTGCTCGTGGTCGTGGCCATCGGGGCCGTCGTGCTGGGCCGCGGGGTCCTCGCCCTCCAGCACGAGGCGGAACAGGACACGGACGCCACGCCGGCCTCGTTCCGTGGCCTGATCATCGCGGCGATCGGGGTCGCCATCGGCTTCGCGGTGGTCGCACTCCTGCCCGACACGCCGATCCTCACCCTCACGAGCGTGCCCGTGGAGCCGATCGCCGTGATCGTGGGGCTGCCGCTGGCCTACTTCGGTGCGCAGGTCGTGGCCGCCCGTGACGCCCGACGGTACATCGCGGGCCTGATCGTTGCGGTCGTGGCGTGGTTCGCGGTGCTCTACCCGAACATCTCCGCCCTGCCGCTGCCCTCGGTCGTGGCCAACGCGTACCAGGGGCTGCTGCCGACCTATCTGTACGCCTTCCAGTTCCCGGTCAGCACGGCGGACCGGAACCTCGCGACGCCCCTGCTTTCGCCGACCCTCGCGATCCTGACCCTCGCGATCGGCGTCACCTGCCTGGTGGTCGCCTACTCGGCGTCCGTCTGGCGGCTGGCCATCGCGGAATCGAAGGCGACCGCCGGGACGGCGGCCGGTTCCGGGCCGGGTGATTCTGCCGATAGCCTGGCTCGGAGCGGCGGCGGCGCCTGAGGCACCTCGGCCCGGAAGCCAGCCGGCAGGTTGCCGCCGGCCGCGAGACGGCGGATCACGAAGCCGTAGTAGTCCTCCACCTTGGCCGTGACCCGTGGCCAGCTGAACTCCTCGGCCCGCTCCCGGCCGGCGGCGCCCATCTGGTCGCGCAGCGCCGGGTCGCGCAGCAACCGGTCGATGGCGACCGCCAGCTCCTTGGGCTCGCGCGGCGGGACGAGCAGGCCCTCGCGCCCACGCCGGACCACGCCCTTGTAGCCGTGGATGTCGGAGCACACGATCGGGGTGCCGGCGGCCATCGCTTCCAGCAGCACGATGCCGAACGATTCGCCACCCGTCGCCGGTGACGCGTAGACGTCGGCGGTCCGGAAGAGCTGCGCCTTCTGGGCGTCGGAGACGCGGCCCAGGAACTCGACGCCCTGCAGGCCGCGCGTGGCGACATAGCGTCGCGCTTCCCGCTCCTGGGGCCCGGACCCGACGATGAGCAGGCGCGACTCGGACCCCGTCTTGCGCAGGATGCGATGCGCCTTGAGCAGGTCCAGGAGGCCCTTGCGGGGCTCGTGGCGCCCCACGAAGAGGACGTTGGGGTTGCCGTCCTGCCAGCGCGCGATCGGGACCGCGTTCGCGAACCGTCCGACATCGACGCCGTTGGGGATGACCTTGTAGTCGCCCGGGAAGAACCGATCGATGAAGTGGCGTGCCGCGGCGCTCACCGCGATGCGGCCGTGCAGGCGGGTCGCGTGGCCGCGCAGCGCCCGGCTGCCGAACTCGTACGACGGCGAGAAGCCCGCATAGGCGTGGAACGTCGCGATATTCACGCTCTGCGATTCACGCAGCAGGAACAGCGACAGGAACGGCACGAACGGCTCGTGGAAATGGAGCACGTCGAACTGCTCCCGATCCAGCATCGCGCCGATCTGCGAGAGGTAGCGCGGCGAGAACGTCAGGGTCCCGACCGACGCGTTGATCGGCACCGAGAACCCGACGCCCAGGCGGATGATGTCGCCCTCCGACGAGCGCTGCGGTCCGTGGCTCGCGGTCAGGACCCGGACGTCGTGGCCACGCAGGCGCAGGTTCTCGTACAGGTAGCGGACGTGCTGGGCGACCCCGCCGTTCTCGGGATAGATGTACGGGCAGACGAGACCGATCTTCATGGACCGAGCTCTTCGCGATCCACGGGTGGCTGGAAGCGCGGCGGTCGGGCGCGGCCACCCGGATAGCCGTGGTCGCGTCCCGTGCCGTCGCGGCGGACCCGGCCGGCCACCTCGTCGCGGGCGTCGCGCGCCTTCTTGCGCAACTGTTGCCCGAAGACGCCGACCTGTCCGGCCGTGCCGTGGAACGTGCCGCCGTGCGCAGTCGTGCCGGCCTCGATGGCCGCCCGCAGGTGCGCCGCGCTCCGGCCATCGAACGTGGTCCAGCCCACCCCGATCGCATCGAGGGCATGGGCGTCGCTGTTCCCGACTGCGGGCAGGCCATGGCGCTTCGCGAACCGCACGACCCGATCGTGCCACGGTCGCCCGAGCGCCGTCGGGTTGAATGTCTCGAGGGCGTCGGGGTGGACCGCCGGATCCGGGTCGTCCAGCAACCGGCGCAGGACCCAGCCCTGGGCGCACAGCGGGTACGGGACGAGGGGATGGGCGGGGATGGCGAGCCCGCCCGCGTCATGGACGTCGGCGATGGTCGTCCGCAGCGAGCGGTACGGCTTGATGGGGCGCTCGATGAACAGCGCCAGGAGGTGTCCGCCGAGGGTCGTCACCTCTTCGCCGACGACCACCTCGACCGGGAGGCCGCGGTCCTGCGCGAGCGAGCGGCCCGCCACGGCGGCATCGATCCGCTCGTGGTCGGTGATGGCGATGACGTCGAGTCCGCCGCGGCGGACGACGTGGTCCAGGATGGACACGATATCGGCCGTCCCGTCGGAGGCGACGGTGTGGATGTGCAGGTCGGCGCGGCCGGGACGGTCGTCGGTGGTCACGGGGCGGCGACCTCGCCGGCGGCCTCCGCCTCCAGGTCCGGCCAGATCGGGAAGAAGACGGCCCACCATTGCTCCGGCGCGTCCTCGATGATCCGCTCGAAGGCGATCGCGATGGCCGATGTCGTCGCCGTCACGCGCTCGCGTCGATTGCCCGTCGCGGGCACGACGACCGTCTCGAGGCGGCCGAGATAGCGCCCGACCCCGGCGCGCCGGACGCCGACCACGTATGGCGTCGCGCCACTCTCCACCGCGAGCATCGCCGGGCCCAGGGGCAGGGCGGCCGGGTATCCGAAGAGTGTCGTCAGCGTCCCGCCGCCAGTCAGGTCGCGATCGCCCACGAGGCCCACGCTCGTCCCCGTGCGCAGCGCGGCGAGGAGCTCGCGGCGCGCCTCGCGCAGTCCCACGATGCGGATGCCCATCGCCCCACGGGTCCGCACGAACCAGTCCTGCAGGCCGGGGTCATCGATGGTCTCCATGGGGGCGACGGCACCGCCGACACGGCTGGTGAGCAGCAGGCCCGGCAGCTCCAGCGATCCGAAGTGGAGCCCGACGAAGATCACCGCCCCGCCGCCGAAGGCCTCCGCGACGACCTCGGGGGTCTCGATGGTCATCCGGACGTCGATCTGCTCGGGCCCGATGCCCGGCGTCCGCGCCACCTCCAGGTAGTACCGGGCCGCGTGCCGGTACGCCCGCCGTACCAGCCGTTCGAGGGCGCGCGGGTCGCTGGCGGCCGCCCGGACGTGGGCCGGACCTCGCTCGGACGCGTCCAGGGCGATCGCCACGCGGCGGAGATTGCGCCGCGCCAGCGCCGCTCGGTCGGGCGTGGTCCGATACCAGAGGTCGCCGGCGAATTCCGCGAAGCGAACCAGCGGACCCTCCGGCAGCCGGCAGGCCAGCCACGAGGCCGCCATGAGGACGCGACCCCGAAGGGCACGGAAGAGGCCGCCGCCGTTCATGGAGCCGAGGTCGCGGCAGGCAGCGGGTCGGCGGGCGAGCCGGGTGTCCCGGCCGGCCCCGGATCGTCGGTGCCGGCCTGCATCAGTCGGGCCCGTCGCTCCAGGTCCGCGATCTCCGCCGGATCGCTGGGCCAGATCGGCTTGAAGCTGTACCACTGGTCCGGCGCCGCACCGATGTTGGCGGTGAGCGCGTCGGCGATCGCCTGCGTGGCCCGCTGCAGCTCGACAGGATCGGACGACGTGACATCGATCGGGTCGGGCCAGCTCACGTCGTATCGGCCGTCGGGCTGGCGGTGGATGGTGATCGGCAGGATGCGCGAACCGGTCTTGGCGGCCAGCGTTGCCGGCCCGGCCGGCAGCGTGGTCCACGCCCCGAAGAGCTGCACCGGGATGCCATCGGGACGGTAACCCCAGTCCACCAGGAGCCCCAGCATCTCGCGCCGGCGGAGCACGCCGAAGATGGCCCGCAGATTGCGCCACGGGATGATGGTCACGCCCCAGCCCTCGCGCTGGCGACGGAGCAGCTCGAAGAGCTCCGGGAACGACGAATCGTCGGCCACGACACTGATCGGCATCCCGTGATGGGCGATCGAGGCCGCGACCGCCTCGTTGCTGCCCATGTGGGCCACGGCGAAGATGAGCCCGCCGCCACCGGGCGTCTCCTGCCACAGCCGCTTGACCTCGACGGCATCCAGATCCGGCACGAAACGGGCGATCCGCTCCGGCGCCATCGACGGCAGGCGCATGAGCTCCACGAGGTAGTGGCCGTAGTTCAGGTACGCCCGCAGCGCGCGGGTGCGAACCCGCGGATCGGTCGGCGGCAGCCCCAGGACATGCCCGAAATTGCGGTTCGACCAGCGTCGCTTGGTGGGCCACACGAGATACGAGAGCTGCGAGAATCGGCCGATGACGAGGCTCGTCGGGCCGGGCGGCAGGATGGTCAAGCAGGCGCGCGGTCGCCTGGTAGCCAAGGACGGCCAGACGCTCGACGACGCGGGGGCTGCTGCCCCCGCGTCGATGCGGAGCTTCGAGGCGACGCTCGCGGGACTGGCCCGCCGCGCCGACCTGCCGCGGCGGTCTGCCGCTCGGCGTGTCGCCCAAGGTCACGAGGCCGCGGACGCGACCTTGGCCTTGCTGCCGGCCAGCTTGCGGAGCTTGCGCTTGACCGGGGCTTCCGTGCCGACCAGCGTCTCGTTGTCGTCGCCGCGGATGAACGCTTCCACCCGGTTGTACGCGATGTCGTCGTGGATCTGCTGGGGCGGGCTCTTCATGAAGTAGCTGCTGGGCGCGACGAGCGTCCCGCTCAGGCCGCGATCGAGGCCCAGCTTCAGGCAGCGGATGGCATCCGTGATGACGCCGGCGCTGTTGGGGCTGTCCCAGACCTCGAGCTTGAGCTCGGCGTTGAGCGGCACGTCGCCGAAGGTCGTGCCCTCCATCCGGATGTAGCACCACTTGCGGTCGAGCAGCCACGGCACGTGGTCGCTGGGGCCGACGTGCACGTCGTCGGGGTCGAGCTCGTAGTCGAGCATGGACGTGACGGCGTTGGTCTTGGAGATCTTCTTGGACTCGAGACGCTCGCGCTCGAGCATGTTGAGGAAGTCCGTGTTGCCGCCGAAGTTGAGCTGGTAGGTGCGGTCCAGGCGCACACCGCGGTCCATGAACAGGCGGGTCAGCACGCGGTGGCTGATGGTCGCGCCGACCTGGCTCTTGATGTCGTCACCGATGACCGGGAGGCCAGCCTCGGCGAACCGGCGCTGCCAGTACGGCTCACGGCCGATGAACACCGGGATCGCGTTCACGAACGCCACGCCCGCAGCCAGCGCCTGCTCGGCGTACCAGCGGGTCGCCTCCTCGCTGCCGACCGGCAGGTAGGAGACCATGACGTCGACCTCACGCTCCTTGAGGATGCCGACGATGTCGGCGGTCTCGCCGGGCGCCTTCTCGATGATCTGGCTCAGGTACTTGCCCAGGCCGTCGTGGACCATCCCTCGCTCCACGGTCACGCCGGTCGGCTCGACCTTGTGGAAGACGATCGTGTTGTTCGGCTTCGTGTAGATCGCGTCGGCGAGGTCCTTGCCGACCTTGTTCTTGTCGATGTCGAACGCGGCGACGAAGTCGATGTCGCGAACGTGGTAGCCGCCCAGGTTGACGTGCATGAGACCCGGGACGAAGTCATCGTCGTTGGCGTTCTCGTAGTAGTAGCGGCCCTGCACGAGGCTGCTCGCGCAGTTGCCCACGCCGACGATGGCGACACGGATCTTGCCGTCGCCGCGGCGCCCTGCGCCCGCCCACGTGTTGGACGGTGTCGCGCCGTTCTTGTTGGTGCCGTTGCCGTTCTTGCTCACTGCTGTTCTCCGATGCTCCCGGGCTACTGGGCCGTTGGGGACTGGTTGGTGTTGGTCGGTGGCTGGTGCGCGGCCTGCGATCGGACATGCAGGATCCGCTGGATGACGGTGATCGTGGCCCCGATGGTGATGATCCACAGGGCGATCTCGATGGACTTGTCCTTCGTGATGTCGGCCAGGACAAGGCCGAGCGACAGGATGATGAGGCGGACCTCGCGAGGCATGACCCCGACGGCCGCCATCCCGGTCCCCGCGGTGAACCCGAGGCCCTCGGACTTCGCGCGGGCGTAGCTGACCATGAAGGCGGCGCCCATGGCGGCCGCCGCGGCGATGGGGATGCGATCGTGCCCCGCCATGACGGCACCGAAGACGATGCCCAGGTACACGATCGCTTCTCCCCACCGATCGAACACCGAGTCCATGAAGGCTCCGAGCTTGCTGACCTTGCCGGTCGCGCGGGCAAGCGTGCCATCGAACATGTCGAAGACGCCACCGATGAACACGACCACGCCGCCGAGCACCCAGACCTCCATCGCGAGGAGCACGGCCCCCGCCACGGTGATGCCGAACCCGATGAGGGTCAGGCCGTCCGGCGTCAGGCCGGCCCGGCCCATGGCCAGGGCGATGGGCTCGAAGATGCGCTTGACGCGCGCGCGGGAGTCGTTGGAGATCGTCATGGGCGGGGAGCGCTTAGCTCGCGATGCCGAGGATGGCGCGTTCGCGCTCCGCGACCTCGCCGAACGCCTCGGCCCGGAGGGTCGCGACGGTCTCCCGGCCGACCCGGCGCGTCTCGACCAGGCCCGCGACCCGCAGGCGCTTGAGGTGGTGGCTGACCAGCGGCTGGGAAAGCCCGACGTGGGCGATGAGCTCGGCCACGCTCGCCTCGCCGTCCGCGAGCCGACGGACGATGCGCAGGCGGTTCACATCGGCGAGGGCCTTGTGAAAGGCGCGCAGCTCGCGCAACTCTTCGGGCTGGAGGACCATCGAGGCGATGGTGGATCGGAAACGGGCGGGCGTCGGCACGGGGAGGTGGGGTCTCCTGAGCGGTGGGATCGTCGTATCAACGGCGGTTGATATCAACGGATGTTGATGCTACGGGCGAGGCGAGCGCGTGTCAACCCGCGATCGACGTGCGGGTCCGGCAGAACGGCGCCGGTCAGTGCCAGACACGATCAGCCCACGAATCCCTCGTGATCGATCGCCCGAACGACGTCCGCTCGGCGTCTGGGCGACCTGTCCTGCACGTTCGTTCGAGATGGGTGTCTCAGGCTGACATCGGAGCGGCCGCCGGATGCGGCCCGCGGGCCTCGTCCGGCGGCGACCGGGTACCCTCCCGTGATGGACCACCGATCCCGGGCCGTGCTGCTCGCCGTCTTCGGGACCGGTGTGTTCCTGGCCGGCCTGGAGCTGATGATCACCGCGGTCGCCCTGCCGTCCATCCTGGCCGACCTCGTCGACTCAGCCGGCACGTCCGCCTGGATCGAGCTGCGCAAGGCGAGCTGGATCGTCAACGGCTACCTGCTCGTGTACATCCTCACGATGCCCCTCGCCGGTCGACTGGCGGACCTGTGGGGCGCGCGACGTCTCTTCATCGGCGCGCTCGCGGTGTTCGTGGTCGGGTCGGCGCTGGCCGGGGCGGCGCAGGACCTGGACCAGCTCATCGCGGCCCGTCTCGTGCAAGCCGTCGGCGGTGGCGTGCTCGTGCCGGTCGGCACGGCCGCCGCGGCCCACCTGTACGGCGGAGATGCCCGCGCCCGGGCCCTCGGCATCATCGGGGCGCTCACGTTCCTCGGGATGGCCGCCGGGCCGTTCCTCGGCGCCGCGATCCTGGGCGCGTTCCATCCCGAGGACGCGCTGGTCGGAGCCGGGCTGGGCAGCTCGGCCGCCGAGGACTTCCTGACCCCGGCCTGGCGCTGGATCTTCTACGTCAACGTCCCGATCGGGATCGTCGCGATGACCCTCGCCTGGGCCGCCTCCGACGGCTGGGAGACGCCGCGCCGGAGTGGCCGGATCGACCTGCCCGGGGCGGTCCTGTTCGGGATCGCGCTGGCCAGCGGGTTGCTGGGCATCACCCTCGTCGGGGCGACCCAGGTCGCCGGCACGGACCTGGATCCGACGACGGTCTCCATCGCGCTCGGCCTGCTCGCCCTGGTCGCCACGATCGTCGCGGTCTGGCGGGCTCTGCGGACCGACGATCCGTTCCTGGACGTCCGGTTGTTCGGCAACCTCGCCTTCAGCGCCGCGGCTCTCGTCTCGCTGCTTACCGGGTATGCCTTCGCGACGGCGATCATCGGCGGGGCCGTCTTCGTGGACCGGGTGCTGTACGGCGGCCCCGATGAGCAGCGCCTGGCGCTGGGGGCACTCGCCCTGGCGACCGCGCTCGGGGCGCTGGCCTCCGGATTCCTCGTTCGCATCGCCAGCTACCGGCTCGTGACGGTCGTCGGGCTCGCCTTGAGCATCGGCGGCCTGATCGCGATGTCGCGCTGGTCGCCCGAGACCGACATCCGCGTCGCCTCGGCCGGTCTGGCCGTCTTCGGCCTCGGATTCGGGCTGAGCGTCACGCCGCGTTCCACGGCCGCGGTGGAGGCCGCCGGCAAGCGGGCGTTCGGCGCTGCGTCGTCGGTCGTGACGGTCGCGCGGATGATCGGCATGGCCGTCGGGCTGGCGATCCTGACGGCGTACGGCTCCACCACCATCGACCGGCTGTCACGGGACATCTACGCGACCGCGGATGCGTACCTGCAGTTCATCCCCGAGGACCTGCGCGACCGGCCGTTGCGCGACCCGCTGGTCGTCCAGGCGCTCGAGTCCTGGGCGTCGCGCGAGGCGGCGTCCATCATGGTGGGCCTCTTCCTCGTGGCAGCCGTCGTGACCGCCGCGGCGGTGCTGCCGGCGCTGGCGCTGGGTGGGGCGCGACGCACTCAGCGGGCCGACGGCGAGCGTATGCTCAGCGGCGATGGCAGCCCAGAGCCCGACCTCATCCTCTGACCGATCCACCGGCCGGACCGGCGAGCCGATGACCCGTCGGCACAACCCGGTGTCGTCGGCCCAGCCCGGGCTGATCCGCATCGCTGCCCTCACCGGCGAGACCCTCCGCGAATCCGAGGGCGACGCGGCCCTGACCGACCTGCCGGCCCACCTCAAGCACCGCGACACGTCGGTCTGGGTGGACATGATCGACCCATCGCCAGCCCAGGTCGAGGCGATCGGGACTGTGCTGGGCCTTCACCCCCTGATCGTCGAGGACGTGCTGGAGGGCAACCAGCGCGCCAAGATCGAGACGACCGATGGCGTCGTCCACCTCGTGCTCTTCGCCCTGACCCACGGCAAGCGCTTCGTGGCCAGCGAGATCGATCTGGTGCTGGGGTTGGGCTACCTGCTCACGGTCCACGACGCGAGCTGGGACCCACGAGCGATCCACCATCTGCAGACCAACCTCACGGCCGTCATGGCGCGCGGGCCGGACCACCTGCTCTGGGCCATCTCCGACAGCATCGTGGACGGCTACTTCCCGTTCGCCGACGAGCTCGGTGACGCCATCGATGCGGTCCAGGACCGGGTCATCGCCAAGGCGACGCCGGAAGTGCTCGACGACCTGTTCGCGCTGAAGCGCGAGCTCATCGAGGTCCGCCACGCGGCCAGCCCGACTCGCGAGGTGTTCAACCAGCTGACCAACCGCGACCTGCCGCTCATCGATCCCGAGGAGCTCGTCTACTTCCGCGACATCTACGACCACGTCATCCGCCTGACCGACGAGCTCGACAACTATCGCGAGCTCGCCTCGTCGACGCTGGACGTCTACCTCACCCAGATCAACAACAACCTGTCGGTGATCATGAAGCGCCTGACCGGCGTCACCGTGATCCTGGCCGGGATCGGCGCGATCGCGGGCATCTTCGGGATGAGCGAAGCCCACACGGAGGCGGGCAACTTCTGGCTCGTGACGGGCGGCATCGTCGGTCTGGCGGCGCTCGCCGCGGTCTTCCTGCGGCGGATCGACTGGATCTGACCTAGCCGCAATCCACCGGCTTGGGCTTGGGGTGCGCGTCGTCGTGGTCGGCGGTCTCCACGGACAGTGGCATCGCGACGACCTGCGTCTTGCCGGGCGTTCCCTTGGGTCCCTCGGACGTCTGCAGCCAGAGCTGTTCCGTATCTGCGTCCAGGGCGTCGTTCAGGTTGCGCTGGTCGCGCCGGACCTCCGTCACCTCATAGAGGAACCGGTAGTCGTCGCTGGTCCAGACCTCCACGACCATCCCGAGCTGGGCCTTCACCTTCGTCTCGAGCAGCGGCAGGAACATGCCCTTCCGGGCGTGCGCGTAGATGTAGGTCGCCTTGTCCTGACCCGGCTGATGGAGCTCCTTGAGGTACATCGCGACGTTGCACAGCGGGTAGCCGTCGGGACCCTTGACGATGGGCAGGTCGATGTCGAGTGCCGCGATCCGGATGCGCGTCGCCACGCGACCGGGATCGGCGGTCGGGGTCGCCGTCGGCGGCGGCGCGGACCCCAGAGGCGGGAGCGTGAGGCGTGGCGTCGCCGTCGCGTCGGCCGTGCTGTCGATGGTCGGCGACGGGGTCGCCCCCGGCTCGGCGGCGACGGGCGTCGTGTAGGTCAGCAGGCCCGCGGCGAGCAGCGTGACCCCGGCCGCGGTCAGGAGCGCCGGGAAGAGTCGCGTGCGCACGCGCTCCGTGAAGTCATGCATGGGAACGGAATCCTAGCGCGCGCCTCGGGACGACGCCCCGGGCCGCTCGTACTGGTACCCTCCGGCTCGATATGTGGGCTCGCCTTTCGATCGTCGTCGGCCTCGTGGCCGGCATCGCGGCCGCGGCGCTGGTCCTCGGGGGGATCCTCGCGTTCGCCCCCGAGCCAGCGCCGTTGGCGACCCCCCCACCATCCGTCGCGCCATCGACGGCGCCGCCGTCGGTCGCGGCGTCAGCGCCGGCCTCGGCGGAGGCCAGCGGCTCGCCCGCGCCCTCGGGGCTCGCGTCGGATGACCCGGGCGCTCTCTTCGGCGTCGGCCAGCCGGCACCCGACCTGGTCGTCCCGCAGGTCGGTGGCGGCACGATCGATCTCGCGAACCTGCGCGGCCAGCCGGTCTGGGTGAACTTCATGGGCACCTACTGCCCGCCGTGCCAGGACGAGTTCCCGCTCATGAACGGCTTCGCGGCCCGCTACGCCGACGACGGGCTCGTCGTCCTCGCGATCGACGTCAAGGAGGAGGAAGGCACGGTCGCCGCCTTTGCCGACAGCCTGAACTCGACCTTCCCGCTGGGGCTCGATGGCGACGGCAGCGCTGCCGACCGGTGGGGCGCCGCGGCCGCGCTCCCGATGCACTTCTGGATCGATAAGGACGGCATCGTGCGCGACGGCGCGCTCGGCGGCATCGGGCCCGACATCATGGCCAAGGGGCTGCAGTCGATCATGCCGGACGTGACCGTCACCCCGTGACCGCCGCGGCGTGAGGGGTCACCGAGCGGGGTCTCCGGGCGCGACTCCGCCGCCGCCAGCCGTCTCGAGTCCGGCCGAGCTGGAAGCCGCGATCAACCGGCTCGTGGCCGCCCCGCCACCGCTGCTCGTCGTGGTCGACTTCGACGGAACGCTCGCGCCCGGCTCGCGAGACCCGGGCGCCGCCGCGATCGACCCCGTCGCGCAGCGGGCCCTGCGCCGGCTGGCGCGGCTCGCCGATCGAGCGGCCCGGACGCGTCGCGGTCGTCGTCCTGACCGGCCGGATCGTGGCCGACGTCGCGGCCCGCGTCCGGGTCGGCGGGATCGAGTACCTGGGCGACCATGGGCTGCAACATGGCCGGCTCCCGCGCGGCGGCCACCCGGAGCGCATCCGGGTCACGACCGAGCCTGGGTTCGAGATGCACGCCGACCCGGCAGAGCGCCTGGCGACCGGGGTGGCGGACGAGCTCGGCCACCCCGGGTGGCTGTTCGTGGAACGCAAAGGTCCGTCCGTCGCGTTCCACGTCCGCCAGGCCGACGACGTCCCGGCCGCGCGGGCAGCCGTCGTGGCCGCGATCGCCGCCGTCGAGGCGCGCGATGGGATGGATGACCACGGCCTCGAACACTACCGCGGGCGATCGGTCGTGGACCTGCGGCCACGCGCCGCCGGTGGCAAGCGCGAGGCCGTGGAGCGCCTGCTCGCCCGTGAGCGGCCCGGGGCGGTCGTGGTCCTCGGCGACGAGCTCAGTGACGTGGACGCGTTCGAGGCCGTGCGGGACGCGCGCGGCGCGCGGGTGATCGGCTGCACGGTGGCGGTGCACGGATCGGACCGTCCGGCACCGGCCGAGCTGAGTGCCGTCGCCGACCTGCACGTGGACTCGGCGCGCGCGGTGGCGCGGTTCCTCGCGGGGTTGGCGCGCGAGCTCGAGAAGGCGACCTAGGGAACGGTCGCGATCGACTGCGCGGCGGCAGTGACGATATCGAGCAGGGCGGTCGGGAAGAGCCCCAGCACGATGGTCAACGTCGTGGCGGCAGCCAAGCCACCCCACACCAGCGCGCCGTGGCGCAGGGGCGGCGCGTCACTGGCCGGGTCGCGCATGTACATGTACACGACGACGCGCAGGTAGTAGAACGCTGCGACCGCCGCATTGAGTACCGCGATGACCGCGAGGATGGTCAACGGCCCCCCGGCTTCGACCGCGGACAGGATCACGTACGCCTTGCCGAAGAACCCAGCCGTCGGCGGGATGCCCGTCAGCGACAGCAGGAACAGGGCCATGAGCGCGCCCAGGAGCGGCTCCCTGCGGCCCAACCCCGAGAACGTCGCGAGCGACGACGTCACCCCCGTCCGCTTCTGGAGGGCGGCCACGACGGCGAACGCGCCCAGGTTCATGAACGTGTAGGCCGCGAGGTAGTAGAGGAGGCCCTGGAGCCCCGCGACCTGGCCGCCGGCGTACGCCGCGAGCCCCACCAGCATGTAGCCGGTGTGGGCGATGGAGCTGTAGGCCAGCATCCGCTTGACGTTGTCCTGGGTCAGGGCGACGAGATTGCCCAAGGTCATCGTCAGGGTGGAGAGCACGAGGATCACCGGCAGCCAGACGTCCGACAGCGGGCCCAGCGCCTCGACGAACAGCCGCAGGATCAGGGCGAAGGCGCCGATCTTGGGTCCGACCGACAGGTAGCCCGTGATCGGCGTCGGCGAGCCCTGGTACGCGTCCGGTGTCCAGTAGTGGAACGGGACGGCCGCGATCTTGAACGCGACCCCGGTCGTGAGGAAGGCGAGCCCCATCGCCAGGCCCGGCGAGAGCGGGGCGTTCCCGGCGACGATCTCGCCCAGCGCCTCGGCGACGCCGTCGACCCGGGTCGTCCCGGTCAGGCCCCACACGAACGCGAGCCCGAACAGGAAGATGGCCGAGCTGAACGAGCCCAGCAGGAAGTACTTGATCGCGCCTTCGGTCGAGTACGAGTCCGTCTTGTGGTAGCCGGCCAGCATGTAGCCCGGCAGGACCATCAACTCCAGGCCCAGGAACAGCAGCAGCAGGTCCGTCGCGCCCGCGATGAGCATCGCGCCGGTCATCGCGAAGATCAGGACGATCGCGAACTCGGCGATGGGCAGGTTGCGTGGCAGCAGGTAATCCGGAGCGAACAGGATCGTCAGCACGACGATCGAGACGAACAGGATGTCGAGGAACGTCGTGAGGGCGTCGACCGTGTACGAGCCACCGAACGCGGTCGCCGGCGTGGCACCCACGGTCAGGATCACGGCTGCGGTGATCCCCAGGGCGATCAGAGCGGTCGCGATGGCGAGCGGTGCGCGGTTCGGCCAGATGAGGTCCACGATGAGGACGGCGGAGGCCGCCAGCACCGCGACGATGAGCGGTGCGATCGTGACCAGGTCCTGTGTGGTCAATGCGCCGCCCCGCCTTCCGCGGACGCGGTGGCCGCCGCGGCCGCGTTCCCCGCGTCACCGTGCATGAGCGCCCACCCGGTCCGGGCCACGATGCCCACGACGATGAGCGCGCCCAGGACGAGCACGAGGTTGCTGTCGAGGGCGATGACCGTGCCCTCACGCGCGGCCTCCATGGTCGCGTCGACCGTGCCCTGGACCAGGTCCAGGAGCAGGCGTGGCTGGATGCCGAACACGACGACCAGGGTCGCCAGCGGGATGAGCGTCAGGATCTCGATGGGCTCGATGTCGGTCAGGTGGTCGCCCAGGCCCTTGAGGAAGTCGGAGACCTCACCGAACACGACCCGCCCATACATGTACAGGAGGTAGCCGGCGCCCAGGACCATCACGACCGCGGCGATCGCGGCGGCCCACGGATAGACCTCGAACGTGCCGACGAGCGTCAGGAACTCCCCGACGAAGCCGGACAGGCCGGGCAACCCGGCGGACGCGAACACGAAGAACCCGAACAGGGCGGCGTACACCGGGGTCCGGCCGGCGAGGCCGCCCATCTTGGCGATCGTCCGGTCGTGGGTGCGTTCGTAGATGACGCCGACCAGGAGGAACAGGGCGCCCGTGATGAGGCCGTGGTTGATCATCTGCAGGATCGCGCCCTGGATGCCCTGCTCGGTGAAGACGAAGATGCCCAGGGTCACGAAGCCCATGTGGCTGACCGAGGAGTAGGCCACCAGGCGTTTGAGGTCGGGTTGGACGAGGGCCACGATCGCGCCGTAGATGATCGCGATCAGCGAGAGCACGATGATCGCCGGCGCCAGCGTCTGGGCGGCGTCCGGGAAGAGCGGCAGGGCGAACCGGATGAACCCGTAGCCGCCCAGCTTGAGCAGCACGCCGGCCAGGATGACCGAGCCTGCCGTCGGGGCCTCGGTATGGGCGTCGGGCAGCCAGGTGTGGAACGGGAACATCGGGACCTTGATCGCGAAGGCCAGGAAGAACGCCAGGAAGGCGCCCAGCTGGAGGGCGCTGCTGAAGCCGCCATCGGGTGAGGCCGCGAAGAGCCGCAACGTCTCGAAGTCGAAGGCGCCGGCCCAGGACCCCGTGGCCGAGAAGTAGGCGAACGCCGTTCCCAGGATCGCCACGAGCATCAGGAGCGAGCCGACGAGCGTGTAGAGCACGAACTTGATCGTGGCGTAGATCCGGTTGGCGCCGCCCCAGATCCCGATGATCAGGTACATCGGGACGAGCACGATCTCCCAGAAGATGTAGAAGAGGAAGAGGTCCAGCGCGAGGAAGACGCCGATCATGCCGACCTCGAGCACGAGGAAGGCGATCATGTATTCCTTGATCCGGTTCTGGATCGGCTTGAAGCTCGCCAGGATGCAGATCCAGGACAGGGTCGTCGTCAACACGACGAGGGCGGCGGACAGTCCGTCCACGCCGAGCTTGTACTGGATGCCGAAGAGCGGGATCCAGTCGACGGTTTCGACGTACTGGAAACCCGGGCTGGTCGGCAGGTAGCCGACGAGCAGCAGGAGCGAGAAGACCCAGGTCAGGAGCGCGAACGCCAGGGCGGCCCCGCGAGCCCACCGCGTCGGCAGGATCGCGACGACGAGCGCCCCGATCAGCGGCAGGAACGTGATGATCGTGAGGATCGGGATGTCGTTGATCCGCATCGTCAGTTCCCCGCCAGGACGAAGTACGCGCCGGCCATCACGATGAACCCGATGGCGATGCCCAGGGCGTAGTTCTGGACACGCCCGGTCTGGACCTGGCGCAGGCCGCGACCCGACGCGACGGTCGCGCGGCCGAGGCTGTTGACGGTCCCGTCGACCACGTTGCGGTCGAACCACCACATCGCGTAGGCGAGCCGTCCGCCGATGACCATGAACAGCAGGTGGTTGAGTTCGTCGAACCACCACTTGTTGAGCGACGCGCGATAGAGGAACGGCAGCCTTGGCCGTGAGTTCGCGGACCCGTTCCGGACGGGCCGGCAGATGCAGCCCGCGCGATATCCGTCCCGAAGAGGCGCCAGGCGATGGCGATGCCGAACGAGGCGATGCCGACGCTCGTGAGGATGAGGACGCCATCGATGCCGAAGAGCGTGTACTCGGCCTCGTGGTGACCCAGGATCACGGCACTCTCGGCGAAGACCGGCTCCAGCCAGTGGCTGATGGTGCTCGCCCCGAGCGGCAGTCCCAGGTACAGCCCGAGGAAGATCGACGGGATGGCCAGCAGGATGAGCGGGATGGTCATGACGCGCGGCGACTCGTGGATCTTGTCCCAGACCGCCTTGGGCCCGCGGAAGTCGCCCCAGAACGTGAGGCCCATGAGCCGGAACATGTAGAACGCGGTCAGCCCGGCGACGACCCAGCCGATGGCCCAGACCCACTGGAAGCCGAGCTTCCAGGCCTCGCCCAGGATCTCGTCCTTGGAGAAGAAGCCGGCCAGCGGCGGGATGCCCGCGATGGCGATCGAGCCGATGAGCATCGTGATGTAGGTGATCCGGATCTTCTTGCTCAGGCCGCCCATCCGGCGCATGTCCTGCTCCTCGTGGACGGCGTGGATCACCGACCCCGAGCCGAGGAAGAGCAGGCCCTTGAAGAAGCCGTGGGTCATCAGGTGGAAGATGGCCGCGGTGAACGCCCCGATGCCCAGGGCCGCGAACATGTAGCCGAGCTGGCTCAGGGTGGAATACGCGAGCACGCGCTTGATGTCGGTCTGGGTCATCGCGATCGCTCGCCGCGAGGATGGCCGTGAAGATGCCGATGGCGGCCACGACGACCATCGCAGACTGGGCCGAGGCGAACAGGGGATTCGCCCGGGCGACGAGGTAGACGCCCGCGTTGACCATCGTCGCGGCATGGATGAGGGCCGACACCGGGGTCGGGCCCTCCATCGCATCCGGCAGCCAGACGTGGAGCGGGAACTGGGCGCTCTTGCCCATCGCGCCCATGAAGACGAGCAACGCAACGACGACCAGCGGGATCGGGTTCGCGTCGCCCTGGTGGATCAGGGACTCGATGGACTCCCGGATGTTGAGGGTCGCTTCGCCGGCCGCCCCGGTGTTGATGAAGATCGCCATGATCCCCAACGCGAACCCGACGTCACCGACGCGGTTGACGAGGAAGGCCTTCTTGGCGGCGAGCATCGCCGAGCGCTTGCGATACCAGAAGCCGATGAGCAGGTAGCTCGACAGGCCGACCAGCTCCCAGGCCACGAAGACGACGAGCCAGTTGTCCGAGACGACCAGCAGCAGCATCGAGAACATGAACAGGTTCAGGTAGGCGAAGAACCGCCAGTAGCCCGGGTCATGGCTCATGTACCCGATCGAGTAGACGTGGACGAGCAGGCCGATCGTCGTGACGACGATGAGCAGGCAGGCCGTCAGCGGGTCGATGTACATCGCCGCGTCCACCTGGAACTCGCCGGCCGGGATCCAGGTGAAGAGCGGGATCACGTAGCCGTGGATGTCCTCGGTGCCGGGGATGAGCGGCGCGCTGCCACCCAGCACGCTGACCACGAGGGCCATCGCGATGAGCCAGACCGCGAGGATCGCGAGGACCGGGATCCAGTGCGCCTGCTTGCCCAGCCGGCGACCGATGAGTGCCGTCAGCGCGAACCCCGCGATGGGCAGGACGAGCAGCAGCGGCGCCAGCGATCCAGCGTCATCTGGTCTTGCCCTGCGCGTCACGCGAGCGAGCCCCCGTGGTGCGCTCTTCTGACCGCCGCAGGATCGTCATTGACTCATCGCGTCGTACTCGTCGACCAGCGGGGTCTTCTTGTTGCGGTAGATGGCGATGACGATGGCCAGGCCGACCGTCGCCTCAGCCGCGGCCGTGGCCATGACCATGAGCGCGATGACCGAGCCCTGGGCGCCGAGCTCCGGGATGAACGCCCCGAACGAAACGATCGAGAGGTTGACCGCGTTGAGCATCAGCTCGATCGACATGAGCATGCTGATCGCGTTGCGCCGGGCCAGGAACCCGAACGTGCCGATCGCGAACAGGAGCCCGGACAGGACGAGGTAGGCGTCGAGCGTATCGCTCACGACGGGCCTCCCGGCTCGCGCTTCGCGAGATAGACCCCACCGATCACCGCGGCCAGGAGCAGCACGCTGACGATCTCGAACGGGAAGACGTAGTCGGAGAAGAGGACCTTCGACAGGTCCGACGTCGCGATCCGGACGCGTTCACTGACGCCGCCCCAGTCGGTCGCGCTGACGGCCAGGGCGATCAGCACCGCGATGATGACCGAGGCGATGGCCGCCGCCCCGGCCTGGGTCTGGAAGACGAGCCGGGCCGGCGCGTCCTTGGTCTGCGTGAGCATGATCGCGAACAGGATCAGGACGCTGATGGCCCCGATGTAGACGATCACCTGGGCCGCTCCGATGAGCGGCGCCCCGATGAGCACGTAGATCCCCGCGAGAGCCCCGAAGCAGACGATCATCGCCAGGCCGCAGCGGATGATGTCCTTCATCGTCACGACCAGCAGGCCGGCCCCGAGCATGATCGAGGCGAAGATCCAGAACAGGGCGTCGGCCCAGTCCTGGCCCAGGAAGATCATCATCACGGCCGCGATGCCCAGCACGGCGCCCATGACCATGAGCGCGAGGACGATCGGGATCAGCTTCTTGATCACGGGCGTATCGACTACTCGTGGCCGCCCGGACCGAGCGCGGCGACCGCCCCGTGGCCATTGCCGTGATCGTGCCCGTGGCCATGGCCGTTCCCATTCCCGTTGCCGGTCGGGATGCCGCTGATGGTCGGCGGCAGCATCGGGAGCATCCGTGAGCTGTCGATCAGGCGGCCTTCGGCCGCGGCTCGAGTCGCCCAGTCGCGCTCGCGTCGGATGTAGGTGACCTCGGTCTCCTGGTCGATGGCCGCGAGCGCCATCAGGTCGATCGTCGGGTCCATCCGCCCGGTGTGGGCGAGCTCGATGTCCGCGCCGTCACGCAACGCGTCGTAGGGGCAGGCGTCCACGCAGATGCCGCACAGGATGCAGCGGCTCTCGTCGACCTCGTACTTCTGGAGCACGCGCGGCTTGGGCATGAGGGCGCCCGTGGGACACGTCTCGGCACAGCGCCCGCAGGACACGCACGGCGTGTCGTTGAGGCTCATGTCCAGCGGTGTCGTGACGAGCGTATCGAAGCCGATGCGCATGAAGTCATAGCACGCCGCGCCGACGACTTCGGAGCAGACCTGCGCACAGCGCCCGCAGTCGATGCAGCGCGACGGCTCGCGCAGGATGAAGGCGTGGCTGTCGTCGCGGATGTAGTCGTGGTTGAGGCCGGTGAACCGGTTCTCGGTCACGGATCGATAGCCCGCACCCTGGTGGTACTGCGGCTCCAGCGTCTTGAGGGTGGTGCCGTACTCGATGCCCAGGCGACGCAGGTCGCAGAAGCCGATCGCCTCGCAGGTGCACTGCAGGCAACGCGTGCTCTCGGCGACGGCCGCCTCGGGGGTGTACGGCAGCTCGTACTCGATGTAGCTGTGGTTGCGCTCCTCCGGCTCCAGTGCCGTCATCCGATAGCGCGGCTCCTTGACCTCGGCCGTGAAGGGCACGATGGACAGGAACTCGGGCTGCGGCTCGGCGAGCGTCTGGCGCGTCCGGATGGCGGAGAGGTCCAGACCCTTCAGATAGGCGTCCACCGCGTAGGCGGAGCGCCGGCCTTCGGCGATGGCCTGCACGACGGTCGCGGCGCCGATGCGCACGTCGCCCGTCCCGAAGACGCCGGGCCGGCCGGTCTCGAACGTGACCGCGTCTGCCTTGAGGCGCTTCTGCTTGGTCGCCTCGGGTCCCTCGGAGCCGGGCCCGATCCAGGTCAGGTCCGGGCCCTGGCCGATGGCCAGCAGCACGCGGTCGCACGGGATCGTGAACTCCGTCCCGGGCGCGGGCTCCGGGCGTCGCCGGCCGGAGGCGTCGGGCGCGCCCAGCTGCATCCGGATGAACTCGACCCCGGTGACCTTGCCGGTCGATTCGTCGACGATGACCCGCGTCGGTCCGGCCTGGAAGATGGCGGTCACGCCTTCCTCGATGGCCTCGTGGACCTCGCCGGCCGCGGGCATGTCCTTCATGTCGCGCCGATAGACGAGCGTGACTTCGCCCGCGCCCTGGCGGACGGACGTGCGCGAGCAGTCCATGGAGGTGAAGCCACCACCGATGACGACGACACGCTTGCCCTCGTGATCGGGGTAGGGCAGGCCGAGCGTCGCGGTCCGCAGGTACTCGAGGCCGTCGATGACGCCGTCGGCGTCCTCGCCCGGGATGCCGAGTTTGTTCGTGTCGTAGCAGCCGATCGCGATAACGACCGAATCGAAGCCCTGGTTGGTCAGGTCATCGAGCGTGAATTGCTCGCCCAGGCCCGCATTGCAGACCATCTTGCCGCCGAGCCGGGTGATGGACTCGTACTCGGCCTCGAGGACTTCGACCTTGGGCAGGCGGTACTGCGGGATGCCGTAGCGGAGCATGCCGCCGGGTGCCGGGTCGCGCTCGAAGACGGTCACGTCGTGGCCGGCCAGGAGCAGGTAGTACGCGGCGCTCATGCCGGCCGGGCCGGAGCCGATGACCGCGGCGCGCCGACCGGACTTGACCTGCTGCTCGAACGGGACGGGCGGGTCGACGCCGTCGTCGAGCATCTGCTTGAGGACCTGGTCGCCGGCGTAGCGATGCGAGTCGCGGATGGCGATCGCCTCGTCCACCTCGTCGCGCCGGCAGTGCTCCTCGCACGGCGCCGGGCAGACGCGGCCCAGCACGGACGGGAACGGGATCGTCCGCTTGAAGATCCGCGCGCTCTCGCGCCAGTTGGCCTCGGCGTTGGCCTTGAGGAAGCCCGGGATGTCGATGTGGCTGGGGCACTTGTTCTGGCAGGGCGGCAGGCAGTACGCGTTGTGATCGCTGAAGATCAGCTCGAGGTTCGTCCGGCGCAGGCGGCGGACCTCCTCGCTCTGCGTCTGGACCTTCATCTCCGGTTCGCACACGCGCGAGCACGAGATCGGGGGATGCTCCTCGCCCTCCACCTCGACGACGCACATCCGGCACGCCCCGAAGCCCGGCAGCTTGGGCTCGTAGCAGAGGGTCGGGATCTCGATGCCGTTGTCGCGGCAGACCTCGAGGATGGTCTGGCCCTCGAAGCCCTCGACCACCCGGCCGTCCACCTCGATGCGGATCCTCGGGCTGGATTGCGGCCGCTGCGGCGACTGTGTCTCGAGCAGGCGCTCGGCCAGCGAATCGGCGGGCGCCTCGCCGGTCGTGGCCGGGAGGGGGCGCTCGGGTCGGGCCAGGGTGTCGGTCATCGGGGGGCCTCGCTCGCGGCCGGCACGGGTCGGCTGGCGGGATCGAACTGGGACTCGAAGTATCGCATCCCGCTGGTCAGCGGGAGGGTGGCCAGGCGCTCGTGGTCGCACAGCGCGGAGGCGTCGATGTCGTGGGCGAGATCCTTCGCGAGCTGGACGTCGGTGGGGCGGACGTGGCCGCTCTCACGACGCGCGACGATCTCGGCCAGGCGCTTCGTCCCGATGCGGCACGGGATGGACTTGCCGCACGCTTCCCCGGAGCAGAACCGGGTCAGCACGCCGACGAGCTCCACGAGGTCCGTCCGGTCGTCGACGACCATGACCGAGCCCGATCCGAGATGGGCCCCGGCGGCGCGGAGGGTGGCGAAGTCGTACGGCGTGTCGAGCGCGTCCGGCGGCAGCAGCCCGCCCGACGGTCCGCCGACGAGCACGGCCTGGAGCGAACGACCGGCCGGCAGCGGCCCGCCGAGGCCCACGACGTCGCGCAACGGGGTACCGAGGGGGACCTCGGCGACGCCGTCACCGGCGGGGGTGCGCAGCTGGACGAGGATGGTGCCCGGGCTGTCCTTCGCGCCGATCGCGGCGAAGGCCTCGGCGCCCTCGCGGATGATCCACGGAACGGCCGCCAGGGTCTGGACGTTGTGGACGACGGTCGGCATCCCGAACAGGCCGCGCTCCGCGGGGTGTGGCGGCCGCTGCTCGGGCTGGCCGCGCTTGCCCTCGAGGGCCTTGAGCAGGACGGTCTCCTCGCCGAGCATGTACGCGCCCTGTACCGGCCGGACCTCGATGAAGAGATCGTGGCCCGAGCCCAGCACGTTCGTGCCCAGGAAGCCGGCGTCCAGCGCGGCCCCGATGGCCGCGGACAGCCGGCCGATGACCTCGGTGTCCTCCGCCCGGACGGCGATGAACGCCTCGCTCGCGCCGATGGCGTAGGCCGCGATCGCGACGCCCTCCACGACCGAGAACGGGTCGCGGACCATGAGCGTCCGATCGGTGTGCGACGCCGGGTCGGCGCCGTAGCCGTTGGCGACGACATAGCGGCGTGGGGCGTCCACGGCCGCCGCGGTGCGCCACTTGTCGCCGGCCGGGAAGCCAGCGCCGCCGCGACCGCGCAGGCCGCTGGCGCCGATGGTCGCGGTGACGGCCGTCCCGCCCAGGTCCCGGATCGCCTTGCGCAGGCCATCGAAGGCCCCCGCCGCCACGGCGGCGTCCAGGTCCGTCGGATCCTTGGCGTCCGCCCGGGCGAGGAGGATCGACGGCCAGCCGGCCGGCGTCCGGAGGAGGTCGGTCATGTGCCTACGCTCGCGCCGGGGCGCCGGGCGCGCCTGCGCGGGCCGGCGCTCGCGTCAGCGCGGCATCGAGGGCGGCGAGGTAGGACGATTCGGCGGGTCGATGGGCGGCCACGGCGGCGGCCTGGTCGGTCGCGGTCGCCGGCTCGAAGCGCAGGTGCGCGTAGTAGCTGGCGGTGCCGTAGATCATCGCGTACCAGGCACCGGTCTGGTGGCTGATCCGCTTCAGGGCCGCGACGGGCAGGTAGCCGTAGGCCGCCTGCGTCTCCTCGAGGATCGCGAGCATGTCCTTGGGGTCGTGGTCGTGATCGGCGAGGATGGTGTCGACCGCCGCGAGGTCCACGGCTTCGAACGGCCGATACGCGGGATCGGGCACGGTCCGGCCGGATCGTCGGAGGGCACTCTCCTCGCGCCGCTCGCCATACGTCTCCGAGGCGCCCCAGTGGACGTGGAATCGGCCGCGCGTGTCCATGCCGCCCATGTCGATGCACTCGATGGGGCAGGCCTGGGCGCACTGGAAGCAGGTCTCGCACTTGAGCGTGCCCCACTCGTCGTACAGCAGCTGCAGGCGGCCGCGGAACTTGGGCGGTACGTCGAGGCGGACCTCGGGGTACATCACCGTGACCTTGGGCTCGAAGAAGCGGCGCAGGGTCAGCGCCATGCCCTTCACGATGCCGAGGCCGGGAACGAGACTCATGCGGTCGACCTCAGCTCTTGACCACGACCACGGCCGCGGCCGTGACGAACAGGTTGAGCAGCGCCGCGGGCAGGAGCCACTTCCAGGCGAAGTCCATCAGCTGGTCGATGCGCACGCGCGGCAAGGTCCCACGCATCCACACGAAGGTGAACACGAAGAGGTACGTCTTGAGCATGAACCAGAGGATACCGGCGACCCAGTCGAGGCCGATGTAGGCCCACGCGCCGATGATCGCGACGATGAACAGGTTCGCGAGGACGAAGCCCGCGATCAGCGCCTGCCAGGCCTTGATCCGGCTGTTCGCGATCCAGAACGGGGCGGCGAAGACCAGGGTCAGCGCCACGGGCACGATCCCGATGAACATCAGCAGGCCGATGCCCCAGAGCGTGGGCTCGATGGCGAGCTCGATGGGCCACGGCCACGGGAAGGGCGCGTTCCAGCCACCGAAGAACAGGGTCACGGTCAGGGCCGAGATGATGAAGACGTTCACGTACTCGGCGAAGAAGAAGAAGCCGAAGCGCATGCCGCTGTACTCGGTGGCGAAGCCGGCGACGATCTCCGAGTCCGCCTCGGTCAGGTCGAACGGCGTGCGGTTCGCCTCGGCGGTCGCCGCGATGAAGAAGATCAGGGCACCCAGCGGCTGCTGGAAGACGTACCAGTTCGTGAACCAGCCGGACTGGTTGAGGACCATCTGGTTGAGGCTCATCGTGCCCGCCAGCAGGATGAGGCCCACGACGGACAGGACCAGCGGGATCTCGTAGCTCACGACCTGGGCTGCGGCGCGCAGCCCACCCAGCAGCGAGTACTTGTTGTAGCTGGACCAGCCGGCCATCAGCAGGCCCACGACGGACAGGCCGCCGACCGCGAAGAAGTAGAGCAGGCCGATGTTGAAGTCCTGGCCGAACAGCCCGGGCGCGAACGGGATGACCAGCAGGCTCATCACGCTGCCGAGGTACACGACCACCGGCGCCCAGGTGAACACGAGCGGGTCCGCGCCCGTCGGGGTGAAGTCCTCCTTCATGAGGACCTTGAGCCCGTGGACGACCGACAGGAGCGATCCGAACGGCCCGACCCGGTCCGGCCCGATCCGAAGATTCATCAGGGCGATGATCTTCATCTCCATGTAGATGATCAGGAATGCGGTCGGGATGGTCATGAGCAGCACGACCGTGGCGGCCACGATGAACCGCACGATCTCGAGGTTGTTCGCCGCGAGGTCGATGAGGTACGGCCCGAGGATCGCGATCGCGGCGACCAGTCCGATGGTCAGCGCGATCAGCACCGGGATCGCCGTGAAGACGATCTTTCCCGGCAGGGTCAGCCGATTCCAGCCGCGCGCGAGCGTGGTCACTTATCCACGCCCCCCATGATCGGGTCGAGGCACGCCATGACGGCCATCGTGTCGGCGATGAGGTGACCAGGGGTCATCACGCCGACCGACTGGAGGTGGATGAACGAGGGGTCGTGGATGCGCATCCGGAACGGCTGGTCCGTGCCGTCGCTCACGACGTAGGCGGCGTACTGGCCGCGCGGCCCTTCGATGCCGGCGTAGGCGCGACCCGGCCGCGGCCGGAGCAGGCGCGGCAGCTTGGCCATCACGGGACCATCGGGCATCTGGTGGAGGCACTGGTCGATGATCCGCAGGCTCTGCTTGATCTCGTCCATGCGCAGCAGGTAACGGGCCAGGCAGTCACCTTCCGAGCGCGTCGGGATGTCGAAGTCAAGCTCGGGATAGATGCTGTAGGGATGGGCCCGGCGGACGTCGAACGGCACGCCCGTCGCGCGGAGATTGGGACCCGTCATGACCATGCGCAGGGCCGCCTTGGTGTCGATCGTGCCGAGGCCACGCATCCGGCGGACGAAGATCTCGTTCTCGTTGAGGAGCGTCTGGCCGGCCTCGATCTGCTCGGCCGCCCGGCTCATCCAGTCGCCCAGGCGGCTCATGAACTCGTGGTTGAGGTCGCCGTTCACGCCACCGATGCGGAAGTAGTTGAACAGCATCCGCTGGCCGGTGAGGCTGGCCAGCATGTCCACGATCTCATCGCGCTCGATGAACGACCAGAGGATGGGCGTCAGGCCACCCAGGTCCAGGGCCATCCAGCCCAGGAACAGCGAGTGGCTGGCGATCCGGTTGAGCTCGCCGGAGAGGACCCGGATGTACTCGGCGCGACGCGGCACCTGGACATCGAGCAGCTTCTCGAAGGCCATGACGCCCGGCCACTCGCAGAACAGCGAGCTGACGTACTCGAGCGGGTCCAGGTAGCAGATGGCCTGGTGGTAATCCGCGTTCTCGCACAGCTTCTCGACCCCGCGATGGAGGTAGCCCAGGACCGGATCCAGGTCCACGACCTTCTCGCCGTCGAGCTTGAGGACGACACGCAGCACGCCGTGGGTCGAGGGATGCTGCGGCCCCATGTTGATGAACATCTCGCCATCGCCCAGGGTGTAGAACTCGGCTTCGCGCTCCGTCCGGGGCGGGTACGGCGGGACGGGCTCGAAGACGCCGAGGTCGCGGTCCAGCGTGACCCGCGGGTCATCGGTCGACTGGTGCGGCGCTTCGTGGCGAGGGCCGTCGGGGCGTCGGGTCGTGGTCGTCATGGCGTGATCCTGGTCTCGCGGGGGGTCACGCGCCGGTCCGGCGGACCGTGGCGGTCGCCGGAGCGTTGCGCGGGGTATGCGTCCGTTCCATCGGCCGCACGCCCGCGCCCGGCGACCGGGCGGCGTCATCGGCCAGGTAGAAGTCCTTGCGCAGCGGGAAGCTCTGGTAATCCGGTGGCAGGTAGATGCGCCGCAGGTCCCGATTGCCCTCGAACGTGATGCCGAACATGTCGTAGGCCTCGCGCTCCATCCACTCGGCGCCCTTCCACAGGAACGTGGCCGAAGGGACGCGCGGGTCCTCGCGCGACAGCCCGTCGGCGATCACGCGCAGCCAGTCCGGGGTGCTCGCCGCCCACAGGTGGTAGACGACCTGCATGACCTCGCCCGTGTCCACGCCGCACAGGTCGGCGAGGAACTCGAAACCGAACTCCGGCTCGTCGTGGAGCGCGGTCAGGACGGCGACCACGTCGCCCGCGGCGATGCGCATCTCCGTCTCGTCGTGACGTTGGCGGATCGGCCCGGTCAGCTGCTCGCCGAAGCGGGCCTCCAGGCGGGTCTTGAACGCGCGGTCCATGCCTAGACGTCCTCCGGCACGGTCGGGCCGATCGCCCGGTCGGGCCAGTGGCCGCGGCGGTCCTTGACGAGCTGCTGGAGCTTCATCATCCCGTAGATCAGGCCCTCGGGCCGAGGCGGACAGCCGGGGATGTAGACGTCGACGGGCATGACCCGGTCGATCCCTTCCACGGTCGAATAGCTGCGCTTGTAGCGCCCACCCGAGCACGTGCAGTCGCCCATCGCCACGCACCACTTGGGCTCCGGCATCTGCTCCCAGAGGCGGACGAGCGGTCCGGCCATCTTGGTCGTGAGCGTGCCCGCGACGATCAGGACGTCGGCCTGGCGCGGGCTGGCCCGGAAGGGGAACATGCCCCAGCGGTCGATGTCGTTCTTCGAGGTCGCGGTCGACATCATCTCGATGGCGCAGCAGGCGAGGCCCGAGAGGAGCGGCCACAGGCTGTTCATCCGGATGAGGTCCAGCACGTAGTCCGCGGTCGTCGGCACGACTTCGAGGAAGCCGCCCCAGCGGGCGTCATCCCGGCGACCCAGGCCGCTCGCCTCGAATTCGGCGAGATGGGTGATATCGGTCGCCCGCCCACCGTCGTAGGCGGCCGGGTCGGCGGCCTGCCAGAGCGTGTTCGGGACGATGAGCGGGACCGTCACGTCGCGGCCCGCCGACGCGGTCGCGACGGCGCTGGCCTCCGGTGCCGGGGCGGTCGCGTCGGTTTCCACGGGATCCGGACCCTCGGGTGTCAGCGCCATGTCAACGCGCCCTTTCGCCAGGCGTAGGCGAGGCCGAGGAGCAGGATCGCGACGAAGATCAGCATGCTGATGAGGCCGCCGAGGAGCAGGTCCTGGAAGGCGATCGCCCAGAGGTAGATGAAGATGACCTCGATGTCGAAGGCCACGAACAGCAGGGCGTAGATGTAGAAGGAGAGGCCGAAGCGGCCGTGGGTGTCGCCGAACGTGTCGATGCCCGATTCGTACGGCAGGCCCTTGTGCTCGTCACCGCGGTTGCGATGGGAGATGAGCCACGCGGCGCCGATCGTCAGGAAGACGAACGACACGCCTGCCACGGCGAAGCCGACGATGTACCAGATCCCGGTCAATCGAACTCCCTTCGAGCGACGCACCCGTTCTTGTGGGCGGTACGGCGCTCGGACACGGACGACCCCTGGAGCGGTGGGCAGGCTCTTCCCCGGCGGGAGGGCCCAGCCGCGGCCATTCTAGCAGCGAGGATGCGTGGACCGAGGTGGCGATCCGAGCACGGCCGGGTGGCGGTCGGCGAGCGTGGATCGTGCGTGGGCACGGTGTCCGCGACGGCGGCGGTGGTGCCGTCGACGGGCAACCGGATCGGGCAGAGGAGGAAACCCTGGGATCCGGATGGCCGGCGGCCCGGTGCCCGCGGGGCACCGGGGTCGGGGAGCGGAACGCGCCGAGCGCGCGTGCAGGTTCGCGCTCCGCTCCCCGGCGGTGGGCCGTGCGACGACCACGGCAAAGCCTCGCGGTTCGACAGGAGGCGGGGCAATAGGGCGTTCGCCCTAGTTCAGGCGCGACCTGGCAGCCGGTACGCGAACAACCCCAGGGGCGCCGCCGGACCCGTCGGCCAGTCGCGCCCGAAGGCCATGACCCGGAACCGACCCATCGCCGCCGGATCCAGCAGGCGCATGAGCGACGACCGCAGCAGCGTATAGGCCTCCAGCGTCGTGGCCGGATCGCCCTGGATGGCTTGCAGCCGCTCCTGGATGCCGAGGCCCATGAGCGCCTCGGCCTGTGTCGTGATGCCGACCGTCGTCAAGCCCGCCGCGTTGGCCGCCTCCGCCACGGCCGTGACATCGACATGGGCCGTGAGGTCCTGCCGACCGATGAACCGGTACGGATCGTCGTGGACCTGGTGACGCACGTACGCCCGGAGCGTGCCATCGCGCCGCCGGACCGGGTCGTACAGCTCGGCGGCGGGCGCGCCGTAGTCGATGAGCAGGAGGAGCCCACGCGCGAGTGGCCCGGCCGTCGCTGCGACCCACGCGTCGAGGGCGAGGCAGATCTCGGCGGTCTGCCCATCGACGAGTTCGATGCCTTCCTCCGCCAGGCGCTCGGTGAGCGCGGGGGTCGTCGGGTCGATCTCGACCTCGGTCAGCGCGTCGTCCGGCGTCGAGATCGACGGCGACCTCGCGCAGCGCGCCGCCGCGCCGACGCACCCGGTGGACAGGCAAGGCGTCCAGTACCTCGTTCGCGATGACCACGCCCTCGAACGGCGCGGTCGCCCGCGTTGGGGCGATCGATGGCGTCGCCGTGCCCGGCGTCGCGGAGCGCGGCCTCGAACGCGGCGACGCGACGCTCGTCCACCTCGACCGGCTGATAGCGGATGGCCGCCCGGAACGCGGGGTCGTCGATGGCGTCGAGGATCGCCAGCGCCAGGGCGCCCGTCCCCGCGCCGTGCTCGCGGATGACGAACGTGGTGGGTCGGTCCAGTCGGTCCCAGATCTCGCGCATGCCCGTCGCCAGGGTGGCCCCGAAGATCGGGTGCAGCTCCGGCGCAGTCAGGAAGTCACCGCCGCGGCCGGGTCGCGCGTCGACGGCGCGGTAGTAGCCCCCATCGGGGTCGTACAGGGCGAGGTCCATGAACCGCGCGAAGGGCATCGGGCCGGTGGCGCGGATCTCGTCGCGGATCCGGGCGACGAGATCCGCGTCCTCGCCCACGTCGGAGAGGTCGGTCGGGGCGTCGCGGCGCAGGCCGGCCCGGATGTCGCTCATGCTCGCAGCGCCAGACGCAGCCCCGGCCCGACCAACGTGTGGCCGCCGAGGACGACGGGGATGGACGCCGTCTCCGCGGCCCGCGTCAGGTCGCGCAGCCACGGGTCGGCGATGCGGCCGGGGAGCAGCAGATCGGAAGCGAAGCGGTCCTCGGCGGCCGGCCAGCCGCGCTCGTCCGCACCCAGGCGGTGGGCAAGCAGCACGCGTGTGTCCACGATCGCCGCCTCGCCGAGTCGGGCCAGGTGGTCGCCCAGCGAACCCGGGCCGTCGCGATCGAGCAGGGCACCCAGCACGCTGGCCGGGGGCCGTTGGCCGGGCACGCTCGTCCGCAGGCCGCGCTCCTCCACGAGGGCGCGTGACCGTGCCGCGCCGGCACCCGCGAGCCAGGTCAGGGTGGCCGGCGACGTCCGCCCGGTGATCACGATCTCGGCGCGCGGATCGGCGACGACCTCCCTGATGGCCGCCAGCCGCGCCTCGACCATCGCGCGGTCCGCGGCGGCGATCGCCCGGGCCCATCGCCCACCGAGCAGGATGAGGTCGAGCGGTCCGTCGATATCGACCCCGAGGCGCCATCGTCGGGCGAGGTCCTCGACCTCGTAGCCGGCTCGCTCCTCGAGCCAGCGCGGCAGCGCGTTGTCGGTGGTCAGGTCGGGCAGCGTCGCGAGCACGTCCCGGGCCTGGGCGATGGCCACGATATCGGCCGAATAGCGGTTGTTGGCAAGGGCGACGCGGCCGTCGGCGCCCGCCACAGCCACGAACCGACGGCGATCCGCGGCCGTCAGCAGCGGGACCGCGCCCGAACCCAGGACGACGAGCCCGCCCGCCGCGCTGTCGAGGGCGACGCCGCGCAAGCGCGCCCCGAACGGGAGGTCGTCGGGCGGACCGGACAGGACGCGGACACCGGCCGCCCCGGCGCGGGCGAAGCCCTGCCGATGGATCTCGGCCAGGCGTGCCCGGGCATCGGCCACGGCACGGACGAGGGGCTGTGCCTCCGGCCCTGGGTCCGGATGGAGGATGACGACGTGGACGTCGTTCACGACAGCCGGCGGGGCTCGACGGCGGTTTCGACGACGATCCCGTCCGGGCCGCGCTCCACGCGGTAGGCCGTCGCTCCGTCGCGCTCCGTGACGACCTCCACGAGCGTCGGGCCGTCGAAGATGAGCGCGGCCCCGTCGTCCGCGGCGTAGCCGTCGGGGAGCACGCCCGTCGCGATGAGCCGGTGATACGTGGGCCGGCGTTCGGGTTCGCCGTCGTAGTGCGGCGAGTGGCTGCCCGGGATCAGGCCGAGGCCGCCGTGGACGGCAGCCAGGGGTGGACCGTAGGAATCCGTGGTCCCGGCGTCGAACCAGCAGATGGATCCCGCCGACCGACCGGCAAGGACCACGCCGTCCCGATGGGCTGCGTGGAGTGCCGCGTCCACGCCATGGGCACGCCACACGGCGAGGAGGCTGGCGGTGTTGCCGCCCCCGACATAGATCGCATCGTGGTCCACGAGGAACGCTTCGATGTCGACGACGTCGCGGTCGAACAGCCCGAGATGCGTGACGTCCGCGTGGTCGTCGAAGGCGGCGTGGTACGAGCCGATGAACCGCGGGTCGTCACCGGTGGCCGTGCCGATGAAGCAAAGCCTGGGTCGGTCGCGATCGCGTCGAGCCGCGCGCCCGCGAGCGAGGTCGAGGATCAGCGCATCCAGCGGGCTGCGATCGCGGCGCGGGTCGGGCTTGCCCGCGAAGCCGCCGCCTCCCAGGGCGACGATGGGCCGGGCGATGGGTGGGAGGACACGCATCGCCGGATAGTAAGGTGCGCCTCGTGTCCGCTTCGTCCGTGCTCGCCCGGTCGTCCGCCCGGTCGTCCGCCTCGCCGTCGTCGGGTGGCGGTGCCGGCGCCCGGCGACGGGTCCGAGCCTATGTCGGGCTCGGGGCCAATCTGGGTGATGCGGCCGGGACGCTGGCGTGGGCGGTGGCCGCGCTGGATCGGCTGCCGGGCGTCCGGGTCCGCGACGTCTCGCGGCTCTATGCGACCGCGCCGTGGGGCGTGACCGACCAGCCCGAGTTCCGCAACGCCGTCGTCACCGTCGATGTGGTCGTGGGCGGCGGCATCACCCCGGCGGCGGCGGCGCTGGCGTTCCTGGCACGGCTCAAGGACGTGGAACGCGACGCGGGTCGCCGACCCGGGCGGCGCTGGGGGCCCAGGGAGCTGGACCTGGACCTGTTGGTGTTCGGGCGCCACCGGATCCGGGTGGAGCGGTCCCCTGAGGCGCGCTCCCTGGACGCCGCCGAGGATCCGGACAAGGCCGCCCGGCTCCTCGAAGTCCCGCATCGGGACGCCGTGGAGCGGCTCTTCGTGTTGGCACCGCTTGCGGACGTGGCGCCAGGCCTCGTCCCGCCCGGTTGGCGGACGACTGTGGAGCGACGCCGCCGCGAGGTCGCGGCCGCGGAGCCGCCGGACGCCGTCCGCGTGGTCGGCCGCTGGGAGCCCGCGTCGGCTCGCTGGATCGACTAGGGCGACGCCACCCGGAAGCCGATGTGTTCGTCGCCGTACGTCGGCGGGTCCTCGTAGTGGCGGTACGCCGAGCGGGCCACGAAGGGGTTGCTGCCCCACCAGCCGCCCTTCTCGACCTTGTTGCGGCCACCCGTCGGGCCCGTGGGGTCCTCGGCCGGGCTGCGTTCGTAGTAGTCGGCGGCCAGCCAGTCGGCGACCCATTCCATCGCGTTGCCGGCCATGTCCTGCGCCCCGACCCAGCTCGCGCCGTCGGGATAGGTGCCCGACCGCGACGGCGCCCGTGCTGTCGACCACGTTGGCCAGGGCCGGATCCCAGTCGTCGCCCCACGGGTAGACCGTCGACTCCGGTCCACGCGCGGCGAACTCCCATTGCGCCTCGGTCGGGAGGGCCCCGCCGCGCCAGGTCGCGTACGCCTCGGCTTCCCACCACGTGATGCAGCGGCGCGGCAGGTCCGGTCCGTCGCCGGGGCACGTCTTCGGCAGCGTAGCCACGTCCCGGCGACCAAGCCACTTCCAGCCCTCCTCGGACCAGAGCGCCTCGTTCGTGTAGCCGCCGGCATCGACGAAGGCCTGGTAGGCCGCGTTCGTCACCTCGGTCCGGTCGATCCAGTAGCCGGACGTCAGGGTGACCGCATGCTGCGGCTGCTCGCTCGGGAACTCCTGGCTCACCCAGGCCGGTGCGCCCTGCGCGGTCAGTGCCTCGATCGCCTCCGCGTCCGTGCCCATCTGGAATGTGCCGGCGGGCACCCAGACCTGTTCGATGCCACTGGCGTCGGTGCGGGTGGCGCCCAGCTCCGGCGTCGGCGTCGGTTCACCGGGCGTGGGAGTCGGCGTGGGCGCACTGGTCGCTGCGGCCACACTCGGTGGCGCGGACGGGACCGCGGCGGACGACGCGCCAGGGGCGGACGCCGCCGGGCTCCCAGACGCCGGCGTCGCGGAGCAGGCAGCGATGAGCACGATCGGGACGAACAGCGAGATCAGGCGCATGGGGGCTCCCCTGGGGCTGGGTCGTCGACCGCCCCGAGACGGCGCCGGTGCCCGGATGGTTGCATGGACCCTCGTCGCGCCGGCGCGGCCTCAGCCCAGGCGCAGGTTCGGCAGGACCTCGCGACCGAAGACCTCGATGAACTCGGTCTGATTACGGCCGACGTTGTGGATGTGGACCTCGTCGTAGCCCATGTCGACGTAGTGCTGGATGTGCTTCGTATGCGCTTCCAGGTCGGGGCTGATGAGCACGCGGTTCTTGAAGTCCTCCGGGCGGACGAGCTTGGCGATGCCCTCGAAGTCCTCGGGATTCTTGATGTCCTGCTTGGGGAAGAAGGCCATGCCGCCGTTGGGCCACTCGACCATCGCGTTGTCGATGGCCTCCTGCTCCGTAGGCGCCCACGACACGTGGATCTGGAGCAGCTTCGGGGCGCCCGCCGGGTCCTTGCCGGCTTCGCGCGCGCCCTCCTCGAACTTGCCCCAGATCATCCCCATCTTGTCGTCGGCCGCGCCGACCGTGATGATCCCGTCGGCGAACTTGCCGGTCTTCTTGGCGTTGACCGGACCGGCGGTCGCGACATACACGGGGACCGGCGTCTCCGGACGGGTGTAGAGCTTCGCCCGCTCCAGCGTGAAGTACTCGCCCTTGTGGCGGACGACGTTGCCGGTGAACAGCTTGTTGATGACCTCGATGGCCTCGAACATCATCGCGCTGCGGATCGGCACCTCCGGCCAGACCCCACCGATGACGTGCTCATTGAGCGCCTCGCCGGCGCCCAGGCCCAGGTAGAACCGTCCCGGGTACATGGCCCCCAGGGTCGCCGCGGCATGCGCGATCACCGCCGGGTGATAGCGGAAACCCGGGCACGTGACCGCCGTCCCGAACCTGAGCGAAGTCCGCTGGCCCAGCGCGCCCATGAACGACCAGGCGAATGCGCTCTGCCCCTGCTGAGGCGTCCATGGATGGAAGTGCTCGCTGACCATGAACCCGGCCTCGAACCCGGCTTCCTCCGCCTGGGCACACCAGTCGAGCAGGTCGTTGGGGTGGAACTGCTCGAGCATGGCCGCGTAGCCGATCTTGGTCATCGATGTCCTCGGGCGTGGGTCGGGCTGCTGGTGGCGAGGGCCGTGGCCGCTCGCCAGGAATCGTGCCATGTGTTGTACAGGGGCGTCGGTGCCAGCCGGATGATGTCCGGTTCGCGGAAGTCGCCGATGACACCGGCGTCAGCGAGCGAGGCCAGCCGACCCGGGGCGTCGGGGATCCGGATGGAGAGTTGGGCACCTCGCTCATCGGGGTCGCGCGGCGTGATGATCTCGGCGTCGGGGACGAGGGCGTCGATGAGCGCCTCGAGGTAGCGGGTGAGAGCCACCGACTTGCGACGGATCGCCGCCATCCCGACCTCGTCGAAGATCGCCAGGGCGACGCCGATGGGCGCGAGGGACAGCATCGGCGGGGTCGAGACGCGCCAGCCGTCGGCGCCGGGGGCCGCCTCGAACCGATCTGTCATCCGGAAGCGCGTCGCCGGCGCGTTGCCCCACCAGCCCGCGAGTCGCGGGGTCGCCGGATCCAGACCGTGGCGCTCGTGGATGAAGACCTGGGCCAGGGCACCCGGCCCGCCGTTCAGGTACTTGTACGTGCACCACGCCGCGAAGTCCACGTCGGCGTCGTGCAACGCCAACGGGATGTTGCCCACCGCGTGGGCCAGGTCCCAGCCCGCGACGGCGCCGACGTCGTGCGTCGCCCGGGTGAGCCGGGCGATGTCGAGGGCCTGTCCGGTCGCGTAGTTCACCCCGGCCAGCAGGGTCAGGGCGAGTCGATCGCCGTGCGTGCGGATCGCCGTTTCGAGGTCGTCGATGCGAAGCGTCGCGTCGTCCTCGCGCGGTCCGACGACGATGAGGTCGGTGGCGGGGTCCAGGCCTCGGGACCGCAAGTGGGAGTCCACGGCGTAGCGGTCGGACGGGAAGGTAGGTGCGTCGATCAGGATCGCCGTCCGCGCGCCGGTCGGCCGGAAGAACGAGGACAGCAGCAGGTGCAGGTCGATCGTGAGCGTGTTGGCCGTCGTGACCTCGTGGGCGGAGGCGCCCACGAGCCGGCCGGTCATCTCCGCGAGCGATCGCTCGCGGTCCAGCCACGGGGCGTCGCCGCCGAACCAGCCATCCACCGCCTCGCGTTCCCAGGTCCTCAGGACGTCGTGGACGGCACCCGCGGCGGCCCGCGGCTGGGCTCCCAGGGAGTTGCCGGCGAGATAGGCGAGTGGCGCCCCGGACGGGTCCACCGGGATCAGGAACCGCTCGCGGATCGGGGCCAGCGGATCGGCGGCGTCCAGGGCGCGTGCGGTCGCCTCATCGGTGGCGAAGGATGGCGTCGTCATGGATCGATGTCGAGGTCCAGCGCTCCACCGACGCCGACCAGGCGGACGTCGTACCCCGCCGCGTCCAGGACGCTGGCCGCGATGGACGCGCGCTGGCCGGACTTGCAGAGCACCGTGACCGGCGCGTCGGCCGGGACCTCGTCGAGCCGCCCCGACAGCTCGCCGAGCGGGATCTCCTGGGCGCCGGGGACGCGGCCGTCGTCGCGCCACTCGTTGGGGTCGCGCACATCCAGGAGCCGGGGAGGCGCGTCGTCGCTCGCCAGTTCCTCGCGCAGGGTCCGCGACGTCAGGAACGGATAGTGCTCCACGGGACCGCCCGACTCCCCCCAGCGACCGACGCCGCCATCCAGCCAGCCGACGATCCGGTCGTAGCCGATCCGGAGCAGCTGGGCCGTCGCCTCAGCGAGGGACGCTGTGGAGGGCTCCGGCAGCACGAGCACCAGCGGTGCCCCGAACGGCACGTGCCACCCGACGTACGAGGCGAAGGTGTCGTCGAGCTCGATGCCCAGCGACCCGGCGATGTGGCCGCCGGCGAAGGCCCGCCGCGAGCGACCGTCCACGACGTGCGCTCCGGCCGCGACCGCCGCCCGGACGGCGGCCGGGTCGAGGGCCGGCGCCCCCGGTAGGCCGCCCAGGACGGACGGGCCCGCGCGATTGATGGGCGCCATGTGCGCGTAGTACGCGGGATACGGGCCCAGCCCGGCCAGCATGGTCGCGCGGAATCGCGCCTCGTCGGGCGCCCGGAACAACGGGTTGTGGAACCGTTCCGTGCCGATCGTCGAGGTCCGGGCGGCGTCGGTCGGGCCGGCGGCGCAGAAGCTCCCGGTTCCGTGGGTCGGTAGCACGGCAACGTCGTCGGGAAGGGCGGCCAGCGCGCGCAGCGAGCGGAACTGGGCGGCGGTCAGCGCATCCGTCATGTCCGTGCCCAGCAGGTCGGTCCGTCCAGCGCTGCCGACCATCAGGCTGCCGCCGGTCAGGACGGCAAGCGGTACCGGGGAACCGTCGCGGCCGCCACGGCCATCGGGGAGCACGTCCCAGGCCAGGTGCTCGGGGGTGTGTCCCGGCGTGGCTCGCGCGCGCAGGTGCAGGCCGCCGACGATGACCTCGTCGCCGTCGTCGACGCCTCGATGGGCGAACGCATAGCCGCCACGGGCCGGGGCGACGATCTCCAGCCGCTCGGACGCGCGGAGCTCCAGCGCCCCGGAGAGGTAGTCGTTGTGGACGTGCGTCTCCAGGACGTGGGTGAGCCGCCAGCCGCGTGCCGCCGCGGCGGCCGTGACGCGCCACGCGTCGCGGGGCGGGTCCACGACCACCGCCTCGCCGTCGGACGCGACGAGCCAGGTCGCGTTCCCGAGCCCCGCAGTGAGGACGATCTCGAGGTCCATGGTGTCCGGGCTCATGGTAGGTCCGCCGTCAGCGTCGTCGCCAACGCCAGCCCAAGAACCACGATGACGATCCACATCACGACGCCCATGACGAAGGGGCGTGGTCCGACCCCGGCCATCGCCCGCAGGTCCGTGCCGATGCCGACGCCCGCCAGGGCGACGAGGATGAGGATCCCGGCGGCGACCGAGAGCACGTCGGCCAACGTCGTGTCGCCGACCGGGACGTCGAGGACCCCGAGGGTCCGCAGCCCGGCGAACACGACGAACCCGATGACGAACCACGGCACCGCGCGCGAGAGCCAGCGCAGCGGATGCATGGCCACCGGCGCGGCGGCCGCGCCACCCGCCGCGATCGCGGCCCGGGCATCCGCGCGGGCCATCAGCCAGGTCGCCCCGACCAGGACCGGCAGGATCGCCAGGTTCCGCGTCAGCTTCACGATCGTGGCTACGTCGCCGGCCGGCGCCGAGTAGGCGTAGCCCGTCGCCACGACCTGGGCCGTGTCGTTGACCGACAGTCCAGCCCACGTCCCGAACGTCGTGTCCGACAGCGATAGGTACGTTCCGACGGCCGGCAGGATGAGCACCCCGAGCAGGCCGAAGATCGTGATCGTCGACACCGCATACGCGGTATCCCGATGCGGCGCCCGCACGATCGGTGAGAGCGCCAGGATCGCGGAGTTGCCACAGATCGCCATCCCGGCCGTGATGAGCCACGACAGCGGTGGTCGTACGCCGGCGCGATCGGCCAGGAGGAGCCCCAGCGCCAGCGCGACGGTCACGACCACCACGATCGCGAGCAGGCTCGAGCCACCGGTCTCGACCACCTGGTTCAAGGTCAGGCGGGCACCCAGCAGCGCGATACCGGCACGAAGCGCGACACGGGCCGCGATGGCCGCCCCGGGCCGGAGCCGCGGACGCCACGGGGTGATGGCCCCGACCGCGAGACCCAGCACGAGCGCGAGGGCGGTGTCGATGCCGACCCCGGCCCACGTCCCCAGGAGTCGGGCCGCCGCGGCGATGGCGATGCACGCCGCAAGTCCGGGCAGCAGCTGGAGTCCCGACCCGAGGCCCGCCCGCGCCGGGGTCGATGGAGGCGGACCGCTGGCGGGCGCCATCGCCTCCGCGGTCAGAGCCGCACGCTCGGCGGCTTCTCCCGGTCGAACATGTGGACGGTGTCGACGAAGCGGACTTGGGCGGACTGGTACGCCATGACCAGGGAATGGGTCCGGGCACCGCCGCCGAAGAATCGGACCCCTTCGAGCAGGTCACCCGCGGTCACGCCCGTCGCCGAGAACACGAGGTTCTCGCCCGGGGCGAGGTCCTGCGTCAGGTAGACCCGTTCCTCGTCGCCGTGACCCATCCGGTCGCCGCGCTCGCGCTCATCGTCGCTGCGATAGCGGAAGCGGGCCTGGATCTCGCCCCCGAGGCAGCGCAGGGCGGCCGCGGTGATGACGCCTTCAGGCGCACCGCCGATGCCCATGACGGCGTGGACACCGGTGCCCGACACGGCACAGGAGATCGCCGCCGACAGGTCGCCGTCACCGATGAGCTTGATCCGGGCCCCGGCCTCACGGACCTCGGCGATCAGCGCGTCGTGCCGGGGTCGCTCCAGGATCACGACGGTGATGTCGCTGACCTTGCGACCCAGGGCGGACGCGATCGCTCGCAGGTTCTCGGTCGGGGTCTGGCGGATGTCGACGCGGCCGGCGGCGATCGGCCCGACGCACAGCTTCTCCATGTACGTGTCCGGGGCGTGGGTCAGGCCACCCTCCTCCGAGGCAGCCAGCACGGTGATGGCGCCGGCCTGACCGTGGGCCACGAGGTTCGTGCCCTCCAGCGGATCCACGGCGATATCGACCGCGGGCGCGTCGGCCCGGGCTCGCCCGGTGACGCCGACCCGCTCGCCGATGAAGAGCATCGGGGCCTCGTCACGCTCGCCCTCGCCGATGACGATCCGCCCGGCGAAGTCGATCTGGTCCATCGTCGCGCGCATCGCCTCGGTGGCGGCGGCGTCCGCCTCGTCGCGGGCGCCCCGACCCATGAACCGGGCCGATTCGATGGCCGCCGCCTCCGTGACGCGGACCATCTCCAGCGCGAGCAGCTGTTCCATCTAGTGTCGGAAATGCCGTCGGCCGGTGAAGACCATCGCCAGATGGTGTCGGTCGGCGACCTCGATGGCCATCTCGTCGCGGATGGAGCCGCCGGGCTGGATGATCGCGGTCACGCCAGCCGATGCCGCGGCGGCGATGCCGTCGGGGAAGGGGAAGTACGCGTCCGAGGCCATGACCGCGGTCTTGGCGCGATCTCCAGCCCGGCGCAGGGCGATCTCCACCGAGACCAGCCGGGAGGCCTGCCCCGCCCCGATCCCGATGGTCGCGCCGTGGCGCGCCAGCACGATGGCGTTCGAGCGGACATGTCGGACGGCCCGCCAGGCGAACAGCAGGTCGGTCAACTCCTCCAGCGTCGGCCGCCGATGGGTGACGACCTGGAGGTGGCCGCGATCCAGCCCGAGCTCGTCGAGGCTCTCCACGAGCAGGCCGCCCGCGACGCGCTTGAAGTCGAGGTTGGCGATGCCGTAGTCGCGCATCCCGTCGGTCGGGTCGGGCGGCACGGCGAGGAGCTCCAGACCGGTCTTGGCGCGCAGGATCCCGATGGCCGCCTGGCTGAAGCCGGGTGCGACGACCGCCTCGTACGAGTTGGCCGCGATCTCGCGTGCCGTCGCCCCGTCGAGCTCGCGATTGACCCCGACGATGCCGCCGAACGAGGCCACCGGATCCGTCTCGAGCGCGTGGCGGTAGGCCTCTACGAGCTCGTCGTTCGAAGCCAGACCGACCGGGTCGGTGTGCTTGACGATGGCCACCGTGGGGGCCGTGTAGTCGCGGGCGATCCGGTACGCGGCATCGAGGTCCAGCAGGTTGTTGAACGACGGGCTGCCGCCCTGGAGCTGGGTCGAGTCGGCGAGCGTGCCGCTGCGATGGGTCGTCTCCCGGTAGAAGGCGGCGCGCTGGTGCGGGTTCTCGCCGTAGCGCAGGTCCTCCACCTTCTCGAGCACGATCGCGAGCCGGCTCGGGAAGGTATTGCCCGATACCTGGTTCAGGTAGGCCGCGATCTCCGCGTGATAGGCCGCGACCGTGCTGAACGCCTCGGCCGCCAATCGGGCCCGGGTCTCCGCGCTCACCCCACCTCGCTCGCGGAGCTCGCCGATGATCGTGTCGTAGTGCTTCGGGCTGGACGCCGCGGCGACGCCGGCGGCGTTCCGGGCCGCGGCACCAAGGAGGGCCGCCCCGCCGACGTCGATCATCTCGATCGCTTCGTCGAGCCCGACGAGCTTGGCGCCGACCGCAGGCGCGAACGGCTTCACGTTCACGATGACGAGGTCGATGGGGACGATGCCCTGCTCCCCGAGCTCGGCCATCTGGCTCGCATCATCGCGACGGGCCAGGATCCCGGCATACACGGCGTGATGGAACGTCTTGACCTGGCCACCGATGGTCGGTCCGCCGTCGGTCGATCCGGTCACCGAGGCGACATCGATCCCTTCCGAGGCGAGGAATTCGCGGGTGCCGTCGGTCGCCACGATCTCCACATCGAGGCTCTCGAGGGCGCGGGCAAAGGCCGCGATGCCCTCCCGATTGGCGACAGACAGCAGGGCTCGCACCCGGGTGATCCTCCCATCCCGCAAGCCTCCGGCGGCGCGTCACCCGGGGCGAACCTTCTTGCCCCGGTCGGTGCGCGGCGGCGCCGTCCGCTCCGGCCGAGTATAGCGTCCGGCATGGCATACTCCGGTCGCCCATCCGTATCGTGGGACCCGCCTCTCCGACCATCCCATCCCGCCCCGAAGCCCGAGGTCCAGCGTGACGCTCCTGCCCTGGGAATATCTCTTCGAGTCCTTCAACAGCCACAACTTCCCGGACATCTTCCATCCCACGTGGATCGCCGCGGCGGTCCTGCTCGCCGTGCTCCTGGTCCTCTACTACGTGCGCACCAAGGCGCTCCACAAGCACCAGCCGTACGTGGACCTGTGGGAGTGGATGTGGTGGACGGGGCTGATCACATTCAGCCTGCTCATCATCGAAGCGCTCTTCGTCTTCGACTTCTTCATCGTGCTGCTGACCCAGATCATCGGCCTCGCCACGCTCGTGTGGATCCGCTTCCTGCGGTTCCCGCCGATCCTGCGTGCCCACGAGCAGCGCCTCGCCCGCGAGCGCTACTTCACCAAGCAGAAGTTCGCCGACCCGGAGGCGACCATCCGTCGCCGCGGCGGCCGGCGCCAGCAGCGCGCCCAGAAGCGCCGCCGCTAGTCGTCATGCCGATCGAGATCGTCCGGTTCGGGGTGGGCCACCGGCGACCGGACGGACCGCCCGGAACGACCGGGGTGACTGGTCAGCTCATCCACTCCGACGAGCGCGGCCTGATCTCTGAGCTCGCGTTCGCGCGTGGCGCCCGCGTGGAACCCCACGCCAATCCCAATACCACCTGGTTCGTCGTCATCGAAGGCGGCGGCTGGGTCGGCGTCGGCCACGAGCGGACGAGGGTAGCGGCAGGAGAGGCGGTCCTCCTCCCGGCGGACGTGCCGCATGCTGCCTGGACCGAGCACTCCCAGATGCGCGCGTTCATGATCGAGTTCGCGGGCCGCGATGACCCGATCGCCCGCGGGATCCTGGACGGAGCCGCGGTCGAGCTCATCGACGAGGTGGCTGGCCGAGGCGACGGCTCCCTCAGCCCCGACGGCTCGGGCACGGTCCGCTCCGACCCGACGGCGGGTGAGCCGGCCTGATCGACCGACCCCGACACGAAGATGACCGGCGAGCCGGGCCCACACCGACTCGCCGGCCATCAGGCCCGATGAGCGACCGCTACTCCTCCAGCGCGGTCAGGTCGTCGAGCAGGTCAAGGAGCTGGTGGACCTGGTCGGTCGGCGGGAGGTTGTCGGCCTCCTCGTCGGCGACCTGGGTGATGTGGTGGAGATCCAGGCGCTCGGCGTACGGGCTGTCGCGCAGGACCTCGGCCGTGGCGGCCACGATCGCGTCCAGCCGGAACGTCGCCGCCGTGTCGTGGAACCGGTCGGCCAGGTCCGAGCGCCGCACGACGCGGGTCAGCTCGTCGGAGCGACCGCCGTCCGGGTCGGTCCAGCGCAGGCGCAGGGTCGCGAGGCGGTCCGGGTCGCCGATGTCGTCACGCAGGCGGATGGCGTACAGCGCCGTGACCGCGTGGCCGGCCCCGATGGCCCCGGCATCCACCGCATCATCGGCGAAGTCACGGTCATCGATGGCCCGGTTCTCGTACCCCACCAGTCGATAGGACGCGACGGCGTCGGGCTCGAACTCGACCTGGGCCTTGGCGTCGAGGGCCACGGTCTGGAGCGTGCCGGTGATGTCGTCGACGAAGAGCCGGCGTGCCTCATCGATCGTGTTGACGTACGCGTAGAAGCCATCGCCCTGGTCGGCCAGCTGCTCCAGCAGGGCGTCGTTGTAGTTGCCCATCCCGACCCCGACCGACACCAGTTCGATGCCCGCCGCGGCATCCTCGCGGATGCCGTCGAGGATGCCGTCCGCGTCGGTCAGGCCGACATTGGCGACGCCATCGGAGGCGAGCACGACCCGATCGATCCCGTTCTCGGTCAGGGTCTCGCGGGCCAGCCCGTACCCGAGGCGCAGGCCGGCCTCCAGATTGGTGGAGCCCGACGGCTGGAGCTCGTCGATCGCGTCGCGGATGCGGTCGGTCTCATCGATACGGGTCGGCGGCAGGATCACGCGGGCGTCGTCGCCGAAGGTGACCATCGCCACGGAGTCGTCGGGGCGCAGTTCCTCGACGAGGAGGCGCAGGCCGTCCTTCACGAGCTCCAGGCGACCTTCCCGCTCCATCGAGCCGGAGGTGTCGATGACGAAGGTGAGGGCGGTCTCGTCGCGGGCCCGGTCGCGCACGTCGCGTGCCTGGATCCCGAGCCGCAGGAGCAGCTCGTCCCGCTCCAGGAACGGGCTGGGCCCGCCGTCGGCCACGAGAGCGAACGCATCGTCGTCCGGTCGCGGGTAGTCCTGGTCGAACGCGTTCACCCATTCCTCGATCCGCACGCTCGCGGGATCGGGGCGGTTGCCGTCGCTGACGTAGCGCTGGGCGATCGTGTAGGACGCGGTGTCCACGTCGAGGGCGAAGGTGCTGACGCGATCTTCGTCGGGGTCGATGATCGGGTTGATGCCGGGATCCTCGTAGGTGACCCCGCCGTAGCCGGTCGGGGCCGCGGTCGGCCACGGGGCCGGGGTCGGGAGGTGGTGGGCGGGCGGATCCGGTGGGCGGTTCCCCTGGTTCGGCACGGATGAGCTGCCCGCGCTGCCGCAGGCGACCACCACGAGGGCGACCGCGGCGGCGGTCAGGATCGGCTTGCGCATGGCGCAACCTCCCGTTGCGGGGAGCGACCTGGGGGCACTCCCCGCCGACTTGGGCGGGGCCGGCGCAGCGGTCCCGCAGGTCCCGGAGCGGACGCCACCAGTGCGCCGACGGGCCGCCGCCGTGACGCCGGGGCGAGGTGCCTGGTTCCCGGCTCTGCTGATCGCCGCACGGTCACTCCCAGACACACGGTCCGAACAGGTCCCTCGTCGACGATCGACCGAATGACGATCCACGTCGATTCGGAGAGGTGACCGCGCTCATTCGTGGCCCGCGACGTGTTCCAGGCTGACCTCGGAGGTCCATGCGAGCGCGGCGAGCCGACGCAACGTTTCGGTCGGGGAGGCGGGCGTCTAGGCTCCTGGTTCGCTCGCGCGGCCGCGCGCTCGGGCCAGCGCCACCCGCGCTCGGCGCACCCAGGTCAGGCGCAGCAGCCGCGGAGCGATCGCCGCCGGACGCGTGTGCGCGCGACCGGCCAGGCCGCTCGGTGGCCGTCGCGCGGCCATCGTCACGGCCGGCGGATATGGGGTCGCCGCCGCTCGCTCGGCGAACGTCGGGTCCGGTTCGCCGGCCGCGAAGGCGTGGTCCAGCCCGTGTCGGGCCAGGAACGCCGCGAACGTCGCGAATCGCTCCGGGTGGCCGGCGTTGAACGCCGTGAAGTCGGCGTCGGCGTACAGGTCCGCCGCGTCGATATCGGCCGGCACCTCCCCGATGACCCGATGCGGGATGGCGAAGTAGCGGGCCAATTCGAGGGTGCGCGAGTCGTGGGCCAGGACGACAGCCGGAGTGCCGGCCATCAGCGCCGCGATGTTGCCGTGGATCCGCGTCCCGAACGAGAAGTCGACCTCGCGCAGGAAGGCGAGCCACGGCCACGGGTCCACGAAGAAGCGGACCTTGTCGTCACGGAACAGCGGATGGGCGCCGTGGATGGGCCGCGGGTCGGCGGGGTCGAGGTCGGTCCCGATGCCGCCCCAGAGCAGCAGCTCCAGGGCATCGATGTCCTGCGGGATGTAGGTGAGATCCGGGTAGCGCTCCACGTGGTTCGCCACGATCGGCCCCATCGCCGTGACGTACGGCGAGACGTTGATGGCCACCCGCGCATCGCGATCCAGGCTCGTGCGGCGCTTCTCCACGCGCAGGCCGGGGCCGTCGAAGAACAGCGACGGGCAGCCAACGACCTCGACGTCGCGGAAGCCGAGGCCGGCGAGGTAGTCGAGGGTGAGCTCGCCGCGCACGCCGATCGACGGCGAGCGGTCCAGCACCGCGCCGACGAAGGCCCGGACGGCAGGTTCGATCGGACGCAACCGCTCGGTCCGGTACCGGACATCGGCCTGGGCGCCGACCCCCAGGATCACGACCGGGATGCGCAGCCGCCGGATGAGGTCGGTGAGGCGGTGGAGGATCGGTTCGTAGCTGGGCCGGAATGCGTTGGCGAGGGGGATGACGTAGGCGTCGTAGCGCTCGTTGATCCGATCGGCGGCGCCGGGGTCGATGACGAAGCGGTCAGCGGTGACGGTCGCGTCGGCCGTGGTCAGGATGCGCTGGGCGGCGACCGAGAAGATGAGGTTGCCGCTGTTGTCGGCGATCGTGTTGCGGATGAGGCTGTCCTCCGGCGACACGACCTCAAAGGCGTCCTTGCGGGCCCGGAGGAGGAGCTGCTTCATGTCACGGCGCCCCGTGCAGCCACACGCGCAGGGGACCGATCGGCTCGAATCCGACGGCGAGCGCCGCGTCCAGGTCGTCACCCGACTCGTAGCCGACCAACGGACGATCCGGGTAGCGCGCCATGATCGCGGCCGTGGCGTCCAGGTACACCGCCGCGCCGGCCGCCACGTCGTGCTCGTCGTCCGGGAAGGCAGGGACCGCGAACACGTTGGAGATGCCCACCTCGGTCTCGAAGGCGCTGGCGATCGCCCCGGCCCGCAGGCGGCCGCCCGGGTCGCGCCCGGCCAGGATCGTCACGGCAGGTTCGTCGAGGAGGGCTGGACCGAACGTGACGCCGGCGCCGTGGACGGCGGACCAGGCCGTCAGGTCATCCGGGTCGGTCACCGTCTCCCAGGACAGACCGGAGGGGTTGGTCGGCACGGCCAGGACCGGGGCAGGGAAGCGGGTGATCCACGTGGCGTCGAACAGGACCTCGAAGCCGGCCGCGGTCAGGTCCAGGTCCGCGAAGCTGTCCTTGACCGAGGCACCGACGGACGGATCGATCCGGGCGAGCAGGTCAGCGGCGGACACGCCGGGGCGCAACGTGACCGCGTCCGGATACATCTCGGGGGTGCGGGTCGGACTGGTCCAGGCTTCCGCGTCGAACCGGCCCGCGATCCCGTTCACCGCGCAGACGTGATGGCACCACCGAGCGTTGTCCAGGGCCGCGATCGCGACCCGCGCATCCACCATCGGCACAGCGTCGCACATGACGACCTCGCGGCGTGCCGCGAGCGTCGGCGTCAGCGACTGGTGGTCGGGGTGTCCAGCGCCAGCGTCGCGCCGAGCTGACTCAGGATCCTGGCGGTGGCGCCCCAGACCGACAACCCGTCCACGTCGTAGGCGCCGTAGCGCAGCGGCCAGCCATCGATCGTCCGTTCGACGATCGTGATCGGGGCATCGGGGAGGAACCGGACAAGCGGCGCCTCGACGATCCTGGCGACCTCGCGCGGCGCGGCGACCATGACCGGAGCGCGCTCGGCCAGCGCCACGACTGGGGTCACGTGGAAGTCACTGACCGGGATCCAGAACGCCTCGAGCCGCCCGACGACGCGCACGCCGGCGGCCACCGGATCAAGACCGATCTCCTCGGTGGCCTCGCGGAGGGCGGTGGCGACGAGGTCGTCATCGTCCGGCTCGGCCTTGCCGCCCGGGAAGCTCACCTCGCCGGAGTGGTGGCCGTCGTGACTCGTGCGCTCGATAAGGACGACTTGGGTGTCACCACCCGTGTCCGGGTAGAGCAGCACGAGGACGGCGGCGGGTCGCCCGCCCGCGATGGGGCGAGAACCGCGCATCGGGCGGTCCGGCGGGCCGCCTTCCGGATCACCGGTGAGGACCGGCATCAGGATGGCCGCGAAGGCCGGCAGCGGATCAGGCAGGCGGGCCAGTCGTTCGACGACCGTCTCGAAATGCACGCTCCTGCGTCCTGCCCGATGCCGGCCGGCGGCTAGTTGACGAGCTCGTCGCCGTCGTCACGTGGACGACGGGTCGGCGGCAGGTCCAGCGGCGAGGAGCGCGTGGATCGCGCACCGGCCCCGACCGCCTCGTCCGGGCTCGCAGATCGGGCGTCGCGCCGCGTCCCGCTGGCGACCACGGTGGCGCCCTCGGTCGAGAACACCAGCGTCCCGCTGACGAGGTCGGCGTCCGCGGTGATCCGGTCGCCCGGCTTGAACTCCCCGGCGACGAGCGCCCGGGCCAGCTGGTTCTCCACGAGTCGCTGGATGGTCCGCTTGAGCGGCCGCGCCCCGAACGCAGGGTCCGTCCCTTCGCGGACGATCAGCGCCCGGGCGGCGGGCGTCAGTTCCAGCACGAGGTCCTGGTCGGCCAGGCGGTCGGCCAGGTCGGCGATGAGCAGGTCCACGATCGGCGCGAGGTCGCCGTCGGTCAGGGCATGGAAGACGATCACCTCGTCGACCCGGTTGAGGAACTCGGGGCGGAAGTGGTCGCGCAGCGCGTCGGTCACGTCGCGCTTCATCTGCTCGTAGGCCGCGTCACCGGCCCGGGCGCCGGTCGCGGCGATCGCGGTCGAACCGATGTTGCTGGTCATGATCACCACGGTGTTCTTGAAGTCGACCGTCCGGCCCTGCGCATCGGTCAGGCGCCCGTCGTCGAGCACCTGGAGCAGGACGTTGAAGACGTCCGGGTGGGCCTTCTCGATCTCGTCGAGCAGGACGACCTGATACGGTCGCCGACGGACCGCCTCGGTCAGCTGGCCGCCCTCCTCGTAGCCGACGTAGCCCGGAGGCGCGCCGACCAGGCGCGAGACGGCGAACTTCTCCATGTACTCGCTCATGTCGATGCGGACCATCGCGTGCTCGTCGTCGAAGAGGAACTCGGCGAGCGCTCGCGCTAGCTCCGTCTTGCCGACGCCGGTCGGCCCCAGGAACAGGAACGAGCCGATGGGCCGGCGCGGGTCCTTCAGCCCGGCGCGGGCGCGGCGGACGGCATCGGACACGGCCTGGATGGCCTCGTCCTGGCCGACGACGCGTTCGTGGAGGCGCTCCTCCATGCGGACGAGCTTGGCGGTCTCGCCTTCCATGAGCCGGCTGACCGGGATGCCCGTCCAGGCGCCGACGATCTCGGCGATGTCGTCGGCACCGACCTCTTCCTTGAGCAGGGTGCCGGGACCCTGCAGCGCGGCGAGCGTCTCCTCCTGCTCGGCGAGCCGGTCCGTCAGCTCCTTCTGGGTGCCGTACTTGAGTTGGGCCGCGGTGGCGAAGTCGGCCTCGCGCTCGGCCTGCTCGACGCGGACCTGGAGCTGTTCCAGCTCCGACTTGGTGGACCGGATCGCGGCGATCGCCGCCTTCTCCGCCTCCCAGCGCTGCTTGAGGCCGCCGAGCTCTTCCTCGAGATCGGCCAGCTCCTTCTCGAGGACATCGAGCCGGGCCTTGGAGGCGTCGTCGGTCTCCTTGCGGAGGGCCTCTCGCTCGATCTCGAGCTGGATGCGCCGGCGCTCGAGCTCGTCGAGCTCGATGGGCATCGAGTCGATCTCCATGCGCAGCCGGCTGGCCGATTCGTCGACGAGGTCGATGGCCTTGTCCGGCAGGAACCGCTCGGTGATGTAGCGATCCGAAAGGGTCGCGGCCGCGACCAAGGCGGAATCGGTGATGCGCACGCCGTGATGGATCTCGTAGCGCTCGCGCAGGCCACGCAGGATGCTGATCGTCTCCTCGACGCTCGGCTGGTCCACGAGGACCGGCTGGAAGCGCCGCTCCAGGGCGGCGTCCTTCTCGATGTGCTTGCGGTACTCGTCGAGTGTGGTGGCTCCGATCGTGTGCAACTCGCCGCGGGCGAGCATCGGCTTGAGCAGGTTGGAGGCGTCCATAGCGCCCTCGGCGGCCCCGGCGCCCACGACCGTGTGCAACTCGTCGATGAACAGGATCACCCGGCCGTCGCTGTCCTTGATCTCCTTGAGGACGGCCTTGAGCCGCTCCTCGAACTCGCCACGGAACTTCGCCCCGGCGATCAGCGCGCCGAGGTCCAGTGCCACGACCCGCTTGTCCTTGAGGGTCTCGGGGACGTCGCCACGGACGATCCGCTGGGCGAGCCCCTCGACGATGGCGGTCTTGCCGACGCCGGGCTCGCCGATGAGGACGGGATTGTTCTTGGTCCGACGGCTCAGCACCTGGATGACCCGGCGGACCTCGTCGTCGCGCCCGATGACTGGATCGAGCTTGCCGGCCCGCGCCTCCACGGTCAGGTCGCGACCGTACTTGTCGAGGGCCGCGTAGGTGCTCTCCGGGTTCTGCGAGGTGACCCGCTGGCCACCGCGGACGCTCTGGAGTGCCTGGAGCAGGGCTTCGGTGCCGGCGGCGTGCCGCTCCAGGAGGGCCTGCGCCTCGCCGCCGGCCGCGGCCACGCCGAGCAGGAGGTGTTCGGTCGAGACGAAGTCGTCGCCGAGGCGGCGCGCCTCGGCCTCGGCGTGCTCGACGACGGCCTTGGCCCGCGGATCCAGCGCCAGCGAGCCGCCCTGGATCCGGGCGCGCTTGGCCAGCAGGGCCGCGACCTCGCCACGGAATCCGGGCAGGTCCACACCGAGCCGACGCAGGGTCTCGGCCGGGATCCCGTCGTCGGGCTCCACGAGGGCGCTGAGCAGATGCTCGGCATCAAGGACCGGGCTCTGGAGCCGGGTCGCGGTGGCCTGGGCGGCCAGGATGGCCTCCTGGGCCTTCTGGGTGAATCGGTCGAGTTGCATGTCAGGACTCTCGGGTGCGGGGATCGGGTTGGTCGGCGAGGTCGATGAAGGTGGCGGCGGCGGTGCGAGCGTCGTCAGCAAGGTCCGTCGGGAGGACGACCCGGGCCTTGACGTACAGGTCGCCGTGGCCCGTGCCCTTGAATCTGGGCATGCCCCGGCCGGTGAGCCGGAACGTCCGGCCGGACTGGGTACCGGCCGGGATCTTGAGCAGGACCCGACCCTTGGGCGTGCGGACCGGGACCTCGGCTCCCAGCAGGGCCTCTCCGAGGGTGACGGGCAGCTCGCGCTCCAGGTCCGCGCCGCGGCGGGTGAACGTGCCGTCCGGGACCTGCTTGACGACGACATGGATGTCGCCGCCGCCCGGCGCCTTGCCGGAGAGACGGATGCGCGTGCCGGTATCGGCGCCCTTGGGGATCGTGACCTCGAGGCGCTTGCCCTCGAGTTCGATCAGGCGGGTCGTGCCCTCGTAGGCCTCATCGAGGGTGATCTCGGCGACGGCCTCGGCTGCGGGCGGGCGGGCCGCGCTGCGTGGGCCGGTCTGGCCCGAGGTACCGCCCGGCCGGCCGCCGGTCGCACTCGGCTGGTCGAGGCCCATGCCCGCGAGGATGTCCTCGAAGGTTGGGCCGCCGGTCGGCCGGCGGCCGCGTCCAGGACCCGTGGTCGAACGGTCGCCCGTGCCACCGGCTGCACCGGCCGCACCCCGGCGAAGAACGCGTTGAAGAAGTCACTGAAGCCGGCGGTGTCCCCGGTCGTGTGGAATTCGTACCGGACGTTGCCGCCGGGCGCGCCACCGAAGCCCGCGAACGGGGTCCCCGCGGCCCCTGGCCCACCGGAGCGACCGCCGCTGCCGGCGCCGGCCCGGGCGTAGGCCTCCCAGTCCGCGCCGAGTCGGTCGTAGAGCGAGCGCTTCTCGGGATCGGACAGGACCGCGTTCGCCTCGTTGACCTCCTTGAAGCGTCGCTCCGCTGCGACATCACCGGGCTTGGTGTCCGGATGATGCTCACGGGCGAGCTTGCGGAAGGCCTTCTTGATCTCCGTCTGTGACGCCGTCCTCGGTACTCCGAGGACGGCGTAATAGTCCTTGTAGTCCATCCGCAAGGACCTCTACTGCCTGGGCGCCGCTCCGGCAACGCCGCATCGGGTCGCCGCAGCCGTGCCCATGGTCAGCCGCCTCAGCACCACGACGGGCGGCTGGTCCGTGGGCGGGAAGTCCGACCGACGGACGCGCGAGGCCGGCGTCGGGCTCGATCGGGTCGTCGCCCTTGATGACCTTGGGCGGCTCGACCACGAGGGGCTTGGGCTTGCGCCGCAGGGCCGCCTCGAGCACCTGCTCCATGTTGTCCACGAGCACGAGCTTGATGGACTTGCGGATCTCCTCGGGGATGTCCCGCAGGTCCTTCTCGTTCTTGCGCGGCAGGATGACCATCTTGGCTCCCGAGAGGTGGGCCGCGAGGATCTTGCTCTTGAGCCCGCCGATCGGGAGGACCCGACCGCGCAGGGTGATCTCGCCGGTCATCGCGACGTCCTTGCGGACGGGGATGCCGGTGAGGGCGCTCACGATGGCCAGGGCCATCGTGATCCCGGCCGACGGCCCGTCCTTGGGGATGGCTCCGGCCGGCACGTGGATGTGCAGGGTGTTGTTCTCGAAGACCTCGCGCGGGATGCCAAGCTCACGGGCGTGGGCACGGGTCCAGCTCAGGCCGGCCCGGGCGCTCTCGCGCATGACCTCGCCCAGCTGGCCGGTGAGGATGAAGTCCTCACGGCCCTCCATCTTCGTGACCTCGATGGCGACGACGTCGCCGCCGACCTCGGTCACGACGAGGCCCGTCGCGGATCCGATCTGGTCCTCGGGCTCCAGCTCCCCGTATTCGAAACGCTGCGGGCCAAGGAAGTCCGACAGCTTCTTGATGTCGACGACGGTCTTGCGCTTGCGGCCCTCGGCGACCTGCCGGGCGACCTTGCGCATGACGTTGGCGAGCTCACGCTCGAGGCTGCGAACGCCGGCCTCATGCGTGTACGAGCGGACGAGTTCCGTCATCGCGGCATCGGTGATCTCGATGTGCTTCGCCGTCAGCCCGTGGTTGTGCATCTGCTTGGGGATGAGGAATCGCTTGCCGATCTCGATCTTCTCCTGCTCGGTGTAGCCGGGCAGATGGACGATCTCCATGCGGTCGCGCAGGGCGGCCGGGATCGGGTCGAGGAGGTTGGCCGTCGCGACGAACAGCACCTTGCTGAGGTCGAACGGCACCTCGAGGTAGTTGTCCTGGAAGGAGTAGTTCTGCTCCGGGTCCAGGACCTCGAGCAGCGCGGAGGACGGGTCGCCCCGGAAGTCCATGCCGATCTTGTCGACCTCGTCGAGCATGAACACGGGGTTGTTGGACCCCGCGGTCTTGATGCTCTGGACGATGCGGCCCGGGAGCGCGCCGATGTAGGTGCGGCGGTGGCCGCGGATCTCGGCCTCGTCGTGGATGCCGCCCAGGCTCATCCGCACGAACTTGCGGCCCATGGCCTTGGCGATGCTCTTGCCCAGGCTCGTCTTGCCGACGCCGGGCGGGCCCACGAAGGCGAGGATCGGGCTGCGGATCTCGTCGGCCAGGGTGCGCACGGCGAGGTATTCGAGGATGCGCTCCTTGATCTTCTCGAGGCCGTAGTGGTCCTCATCGAGGATGCGCGCGGCTTCCTTGATATCGAGCTGGTCGTCGGTGGAGACGTTCCAGGGCAGGCTGATCGAGCCAGTCCACGTACGTCCGGATGACGCCGACCTCCGGCGATGCGGACGGGATCCGGCTCATCCGGTCGATCTCCTTGATCGCCCGGGCCTTGATCTCCTCCGGCATGCCGGCGGCTTCGACCTTGTCGCGCAGCTCGTTGATCTCGGCCTGCTGCGGGTCGTCCTCGCCGAGTTCGCGCTGGATGGCCTTCAGTTGCTCGCGCAGGATGTACTCGCGCTGGGTCTTGTCCATCTCGGACTTGACCTCGGACTGGATCTTGCCCTTCAGCTCGAGGATCTCGACCTGGTGGGCGAGGAAGTCCGTGACGAGCTTGAGGCGCTCGACGACGTCGATGGTCTCCAGCAGCTCCTGGCGCTGCTCGGTGGACATGTCCGGGCTGTACGCGACCATGTCAGCGAGGAGCCCGGGCTCGGTGATGTTGCGGGCGGCGACGGCGGCCTCCGGCGGCACGGGCGCCCCGTTGGCGACGTACTGCTCGATCTGGGCCTGGACGGTCCGCATGAGCGCCTGGATCTCGAGGCCCTCGGGGGTCTCGTCGGGCAGCTCCTCGATCTCGGCCCGCAGGTACGGGCCGGTCTGGGTGAAGCGGTGCAGGCGCAGGCGCGACTGGCCCTGGACGATCGCCCGGACGGTGCCGTCCTGGAGCTGGACGACCTGGGCGATCTTGGCCAGCGTGCCGACCGTGTACAGCTCGGAGGGATCGTCGATCTCCTCCTGCTCGGCCTGGCGCTGGGTGACGAGCGCGATGGGTCCGCCCTCGGCGACCGCGGCATTGAGCGCGTTGACGCTCTTCTCGCGGCCCACCTGGAGCGGGACGATCATCTCCGGGAAGATGACCGTCTCCCGGAGTGCGACGAGGGGCAGGTCGCGCCGACCTTCGGTCGCCACGGGCTGCTCGTCTTCGACCGGGGTGGACGGTCGCTTGGCCATCAGGGGATCTCCTAGTGTGCGGTGGTGTCGATGGGGCGGGGCCCCGACGACGGATGGATCGACGATCGGTCGGTCAACGGTCGGCCGTCGATCGATCGAGGGGGGTTGGCGTGGGTTCGGGTCGGTCTCAGGCCCCGGCGGGGGCTCGGTGCCGGGCCGGCGGGTCGCTTCGGCGTCACCCATCCCTTCGGCGTAGAGCGCTTCGAGGATGCGGGCGCCGAGGCGCTCCTCCAGTTCGAACAGGATGCGGATCCCGGCAAGGTTCACGCCGCGTTCGCGGGTGAGGTGGCGGATCCAGAGGATCCGCCGGATGTCGTTCTCGCTGTAGAGGCGGATGTTGGTGGGTGTCCGCGCCGGGCAGAGCAGGCCTTCGTCCTCGTAGATCCGCAGGGTTCGAGGATGGGCGCTGACGATGCCGGCCGCCACGCTGATGACGTAGACCGGCCGCGTCGGATCGCGATCGGGTCGCGGGGAAGCGGACATGACGGGATGCTAGAACGTTGACAATGACGTTGTCAAGAGTCTTAGCACGAATGCCCGAATGAGATTTCTGTATGGCACTCCGCAGTGGCCGGCTGGCCGGTCGACTCGACGGGTCTTCCGTGTGCCCTCGGGCGGCGCTACCGACGACTGAGCCGCGGTCGGAGCCCTCAGGACGGGCGCCCGGCTGTCAGGCGTGCCGTCCGGCGACACGCTTGGCGAACGACCGACCGATCCGTTGCGTTCGCTCGTCCGTTGCGCCGCGGGACGGCACAGGGCCGTCCGGACCGCAGCCGTCAGCCCGCGGCGGCCGCCTCCGGGTCGCCGATCAGCTGGCTATGCAGCATGTCCTCGCACTCGGTCTTGCCGATCGCGATGACCTTGTCGCCTTCGCGCAGCAGGCTGTCCGGTCGGAGCGGCGTCGCGACGCCGTCGCGGATGACCGCGAACAGCGAGCACCCGTCGGGGATGTCCAGGTCACGCGGCGCGCGTCCGATGGCCGGCGACCCGGCCTGCAGGTGCGCCTCGATGATCTCGAGCTCGCCCTCGCCGAGGGCGGCCAGGTGGAGCAGCTCGTGGACCGGGATGTCCTGCTCGATGGATCCGAGGATCATCCGGGTGGGGCTGACGAGCTCATCGACGCCCAGGTGCCGGAAGAGCACCTCGTTCTTGGGGTTGTTGACCCGGGCGATGGTGCGCGGCACGTCGAAGTGGTGCTTCGCCATCTGGCAGATCACGAGGTTGTCCTCGTCGTCGCCGGTGACTGCGGCGACGACGTCGGCGCGATTGCAGCCGGCTTCGCCAAGATACTTGCCCTCGCAGCCGTCGTGGGCGATGACGATCGAGCCGATCTCGTCCGCGATCTGGCGGGCGCGCGTCGGGTCCTTCTCCATGAGCGCGACCTCATGACCCGCATCGATGAGCTCCTTGGCCAGGTAGTAGCCCACCTTGCCGCCGCCGACGACCAACACGAACACGGGTCAGGCCTCCACGGCCGCGCCGGGCGCAGCCACATCGCTGGTGGGTCGACCGGCCGCTGCGGCCTCGTGCTCGTGACCGCCCCCGGGGTGATGGTGGCCGGTCGAGGCCAGCATCGAGGGCAACCCGGTGGGGGCCATCCCGAGATGGGCGGTGAGCGAGTCGACCATCAACCCGGTGCGGCACAGGGTCGTGATGCCGATCTCGGAGTACGCGGTGGCGCGGACCGGATCGTTGATCTTGGCCACCACGTTGTGGATACCGAGCGCCTCGGCCGCGACCTGTGCGGCCATGATGTTGCGATTGTCGCCTTCGGTCAGGGCCAGGAACACGTCCGCGCCCTCGGCGCCGACGCGCCGCAGCACGTCCTCGTCGGTGCCGTCGCCGCGGACCGCGGTCCCCCGAAAGGTCGACGGCAGCCGCTCGAAGCTGCGGTTCACGATGTCCAGGATCACGACCTCATGACCGGTCTTGTCCCAGATCTCGGCCGCGGAGGCGCCGACGCGTCCGCACCCGACGATGACGATCTTCACGTTGGTTCCTCGCTCATCGGCTCGCGCACGACCCAGACCATGCACGGCGCGTTCTGCAGGATGTAGGGGATCGTCCGCCCGATGGCGAACTCACCGCCGAATCGCTTGCGATAGGGAAGTCCCACGACCAGGAGGTCGGCGTCGCGCTCGGTCGTCTCGTCGACGATCGCCGCGCCGACGTCGCGGGCCTGGAGCAGGACGGGCTCCATGTGCTGCCTGAAGTCCTCGGCGATGCCCTCGGCCATGTCGAGGACGCGCTGGACGTCCTCGGAGCGGCCGGCGATGTCGGCGTCCAGGGGCAGGGTCCAGTCGATCTCGACGACATGGACCGCGACCAGCTCGGCCTTGGTCCGGGCGGCCTGCTCGGCGACGAGGCGGACGATCCGGGCGTCGCTGGGGCCGCCGTTGAGGGCGACGACGGCCCGACGAAAGGCCGGTATGGCGGTATCAGACATGGGAGGCCACGATACCACCGCCACGGCCGGCGGTCGGGGGCTCGCGTCGCTCAGTCGGGTGGACGATCGGGGTTGATGGCCAATTCGAAGAGCGCCGGATCCTCGCGCCGGTACGGCACGTTGACCACGACCGTATGGGGTCGGCCCAGCAGCAGCGTGCGCAGCCGCTTGGCCGCCTGGTTGTAGAGGATCCGCTCCCACCAGCTGCGGGCCACGTACTCGGGGATGATCACGAACGTGATGGGCGCATCGCGATCCGGCGGCCAGGCGGTGTCGAGGACGTCGAGATACGCAAGCAGCGGCGCGGCGAGCGCGCGGTACGGTGACTCGACGACCACCAGCGGAACACCCGGGACCTGCCGTTCGAAGGTCTCGCGGACGACGCTCGCGGCGGCAAGGTCGTCGGAGATGTAGACCGCGCGGATGTCGTCGCTGATGGAGCGCCCCACGTTGACCGCCTGGATGACGGCACGGGTCAGACCGGGGATCGGGACGACGACCCGCTCGGCACGGTGCGGTGGCTGGACGATGAGGTCCGGACGGACCGCGAGTTCACGGGCGGATCGCGCGTACTGGCGATGGATGAACATCATCATCCCGACGAGCAGTGGGACGAGGATGACGACGAGATAGGCACCGTCCGCGAACTTCTCGAATACGACGATCCCCAACACGAGGCCGGTCAGGACTGCGCCGCTCGCGTTGACGCCCAGGCGCCAGCGCCAGCCGGTCTCGCGTGTGCTCAACCAGTGGCGGACCATCCCGGTCTGGCTGAGCGTGAAGCACAGGAACACGCCGACCGAATAGAGCGGGATCAAGGCGTGCGTGTCGCCACCGAACGCCCAGAGCAAGAGGAAGGCCACGGCCGCCAGGAGGACGATGCCCCAGGAGTAGGCGAGCCGGTCGCCGCGAAAGGCGAACTGGCGAGGCATGTAGCCGTCCTCGGCCAGGATCGCGGCGAGGCGCGGGAAGGCGTTGAAGCTCGTGTTCGCGGCGAGGAACAGGATGAGCGCCGTGCTGATCGCGAAGGTCACGAAGGAGCGCAGAGCCCTCGCCGAACGCCGCCTGGCGACGAGCGCCACGACGGACGGGCCGCCTTCGAGGGTCGGTCGCAAGTCGTACGCGACGGCGACCACCGTCAGGCCGATGAACAGCACGGCCAGCAGGACGGCCATCGTCGTCATGGTGTTCGCCGCGTTCTTCGATTCCGGCGGCTTGAATGCCGGCACGCCGTTGGCGATCGCCTCGACGCCGGTCAGCGCGACCGAACCGCCGGCGAACGCCTTGAGCAGCAGCAGTACCCCGACCGCTTCGGTCCCGAATGGCACGTAGTCCGCACGGGTCGGCATCGGGACGACGGTGTCGGTCAGGATCCGATAGCCGCCGATGGCCACGATCGCGAGGGCGAGGCCCACGAACAGGTAGGTGGGCACCGCGAAGATGTTCCCGGACTCGCGCAGGCCGCGCAGGTTGGCGATGGTGATGAGCGAGATCGAGGCGAAGGCGATCTCGATCCGGAAGTCGTACGCGGCCGGGACGATCGATTGGATCTGGGCGATGGCGGCTGCCGTGGATACCGCGACCGTCATCACGTAGTCGATGAGCAGGGCGGCGGCGGCGATGAGTCCGGCGATCGGGCGCGAGGTTGGTCCGGGCGACGACATAGGCGCCGCCGCCGTTCGGGTAGGCGCGGCAGACCTGCCGGTAGGAGACCGAGACCACGGCCAGCAGGAGTGCGATCGCGATCGACACCTGGATGGACAGGAACAGAGCGCTGGCGCCGGCCAGGACGAGGACCCGCAGGATCTCCTCGGTCGCGTATGCCGACGAGCTGATGGCGTCGGAGCTGAAGATGGCCAGGGCCTTGCGCTTGGACAGGCGCTCGCCGATCTCCTCCTCGGTCGATAGCGGCCGACCGAAGACGACGGCGCGGATCCGGGCCAGGGCCTTGGCGCCCGGGGTCAGCGGAACGCTGGCCGCGGGCTTGGCGATCAGCTGTCCGGGACCGGCGTAGCGGAAATACGGGGCGTGGGGGCGCTCCACCCGGACGCGTCGGTCCCCCGCCTTGCGGCCCTTCAGTGGCCGTCGGCCTCCGATCACCTGTGCTCCGATCCTCGTGCCACGACGCCTGGGCTGGCCGGTCAGTGGCCTCGTCGATACGGGACGTCGGCGATGACCGTGTGATCGCGACCGACGAGCTCCGCCTTCAGTCGCTTTGCGGTCTGGTTATACAGCAATCGGTCCCACCAATGGCGGGCGACGTACTCGGGGAGGACCACGATGCATATCGGCGCCTCCTTGTCGGGTGGCCACGCCTGGTCCAGGATGTCGAGGTAGGCGACGATCGGCGAGACGACCGCTCGGAAGGGCGATTCCACGATCACCAGCGGCACGTCGGGCAGCTGCCGCTCCCAGCGCGCGCGGAACGCGTCGGCGACATCGAGGTCGTCGGTCACGTACACGGCTCGGATGTCGCGGCTGATCGTCCGCCCGAAGTTGACCGCCTGGACCACCGCCCGATTGATGCCGTTGACCGGGACGATCACCCGCTGCTCGCGATGGGGACCGGGGATGACGCCCTCGTCGCGGACCTCCAGCTCGCGGGCCTGGGCCTCGTACTGACGATGGATGAACGACATGATCAGGACGAGGATCGGGATCAGGACCAGGACGAGCCAGGCGCCGTCGAGGAACTTGACGGCGGTGACGACGATGGCCACGACGCCCGGTCAGGACCGCCCCGAACGCGTTGATCGTGAGCCGCCGCCGCCAGCCGGGCGATGCGCTCGCGCAGCCAGTGCCGGATCATCCCGGACTGGCTGATCGTGAAGTCGATGAACACGCCGACGGCGTACAGCGGGATCAGCGGGTGGGTCTTGGCCCCGAACCCGATCACGAGCAGGGCGGCCAGCGACCGCCGAGCACGAGGATCCCGTAGGAGTAGGCGAGGCGGTCGCCGCGGAGGGCGAACTGGCGGGCATATGGCCGTCGCTGGCGAGGATCGCCAGCAGGCGCGGAAAGGCGTTGAAGCTCGTGTTGGCGGCCAGGAACAGGAGTAGGCGCCGTGAACGCCTGGAACAGGTAGAACAGCAGCCCGTTGCCGTAGACGACGCGGGCGACCTGGGAGATGACGGTCTGGCGCTCCGGGAACTCGGTATGGGAGGATACCGAAGTTCACGGCCAGGAACGTGATGCCGATGAACAGGACCGCCAGCAGCGCGGCCATGTACGCCAGGGTGGAGGCGGCGTTCTTGGCTTCCGGGGGCTGGAACGCCGGGACGCCGGTGGCGATGGCCTCGGTGCCGGTCAGGGCCACGGCGCCGGCCGCGAAGGCGCGCAGCAGCAGGATCAACGAGAGCGGCTGGAGGACGCCTTCGGCGCTGCGTCATAACCTGTTCGGGTGTAGCCGACACCCTCGTCCGAGGACGACGATCCGGAACGTGCCCACCACGATCATGAGCAGGGCCGAGAACACGAACAGGTAGGTCGGGATCGCGAAGATGTTGCCGGCCTCGCGCAGGCCGCGCAGGTTCCCGATGGTGATGAGCCCGATCGCGCCGACACCGATGACGACGCGTCCAATCGATGCAGCGACGGGAACGCCGAGACGATCTGTTCGACCGCCGACGACGTCGAGACGGCGACCGTCAGGACGTAGTCGATCAGCAGGGCCGAGGCGGCGACCAGCGAGACCGTCCGGCCGATGTTCCTTCGTGAAACGGCGTACGAGCCGCCGCCGGTCGGATAGGCGATGCAGATCTGGCGGTAGCAGATGGCGACGACGACGAGCAGGATCGCTGATGCGCGATGCTGACTTGGAGGCCGAACGCCAGGGCGGCCACACCGCCGAGGATCAGGACGCGCAGGATCTCCTCGGTCGCGTAGGCGGACGAGCTGATGGCGTCGGAGCTGAAGATCGCGAGCGCCTTCTTCTTCGGACAGCCGCTCGCCGAGCTCGTCCTCGCTGGCGAGCGGTCGGCCGAACAGGACGCCGCGTAGGCTGGCCATCGTCCGGCCGATCGGCGTCGTCGGGATGCTGGCGGCCTCCTTGGCGGTCAACATCCCCTTGCCGGTGTAGCGGAAGTAGGGCGCGTGCGGACGTTCCACGCGAACGCGTCGGTCACCGGGCTTGCGGCCCTGGAGCGGCCGTCGGCCCCCGATCATGGCTGGCGGGTCACGCGCCGATCGCCAGCCGATCTGCCAGGCGGCGCGGCAGGCCGGCTGCCCGGATCGCGGTCTGCACGCGTCCGATGTCGTACGCGACGCGATGCCAGGTGACCGCGTCCGTCTCGCTATCCAGAACGAGGTAGGACGCTCGCGGATCGCCGTCGCGGGGCTGCCCGACGCTGCCGGGATTGAGGAGCGTCGTGCGCTCGTCGAGGACCAGCCGGGCGCCGTCGCGTGGCTCGATCACGTCGAGGTCCTCACCGTCATCGATGAAGGCGATGGGCACGTGCGTGTGCCCGTGCAGGCCGTAGGTCGTGGTCAGCGCGCGCAGGTTGGCGAGGGCCACGCCCATGGAGACGACGTACTCGCGGAGGGGATCGCGTGGACTGCCATGGACCAGGGTGACGGGCCCGATCTCGCGCTTCGTCGGAAGGCCGTCCAGCCAGGCGCGGGTCGCCCCATCCATCGTGTCGCGCGTCCACTCGGCGGCCGCGCGGGCATCGGGGTTGAACCAGTCGATCTCCGGTCCGCCAAGCGCGGCGGCGTCGTGATTGCCGCGGACGCCGACCGCCTCGAGCCCGGCGAGGCGCGCGACGACACCGTCGGGGTCGGGCCCGTAGCCGACCACGTCACCGAGGTGCCAGACGGCGTCGACCGATCCGGCGTGGGCGAGGACGGCATCAAGCGCGACGAGGTTGCTGTGGATGTCCGAAAGGACCGCGACCCGCATCGGGCCAGAGGGTAGCAGTCGGGGCGCCTCGCGACCGGGCTGCGGTCATGGGCCGAGTCACCATGGCCGGCGCTTGCGGGCCGCAGGGTCGCGCGGATACGTGTCGGCGACCCGTCCTTCACGGGTCGCGACGAGAAGGCGATGGCCGGGCAGGCCGGGCGCGTCCACCTCGTGGATCTCGATGGAGCCGCCACCCAGCGCACGAACGGCGATCGCGGCAGCACCGCGTTCCTCGCGCAGGTCGCCTCGTTTCCAGGCCACGAGCCGGCCGCCCTCGACGAGGAGCGGGAAGGCCAGCTCCACGAGGTCGGCGGCGGAGGTGACGGCCCGGGCGGTGACCACCGGCCAGCGACCGCGATGGCGGGGATCGTCGGCCAGCGCCTCCGCCCGCGCGTTCGCCACCCCGATCCGGTCGCCCGCCCCGATGGCGCCGACCGCCGTCTCCAGGAACCGGGCCTTCTTCCCGATGGGTTCCACCAGGACGGCGTGGGTGGCAGGCAGGGCCAGTGCGAGCGGGATGCCGGGCAGGCCGCCACCGGAACCCAGGTCCAGGACCCGATGGACGCCCCACGACCGCAGCATGGCCACCGCCGTCAGGCTGTCCAGCACGTGGCCGGTCGCGACCGCGACGGGGTCGCGAACGGCCGTGAGGTTGATGGACTCCGTCCAGGCGAGGAGCAGCCGGACGTGCCCATCGATGGCGACACGAACGGACCGTGGAAGGTCCAGCCCGATCGCCGCCAAGCCTGTGTCCAGGGCGTCGTGATACCCGGACGGGAGTTCCGGGGTTGCGTCGACGTGCGTCGGGAGCGGCTCTCGCACGCGGTCTACAGCACGCCTCCTCGAGTCCTGCGTACCGTTCGCGTCCGGCGCCGCTCCCGGCGTCGACTCGTCTCGCACCATGGGCGCCTGTTCGGTCTTCCGCGGTCCATCCGGTTCACGGCCGGGTTTCCCCGAGCCCCTCGTGGACCGCGTTACCCTGCGGTTCGCCCCAGTGCGGGAGACGGACGGTAGGAGTCAGACCGGGGTGCCGTCAACGGGGTTATCCACCAACCGTCGTGGACGCCCCGGATTCGTGGATAACTCAGGTGGCGCGCGACCCGCTGCGGACCGGCCGGCCGAGCGTCCGCCGGACCACATCGATGACCTCGTCGACGTACTGGTCGGCCTCGCCGCGTTCGGCGGCGGTCCGGACACAGCCCTGGACGTGGTCCTCCAGGACGATGATCGACAGCGCATCGACCGCCGCCCGGAGCGCCGACGTCTGCTGGAGGATGTCCACGCAGTATTCCTCGCGCTCGATCATCCGGGCGATGCCCCGGACCTGGCCCTCCATGCGGGACAGGCGGCGCATGAGCTGGGCGGTGTCCTTGGAGTAGCTGTGGCGGAAGTGGCTGGGATCGGGCGCCGGCGCAGGACGCCGGCCGGTCGTGGTGGCCATGCCCGCGATGATACCCCCTGGGGGTATCTGGCCGCAACCGGCGATCCTGCATCCTCCGTCGTGGGCGATGCTCGGGTAGACTGGCCGCCGATGGACCCCAGTACCCCATTCGCCCACGCCAGCGAGGCGGAGATGGCTCGCATCCTCGATTTCTATGCGGTGCGCTGGGTGTACGAGCCCGACACGTTCCCCATCCTGTGGAACCTCGAGGGCGACGTGGTCGAGAGCTTCTCGCCCGACTTCTACCTGCCCGACCTCGACCTCTACCTCGAGATGACGACGCTGCGCCAGAAGCTCGTCCGCAAGAAGAATCGCAAGTTGCGTCGCCTGCGCGAGCTCTATCCGGCGATCAACATCAAGCTCTTCTACGCCCGGGACTTCCGGGCCCTCATGCTCAAGTACGGCAAGGTCGCCCTCGCGGACGGCCTGTCGGGGACCTCGGGCCAGGTCGCCCTGCCGTATGGCCCCAGCCCTCGCACCGCCACTCGCGCCGCGACCCGGGCCGCTGACGAGATCGCGGGACCGTCCATTCGACCCGCGCACGAGGCCGCTCGCCGTCCCGCCCGGCGACGACCCCTCACCGCGCCCGACCCTGAGGGATCCGCGATCCAGCGATGAGCCAGCGTACCGTCGACCTCCACGCCGACATCGGCGACATCCTCGTGTCCGAGGCGGACATCGCCGCCAAGGTGACCGAGCTCGGGGCCCGCATCGCCGCCGACTATGGCGGCCGGCCGGTCACGCTCGTGTCCGTCCTCAAGGGTTCGCTGCCGTTCATGGCCGACCTCATGCGGGCGATCGACCTGCCGCTCCGCATCGACCTCATGGAGGTCAGCTCGTACGGCGGCAACGCCACCGAGTCGTCGGGACTGGTCCGCATCCTCAAGGACCTGTCTGCCACCATCGAGGGGGAGGACGTCCTCATCGTCGAGGACATCATCGATACCGGCCTCACGCTCAACTACCTGATCCGTTACCTGCGTGGCAAGAACCCGGCATCCCTGCGCATCTGCACGCTGCTGGACAAGCCGGCTCGGCGGCTGGTCGAGATCCCGGTCGACTATGTCGGGTTCACCATTCCGGACCAGTTCGTCGTGGGCTACGGCCTCGACTATGGGGAGGTCTATCGGAACCTGCGGTACGTGGGCGTGCTGCGACCGGAGGTCTACGGCGCCGGCGATCCCGACGAGGGCGCCGACGCATGACGATGCACCGCCGGCCGCTGGGCCAGGGACGCACCCTCGCAGCCCTCGGCGGTGTCCTCATCGTCGCCGGGTCCGTCCTCCCGTGGTGGCAGGTCGGCGGCGATCCGGGATTGCCAGCGGTGAGCGGCAACGGCCTGGAGGGGAGCGGGATCGTCGTGTTCCTCGTCGGAGTCATCACGCTGGGCCTGGTCGCCTTGCCGTACGCGGTCGGCGACCGCCCCACCGGGATCGATCGTCCGCTGTCGTATGCGCTCCTGGCCATCGTCGGCTGGCTGGGTCTGGCCTGGCGGGTCCTGGACCTGTTCATGCGCGGGGCGTTCGCGTTCGATGAGCCGGCGCAGGTCTTCACCAACGGACCCGGGATCTGGATCGCCGGCCTGGGCCTGGCCATCCTGTCGCGGGCCGTGTACCGCATGACCCGGGAACCCGCCTACCGCTAGCGAGCGTCGGTCACCGGGCTCGGACCGGCCGATGGCGCCCGTACGTCGATGGTGATCGTCCGGACCCAGCCGCCTGGGTCGATGTGGAGGTCCAGGGCATATTCGCCGGGCGGCCACGCCGCGAGCGCCCCGCGGCCGGTCCCATCGTCAAGACCCAGGACGAGGAAGTGGTCGGGCCACGGGGACGGCAGCCGGACCGCCGGCACCGTGACAAGCTGCCCCGCCGCGTCGCGACGCGTGATGTCCACGACGGGGATGTCGAAGGCGAGCGGCATGTTGATCGCGACTGCGGTCAGGGTGCTGACCGGGCTGATGGTGATCGCGTTCGACCAGGTCGGCGGTCCCGCCGCGGGATCGGCCGACGGCGTCGGGGTCGGACGAGGCGTGGACGTCGGGACGGCCGAGCCATCCGGCGTCGCGCGGGACGACGGCAGCGGCGAAGCGTTCGCCGCCTGTTCGGCGGCCGCGATGTCCGCATCCACCTTCATCGCGAAGCCGAACGAGATCTCGCGCCCGGCCGGCCAGATCTCCCAGGCCGGTTGCGGCTCGAACCCTTCGAAGACGCCGAAGTCGAAGGCCCCCGGCGCGGCCGTGGGCGCTGCGCTGCCGGGGGGCTCGCTGGATGCCGGGCTGGCCGTGACGGCCGGTGCCGCGATCGGGCCGACCGGGTCGCCGCCCCAAGGCTTGATGACCGCGACCAGGATCCCGACGAGGATCACCGTGACGATCTTCCCGCTGTTGCCTTTCAGCGGCGAGGACGGTCCGGGGACGTGGGTCAGGTCGGTCATCGGTGGTCGCCGGGTCAGTCGCCTCCCAGGTAGGCCGCCCGGACCGCCGGATTCTTGGCCAGGGCGTGCGCTTCGTCGCTGAGGACGATCTCGCCTGTCTGCAGGATGTACCCGCGATTCGCGATGGCCAGCGCCATCAGGGCGTTCTGCTCCACCAGCAGGACCGTCGTGCCCTGCTCGTTGATGGTCTTGATGATGTCGAAGATCTGCTCGACGAGGATGGGCGCGAGGCCCATCGACGGCTCGTCGAGGAGCAGGACCTTGGGCGCGGCCATCAGGGCACGCCCGATCGCGACCATCTGCTGCTCGCCGCCCGACAGGGTGCCGGCCTTCTGCGTCTCGCGCTCCTTGAGCCGCGGGAACAGGCCGTAGACGCGCTCGAAGTCGCCCGCGACGTTGGCCCGGTCGGTCCGGGAGAACGCGCCCATCTCCAGGTTCTCGTGGACGGACATGCGCGTGAAGACCCGGCGGCCCTCGGGGGACTGACAGACGCCCAGCTCGACGATCTCGTGCGGCCGGTGCTCGTCGATCCGCTCGCCGCGCAGGGTGATCTCGCCCGACCGTGGCCGGAGCAGCCCGGAGATCGTGCGCAGGGTCGTGGACTTGCCGGCACCGTTGGAGCCGATGAGGGTGACGATCTCGCCCTCCTCGACCGTCAGCGTCACGCCGCGCAGGGCATGGATCGCCGCCGTAGTACGTGTGGACGTCCTTGAGCTCGAGCAGTGCCATCGGGTCAGGCCTCCGCTGCGCCGCGGCCGAGGTAGGCCTCGATGACGCGTGGGTTGGCGCGGACCTCGGCGGGGTTGCCCTCGGCGATGACCTCGCCGTGATCGAGCACCGTGATGCGGTCGCTGATCCCCATGACCACCCGCATGTCGTGCTCGATGAGCAGGACGGTCAGGCCCAGCTCGGCGCGGAGCCGCCGGATGAAGTCGGTCATCTCGCGGGTCTCGCTGGCGTTCATGCCGGCGGTCGGTTCGTCGAGGAGCAGCAGCTTGGGCCTCGTCGCCAGCGCGCGGGCGATCTCGAGCCGCCGCTGGTCGCCGTACGGGAGGTTGCGCGCCCACGTCTCGGACCGTCGCTCCAGCCCGACGAGCTCCAGGAGCCGCATCGCCTCGGTGATCGTCTCCTCCTCCTCGTGGAGCATCTTCGGGGTCCGGAGGATGGAGTCCCACCAGCGGCTCTTGAGGTGGACGTGGATGCCGGTTCGCACGTTGTCGAGCGCGGACATCGTCCCGAACAGTCGGATGTTCTGGAAGGTCCGCCCGATGCCCAGGGCGGTGACCTCGTGGGGCTTGAGCGACTTGAGCTTGGCGCCCTTGTGATGCACGATCGGGACGCCGTCGAAGACGATCTCGCCCGATGTCGGGACGTAGGCGCCGGTGATCATGTTGAAGAACGTCGTCTTGCCGGCGCCGTTGGGGCCGATGAGGGAGACGATCGAGCGGCGAGGGATGTCGAAGTCCACGCTGTTGACGGCCAGCAGCCCACCGAATCGCTTGGTTACGCCCCGCGCCTTGACGAGGATCTCGTCATCGGGCACCGAACCGGTCAGGGCGACGTGCATCGCGGTATCGGTCACTGGTCTTCGACCTCTCTGACCGTCTCGGCATCACGCGTGAGCTCGCTCTGGCCATGCGGCCCCACCGAGACGTTGTCGGTCTCGACCTCCACCCCCATCTCGAGTTCCGCCTCCTGCAATCCGTGCAGGCTGAGCTCGGCCGCTCGCTGCCGGCTGGGCAGGAAGCCCTCCGGCCGGAACCGCATCATCACGACGAGCAGGATGCCGAAGATCAGGAAGTTGAACTGGGTCGGGTTGGGGAAGTCCGGCGCCACGGCCTGGACACGGGTCCCGAGCCAGGGCAGGAAGCGATTTGTCGACGTAGGTGAGGACGAGCGCCCCGGCGAGGACGCCCCAGATGTTCCCGATGCCGCCGAGGATGACCATGATCAGCACGATGATGGAGGTCGAGAACTGGAAGAAGTCCGAGGTCGTCGCCCCCAGGTAGGAGGCCTGGAAGGCGCCGGCGACACCGGCGAAGCTGGCGCCCAGGGCGAACGCGAGGAGCTTGGTCCGGACGGTGTTGACGCCCATCATCTCGGCCGCGATCTCGTCCTCGCGGATGGCGCCCCAGGCCCGGCCCATGCGCGAGCGCTCCAGGTTCCGCGCGATGACGATCGCGGTGATGATCAGGACCATGCCGAGGTAGACCGCGGCCACCCCCGAGGTCGCGCCGAATTCGATCCCGAGGAAGGTGAACGCGTCGATCGGGTTGATGCCCAGCGGGCCCGCCGGTCAGGTTCACGTTCTGGACGCTGACGATGGTGACGCCGCCGATCGCGAAGGTGAACGTGATCGCGGCCAGGTTCTTGAAGAAGACCGGCACGATCTCGCCGAACCCCAGGGTCACGATCGCCAGGTAGTCACCACGCAAGCGCAGGGTCGGGGCGCCCAGGAGCACGCCGAACGTCGCGGCGATGACGGCGGCGAGCGGGATGATGATCCAGAACGGCAGGTGGATGCCCGGGAAGCCCTGGGCGACGTTCGCGAATAGGACGATGCTCACGCTCCCGAAGTGCGGGCGAGGCGAAGAACGCCGCGGTGTAGGCACCGATCGCGTAGAACGCCACGTAGCCGAGGTCCAGGAGGCCCGCGAAACCGGCCACGATGTTCAGGCCGATCGCCATGATCCCGAAGATCATCATGAACGTGACGGTCGTCTCGTCCGGGAACGGCAGCGAGAACACGTTCCGGCTGAACCCGGCCAGGAACTGGTTGTAGACGATCGGATAGAAGATGGCCGTGAGGCCCAGGACCGTCATGAGGATGGTCCGGCCGCGGTTGCGCCGCCAGCAGCCGTGCGATAGTGGCTGGGGAGGCTGGCGCCGGAATCGGCCAGCAGGCCGACCCAGCCGCCGATGCCCGGTGCCGATCGGTCCGTTCGTCGGGTGCGCTCATGCTCGATCCGCCAGCTGCTGTCCGAGGAGACCGGTCGGTCGGAAGACGAGGATGGCGATCAGGACGCCGAACACGATCGCGTTCGTCCAGTTCGCCGAGAAGAAGCGGTCACTGAACGCGTTGATGAAGCCCAGGACGATCGCGCCCAGGACGGCGCCCTGCAGGTTGCCGATGCCACCGAGGACCGCCGCCGTGAACGAGTTGAGGCCGAACCGGAAGCCCGAGGTTCCAGACCGTCGTGTTGTTGTAGAGGATCTGGACCACACCGGCGGCGCCGGCCAGCGCGCCGGCGATGAGGAACGTGACCGCGATCGTGCGGTCCACGTTGACGCCCATGAGGCCGGCCGTGTCGGGATCCTGCGCGACCGCGCGCATCGCCTTGCCCTGGCGGGTCTTGGCCACGAACCAGGAGAGGACGAGCAGCAGCGGGACCGTCACGATCGCGACGAAGACCTGCTGGATGTTGATGGTGATGCCGTCCACGCCGAACGCCGAGAGGACGTTGTAGGTCCCGAAGACGTTGTCGATGCTCTTGTTGCCCGGGCCCGCGAGCAGCAGGCCGACGTTCTGGAGCACGAAGCTCATGCCGATGGCGGAGATGAGCGGCGCCAGCTTGGGCGCGTTGCGCAGCGGCTTGTAGGCGACCCGCTCGATGCTCACGTTGAGGGCGGCGGTGGCCCAGCATCGTGATGCCGAGGATCAGCAGGATCAGGCCGATCTTGAGCAGGACCGGCGTGTCGCCGGTGATGTCGAAGATGGGGCCGATGAGCAGGAAGGCCAGCATCGACCCGAGCATGAACACGTCGCCATGGGCGAAGTTGATCAGCTCGATGATGCCGTAGACGAGGGTGTAGCCCAGCGCCACGAGGGCGAAGATCAGGCCGTTCGAGAGACCGATGATCTCGGTCTGGAAGAAGGCCTCAGGCCCGAAGACGAGGACGCCGACGACCTGGAAGATGAGGAACGCGAGGATCGCTCGGAAAGCGGTGCTCGATACCACGGCCGGTCACTGCCCCTCGGATGACGAAGGTTCGTTGCCTGGAGTCGCGAAGGGGACGGAGCCGGAAGACCCGGGCCGTCCCGTTCGAGACTGCGGTGTCGCGGACTTAGTTCGCGACGCTCACGATCGAGTCGAAGGCCGGCGGCCAGCTCGTCTCGACCTTGTAGCGGCTGATGGAGCCACCGATGGCGTCACCGTTGGGGTCGAACGTGGTGGTCCCGAGGACGGTCGGCAGGTCCTTGGTCGCCAGGGCGGCCTTGAGGACTTCGTACCGGTCGTTCGGGGTCGCCGCGGCCTTGAGGGCTGCGAGCGCCACGGCCGCCGAAGCGTTGCCATAGGCGGTGTAGGTCGCCGGCGAGTCGCCGTTGTGGGCGGCCAGGTACTCGTCGTACCAGGTCTTGCCCGCACCGGTCAGCTGGTCGGGGCCGACGCCACCGAAGGTCAGGAGCGTGCCGTTGGCGGCATCGCCCGCGCCCTCGTACCAGGACTTCTCGAACACGCCGTCACCGGACATGATCGTGATGTCCGGCATCGCAGCACGGAGGTCCTTCCAGAGCTTGCCGGTGTTCTGGCCGGTGATGGAGCCGATGTAGATGATGTCCGCACCGGAGCCCTTGATCTTCTGGGCAAGGGCGCTGTAGTCAGTCGCCTTCGCGTCGAAGCCTTCGGACGTCTTGTTCGGGCTGACGACTTCGATGCCGATCTCGTTGGCGTGAAGCGCCCACGACTTGGCAAGGCCGGCGCCGTAGACCTGGGTGTCGTCGAGGACGTACGCCTTGGTCTTGCCGAGCGACTTGGCCCATTCGGCGCCAGCGCCACCCTGGTTGTCATCGGTCGCGATGACGCGGGCGTAGCTGCGGTAGCCGGCCGGGTAGTAGGAGTCCGGCTCACCCGGCTGGGTGACACCTTCGACGGCCTTGGTCAGGCCCGGATAGCTGTTGGCCGGGCTGATCATGACCAGGCAGGCCTGGTTCAGGATCGGGACCGACAGCTTCGCGGCGCCCGAGTTGTAGGTGCCGATGTAGACCATCGCGTCCGGGTCAGCCGCCGCCTTGTTGGCGTTCTGCTGCTCGACCGCGCCGTCCCAGTCGCCGTTGTTCGCGGCCGACGAGTCGTCGAGGTCGAAGTACTTGATGGTGAAGTCACCGACCTTCTGCCCATCGAGCGTCGCCTTGATCTGCTCGACGAGGGTGTTGGTCTGCTCCGTGTTCGAGCCCTGGCGCGGCAGGCTCGAATAGACGTGGATCTCGTTCGAGCTCGTGCCCTTCTTGTCCTTGCAGGCATCCGGCTGCCCACCGGCTGCCGCACTGCCACTCGGGGCCGCCGAACCGCCCGTGCTGCTGCACGCGGCGAATGCGACCACTGCGGCCGCGGCGAGTGCCCCAACCTTTGCGAACTTCATGGATCCTCCTCCGGGTAGATACGATCGTCCGGCGGTCCCGGAGCGATCCTCGGTCGGAGTCCCCGACATCCATCCCGGTCCGGATCGAGCAGGCGCGGTACGTTGCCCGATGACTCGTACGACCGTCGACGGGACCCTCCCAGGACGTCGGCGGACGTGAGCGGCGGTGCATGACGGACGGCGTCGCAGGTCCGAACTCGGGCGGTGCGCAGGTGACCGCCGAAGCGATGCCGTATATTAAGCATCGGCGACCCGAATGCAATACCGGTCGACCGCACCCCCGACCTCGCGCATCGCGCGGTCGCGAGCGTCAATCCGCTCGCAGATGGACGGGGCCGTGCGTTCCCCAGGTACCGGCCCAGGGTCGGATGCCCCGGTCGAGGGGCGACGGTCGCCGCCCTGCGAGGTACGAACCTTCGGCGTGGAATACCTGGTCCGAGCCGCCCGTGTCACCGATATCGATCGTCTCGTCGCTCTGAGCGACGCGGACCTTCGCATGGACCGTGGCGCCAGCCCCCTCGATGCCGCGGATCTGCTCCGTCAGCTCGTGTACCTGCCGCAGGCGAGCATCTTCGTCGCCGAAACGGCGCGACAGGTGGTGGGAGGTGCCGTCCTGGCGCTTCGCCCTTCCGTTCGCGCTGGGGGTTTCGTCGGCACCATCGATCTGCTGGTCGTCGATCCCGACCACGATGCCGACCGGGTGACCGCAGCCCTCCTCGAGGAGGTCATCCGCTCGGCCAGCAACAAGGGCTGCACGGTCGTCGAGGCGATCCCGCCAGACGACACGACAGCCGCCGCCCGCTGGGCCGACCAGGGTTTCACCCCGGCCGGTCCGCGGATCCAACGAACCGTGGCCGCGGCCGGCAGTGCCGCGCGCCGCCGATGATCATCGCCCCGCCGTGCAGCGTCGTCGCGCCGGCCGGGCGTCAACCCTGACCCTGTAGGAGTCACTGTGGGCAAGAACGTCGCCGTCTTCGTGGACGTGGCGAACATCTTCTATGCGGCCAAGGCCGCCGGCGTGGACATCGATTACGTCACGCTCCTCAAGTCGGCCACGGCCGGCCGCGACCTGGTCCGGGCGTACGCCTATACCGGGCTCGATCCCGACAACGAGAACCAGCGCAACTTCCACGACTTCCTGCGCCGCAGCAACTACAAGGTCGTGAGCAAGGACATCCGCAAGTACGGCGACGGCAAGGTCAAGGCGAACCTCGACATCGAGCTCGTCGTCGACATGATGAAGACCGCCCGGAACCTGGACATCGCGATCGTGGTGTCCGGCGACGGCGACTTCGCCCCGGCCATCCGTGCCGTCCAGGAGATGGGCGTCCGCTGCGAGGTCATCAGCTTCCGCGGCAATACCAGTTCGGACCTCATCGAGGTCGCGGACCAGTTCACCGACATCATCCAGCTCGCGCGCGTCGAGAAGGGCACGCGCTCCGGACGCCGCGTCGCCGACGGCGACGACCTGTCGATGACCGAGGTGCCGGACAAGCAGACCGAGGGCACCGGCGCCGGCCGGGGCCGTGGCGGTCGCGGCCGCGGACGGGGTCGGCCCGAGGCCGAGCCCGTGGCGGTCGCCTCGCGTGGTCGCGGCCGAGGCCGCACCGGCGGCGCCTCGTCCAATGGCATTGACAACGGTGCCGCCGGCGGGGCTCGTGCCCTGCCCGGGGAGCGCCTCGCCAAGGTCGGCGGTCTGACCGAGGCCGATCTCGCGGCCGCCGAAGTCTTCACGCTCGACGATCTCGGCGAGCCGGGTGTACCCAGCGAGGCCGGCGCGATCGCGATCGACGACACCGGCGATGACGCCGCTCCCCGGACCGAGCCCCTCGAGGGCGAGGCCGACGGCGAGGGTGATGGCCAGCGCCGTCGCCGCCGTCGGGGTGGCCGCGGTCGCGGCCGAGGCCGTGGTCGGGACGAGGTGACGCCGGTGGGCGCCCCCGCCCCGAGCGGTGAGACCTTCGACGCCGAGGACATCGAAGACGACGAGGAGGACGAGGAGCCGGCCGCCGCCGCACCGCGCGGCCCGCGTACGACCCCGTTCGGCTCGGTCTGGGATTCGCAGCTGGGGACGCCCTCGGCGCCGCCGGCCGCGAACCTGGCCCCGCTCGCCGATGACGAGGACTTCGACGAGCCCGAGATCCCCGAGTACCTCATCGCCGAGCAGCGTCGTGGGGCAGCCGCGGCGCGTGGCGGCCGCGGTGGCCAGGGTGGCCAGGGCGGTCGTGGGGCACGCGGTGGTCGGTCGGCCTACCAGTCGGCCATGGACCGCGAGCGCTACGGCGGCCGCGGTGGCGGCGGCATCAATCGATACCCGGACGTCAGTGGCCGGACCGGCCAGGGCAATCAGGGTGGTCAGGGCAACCAGGGCAACCAGGGCGGACGTGGCGGGGCACCCCGCGATGACCGTTCCTACAACGCGCCGCGCGAGGACCGTCCCCGCGATCGCGCCGCCGCACCGCGCTCGTCGAGCGAGCCGTGGAGTGAGGTCCCCCCGGAGCTCGAGGCCATGTTGCGAGCGCAGGTCGCCCAGAAGCCGGCCGTGAGCGGCCCGACCGAGGTTCAGGATCGGCCGTCGGTCGACGCCGAGACCGCGGAGGCTCCGGCCGCTGCGCCGAAGCGCCGGACGACCCGCAAGGCCGCCCCGGCCGCCCAGGACGAGGCGACCACCGCGAACGCCGAGGCCGAGACCGCGGAGGCTCCGGCCGCTGCGCCGAAGCGCCGGACGACCCGCAAGGCCGCGACGACGCCCGCCGACGCGACGAGTGCGGACGCCTCGGTCGACCCGGAGGCTCCGGCCGCCGCGCCGAAGCGCCGGACCACGCGCAAGGCGACGTCGACGAGCGCCGACGCCGACGCCGCCCCGAGCGCCTCGACCGACGCGGAGGCTCCGGCCGCCGCGCCGAAGCGTCGGACCACGCGCAAGGCCGCGGCCGCGCCGGCCGAGGGCGAGACCGCCTGACCCGCACCGTGGAAGGCGTCCGGACCCGGGGGCACGCGGCAGCGCTGCGTGCCATCGAGTCGATGATCCGGGACGGCGCGCCCCACGCGGTCCTGCTCGTCGGTCCGGCCGGCGTCGGCAAGACGACGCTCGCGCTGGACCTTGCGGCCGGGCTGCTCTGCACGGCCGCAGATCCAGCCGCGCGTCCGTGCGGGGCATGCCGAGCGTGCCGGAACGTCCGCGCGGGTGGCCACCCGGATCTGCATCGGCTTGGGCCCGAGGGGCCTGGGCGCCAGGTCCTCATCGGCGGTCCGGGGTCCAAGGCGCGCGGGATCCGCGATCTCATCGCCGAACTCGCGCTCATGCCCGTCGAGGGTGGGGCGCGGGTCGCCGTCATCGAATCGGCGCAGCGCATGAACGAGGACGCCCAGGCCGCGTTGCTCAAGACCCTCGAGGAGCCGCCCACGGGCGTGGTCCTCGTCCTGTGCGCCGATGCCGAGGAGCCGCTCCTCCCGACCATCCGCTCGCGCTGCGCCCGGCTGCGCCTGGGGCCGGTCGGGCCGAGGGCGATGGAGGCGATCCTCGCCGAGCACGGCATCGACGATCCCGCCCTGGCCGCGCGACTGGCACGGATCGCCGGTGGCCGCCCTGGCCTGGCCCTGGCCTGGGCCGCCGACCCCGCTGCGCTCCGGGTCCGCGATGAATGCACGCGCGTCCTGCTCGACCTCACCACGGCCGGTCCGGCCGAGCGACTGGCCGGCCTCCGATCGGCGGTCGCCGCGGCCGGGGCCCTGGCCGACCTGGCCGATCCGCCGGGTGGCGGTGCGTCAACGAGCCCTGGGGGCAGTGCTACGCCGCGCGGTGGTCGGCGCAAGGGGGCTGCGTCCAGGGCGGTGGCCGCCGACGAGCCCGCCACGCCCGCGGTCGAGGGCACCGACAGCACCGCGGCCAGCGACGGTGAGTCCGACGCGGACCCAACGGCCCCTGCGCGCACGCCCGCGGCGGAACGCCGACGCGCGGCCGAGGCGGTCGTCGCGATCTGGACCGATGTCGCGCGCGACCTGGTCCTCGCCCGGCATGGCCTGACGACGTCCCTCAGGGACCCGCGCCTGCTCGAGGAGTCCGTCGCCATCGCCGCCGACCTGGACGAGCCGGACCTGACTGCGTTCCTGGATCGCCTCGGCCGGGCGGGCGTCCTCCTTGCCGGCAACGTCGCCCCCGAACTCGTTCTCGACGACCTCGCGTTGGCCTGGCCACAACGTCGTCGCGCAGCGGCATGACCGAGCACGTCCGCCTTGACGCGGTGGTCCGTGGCCGGGTCCAGGGCGTCGGGTATCGCTATTTCGCCCAGGATGCGGCTCGACGCAGCGGTCTGTCCGGCTGGGTGCTGAACGATGCCGATGGCTCCGTCCGCTGTCGGGTCGAGGGCCCCAGATCCGACCTGGAAGCCTTCCTGGCCACGCTGGAGCGGGGACCGGCGGGTGCCTGGGTCGACCGGGTGGAGGCGATCTGGGGGACCGCGAGCGGGGATCTCGGGCCGTTCATCGTGCGTAGCCGGGCCCATCCGGGCGACTGAACGGCGCAAACCTTCGGCGAGCCCGCGGCGGGACCGCTGGGCTATTCCCGTCGGCGCGTCATGCGCCGAGCATGTGTTTCGATGGAGACCAACTCTCCCGCCGAGGAGCTCCCTGGGCTGTATCGAGCGATCCTGGACCGGGTCGCCGAGCTCGAGGCGGCCGGGGATCGAGCCGAGGCCGCGCGTATCCGCACGGCGGCGACCCGCTCGTATTCGCGAGCGTGGGACGCCCGTGCCCGACGCGAGCTCGAGACGCTTCTCCGCAACGCGGCACGCCCGACCGCCGCGGAGCGGCTCCTTGGTCGCGGGATGCGGCGCAGCCCGTCGGGCGACTTCACCGGCCGCCGGCAGCCAGCCGCCACACACGAGCGCTAGTCCCGGCCCGCCCGTCGGGGTCTTCCCGCGTCGCCCGGCCCGACCGTGCCCGCCCGTGCCGACTCGGCTTGACCAACCCTTCCGTGACGGCGCGACCCGGCCACCCGCCCGGACCGGACATCTTCCGTCCTGGCCTTCACGTGAATCCGGGACACGCTCGAACGCACTGGACGGCCCGGGTTTCGTGCGAAGTTCTTCCAACCCAGCTTCCCAACGACCAGGGCGCAAGTTGATCGCCACCGGACCTTGCCGTCGATTCACCACGAGACTGGGACGGAGGTTCGCGCGGCCGGAAGCGGCCGAGACGCGTTCGGGCGGCCGCCGAACGGACTGAGCCGGTCGCCCGCAGTCCGGGCGCGAGGGTCGTAGGCTTGCGTCGACATGACCGACCCTTCCACCGTCGATGCCGCCATCGCCGACGCCCTGGACGCCTACGTCGCGCTGACCGAGCTCGGCGAGGATGTCGAGGACGAGTGGACCTATGTGAACGACCTGTCGACCGCCTGGCGCGACCGGCTCGATGCCGTCGCGGTCGCCCGAAGCGGCGATCCGATCGAGGCGCCGGTCGCCGACGCCATCGCCCGCGCGATCGACGAGATCGGCGCCATCGACGACCCGCACCGCGCCATCGACTGGCTTTCGACCTTCCCGCAGGTCGTCCTGCTCGCGCTGGACGAGACGGCATGAGGTTCCAGGATGCCGCCCGTGACGGGCGCGCGGTGGTCTACGCCGGGATCCAGGCCGATCCGCTCGTGGCGCGCGCCGCGGAAGCCCTGACCGACGCGAACACGGGCCAGCGCCTGCTGGCCCGAGCGGTCATGAACGGCAGCACGACGGAGCCTGACGCCTGGCGTTCCATGTTCCCCACGCTCTTCGGTCCGGCCGCGGACGCCGCGGCGCGCGAGCGTTCGGAGCGCATCCTCGCCACGTCCCTCGAGGTCGCCGATCGCGGCGAACAGGTCCGCAGCCAGTTCCGGGGCGCGATCGTCGAGGAGCTCACGGCTCGGATCCTGGCCCAGCGGGCGGGTCCCGCTGCCGTCCGGCGCGAGCGCCGGATCCTGTTCGATGGCGTCCGCGCCGAGATCCACCCCTACGACGTCACGGTGGAGCGCGATGCCGCCGAGGCGTGGGACTGCAAGTGGGGCGCGCGCGGCATCAACGCCGATGTCCTCCATCAGCTCGACGATGCCCGGTCCCACGCCGCCGAGGAGGACGCGACGCTGCGCGTCGGTCTCGTGGTCTTCGACGCCGCCCGCTCGTGCGAGGTGCGCCTGGATCGCCAGACCGCGCCGCGTGCCGGCACGGCCGTCGTGACGCTGGAAACCCTGGACGATCTCCGGGGCCCGGCCCGATGACGGGACCGGTGGAGGACGATCCCGGTCGCTGTTCCGCGCCGTTCCGGGTCCGTTTCGACGAGGCCGGACCCGACGGCCTCCTGCGGACCTCCAGCCTGCTGCGCTACGCCCAGGACCTGGCCTGGTTCCACTCCGCCCAGCGAGGATTCGACCGGGCCTGGTACGCCGAGCGCGGCCTCCTCTGGCTGGCCCGGGCCGCCGAGGTCGCCGTGCTTCGAGCGGTCCGAGTCGGGGACGAGCTGACCGGGACGACCCAGGTGCTGGGCTCCCGTCGGGTCTGGGCCCGTCGACGCACGGAGTTCACCGACCGTGAAGGCGCGCTCGTGGCCTGGACCCACGTGGACTGGGTGTTGCTGGATGGGCGTGGCGCCCCCACCCGGATCCCGCCCGAGTTCGACGGGGCCTTCGGCCACCCGGAGGCGACCTTCCCACTGGCGCGGGTGGACCTCGGGCCGACGCCGGCGGAAGCCGAGGTGGCCTCGTTCGCGGTCCGCCCCCAGGAGCTGGACCCCATGGACCACGCCAACAACGCCGTCTATGCCGACTGGCTCGAGGAGCGGGTGATCGCACTCGGCGGCGCAGACGGGATCGCGGCGACGCGCGCCCTGCCCCGACTCGCACGGCTCGAGTACGCCCGGGCTGCCGAGCCCGGCACGACGATCGAGGCGCGCACGTGGCGGGAATTGGACGGCGGATGGGCGTGCCGGCTCATGGACGCCGCCGGGGACGACCTCCTCCGCGCCCGGATCGATCCGGCCGAGCCTGACGGGCGGCGATGACGGACCGACCGAACCCGAGCGCCGCGTCGTCCGCCGCCGTGACGCTCGACGGTGAGCGCGTTCACCTACGTCGCGCGACCGCCGCCGACGTCGATCGGCTCCGCGAGATCCTGACCGAGCCGTCGGTGGCGCGCTGGTGGGGCGCCCAGCGCCCGGGCTACGACGCGGCCGACGACTGGCTCGATGCCGACGAGGACACCGCGGTCTACGTCATCGAGGTCGACGGCTCGGTGGTCGGCAGCATCCAGTTCGCCGAAGAGGCGGATCCGGACTACCGCCACGCCAGCATCGACCTGTTCCTGGCCACCGCGTGGCAGGGTCAGGCGCTGGGCCGCGATACGATCCGGACCGTCGCCAGGTATCTGTTCGAGGTCCGCGATCACCACCGGCTGACCATCGATCCATCCGCCGCGAACGAGCGAGCCATCCGGACCTACGAAGGGGTGGGGTTCCGGCGCGTCGGGGTCATGCGCGCGTACGAACGTGGTCCCGACGGCACGTTCCACGACGGTGTGTTGCTCGACCTCCTCAATGGGTGAGCTGCGCTGATCCCACCTCGGTAACAAACGGGCCGCTGGTACGTTGTCGGTGGTGCGATGACGGACCCGCAGCGGCCTGATCTCGTCGAGGTGGAGGGGATCGTGCGAGCGAACCCCCTTGACCGCCACGCCTGGGTCACGGAGGCGTTCAGCACGTACCACGCCGAGATCTTCAGTTTCCTGCGTCGCTCCACGGGCGATTCCGAAGCCGCCGAGGACCTGCTCCAGGACGTCTTCCTGCGGCTCACGACGGAGGTCCACGCGGGCCGGGTGCCGGTCCAGCTGCGACCCTGGCTGTACCGCGTCGCGGCCAACCTCGCGATCAGCCGCGGGCGGCGGCGAACGACGGTCTTCCGCTGGCTCCAACGTCAGGACGCCGCGGCGTGGCGCGAGACGGCGGCTTCTCCCGAGTCGCAGGTGATCCGCCGCGAACGGACCGATGACCTGGAAGGCGTCCTCGCGACCCTCCCCGCCGATGCTCGGACCGCCCTGCTGCTGTCCGCCCAGGGGTTCCACGGCGAGGAGATCGCGACCGCGATCGGGCGCAGTCATGGGGCCACGAGGACCATGCTCTCGCGGGCGCGCCTGCAGGTCCGGTCGGAGCTCGAGCGACGGGAGGCCCAGCGATGACGACCCACGACGACGCGCTGGAGCTCGCCGCGACGGCCCTCGACTTCCCGCTGGATCACGAGGAAGCCCTGGCGCTGTCGGCGCACTTGGCGGCGTGCGTGCCATGCCGGCGCCAGGCGATGGCGATCGAGGCCGACCGACGGGCGATCGGCGGGCTGCCCGTCCACGCGCTGGATCCCGACCGTGTCGAGCGGATCCGCCGCCGGGTCAGCTCCGAGCGACGGGGGGAAGTGCCGGTCCTGCGCCTGGTCGCGATCGCCGCGATGCTGACGCTGCTCGCGATCTCGGCGTTGGCCGTCGGCTCGCGTCTCCTCAGATCCGACGCCCCGGACCTGTCCGTCGGCCCCACGCAGCCGCCGATCGCATCCGCGGCACCCGCCGCGTCGGCCCTGCCGGATGCCAGCCCCGGACCCGACGGCTCGGGCGAACCCGCCCCTCCGTCATCGGGCACCTTCGCGGTGGGTGCCGTTCTCGATGTCGTGGTGAGTGGCCTCCGCGTCCGGACGGCCCCGACGGTCGACAACGCCGTCTCGGCCAAGCTCGAGCCGCTCCTCGGACTCGGGACCCGCCTCCAGGTCATCGACGGTCCCGTCGAGGCCGACGATTACCACTGGTACCTCGTCCAGGCGGTCGGTCTGCCCCATCGGGGCTGGGTGGCCGCCGCCGACCACGACGGCGAGGCATGGATCGACCTCCCGGAAGCGACCGCCACCGCGACCCTCCCGTTGAGCGCGGATGAGACCGCGCTGGTCGGGCGAATCCGTCAGGATGCGGCCGTCGACTGTCACCCGCGCCGGACGGACCTCCCGGTCGATGCGCTCGCCGGGATCGAGTGCGAGGTGTCGGGTGGTCCGGTCCAGCGAGTCGGCGTCTACCGGTTTCCGGATGCCCAGGGAGCAGCCCGGACCTACCTCGCGCGGATGGCGGCCAACGGCGTCACGCCGATGACCGGGGATTGCCGGGCCGGGACCGTCGGCGACGCCGCGTGGTCGACCTCCGGGGAGCGGATCGTCGAGCCCGCGGGCTCGCTCGATGTGGGGCGCATCGGCTGCTACATCGACGAGAACGGGACGGCCAATGTCCGGCTGACGTGCGATGCCGTCTACGTCGGCCTGCTGGGACGCGACGGCGATGTGGCGGCACTGACCGACTGGGCCTGGTGGTCGCCCGACGGTCCGGTCGCCGCCGCCGAGGCGCCGGGGATCTGCGCGGCGAGGTCCTGAGCCGCGGCGCGTGGCGGTATCGTCGCCGGGTGGCTGATGCAACGAGGACCGCCGATGTCGCGATCATCGGTGGCGGGGTCATGGGCAGCGCGATCGCCTACTTCCTCGCGGCCGATCCGACGTTCGCGGGCTCGGTCGTCGTCATCGAGCGCGATCCGACCTACCGGATCGCGTCATCGGCCCTGTCGGCGAGCTCGATCCGCCAGCAGTTCTCCACGCCCGAGAACATCCGGATGTCGCAATTCGGCTTCGGGTTCCTGCGCGACGCTGGCGAGCATCCTCGCGGTCGACGGTCCCGGGGAGTCGCCACCGGACATCGGCCTCGTGGAGCGTGGCTATCTGTATCTCGCGAGTCCCGGCGGCGAGGCCACGATGCGCGAGGTCCACGCCGTCCAGCGCGCGGAGGGCGCGGCGGTCGTCCTCCTGGGGCCGGACGAGCTCACGTCGCGCTACCCGTGGCTGTCCGTGGAGGGCGTCGCGCTCGGCTCATTGGGGACCTCCGGCGAGGGTTGGTTCGATGGGTACGGCCTCCTGCGCGCCTTCCGCCGCAAGGCGCAGTCGATGGGCGTGACGTACGTGCCCAGCCAGGTCGTCGGCCTGCGGAGGCGCGGCGCCCGCGTGGATGCGGTCGAGCTCGTGGACGGATCGGCCATCGCCTGCGGCACCGTCGTCGATGCCGCCGGGCCGTGGGCAGCCGGCGTCGCCGCCATGGCCGGGGTCGCGCTCCCGGTCGCGGCCCATCGGCGCTGCGTGTTCGCCTTCGAACCGGCCGATCCACCGCCGGATCCGCCCCTCGTGATCGACACGTCGGGCGCGTGGTTCCGGCCCGGAAGGCGGCGCGTTCATCGGGGCGATCTCGCCCGACGACGCCGACGACCTCGCCGACCTGCCGCTGGACCTCGACGTCCGACTCTGGGAAGACGCCCTCTGGCCGGCGCTGGCGGCTCGGGTCCCCGCCTTCGACGCGCTCCGTCGCACCGGTGGCTGGGCCGGCTACTACGAGATGAACACGTTCGACCACAACGCGATCCTGGGCCGGCATCCGGAGGTATCGAACCTGCTGTTCGCGAACGGCTTCTCCGGGCACGGTATCCAGCAGGCGCCGGCGGTCGGGCGCGCGACCGCCGAGCTGATCGTGCATGGCCGCTACGTCAGCCTGGACCTGTCCGTGTTCGATGTCGCGCGGATCGCCGCTGGTCGCCGCGTCGTGGAGCGCAACGTCATCGGCTGAGCCGGACGGTCACGCGATCCGGTGCCGCTCGATGAGATCGAGGGTCAGCGCAGCGGTCCAGCCGAAGCTGTCCGTGCCGAACCCGGTGCCATCGAACGGGTCGAAGTACTCCCGGAAGCCGGCACCGTCCACGAGGCGAAGGCTGCTGAGCGCGATCTCGTCGGCGAAGGCGTCCTGGCCGTGCTGCCGCAGGCCCGACAGCAACAGCCAGTTGGTGTTGATCCAGACAGGCCCCCGCCAATAGCGTCGCTCATCGAACCCTTCGCCAAGCAGGTCGTAGCTCGGGACGACGTAGCTGATCGCCCGATCGGGATGGAAGCTCGCCGAATGCAGGTCGGCCAGGATCGCATCGAGCTGTGCCTTCGGCAGGTCCGGGTCCAGCAGCGGGGCGAACGAGACGATCGTGTCCTCCGCGCTCCGTTCGCGTCGGATCACGTCGAGGGCGCAGAAGCGCTTCGTCTCGGGGTCCCAGAGCTCGTCCACGAGTGCGGCATGGACGCGCTCGGCGCCCTCGCGATGCGGACGCGCGTCCGCTCCGACGATCTCGGCGATCTCGGCGAGCGCGTGCTGTGACCACAGGAAGATGGCGTTGAACATGGGTCCGGCCATGACGAACGGCACGGTGTCCGCGATGACGGCGTCGTCGTAGCCCGAATCCCGGTACCTCGCCGCGAGGAACACGAACCGATCGTAGGCCTCGTTGGTCGGCCGGTCCTTCGGATCGCCATGGGCGAGGTCGTGTCGGGTGTACGGCGGGATGGCGCCCGCGGGGATGACCATCTCCGAGAGATCCCGGTCCCACGCGGGCGAGTTGTCCAGCCCGGACTCCCAGGGGTGGACGAAGGCCGTCAACCCGATGCCGGTCGGGTCGCGGCGCCCCGATAGATAGGCGTGCTCGGCGACGAGCCGCGGGTACAGCCACGTCAGGAACGCCTTCGAGGCGTCAACGTCGCGCGCGTGGCGATGCATCTCGAGCGCCGCCCGCGCATGGATCGGTGGCTGGGTGATGCCCGACGTCTCGACGCCGCGCGGGGCGCTCGGCGAGCGGGTCGATGACTGCCAGAACGTCGGGCCCGGGAAGTAGGCGTCCTCGGCGACACTCGGGTTGAAGACGATGCTCGGGACCTTGCCGTCCGCCCACTGGGCGCCGAACAGCGAACGCAGCTCCTGCTGCGCACGACCCTCGTCGTACCAGGACCGACCGATCGCGATGAACGCCGAATCCCAGTTCCACTGGTGCGGATAGAGCGTGCGAGACGGCAGCGTCGACGCGCCGAGCCAGTTCCCGTCGAGCACCTCGCGGGCGCGGGCCGCGAGGGCGGTCAAGCGGTCATCCCCCAGCCCTGGAAATCGCGATCGAACGGCCATGCCAGAGATGATGCGCCGATGCCGCGAGCATGGCCATCCCCTGCAGGGGCCGGCGGGTTAACAGTCCGTTCCGGTGCTGGTCTTCGGAGGGCCGCTGTGGCACGCTGGACGGGTCACCAGCGAGGCGATCGTCCATGACATCCGTGACGACGACCGACGGGCGCCGACCGACCCCCGCCGATCCGCTCCCCGGCGCGACCCGGGACGCCAGCGTGCCCGATCCGGCACGTCGGAACCTCCCGCCCGAGCTCGGCCCGGACTCGATCGCGATCCTCGAGGGGCGCTCGTTCATGTTCTCCGACCCGGTCGGTGACGTTCCGGCGGGATCCATCGGTGGACTCGTCCATGCCGACACGCGTTTCATCGACCGTTGGCTGCTGACCGTGAACGGCGCGCGGTTCCTCGCCCTGCGTTCGGGGACCCAGGATCACTACTCCGCGGTGTTCTTCCTGACCAACCCGAAGCTGGCCGACCTCGCGCCGAACAGCATCGGTGTCCGGCGCCTGCGGTTCGTCGGGGGCGGACTGCACGAGCGGATCGAACTCGAGAGCTATCGGGATGAGCCCCTGCACCTGGAGCTGCGGCTCGCGGTGGGCACCGACTTCGCCGACCTGTTCGAGATCAAGAGCGTGGTTCGAGATCGGTCCGCCGACATCGTGCGCGACCACGCGACCGACGGATCCCGCCTCTCGTTCCGCTACCGGAATGGTCCGTTCGAGGCCGAGACGGTGGTCACGCTGTCGACGCCGCCGACGAGGGTCGAGGGTGACGATGTCATCTGGGAGCTCGACCTCGCCGGTCGGGGACAGTGGAACTGCGTCATCGAGGTCCCGTTACGCCTGGGACCGCGGGAGATCCAGCCGACGCACACCGGGTTCGATGAGGTGTTCTCTCCCGAGCACGAAGACCCGGTCGGTCGGTGGCTGGAGACCCGACCGCGACACGTGTCGGGCCTGGCCCTCGTCGACCAGGTCCTCGACCAGTCCGCCCGCGACCTGCTGGCGCTGCGACTGGAGGCGAAGGCCGGCGACGAGACGATCATGCTGCCCGGCGCCGGCCTCCCCTGGTTCCTCACCCTGTTCGGTCGCGACACGCTGATCACCGCATTCCAGACCGTGGCGTTCGGCCCGAAGGTGGCACGCGGGGCGCTCATGGCGCTGGCGACGTTCCAGGGCACGAAGGTGGATGACTTCCGTGATGAGGAGCCGGGCAAGATGCCCCACGAGCTGCGCACGGGTGAGCTCACCGTGCTGGGGCTCAAACCGCACGACCCGTACTACGGATCGGCGGATTCGACGATCCTGTGGCTCATCCTGCTCTCGGAGTACTGGCGCTGGACAGCCGACGACGCATTCGTCCAGACGATGGGTGGCGCCGCTCGGGCCGCCGTCGAATGGATCGATCGTCACGGCGACTTCGACGGCGACGGCTATGTCGAGTACCAGACGCGGTCGGCACAGGGGCTGGGCAATCAGTGCTGGCGCGACTCGCTCGACGGCGTCCTCTTCGCGGATGGGTCCATGCCGGTCCTGCCCATCGCGACCTGCGAGATCCAGGGTTACGTCTACGACGCCAAGCTGCGGCTGGCGGAGCTGGCCGATGGTCCGCTCGCCGACCCGCCACTCGCCGCTCGCCTGCGGGGTGAGGCTGCCGACCTCAAGGCGCGATTCGATCGGGACTTCTGGATCGACGCACGTGGTGGCTACTACGCCCTCGGCCTGGACGGCGACAAGCGGCAGATCGACTCGTTGACCTCGAACATCGGCCAGCTGCTCTGGTCCGGCATCGTGACCCCGGAACGGGCGGCGACCATCACGGGGCAGCTGATGTCCGACGCGCTCTATTCCGGTTGGGGCGTTCGCACGCTCTCGACGGACGACGCCGGATACAACCCCATCGGCTATCACCGCGGGACGGTATGGCCCCACGACAACTCGCTCATCGCGCAGGGCCTGGCCCGCTACGGCTTCCGCGACGAGGCGAATCGGATCGCCCTCTCGTTGTTGCACGCCGCGTCGTTCTCCCGTCATCGGTTGCCGGAGGCGTTCTCGGGCTACGCCCGCTCGGTGGGTCGATTCCCCGTGCCGTATCCGACCGCCTGCAGCCCGCAGGCCTGGGCGACCGGAGCGCCGCTCCTCCTGGTCCGGGCGATGCTCGGTCTCGAGGCTCGTGACGGACGGTTGACCGTGGACCCGGACCTGCCCGATGCGATCGGGTCGATCACGATCACCGGTATCCCGGCCTTCGGACAGCGTTGGGACGTGCACGCTACCGGTCGCGAGGGCCGCGTCGAGGCTCACCCGCTCGACTAGCGCCTGACGGCGCCCGCTCCCCCGCCCACGAACTTCCTACTTGACAAGACATGCTGTCCGGTGGAATAGTCCGCCTCAATCCGGACGACAGACTGTCCGATGAAGTAGGAAGGACCGACCCGCCATGACGACGACCACGACCACCCCGCCCGTTCTCGCCACGTCGACTTCGGAGATCGCGCTGGCCGAGGCGCGGTTCATCGACCTGATCACCTTCCGCCGGACCGGCGAGCCCGTGGGCACCCCTGTGCTGTTCGTGCTCGACGCGGACCGGCTGCTCGTCCGGACCGCTGCGGCGTCCGGGAAACTGAAGCGTCTCCGTCACACGGCCCGGGTGGAACTCGCGCCGAGCGACCAGCGAGGTCGCCACCTGGGCCCGACCGTCCAGGCCACGGCCCGGATCCTGGGCCCGGATGCGGTGCGGCTCACGTTGGCCCGCCTGCACGCGCGCTACCGCATCGCCGGTCCTCTCTTCAGCCTGGTGCGTCGGGTGCGTGGCCAGGCCGACGTGATCATCGAGATCCAGCTGCCGGCGACGGCCACCGGTCGCGTCGCGCCGTCGGCAATGTCAGGCGCCCGCCCCACGCGGGGAACGCTCGCGGCGGCCGCGCTGGCGATCGCGCTGGCCGGACTCGTCGGCGCCTGTGGATCGGCGGCCGCCGACATGGGCGCTGCCGCACCGGATCAGCCCACCGCGGTGGCGGTCGCCGAGGCTGTGGCCGATGTGCCGGCGACGTCCGCGGAGCCTGTCACGACGCCGGCAGTCGCGGGCCCGCTCTCCGGTGCCGAGCTGTGCGCGGTCGTCGCCCAGGGCGAGGTCGAGCAGGTCCTGGGTCAGCCCGTGACCGACCTCGTCGCCAAGGATCAGGGGCTGATGAACGGCGCGAGCTGTCGCTACGTGACCGCCGACAGCGCCGTCCGGCTGGCGATCTGGTTCGACTCCGAGACCGACCGCGCCGACTGGGACGCGACGATGCAGAAGGTGGGGATGGCACAGGGGACGCCGGTCGACGGGATCGGCGACGCCGCCTTCCGCACGAGCCGCTCGGGAACGAGCCCGAAGACCAAGCTCGCTGTCTTCGAGGGCGGCCAGGACGTCTGGATCGACATCGTCGGGCCACCGGATGTCGCCGCCGCGTCGGCCGCCGCGGACGAGTTCGCCCGCGCCATCCTGGCCGCCGCCCGCTGACGCCAGGCTCGGGGTAGGCCGCCCATCCGGGAGACCGACCAGCCCCGCCGGAGACGTCACGCACGTCCATCCGGCGGGGCCTCACGGTTCCGCGGGGATCGATCCCGCGCGGATCCGCTCCTCGGTCAGTCGATGTACACCCAGGGCATCCCCATGTAGTTGGCGTTGCCATCGCTGAAGTTCAGCTGCGCCACCGAGCCGCCCCCACGCGCGTAGACGTAGTAGGACGACGACACCCGCAGGTAGGCGCGATCCGCACCGAGCAGATCCGGGTAGTACATCGTCCGCCAGCCGTCGAAGCGGTCGTTGACATCGATGTTGTCGTCGCCCATGGCGAACACGTTGGTGCTGCTGGTCCCCTTGTAGTTGTACTGGTAGCCGACCGCCGACAGGTCGATCCGGGCGCTGGCGTCCTTCGAGTCCCAGAAACCGTCGTCGGCGCGGATGATGTAGAACCCGTGGTAGGGGACCCAGATCGTGTGGCCGTAATAGCGGTTCGTCGGGGCGACGTACGTGAACCACCAATCCATCACCAGCGTGCCCCCGCACGCCCCCGTCCCGAACAGGCCCGAGCCGCTGCCGCTGCACGAGATCCAGAGGTCGATGCTGCCGGGGTTGTACCCCTGCCAGACGACCGTGCCATCCGACCAGTGCAGGGTCCCGTAGTACGGGGTGAACCAGCCCAGCGAGCTGGGCACGACCAGTTGCCCGCCGGCCATGCCGGGATGGAAGGCGGTCTCGTTCTCGGGTGAGGGGCCGGACTCGACGAGCGTCGCCTTGATCCGCTTCACCTGTGATTCGGCGGACTTGTCGGCCTCGTCGTGGTCCTTGTCCAGCCGGTCCAGGGCCGTGACGATGTCCTTCGGCAGCGTCTTCCTGAGCTCGGCCACGCGTGCCTGACCGCGCGTCTCGAGCGCCTTGATCTGGTCCGCCTGGGACGTCTGGGCTCGCACGACTTCGTCGCGGCGCGCGGCGACCAGCTCCTCCAGCACGGAATCGGCCGACTTGAACTTCTCCGCCATGGCTGTTCCTCCGATCTGGCCGCGGCGGATGATCGGCGATGCATCCGCTCCCCCGGCCGTGACGCCAGCGGTCTAGAGGGTGTTCGTCACCGCGCCGTCACGGGTGCGTCACCCGTCTCGGAGGCTCCGTGCCCGGACCGGCCCGCCGGCCGCGTGCATCTGGCGGTGTGGACAGGACCGTGTGTCCGGGATCACCGATCCCCACGTCCTGCAGCAGGGCGTCCATCTGCGGTGACGGATCCAGCCCGAGGTCGTCCCGCATGACGTCACGGAAGTCCGTGTACTGGACCAGCGCGTCGTGGACGTTCCCCTCGGCCAGGAAGACCCGGATCAGCGTCCGTCGGGCGCTCTCACGGAGCGGGTCGTCGGCGATGGCCATGAGCGCCGTCTCGACGGCGTGGCCGAAGCGGCCTTCGCCCGCGAGTCGTTCGGTCAGGTGCTCAAGGGCGTACAGGCGCACCTGGCGGATCCGCTCCCGATCGGCGACCAGCCACTCCTCATCCCAGTCCGGGAGGAGCTCGCCGGCGGAGCTGAGCTGCTCGAGTCGTGACGCATCGTCGGCGGTCGCTCCCTCCAGCATCCGGTGGGAGAGCGTGGTCAGCTCGCGGACGTCCACCGCGACGTCCGGACCAAGCGCGACATCCACGGTCGTCACGTCGAGGAGTCCCGGGCCGGCCCGGCCCAGGCGCCACAGCGCCGTCCGGAGGCACCCATGTGCCAGATCGTCGGTGGTGTCCGGCCACAGCAGCCCGGCCAACGCGGAGCGGGTCTGCGCGCGATCGCGCACGGCGAGGGCGGCGAGCAACCGGGACTCGGATCGGGGCAGGTGGACGACATCACCGTCGACTTCGAGCTGGAACCCGCCGAGGAGTCCGAGGGTGGCATGGAACGCGACGGTGCCTGAAGCGCTCGTGCGCCTGCGCGATGGTCGCTGGGGCCCAGAAGGGAAGGGCCCCGCGACGCGATGTCGTCCCATATCGCGTCCCCCGAGGTCGCCTTCGCTCAGCGTACGCGCGGACAAGGCGCACGCCTATCACCCATTCGTCGCATGACCGAGTCGAACGGCGACCATGCCGAGGTCGGACGGCGACTCCGTCGTTCGGACGGTCAGGCGTCCTCGATGTCGGTCCCGGCAACTTCGCTGTCGAACGCACCGAGGGGTCCGCCGAGGAGCTGGATCAGCCGGAACTCACCACCCGTCGGACCGCCCACGTACTCGACCTCGGCCCGGATGGACTGACCGGCGTCCAGCGGCGGGACATCACCGAACGCGAACACCCGCACGACGTCGCCCGGTCGTGCGAACAGCCCGCCCTCGATCGCGGCTGCCTCGAGGATCGCGACGACGAGGTACCACTTGCCGGCCGAGGTCGCCGATGGCTCGACACGCTCGATACGCCCCGTGATCGTCGACCGATTGGGCGCCGCCGAGACTCCGCTCATGGCTCGCTCCATCGCATCGCCCGTGGGCGATCCTGCTGACCCGCGACGGCGTCGTGACGCATCGGTGACGCCGTCGTGACATGCCGGCCGGAGCCTGCGCGACACCGACTGCCGGCGGCTCGGCCGCCTCGGCAGCCTACGTGAAGGAGGGGTGCCGTGCAAGAGAACCACATGCGTGAGGTCGACTGCGTGATGCCGCCCTCGCCCGAGCTCGAGCAGCGGATCATCCAGTCGAAGAGCCTCCTGGCCGCCGGCCAGGCCCTGCCGGCAAAGGCGTCCGGCGATCTCCTCGACGCCCGCTCGCTGACCTTGATCCTGAGCCGTCCGGCGCAAACGCGACCGAACACCTTCATCGATGCCAAGCCGGATCCGGCTCCGGTGACCGGGACCCGGCGCGCGCTCGTCCTGCTCGTGGACTTCTCCGACCGGGCAGGGACCCAGCCACAGGCCCATTTCGACTCGATGCTCTTCTCGGTCGGCTCGTACGCCACCGGGAGCATGCGGGACTTCTACCGGGAGGCGTCCTACACACAGCTCGATGTCGTGGGCCTGGTCAGCGGATCCGGTGGGCCGACGGCGGGATGGTATCGAGCGCCCCAGCCCAAGACCTATTACACGAACGGGAACTACGGCTTCGGCGCCTATCCGAAGAACGCCCAGAAGCTCGTGGAGGAGGCCATCGCGCTGGCCGACCCGCACGTGAACTTCGCGAGCTACGACAACGATGGGGACGGGGTCGTCGATGCGCTCGTGGTGATCTGCGCCGGGACCGGCGCCGAGCAGACGGGCAACGTGAACGACATCTGGTCACACAAGTGGAACATCACGCCGCAGGTCCGTGACGGGGTCACCATCGACCGCTACTTCATGGCCCCCGAGGACGGGCGGGTCGGTGTGATGGCCCACGAGCTCGGGCACCTGCTCATGGGTTGGCCCGACCTGTACGACACCGACTACTCCTCGGCCGGGACGGGCGCGTGGGACCTGATGGCCGGTGGGAGCTGGAACGGTGGCGGCGACCGGCCCGCGCACCCGACCTCCTGGTGCAAGACCCGGGTGGAGTGGATCAACCCGACCGTCATCTGGAATGCGACCCAGAGCGTCAATGTCCCGCCGTATGCCTCGAGCGCCGTCGCCTACAAGCTCCCGGTCGGCTCGGCGGCGAGCCAGGAGTACTTCCTCGTCTCGAACCGCCAGCAGGCCGGATTCGATGCCGCGTTGCCCGGCGAAGGACTGCTCATCGAGCACGTCGATGATGCGAAGAACAACAACACCGACGAGAACCACTACCTGGTCGACGTCGAGCAGGCCGACGGCCGGCGTGACCTCAATCTCAACGCCAACCGGGGCGACGCGACCGATCCGTACCCGACCGCCGCGAACACCGGCTTCAACGGGTCGACAACGCCGAACAGCAACGGCTACAACGGTGCCGCCTCGAACGTGTCCGTCACCAATATCGCCCGCGTCGGCAACAACGTCACCGCGGACATCCAGGTCGGCGCGGGCGTCACCGCCGGCAAGCAGTGGTACTACGACCGGGCCGTCACGGCGACCTTCGCGCACCACACCACCAAGTGGGCGTGGGCGAACATCGCCGGGCTGGGCTGGCGTCGAGTCGACGGCGTTGCGCCGGACGGCGTCACCAACATGTTCGTGAGCCTGTGCGAGGCCGCGGCCACCGGGCGTCACGTGCACGTCGAGGCGGACAGCCAACTGCTCTACACGATGTACCTCGTCTGACGATCGGGCCGGCATGGGACCGGCGATGGAGCATCGGAGGGATCGACCATGGCCTGGCAGTACAACAAGAAGGTGCTCGCCACATTCACCTATTCCGGGCAGCAGTGGGCGTGGGCGAACATCGATACGGTGGGCTGGCGACGGATCAAGGACGGCGCCGGCGATGGGGTCACGAACCTGCACGTGCTCCTCAATACCGCCTGCGCCCACGGGCGCCTCGTCCATGTCGATATCGACGCAGCGAACCTGATCACGACGGCCTACCTCATCTGAGCCTGGCCCGACACGCGTCGCCCACACGCGGCACAAGGAGGCTGTCCGAATGACTCCCGACGTCACGATCACCATCTCGACCGCGGGTGACGGCACGAACGACGCCCGCGGACCGTCGCCCAGCCTGAGCCCCGAGGCGGCGGGGAGCCTCGCCGGTGCGGCGCATGGACCAGTACCCCGACCACTCGACGAGTTGCCGGACGCCGCGTCTGCGCGCACGACCGAGGCCGGCCCGGACGGCAGCCTCCCGGTCCCGGGAGATCTCGACGCGGCGGGCTACACGGCCGGTTGGGCGCCGGTGCCCCTGGATCTCGACGTGATGACCGCGATCCGGGCCGGGCTCCCGACGCCCGAGGACCTCGACGCGATTGCCGCCGCCGCTCCCGAACCGCGAGCGACGGGCCGAAGGGCGCGGAAGCCAGCCGGAAGCTGATCGACCGGGGACCCTCAGGCCGGCATCGGCTTCGGCTGCCACAGCTCGATCTTCGTCCCTTCCGGGTCGAGGATGTGGGCGAACCGGCCATTGGGCTCATCGGGGAGGACGTTCGCCTCCACGCCGTGCTTCGCGCAGCTCGCCAGGATGCCGTCGAGATCGTCGACCGCGAGGTTGATCATGAAGTCCTTGGTCGATGGCGCGAAATAGGTGGTGTCCGTCTCGAAGGCGCTGAACACGGTGGCAGCTCCCGCGTGGCCGGCCATCGCCTCGGGGCGAAAGACGACGCCGCCCCAGTCCTCCAACTTGATGCCGATCACGTCGCGATACCAGGCGATGAGGGTGCCTGGGTCCTTTGCCTTGAAGAACACGCCGCCGATCCCGAGGACTCTGGCCATCTGATGATCCTCCCATCTGCCGCTCGCGCCGCGCCGTCGCTCGACGACAGCGCTATGTCGTGGAGCGCCCCGCGAGCGTCGCGAGGATGGCGGCCGAGGCCTCGTCCAGTGAGCCGATCTCGAGCTCGATGTGAGCGTCGGCCGCGCCGATGAGCATCGCGTTGTAGGGGATGTCGTGCGCGTCGCCGGAGCCCCGGAAGTCGCTCCGGAACAAGACCACGGTCTTGCCCTTGGCGTAGGCGTACCCACACTCCCAGCACGTACCCGAATCCGGATCCGCGCCGTCCATGATCGCCACGACCGTATCCGCCCAGTCGAGCCCTTCGAGATCCTTGAGGAAGATCGCCCGCCCGGTCCGCTCGGCGGCCGGATTCTCCTGGGGGACGAACACCTCGTGTCCGCCGGATCGGAGCCGTGCCGCGAGCCCCGCGTTCCACTCCCGTTCCGGGGTGGTGAACAGCGGGCCGGCCAGGTAGATACGCACGTCATCCTCCGCTTCGTACGCACAGTATCGTTGCGTTCATGACTGCGCCACGCATCGCCGTCGTCGGCAGCACGATGATCGACCTGATCGCGTACACCCACCGCGTCCCGTCCGGCGGGGAGACCATCCAGGGCGACGACTTCCGCCTCGGGTTCGGCGGGAAGGGGGCGAACCAGGCGGTCATGGCCCGGCTCCTCGGGGCCGAAGTCGCGATGGTCAATGCGCTCGGTGACGACGTCTTCGGCGACATGACGATGCGCAACTTCGCGGAGCTCGGCATCGATGCGCGTTTCGTCACCCGCGTCACGGGGTCCAGCGGCGTGGCCCCGATCTGGGTCGAACCCGATGGCACGAACCGGATCATCTGCGTGGCCGGCGCGAATGACGCGATGATCCCCGCCGATGCCGCCGCGGCCGTCCGCGCCCTGGCCCCGCTCGATGTCGTCGTCGGCGAATTCGAGATCCCCCAGGAGGTCACGACCGCCGCGTTCGCGGCCGCGCGCGCCCTCGGCGCCAGGACGGTGCTCAACCCCGCGCCCGCCGCCGACATGGACCCGGCACTCCTGGCTGTCACGGACTGGCTCATCCCCAACGAACACGAGTTCGCCCGGATCGCCGGTGCCACGACGGAGGTGACGGACGCCGAGATCGTCCGCTTCGCCCGGTCGGCCGGTGCTCGGGTCGTGGTGACGCTGGGCGCTCGCGGGGCGGCGCTCCTCGAGACGGGTGGGGCGGTCCGTCGGATCCCGGCGCCGGACGTGACCGCAGTGGACACGACCGGGGCCGGCGATGCCTTCGTAGGAGGGTTCGCGTTCGGCCTGGCGTCAGGTCTCGACGATGTGGCCGCGGTGACCCTCGGTGTCCGCTGTGCCTCGGATAGCGTCCAGCGCCCCGGCACGCAGCGATCGTTCCCCGACCGCGAACGAGCCCGCGCGTTCCTTCAGCTCGCCTGACCGGCCGGCTCCGGTCCGACGCTGGCGCCCAGATCGACGAGAAGCTCGTCCAATTGATCGAGCGTCTCGGGCATGGCGTCCATGTTGCTCCCGGAGGCGAGGGCAGCGTCGAGCGCTTCCTTCGAGGGATAGCGGTCGTGTACGACCAGCAGCGTCTGGCCGCCTTCTTCCTCGAACGTCACCGTCGTGACGGGCCCCTCCTCATCATCCTCGTCGTTGGTCCAGACGAGGCGCGAGGGCGGGGTCACCTCGAGGTACCGACCGAAGAACTCCATGGACGAAGAAGCATCGGTGCCGAACACGAGGCGGTACTTGCCCCCGGCACGAACATCCAGCTCGCAGGAAAGCAGGGATACGCCGATCGACTTCGGGACCCACCACTGCTTGAACAGCTCAGGCTTGGTCCACGCCTCGAACACGATGCGCGCCGGTGCATCGAAGGTTCGCGTCGCGATCAGCTCACGCTCGGACGTCCGTTCCACCGTCGTGCGGTTCTTCATGGGGGCGGGCTCACTCTCGTTTCGTGCGTCCATCGATCATCTCCTTCTGCTTCAGTTCCTCGACGACCTTGTCCAACTCGTCGAAACGCGCGTCCCAGAGCTCGCGGTACTGGCCGATCCACTCAGTCGCTTCTTCGAGTCGGCGCGGGCCGAGCCGGCAAGTCCGCACGCGCCCGACCTTCTCCGTGGTGACGAGCTCGGCCTGCTCCAGGACGCCGACGTGCTTCCGCATGCCCGTGAGGGTCATGTGGAACGTTTCGGCCAGATCCGTGATCGAAGCATCGGTCCGTCCGAGTCGCTCCAGGACCCCGCGTCGGGTGGCGTCCGAGAGCGCGGCGAACGAGGCATCGAGTCGGGTTCCCGAATACTGAACCATACGGTTCAGTATACACGTCAGACCGGTCGATGCAAGTGGGGGAAATCGCCTGTCGCAGGATCCATGCCACGATCGATGCAACGTGGCTGTCGAACTTTGAAGGGCCCCACCTGACGAATGACCCATACCCTACGAAGGCGTCGGACGCGACCGGCGCCACGTTGCGGATGAGGGGCGTGGACACCGAACTCGTGAAGCGGGCCCAGCACGGCGACCGGGAAGCCTTCGGGCTAGTCGCCGCCGACCTCGCGACGAGGTTCCTCGCCGTGTCGCGCAGGATCCTGCGCGATCTCGATCTCGCCGAGGATGCGACACAGCAGGCGCTGGTCGCGATCTGGCGGGACTTGCCGCAGCTTCGCGACCCGGCGCGCTTTGACGCCTGGTCGTACCGACTCCTCGTTCACGCCTGCTACGCGGAGGGCCGGCGCTCGCGTCTGGGCGCCGAACCTGCGGATCCTGCCGGCTGACGAGCCGGCGGCATCCGGGGAGTTCGACACCATCATCCATCGGGATGAGCTCGAGACGGCCATCCGACGCCTGTCGGTCGACCACCGGACCGTGCTCGTCCTGCATCACTACGCCGACATCCCCGCCGAACGGGTCGCCCAGATCCTGGACGTCCCGATCGGCACGGTCTACTCACGACTCCATCACGCGATGCGCGCCATGCGGGCGGCACTCGATGCCGACGAACGCCCGGCGGCGAGGGAGGCTTCCCGATGACTGCCGACCGCGATCCCCGCACGCGCATCGTCCTGTCGTGGCTTCGCGAGGACGCGCACGAGAACGCCGAGCGCGTGCTCCTGCGCGCCCTCGACGAGGTGGACACGACGCCACAGCGCCGGTCCAGGTGGCCAGCGTGGAGGTCCAGCCGCATGAATACCTACGCGAAACTGATCGCTGCCGCAGCAGCAGTGCTCGTGGTCGCGGTCGTCGGCTACCAGTTCCTGCCCGGTGATGGCGGCATCGGCGGCCAGCCGACGCTCGCGCCATCGCCGGCCGCGTCAGGTTCGCCAGCACCTTCGCCATCGCCGGCCGCGTCAGCTTCGCCGCCCGCCGCCCCATCGGCGAGCGCCGCGTTTCCCGCCTGGTTCACGCCCAGTGAACTACCGACCGGCGCCGGGATCCTGCCTGCGGGCACCTCGACGACCCGGTCGTACAAGCCCGGCACCTCGTTCACGGTTCCGGAGGGCTGGGTCAACGACCTGGACGTATCCAATGGCTACGGCCTGTTCCCGGACTCGAAGGCCAACGAGGCCGAGTACGCCAGCTCCGGCGAAATGGCCAACGGCATCTTCATCGTTTCGGTCGAGAGCCCGTATTTCTACTGTGAGGCGTGGGAGAAGACTGGCGGGACGGCAGCCGAGAGGGCCGCTTTCCTGGTAGCGAGCGAAGCCTTTGCGGTGTCCGAGCCGGTCGACGTCACGATCGGTGACCTCATCGGCAAGCAGGTCGACATGCGGGTCGATCCGGACTGGACCGCTACCTGCCCAGGGGACCCGCCAGGTTCCAGTCTCGCGGACTGGCGGAATCGGGTGACCTTCCTCGACACTCCCGGCGGCGTCATCGCGATCGCCGTCGGCTCGAAGCACGCGCCCGATCACGAGGCATTCCTGGCCGAGGCGATGCCGATCGTCGAGAGCTTCCAGTTCGACCTCAACCCATAGGCGATCGCTGCCCGCAGCGCAGGTGTGGCCGACTCACTCCGTGGGTCGGCCACCGCCTCCTCCGACCGCCCGTGGGCGTGTGTCTCGTAAGACTCGCTTGTCCGGCTGACGCAGGCGGCGTACGCGCACGGATTCGCGCTGGCGCTGCCCGAAAAGGTTGAACTGGCGCGCCCGACAGGTGTTGGGCGCGCGTTAGCAACCTACGAGATCCCGATCGAGGGCCGCGATGAGTGGGTCGCGGCCGCGAGGCGGCTGGCATGAGGCACCGTCGTTCGGTCCGTCGACAAACCGGGGACGTTGCGACGGATCGCGAGCCTTCGGGTGGTCGTAGCGGTACTCGTGGCCGGCTCGGAGCGCACCGCTCGCCTCCACTCGCGGTGCTTGACCGGCTGGATGATGGCCTCTTCGACGACGCCTTGTGGGGGACGGCATCAAGCGGGCCACATCGGTCGATCGACCGATGACCACCAGGCTTCGGACTCTCACGATCTCGGGACTGCAAACCTGTTGCAGCCTGCAGGAGGTCAACGTCATGCATCCGACCCGTCTCGTCCGGACTCCCTGGCCCGCGTTCGTGGTCTCGATCGCGGCCCTGCTCGCGGCTTCGACCGGCCTGGCCACGGCAACGTCGAATAGCAACGACACGATCAGCGCGTGTGCCAACAAGAAGACCGGCGAGCTCCGGGCGATCCGCGTATCGGAGCACTGCACGACCAAGGAGTCGCTCCTTACCTGGAACGTGCAAGGCCCGAAAGGAGCTCCCGGCCCGGTCGGTCCCGGGGGGCCAACGGGTGCGACCGGCACGACGGGTCAACCCGGTCCCGCTGGTGAACCCGGTCCCCGAGGTGAACCCGGTCCCGCCGGTGAACCCGGTCCGACGGGTGCGCCGGGCCTGAAGGGCGACCGCGGGCCGGCCGGCACGGCGGTGTCGATCTACACCCGAGTCGGCGCCGGCTTCGAGGGATCGGCCAACGCGTCGTGCGACGACGGCGACGTCGCGACCGGCGGGGGCGCGAGCGCGACCGGCTCGACCCTTGAAGCGTCGTACCCGCTGCAGAACGAGACCGGACCATGGGGCTGGGCCGGCTTCGCGCGTGGCGGTGGCTACGTGGCCGTCTACGTCATCTGTGCCGACATTACCAAGTAGGCGGGGCGGACACGATCGCCGTCTTGCTGCGAGAGCATGTTGCAGTGGCGCGCCCGACAGTGTCTGGGTTCACGACATCGGTGACAGGTGACAGGCGACTGGTGAGTCGCGACATGCGTGACAGTCGGGTGCATGTCGAAGGATCAGCCTGGCCCACGCCCGTCGGCGGGTCCTGGCCGTCGTCGACGAGCAGAGGTCACGGTCATCCGCCTCGACACCGGCGAGATCCTCTCGACCCACCGGATCGAGCCCGCCAAGGGCTACTGGCGCAACACGCGACGAGACCCCGGCCGATGGCCGGGGTCTCCAGCGACTGACTGACTCACATGTCCCGACTCATGCGACTCATATGTCGCGACTCATGACAATGGCGCGCCCGACAGGATTCGAACCTGCGACCTTCGGCTCCGGAGGCCGACGCTCTATCCACTGAGCTACAGGCGCGCGAGCAAGGATGATACCCGCCCGGGCGTGCTAGCCCCGTCGGCGGTTCGCATACTCGTGCTCTCGCGGCCGATGTTTGAACCTTCCTGGAATGATTTCCGCCTATACGGCGACCAACCGGCACTCGCGGGTGGTCGGCGAGGTGAGGGCTCCGTGACGAGATCCGAGTTGGTCAGGCAGGCACAGCAGGGTGATCGCGATGCGTTCGACATCCTGCTGACCGAGGTCATCGACCGCCTGTACCGGATCGCGCGCTTGATCCTGCGGGATGTCGATCGAGCGGAGGACGCCGTCCAGGAGACGCTCGTCCGATGCTGGCGCGATCTGCCCAGCCTTCGGGATCCCGACCGGTTCGACGCGTGGCTGAACCGGATCCTGATGCGTGCCATCACCGACGAGGCCCGCGCGCGGCGTGGCTTCGTCATCCCACTCAAGGTCGAGCCGTCCGTGGCTGACGTCAGTGGCGCGTTCGCCGACCGAGACGAGATCGCCCGGGTGTTCGAGCGCTTGTCGATCGAGCACCGGACGATCGTCGTGCTTCATCACTACCTCGGCATGACCACCGACGAGGCGGCTCGCGCGATCGGTATCCCGCCGGGCACCGCCAAGTCCCGGCTCCACTACGCGACTGGTGCGCTCCGTGCCGCCCTCGAGGCCGACGGACGCAGCGTCATCGAAGGAAGGGCTCTCGCATGAGCACGCACGACGACGCGCGGCGTTCCATCGCCGCCTGGCTCCAAGCAGAGGCGGTCGATCGAGCGCCGTCACGGTTGATCGAGGCGTCGCGAGACCGCGTCAGGGCCACTCCGCAACGCGCTGGCTGGTGGCCCACGCCGACAGTCTCGATCAGGAACACGTTCGCCACGCTCGCGGTCGCCGCCGCCGCCGTGGTCGTCGCGGCCTTCGGCGTCGTCGGGCTGATGCAGCCGAGTGGACCGACGATCGGTCCCGCGGGGATCTCCGCAAGCCCCACACCGCAGCCCTCCGTTGCCGTCTCGTCCGCACGCCCGACGGCGACAGCGACGGTGCCTCCCGCAACGCCACCCACGGCCAGCCGGACGCCGGCTCCTCCGCCGTCGAGCCGCATGTGGCCGCAGTCAACGGAGGAGGAAGTGCGCCTGGCCCAGGAGCGCGCCGAGGCCGGCGAGCCCGACCATCCGTGGCAGGTCGATCCGAGCCTCTACGCGGCGGATGCCGACCTCGCAGCTCCAGAGATCATCGATCGGTTCCTTCGGGACGTCCTGGGCTGGGACGAGTTCCTGTACGACGCCCACGCGTCCAGCCCCGATCTCGCCATCGGCCCGCGGCGCATGGACCTCGTGTACCTCCGGTGCGCAACCGGCGAAACCAACCCGCTGTACCCGATCCCTGACAAGAACGCGCCGGGTGTCGAGCGGTGCGCCCCGACGATCGACGGGCTCCGCTACGAGTCGGTGCGCCTGAACCTCGACCAGCCCGAGGGGAAGGGCCCGACCGGCCTCTGGGTGGTCGGCGAGTGGTCGACGGCGCCGTATGCGCCGGTCGATCCGCGCGTCGCCGAGACGGAAGTGACAGCACGGCTCGAGGAGTTCCTCGCGGCGCGCATCGCGGGCGAGGGCGCCGAGGGAAAGGTCGAGGTCTATGGCGGCCGGTGCGGCGGACGCATGCGCGCAGCGTGTCGGATCGACGAGGTCCCGCTCCTGTATGCCACGACCGCGGGCGCTCCCTACGAACAATTCGAGATCGAACGTGTGGCCGGACCACGTTGGCCCGACGCGGAGATGGAATTCAAGGTCCAGCTGTTCGCCGATGACGGCGCCACCGCCGTGGAGGAGTCGTACTCCTGGAAGGAGGCGGAAGTATACGGCCAGGCGCACGCCGGACTCGCGCTCGTCAACGACGTCCTGGAGACGACCGAGAACGGCCGGCCGGTAGCCGCGCCCTTCGCCTTCTTCGACGGCGAAGTGAGTGGGTGGGCAGACCGGCCGTGGGAGGTGAGCCACCAGTACTTCAACTACGGGCTGAGCCTGAACGGCATGTATGAAGAGGAGCGCATCTCCTTCGTGCTCGCCCCGCTTCCGGTCAATGCTGGATGCCGATCGGGCCCAGCCCCTGCCGACGCCGCCGCGCTGGCGCAGGCCATCCGGTCCGACTCCGACTATCAAGCGACGACTCCCGTGGACGTCATCATCGGCGGCGCCGAAGGCCTGTGGCTGGACGTCACGCTCGCCCCCGGAGCGATGGTCTGCCCCGACGGAGATGGGCGCTCGGCCGTGGTGACGTCGGCCGTGCCGACCCGCTACGCCGGTGGGGGATGGCGTTCAGCGATCGCTCCCGGCAGCCGGATGCGCCTGTACCTGGTCGATCTGCCGGAGGGATCGTCCGAGCGAACCCTGGCCATCGCGGTCAGTGCGCCAACGCCGCGTTTCGAGAGCGTGGTCGAGGCAGCGACGCCGGTCGTCGACTCGATCGAGTTCCACACGCCGTGACGGCGACGGGATCGATGAACGGGGGCTCGTAACAGAAGTCCCCACGGACCCCTCTCGACGCTCGCGACGGCCCTGGCCGCCTCAGCGAAGGGCGGCGTAGATCGCGTTCTGGACCGCGTCGACCGGCTGGCTCGGTTGCTCCCAGGCGCCGGTCAGGTACACGACGACAAGGTCGTTCGCCGGGTCGACCCAGAGCCGCGTCCCGGTGATCCCGCCGTGGAAGAACGCGGATGGTTCGCCCGGGGACGCGACGCCGGGCTTGCCCCAGCCCAGCGCATAGTGCTCGGTCGTGAGCGGGTCGTCGGTCCGCCCGATGCCGTCGACCGTCGTCTCGCGGGTCATCAACTCCACGAAGGCCGGGGACAGCACCCGCACGCCATCAAGCTCGCCGCCGCGCAGCATCGCCCGCCCGAAATCGAAGCAGATCCGAGGCGGAACTCCACAACGCGGCGCCTGGCATGGCCATGGTGATGAACGCATCGACCAGCGGCTGGGGCACCGGGCCGCCGTGGGGCAGGGGGGCCGTGAGCGGTGGGACGACCCGGTCGCCGTCGTCCAGGCGCGGGTCGAAGGACGTGGCGGTCATCCCGAGCGGCTCCAGCAACCGGGTCCGGATGGCCTCCGGGTACGGCCGACCGTCGATGGCCGTGATGATTGCCCCGAGCAGGTCGAACGGCGAGGTCGCGTAGCGGAACGTCGATCCGGGCGAGCTGACCCGCGGTTCGTGCAGGAGCCGTTCGACCGCCTCCGCGTGCGACGACGCACGGGTCAGGAGGCCTTCGATGTCGAGGTCGGCCAGCCCGCTGGTGTGGCTGAGCAGGTGCCAGACCGTGATCGGCGGCGCATCCGAGCCAGCGACGTCGGGCAGGTACCGCTCGATCGGTTCGGTCAGGGTCAGCCGACCCTCGGCGACGAGCTGGAGCACGACGGTCGCGACGATGGGCTTGGTGATCGATGCGATGAGGCAGATCGAATCGGGCGTGACGGCCTCACCGGAGGTTCCGGCGGCCCCGGCGGACGCTTCGAGGCGGACGACCCCGGCCGCACCTGCGACACCCACGACGGCCCACGGGACCGTGCCATCGGTCACCTGGCGCGCGGCGAGGTCGAACGCGCGGTCCAGCGCGCTGGGATCCATGGTGGGCATGGCCATAGCGTAGCGGGGCGGTCCCGACAAGGTTCGAGCCCGGGTCTGCTCCTCCGCAGGCCCGGGCTCGTGGATACGCCGCCGAGGCGGCTCGGATGGTGGGGCGCTAGGCGAGGAGCGCCGCGACGATGGCGTCCACGTGGGCGGCCTCCGGGCACGACGATGAGCGTCGTGACCATCCCGAACATCCCGTCCGCGCCTTCCACGTGCGGCAGGATGTGGCAGTGGAACGCCCACACGCCGAGGGTGTCGGCCTTGATGAGGACGTCGTAGCGCTCGCCGGGGTTGACCCCAGCGTGTCGCAGTCGAACTCGGCGCTCCCGAGCGGATAGCCGTCGCGTGCGACGACCCGCATCGCGATCCCGTGGAGGTGCCACGGGTGCATCATGATCCCCTCGTTCATGAACCGGACGCGGACCGTCTCGCCCTGCGCGGCGAGCACCGGGCACGATGGCCGGGAAGCCGTGGCCGTTGATCGTGAACCCACCCAGCGTGTCGTTCGAGATCCAGATGTACTCGCGGTCGTACTCGGCCTGCGGTCCGGTTCGGATCCACGATGAACGCGCCGAGCAGGCCGCGTCCCACCTGGTCCGTGGCGTTGTGGTGCGAGTGGTACATGAGCGACCCGGCGTTCTGCGCCACGAAGTCGTACGCGTACTCCTCGCCCGGGATGATCGGCATCTGGGTGACGAACGGGACGCCGTCCTGGAAGAAGTCGTCGAACTCGACGCCGTGGAAGTGGACGCCGGTCGTCTCGGGCAGGTTGTTCTTGAAGATCGCCCGGACCTTGTCGCCCTGGTTGACCCGGATCGTGGGTCCGGGCCACTGCCCGTTGTAGCCCGAGCGCGGCGACCGGCGGCATCAGCTCGTCGATCTTCCACTCCATCTCGTCGATGGTCAGGTTGAAGACCTTGACGTCGCCGTCGAGGGTCGGCTTCAGCGGCGTCAGCGCGTCGCGTCAGGACGAGCTGCGGGACCTGGACGAAGGCGGGCTTCATGTCGAGGTCGGGATAGCCGTCCTCGACGCCGAGGATGTCGGCGAGCTTGGCCACGACGGGTTCCGGGTAGACCGCCGGGTAGCGCCTTGACGAGGTCGCCCAGATAGCGGCGGACCTTGTTGCGCGCCTCGACGTCATGCGCGCTCCAGCCGGCCGGGATGGTCCCGGACGCGGAGGCGGACGGCGAAGGCCGACGGCGCGGCGCTCGGCGCCCATCGAGTGGCTGGCGGCGGCGCTCGCGGCCGCGTGCGCTGCGGCGGCCGGGGAGCCGCGGCGGGGCCGGCGGGCGGCTGAAGCGATGCCCGGGCCGAAGGTCCAGTCCGGCGCGTCGTGCCGCGGGTGCGCAGGCGGCGAGGCCGGCAGCGATGAGGCCACCGTCCGGCGATCGCCGCCCCGCGCAGGAACTGGCGACGGGACAGGGATGGGTCGTCGAGGAGCGGGAGGTGCAGGTCATCCTGCGGCTGCGTGTCCATGTGCCGAAACCTACGGTCGCGGCGTCTGCTCGCGTGAGTGACCTGTGGCACCTGTTCGGCCGGGCCGAAACGCCCCGTCCAGGTCTCGGCCGTCTGCGTCAGCGAGCAGAGACAGGATGCACGTCCACGTCGGCGCTGCCCACGACGCCCTGGTACTTCGCGCGGACCGATCCCGTCGCCATCGACGATGAAGATCCACGGCATCGAACCGACGCCCCACGGGCTCGAGCCGACGCCCCACGCCTCGGCGGGCTCGGTCAGGCACGGGTGCCTTGAGGGTCCCCTCGAGGACGGGCTCCGTGGTGATGACCGTGTAGCGATACGGCTCGTGGTGGATGAACGGGACGTCGCGCCAGCGATCCACGAGGCTGCCTGGCCAGGACGACGGCCTTGCCGCACGCCGGCGTGACCTTGAACCGGACCGAATCGACGACGAGCACGAACGGCTGACCGGTCGCCAGCGCGTCGGCGGTCGACGTCTGCGAGAGCCGCGGATCCGGCAGCGGATCGGTCGTGACCCAGGTCAGGTCGCCGCCGACGTCGGCGCCGGTCGGCGTCCGGACGGTCGGCGCCGGGCCACCCGAGCGCCGCCGTGCCGCCGGGATCGAGGGCCGTCGACGCCGACGACGCCGCGCGCGGCGCGCGCCATCGGCGCCCGGTCACCTCGACGGCGAGGCGTCCAGCGCCCGGCCGTCGGCAGGTCGAGCGTCGGCGACGAAGGACACCGTCGGCGATGCCGATGGGCTGGACCGCCGACGGCGGCGACGGCCGCTCCGACCGGCTGCCACCCGTCGTCGAGGACCTGGGCGGTGACGCGCAGGGTCGGGTCGTCCAGCCGAGTCACCGGCGTCGTCGATGCAGGGCCAGGATGACCGGGCTCGCGCCACCGGCCCAGACCGAGCTCGAGACGACGCGCGGCCAGAGGTCGACGACCGGCCGCGGACGGGCTCGGCGGCCAGGTGGTCGTCGGCGCGGACGCGACGGCGATGGCCGACGGCTCGGCGTCGCGGTGCGACTCGACCGTCCGCATGACCGCGGTCATCGTCTCCGCCTCCGTGCCGAACGGGAATCGCGCCCGGAGCTTCCCGGCGGAATCGATCAGGAAGACGTCGGCGGTGTGCGACATGCGAGTAGGCGTCGGGGTCGGCTTCCTCTACGACCTTGCGCGTAGCGGACGCCCCAGTCGTCGGCGGTCGCTCGGATCTCGTCCGGCGTGCCGGTCGCGGCGGTGAACCCGGCCGGCATGAATTGCACGAACTCGGCCAGCCACGGGACGGTGTCCCGCTCCGGATCGACGCTGACGAAGATGGCCCGCGCCTCGTCGCCGTACCGCATCGATGGCCAGCCCGACCGTGCCGATCGTCGCGGGACAGACGTCCGGGCAGTGGGTGTAGCCGAAGAACACGAGGACCGGCCCGCCGCGCATCGCCGCGAGCGAGACCGGCCGCCGTCCGGCCCGGTCAGCTCCACGGCCGGGGCCGGGCGGGACGCGACCAGCAGGAACGGACGGATCGACGAGCGCCATCGACGGTGCCGCGGATCGACTCGCCGCGATCCCGCTCGCCGACGGCGAGGCTCCGCGGCGGCCCCGCCAGGCGTCCGTGTCGCTGGGCGCGGTGCGCACCGCCGCCAAGGACGCGGACGACCATCAGCGCGACGAGGATGACGCCGAGCACGACGACGAGGCGGAACGCCCCATCGAAGAGGCTCGTCGGGTCGTCGCGGTGGCTCGGAGTCGTCGGGCGCGTCCGGCCACGTCAGCCGGCCCGGACCTCGGCCTGGACCATGATGTCGCCCGCCTGCTCGAAGGTCAGGGTGATGTCGACGGTCTCGCCGACGGCCGGCATGTCGGACACGTCCATCAGCATGAGGTGGTAGCCGCCGGGTTCCAGCTTGACCGTGTCGCCGGCGGGGACATCGATCTCGGCGACCGGCTGCATCCCCGTCATCCCGCTGCCGCCGGCCATGGTCTCGTGGATCTCGACCGACCCCGCGATGGGGCTGCAGGCCGCGATGAGCGCGTCGGCCTCGGTCCCGCCGACGATGGTCAGGTAGCCGGCACCCGGGAGGCCCGCGCCCATCGGCGGTCGGATCCAGGCGATCGGTCACGGTCACGGTGCTACCCACGGCGGACGAGCTCGCAGGCGACCGCGATCAGCATGGACAGGAGCAAGAGGACGAGGACCGGCCGGGGCGAACGCATCTGACCCTCCAGGAAGTGGGTGGCGCTCACCATAGCGGGCATCGTCGCGCCGATGCCGGGCCATGTGGCCCATCCCGATGGGGGCGTTCGGTCACGACATCGCGGCGCCTTGTGAGGCGGTGGTTCGTGCCGGAAAAGCCGAGGCGGCTCCCGAAGGAGCCGCCTCGATGCTGTCCCGGTGAAGGAGTCCGTTCTGACCGGACACTTCTGCCACGCGTCAAGAGCATCTATCACGTCGGCTGCACCGACTACCCTGACCCTACCTACCCATGACCTTGACGCTGGGGCAGCTTGGCTGACTGAGCAGCATCGATATCCTACCTTGGCGGGGGCTGTTTTCCAAGGGTTTTGGCATACGGAACGGTGTAAATTCCTTAACCTTCCCGTTCGCGCTCCCACGGCGGCAGGTTGCATCCCGGTTGCGGCGGCCTCGGTGGGCCCGATCGGGGCCCTCGGTCAGTCGGCGTGGATGGTCACCTTGGTCATGGCCACGGGGTCGTTCGGGAGGTCCCGGCCGTCGCGCGGCGCGGACACGATCTTGTCGACGACGTCGAGGCCCTTCGTGACCTGGCCGAACAGCGTGTAGTTCTTCGGCAGCTTCCCGGTCAGGTCGTCGGTGCAGATGAAGAACTGGCTGCCGTTGGTGTTCGGGCCGGCATTGGCCATCGCCAGCGAACCGCGCAGGTAGTCGCCCTTGACCGGCTCGTCGGCGAACTTGTAGCCGGGTCCGCCGGTCCCGACCCGACCCCGCTCCAGGGCCGACTTCTTGCCGTACTGGCCGTCGCCACCCTGGATCACGAAGCCCGGGATGACGCGATGGAAGATCACGTCGTCGTAGTAGCCCTTGTTGGCGAGCTCGATGAAGTTCGCGGTGGCCTTGGGGGCGCTCTCGTCGAACAGGTCGACGTCGATGTCGCCGATATCGGTCGCGATGGTGGCGCGGGTCATGGGCTTGACTCCTTCCGGTGGTAGCTGGATCGGCCGCGGGGCCGCGGCCGCTGGATCACGGATTCGCGACGGTCACGCTGGTCATGAGGATCGGCTCGGGTGGGAGCTCCACCCCGCCGGCGTCCAGGAGGATCTTGTCGGCCGTTTCCATCCCGGACGTGACCGACCCGATGATCTGGTACGTGTTGTAGTAGGCGAGCGCGTCAGCCGGCCGTGTCGGCGAGGACGATGAAGAACTGCGAGCCGACCGAGTTCGGCTCGGCGGTGCGGGCCATGGCCACGGTCCCGCGGCCGTACGTCGCGGTGACCGGCTCGTCCTTGATCGTGTAGCCGGGACCGCCGGTGCCGGTGCCGGTCGGGTCGCCGCCCTGGATCACGAAGTCGGGCACGACGCGATGGAAGGGCACGCCGTCGTAGTAGCCGCAGCTCGGCGAGGGCCACGAAGTTGCCCGCGGCGATGGGACTCAGGTCGGCCTCGATCTTGAGGACCATCTGGCCGAGGTCCGTGGTGATCGTGACCGTCCGGGTCTCGCCGGCCGGAAGCGGATCTGGCTGGCTCGTGGGGCAGGCGACGGCGGTCGCGGCCGCCTGGGACGGAGCCGCGGCCGACGCGGCCGGCGAACCGCCCGCTCCCGTGCCGGAGGCGGAACAGGCGGCCAGGACGGCGGTGAGCAGCAACCCGCTCAACGGGACGGTGGCGCGGCGAAGGATGGTCGAGGGTCATGCGGCGGCCTCCAGGGCTGCGGGAAGATCGATGGCTCCGGAGAGGAGGGCCTCCCCGAGGATGACGCCGGCGGCGCCGGTCTCGCGCACGCGGCGCAGGCCGTCGAGATCGCGGACCCCGCCGGCCAGCAGGACCTCGGCATCGTACGACCGAACGAGCGAACGCACCCGCTCGTGGTCCGGCGACGCGCCGCCGTGGGTCAGGACGAGGCGTCGGACACCGGCCCCGACCAGTTCCTCGACGAGGGCCTCGACCGTCGGCGGCGCCGCGCGCCGCCACGGGAACGCGGCCAGTCGCTCCGGCCGCGGATCCAGGCCCACCGCCAGCCAGTCGCCGGCGACCGCGAGGCAGGCCCGCAGGTCATCGGGCCGGTCGGCGATGGCGGTCGTCAGCACGACCCGCGTGGCCCCGGCAGCAAAGGCGAGGCGGATGCCCTCGACCGTGTCCACGCCACCGGCGAGCTGGAGCGGGACCGCGCTGCGCGAGGCGATCGCGCCGACCGCGTCCAGGTTGGCGGGTGCCCCCGACACCGCGCCGTCGAAGTCGACGAGGTGGATGAGCCGGGCGCCGTGGGCCACGAACTGCTCGACGATGCGGTCGGGCCGGTCGGTCGGGGCGCCGACGCCGGTCGAGGCGCCGGGCCAGTAGACGATGCGCGATCGCCCACCCGCGAGGTCGATGGCCGGGATCACCTGCATCGGGTCAGCGGCCCTCGCCGGCGAGGAGGCGCCGGTGGAAGCTGATCGGCAGCGACCCGTTGCGCATGAGCGCGTCGTGGAAGCCCTTGAGCGAGAAGGTCGTCACCAAGCCGGCGCTGCTCGTCGGCGCGGAGCTGGAGCAGGAGCGTGCGACCCAGCAGGTAGGACAGCGGATAGGTCGGGCGGTAGGTGTACCACTGGACCTCGGCACGGGCGTTGGCGCCCTCGAAGCTGGTGTGCTCCACGAGGAAGTCGGTCGCCTCATCGACGCTGAGCTCCCCGCGATGCATCCGCACGTCGAGGATGATCCGACACGCTCGCCAGATGGCATCGGTGTGCATGACGACCCGGAAGCTCGGGTCGTCGTCGAAGCCGTGCTCGCGCATCATCAGCTCCGAGTACATCCCCCAGCCCTCGACGAACTCGGGCGCGTCGGTCATGAGCCGGGTCAACGACGGGTGGCGCCGGGCGGCATCCAGCTGCAGGTGGTGGCCGGGGTAGGCCTCGTGGATGCTGGTGTTGCTGATCGAGGCGAGGTTGTGCTCGCGCATCGCCCGGGGGTCGTTGCCCGACCGCCGGCGTGACGATGTAGATGCCCTTGGCATCGCGATCGAAGTTGGCGGGCGAGAAGTAGGCCGCGAACGGGATGACGTTGCGCAGGTACTCGGGCGTCGCGATGACATCGATGCGCTCGTCGTCGGGGACGGTCACGAGGTCGTGGGCGATGAGGTGCGCTCGTGCCCGATGCATCGCGTCGCGATAGGCGCCGAGCGCGGCATCGAAGTCGACCGGCTGGGTCGACTTGATCCGGTCGACCACCTCCGACTCCGGCGCGTCGGCGTCGATCTCGCGCGCCGCCGCGATGCGCGCGGCCTTCTCTTCCGCCAGCTTCTGCCAACCGAGTTCCAGGATGGCGTCGGCATCGAGGCCGTCGAAGGCGCGATGGGCGACCAGTTCGTCGTGGCGCTCCCGGCCGATGGGCCAGGCGTCGGTGCCGGTCGCGAGCGTGCTTTCCAGCCAGCCGCCGTACAACTCGACCGCCGTGTCGGCTGCGGCGATCGCCCGGTCCAGGCGGCGTCGCTCGGGCGGTGCCAGGACCCCGTCCGCGGCCGCCGCGATCTCGGCGAAGAAGTTGGGGAGCTCCGCCGCCGTCTCCATCTCGATGCCCTGCCAGAGGCGAACCTGTGGGACGGTGGCGCGGGTCTTGGACCCCTCCAGGAACCCGGGCACGTCCTCGAGCCGGCCCGTGATCGCCTCGAGTCGCTCGGCGAGCGGGGCGTGATCGCGGGCGAACAGCAGGAAGAGCCCGTCGCCGACGGTGTCGAGGGCGAACGAGCGACGCTCCCAGATGCGCACCACGTCGGTGTCGAGGATCTCGCGCCGGATGTCGTGCAGCTCCAGGTCACGCTCGAAGCGGACCATGGGCGACAGCGCGGCGGCATCCAACGCCTCGATGCTGGCCAGGTGCGCCCGGTCCGCGGCGAGTTCGTCCAAGAGCGCCTCGCGTCCACCGTCGCCGAGCTCGTCGTCGTGGTCGTGCAGGCCCAGGGCCGTCGCCAGCACCGGGTTGGCGCCGACCGTGCGGCGCAGCCGCGTCTCGACGAGGTCGTAGAACGTGTCATCGAGCGGACCGGGCTGGGCCGGCCGCCGCCGGGCGCGGCAGGGGATACGTGTCGGTGGGGTCGGGCACGGGATGGCTCTCCTGGTGCGGAACGCCGCCGGGCGGGCGGCGCGGCTGGATCAGACGGTCGCGGTCACGGTCCTGGCCGTGGACCGGGTCTCGTCCAGCGCCTCGCGCGTGGCGCGGATGACGATCTCGATCTGGTCGGGCGTCACGTCGTGGTGGGTCGCCGCGCGGACGTTCCCGTGGAAGAACTCGGTCATGAGCACGTTCCGGGTCCGCAGGGCGTGCAGGAAGGCCGCGCGATCGCGGTCCACCTTGAACAGGATCATGTTGGTCGCGACCCGTCCGGGATCCAGGCGATCGCCAGTCGGGCTGGGCGATCCCGCCGGCGGCCCGGATGCCGTCGAGGCCGCTCAGCGCCTCGGCCAGTCGGCGCGCGTTGGCGTGGTCGTCGACGAGCCGGTCGATGCTCCCGGCCGGACCGTCCTGCAGCGCCACGAGCCCCGCGGCCGCGAGGATCCCGGCCTGACGCATGCCGCCACCGACGAGCTTGCGCGCCCGGCGGGCGAGCGAAGATCTGCTCGCGCGATCCCACGACCATCGAGCCGACCGGGCAGCCCAGGCCCTTGCTCAGGCAGAACGTGACCGTGGCCGCCGGCCCCGCCAGGTCGCGCGCGGTCACGCCGTCCGGGCGCTGAGCGACGACCGCGTTCCAGAAGCGCGCCCCATCGATGTGGAGGGCGACGCCATGCCGCTCGGCGATCGCGCCGACCGCGCGCGTGTAGGCAGGCGTCAGCGGCTGGCCCATCGAGTGGCAGGTGCGTGTTCTCGAGGGAGATCAGCCCGGTCGGGGCCTGGTGGACGTCGCTCGCATCCTTGATCGCGTCCTCGATCTCGGCGAGGTCCAGCGTGCCGTCGGGTCGGTCACGAAGGGCCCGGACACTCGTCCCGACGACCACGGCGTGGCCGGCCGCCTCGTCGATCGTGATGTGCTGCTCGCGGCCCGTGATCGTCTCCTGGCCGCGCGCAAGGTGCGCCATCTGCGGCGACGAGGTTGCCCATCGTCCCGCTCGCGACGAAGAGGCCGGCCTCCTTGCCCAGCAGGTCCGCGGCCCGTTCCTCGAGGGCGATCACGGTCGGGTCGTCGCCATAGACGTCGTCGCCGACCTCGGCGCGGGCCATGGCCTCGCGCATGGCCGGCGTCGGGTCGCGTGACGGTGTCGCTCCGGAGGTCGATGGGCATGGTCGGACATGGGCGGCGAGTATAGGTTGGGGGGCGATGCGGGTGCCATGGGACAAGGGTCGGCGCCTCTGCTATAGTCCGGCCTCGCCGCAACTGGACCCGTGGTGTAGCGGCCCAACATGCCAGCCTGTCACGCTGGAGATCGCCGGTTCGAATCCGGTCGGGTCCGCCATCAACGCTTTTTCCTACGCCCCGTCCGCCCGCCCGGACGGGGCGTTCTCCTGTCCGGTCGGTGTCGGCGGCGTCGCCTGAAGGTCCGTTGCGGCGCCCTCTGGCAGAATGCCCGCGTGAAGCGCCTGCCCCCTCGCCCTCGTCGGCGGCCTGATCGTCCTCGCCGCCCTCGTGCCGCTGACCGGGCGGCAGCTGGGGCGGGCGAGCCCCGTCGGCGACCCCATCGCGACCGGACCCAGCCGCGACGTCGGGACCGGCGCGATCCCGGCCCGACCGAGGCGACGCCAGTGCGGAGCCGGCGACCCCGAGCGAGGCCGCCGGCGCGACGCCGCCGATCCACCGACGCCCGCCGCCCGGCCGGACCGGTCCAGGCCGCGATCGTGCCGGTCACCCAGTTCCGCACGACCCGCACGAGCACGGACCGCATGGCGTGGCCGACGTCCTGGCCGGCAGCGAGCGACCGCTACGAGGCGCTCGAACTGGTCGACGCCGACGCCGACGCGATCCTCGCCGCCCTCGGCCTGGATGCCGGCGCCGCTGCCGCGGACCCGGCTCATCCTCGCGCACGACGCTGCGACCCTGACCAAGGATCTCGCCAAGCATCGCAAGCGACTCGCCTTCCTGCGTGCCGAGGAGGTCACGCCCGCGGTCCGCGCCCTGGCCTGGGGCAACGTCGCGCTGTTCGGCACGAAGCGCGTCCGCGACCTCGCCGACTGGCCGCTCATCGCCACCCTGGACGCCCCGGCCGCCGGGACGGCGGCGTTCGATCCCGGCAACGACGTGGACGCTGTTCGCGGGCGGCGACATGCTGCTGGACCGTGGCGTGTACGAGACTGACCCGTCAAGGCGAAGGGCGTCGACTTCCCGTTCGACGGCGGGACCGTCGACATCACCGGCCGATGCAAGGACTGCTCGGCCTTCGGCTGGGACACGCCGTACACGAAGCGGACCGGCAACAAGGGCGCGATCCGCGACCTCATCCAGGGCGCGGATATCGCGATCGCCAACTTCGAGAACCCGGCGCCGGACAAGCCGCGGTCCATGCGCGGGACGAGTCTTCTCGGCTGATCCGAGGCTCATCGACGGCATCGCCGACGCCGGGATCGACTACGTCTCGCCTCGCCAACAACCACATCCGCGAGCCGGCGGGCCGGGCGTGCTGCAGACGATCCGGAACGTGAAGAAGCGCGGTATCGCCGTCTCGGGCGCCGGCAAGGACCTCAAGGCGGCCCGCAAGCCGTCGATCTTCGAGTCGGCCGGCACGACGGTCGCCATCCTGGGCTACGACGCGATCGCTCGCGGCTATCACGCGACCGCGAACCGGGCCGGTAGCGCGGGCCTGTCCGCCAAGGCGGTCAAGGCCGATGTCGCGGCCGCGCGCAAGGCCGGCGCCGACGTCGTCGTGGTCTACCCGCACTGGGGCACCGAGTACGACCCGACGCCGTTCTCGAACCAGAAGAAGCTCGCCGAGATGATCATCGACAGCGGGGCCGACATGGTCATCGGCAACCACGCCCACTGGGCCGGGGCGATGGAGGTCTACAAGGGCAAGCCGATCTGGTACGCGCTGGGCAACTTCGTCTTCGACCAGACCTGGTCCGAGCCGACCATGGAAGGCATCACCCTGGAGCTGACGTTCAACGGCGGGACGCTCGTCCAGGCCCGGATGCGGCCGCACCTCATCCTCGACAAGGCGCAGCCCAACTTCCTGGATCCGGCCGGCGACGGGAAGGTCGTGATGGGCCAGGTGTTCGACGCGAGCAAGGGCCTGCTGCCCTGGTGAGTCAGGCGATCCCTGCGAAGAGGTCCGTCTCGGGCAGGTCCGCCGCGACCGAGGACTCGCGCCGGATGTAGGCCTCCCTGGCCCATGACTGACGCCAACCGTCCAGCCCGAAGAGCATGAACGTGCTCTCGTCGCTGATCTGGGTCTTGTGCTCGTGGATGGCGTGCCACTTGCGCTCCAGCGGATCGCCGCTGACATCGATCCACGTCGTGATCGATTCGTCGGGGACGAGCATCTTGGCCATGTACGCCTCGAACTCGGCCAGCTGCTCCGGGGTGGCGTCGGGCGGCGGGGCCCAGAACGACGGCTTGCCGGCCGCCTCGAGCGCGTCGCGCATGGCGTTGCGGACCGAAGCCGGGATGGCCTGCTCGTAGAGCTTGGACGGCGCCCATGGGGCCAGGCCCCCGGCGTCCAGCGCCGCTCCGCTCCCGCCGAACTCGGGCGCGAGCTGCTCCGGATACCACGTCGGGATCGCCCGCCCGCGGGAAGGCCCGCACGGTCACGTCGTGCACCCGGATGTGGTCGGGATGCCCGTAGCCACCGAAGTCGTTGTACGTGGTGATGACATCGGGCTGGTAGCGACGGATGAACCAGACCAGGCGCCCGGCGGCCTCGTCCAGATCGGCCCGCCAGAAGGAGCGGGGATCCTGGTTCCCGGGGCGACCCATCATGTCCGAGTCGTGGTACCCGAGGTTCTCCCACTCGGTGACCCCCAGGACGCCCATGGCCCGCTCCAGCTCGACGGCCCGCATCTCCCCGAGGCGGCGGTGGTTGTCCGGGGTGTCCAGCTCGGGGACCACGATCTCGCCCATCTCCCCGCGGGTGCCCGTGATGAGGACGACGCGACGCCCCTCGGCGACGGCCTTGGCCATCGTGCCGCCGGTCCCGATGGTCTCGTCGTCGGGGTGGGCGTGGACGGTCATGAGGGTGGGGACGTGGCGGGTCTCGGTCGTCGGGGTCGTGGCTTCGCTCATGGCGGGATGCTAGCGCGCCGGCGGGCATCGGGCGTCGGACAGGACTTTCGGGCCATGACCCGGCAGGACGTGCACCCGTGCACCGGTGTCGCGTGGCACCGTCGCGCCGCCGGCGGTACGACCGGATCGGGCGCAGCGAGGCGAGCGCGCCGCAGGATGGGGCCATGATCGAACTCATGGGACGCCGGCTCGGCATGGCGCTCGGACGCGTCACGGACGAGGACGTTGCCGTCGTGCCCGAGGCGGCGATCGCCAGCGGGCCCATCGTCGAATTCCTCGCGTACGGCGACGATTGCCTATTGGTCGGCCGGTTCCGGCTGCGCGGCGAGCGCATGACCGATCAGCTCAACGAGGATGACGAGTACGAAGTCGTCGATCTGGTGGCGGAGCGGCTGTCCGACGGTCACGCGGCCGAGATCCCGACGCTCGTCGTGGCGCGCCACGAGCTGCTGCTCGTCCAGGCCACGGGCCCGCGCGGGGACGCGACCCGACGGCATCGGACGCGGGCCTATCCGGTCGCAGCCCAGATCGGGCCCTACCGCATCCGGGGTCAACTGCACGCCATGCCCGGCGTGGACCCGGAGGTCGTCATCCATCGGCGGGCGCCGATGGTCCCGCTCACCGAGGCCTGGCTGGAGCGGCCGGTCGGTCTGGAACGCGACGTCCAGCGGATCGGCACCGTCGTCCTCAATCGCGACCGCATGGACTGGGTGGTATCGACCTGGGAGGACTCGTCCGACTGGCTCGAGATGGAGCTGCCCGGCCCGCTGGACCCGATCGGCCGAGGCTGAGCGGCCTACCATCCGACGGTATGCCACCGTCGACTGCCACCGGCCCGCTCGCGGGCATCCGCGTCATCGACCTATCCACGGTCCTCGCCGGACCGTACTGCACCATGGTCCTCGCCGACCTGGGCGCCGACGTCATCAAGATCGAGCCCCCGGAGGGAGACGCGACCCGCGGTTGGGGTCCGCCGTGGGTCGGTGATCTCGAGGCCGGGACGCGGACGGCGGCGTATTTCCTGGCCGTCAATCGCAACAAGCGCTCGCTGCGGCTCGACCTGCGCACGCCCGACGGACGGGCCATCCTGGGTCGTGCCCTGGCGGATGCCGACGTGCTCGTCGAGAACTTCCGACCCGGTGGCCTCGCGCGCCTCGGCTTCGATGACGACGCGCTGCGCGCCATCGACCCCGACCTCGTCCATCTGGCGATCAGCGGCTACGGGCCCGATGGCCCGGCAGCGGACCGGCCCGGCTACGACTTCGTGATCCAGGCCGTCGGCGGGCTGATGTCGGTCACCGGCGACGCCGATCTCGACGGTGGGGGACCGACCAAGGTCGGCGTGGCCATCAGCGACGTCGTGACCGGATTGTTCGGGGCCATCGGGATCCTCGCGACGCTGCTCGCCCGGGAACGGGGGACGGCGGGCGGCCAGCGCATCGACGTCTCGCTGCTGTCCTCGACGCTCGCCGTCCTCGTCAATCAGGCCCAGAACGCCTTCGTCACCGGCCGGGCGCCCGGCCGGCGCGGCAACGCCCATCCCAACATCGTCCCGTACGAGACGTTCGCGACCGCGGACGGCCAGCTCGTCGTCGCGGTGGGGTCGGAGCGCCAGTGGCCTCGGTTCTGCGACGCCCTCGGGGTCGGGGAGCTGGCCGACGATCCACGCTTCGCGATCAACGGCCTCCGGGTGGAGCATCGGGCGGCGTTGCGGCCGCTCCTTGCGGCCCGATTCGCGAGCGCGACCACCGCCGAGTGGATCGTCCGACTGGAATCGGCCGAGGTGCCGTGCGGTCCGATCACGGACATCCTCACCGCTTTCGATTCACCTGCGGCCGCTGCCCGCGGGATGCGCGTCGACGTGGAGCATCCGGCCCTCGGCGTGCTGCGCCAGGCCGGCATCCCGATCGAGCTGTCGGTGACGCCGGGGAGCATCCGGACGGCCCCGCCGCTGCTCGGCGAGCAGGGGTCGGAGATCCTCGGCGAGCTCGGCTACGCGACCGACGAGATCCACCGGCTACGTGCCGCGGGCGTCGTCTAGGCGCGCAGCGCGGCTAGAGTTCGCGCCGGCGGAAGATCGCGAGCGCGGCCGCCAGGGCCGCGGCGATCAGCGCGATGGTCGCGACGACCGGGATCCACAGGTCCGCACCCAGGTCCCCGACCGTCGCCGTCCCGGTCGCGAGGGCGGTGGCCGGTGCCGTGAGGCCGGCCGGGGTCCAGCGCCCGAGCGCGGGGACGGCCGAGACGATCGACAGGCCAAGGAGCGCCACGAAGCCGATGCCCGCGGCCGCCGCCGCCGACCCGGTCGCGACCGAGGCGAGGAACGTCAGGGCCGCCCATGCGGCCAGGGCGAGCCAGGTGAGTATGGCCAGCGCCAGCCAGCCGGCGATCGGTGGCGGCTCGAAGAGGATGGCCGTGTAGAACCAGCCGAGCCCGATGGCGAGGACGACCGACACGGCCAGCACGAGCCCGATGGCGATGGCCTTGGCCGCCAGGAACGCCCCGCGCCCGACGGGTCGGGCCAGGATGAACGCCGCGGTCCCACGCTCCAGCTCCGTCGCGACCGCCCCCATGGCGAGGATGATCGCGGCCAGCGCCCCGAACTGACCCAGGTTCTTCTGGACCTGGACGACGGCATCGGCGGCGGTGGGGGTCGGGATCGGGATGGCGCCGCCCAGGGTATCGCCGGCGGCCGCCTTGACGATCTCGGGGAGGAACTTCGCGAGGAGCGGCGAGCTCAGCCCGACCAGCGCGAAGAGCACCGCGATCACGGGCAGGCGATACGTGCGCCAGGACTCCACGAGCTCCTTGCGGGCCAGGATCGAGAGGGCGTGCATCACGCCACCCGCTCCTCGCCCGACCGGCCGACGAGGTGGAGGAACACGTCCTCGAGCGTCGGACGGACCTGCTCGAAACGGACGAGCCGGACCCCGGCGGTCACCACGAGCGGCAGCAGGCCGTCGGCCGCCGCGGTCTCGTCGCGGATCGCCACCACGAGCTCCCCGGGGCGTTCGGTGACGCCGGCGCACCAGGGCGCGGCCTCGAGGGCACGCCGCAGGGTCGCGACCGCCTCGTGCTGGCCGGGCCACGGTTCCAGGCGATAGGACGCCGCGGCGTACCGGGCAAGGAGCTCATCGAGCGGCGCCTCCTCCACGAGCCGGCCGGCATCCAGGATCCCGACCCGGTCGCAGATCCGTTCGACATCGTCGAGGACGTGCGTGCTGAAGATGACGGTCGCGCTGCCGCGCAGGTCGGCGATGAGCGTGAGCAGGTCGCGCCGGCCCTCGGGGTCGAGCGAACTCACGGGCTCGTCCAGCATCAGGAGGGCGGGCTCTGCGACGAGGGCCGCGGCGATCCCGAGCCGCTGGCGCATCCCGCCCGAGTACCCGCCGATCCGCCGGCGGGCCGCGTCCGTCAAGCCGGTCTGTTCCAGCACGGCCGAGGTCCGGGCCGTCAGGGCGGCCCCGTCCAGGCCAGCCAGCCGTCCCGCCAGTTCGATGAGCTCGCGGCCGCACATCCAGCCGTAGAACCGGGGCGCCTGGTCCAGCACCCCGATGGACCGCCGCACCGCCGGGTCGTCAGGACGGATCGCGACACCGTCGATGGTCGCCGATCCCGCGGTCGGTCGGGCGAGGCCGGTCAGCATCCGCAGCGTCGTCGTCTTCCCCGCGCCATTGGGTCCCAGCAGGCCGAACACGGACCCGGCCGGGATGTCCAGGTCGAGCCGGTCCACGGCGAGGACGCCGCCATCGCGCCCGCCGAATCGCTTGGTCAGGCCGCGTGCGGTCACGACCGCCGGCGTCGTCATTCCTGTTCCCGTCCCACGACGAAGTACAGGATCGGCCCGATCAGGTTGAACAGGACGATGATCACGCCCCACATGAGCTTGCTGTCCCCGCGCACCCGGCGCTCCGGCTTGAGCAGGTCGCGCAGGGCGAAGATGATCAGGCCGAGCTCGATGAGGATGACGGGCGTGACGAGCAGCAGGATCTGTTCGGTGGTCATGGCGCGCGTTTCTCCGGATCCGCCTTCCAGACCTGGTAGGAGTAGGCGAACGTCACGACCAGCAGCACCACGATGCCCCCGATGAGGGCACCGACGAGGGCCACGCCGGTCACGCCGACCAGGCCGAGGAGGATCATGACGATCCCCTCGATGACGAACAGGCGGCCCCCGATCCGGTGGGTCCTCGTCCACGAGACGTCGCTCGTGAGGGTCCACGGGGTGCGGATGCCGACCAGGTAGTTGGGTCGCACCTTCGGCAGGTAGTTGCCGATGACGACGAACAGAGCGCCCGTGCCCACGAACACGAGTTTGGTCATGTCGAACTGGGCGCCCATCGCCGCCCCGACCGCGAGCACCTGGAGTCCGAGCAGCAGGAGCATCACGCCGATCCAGATGGCTCGATAGGCGGTCGCCGATCGTTCCAGGTTCTGGCGCCGCGGCTCGATGCGCGGGATGGACGCGAACATGATCGCGATCCCCGCGGCGATGGCAGGCAGCAGGAGCAGCCCGACCGTCTTGTCCGCCCAGCCGTTGACCTCGCCGTTGGCGCCCCAGTGGATCGGGATCCGGGCGTCGGGCGGCAACTGGATCCAGGCCCAGGCGCTGACGAGCAGCATCACGCCGACGATGGCGATGCTCGCGCGGATCATGGGTCGGCGGTTCAACGGTCCTCTCCGGGGCCGATGCGGAAGGCGTCCAGGAGCGCGGCCATCGCCTCCTCGAGGACGGACAGGTTCAGGTGGTAGGTGATGGAGGTGCCGGTCCGGTCCGCGCTGATCAGGTCGGCCTCGCGCAGGACGGTGAAGTGACCCGACATCGTCGGCCACGACAGGTCGAACTGGGCCGCCAGCTCACCGGCGGTCATGTCGCGCTCACGCAGGAGCGTGAGCACCTGACGGCGGGTCGGGTCGGCGAGGGCCTTGTACACGCGGTTGATCGGGCATCCCCTGATTAGGTATTTGCCTAATTAGGCGATGCCCAAGATACGCCCACGCCGGGGCGACCGTCAACGGCCGGGCGGCACCCCAAGTCGATGGCGAACGGCCCGTCGCGATCGCTCCAGCGCGGACGTATCGCCGCGGGCCGGATACGCGAGATGCGCGTGCAGCACATGCGATTCGAGCTCGTACACCAACTGGTCGATGTCCTCGTCCGGCGCGATCTCGCCAGTATCGCGCGCGATCACCGCGTGCTCCCGAAGGAGGCCCAACCAGTAGTGCTCGAACGCCCCGAGGCGCTCGGTCACCAGGCCCGGCCGCATGTGCATCTCGGCAAGGGTCGCCGCGAAGAAGCAGCCGCCGGGGAACACGCGCCGCTCCAGGTGGGCAAGGAACTCGTCGATCAGGGCGACGAGGGTGGCGCGGCCGGGTGGAGCGACCAGGGCCCGGTCCACGACCTCGACGTCGAACGTCGCCGACGCGCTCTCGATGGTCGCGAGCTGGAGCGCCTCCTTCGAGCGGAAGTGGGCATAGAGGCCGCTCTTGCTGATGCCGATGTGGTCCGCCAGGCCGCCGATGGACAGCCGGTCGAGGCCTTCGGTCGTCGCGAGCGCTGCCGATGCGGCCAGGATCGATTCGCGCGTTCGCGCGCCATCCGAACGCTGGCGGCGGGGCAGGGTGGCCTGGGTCGTCATCTGTCCATCTCGCCTTCGAGTCGTCCGTCCATCCGAAAGATAGCACGACCGGTCGTACATTCTGGTCGTGCTAGATAGCACGACCGTTCGTACTGACAGGAGCCACGCACATGATCATCCACCTCGCGAACGATCTGCTCCTGCGGCCGATCGAGATCGTGGACGTCTCGCCGATCCGCACCGACCTCTCGTCGGACGGTTGGTCCGCCAAGCTGGACCGCTGGTTCCCGCGCCGGCCGGATGTCGACCACGTCATCGACGTGCGTCCAGGCAGGTTCGACCCCCTTCGTCGATGGTCCGGGAACCTCCGGCGCCACACCATCGAGCCATCGATGACACGACCGGCCGTGCAGCGATGAGAGACACCGTCGAGCCGGGTCCATCGAGGAGTCCCACGTCATGATCGTCACCACCCCCGACAGCCCGCTGGCCTTCACCATGATCCGGCCCGTCGCCGCGTCGTCGTCCCGCTCGGTCGTCGACGTCGAGCCGGCCGAGGTCGTCGCGTCGCGGATCGTCCGCCGCGCGCTCGTCCTCGGCCTCGCCGGCGCCACGCTCCTGCTGGTGGTCCTCGCGCTGTAGTCGTCGCGCCGGCGTCCTTCCAGCCACGCCGTACCGATCCCGCTTCCCACGACCCGGCCGTGCACCTCTGCACGTGTCCGGGTCGTTCGCTGTGCGGCCGCTGCTAGACTCGGGCCCCGTCCGGCTGGTGCGACCCGCCCGGTCCGCCGACCCGCCCGACCACCATCGATGGAGGCCCACGACCGATGACCGACGACCGCGAGCGCTGGGCGCTCATCCTGGGAGCCTCCTCGGGGATGGGCGAGGCCACGGCCATCACGCTGGCCAAGGCCGGCTACAACATCTGCGGCATCCACCTCGACTTCCGGGCGGCCCTCGCCCACGTCGAGGAGGTCAAGGCGGCCATCGAGGCGACCGGCGCCCAGGCGCTCTACATCAACATGAACGCGGCCGATGACGAGAAGCGCGCCGCCGCGATCGCGGCCCTTGGCGAGCGGTTCGACGCCTCCCGCGCCGCCGGCCGGGAGCCCTACGTGCGGGTCGTCATGCACTCGCTGGCGTTCGGGTCGCTGGTGCCCTTCCTGTCCGAGGACCCCAAGGGCGGGGTGGATCGCAAGAAGATGGAGATGACCCAGGACGTCATGGCCAACAGCCTCGTCTACTGGGTCCAGGATCTGTGGCGAGCCGGCTATCTCGGCCAGGGCTCCAAGATCTACGCCATGACCTCGGAGGGATCCACGCGGGTCGTTCCCTCGTACGGCGTCGTGTCGTCGGCCAAGGCGGCGCTCGAGTCGCACATCCGGCAGCTCGCCATGGAGCTCGCTCGCCATGGCACCGGCGCTACCGCGAACTGCATCCGCGCGGGCGTCACGGTGACGCCGGCCCTGCTCAAGATCCCCGAGTCCCAGACGATGATCGACATCACGATGAAGCGGAATCCGACGGGTCGCATGACGACGCCGCAGGATGTCGCGAACGCCATCCTCGCCCTGTCCGGTGATGGCACGGAGTTCATCAACGGCGACATCATCAGCGTGGACGGCGGCGAGTTCATCACCGGCTCCTGACGTGAGCGGGCGGGTGATCGTGGTCGGTTCGGTGAACATCGACCTCGTCGTCACGACCGATCGACTGCCCGGGCCGGGCGAGACCGTGACGGGCGGCCGGTTCGCCCAGCACCACGGCGGGAAGGGTGGCAACCAGGCCGTCGCCGCCGCTCGGCTTGGTGCCACCGTCTCCTTCGTCGGGGCGGTCGGTGACGACGCGTTCGGGACGCAGGCCCGGGCGGCCCTCACGGCGGAGGGCATCGATGTCGCCGAGCTCGCGACGCACCCCGGGATGGCGACGGGCGTGGCGCTCATCCTCGTCGATGGAGCCGGCGAGAACCTGATCTCGGTCGCGAGCGGCGCCAATGCCGCGGTCAGCCCCGAGGCCGTCGGCGCGGCATTGGCGCGTCTCGCCCCGGTGCCGGGGGATGTCGTCCTGGTCGGACACGAGATCCCGACGGCGAGCGCGCGGGCAGCGTTGGCGGCCGGCCGAGCCGCGGGCGCGACGACGGTCCTGAACCCGGCGCCCGCCGAGGGCCTGGATGCGGCCACCCTGGCCCTCGCCGACATCGCGACGCCCAACGCGGGCGAGGCGGCCATCCTCGCGGTGGCCTGCGGGCCCCTGCGCGACCTGGCGGGTGCCATCCTCGTCAGCGAGGGTGCCGCCGGAGCGCGCCTCGAGACGGCCGCCGGCGTGCAGGCCATCCCGACGATCGCCGTCGATGCCGTCGACACCGTGGGGGCGGGGGACACGCTCAACGGGGCCCTCGCGGCCGGACTCGCCGAGGGCCGCACCCTGGATCTCGCCGCCCGGCGCGCGGTCGCGGCGGCCAGCCTGGCGGTGACGCGGGCGGGCGCGCGCGAGGGCATGCCGACCGCTGGACGAGCTGGAGGCGGCGCTCGCCCGTTGAGCGCGGGGGCTATGCCTGCAGGAGCATGTCCCCGAGATAGCCGTCGGCCGTCGTGACGCCGGGAAGTGTGAAGTAGAACCCACCGCCGACCGGTCGGATGTATTCCTCCAGGGGTTCGCCGTCCAGCCGACCCTGGACCGTCAGGAACCCGGCCTCCAGGTCGCGCTGGTAGCACACGAACAGCAGGCCCTGGTCCAGCAGGCCGGCGTCATCGAACCCGCGGCTGTACGAGTAGCCGCGGCGGAGGATGCGGTTCCGCTCCGTCGCCGGCGTCCGCGGGTTGGCCAGCCGGATGTGGGCATCGAGCGGGATGACCGCACCCGCGGGGTCGGCCGCCAGGTCGGGCAGGTCTTCCTCCCGGCCGGCGCCCAGTGGAGCCCCGATGCGCTTCGATCGCCCGATGACCGCCTCCTGCTCGGACAGGGCGGTCCGGTCCCAGCGTTCCACGAACATCCGGATGACGCGCGCCACCAGGTAGCTGCCGCCGACCGCCCAGGCCGGTTCGCCATCCGAGGGACCGACCCAGACCAACTCGTCCATCAGGGCATCATCGGCCGTGGACGGGTTCGCGGTGCCGTCCTTGAAGCCCAGCAGGTTCCGGCTCGTCGTGTGCCCCGGCGTCGCCACCGGGTCGGGTCGGATGAAGCCATCCACCATCCAGCGCAGCCGAAGGGCGTCGCGCACGCCCAGCTGCAGGTAGCGCAGCGCATGGATGACCGCGGTCTGATCCACCGCGGCCACCTGGACCATGAGGTCGCCGTCGCGCATGCCGGGGTCCAGGACGTCGTTCGGGAACACCGGCATCGCGGCGAGCTGGCGCGGACGACGCGAGGCGAGGCCGAACCGGCCGTCGAACAGCGAGGCGCCGACGCTCACAGTCACGGTCAGGTCGGCGGGTCCGGTCGTGGACCCCACGATCCCGCTCTCGGGCGGGGCGTAGAGCGGGTCGCCCGGCATCGGCGACCAGCCGCCGGCGAGATCGCGGATGCGGGTCGTCAGCTCTCGCATCGCCGTCGCGAGCGCTTCCCGGTCGGTGGCGGTCACGTCGAAGGCCGCCAGCATCGTGGACGCCGGCTGGATCGTCGGCCGGGTGACCCCGGCCTGGCGCGCGCCCGCGAACGGGACGATCGCCGGACCAGAGCGTCCGTCACCGACGCGCTTCGCCGGGGCGTCGGCGGCGGCCACGGCGCTCGTGAGCAGCGCACCGACCGTCCCGCCCGCCACCGCGGCCGCCCCGGCCCCGGCGGTCGCGACGAGGAAGCGCCGTCGACTGAGCTCGGTACCCGCTGGGTTCGACATCCGGTGGGTCAGGCCGCGAGGCCGAGGCGTCCCGGGAGCTCGGCCAGCACTTCTGACAGCTTGGCCATCCGCGCCTGCAGCGCCGTGAGGTCGGTGTCGCTGATCGCGGAGAATGGCTGGAAGCGGTCCCCGTCGGCATAGCGAGCGATGATCTCGTCGACCTCGACGAACGCGGCATCGGCCTGGGCGAGGTAGGCGGCATCGAGCGCCGCCAGGGTCGGGCGCAGGATCTCCACGATCTCGCGCGAGCCGGCGACGTTGGCTTCGATGGAGGTCAGGTCCGCCTGCGAGTAGCGATCCTCCTCACCGGTGAGCTTGGACTGCGCCACTTCCTCGATGAGTTCGCCGGCACCCCGGGCGATGATGCGGGGCTCGATGTCGAGGGTCGCCAGGCGGCCCTCCAGGTCGGCCGCGTCCGTGCGAAGCCCGGCGGCGATGGGTGCGAGGCCGGCGGTGGATCCGTCCGCCCAGAGCCCCTTCTCCAGGCGATGCCAGCCGAGGAACTCCGGGTCGTCCACGCCGCCGGCGAAGTCCTCCTCGCGGGCATCCATGCGGGTATCCAGGTCGGAGAACAGCTCCGCGACGGGCTCGATCCGTTCCCACGCCGGTCGCGACGCGGCATAGGCGGCCTTCGCGGCGTCGAGATCCCCAGCCTCGATGGCCGCGACGAACGGCTCGAGCGTCGTGATGAGCTGAGCGGCCTGCTCGCGCACGTACGTCTCGTAGGTGTCCTGGACCGTCGCGAGGACCGCGGCGTCCACGACGGCGCTCGACGGCCGCGGGGCCTCGCCGCCTGAGACCGCCAGGCCGCCGCGCGGTGCCTGGAGCGCGTAGCAGATCAACTCGTACTTGCCGCCGTCGAGATGCGTCGCGAAGTTCATGACGAACCCCGGGATCACGTTCTCGATCTCGTCGATGACGCGGGTGCCCGACAGGATCTCGAATTCGCCGATGTCGGACCCGCCGTTGGTGACTTCGAAGACGACCCGGCCCGCCGGTGCGGTCAACGTGGATGGCGCACAGCCATCGGCGTTGACGGTGACCGCGATGCGCGTTTCGCCCGCCGGATCGGGCGACGCGGAACCGGTGGCGCTGCACGCGGCAAGGACGATGGCGCCGACCGACAGGCCGATGAGGGCGTGGACGAGCGAAGGACCGGAGCGTCGGGACATGCGGGCCGGACTCCTGCTTCGAAACGTGGAGCCCGAAATGTATGAGGCCTTGCCTGATATCGTCAAGTGCCCTTGTCATTCCGGCACAAGGACGCCTACCCTGCGGGGCGGGTCAGGCCTCGCTCGCCACCCAGATCGTCCGGAGTCGCGCTGCCGGGGTCATCTCCAGCGTCCCGTCCTCGGACACCCACCAGGCCGCGAGTCCACGCGCCCGGGCCTCCTGGGCGATCCGCGCCCGACCGGCGATGAACAGGGCCTTGCTCCAGACCTCCGCCCAGGCCGGATCCGCGGCGGCGACCGTCACTGCCGTGAGGCCGCCGTCCGCGGGCTCGCCCGTGGCCGGGTCGACGAGATGGTGGCGTCGCCGGCCATCGACCACCCACCGCAGCCGCCGCACGGACGACGTCGCGATCGCGCCGTCATCGATCGCCACGACGACCAATGGATCCGGGCCCCCGGCCGGATCCTCGACACCGATCCGCCACGGACCGCCATCGGGGCCGGGGCCGCTCGTGGCGATGTCGCCGCCGGCATCCAGGAGGAAGGACGAGATCCCGACGTGCCGGACCCGCGCGGCGGCCCAGCGAACGGCCAGGCCCTTGCCGATGCCGCCGAGGTCGATCGGATGTGCCAGACGGATCCGGCATCGGTCGACCCGCTCCATGATCCGGTCCGGCGCCCCGACGGAGGCAGCCGACACGGGCTCGCCCAGCGTTGCCCCGCGGTAGCCCCAGGCGTCGAGCTGGCCGATCACCCGCGGGTCGAAACGGCCGTCGGTCACGCGATGCGCCCGGTCGCAGGCATGGGCGGCGAGGGCCAGGCGACGGCCGACCGCCATGGCCTCGCCACGGAGGGCGGCCCGGTTGACGACCGTGACGTCGCTGTCCTCGCGAAACCGCGACAGGGCGTCCTCGCTGGCGGCGAACTCATCGACGACCGCCGACCACGCCTGCTCCGCGACGGCGCGACCCCGATCACCAGGGGCCGTGACCACGGTCAGGCGAAGCGGCGAGGCCATCGCCCGGCCATCGAAGTCGCGGACGACCTCGCCCGTCATCCCCCGGAGGCTTTGGTCGTGGCGTGCGTCTTGGGCGGTGTCGCCGATCGGGTCACCGAGCGAGTCACGCGCGGCAGCGTGAACGGCGCGACGCGCAGCTTGGCCGTGGATTCGGTCAGGCTCGCCGCCCGCGTCGCAAGATCGTCGAGGGCCGTCTCCACGCCGCCGATGCCGGTGCCGGCCTGGTCGTATCGCGCGGCCAGCGTGGCATAGCGCTGGGCGGCGGTGTCGATCGCCCGCTCGAGCGCGTCGTGGTCGCGCGCGGCCTGCTCGGCCGCCTGCTGCGACGGCAGGCGCTGATCGATCAGGCGCGCGTCGGCGGTCGACTGGAGGGCCGTGATGCCCGCCAGCGAGAGCGCGTACGCACCCGCCGACACCCCGACCAGGATCGCGAGGTGGGTGGGGACGCGACGGTCAATCACCGTCGATCCTCGTGGTCGTCCTCATCCTCGTGCTCATCCTCGTCGTCATGGTGTTTGGCCGTGGTGCTACCGCTCGAGGTCGTGCGGCTCGACACCCGCGACGCGCGGGCCGCTGCAGCCGCCTGGGCCGCGAGCGACTTCTTGGCCTTCGCGATCGCCTTCTCGAGCTTGTCGAGCTTCTTGGCTGCCGCAGCCAGCTGGTCCTCGAGGTCGGTCGCGTGCGTGGTGTCGGTGGCGATCCGGTCGTTGGCCTGCGTCAGCGCCGACTCGAGGTCGCGCGACCGCGCATCGATCTCGTGGAGTTGCTGGGTCAGGGCCTGCGAGCGCGCGTGCTCATCGGCCAGGTTGGCCTGCAACGTGGCGACGCTGACGGGGGCGACGCTCAACGGCGCGGCCGCGGCGGTCCACGCCGAGGCCGCCTTGATGGAGCCGAAGCCAAGGGCCAGGACGGCGATGACGCCGATGGCGGTGGCAAGGCGTCGAGCGGCGAGTCGTTTCGTGGACATCAGGCATCAGCCTCCGTTCGTGACGTGGAGAACGTGGGTCGGTCGCGTTTGGCCGCCCAGTATCGGTAGGCGCCGGCCGCCGTCACCGCGACGGCCATGGCGATGTACGCCCCTTCGAGCGCGGCCGAGTCGGTCCCGGCGAGGATCCCGTGGAGCCAGCTGAAGATGAAGATGAACAGCGACAGGCGGTGGAGCTTCAGCCAGGCGCCGCTGGGCAGGAGCTTCGTCCAGCGGGCAGTGACCGCCGTGACGAGGAACGCGTAGAGGGCCAGCGTCCCGAGCGCGACCGGTGCGCTGCGGTACTGCGACAGGCCCGGGATGAACGCCCCGGCGAGATCGACGCCGGCCTTCGGGTCGACCACGAGGCTCACGATGTGGGCCGCGAGGAACGCCATCACGAACACCCAGATGTGGTCGTGCCACGGGAAGATCCGCTTGGACAGCTTCCACGTGGTCTTGTTGTGCGGGTGGCTCAGCACGAGCCCGAAGACGATCTGCGCCGTCATGAACAAGAGGGCGATGACGCCCGTCGCCCGCGCGGCGAGCCAGAACCGCAGTTCCGCCTGGCGGTCCGTCGTGGCCGGCAGGACCTGGTCCGTCGCGTAGACGAGCAGCAGGCCCAGGAAGGCGAGCAGGATCGCGCTGCTGCGGAGCGTGAGGCGGAACGGGGGTCGGGGGCGCGCTGGTGCGGTGACGGTCACGGGTTCCTCCGGCGACGGCGGGTGCCTACGTTCTCCGAGGCAGTCCGCGGCCGGAAGGTTTCAGGCGCTGCCGCGGACGATGGTCCCGTCTGCCGGCGGACGGAGGTCCCATGGGCGGTCGCGGCGACGCCCCGGATCGCTCAGCCGACGTCGATCCCGATGGCGCCGACCCACGTCGAGAACAGGTAGATCCCGATGGCGCTCAGGACCGTCGCGACGGTCACGAGCCGGGACCGGTCGCGCCGATGGGCCTCCGGGCAGCAACTCGGCCGCCCCGACGTAGAGGAAGAAGCCCGCGAAGAACCCGAGCATCGCCCCAAGGACCGAGTTCGGCACGGCCAGGATCGTGCCCGACCACGACGCCGGCGATCGGAGCCACCGCCACGATGGTCAGCCATCGCCAGGCGACCCCGGACGTGGAGCGGCTGGCCAGCAGGAAGGACACGACGCCGATGCCGTCGCTGAATCGATGGACGATGACCACGGCCGCGATGACGATCCCGAGTCCGCCGCCGACCGCGAGACCGGCAGCGAGGGCGACGCCGTCGAGGAAGCTGTGGATGCCCATACCGGTCGCGCCGACCACGCCCAGGTGCTGGTGGCTCGCGCTGTCGTGGTCCAGCTCGAACGACGTCTCATGCCCGACGTGCAGGGTCGTCAGCTGCTCCAGCGACGTAGAAGGCGAGGAAGCCCGTCGCGGTCCAGAGCATGGCCGCCTCCAGCCCGAGGTATTCGATGGATTCGGGGATAAGGTCGACGAAGGCGGCACCGATGCGGATGCCCGCCCCGATCGCGATGACGAGGCCGACGTAGCGGACGGCGCGGATCGCGAGCCAGCCGCCGAGGAACGCGGAGAAGGACGCCGCCAGCGACACGATCAGGGCGGGGATCAGGGTCGCCACCGTCAGTCGCCCTGGCAGGCGGGGCAGAGCCCGAAGAGCTCGAGGCGGTGATCGTCGATGCGGTAGCCGGTGCGGCGTGCCACATCACTGACCACCCGCCGCAGTCCGGCATCGTCGATGTCACGGCTCTGGCCGCAGCGCGAGCACACCACGTGGTGGTGGTGGACGGGCTCGCAGGCGAGGTACGCGTGCTCACCAGTGGGCAGGTCGATCCGTTCGACGGCGCCGACCTCAGAGAGGACATCCAGGGTCCGGAACACGGTGGCGCGGCCGATCCCCAGGTGCCGCGAGCCGCGCTTCCTCGACGAGGTCGGCGGCCACGAAATGGCCACGCTGATCGGCGATGAGATGGGCGACCTCACGCCGCGGTTCGGTCAGCCGATAGCCGGCGCGTTCGAGGGCGGTCAGGAAGGGGGCGGCGTCCATGAGGCTGCGCAGCCTAGCAGCGGACGGGGCGCTTGTCGATACCGAGTCTCAGTTAGGCGTGATCGGCGTTGGTGGTGAGGCGACGCTGACCGCGCCGATCCTGGCCGCTGCCGCGAACGTCAGCAGGGCGGCGACCAGGCTGGCGCCGCTGAGCAGCAGCCCCGCCGGCATGAGCGGTCCGCCCATCCCGACGGCGCCGAGCGTGGCGAGCGCCGCGCCCGCGTTCAGAGCCACGACCCTGGCTGTCGCTGCGCGCCCCAGGACCGATCGCTGCCGGGCGTGCGCGAGCGGGTCGCCCGGCCCGATCGCGGGTAGCAAGTGGCTCCACGATCCGATGAGCACCTGGACGACCCAGCCGACGACGAGAGCCGGCGCGATCACGCCGATGTCCCAGGCGGACGCGTCCGCACCACGGGCGAGGAAGCGGGCGCTCGCGATGGCGATCGCGAGCGCGAACCACGCCGGGGCGAGGACGAGGCTCCATGAGGTCAGCCGGTGCCAGGCCGGGTCCGTCGTCCACGGTCCCCGCTCGCGCTGGACGATCCCGGCGTGGCGAGTCAGGGCAAGGGCGCCGACGAAGGTGACGACGGCTCCGCCGGCGACGATCGGATCCAGGTCCAGGGCGAGGCCCGCCGCCACGATCGGGGCTCCGGTCGCGATCCCGACGATCGCGACCCGGGCACTGGTCCGCGGGCGCATCCGGGCGCCGGCGACCGTGGGTGCGAGGTGGACCAGGGTGGCCGCGATCATGAGGGACAGGAAGCCCACGACGTTCAACCACGCATGGGCCGGCTTGAGGAGGCCCCAGCGCTCGACGACCGGTGCCACGCCGGCGAGGAATGCGGTGCTCAGCACGACCCCGCTCGCGACGCAAGCGAGCGCGACGGCGTAGGCACGGGTGACCAGCGGCCGGCGCGGCCCGAGGGCGCCGCGCAGCGGCGAGAACGCGGCGATCGCGACCGCGACGAGCCCGACGAGGTAGCCGAGCCCGCCGATCGCGGCCAAGCCGGCCAGGCCGGCCGTGACGCCGGCGCTCACGACGAGGGTCGAACCTGCGATGGCGGCGATGGCGAGGACCCGCGTCGGGCGACCGACGGGCGCGGCCACGGCGAGGGCGGCAGTGAAGAACGGCAGGACCGACGCGACGGCCGTCGCCGCCGCGCCCGCGAGCGCCAGGTGGAGCGGGAGCCAGAGTCCGCGCCGGGCGTCCTCAGGCAGCGCGAGCGACAGGAAGGCCAGGCCGAGCAGGCCCGCGGCCGCGACGAGACCGGCGAACGTGGTCCGCCGGTCATCCGTCCGGGAGATGGACCGGCGGCGGCTCCGGGTGATCGGGACCGGTGAGGTCAGCACGATCGCCAGTGAACCACCGCCGGCGGGCCTGGGGTCAGTTCTTTGGATCTCCATCGCCGGCCTGGAACGAGGCCGAGGGCGCCGCGCCCGACGAAGTTGAAGGCGTGCGTGACCATCGGGTAGAGGCCGTCCTCGGGCGTATCGAATTCGATGATGCGCGCCCTGGGCAGGCGACAGGTCGACGGCCTGCGATCCGAAGGTGCCGGCATTCCCAGGCTCGAGCCGGACGCCTTCCTTGATGACGGAGTCGAAGATCGTGCCGACGACGTGGAAGGAGCTGTCGATGCTCGGTCCGGCGTCGAGGACGAAGACCCGGACCCGGTTGCCGGTCCCGACCTCGATCGGGTGGTCCTTGTACTGGTTGGCCACGCCGTTGAAGACCACGTAATCGGGCGCAGGCGCGGCGGCAGCGGCCTTCGTAAGCGAGGCGGGCTCGCCCTGGGGGCCGAGGTACCACTCGCTCTGGACGATGGCGACCTCGTGGTCGACCGGCGGCAGGCCCTCCTTGGGTTCCACGATGACCATGCCGTACATGCCGTTGGCGATGTGATGGAGGGCCGGCGAGGTGCCGCAGTGGTACATCCATACGCCCGCGTACTCGGCGGTCCACTCGTAGAGCTTCTCCTCGCCCGGGTTGATGGAGGTCATCTCGTCGTTCCAGGCGACCTGGCTTGCGTGAAAGTCGACGGAGTGGGCGAGCTGGCTGGTCGCCGGGTTCTTGAGGTGGATCCGGATGGTGTCGCCGACCTTCACGCGGATGGCCGGACCCGGGACCGTCCCGCCGAACGTCCAGACCCTCTGGACGAAGCCTTCGGCGACAGTCATCTCCTTCTCCTCGATGACGAGGTCGATGTCATGGACGTCGCCAGGCAACAGCTTGGGTGCCTCGGCCGGATAGAGCGTGTAGGCCGGGGCGTTGGGGTCGGGCTGGATATCGGTCGCGGGAGCCGGACCGCCGTGGTCGTCGGCGCCACCGGAGGCCGCCGTGCTGCCGGCGACCGTGATCGCGCCCTGCATGCCGGCATCGGCATGCCCGGGATGGAGCACAGGAAGGTGATGCCGCTATCGGGGACGGCCACGTCGACCGTGACGGACTCACCGGCGTTCGCGGTGCCCTTGGTCCCATCCGCGAAGGTGATGTCGTGGGGGATCTGGCCGGCGTTGGCCAGGGTCACGGCATACGTGCCGGCCTTGTCGACGGAGAGCTCCTTCGGCTCGAACCCGAGGTCGATGGCCTTGATCTCGAGCGTGCCGAGGACGTCACCGGAGACCGGCGCCGCGCTCGCGGCCGGGGCGGCCGACCCGGCTGCGGTGGGAGCGGCAGCCGCCACGGTCGTCGTCTCGGGCGGGTAGGTCCAGGTGCCGGCGCTGGGGCTTGCGCAGGCGGCGAGCGCGAGCATCGCGATCACCAGCAGGGGAACGAGCAGGCTGCGCATCGGTCGCCTCCGTCGCGATCAGGAAAGATGTACTGGATTGGTACACGAATAGTGCACGCGAGCCGACGGGCGACTCGCATGAGCCAGATGGCCCGCCTTCGATGGGCCGGAGGGACCGCCCGCAGCCGCGGCGCGGTCGGCGCGATAGGCGCACCGGTGACGGTTCAGGCGCGCGGCGACGCCAGGTCGGCGAGGGTCGTGGCGGCGAGACGGCCCTGCATCGAGCGGCGCGCCTCGTCGAACGTGTCGTGTACGGCGCAGCGGCCGTCCGGACTGCACGGGATCCCCCGCAGCACGCAGCGCCGGTCCTCATCCTCGGGCTCGACGGCCGCGATGACGTCGAAGAGGGTGATCTCCGCGGCCGGACGCGCCAGCCGATAGCCGCCGGTCCGTCCAGTCCGCGCCTCGACGAGGCCGCCGCGGGCGAGATCGCGCAGGACACGGGGCAGGAACCGTTCCGGGATCGACATCGCGCCGCTGATCCGGTTCGCGCTCAACCATGGCTCGACCGCCGGGTCGGACAGGGCCAGCATCGCGCGGACGGCGTAGTCGCCGCGGCGCGTGAGTTCGAGGCGCATGGCGGCAGTATCGCCGCGTGGCCCCAAGTGCGGTGTGGGCGCGGTCCGGTCGCGCTCCGACGGTACCGAGCCACGCGGGACCTTCGTCCCGATGCGCCCGCCGTGCGCTCGGGTCCAGACTGCCCGGGACAAGACCGGCAGGGTTCGGTCATGAGAGGACTGATGACGATCGACGCCGTTCGTCGCAAGTCGACCCGGGCCAGCAGGCGCGTCCAACAGGAGGACCTGCCGCCCATCGGCGAGACCGACGCCAACATCTTCAACTGCCCGGCGTGCGCCCGGCCCCTCGACATCGGGACCACGCGCTGTCCCGGCTGCTCCACGCGGCTGATCAGCGGCATCCGCGCGAGCCGCGCTGCCGGATTCATGGCCATCGGGCTGATGGCCGGTCTCGTGATCGGCGGCGGGGTCGTCGGTCTCGTCGCCTACCTGTCCGCACCCACGGCCGCCGTCGCGCTCGGGACCGACCCCATCGTCGCTCCCTCGAACGCGCCGCTCGCCAGCGCCGGAGCACCCGGCAAGGTCGGGGATCCGGCGGTGCCTGCGGCGGCGCTGTCCGCCCTGCGCCAGTCCACGCTCGTGAACCAGCGCCTGGTGGCCGATGCCGCCCGGCTGGAAACGGTCCTCTCCGCTGGCTCGACGGCATCCGTCGACATCGCCCGGACCCTGCGCAACCTCGCCGCGACCGCGGCGTTCGGCGACCGGATCGCGCCGGACGTGGCTGACTGGGCCGACGGTACCGAGGTGTCGGGTCGCCTTGTCGCGTTCTACGCGGCCGTCGGGGCCACGGCGCGCGAAGGTCTGGCCTCGTCCCTCCAGAACACGGGTGCCTACCGGCGCGCCGGGACCGCGATGCTCGCCGTCATGGCCGATCTGTCCGAGCTCGACACCGACGCTCGCGCGCTCGCCGCGACCGCGGACGTGGATCTACCGGCCCTGTCCGCGCCCTGAGCCCGAGCGGGCCTGACGATCCGATTCGTCACGGGCTCGAGGCGAGGGTCGGCGCGTAGCCGGTGAGCTCCACATACGCCTCGCCACCGAGCGGTACACCGTCTCGCGTCGCGGCCACGCGCTGTGAGCCTTCCCAGTACACGACCCCGGTCGTCGCGCGCGTATCGAGCTCCTGATCGGCGACCGTGGGCACGAGATCGATCGACAGGCCCTCGCCCGGCAGGTCGATGGTCCAGCCGCGCGGGGTAGTCGGCGCCGGTCGTCGGGCTCGTCCAGCGGCCGGTGACGGTGACCGTGAACGCCTCCCGGTCGAGGTGGCGGGTGCTGCCGTCGGGCGCGACGAGCGTCCCGTAGACGAGCGGGTAGCTGCCGTCCGCGTCACGGACCAGGGAGACGGTGAGGTCCGTGCCATCGTCGAGGTTCACGGCGAACCAGTCCCAGCCGCCGCCACCCACGCTGATGAAGTCGCCCCACTGGTGGTCGAACCACGCATCGCCTTCGACTCGCAGGGTCCGGCCATCGAGCTGGAGCACGCCGGCCGCGTCCATCGCCGTCCTCGAGTAGTAATACGAGCCGCCGGCCGGGCCGAAGTCGATCCAGCCGTCGGTATCGTGGAGCGCCGGCGGTTTGCGACTCGTCAGGGTCAGCCCCAGGACCAGCCCACCGGGGACCCCGGCCGCCGCGGCCTCCGTGTCGGAGAGGGCAGCGGTCAGATGATCCACGCCATCGGCCCCGGTCATCGTCCAGGCGGGTCGATCGAACGTCGTCGGGTCGCTTGGGTCGACGCCGGTGAGACGCAGGTCGAAGCCGGTCGCGGCCCCGCTCGCGTCGCGTGGCGACCGGTCCACCGCGTCGCCGACCTGCAGCCGCTGGCTGTAGGTGAAGCGGTCGCCGGTCTCATCGGTGATCGCCAGGTGGGAAGCCCAGGTGGTCGGGAACGAGCCCCGCTCGGCGCGGAAGATGACGTACTCGAAGCCGTATCGATGGGGCCCGTCCGCGTCGTCGGCCTGGAGGTGGCCGGTGTAGTACCACCACTCGGTCAGGCGATCGTGCGGGCCGTCGTCGCGCGGCAGGTCGACTGGCACCGGGTCGACGGCCGCGACCGGCGCGGCCGTAGCCGGGGCGACGGACGGCCGGACCGGCGTCGGGTTGGCCAGGATGGGGCCGCCGCTCCCCGTGCAGGCGGCCAAGGCGAGCGTGACGAGCGCGAGGCTCACGAATGAGCGAGACACCGGCGACCTGGTCATCGAAGCGCGGCCTCCACGTCGGCCTCTGACGCCGGCAGCCGATTCGCGACGAACCGCTCCAGCGTGGCGGGCATCCACCAGTTCCAGCGACCCAGCAGCCGCATCGTCGCGGGAACCAGCAAGGCGCGGACCACGGTCGCATCCAGGGCGACCGCGATCGCCACGCCCAGGCCGAGGGCCTTGATCAGGACGATGTCCGCGAATGCGAACGAGCCCGCCACGACGACCACGATGAGGGCCGCACTGGTCACGATCCGGCCGCTCCGCTCCAGGCCGCGGGCCACGGCCTCCGTGTTGTCGCCGGTCCGGTCCCAGACCTCCTTCATGCGCGAGAGCAGGAAGACCTCGTAGTCCATGGACAGCCCGAACAGGACGCAGAAGAGGATGACGGGCAGGGTCGTCTCCACGAACCCGAGCGGCCCGAACCCCAGCGGCGCCGAGAGGTTGCCGTCCTGGAAGATCCAGACGAGCGCCCCGAAGCTCGCGGTCAGCGAGAGGGTGTTCATCAAGAGGGCCTTGGCCGGGAGGATGACCGAGCGGAGCAGTGCGAACAGGACGACATAGGTCGTGACGATGATGAACAGGGCGGTCCGCGGGAAGTCGGCCGCGACCCGGTCCACGACGTCCGCGACGTCCGCGGCACCGCCACCGACGAGCACGGTCACGCCGGCCGGTGGGGCGAGGGCGCCGGTGGGCGAGCGCAGGTCGGCGACGAGCGAGCGGCCTTCGTCGCGGTTCGGACCGTACGGCGTGGTCAGCGTGAACGCCGTCAGGTCACCGCGGGTCGTCGCCGCCAGGCCCGTCGCGACGAACCGATCGCGCGGGCCGTTCGGGTCGCCGTACAGGAGCTGGTATTGGGCGAGCGTCATCCGCGGATCCGACATCGACGAGGCTGTCCACGCGGCTCACCCGGGGATCCGCCGCGAGCCGGCGCGAGTACTCGTAGAGGCCGGCGAGGTTGGACGGCGTCGTCGCCGGCCCGTCGGTCCGGATCGCGAGCGAGATCGGCGCGAACTCACCCTCGCCGAACTCGGTCCGCAGTCGGTCGAACGCCTGGCGGGAGGGGACGTCATCGGGCAGGACGCTCGAATCCGGCGCGTTGAAGCGCACGTGCAGGAACGGCGACCCAAGGACCAGGAGGAACCCGAGCGTCGGGATCAGGACGGCGACCGGATGACGCATCACGCGCCGGGCCAGCCGCGCCCACGGACCGTCCGTACCGGGCTGCGCCGTGACCCGCCGTACCGCGAACCGGTCCAGCCGCGGACCCAGGAGCGTGAGGAGGGCCGGCAGCAGGGTCAGGGCCGCGGCCACGGCAAGGGCCACGACGATGGCCCCGGCGATGCCGACCGAGCGCAGGATCATGAACTCGAAGAGCACCAGGCCAAGGAGTCCGAGCAGGACGGTCAGGCCACTGAAGAACACGGCGCGGCCCGCAGTCGCGACGGTCAGCCGGACGGCCTCGCCGACGGGATCGGGGTCGTCCGCCGGCCGCCGCGCAAGCTCCTCGCGGAATCGACTCGTCATGAGCAGCGAGTAGTCCACGCCGAGGCCCAGCCCCAGGAGCGTCGCCAGGTTGAGCACGAAGATGCTCATCGGCATGACCGATGCGACGAGGAAGATCGCGGCCAGCGCGACCAGCACCGATGCCCCGCCGACGATGAGCGGCACGCCCGCCGCGACGAGCGACCCGAAGACGAGGAGCAGGGCGAGGGCCGCGAGCGGCAGGGAGATCAGCTCGCTGCGGCGCAGGTCCTCCTCACTCACTTTCTGGACGTCGCCATAGAACGCGGGTCCGCCGGCAAGCTCGACGGTCAGTCCGTCGGCCGGACGCAGCCGCTCCTGGAGGATCGGCACGGCGGCCGGGGAGTCATCCGGCGGCAGGTCCAGGAACACGATGTCGAACGCCGTGTGGCCGTCGGCAGCGACCTGGCGGGGCTGGAGGACGTGCGAGACGACGCCGGCCACGTGCGGGGCGTCCGGGATGTCGCGCATGGCCTCGGCCGCGGCGAGCTCGAACGCCGGCGTCCCGGCCGCGAGGGTCGGACTGGAGAACACCACGACGAGGGCCGACGGCGGTGCCCCGAGCTCCGCCTCGAGGAGCGTCTTGGCGCGGGCCAATTCGAGGTCGTCCAGGATGAAGCCACCGGCCGATAACGCGCCCGGGACCTGCGGGGCGAGGGGCAGGGCGAGGAGCAGGAGGAGGCCCCACGCGCCGAGCACGAGACGTGCGTGACGCACGACGAAACGGCCGAGGTGATCGAATGGGGTCACGGTGGTGGTTCGGGTCTCGCGGGAGTGCGGATGGGTGCGGCGGCGGTGTCGGCCGCCGATCGTCTCGCATGCTAGTCCGGATCGCGCGGATCGACCCGGAGCGCCGCGTGAACGGACCTCGTCACGTGCTAGCATCTCCGCGTCCTTCATCGGCGACCCTGGAGATCCGACCGCCCGTGAACCTGCTGCTTGCACCGTTCAGCCACATGCCCGAGTCGCTGGTGGCGTTCGCGATCTCGGGCGCCGTGGTCACCCTGATGATCTTCATCATGGTGAAGGCCGTGCTCTCGACCGAGGGCGGCCGGCGCTGGGTCAAGGCCATCACGAACGTGAACGCCAAGTTCCTGTTCACGTTCCTGTTCATCGGCTGGGCGCTGTTCTTCGGGATCGTCCTGCAGCTCGTCCCTCACGTCGGCGCGAGCTCCCCGTACGGCGCCCTGGGCCTGATCGCCCTGTTCACCGGCTTCTTCATCATCATGGGCCTGCTCTGGTCCGTGATCGGGGAATAGCCGCCGGGCCCTCCGCCCGTCGCGCGCGGTGCGCCTCGGCACCGCTTGGATCTACCCGACCCCCTGGGCGCCGCGACGCACGACACACGCTCGCGCGCCCTGTTCGCCCGGTACTTCCGGGTCGCTGGACCGCTCCGGCGGGGCGGCGCTATCATGCGCGGACTTGCAGGGTGCATACTTTCTATGCACTCGTTGACCGCTCATGAAGCCGAAGTCGGAGGCCGCCCGCTTGGACGCCCAGGAGATCAAGACCGCCGTCGCGCACCAGGACGCTGCCCGTGCCCTGGCCGAGGCGCCGTTCGTGAACCTCGCCGACCCGGCGCGGACGCTCGGTTCGGACGGCAAGCCCGCCGTCAGCCGCCGCGCGCCGATCTATGAGGACGTGCCCGACGAGCAGTGGAACGACTGGCGCTGGCAGCTGTCACACCGGGTCAATGAGCTCGACGAGATCGAGAAGATCCTGAACCTCACCCCCGAGGAGCGGGCCGGTCTGTCCGCTCCGGACAAGTTCCGGGTAGACGTGACCCCGTACTTCATCAGCCTCATCGACCCGAACGACCCCGACGACCCGATCCGCCGGCAGGTGATCCCGATCGGCGCCGAGCACGAGGCGTTCACGGCGATGATGGAGGACTCGCTCGCCGAGGACCGCCACTCCCCGGTGCCCGGCCTCGTCCATCGCTATCCGGACCGGGTGCTGATGCTGGTGACGACCCAGTGCGCGTCGTATTGCCGCTACTGCACGCGGTCGCGCATCGTGGGCGACCCCACCCAGAACTTCAACAGCCGTGACCACGAGGCCCAGCTGGAGTATCTCCGTCGGACGCCACAGGTCCGCGACGTCCTCATCTCCGGCGGGGACGGCCTGACCCTGGCGCCAAAGCTGTTCGAGAAGATCCTGCGCGGGCTCCGCGAGATCCCGCACATCGAGATCATCCGCATCGGCTCGCGGGTGCCGGTCTTCCTGCCGCAGCGCATCGACGATGAGCTGTGCGCGATGCTGGAGAAGTACCACCCGCTCTGGATCAACCTCCATTTCAACCATCCCAACGAGATCACGCCCGAGGTCTCGCGCGCGGTCGACAAGCTGACCAAGGCAGGGCTGCCCGTGGGCAACCAGAGCGTCCTGTTGGCCGGCGTGAACGATTGCGTGCACATCCAGCGCGCGCTCGTCCACAAGCTGGTCGCGAACCGGATCCGGCCGTACTACCTGTACCAGTGCGACCTCGTGGAGGGCTCCGGCCACTTCCGGACCCCGGTCGGCAAGGGCCTCGAGATCATCGAGGGCCTGCGTGGGCACACGTCGGGCTACGCCGTCCCGACGTACGTGATCGATGCGCCCGGCGGCGGCGGCAAGATCCCGGTCATGCCGAACTACCTGATCTCGTACTCGGACCACAAGGTCGTCCTGCGCAACTACGAGGGCTACATCACGACCTACGAGGAGCCCGAGCACTACAAGAAGCATGACGCCGCGTCGTGTCGGTATTGCCAGCACGAGCGTCCCGAGCCCGGTCAGTCCGGCGTGCTGGGCCTGCTGGAGGGCGAGCGGATGTGGATCGAGCCCAAGGGCTTCGAGGAGACGCACACCCGCGGCAACACCGAGGCGCATCGGCTCCAGGACCCGTCCAAGTGGGTGCCGTTCGGCGTCGGCGCGATCGCGGGCACCGCCGGAGCGCCGCTCAAGGTCCTCGAGTCGGGCGATGACGCGAACGGCTCCGGTTCGAATGGCGCTTCCGCGACCGATTTCGGTCCGGGCGAGGAGCCGCGACCGCGCGAGGGCGAGCCAACGGCCTCGGCGCACGGGGAACTCCTCTAGCGTCCGTCGTTCCAGCCGTCGCGGCGCCCCGTGTTCGCTTGCGGCGAACGATCGCGGGTCGAAGCCCCCGCCATGGCCGAACCGAGGCCCCGCTCGACGTCAGGCGTTCGCTCGGAGCGAGCATGACGCGCCCAGGGATCGATCTTCAAGCGCTTGCACTCGAGATCGTTCGCTTCCGGTGAACGCGCGACTGGGCACGCATGGCTGGCAGCCATCGATCCGTGACGTTCGGCCTTGAGGTCGCGCGATCGGGCGCCCGTTCGCCCAAGGGCATGGCTCGCGGCCAACATCTGGACGCGGAACGAGCTCGACCTGGACGACGGAGGGGCGAAGCGCCCGGATTCGATGGCGGCGAGCCATTCCTGCACAGCCCCGGGTAGCATCCCGTGATGCAGTCCCACACCGCCGCCCGCCAGGTCACCTCGTGACGGAGCCACGCCGCAAGAAGCGTGGCGGCCTCTCCGGGGAGACGCTTGGCGGGATGCTGGCCGGCTTCGACCAGCAGATCATGCGCAACCTCCCGCCGCCGCACGAGCTCGTCCAGAAGGGTTCGCCCGTGCGTGGGCTGACCGGTGAGGGCGGCCGTACGATCACCATCGACCTGCCGGGGCTGGGCGCGCCCGCCGCGCCCGCCGCGACCGACGCGACCGACGCGAACGCCGCGACCCCCGGGAGGCGCGCAGAGGAGGAGCCATCGATGCCGTCCACGACCGATCTCATGGACGAGCACCCCGACGACCTGGACGTGTGCGAGATCCAGTTCCGCCAGTTCGGTGGCGTCCGGCGGTTCGAGGGTCTCGTCCGGACGGTCCGCTGCTTCGAGGACAACGTCCTGGTGCGTCGGGCGCTGGAGACCCCGGGCGAGGGTCAGGTGCTCGTGATCGACGGCGGCGGATCGATGCGGACCGCGCTCCTCGGCGACATGATCGGTGCGCTGGCGCTCGCCAATGGGTGGGCCGGGATCGTCATCCACGGCTGCGTCCGCGACACGGACGCCCTCGCGTCACTGCCGATCGGGATCAAGGCTCTCGGATCGAACCCGCGCAAGAGCGCCAAGACGGGTGCGGGCGAGGTCGATGTCGTGGTGACGTTCGGCGGTGCGACCTTCACGCCGGGCGCCTGGCTGACGAGCGACGAGGACGGGGTCGTCGTGACCCGCGGACGCGCCGAAACCTGAGGCGCGCGGCCGACCTACTTCTTCGAGGCGACCGACTCCGCGGCCACGAGCTCCAGGGCCTTGGCCAGCTGGGCGTCCTTCATGGCCTTGACCTGGGCGGGCGTCATGCCCTTGAGGTCGTCCGGCGTCAGGCCGACACCATCCTCGGGCTGGGCGACCGTGGCATCGGGGGCGATGCCCTCGTGCCAGATCCGCCGGCCTTCCGGGGTCAGCCACTCGACCGTGCCGATCCGCAGCGCGGAACCGTCCGAAAGCTCGAACTCGCCCAGCACCGTGCCGGTGCCGTAGGTCGTCTCACCGACGATCTTGGCCCGACCGGCGTCCTGCAGCGCCCCCGACACGATCTCCGACGAACTGGCCGAGTTGCCGTCCACGAGGACCACGAGGGGCAGTTCGGTCGCGACCCCGCCGGGTGAGACCTCGTGCTTGTCCTCGTCGCCCTCGGCGTTGCGCTCGATGTAGACGAGGCCGCTGCTGAGGAACTGGCTGGCGATCCCGACCGCCTCGTTGACGTAGCCACCCGGATTGCCGCGCAGGTCGAGCACGATGCGTTCGGCGCCCTGCTCCTTGGCGTCCTTGAGGGCCTGGACGATGTCGTCGGCCGCACCGGTCGAGAACTGGTCGAGCCGGACCAGGGCCGTCGTGGTGCCCGGCACGAGGGTCCAGGTCACGGGCTGCAGCGGGACGTCGGCGCGCACGATGTCGTAGGTGCGCTCGGGGCCGGTGCCGTCGGCGCTCACCGAGACCTTCACGGTGCTCCCGGATGCGCCGCGGACCCAGCTCGCGACCTCATCGACGGTCTTGCCGGTCGTCGTCTTGCCATCGACGGCGACGATGACGTCGCCCGCGAGGATGCCGGCCTTCCTTGCCGGGCTGTCGGCGAAGACGTCGACGACGCGCGGCAGGCCGGCCTCGGTCGCGTCGATGCGCACGCCGATCCCGACGTAGCTGCCCGACAGGGACGACGCGCGTTCCTTGCGCTCCTCGGGCGTCATGAAGTCGGTGTGACCGGTGTCGCCGACGGCCTGGGTCAGGCCGTCGATGGCGCCATAGATCAGCGCCCGGTCATCGAGCGTGTCGCGCCCGACGTACTTCTCATGGATCGTGTCCCACGCCTCGCGGATCAACCCGAAGTCGGTCGTGGACGATGAGGACGCAGGGCTCGGGGTGGCAGTCGCCGTGCCGCCTGTGGCAGATACCGACGGCGCCTCCCACCCCGATCCCGGCGCTGAACGTCGCGATCAACGCGAGACCGACGACGACGCCGGTGATCCCCGCCCGGCGTCCGCGACGGGCCGCCGGTGACGTCGGAGCCTGGGAGGGACCGGGCGTGAGGGAGGTCACGTCCGGCGGCTCGTGGTCGGTGGTCGGTTCGGTCGGGATCCAGGTCGGGTTCCATCGGGGGCATCTGACTCGTGCGGTGGCGACGGTTCGGCCGTGCGGCAGCCGCACGGTCGGCGCCGGACGGTCGTCCGGCACAGGGAAGGATGCCCCAGATGGGTTCAGACCGGGGTGGGAGCCAGGTGAAGGTTCATCCACGCGACCCTGGCCCGTCGCGCTGGACCCGTCCCGCGCCCTGCGCTAGACTCGCTAATCCCTAGTGACTCACTCGGAGATCGGCCTGCCCGTGAGCGACGCCACCACCGCGACCCCCGTGACGATCGGGCTCGGGCCGCTGCGCCCGGCGCCCGCCGGCCTGCCGGACCCCGCGATCGATCCGCCGACAGTTGCCGAAGCCGGCGATCCGTTCACGACCCTCCGGGTGATCGACCTCGTCGCCCGCCTCGAGCGTGGCCGGCCGATTCGCCTCGCGGACATCGCCGACCGGCTGGATGCGACCTACCTGGACTGGCTGTTCCCGGTCCCGGTCGTGGCCGACGTCGCGCTCCAGCTCCAGGCCAACTGGATGGCCGATTACCGCAACAGCTCGGGGATCGTCGTCGCGGACGGACCGTCCGGCGCCGACCCTGACCATCGAGGACTCCAGCCGGGTCGACCCCTGGATCGTCCGCCAGGCCCAGCGTACGGCCGCCGACTGTACCGAGCGGCTCGCCGAGTTCAGCCGTCGCGACCGACCGTCCGGAGGCTGAGCCACTCGGAGCGACCGCGACCCCTCCCGTCGGCACCGCCGACCACCCACGACCCGCCTGACCGGCCCACGGCGCCGACCAGGACACACCAAGAGGAACCCGTCCATGAGCCACCACGGATACGCCACCGAGACCGCGCTCGTCGATGCCGTCTGGGCCCAGGAGCACCTGGCCGACGCCGGCGTCCGCTTCGTCGAAGTCGACGTCGACACGACCGCCTACGAGCAGAGCCACCTGCCCGGCGCCATCGCCTGGAACTGGACGAGCCAGCTCGCCGACGGCGTCCGTCGCGACATCGCGTCGCGCGAGGACTTCAGCGCGCTGCTGTCGGCGTCGGGGATCGGCCCCGACACGACGATCATCCTGTACGGGGACAACAACAACTGGTTCGCCGCGTGGGCGTACTGGCAGCTCAAGCTGTACGGCCACGACGATGTCCGCATCCTCGACGGCGGGCGCAAGTACTGGCTGGACCAGGGGCTGCCGCTGTCGGTCGATGTGCCCACCTACGACGCGACGGGCTACCAGCTGGGCGAGCCGGACTTCGCGCTCCGCGCCTTCCGCGACGACATCCTGCCGCGCCTCGGCGACCCGGAGCTCGTGCTCGTCGACGTCCGCAGTCCGGCCGAGTTCAACGGCGAGATCATCGCGCCTCCGGGCATGAGCGAGACCGCCCAGCGAGCCGGCCACATCCCGGGCGCGGCGTCCATCCCGTGGGCCCAGACCGTCCGCGAGGACGGGCGCTTCAAGCCGGCCGACGAGCTGACCGCGCTCTACGACGCCAAGGGCGTGACCGCGGACAAGGACGTCATCGCCTATTGCCGCATCGGCGAGCGCTCCAGTCACAGCTGGTTCGTGCTGCACGAGCTGCTGGGCTACGGCCGCGTCCGCAACTACGACGGCTCGTGGACCGAGTACGGCAGCCTGATCGGCGTGCCCGATCGAGAAGCCGGTCCCGGTGGCCGCGGAGTAACGAACCCCAGGGTTCCCCTCGAGACTCCGGATCACGAACCTGCCAACGGCGCCTCGGTCCCACCGGGGCGCCGTTCCGTCCCCGTCGCTCGGTCGCTAGAGGAACCCGGGGCTGGGCAGGATCCGGTCCGGATCCAGCAGCGACGGTCGGTCGCGCAGTACTGGTCGCGGTCGGTGATGCGGGCCGCCGCGATCCAGCAGCCAGCGGCACGATCGGGATGCGGCCCCGGGATCGTGATGACGAGCCCGGGAGCCTCGCCAAGGGCGGCTCGCAACGCGGCGATGGTCACGACCAGCGCGTCCGCATCCGGGCGCGACGGAGACGTGGTCCACCGCGCGCCAGGCGTCGTTCCGCGTGCGATGGACCAGACGACGGCCGCGACCGGCCACTCCGTCACGAATGACGTGGCCGACACCTCCGGGGAGTCCGGCGTAGTACGCGAAGTCCACGGGTCCGGTCCATCCCGGTCCACGCGCGTGACCAGTCGGCGGTCGTCGCGACGTCGCCGGCCTCGGTCGTGACGGACGGCGTCGCGGCACGCTCCGCCTCCGCCAGCGCCGCCCGCGGCACGCTCATGTAGAGCAGCGGGCCACCACGGCCGCAGCCCGGCGCGGATGTACATGCCGAGGGCGCGCGGGATCGGCCGACGAGAACGTGAGCCGTTCGGAGGAGCCCTCGAAGGCGGCCGCGAGCAGGGCCCGGCCGGCACCGACGTCCTGGCGATCGGGCCGCACGAACAGGTCCGTGAGGAACCGGACGTCGGGTCGCCCGACATCGATGGCGCCGGCCATCCCGATCGCGCGTCCGTCGTCATCGAAGGCCACCGGCACGCGCGCTCGAGCCACGAGGTGCTCGACGTAGGGCCAGCCCGGGAGGCCCGGCCAGAGCGCCGACTCGCCCGAGGCCTCGAGCACGTCGGCGACCGCCGGGATGTCCTCGGTCGTCGCCGCCCGGACGATCATCGGCCGTGGGCCGCCATGACCTCCCGCAGTCGGTCGTGGGGGAGGGCGTGCGCGGTGATGCCGTCCCGGCCGGTCATCGTCGTGGCTGCGACAAGGGCGTTCACGATCGCCTCCTCGGTCGATTCGATCGACAGCTTCGAACAGCCGGTCGATGACGATGTCGCCGACCGCGCGGACCGCGTACGTGCCGTGGCCGGACGGGTCGTCGTCCACGCCGGTCCCATGGGGCAGCCGATTGCCGGTCGCGAAGGCGATGAACAGATCACCGCTGGTATGGCCGCCCGTGCCGCCCATCCGGGCGATACCGAGGCCGGCCCGCTGGGCGAGTCGCTCGCACTGGTGGGGGAGCAGCGGTGCATCCGTGGCGACGACGACGATGATGGAGCCGGAGCCCGTCGGCGGAGCGTGGCGGGCGCCGGAATCGTCGTACGGACTCGGGACTTCGGTGACCGGGATCGCCTCGCCGACGCGCACGCCATCGATGCGCAACCAGGGCCGCTTGCCGTAGTTCGCCTGGACCAGGGCACCCACGGTGTACCCACCGACCGCGGCATCCAGCACGCGCGACGCCGTCCCGATGCCACCCTTGAACCCGTGGCAGACCATCCCCGTCCCGCCGCCGACGGCGCCCTCGGCGACCGGTCCGTCGGTCGCGGCGGCCAGCGCCTCGTGCAGGTGGTCCGCGGTCACGTGGAAGCCGTTGGTGTCGTTGAGGAGGCCGTCCCAGGTCTCGCCGACCACGGGCAGCGACCAGGCGGGGTCCGTCGGGTCGCGCCGCACCGACGCCTCGACAAGAGCGTCGCGCACGACGCCGACGCTGTGGGTGTTGGTGATCGCGATCGGCGTCGTCAGCAGGCCCGATTCCCGGACCCATTCGAGACCGGTCAACTCGCCGTTGCCGTTGAGCCGGTGGCAGCCCGCGAAGACCGGCTCGCGCCAGCCCGAGGCGCCCCGCGGCAGGATGGCCGTCACGCCGGTCCGCACCGGACCCTGTCCTCGGACCAGGGGACCCTCGCCGCGGATCAATGTCGTGTGACCCACCGTGACGCCGGCGACATCGGTGATGGCGTTGTGTGGTCCGGGCGTGCCCAGCCCGATGGTGATGCCCAGATCTCGTGCACGCATCCGAGGAGGGTAGCGAACCGGCCGACAGCGCGCGGCTCCGTCGCGGCGCCCGGTCGCCGCGACGGCTCGCTCCGGCGGCCGGCCGTATCATCGCGGGCGTGATCCCCGTCGGCCCGAACCCACCCGGCACGCCCGCCGCCACGCTGCGGTTGCGCCGCCTGCCCGACCGCATCGCCGCCCAGCGCTCGATCGACGTTGCCGAGGCGTTCCGCGACCTGCCGGGGCTGGCGCTGCTGGAGAGTGCCCGGCCCGGTCGAAACGCCCGATGGACCTACCTCACCGCCGACCCCGTCGCGGTCCTCGACGCCCCGGCCGCCGGCCCGGACCCGTTCGCGGTCGCTCGACGCCTCGTGGCTCGCCTGGATGCCACCCCGATCATCCCCGCGGACGCGCCCCGGTTCGTCGGCGGCCTCGTCGGGTTCCTGGGGTACGACCTGGGCCACGCGCTGGAGCGGCTCCCATCCATCGCGGCCGATGACCAGGGGCTGCCGCTCCTGCGGCTCGCGCTGCACGACTGGGTCGTGGCCTGGGACCGGCGCACCGGGCATGCCTGGCTTGGCGGCCGGGCGCTCGACGGCGACGCCCGTCGCCTGGCCCGTCGCCTGGATGACGTCCATGCCCGTCTGACGACGCCGCCCTCCCGTGCCGCGGACCCAGCCACCACCGCGAATGACGCCCCGATGGCCTTCCGCTCCTCCCTGGACCGGCCGGCGTACCTGGCGGGTGTCGCGGCCGTCCGCGATCACATCGCGCGCGGCGACATCTATCAGGCCAACCTGACGCGTCGCCTCGAGACGCCGTTCGGTGAGGATCCGTGGCCGCGCTACCGGCGGTTGCGGACCGGCGACCCATCCCTGTTCTCGGCGTATCTCGACCTGGGACCCTCGCCGGAGACCGGCCGGCCGCGGGCCTTGCTGTCGGCCTCGCCGGAGCCGTTCCTCTCACTGGACGCCGACGGCGTGATCGCCACCGATCCGATCAAGGGGACCAGGCCGCGCGGCCGCGACCGGGCGGAGGACCGAGCTCTCGCGTGCGAGCTCCTGGGCAGCGCCAAGGACCGGGCCGAGAACGTGATGATCGTCGACGTCCTGCGCAACGACCTGGGCCGGGTGTGCGAACCCGGGACGGTGCGGGTGCCGCGCCTGTGCCGCCTGGAGCGGACGGCCGCGGTCCAGCATCTCGTCTCGACGGTGACCGGTCGGCTGGCCGCCGGCCGCGACGCCTTCGACCTCCTGGCCGCCTCGTTCCCGGGCGGGTCCATCACCGGGGCGCCCAAGATCCGGGCCATGGAGATCCTCGAGGGTCTCGAGCCGGTTCGCCGCGGGCCGTACACGGGGGCGCTGGGTTGGATCGGCCCCGATGGCGCCATGCAGACGAGCATCCTCATCCGGACCTTCGTCGCCGATGGCCGGCGCCTGACCCTCCACGTCGGTGGCGGGATCACCTGGGGCAGCGACCCCGCGGCCGAATGGGACGAGACCGTGACCAAGGCGCGCGGCCCATTGGGCGCCATCGGCGGCGAGGAAGCCTGAGTGGCGGACCGACCCCGTCACGTCTGGGTGGACGGCGCGGTCCTGCCGGCCGACGGGCCGCACCTGTCGGTCTTCGACCGCGGCTTCCAGTTGGGCGATGGCATCTTCGAGACGCTCCGCGCGCGGGGTGGCCACCCGACCGAACTCGCCCAGCACCTGGCTCGCCTGCATCGGTCGGCCGCCGGCCTGGAGCTGCCACTCCCCGATGACGTCGACACGCGACTGGCGACCGGTATCGCCGAGCTCCTGGCCGCGGAGGATCTCGCCGGTCCTGATGACGACGCCTCCATCCGGATCACGGTCTCGCGCGGTCCGTTCCGGGCCCGCGGCGTGCTGCCGCCCGACGAAGGTGCCGCGGCGACGCTCGTGATCCAGGCCTGGCCGGTGATCGCGGCGCCGGCGAGCCACCTGGAACGCGGCCTCCATCTCGTCGCGAGTCGGGTCCGGCGCGATCCGCAGAACCCGCTCGCCGCGCTCAAGACCACGTCGCGGGCGGAGTACGTCTTCGCCCGGTTGGAGGCACGCCGTGCCGGCGCCGACGACGCGCTCTTCCTGACGATCGACGACCACCTGTCCGAAATCGACGAGCGCGAACCTGTTCCTCGTCCGGACCGGCGCGGACGGGGTCCTCGAGCTCGCGACCCCGTCGCTCGATTGCGCGATCCTGCCGGGGACCACCCGATCGTGGCTGCTCGCCTGGGGCGCCCGGGCCGGCCTGCGACCGCTTGAGGGCCAGCTCACGACCGCGGATCTCGCCGCCGCGAGCGAAGCCTTCCTCTCCTCGAGCGTGGCCGGGATCCTGCCCGTGACCGCGTTCGGTGGCGCGCCGATCGGCGACTGGGCGGCCCGGGACATGGACGCTCCGCGCCCGGGCCGATCGCGAGGCGATGATCCGCGACGGCTTCGGCGGCGACGGAGCGGTCGGCGGATGACTCGCGACGAGCTCATCACGCGGACCCGCCAGCTGATCGACGAGGGCGAACGTCTGGACGCCCAGCCATCGATGGGGGCGCTCCAGCTGTGGCTCCAGCTGTCCGATGACCTGCTCGCGACCGCCTGGGGCAGCATGGACCGCTATCACCTCGCGTGGCTCATGGTCGGCAAGCCCAAGGGCATCATCCGGGGCCGGCCGATGACCCCGGACGAGGAAGGCGCCTATGTCCGCGAGGTCGCGGGCCAGAAGACCGCGGCGCTGCGCATGAGCCTTGACGCTGTCGAGCGGCAGTCGATGCCGTTCCTCGGGGAGACCGGTGGGGTCGGTCTCGGCGGGACGCCGGAGAGCCGCGCCGTGGACCGTGCGCCGGACCGCGCCGGGCTGCCGCTGGACCCGACCCTGGCCGATCGCCTCGAGGCTGCCCGGCGCGAGGCCGATGCGCATCGCGACCACGGCGAGCGGCGCGCCCCCAGACCGGACAGAATGCAACGATGACCGACGACGGGGGCGCCGCCGATCCCGTGCCAGCGCGCGCGTTCGTATCGGCCATGGGCGGGACCCGCTCCGTCCCGGCGCCGGATCCAGTCGCGACCGATTACCTGCTCCTGGCCCTCCGGCTCGACCAGCACATCCCCGGCCTGATCGATGGCTACTTCGGTCCCGCGTCGATCAAGTCCAAGGTCGACATGGAGCAGGTGCACCCGCCGGCGCGGCTGCGTGACGATGCCGCCGCCCTCCGCGAGCGGGTCGCCCGGGAGGTCGCCGAGCCGGACCGCCAGGCCTGGCTCGACGCCCAGCTGACCGCGCTCGAGACCCAGGCCGCGGTGCTCGCCGGGGACCCGGTCCCGTACCTGGATCTCGTCGAGCGCTGCATGGGCATGACCCCGACACGTCACGGCGACGCGGTCTTCACGGCCGCGCGTGCCACCATCGACGAGCTGCTCCCCGGGGATGCGCCGCTGGCCGAGCGCATCGCGGCGTGGGACAAGACGCTCGAGATCGGGGTCGATCGCCTGCCCGACGTCATCGACTGGCTCGTGGCCCGGTTCCGCGCCGCGGCGGCGCAGGCGTTCGGGCTCCCGGCCGGCGAGGACCTGCGGGTCTCGCTCGTGACCAACCAGCCGTGGGGCGCCTACAACTGGTTCGATGGGGGCGGGCGATCCCGGGTCGACGTCAACACGGACGTGCCGGTCCGAGCGTCTGGCCTGCCCCGGACCGTCGCCCACGAGACGTATCCCGGACACCATCTGGAGCACGCCTCGAAGGAAGCCGAGCTCGTCGACGGTCGTGGCTGGCTGGAGGCGTCGGTCCTGCTCATCAACACCCCCGAGTGCGTCATCAGCGAGGGACTGGCGAACCTGGGCGCGATGTTCGTCATGCCGCCCGCCGAGACGGCGGACCTGCTGGCGGAATGCTTCGATCGAGCGGGGCTGGCCATCGGACGAGACCGGTCGGCTGCACGCGCGGCCGCCGAGCGATGCGTGGCCCTGGCCCCGGCACGGCATGCCCTCGACGCGATCCGTGGCGATGCCGCGCTGCTTCGGCACGGCGACGGGCGCTCGCACGCGGAGGTCCTGGCCTACCTGTCCGACGTTGGCGGATACGCCCCGAACGTGGCCGCGAAGCGCCTCGAGTTCATCGAGCATCCGCTATGGCGGACCTATGTGTTCGTGTACGCCGATGGTGAGGCGCTCCTGAGGCGATGGCTGGAGGTGGTGCCGCCCGACGAGCGCGTGGCCCGGTTCGGGCGGCTGCTGCGCGAGCCACTCACGCCGGCGTCGATCCTCGCGGCGACGGAGCCGGGTTCGACGCCGGGTTCGACGCCGAGTCGCTGACCCGGGTCTCGCGGGGCGCCGACCGGCCGGCCAGCCAGGCCATCGCGAACCCGGCCGTCGCCCCGCCGAGGATGGCCAGCATCGCGACCGCGACGAGCGGAAGCCCGCCGGTGTCCTGCGCCGCCGCCGCCTCGAGCGCCTCGATGCGCGCGGTCAGGGTCGAGGTCTCGTTCGTCACAGGCGGCTGACCGTCTGCGGTCCAGACCGCCAGCGAGGTCGGCACCGGGTCGTTGGCCAGATCGCGCAGCGTGACCGTCCAGGTCCAATACCCGCTGGTCGGGAGCGTGACGGTCGCGACGAAGTGCCCATCCTTGCCGCGGCCGGTGGCGGCGATGTCGGTGGTCCGGCCGGTCAGCACGTCCGTCAGGTGGACGGTGGGGTGCTCCCAGCCGGCAGGCGTCACGCCGTGCTGGAGGACGGTGAACCCCAAAGTGATGGGCCGGCCCTCCGTGGGTGGGGCAGCGTCCGTCTGGGCATCGACCACGATCTCGGCCCAGCCACCGGCCAGGACGGGCGCGGCGACCAGCAGGGTCAGGGTCAGTGCGGCAAGGGCGCTGGCGAGTCGTCGGATCATCGGATCGGCCTCCGGGTGGTCGGGCCGAGCGCGGGTCGGCCGTGTCGACCCCTCTACACCGGCCGGCCCGCGACGGTTCCCGAGCTCGCTCAAAGGTCGCGGATGAACACCACCCGATCCTCGCCGGTGCCGTCGTAGTCGGGGTAGGCCGGCGTGCCGTAGATGGGGCTGGTCCCCGGACCGTCGTCCACGCGAAAGCCGATCGCCCGGTGGAAGTCGACCGACGTGCGGTTGCCGGGCCACGTGATGGCCTTGACCCGCCGGGCACCATGGGCGGCCAGGTCCGCGAAGGCGTGCTCATACAACCCGCGCCCGATGCCCGACTTCCGTCGGTTCGGATCGCTCGCGATCATGTGGACATAGCCGGTCGTCGGGTCGTCCGCGCTCACGAATCCGACGAGGAACCCGCGCAGGCGGCCGTCGGCGTCCTCAGCGATCCAGGACGTGCCCGTGAAGTGCTGCAGCCAGAGGCGCGGCAACAGCTGGCTGAGGCGCCGCCCGCCCCACCAATCGTCGACGACCTCGACCATCCGGGGGTAGTCGGCCTCGGTCGGGCGCCGGAACACGAGGTCCGCGATCGCGTCGGCCGCCACGGCATCGCCGGGTCCCGGTCCGGATCCGCTCATCGGGCGCTCCACCACGCCGTGCCGACGGCGATGACCGCCTGGATCGGCACGAGGATCCCCCAGGTCTCGCCGAGGTAGTCGGGAAGGGACAGGACGCCCCCTTCCGTGCGGGCGTAGAGCCACAGGCCCACCTGCCCGAGGACCACGGCCACGATGGCTGCCGCGATCGCGAGCCGCGACCGGGTGCCGGAGGTGACCGACGATCCGGCGCCCCACCGCGTCGCCATCGCGATCGCCCAACCGGTCACGCCGGCGACCACGAGGAGGCCCGCCGACAGGGTCAGAGCGCCACCCAGGACGATCGTGGCGATGGCGCCGACGAGACCGGCCGCCAGGCCCGCGACCAGGGCGCGACCCGCCGAGCCGCCACCGGTCGTGGTCGGGCCCGTGTCGGTCGCGACGACGGGCTGAGCGTCGAGGTAGCGATCCGACGGCGGGCGATCGAGGCGTCGTTCGCCAGGCGTGGGAGGTGGGGCGGGGGCGGTCACGCCGGCCATCGTAGCGCCCGGACCGTGGCGTCGGCGTCGGCTGGACGGTAGACTCTCCGATCGTGAGCCACCCAAGCCTCGGCCTCCCCCCGCTCGACCAGACCGCCGGCCTGCCCGATGCCGCGCGCCGCATCCGGGAGCGCGCCCCGGAGCTCGCCGTGCGCGCCCTGTCGGTCGCGATCGAGGGCGACCCGAGCCTGCGCGAGCGCAATGACGAGGTGGGCCTGCGCGGCCGGCTCCGCGACGCGGAGCTTCTCGCCGAACGCCTGGCCATGTGCGTGGGATCAGGCGACCCGACGCCGCTGCGCGAGTACGCCGACTGGACGTCGCCGGTCTATCGCCGCAAGCAGGTCCCGCTCGACGACCTCATCCACCTGTGCGACGGCCTCCGCGCCGCGCTGCCCCTCGCGCTGGCGCCCGGCGAGCTCGAGGCGGCCGACACCGCCCTCGATGCGGCGATCACCCAGTACAAGTGGCACCGCCGGCTTGCCGGGGATGCGCGCAAGAAGAACGCCTTCCTCCAGTTCATCTACAAGGGCGGTTGAACGGAGCATGACCATCAAGTGGGTGCAGCAGGACCCGCTCGTCCTCAACGGCGAGCCGTTCTGCTACGGCTCGCGTCTGACGGTGCGCCAGCTCCTGGAGCTGCGCTCCAACGGATACGACCTGACCCGGATCCTCACCGACCACCCCGAGCTCAAGCGCCTCGGCGTCGCGGCGGCCTTCACGTATGCCGCGGACCATCGCGAGCGCTACGCGGACTTCTTCGAGGCCGATGGGTCGCTCGTCGGCCCGGGCTACTCCGAGGATGAGGCGGCCGGGTTGCCGGCTCAGTACGCGCTGCCCGGGATCGTCGTCAAGGCCTGACCCGGCGGCCCTGGCGACCGCTGCCCTGAGCTCATCGCGGTCGGAACGTGGCGTGGCCTGCGGCCCGTTCGCAGGGTCCCTTGCACGACGGGTGGTACGCTCTTCCTCCGCACCGCTCCGGAGATCGCACGCGACATGACCGACACCACCACCGACACCGCCGTCACGCCGGCCGCGTCGTCAGGCGCCTCGCCGGCCGAGGCACCCGCCTTCGACGCCGAACGTCGCGCCACCGAGCTCGCGATCCTCGATGCGCTGCGCGCCGTCGTGGACCCCGAGATCGGCATGAATGTGGTCGAGCTGGCGCTGATCAAGCAGATCCTGCTGGGCCCAGACTCGACCGAGATCAAGATGATCCTGACCACGCCGTTCTGTCCGTACGCCGGGTCGATGATCGCCCAGGTCAAGGAACAGGCGGAGTCGGTCGTGGATCATGAGGTCAAGGTGACCTTGCTGGCCGAGCGCTGGGATCCGCGCGACGCCGGCCTGATGTGGTGAATCGATCGCCCGAGCACGAGTGATCCCATGACCCGTCTATTGGTGCACAAGGAGCACACGAACCGATGACTGACCCGCGAGTCTCCAACCCCTACGCGACGCAGCGCGGAGCCGTGGATGCCGCAGCCAGCCCGTCCGCACTCGGCGTCAAGCCGGATGCCCGCCTGTCCGCGGCGTTCCTGACCCAGGCGTTCCTGTGGATGTTCGTCGGCCTGCTCGTCACGGCCGGTGTCGCGTTCGTCGTGCAGCAGAACGATCGGCTGATCGAGTTCGCGTCGGAGAACTTCTTCATCCTCATGATCGCCCAGATCGGTCTCGTGTTCGCGATCGGCCTCGGCATCAAGAAGATCAGCGCGACCGTGGCGCTCGGCCTGTTCTTCGTGTACGCCGCGTCGCTCGGGATCACGATCGGCCTGATCGTGATGGCCTACACGACCACGTCGGTCGTGACCGCGTTCGTGTCCGCCTCGGCGATCTTTGCGGCCGCCGCGGTCTACGGCGCGGTGACCAAGCGGAGCCTTGTCGGGATCGGCCCGCTGCTGTTCGTCGGGCTGATCGGGATCATCGTCGCGAGCATCCTGAATCTGTTCCTGGTCTGGGACACGCTCGCGTGGATCATCTCGATCATCGGTGTCGTGATCTTCACCGCGCTGACCGCCTACGACGTCCAGCGGATCCAGAACGGCGACCTTGCGGTCGCCACGGGGTCGATGGAGAAGGGCGCCGTCCTCGCGGCACTCTCGCTCTACCTCGACTTCATCAACATCTTCCTGTTCCTGCTGCGGATCTTCGGCGGGCGCAACTGAACGGGACGCCTCGAGCATGAAGTGACGGACCCCCGGCCGATGGCCGGGGGTCTCGTCGTTCCGGGGTCGGCTGCCGGGGCGGATCGGGGTGGTGGCCGCCGAGCGCCGGGCGGTGACCGCCGGGTGCCGAACGGACTTCGCGAGCTCCGGCGCGCCGCCTGACGCTCGCTGCGTCCGTCCGCCGTCCGGCGGGACCACGGGTCGCGGGTGAGCGCCGGGCGGGAACCCGGGTCAGCCGGCGAGCGCCTCGGCGTCAGCGTCGGCGTCGGATGCGACGAGCAAGCCCTCGGTGGCCGCCGCCGGGACGGGGCGGCTGAACAGGTAGCCCTGCCCAAGGTCGCAGCCCAGTTCGCGCAATCGCTCGGCCTGGCGGCTCGTCTCGATGCCCTCGGCCACCACGCCGATGCCCAGGCCGTGGGCCAGCGCGATGACCGCGTCCACGATGGAGCGGTCGGCGATCTCGTCGATGCCGGCGACGAATGTGCGATCGATCTTGATCGTGTCGAGCGGCAGGTGCTTCAGGTACGCCGAGAGACGAGTAGCCCGTCCCGAAATCGTCGAGCACGAGGCGCGCCCCCAGGTCGCGCAGCTGGCGCAGGGCTCGGACCCCGGTCTCGGACTGGTCCATCACCACGCTCTCGGTGATCTCGAGCTCGAGGGCCCCGGCCTCCAGGCCGGTCTCGGCCAGGATGGCGGCCACATCGTCGACGAGGTCCTCGGCCATGAACTGGCGGGCCGACAGGTTCACCGAGACGAACGGGGCGGGTCGCGCCGCGCCCCGCGCATCCGCGACACCCGCACGGGGCCTCGCCTGCGACGCCCGAGTCGCGCGCGATCGACGCCAGGCCGCGGCCTGGCGGCAGGCGGTCTGGAGGACCCAGCGACCCAGTGGCACGATGAGTCCGGTCTCCTCCGCGAGGGGGATGAACGCGAGCGGCGGCACGAGCCCTCTCGTCGGGTGCTGCCAGCGCACGAGCGCTTCGAACCCGACCACGCTGTCATCGCGCAGGTCGACGATCGGCTGGTAGTGGACCCGCAGCTCACCGCGCTCCAGCGCCAGTCGGAGGTCGTTCTCGAGGTCGACGCGTTCCATCGTCTGGTCGCTCATCGACGGCTCGAAGATCGCGTGCCGGATGGACGCGTCACCCTTGGCCCGGACCATGGCGATCTCCGCCTCGCGGAGGAGCTCGTCCGGTGTCGAGCGGCCACGATCCGCGAGGGCGATGCCCATCGATGCACTCACGAACCACTCGCGTCCGTTGAGTGGGAACGGGCTGCGCAACTCCGCGCCGATCCGGTCGGCGATGTGCCGGGCCTCGTCCGCGTTCGCGACCGGGTCGAGGATGATCCCGAACTCGTCGCCGCCGAAGCGCGCAACGGTGTCGCCCGGACGCAGGCCGTGGACCAGCCGTTGGCCGACGGCCGCAAGCAGCCGATCGCCGACGGTGTGGCCCAGGCTCTCGTTGATGACCTTGAAGCGGTCGAGGTCCAGCAGCAGCACCGCGATGGTCTGGTCATCGTCCGTGCGATGGCCGGCCAGCGCGTGCGCGATGCGGTCGGCCAGCAGCTCGCGATTGGGCAGGCCCGTCGTCCCATCGTAGAGGGCGCCCCGTTGCGCGACGTCGACCAGCCGGGCGTTGTCGAGCCCGATCGATGCGAGCTTGGCGAACGAGGTCAGCGCGTCGACGTCGCGCGGGCCCCAGCGGCGTCCGCTGTGGCCGGAGGCGAGGCCCAGCACCCCGACCGCGTGCCGGCCGGCGATGAGGGGCACGCCCACGATCGCGCCGAAGGTCGCGGCCGGCATCCGTGCCGAGCGACCGGTCCAGGTGTCGTAGTCGTCGATCGTGATCGGTCGCCCGTCGCGCACGACCGCGCCGCCGATCCCCTCGTCCAGCGTCGTCCGCAGGCCGAGGAACCGCTCGAAGACGCCGGTGCCGTTGCGCAGCTCCAGGCCCTGTCCATCGGGATCGGTGAGCTGGATGAAGCCGTGCGGTGTCCCCAGCAGCGCCGTGGCCCGGGCGACGATCGTGTCGAGCAGGCCCGCCTGGTCGTCACGGTCCAGCAGCGCGAGCGCGGTCTCGTCGAGGGCCCGCAGGTACGGATCCGCGAGGACGCCCGTCCACCCGACCGGGCCCGCGATCTCCGGGCTTGATCAGGTACAGCGAACGGTCCGCGACGGCGACCAGCTCGTCCTTGGTCCGGCCGTCGTCGGGGAAGCACGCGACGCCGGCACTCACCGTGACGGCCGGGCCGACGATCGCCCGCGGCCGATCCAGGGCGGCGTCTCGGATGCGCTCCGCGACCTCGTGGGCGACGACCCGGTCGGCGCCGGGGAGGATCGCCGCGAACTCATCCCCGCCATAGCGATAGAGCCGGTCGCCGTCACGGGTCGCTGCGCTCATGGCGTGGGCCACGACCGTCAGCAGCCCGTCCCCGGCAGGATGGCCCATGGTGTCGTTGAAGACCTTGAACGCGTCGAGATCCAGCATGAGGACGGCGAACGGGTGGCCGGCGTCGACGGCCTCACCGAGCTCCCGCTGGAACGCGCCGTGGTTGCGCAACCCGGTGAGGGCGTCCTGCTCGGCCCGCACGCGGACGGCGCCATGGGCCTCGGCGTTCTGGAGCGCGATCGACGCCTGGCTCGCGAACAGCTTGGTCAGCTCGAACTCATTGGGGCTGAACGAGGCGGCGTCGCCCATCCGGCCGATGTTGAGCGTGCCGATCGTCTCGCCCTCCACGAGGAGGGGCACGACGATCATCGATTCCGGCTCGAACGGCGTCCCGGGCACCTGCACCGAGCGGGGGTCCAGGTGGGCCTGATTGGACAGGATGGCCTCACGGTGGTCGATGACCCAGCCCGTCAGTCCGCTCCCGATCGGCCCTTCGTCGGCCAGGATCATCTCCGCGAAGTCGTCGCGGGCGATGACGGCGCGCCTGATCCCCGCGGCTGCGTCGATGCGGTAGATCGTCAGGGAGTCGTACGGCACGATCGCCTTGAGGGAATCGGCGATCAAGTCCAGCACGCCCTCGAGATCGAGGGAGAGGAGCAGGCGCTCGTTCACCTCGAGAAGGCGTCGCTGACCCTCCAGCTGGAGCTCCAGCTCGGATTGCTGGCGGTGGAGGCGGTCCAGGTTCCCGGCGTTCACCATGGCCTGGGCGGCCCACGCGGCGAAGATGGTGAGGGTCGTCTCGTCATCCTGGTCGAACCGGTCGCGCCCGATGGCGGACACGACGACGAGGCCGTGGACGACGTCCTTGTAGGTCATCGGGACGACGAGGATCGATTCGGGGCGGCTCGTGTCGCCCAGCGCGATCCCGCGCGGGTCGTTGCCGGCGTCCCCCAGCCGAAGCGGTCGTCCGTTGGCCGCGACCCAGCCCGTGAAGCCCTGACCGATGGGTACGCGCAGCGTCTCCGGATCCGGCTCGGCACTGCCCAGGAAGGTGCCCTGGAACGCGACCGGCTCGCACATCCCCTCCTCGTGGTCCACGCGATAGACCCGGATCGTGTCGTGGTCGAGCAGGCGGCGAGCCTCGCCGACGATCGCCCAGGCGATGCCATCGAGGTCCTGGAGCTGGCCCAGCCGGCCGGCGAGGTCGGCGATCGACGTCAGTCGGCTTGCGAGCGTCCGGCCGGAATCGGCGAGTCGGGCGCTGCCGATGGCCGTGGCCATGTGGTCGCCGAAGGCTCGCGCCAGGGCCTTCTCATCGGCCGTCCAGTCGTACACCGTCGAGTGATAGAGCACGAGCAGACCGAGCGGCTCGTCGCCGAACACGAGCGGCACATAGCAGATCGTCTTGACGCCGATGGACCGATACACCGTGCGCAGGGTGGCGGTGGTCGTGCGCATGGCCCGATCCAGGACGCGGACGCGTCGGTCGCGGATGGCCTGCATGCCCGTCGTGGGGGCGTCGGCCGGCAGGCTCCCGATGGCCTCGATGATGACCGTCGAGAGGCCGCGCCCGGCCGCCAGCGAGAGCGGGGTGGGATCGGTCGGGTCGTAGAGCCACAGACCCGCACGATCCACGCCGAACAGCGCGACCGACTCGTCGAGGACATCCTCGAACAGACCGGCCAGATCCTGGCGTCCGCTGACCTCGGCCGCGATGCGGCGCAGGGCATCCGCGCGCGTCGGCGCCGCCCCGCGCGCCTCGGTGGGGCTGGGGCTCGATCGGCTTGTTCCATTACGGGGAGGACGTGCGGACGCCCGTCGCTCGTCGGCGAGGACCATCAGGGGCGGCACCACCTCCAGCACGGGGCCGACCGCGGGTGCGCGTCGGCACGGGGCCGGGGGGCACCGCACGAGAACGGTACGGTGGGGTGTCGTGCGGGGCGATAGCCCATCGGTACCAGTCGGCCGGGGCAGGCGCCGGGGGCGCGAGCAGCCGCCGCGGCCCCGTCAGTGGATCCGCGCGCCCTGGCGGACGAGCTCGTCCTGGACCGGTCGCACGTCGAGCGTGTCGAAAGGCTGGTCCCGCCGCAGCGAGATGGCCGCGGCCACGCCGGCGCCCTGGCCGCTGACGGTGCAGCACATCATGTTGCGCACGGATGCGTGGGAGACCTTGTCACCGCCGATGGATCGTCCGGCCACGATCAGGTGACCCACCTCGCGGGGCACGAGCGACCGGTACGGGACGTGGAAGTACCGCCCGGTCGTCGGCAGGATGAGGATCCCGTAGCCGTCGATGAACTCCGGGAAGATGCCGATCGAGTCGTCGAACCGTGCCTGCTCGCGGACGTCCCGCTCGGTGAGGTCGTAGAGCGCCTCGATCTTGCGGGTATCGCGGATCCCGATGGTCATCCCGAAGTTGCGCAGCTTCGCGTCCTCGCAGCCGGGCATGAACGCCCGCAGCGCCTTCATCGCGTCCATCGCCTGCTGGCGGCCCTCGATCTCGCCGCGCGTCAGGTCGTCGGCGTCCGTGCCGTCGATCCCGGTCAGGTGGACGAGATTCAGGTAGGTGAGGTCGCCCTGGTCGGTGATCGTGCCCCAGGTCCCGGCGAGCGTGATGAGGTTCCTCGGGATGAGCCCGGCCTCGACGGCCTGCTTGAACGGCTTGCGCAGGAAGGGCGAGAAGAGCTCGTCCTCCTTGCCGCTCGTCTCGATGTCCCACTCCGCGTTGCCCGCCCAGTCGCGATACGTCTGCGGGTCCGCCTTGACCGCGTCCAGGAATCGCGTCTTGCTCACGCCGGTCATCGAGAACATCACGGACGCTGCGAGCATCTCCTCGCGGGGCGTCTTGTGGACGGGCGCGCCCGCCCGGGACGCGACGTCGGCGTCACCGGTCGCGTCCACGACCCGCTTCGCGAGGATCGCCTCGCGACCGGACTTGCTCTCGGTGATGACCCCGCGGATGGCGCCACCCTCGACGACGGGTGCCACGGCGAGCCGATGGAGCATCGGGGTGATCCCGGCCTCGGCGACGAGGACGTCGGCGACGTACTTGAACCGTTCGCCATCGATCCCCACGCTCAGGGACTGGCTCTCGGGGTTCGCGGCGCCCATCGCCGCTGCCCGATCCTCGAACTCTCGCCCGATGCCGTTCGACTCGACCGTCGCCTCGTGGCGATACCAGCCGATGCTTTCCACACCGACCTGGGTCATGTTCCCGCCGAAGCACCCATATCGATCAAGGAGGGTCGTGCGGGCACCGGCCCGTGCCGCCGCCAGCGCGGCGGACAGGCCGCCGGGACCACTGCCGACGACGAGGACGTCCGTCTCGTGGATGACGTCGACCGATCGGGCGGCCTCGCTGATCCGCGTGACCACGGTCGCGCCGGGCTCGTTCACGGGGTGGTGGCGTCGCCGTCCTTCACGGCGAAGATCGCCGCCGCCTGGACCCCGACGCTGACCGGCGTGCCCGGCGCCAGCGCCATGGCGTCCTCGGGCGTCGTCTGGGCTCCCACGAGTTCGCCGCCGGGGAGCTCCACCTGGACCCGGCACACGGACCCCAGGAAGCTCACCGCGACCACGCGGGCCGCCGCGCCGGCCTCCGCCACCAACCGGACCGATTCGGGGCGCACGAGCGCGATGACCGGCCCGGACATCACCGATCCATCGAGCAGCGGGAGGCGGGTCCCGAAGACCTCGACGACGCCTCCCTGGGCCGTCCCGCGGATCTGTTGGTGAGGCCGACGAACTCGGCCACGAACGCCGTCCGGGGGCGTTCGTAGAGTTCGGTCGGGGCGGCGATCTGCTCGAGCCGGCCGGCGGACATGACGCCCACGCGATCGCCCAGGGCCAGCGCCTCCTCCTGGTCGTGGGTCACGAACAGGGTCGTGGTGCCGACGCTGATCTGGATGCGCCGGATCTCGTCGCGCAGCTGTCGGCGGACCTTGGCGTCGAGCGCCGAAAGCGGTTCGTCGAGGAGCAGGACCTTGGGCTCGATCGCAAGCGCGCGGGCCAGCGCGACGCGCTGCTGTTGGCCGCCCGATAGCTGGTACGGATAGCGGCTGCCGTGGATGCTGAGCCCGACGAGCTCGAGCATCTCGTCCGCGCGGCGACGACGCGTCGGGGCGTCCACACCGCGCAGGCGCAGGCCGTAGGCCACGTTGTCCCGGGCCGTCATGTTGGGGAACAGGCTGTACGCCTGGAACACCATGCCCATGTCGCGGTGGTTGGCCGGCACGTCCGTGATGTCGCGCCCGTCGACGATGATCCGGCCCGAATCCGGGATGTCGAGCCCGGCCAGGGCGCGCAGGGCCGTGGTCTTGCCGCAGCCAGAGGGACCCAGCAACGCGACCAGCTCACCGGGCGCGAGCTCGAGGTCAGCCCGTCGAGGGCGTGGACCGGCCCGTAATGGCGCTGCAGCCCCTGGAGCTGCACGGAGACGCCGCGTCGGACGTCGGGTGTCGTCACCGTGGGCGACTGGGACATCAGGCGACCCCTTCTTCGTTGGTTTCCTCGACCTGTCGTCGGCCGCCGCCGGCCACGATGGCGATGCCGAAGATGAGCACGAACGCGAACATCAGGGCCGCCAGCGAGACCGCGACCGCCACGAACGAATTGCGCTTGCCGAGCAGGTTGATGACGACCTGCAGGGTGTCGTAGTTGAGTAGCGACGAGATCGTGAACTCGCCGAGCACGAGCGCGATCGTGATGACCGCGGCCGACAGGATCGCGGCGCGCAGGTTCGGGGCGATGACCTGGAACATGACGCGGGGCCAGCCGGCGCCCAGGCTCCGCGCCGCCTCGGCGAGGGTCCCGACGTCGATGGACCGCAGGCCGGCATCGATGGCCCGGTGCGCGAACGGCAGGACCAGGATGATGTCGATGAAGACCAGCACGAGCGGATTGCCGCGAGTCGCGCGGGTGAGCACGCTATAGATCGGCACGATCCCGACGACGAGCACGATGGCCGGGATCGCGATCGGCAACAGGCACAGGAACTCGATGGGGCGCTTCAGGCGCGGGACCCGCAGGTAGGTCCAGGTGATGGTCGGCACCAGCAGCAGGAGCATGCCGACCACGGTCAGGGCGGCGATCGCGAGGGTCGTGATGATGGCCTCGACGAGGTTGGGATCCTCGGTGATGGCGATCCACGCGTCCAGCGTGCGGGCCCCGAAGTCGCCGCGGGTGGAGAACTCCACCATCGCGACCAGGGGCAGGAGGAGGTAGCCGCCGATCAGGAGGAGGATCGCCCAGCGAGCGATGTCGCGGCGTCGGAGTCGTCGCCCGGTCATCGCAGCCACTTCGACGCGCGTCGCTGCAGGAGGGCGTAGAGGGTCATCACGACCACGACCACGATGATCATGCCCAGGGCCAGGGCCTTGCCGAGGTTCGCCTGCCCCTGGACGACCTCACCGGACATCGCCTCTGCGATCTGGAGCGGCACGATCGGGCTGCCCTGGCTGACGAGCGCGGCGGCCGTCGCGTACGCGGAGAAGGCGTTGGCGAACAGCAGCAGGAGGGCGCCCAGGAAGCTTGGCGCGAGGATCGGTCCGCCGACATGGCGCCAGTACGACCAGCTCGAGCCACCCAGGCTGGTCGACGCCTCCCACCATTCCTGGCGCAGGCCGTCGATGGCCGGCAGGAACACGATGATCATGAGGGGGATCTGGAAGTAGGTGTAGACGACCGTCAGCCCGGTCATCCCGTAGAGCCACGTGCTGTCCGCGGTCAGGTCGATCCCGACGGTGCTCTTCAGGACGATCGTCACGAGACCGTGATAGGCCGAACGTGGCGAGGAACGCGAACGCCAGCATGACGCCGCCGAACTGGGCCAGGACGCCCGGACGCGGCGACCGAGATCTGGCGCAGTCGCCCGCCCGGTCCACCGACGGATACCGCCCACGCGAACAGGCCGCCGAGGATGGCGCCGATGAGGGCAGAGACGAACGAGAGCTGGATCGGATCGGCCGAACGCCGCGAGAAAGCGGGGTTCGCGAAGGACCGTCGAGATGTTCTCGAGCGATGGCGACCCGTCGGCCGATTGGAACGCGCCGACGAGGACGTACAGGGTGGGCAGGAGCAGGAAGAGGCCGACGTAGGCGAAGAACGGCACCATCGGCAGGTAGGTGCCGGCCCACCGCCCGCGCTGCGAGCCGGCCCCGCCCGTCGGCGGGACCGGCTCCTGATCGTTGTTCCGACGGCGGCGCGGACACCGTCACGTCGGTCGGCTCCATGTGGGGCCCGGGACTACGGGAGGTCGATGTTCCAGTTGGCGTTGACGTAGTCGCCAGCCGCCTTCTGCTGGTCCGGCGTCAGGACGACCGGCGTGCCGGACACCTTGGCGAGGCCAGCCAGCGCGGCCGCATCGATGGTGCCGTCCGCGATCATCTTCTCCTGCAGGACAGGACGGGCGAAGCCCTTCAGCCACTCGTTCTGGGCCTCGGGCGTGTACAGGAACTCTTCCCAAAGGCGCGCCGCCGCCGGATGCGGGGCTTCCTTGTTGATGGTCTGGTAGTAGTACGACGCGACCGGCGGTGCGTCGGACGGCACGCTGACCTGCCAATCGATGCCCTTGGTCTTGAGATCCGCGGTCAGGCCCGCGTTGTTGTATTCCCAGTCGATGACGCACGGCGTCTGGCCCGCGGCGATCGTCGCCGGGGTCGGGTCGACCGGCAGGAGGTTCCCCGCGGCGTTGAGGTCGTTGAAGAACTTCACGCCGGCCGAGATGTCGTCAGCCGAGCCGCCATTCGCGAGCGCCGCCATGACCACCCCGTGGAGGCCGGCCGATGCCGCCTTCGGGTTGCCGTTGAGGGCGATCATGCCCTTGTACTCGGGCTTGAGCATGTCGGCGACGGTCGCCGGTGCCGCTACCTTGTTGGCGTCGCAGCCGATGGAGGTGAACCCGGCGTAGTCGCTGAACCAGAGGCCCGTCGACTCCTTGAGGTTGGCCGGGATGTCGGCCCAGGCCGCCACCTGGTACGGGGCGAAGAGGGCGGTGTTGGCGAGCGCGATGCTCGGGGCGAGGTCGAGGACGTCGGGTGCCTTGTCCGTGCCCGCCTGGTTGTTGAGGGCGTCGATCTCCTGCTGGCTGTTGAAGTCCAGCCCCTGTTCGTCGACCTTGATCTTCGGGTACTTCGCCTTGAACTTCTCCAGGACGCCCTTGTAATTGGCCCATTCCGGCGGCACCGCGATGACGTTCAGCGCGCCTTCGGCTTCCGCCGCCTTCACGAGTTCTTCCATGCCACCCATGGCCGTGGCCGACGTGGCCGTGGCCGCCTTGTCCGACCCGCCGCCACCGCTGCAGGCGGTGACGATGATCGCGATCGCTGCGAGCGAGACGACGACGCCTCGCGATCTCTTGTTGAGCACGGAGTGTTCCTCCTCTACCGGATGCCCGGGGGTCGCGACGACGTGTCGCCACCGGGCGGCGTGGTCACCGATCGAACGGGCACCGGATCCTCCTCCGTGCCCATGGCGATCGGTCGTTCGCTCCTTTCCAGGGCCGATCAGGCGCCTGCTGTCGGAGTGCCGAGCGTCGTTCCGTCGCCTTGCGACGGACCACGAGAGACGCGCTCATGCTACTGCATCGCCGTGGCGGCGAAGGGTCGTGATGGTGCCTCTCTCGACGCGAAGATGTGAGGATCCGGTCAACGCCGCGTGTGCATCCGGATAACGTCCATCGACCCGGTCGGATCAGGGGCAGGGATTTCCCAGCGGAGAATCGGAACGGCGACGCGCCCGAAGGCACGTCGCCGCTCGCGAAGGGTCAGGATCAAGCGCGGGTCACGACCCGGCCGGCATCCACGCCTTCCATTTGGCCTCGTTGTCGGCGATCCACTTGTCGCCGGCCTGGTCGGCGGTCATGCCGCCGTTGGTGATGTAGTCGGCGACCTGGTTCTGGTCCTCGTTGGTCCAGGTGAAGTTCTTGATGAGCGAGTAAGCGTCGCCGCCGTTCTCGGCGAACTTCGTCGAGACGATCTTGTTGAGGGTGTACGGCGGGTAGTCGCAGGCGACCTTCTTGGGATCGGCGTCGCAGCCGTCCGTGTAGGGCGGCAGGTTGACCTTGTCGAGCTTGATCTGGCTGTGCAGCCACTGCGGATCGTAGAAGTAGCCGATCAGCGGCTTCTTCTGCTCCGTCGCGGTCTGGAACGCCGTGATGCTCGCGGCCTCGCTGCCGGAGTAGACGGCCTTGAAGTCCAGGCCCAGGTTTTCGATGAGCGCCTCGTCGTTGGTGACGAAGGTCGGGTCGCTCGCGAGGAACTGGCCCTTCCCGCCCGACTCGGAGGTCTTGAACAGTTCGGCGTACTTGTTGAGGTTGGCCGAGTCCAGGATGTCGGGATGCTCCTCCACCATCCAGTGGGGGACGTACCAGCCGATGATCCCGGTCACGCCGTTGGGTCCGGCGTCCTGGGCGACCTTCTTGTCGGTGATGTACAGCTTCTCGAGGTCCGGGTGGCCCCAGTTCTCGATGATCGCGTCCGTATCACCCGTCTCGAAGCCCGGCCAGGCCAGCTCTTCGGCGATCTCGCTCGCCTCGACCGTGTAGCCCAGCTTGTCCTCGAGCAGGCGCTTCACGACGGCCACGTTGGCCTGGGCGCCGACCCACGGGTTGATGGCGATCTTGACGGTGCCTTTGTCGCCCGATCCGGCGCTCGCACCGGCGCTGGGCGCCGAGCTGGATCCGCCACCGGACGAACATGCGGCCAGGACGATGCCCAGGACCGCGATCCCGGCCGCCAGCCGGGCCGATCGTGTTCGATGCATACGCGTCGTCTCCTCCTCGGCGGACCGGGCCCGACCCGGTGTCCGCGATCTCGACCAGTCCTCGCCGCAGCGGCGGCGGGGTCGAATGCTATCCCCCTCGAGCCGCTCCCGTCGATGGGTGGCCACCGGCGCCCTGCGTGATCCGGTCCAGCATGATCCCCAGCAACACGATCGCGATGCCGGCCGCGAACCCCTTGCCGAAGTCCTCGTGTTGCGAGAGACCCGTCACGACGTCGTAGCCGAGCGCGCCGGCCCCGACCAGCCCGCCGACCACGACCATCGCGAGGACCATGACGATGCCCTGGTTCGAGGCCACCTGGATCGCCCGTCGCGAGAGCGGCAGCCGGACCTTCCAGAGCAGCTGCCGCTCCGTGGAGCCCGCTGCGGTAGCCGCCTCCACGACCGTGGTCGAGACCTGGCGGATCCCGGCGTCGACGAGCCGGATGACCGGGGGCACCGCATAGATGACCGAGGCGACGATGGCCGTGAACCGGCTCGGGTCGAACAGCGCGATGGCCGGGATGAGGTAGACGAATGCCGGCATCGTCTGGGCGACGTCCAGGCCGGGCCGCATGACGTCGCGGAACCGGTCGCTGCGCGCCGAGAGGATCCCCAGGAAGAGGCCGATCGCGATGGTCGCGCCCGTCGCGACCAGGACGGTCGCCAGCGTCTGCATGCCGTGCTCCCAGAGGCCGAGGAAGATCACGACGGCCAGACAGACCGTGGCGACGATCCCGGCCCGGAGCCCGGACAGGTACCAGCCGCAGAACCCCACGACCGCGAGGACCAGCCAGAACGGGGACTGGACCAGCACCCACTCGAGCGGGTTCAGGATGTAGATCGTGAAGCCGTCCTTGATGGCCGCCATGGCCGTCGCGAACGTGCTCGTGAACCAGTCGACGATCTCGTTGATCGGTGCCACGAACGAGACCCGGATCGATTCCGGGAAGACGTTGGGCTCGGCGAGCGTCCGCGCGAAGAGCGTGGCCGCCACCACGACGCCGAAGGCCGCGAGGTAGATGAGGCGCTGGTTGCTACGCGTCCGGTCGCTGCGGCGGAAGCGCGGGTCCGCGAACTCGCTCGCGCGCTCCGTCAGGCGGTCCAGGACGATGGCCAGGATGACGATCGCGATGCCGGCCTGGAAGGCCTCGCCCACGTTCACCTTGATGAGCGCGCGGAGGACGTCGCGCCCCAGGCCCGGTGCCTGGATGAGGGCCGTGATGACGACCATCGAGAGGGCCATCATGATCGTCTGGTTGACGCCGATCCCGATCGTCCGGCGGGCCAGCGGGATCTGGACCTTGCGCAGGCTCTGCCATCGGGTGGAGCCGAGCGAGATGGCCGCCTCCATCGTCTCGCCGGGTACGCCGCGGATGCCGAGGGCCGTGATGCGGATGGCCGGCGGGATGGCGTAGATGAGCGTGGCGATCGCCGCGGACGGGACGCCGATGCTGAAGAGCAGCACCATGGGTGCGAGGTAGGCGAACGTCGGCATGATCTGCATGACGTCGAGGATCGGCGTGATGAAGGCCCGGAACCGCCGGCTACGGCCTGCGATGATGCCCAGCGGCACGCCGACGACGATCGAGATCAGGACCGCGGCGAGCATCTGGGAGAGGGTCAGCATCGCCGACTCCCATAGACCCAGGATCCCGAGGGCCGCAAACCCGCCGGCGGCCAGCAGGGCGAGTCGCCAACCGCCGAAGACCGCGCCGAGGGCGCCGGCGACCGCGATGACCCCGGGCCAGCCCAGGAGGGCGATGGCGTTGTCGAAGGTGCCGACGAGCCCGCCGATCCCTTCGCGGATGGCGTCGAGGATGACGAACGACGAGCGGTTGGCGTCGATCCAGTCGCGGGCCTCGTTGAGGGTCGTGAACAACGGGTAGTCCGAATCGAACGGGATCGTCCACTGGCCGGAGAAGATCAGATACAGGATCGCCGCGACGATCGCGAAGACCAGGCCGAAGAGGCGCTTGGCGGTCTTGGGCTCCAGGCGCGAGACGGCCGGGACGCTGATCGCGGTCATGCGTCGAGGTGGACGCCCGCCATGGCGGCGAGGATGTGTTCCCGGTCGACGACGCCGAGGAGGGTGCCGTCCTCGACGACCCGGAGCGGCTTGTCGGTCGCGGTCACCGCGCGCAGCGCGGTCCGGATGATGGCGTCGGGCGGGAACTCCGGTCCGTCCAGCTCGTCGTCGTCGGCGACCGGGCGCATGATCCAGCGCAGCGTCAGCACGTGCGACTTGGGGACGTCGCTCACGAAGTCGGCAACGTAGTCATCGGCGGGGGCGCCGACGAGCTCCTCCGGGCGACCGGACTGGATGACCTTGCCGTCGCGCATGATCACGATGTGGTCGCCGAGCTTGAGGGCTTCGGAGAGGTCGTGGGTGATGAACACCATCGTCTTGCCGACCTCGCTGTGCAGACGCAGGACCTCGTTCTGCATGTCACGCCGGATGAGCGGGTCCAGCGCGCTGAACGGCTCGTCGAAGAACATGACCTCCGGGTCCACCGCCAGGGCGCGGGCCAGACCGACGCGCTGCTGCATGCCACCTGACAGCTGGTCCGGGTAGCTCTCGGCGTGACCGCTCAGGCCGACGAGGTCGATCATCTCGCGTGCCCGGGCGTGGCGGGCGTCGCGGCTCTCGCCACGGACCTCCAGGCCGTACGCGACGTTGTCGATGACCTTGCGGTGGGGAAGCAGCCCGAAGTGCTGGAACACCATGCTGAACCGGCGTCGACGCAGCTCGCGCAGCTTGGCCGGGTCGGCCTTGCGGATGTCGTCGCCGTCGAGGAGGACCTCGCCCGCGGTCGGCTCGATCAGGCGGGTCATGCAGCGCACGAGCGTGGACTTGCCGCTGCCCGAGAGCCCCATCACCACGAAGACCTCGCCGGGCCAGACGTCGAAGCTCACGTCGCGCAGGCCGATCGTGGAGCCCGTCTTGGCCCGGAGTTCGTCCCGCGGGCAGATCCGCGTCCGGCGTCCCGATGACCTTGTTCTCGGCCGGCCCGAAGACCTTCCAGAGCTGTTTGACCGCGAGGGTCGGCATGCCCGTACCGCTTGCCCGCGTGGGTCGGTCGATCGTCGCGGTCACCCTGGTCTTACCCTCCGAACCAGCCCGTCGGCCCCGGTGCCGTGTTCTGCCAGATGTGCTTGGCCTCACGGTACTCGTCGAGTCCAGAGGGACCAAGCTCTCGTCCGATCCCCGATCGCTTGAAGCCGCCCCATTCTGCCTGTGGCAGGTACGTGTTGTAGTCGTTGATCCACACGGTCCCGTGGCGCAGTCGGCCTGCCACGCGCTGCGCCCGCGAGGCGTCGGCGGTCCACACCGCGCCGGCGAGGCCGTAGTCGGTGTCGTTGGCCATCTCGATGGCCTCGGCTTCGGTCGTGAACCGTTGCACGGTCAGCACCGGACCGAAGACCTCCTCGCGCACGATCCGCATGTCACGGTGCACGTCCGCGAAGACCGTCGGGCGATAGAAGTAGCCGGCCTGCAGGTCGGGCTCGCTCGGACGCCGGCCGCCGGCGACCAGGCGGGCCCCTTCGTCGATGGCGCCCTGGACGAACCCCTCGACCTTGGCTCGATGCGCGGCGCTGATGAGGGCGCCCGGCTTCGGTCCGGTCGTCGCTGCCGAGGCCGAGGTGGATCAGGTCGGCCCGTCGCCCGATCTCCTCGACGAACCGGTCGTAGATCGCGTCCTCGACGATCGCGCGGCTGCCGGCCGAACAGACCTGGCCGGAGTGGGTGAACGCCGCGGTCAGCGCGTTGTCCACGGCCGTCTCGAAATCCGCGTCCGCGAAGACGATGTTGGGGCTCTTCCCGCCGAGCTCCATCGTGATCTTCTTCATGTTGATGGCCGCGCCGCGGACCAGGGACCGGCCCGCGTCGATCCCGCCGGTGAGCGAGATGAGATCGACGTCCGGGCTGTCCGCGAGCGCCTGGCCGACCCGTTCGCCCGGACCCAGGACGAGGTTGACGACGCCGCGCGGGACGCCGGCCTCCTCGAGCAAGCGGGTCAGATGGATCGCCGTCAACGGCGTGACGGTGGCGGGCTTCATCACCGCCGTGCACCCGGCGGCGAGCGCCGGCGCGATCTTCCAGGAGAGCTGCAGGAGCGGGTAGTTCCACGGTCCGATGAGCCCGCACACGCCGACCGGTTCGTAGACGATCCGGCTGATCGCGTTGGGGGTGCTGCCATCCACGAGTCGGCCGGCGCTCTTGTCCGCAAGGTCCGCGTAGTAGCGGAAGACCCGGGCCACGTCCGCGATGTCCCAGCGCGATTCGCGCATCGCCTTGCCGGTGTTGCGGGTCTCGAGGACGGCGAGCTCCT
>CAVRVI010000010.1:0-116184 GCA_963724635.1 uncultured Chloroflexia bacterium
GACCAGTTGTGATCTCATCAGGGATCCTCCTTTGAAAACGCGATGACGTCGTACCTCGCCAGGCTAGAAGCGAAAATTCGTCGCGCGTCCACCGAAGCGCGCCAGAAGTCGAAGCTGCCAAGCTCGAGGTCGACGTCGTCGCCGCTGTCCTCGTCACGCAGGCTCCGGAAGTAGCGGAGAGATCCCCCCGGATGCCGATCTTGTCCGTCACGAAGACGTGCAACCCGCCGCCGATGTTGATGCCGAAGCTGTTCTCGTCGAAGTCGAAGATGTCCCGCGTCGCTGACGCGGGATCGAATCCAGCCCGGCGCCGGCGACGACGTAGGCCGCACGCCCGGTTCACCGAAGGGCGCGCCAATCACGAGGCTGCCCATGGCTGTCGTGACGTTGCTGTCGGCGATGCCGAGGATCACGCGTCGTCTTCATCGAGCAGGTCGGGCGCGATGCTGCCGTCGAATTCGACGCCGACGATGCCGTGTGACATCCACGCGGCCGAGGCGCCATAGGTGACGTGCTGCGACGTGGTATCGCCACCGAAGGCGCTACCGACGAACGGCGTGACGAGCCAGTCGGCCCGCGCCGGGGCAGCCGTCATGACGAGCAGGAGCGACGCCGAAACTGTCGAGAGCGCAAACCGGACCATGTTACCCTCCGCCGACGCAGAGCCACGACGCACGATCAGTCCGCGATCGACGCGCCGTCGTCTCAGGGGAGCAGTAATCGTGCGGGGTGTGCCGGCCCGTCTCGACTCCGCCGTCGAGCGGGGCCGCCTGCCGCAAGGTGGAATCGATCGACCGAGGGTCCGGAAATCTCCGACTCGGCTGACGGCGTCGCCGCTGGGCTCGAATGAACAGGTTGCCGCGATGTCGAGCTGGTAGCGGTCTTGCACCCGGCGAAGGCGGGAGATTTGTATCGATGCCACTGGCCACTCGCGCGCTTGAACGCGTGCCGTCACCCGCTGCCGCACTCTCGCAGCGCATACGTGCCGAATACGAAGAAATGCCGTGCCTGCGCCTGACGCTGCCCCAGGCGGCGCGGTTCTGGAACGTCGATCGAGCGACGTGCCTCGCGGCGCTCGAACAGCTCGTCGAAGAGCGCTTCCTGGTGCTGGGGCGCTTCGGCTACATGCGAATGTGAGTGAAATTCCCAACTTCCAATTCCCAACTCCCAATGGTCCTTGCCCCACTCTCGGCAGGATTTCTTGGGAGTTGGGTCTTGGAGGTTGGCGGTTGACGTTGTCAACGCAACTAAGGCCGGCTTACTAGATACGGCCCGCGGTGCGCGCCCGTCCCGCAGCCGGCGTCGATCCGCCCGCCGCGGAGTTGATGCCAGTTCACAGTCCGGTGAGTGTCTCGTCGGCGGTCTTCTCCTCGTCCAGCGTCTCGCGCAGCAATTCGGCCGCGTCCGTGTAGCCGAGGCCTTCGGCCCACGCGGCGACGGTGCCATACGCGGCGATCTCGTAGTGCTCGGCCCGCTGCGCCGAGGCGATGATCATCGCGTCCAGGACGGGGCTGCTGTCCTCGCCGAGCACGTCCAATCCTTCCTCGATGATGCCGGCCATGCCGGCGCAGGTCCGGGTTTCGGGCTTCTCGCCGACCAGCTCGAAGACCTGCTCGAGGCGGCTCACCTGGTTCTCGGTCTCGGCCAGGTGGTTCTCGAGCGCACGGCGGAGCTCGACGTCGGACGCTGCCTTGGCCAGCTTCGGCAGCGCCTTCAACAGCTGTCGTTCGGCGTGGTAGATGTCCACGGATCTCGTCGAGAAACGCGTCGCGCAGGTTGGTGATCTCAGCCATGGTGCAAACTCCTGTGTTGTTCGGGGGTGTGACGCGCTGCGCGCGTTTGGACACCCGCCGAAGTGCAGGAGTCGTTCCAGGCGACGGCGATCGAGCTAGGCCCCGGCGGGCTCGGAGATGCCGCACTCCTTCATCTTGTTGAGGAGCGTCTTGTAGCTGACCTTGAGGTAGGCCGCCGCCTTGCGGCGGTTCCAGCGGAACTTCGCCAGCGCCTGATCGATGGCCTCGCGCTCGGCCTTCATCGCCGCGTTGCGAGCCAGCGCCTGCAGATCCACGCCCTCGGCGTCGACGATCTTGTCGTCCACCACGTCGTCGTCGGGATCGACGGCGATCGATGGCGACGGCATGACCATCGGGAGCGGCGGCGCGGCCACCATCGGCGGAGCAGGCGGCGCGGCCACGGCCACCGCACCCGCGGCCATCGCCGCCGGCACCTGCGCGGGCGCAGCCATGACGGGGGCCGCCTGTTGCGCGGCCTGGGCGGCCTGCTGGAGGCGCACCAGCTCGCCGAGCACCAGCGACTCCTCCTGCAGCACGACGTACCGCTTCGTCGAGATCTTCTCGAGCTCGCGGATGTTGCCCGGCCACGGGTACTCGAGTGGTCGCGTAAACGGCCAGCGGATCGGGGGCCCGGAGGGAGCCGGTAGACGGCCGCGAACTTCGAGAGGAAGAACTCGACGAGCGACGGGATCTCCTCGCGTCGCTCGCGCAGCGGCGGAATGTGAGCTCGATCATCTGCAGGCGGTCGTCCAGGTCCTCGCGGAAGGTGCCGGCCCGCATCATCGCCTCGAGGTCGCGGTTCGTGGCGGCCAGCACGCGCACATCGACCTCGATCGGACGGTTGCCGCCGAGGCGCGTGAACTCGCGGTCCTGCAGCACGTGCAGCAGCTTGGCCTGGAGGGCCGGCGGCATGTCGCCGATCTCGTCGAGCATCATCGTGCCCTGCTGCGCGAACTCGAACTTGCCGACGCGCGTCTTCCCGGCGCCGGTGAAGGCGCCGCGTTCGTGGCCGAACAGCTCGCTTTCCAGCAGGTCCGCCGGCAACGCCGCGCAGTTCACCTTCACGAACGGCCTGGCCCGTCGCGGCGACCGCCGGTGCACCTCGCGGGCGATCACGTCCTTGCCGACGCCGCTTTCGCCCCGCAGCAGCACGCCGATGTCGCTGTCGGCGACGCGGTCCACCATGGCCAGCACCGGCTCCATCGCGGTGCCGGACGTCCACGAGACTTGCGCGCCCGGCGGATCCTCGGCGGCGTGGGCGCTCAGGCGCGCCACTTCGGCGCTCAACGACTCGCGTTCGAGTGCGTTGCGGATGGCGGCCTCGAGCGCCATCTCGCCGACGCCGTCGGGGTCGCCGGGCTTCAACACGTAGTCGGCCGCGCCGAGCCGCACGGCCTCGATGATCGTCGGCGGCGCCTGACGGCCCGACAGCATGATCACCTGCGCCGCCGGCCGAGCCTGGCGGATCGCGCGTAGCGTCTCGAGTCCGTCCACGTCGGGCATGGCGACGTCCAGCAGGATGACATGCGGCGACGAGCCGGCCCGCAGGCCCTCGAGCAGCGCGCGTGCCGCTGTTGAACACTTCGATCCGTAGCCCTGGCGGCCAATAGCGTCGGCAGATACCCGGTGAAGGCGGCGTCGTCGTCGACGATCGCCAAGCGTGCGGTCATGCGTTTCCACTCTCCATGGGTATGTATAACGCAAGAGCTAGGCCATCTCTTGCCGTCCATACCCGTCCGCCCAGCGCGGTGATCAGGCGATGCGCCAGCGCAACGCCGAGTCCTTGCCGCGATTGCCACGGATCGAAAGGACGTTCGTCGCCGTCCAGCGCTGGGCCGGGCGCGCCGTCGGCGGCCGGCCCGCAGGCGAAGCGCAGCGCCGCCGCCGTGCCGTCGATCCGGGTGACGACGCCGGGTGTCCGCCCCGCGCGCACCGACAGCAGCGTGGCGATGGCCTCCGCCGCGCGATCCACGCTCGTTCCGACGTCCACGGAGCCGTCCGGCGGCTCCACTTCGCCCACCGTGACGCCGCGCTCGGCGAGCACCGCGGCGACCCGGTCGGCGAGCTGCCGCGCCGGGGCCCTGACCGCGCCGGGCCGGGGGGCCTCGAGGAACCCTCCCGCGTCCTGGCACAAACGTGAGATCTTGGCGAGCGCGTCCTGCGTCCCGGCGAGCGCCCGATCGCGGTCTTCAGGCGATGGCAGCTTGTCGGTGCGAACGAGGCGCAGGTATCCGTGCGCGACACCGAGCGGTGTACAGCACGTCGTGAATGAGCGCAGCAAGCACTCGTTCGGCGTCGGTCATCCAGGAAGGCTGGCACGTCGCTTGTAGCGGTACAAGTCGCCGGACGCAACGTGCCAGACTTATCACGATGCCGATGCTCACCACCCGTTTGATCGTCGACGACTATCCGGACGCCCTGGACGTCTGGGACCTGTATCTCCGTGCCTCTGGTTTCGAGGTGCTGCGCGCGGAAGACGGCACCGAGGCGCTGCGCACGGCCTGCGAGCACGTGCCCGACCTGGTCGTCATCGATATTGGAGCTCCGGGGCTTTCCGGCTGCCAGGTGGCCAGTGCCCTGCGCCAACGCGTCGAGACCCGCCACATCCCGCTGATCGCCTCCACCGGCCACTCCCTCCCGGCCAAGCTCGAGGAGGCGCGCCGCTCCGGGTTCAATCTCATCCTCATCAAGCCCTGCGACCCACCGAGCTCGTCGAGGCCATCCGCCGCCACCTCGCCGCCGCCCCGGCACGTCCCGCCGCCTCGCCTGAGCAGTAAGGTTCCTCTTTCGGGCAAACCTCTTCCGCGAAACCGGCCGGAAGCGCTGGTACGAAGCGTGCTCAAGAGACGGATGCGCGCCGACCGTCGTCGGCCGGCGGAGGGAGAGAACCATGCTGAACCTGATTCTGGTGCTGCTCGTGCTGATGTGGCTGGCGGGGATGCTGACGTCGTACACGTTGGGAGGCTTTCTGCACCTCCTGCTGCTGCTGGCCGTTGCGGTGTTCCTGATCCGCATCATCCAGGGCCGCAACCCCGTCGTCTGATGTGGGGGCACGGCACGCGGGCACCGTGTCTTACATGGTCAGCTCGAGTGTCGTTCGGGCTCTGCCACGCGATCGCCGCGCGTCCTGCGCGGCGACGCGTTGGCGCACCCGTTGCACTAGCTTGAGCGGTCGCCATCCGCGTTCGCAGCGGGTGCGGCAGAAGGGGGCGTGGAAGGTGCGGGCGCCGTTTTTCGCCATGGTGTCGGCCATCGCGCTCGTCGTCGTGCCGTCGGTGCGCGCTCGGCGATCCCCGATCCGGGGCGATCGCCGGACGCCGCGTTCGTCGCGAAGGCCTCGGACGCGACCGCCGTGGACGCGGAACTGGCCACGCTGGCGCTGTCGCGCGCACGCGCCGCCGGCGTGAAGGCGTTCGCGCAGCGGGTGCTCGATTCGCACGCCGCGCTCGCGCGCGAGCTCGGCGCGATGGGACGCACCTCACCGATCGCCGGCGCGCCTCGCGCGGAGCCGGTGTCGACGAACGCGCCGGCCCCCCAAACGGCGAGCGCGGCGGCCAGCGCAGATGCAGCGACGGCCGAAGGGCCGCCGCCCGACGGGATGAAGGCCGTGGCGGTACTGCGCTCGCAGCCGCAGCGGCCTTCGACGCGGCGTTCGTCGCCGCGATGGTCGCGAGCCGCGAGGCGGCCGTGGCCCTCTTCGAGGCCGAGTCCCGCGACGGCCGCGACGCAGATCAAGGAATGGGCAGCCCGGCAACTGCCGGCGCTGCGCGAACAGCTCGTCGCGGCCCGCGCCCTGCGGCCACGCCCGAGCTCGTAGGACACGTTTCGTCACTCGTTCATTCGTGGATTGGAGCCGAACAGCGCGTCGGCATCGATCCCGCCCGTTCACGCGCGCCGGCGGCCTGCACGACGTAGCCGTCCGGCTTCCGAGAGATCACAACATGAAGAAGCACTTTTTCGCTGCGTGTAGCATCGTCGCGATGTCCGGTCTGAGTCTCGCGGCGCAACAGCCGCCGTCCCAGACGCCACCGACCCAGCAGACGCCGCCGAGCCAGCCGGCGCAGCGGCCACCCGATCCGACGACCGAGCCGACCTCGCCGAGCCCGACCAGTCCGCCTCCGACGACCCCGAGCCCGACGACCCCCAGTCCAACCACGCAGGCGCCGGCGACCCGCGCACCGTCGCCGATGGCCGACATGGCCAAGACCGCGACCACGGTCACGGGCTGCCTGAAGACGTGGGACAGCCGGACGATGGCGCCGGCCACGGGCAGCGGTTCGGGGGCGGGCAGCGCCGCCGCGCCGGTCGCCGCCGCGCCGAGCTCGACGGGCGCCTCGTCTGAGTACCACGTCCTGAGCAACATCGAACGCAGCGCCGCCGCGTCGTCGCGTCCGGCCGGCTCGTCGTTCCTGCTCAAGACGTCCGATTCGAGCGTGTCGTTCAGCCAGCACCTCAATCACAAGGTCGAATTGACCGGGACGCTGTCCGACAGCGCCCCTGACATGAGCCCCGCCGACAAGCCCACGTCGGACAAGCCCAGCTCGGACCGCGACGCCGCGGCGTCGGGCCGCGTGAGCGCCGACGACATGAAGCTGCCGACACTGAACGTGACCGCGCTGAAGATGCTCTCGCCGACCTGCGGCACGGGCTCGAACTAGTCGCTGTCGCGTCGATTCCCAGGGGACGGGCGGCCTCACGGCCGCCCGTCGTGCACGCGCGCCGACATGGGAGCACTCGCGATTAGAATCGCGCTGCCCATGCTGCAGAACCAGAAGCACGCGTTCGTTCGATGCCTGTCGGCGGCGGCCATTGCCGTCGTCGCCCTGCTGCCCCTCGCGGCCGCGCCCGACGCGCCGCGCGTCCTGCTGATCTCGGTCGACGGCCTGAAGCCGTCGTCCTACACCGACCCGGCGTTCGCCGCGCGCACGCCGAACCTGCGCCGCCTCGCGCAGGAGGGCGTGTGGGCCGACGGCGTCGTCGGGGTCACGCCGACCGTCACCTATCCGTCGCACACGACGCTGATCACCGGCGTCGAGCCGGCCCGCCACGGCATCTACGACAACCGCATCCTCGATCCGGAGAACCGCTCGAACGGCGCGGGTACCGGTACGCGCGCGCCATCCAGGTGCAGACGCTGCCGGGCGCGGTGCGGGGCCGCGGCCTGACCGCCGCCGGCGTGACGTGGCCGGTGTCGATCGGGATGGACCTCGACTTCAACGCGCCGGAATACATGGGCACGTCGCCGCCACCCGGAAGGCGTGCAGCTCCTGCGCGGCCTCAGCACGCCGCGCACGCTCTTCGATGCCGCGGAGCTGGCCCGGGGCACGCCGTTCTCGTGGCCGCAGACCGATCGCGATCGGACGGATCTCACCAGCTTCATCCTGCGCACCTACGCGCCGAACCTGACGATGCTGCACCTGATCGAGCTCGACTCGGCGCAGCACACCTACGGGCCGGGATCCCCGGAGGCGCTCGAGGCGATGGCGCTGATGGACCGCTACGTCGGCGAGCTGGTGGAGGTGGCGCGCAAGGCGCCGGGCGGCGGGAAGACGACCATCGCGGTCGTCAGCGATCACGGGTTCCTGCCATTGACGACGCAGCTCCAGCCGAACGCGGCGCTCAAGGAGGCCGGGCTGATCGACGTCGACGCATCCGGCGCCGTCACCGGCTGGCGGGCCTGGAGCCACTCGGCCGGAGGGTCGGCCTACGTCTACGTCAAGGACGCGGCCGACCGGCCGCGGGTGGCGGCGCTGCTCGAGACGCTGCGGAAGGATCCCGCCAACGGCATCCGCGCGGTGTGGACCGCGGAGGATGGCCAGGGCCGGCGGCCATCCCGACGCCCAGTTCGGCATCGACATGGCCGACGGGTTCTACACCGCCAACGCCCACGACACGCTGCGCAAGCCGTCGACGTCGAAGGGCGGCCATGGCTTCGCGCCGGATCGCAAGGACCTGCACGCGTCGCTGATCCTCGCCGGGCCGGCGGTGACGCGGCGCGGCTCCCTCGGCATCGTCCGGCTCACGCAGGTGGCGCCGACGCTGGCCGCGATCTTCGGCGTCACGCTCGATCCGCAGGCGGCGGCGCCGATTCCGCTGGCCGGGACTCGCTGACGATCAGGCCAGCTCGCCGCGGACGCGCACGCGCTCGCGATCGATCTGGTCGGGGGTGGCGCCGAGATCGCCGAGGATTTCGGTCGTGAAGGCGAGCGCGACCTCGCCCTCGCCCGAGAACACGACGTCGGCGCCGGCCTCGCGCAGATGGCGCGCCTCGCGCACGTGCGTGGCACGGGCCAGGATGCGGATGTCGGCGTTCTGCGCGCGCGCCAGCCGGCAGGCCTCCTCGACGCCATCGAGCGGTGACACCGCGATGATGAAAGCCCGCGCCTCGGCGATCCGCGCCTCGCCGAGGACGGACGGGTGGGTGGCGTCGCCGTAGATCGCGTGCAGGCCCGCGTCGCGGACTTCGCGGATGGTGTCCAGGTTCATCTCGACGATCGTCGGCTCGATGTCGTTGTCCTGGAGGAGCCGCGTGACCGTGCGCCCGACCGGGCCGTAGCCGACGACGACGGCGCGGTGGGCGAAGCCCGGCGCGCGATCGTGTGAGGGTGACGCCTGCGCCTCCGCCGGCGGGGCGCCGCGGGTCAGCCAGCGTTCGATCCAGTAATCGGTCAAGGTCGGCGCGGGGCAGGAAGCCCGGGACGTCATCGGGTCCGGGCTGGATCGGCCGCGGGGCGATATCGCCCGCCGTGGCCGAGCGTGGGCTCACCATGGTTCGCTCCCGGCTGGCGTGAAGAGGTCAAGCAACTGGAGGCGTGTGCCGGTCAGCCGGCGCGCCAGCGCTTCGAGCAGCGACAGATAGACCGGTGCCGCGAGCTCTGCATCGACGGCCATCTCGGCACGAAGCGCCGCGCCGTCGATGAGCAGCAGCTCGGTCGGGAGGATGGCGACCGCGGTGTCCGAGGCTCGATGCGGCGGGACGACTGCGGACCAGCCGACGATGTCGCCGGGCTCGACGGTGAGGATCGTCGTCGGGCCACGCTCCGGGACCCGCAGCCGGAGGGCGACGCGTCCGCTGAGGACGATGCCGAGGTGGTCCATCGGCTCGCCTTCGTGGAGGATCTCGGTCCCGGCGTCGTACGACGTGATCTGCAGATGGGGTGCCAGCCGCTCGCGCGCGGCCGATGGCAGGCGGGAACCGAACCAGGTCCCGGCCAGGGCGTCGATGGCGTCGATGGGTCGTGCCCGCATCGGGGCACCTCCTTCCAGGACCTCACCGTACGGGCCGTGGTCGTGGGCGGCCGCGTGCCGTTCGGCTCGTTCGCCGCGGCCATCCGTCACACCGATGGCGCGGCCGCCGCGAGGGGTTCGGGGGCCCGGCGGCACCCGTTGTTCGCCCGCAGTGAACGTCTTCGGGTCGAAGACGGTCGTGTGACGGGGTCGCCCCCTGCCGACGCCACATTCGGGCCGATCGTTCGCCGATAGGGTGCATCGCGCGCCAAGGGGAAGCGTGGTGCGGCCCGCCTCGCCGCTTGGGCCCGGGATCGTTCGCTCCGGCGAACATGGCTCCGTCCCGTATGGCTGTGCGCCATCAATTCCCGCGAGAGCGGAGCCGGATCGGTCGACCAGCGGCGGCATCGCGGCGCTTCATGGCGGGGAGCCATCGAAACGCCGCCAAGGGGACGCGAGGGGCGCCTGGGTCGATGGACGTGGGCACTCACACGAAATCGATGGCCGGCCGGCCGCCGGCCCCGGCCGCCGGCTCTCGGCCGCGGCCACCCGCCGGCCGGCTACGCCCGCTCGGCTCCGCCGCCGTTCAGATCTCGGCGGCGTCCACCAGGAGCGGCAACAGGTCGCTGATCGAGACGATGCCGATGGGAGTCAGGTCGTCATCGCCCACGATGACCAGGCGGTGCACCCCGTGGCGCTCAAGGCGCCGGACCGCATCGGCAAGGGGCATGTCGGCCTTGGCCTTGACGGGTGTCCGGGTCATGACGTGGCGGGCCGTGAACCCGACCCAGCCGCGACCATCGATGGTTCCGGCGGCGGCAGTCCGGACGAGATCGGTCTGGCTGATCACGCCGACGAGGCGACCCTCGGGGTCCACCACGGGTGCGCCCGTGATGTCGTTCTGCGACAGCAGCTCCGCGACTTCCTCGAGGGGCGTGTCCAGGTTGATCACCACGGGGAAAGGCGTCATCACCGTGCCGATCGTGAGCGGCCGGTCGGCGGCGATCCGAAGGTCGTCCAACATGTCCGCATCGTGGCGATTGGCGGAGCCGCGAACATCGGCAGCACGGCCCGTTCCGAGGTGACGTTCGGCACTGTCGAGGGGCTCCGCACGGGTGGAGTCTTGGGCATGACCACGCATCCGACCTCCGCCGCGGCCGGGCCGCTGCCGCCTGATGCGGATCAGGCTTGAAAGGAGACCCCCGATGCAACGCATCCTTCTGGCCTACGACGGCGGCGAGCCGGCGCACAAGGCCCTGGTCATGGCGGGAGAACTCGCGAAGAAGTTCGATGCGACGCTCACCGTCGTGAGTGTCGTCCCGGTCCATCCGGGTCGCACCCCGATCGACCCCTGGGACGACCGTGAGGTCCATCAGCAGGAACTGCTCGAAGCGGCGAAGGCGCTGCGCGAGCTCGGCATCGAGCCGGAACTCGTCGAGTCGTCGGGTGATCCGGCCAAGACCATCGAGCGGATCGCCGCGGAACGCGCGGTCGATGCCGTCATCGTCGGGGCGCGCGGCCTCGGCTTGATCGGGCGAGCGCTCCAGGGGAGCGTGTCCGAGCACGTCGCGACCCACGCGGCGACCACCGTCATCGTGGCCCGCTGACCCGACGGATCCGGCGACGGGCCGACGGCGGGAACGCGTCGCCGGCCCGTCGCCTACGCGGTCGCGCTGGGGGTGCGGCCGCGCGGGATGGGGGAGCGAACGGGCGGGCCCGATCGGACCGTCCGTTCGTCCCGCGTCGGGGAGTCGGCCTCAGTCCGGTCGTGCCGCGACGGCGTTCTTCGCTCGCGATCTGAGACACGGCCCGATCAGCCGCGGCACTTCTCGATCGGTTCGGTCGCCGAGGGCGACGGCTTGGGCTTTGGCGCGGGGCCATCGAAGGCCGTGCGCACGACCTTGCGGATCTTCCTGATCCAGGCCGTGGTCATGTGCGACGGATATTTCGGCGGCGTGAACGTGGTCGTCTCCACGTCACTCGGATCGATCCGGGCCGCCAACTGCGCCAGCCCTGCGATGTCCTTGCGCGGCAGCGTGGTCCACAGGTGGTCGCCCGCGATCTTGAGCAGTTCCGGCACCTTGGGGAGGAGGCCGATCGGGTCGCTCTGGTGGGCGAACGCCAGGAGGACGGCCTGCTGGCGCTTCATCCGCCCGTAGTCGGAGTCCTGGTGCCGCGACCTCGCGTAGGCCAGCGCATTGTGTCCGTTCAGCTTCTGACAGCCGGCCTTGATGACGATGCGCACGGTGTGGCTGCCGTTCTCCAGCGGGTAGCGGTTGTCCACGAGCCGCTTCGGCACGTCGATCCAAAGCCCACCGAGGGCATTCACGACCTTCACGAACCCGTTGAGGTCGATCTTCACGATGGCATCAAGCTTGACCCCGACCAGTTCCTGGATGGCCCCGCTCACGGCCCGAAAACCGCGCACGCCGTCCTTGCCCGGGAAATACGCGGGGTGGCCCTGGGCATACACATAGAGCGCATTGAGCAGGCCCGGGAACCTGCCGTTGGGCGTGGCGCGCTTGCTCTCGGGGGGCAGTGGCACGTCCGTCATGTTGCGCGGGATCCCGAACATCGCCGCGCGCCCCGTCTTCTGATCGACGCTGAGCACGATCATCGTGTCCGTCCGCAGGCTCCAGCGGCCTGGACCGGAGTCGCTGCCGATGAGCAGCAGGTTCAACCGCCCATCCTTGGCCCACTTCGGCCCGGGGGTCGGTGAGGGGGTGGGCGTGGGTGTCGGCGTCGGCACGGGGGTAGCGGTCGCACCCGGCGTGGGGGTCGCCGTCGGGACAGGTGTCGCCGTGGCCGCGGCCTCACCTTCGTCGTCGAAGCTCGGCTCGGGGATCAGGGCGTCGTCGCCGTTGGACGAGACGAACACGTCGTCGAGCGTCGCATAGGCCTGGTAGCCGACGACCTCCACGGCGCCGTGGAGCGCGATGGTCGCGATGACGAGCGCGATCAGGGCCGCGGTCGCGCCACGGTGGGGAGCGCGTGGCGCCGGCTCCAGGGCGATCGCGCCACGTTCGGCGTCGACGATCGCGTACACGTGCCATGCGGTCAGCAGGATGTTGACCACGAGGAAGGCGACGAGCACGGCGGGGTCCAGCGCCAGGTCGACGAGCTCCGTGATGCCGCCACCGGAGATCGCCACGACGAGGATCCCCACGACCACGAGCGGGATCAGCAGCAAGAGGCCACGTCGAACCGCTCCGATGGCCATCTGGCCGAGACCGGGCAGCAGGAACGACAAGGCGGCGGCGACCGCGGGAGACGGGCGGCCTTTCACGTGGCTGGAGCGTCCCCCGCCGCACGGACGGTGCGGACCACGTGGGCGTAGCGATATGCGTGACGGGTCACAAGGCTGGCCACGCTGCGCAGTGTGCGACTAGGGCGCGGATTCGTCCATCGACGCGCCACGGTGCGAGCGGTCGCCGACCGGTTTCTCGGTCACGCGCACGGGGACGGCCTCGCGTCGGCGCGGCCGAGCGGTCGCCATGTACCCGCTCCAGCGGTAGGCCCCCACCGTCCGCCGGCGCGGCTCGACCCCTGCCTCGCGGCAGAGTCGGGCGACGAGCTGGCGGTCGGTCAGGCGTTCGGCCGGTGCCGTGACCACGGTCCGGGTGCGGTGCTGGCGGCCATCGGCTGCGATCAGCTCGTGGGTGAGGTGCTCGCGGACAGTGCCCGGACCCAGGATCGAGAGGTCGTCGGCCACGGGGAGGCGGTCGGCCACGATCCGCACGAAGCGGGTCAGGTGCTCGTTGCGCTGCGGGTCCCCGGACGGATGTGGGGCGTTCCCGCCACCCCCGTGCCGGACGGATGGGTCATGCCGGACATGGCCGGTCGCACGGTGATGATCGGGAACGTCCGACTCGATCCGCTCGATGACGATCTCGTCGCCGCGATGGCCGACGATGATCGCCTCGTGGGCGTCGATCCAGACCAGGGTGTGGGAGATCGCCATGCGAGCCTCCTGCGTCGATGCTTGCCATCAGCGTCGGTCGCGGCCCGGACGAAGGCATCGGCCATCGGTCGGACAGGCCCGGGCCGAACGGCCCCATCAGGCGCCGCGAATCGTTCGGTCCACCGGACATGGTCGGGACAGGCGCCCCAGCACTGTCCGGCGGTAGCCCCGGACGGGAGACTCGACGGGTCGGCGACCGAACGGTCACGGAGGTGTCAGATGCCGTACGAATTCACGACCCACGAGATTCCGGCGATGGACATCCTGTCCATCCGCGAGCACGTCGAACCGGACCGATTCCCAGGCTTCCTCGGAGGCGCGTTCCCGGAACTGTTCACCCACGTCGGGCGACATGGCATCGTCGCGACCGGTCAGCCCTTCGTGATCTACCACGCATTCGGGCCGGAGCTGATCGATGCCGAGGTGTGCGTACCGGTCATCGGTCCGGCGCCCACCGAGGGGCGCATCGCCGCGAGCGCGCTGGCGGCCGCGACCGTGATCCGGACGCTCCATGTCGGTCCATACGAGGAGCTCGGTGGAGCCTACGCGGCCCTCAGCGAGTGGGTGGATGACCACGGATATCAGGCCGTCGGGCCGATCCGCGAGCGCTACCTGACGGGGATCGGCGACGACGTGTCGCCGTCTGACTATCGGACCGAGCTGGACATGCCGGTCGAGGTCGTGGCGGCCGAGGCGGCGGGCCGACCGGGGGCCATGGCGCCGTCCATGTGATGACCGACGGCACTGGCTCGCGTCGCCGCACGGGACGACAGTCGATGGCACAGAACGGCCCACCCGTCCGGGCCCGTCGACGGTCGAAGGGAGCGTCCCGATGACGCCATCCACACGGATCCTCAACGCCGAGCGGTCGTTCGTGGAGCATGAGCATCGCGACCTGCGCCCCGGCATCGATCGCATCCACGACGTCGCCCGGGCGGTCGGGACCATGGCCGCCCCGGACCTCTCGATCGTCCTGCTCGACGTCCTCGACTGGGTCGATCGCATCGTCGAACCACATGCCGCCTGGGAGGACACCTGGCTCTATCCGGAGTTCGATCGACGCGCCGGCACGCCCTGGGCGACACGGTTGATGCGGTTCGAGCACCACCAGATCCGGACCGCCGCGAGCCGGCTCGAGACGGACCGTGAGACGCTCCGGCACGAGCCGAACCACGATCAGGCGTGCGAAGCTCGTCCAGCACCTCGCGGCGCTCGAGACGTTGCTACGGTCGCATGTCGAACGCGAGGAGCGGTTCCTGTTCCCGTTGCTGGACGAGGCGCAGCCCGCCCAGGCCTGAGCGACTAGAGCTCGGCTTCGTTCCCGTCGCGGCCACCACCCAGGGTGCCACCGATCGCGGCCGCGCCGTGCACGGCGGACCACGCCGTGACCGCGTCGGCCAGCGCGATCGATCCGGGTCGGACCGCGAGCCGGTCGTCGGCGCCCCGGATGCCGGCACCGAGCTCCGCGAGCCGGCCCCGGTAGGCGGGCTTGTCCCCGTTCGATCGAGCGATCGGCGGATACACGTCGAAGTAGCCGTCACTGCAGACGACGATGGTCGCGGCAGGCCGCGAGAAGGGCGTTCGAGCCATGGGGATGTCCGATCCATCGCGCGCTGCGGACCGGCGAATGAGAGCCCGGCGCCTGCGACTAGTCACCCCACCATCGGGCCGCGAGGCAATTCCGTCAAACGGTCCCTGTCCGCAGCAGGGCTCCGACCGGACCGGCGGCCGTCATTCGGCCGCTACGTCGGACGGCGACCCGACACGGCCCAGGCCCGGGCGATGAGATCGATCGAGCCGTCCGGCGCGACCGGCAGTCGGCGGCGCGCCTCGTCTCGTATGGTGGCCAGCGTCTCGGTCGGAAGGCTTGCCGCGTACGTCGGGGCCGGACCCTGGCCGCCCAGGAACGGCAGCCAGTAGTCGTCGAAATCCACGAACCGGGTCGGGATATCGATCGCTCGGGTGGCGACCTCACCCGCGCCGGCGTCGCTGAACAGGGCATGGAGCGGTCCAGGGGCGCACAGCGGGAACCGTTCGCCCTGGTCGACCGCGGCCGCGCCCGGATCGATGGTCCGCGCGGCATCCCAGAAGGTCCGGATCAGGTCCATGCGACCCGCGTAATCCCACACATAGGCGCCCACGACACCACCCGGCCGCGCCGTCCGCAGCATCTCCGCGGCCATCGCCGCGGGTTCCGGCACGAAGTTGAGCACGAGGCCAGAGACGACGGCATCAAAGGCGTCGTCCTCGACCTCGAGGGCCGTCGCGTCGCCGACGGCGAACGAGGCGCGGGCGTCGTCGACCTGTTCCCGCGCCAGGCCGATGAACCCGGCCGACCGATCGATCCCGAGGACGGACCGCGGAACGGCGTCGCGCAAGATGGTCTCGACCAGCGCCCCCGTGCCACAGCCGACGTCGAGCCACGTGCCGTCCGGCTCGACCGCCAGCCAGGCCAGGAACTCGTGCGCCACCGGCCGGCTCCACCGCCCGATGTAGCGCTCGTACGCGGCGCCGTCGGCCCATGACGCGGGGATCGCGTCGCGGTTCGCCGGCTCGCGCTCGCTCATCCCGGAAGCAGGGCCCGGACCGCCGCGGCGACCTCATCGGGGGCAAGGGCCATCGTGGCGTCCCCGACGGTGAGCTCCACGCGCCGGATCCCGGGCGTGTCGGTCGGGGAGGAGCCGCCCCAGGTCCACAGCCGCTGCTCGATCGCCATCCTGCGGACCCCGGCGCTGATGTCCGAAGGCGTCGTCCGCAGGTGGATATGCATCATCGGCGTCTGGGGCGGGTCGGGCACGACATCGACACCATCGATGCCCTGCAGCGCCGCCGCGATCGCCTGCGCCTGCTCGACGTAGGCGGCCATCCGTGGGAGCCGTGTCCGCAGTCCGACCAGCCCGGCGGCCGCATACGGCCACAGCTGATACAGCGTGCCGCCGTGCCGCTTGCGCCAGACGCGGGCCTCGTTCACGACGTCCGGTTCGCCGAGCAGCATGCTTCCGGAGATGCCCCCGAGGCCCTTGTAGAACGAGACGTAGACGCTGTCGAACAGCCCCGCGATGTCGGCCAGGGGCCGCCCGTAGTACGGCCCCGTCTCCCAGAGCCGCGCGCCATCGAGATGGACGGCGGCACCACGGATCCGAGCCGCCTCGACCAGTGCGACGAGATCGTCCCAGGAAGGCAGGCGGCCACCGATCTCGCGCTGCGGCAGCTCGATGAGCAGGGCGGCGATCGGCTCCCGGACGGACTCGAGGTCGGCGAGCGTGATGAGGTCCCGGCCGTCGCCCAGCGGGCGGCCGACCAGTCCGTGCAACCGCTGGTAGGCCTTGTCCTCGTGGAGCTCCAGGTGACAGGTGGGGTGAAAGGCGATGACCCGCGACGTCCGCCGGTCCGCGTGGACCCGCAGCGCGATCTGCTGGGCCATCGTGCCACTCGGCATGAAGGCCGCGGCGGGCTTGTCGAGCAGGGTTCGCACCTCGGACTCGAGGATCCCGACCGTCCCGCCGTCGCCATAATCGTCGGCGCTCAACTCTTCGGGGGTCAGCATCGCCAGCTCGGCGAGGGCCTGGGCGGCCGTCCCCAGGCCATGCTGGATCGCCCGGTCGCACCCCGCCCGCAGGGCGCGGCGCTCGTCGTCGGAGATCGTGTCGGAGGTCGTGGCGTCGGAGTCGGTCGTCGTGGTGGGGGCCGTCATCGGGTCAGGATACCCGTCGGTCCATCGCGGGCATGGAGGGCCGAGCGGCTGTACCGTGACGACAGCCGTTCAACCACGACGTCCTAGGGGGTCCTCGTGTCCAGTTTCCGCGTCCTCGATGGGGACTTCGCCGCCAAGCCGTGCTTCACCGACGTCGGCACGATCTCGCTCTTCGCGCCGATGTCGACCAATCGATTCCCCGATGTCCGGTTGCCCCGGACCGACATCGTGCTCGTCCAGCCCGCTCGTCAGGGCGGCCTGGATCCGGCCGTGGCGACGGCCACGGGCGCCGCGGTGGGCTGGGTGGTCGGTGGCGACATCGGCCTGGTGGCCGGCACCGTCATCGCCAGCCGGCCGCGTGACGTCACGTTCGCGGTCACGCTCCGCGACGGCCGACGGTTCTTCGCGGCGGCGAGCCAGCAGGTCTACGCGGAGTTCGTGGCGGACGCGGCGAGGGGCCGCCGACTCTGACGCACGGCGTTACGGCGGACGAGCGCGCCGCGACCGGTCGGCCGACGCGCAGGAACCGCCGTCCCGGCGACGGCGGTCCCTGACTGGTCCTGGCGAGGAAGCTCGCTACATCGCGGTCTGTGCACGCTCCGGACGCGCGACGATCACCTCCCCGTCGTCGGTCGGCGCGCCGGCACGCGCCGGTGCCTCCCGCAGGAACAGCACGAGACCTGCCGCCACGGCCGTCGCCCCGATCCCAAGTACGAACGTGCTCGACGTCGCGATCGAGAAGGCCGCGTGGATCGCCTCCACGATTGCCGGCACGTATGGCGCCACCTGGGCACGGACGTCGTCCGGGATCGACGCGAGGAGGGCAGCGCCCATGTCGCCGACGCCGAGCAGCTGATCCAGACCGCCGCCCGCGCCGGCGAGTGCGCCGGCGACCTCGGGCGGGATGCCCGCAGCACCGATCTGACGCGGCACCTCGTCGACCATCGACGATGCGAAGATCGTCCCGGTCAGGGCCAGACCAACCGTGCCGCCGACCTGCTGGAAGAACGTGAGGTTGCTGGTCGCCGTGCCGATCTGGCGGATGGCGACGTTGTTCTGGACGATGAGCGGGAAGACCGCGAAGGTCGGCCCGACGCCCAGGCCGGTCACGAACATCCAGGCCCACAGGACCGGGATCGGCGTGTCGACCCGCAGGTGGGTCAGCATGAACAGGCCGCTGGCCATCGCCACGAGAGCCCCGAACGTCAGCAGCCGGTAGTGACCGGTCCGGCTCACGATCTGACCCGAGGCCACGGCACTGAAGATCAGGCCCCCGAGGAGCGGCAGCATCTGGTAGCCGGACACCGTCGCCGACGAGCCGGCCACGATCTGGAACCAGCGTGGCAGGAACACGACCGTGGCGAAGAAGCCGAACGACGCCAGGAACACCGCCGCCACGGACACCGAGAACGATCAATTCCGGAACAGGCCCAATGGCACGATCGGCTCCGCGACGCGCGTCTCGACGACGAGGAACGCGACGAGGATCAACGCGCCGAGCCCGATGAGTCCACCGACCGTCGGGTCGGCCCAGGCCGCCGTCTGCTTGTTGGTGAGTCCGATCAGGATCGGGACGAGCGCGCCCGCGAACAGGGCCGCGCCGAGGTAGTCGACCCTCGGCCGGTCGCCGGCGGGGTGGTAGAGCGGCAGGTTGCGCCGGACCATCACGAAGACGAGCGCGCCGACCGGCAGGTTGAAGAAGAACACGAACGGCCAGCCGATCAGGTCCGTTATCAGGCCGCCGATGGCCGGGCCGACGAGCACCGACAGTCCGAACACGGCCCCGAAGAGCCCCTGATACCGCCCGCGTTCCGACGGCGCGAAGAGGTCGGCGATGACCGCGAGCGCGATCGGGAAGAGCGCGCCCGCGCCAAGGCCCTGGACGCCGCGTGCGCCGACGAGCTGCCACATCTCCTGCGAGAGACCCGCAAGCAGCGAGCCGACCATGAAGACGCCGATCCCGAAGAGGAAGATCGGCCGGCGGCCGAACAGGTCCGAGAGCTTGCCGTAGAGCGGACCGCTGATCGTCGAGGTCAGCAGGTAGGCCGTGAACGCCCAGGTGTAGAGCTCGTTGCCGCCGAGGTCGGTGATGATCCGCGGGAGGGCCGTCCCGACGACCGTCTGGTCGAGGGCGGCCAGGAAGACGCCGATCATCACGGCCCCGAGGACCCGCATCCGGACGGGGTGGGGAGCTCGATCGGTGGGCGGTCCGTCGCCCCGAGCTCGGCCTGTGCTGGTTGGTTCGACACCGGTGCTCCTTTCGCTGCGTGAGTCTGGAGCGTATCGGTCAAATAGGTCGGTTTCGTTCCTAATGGTCAGGTATTCTTCCGAATGACGAATGAGCACCTCCGCGCGACTCCTCCGCCTGCTCTCCCTGCTCCAGACGCCGCGTGACTGGACGGGCACGGAGCTTGCCGACCGTCTGGAAGTCAGCCAGCGGACCATCCGCAACGACATCGATCGACTGCGGGCCCTGGGGTATCCGGTCCACGCGACACGCGGGTCGATCGGTGGCTATCGACTCGAAGCCGGGGCCACGCTGCCGCCACTGCTGCTCGACGACGAGGAGGCAGTCGCGGTCGCCATCGGCTTGCGGACGGCCACGAGCGGGGCGGTGACCGGTATCGAGGAGACGTCGCTGCGCGCGCTCGCGAAGCTCGAGCAGGTGCTCCCGCCCCGGCTGCGCAGCCAGGTGAGCGCGCTCCAGGCGTCGACCCTGCACGTGCGCCAGCGCCCCGGTCCGACCGTGGACCCGGCGATGCTGACCGAGCTCGCGCGCGTCTGCCGCGACCACGCGCGGCTGCGCTTCGACTACTCCGACAGGAAGGGTGCCGGGACCCAACGACGCGTGGAGCCGCAGCGGATCGTGAACTGGGGCCAGCGCTGGTATCTCGTGGCCTGGGACACGGATCGGGAGGACTGGCGCACGTTCCGCGTGGACCGGATCCTCCCCGGGATGTCACCGGGGCCGCGATTCGAGCAGCGCGAGTTGTCCGACGCGGAGGTCACCGCCCTGGTGTCACGCGGCGTCCCGCCGACCAGCCGTCGCTACCAGGCGCGCATCACGGTCCACGCGCCGGTGGCGGCCATGGCGGAGCGCATCGGCCCGTGGGTCGGGACGCTGGCAGCCGTCGACGATCGGACCTGCGTCCTGGATGCGGGCGCCGACAGCCTGGAGATGCTCGCGGTCCACCTCGGCCTGCTTGGTGTGGACTTCACGGTCAGCGAGCCCGCGGAACTCGTGGCACACGTCCGGTCGCTGGCCACCCGCTACGGGGGTGCCACCGGCGGGGCGTGAGTCGATCGCCGGGCGCCCGTTGCGCGTCGTTGTGGTGCGATGATGGCGCGACGATGGATCGACCGGCCGCATCCTCACCCTATGCCGCGGAGATCGATGCCGAGCGCGACGGCTGGTACGAGATCGCGGCCCTGGTCCGGTCGTTGACCCCCGATGAGTGCCTCCGACCCGGGTACTACTCGGACCCGGATTGGGCCGTCCGCGACCTGGTCGCCCATCTCGGGACATGGCTGGCCGAGGCCGAGGTGCAGTTCGAGCGGATCAGCGCCGGGACGTACGAGGGCCACGAGGTCGATATCGATGGGCTGAACGCGCGGTTCCTCGCGGCCATGGCGGATCAACCCTGGGAAGTCGCCTGGGTGCAGGCGACGGCCGGCCGATCGCGGATGGTCGACGAGTGGTCGCGCCTGCGCGCCCCCGATGCCGAGGCCGCCTGGTGGATCCGCAAGTCCGGCTGTGACCACTACACCGAACACCTCGGACGGCTGCGGGCATGGGTCGACGAGATCATCGCCCAGCGCCAGCGACCGTGAGGACCGCGACCGCGGAAGTGCCGTCCTGACCTGGCGGCCCGCGGCAACCCTTCGGTGGCGGTCGGTCAGCGACCCAGGCTCGTCGAGAACCCGTCGAAGGACGCGACCGCGCCGATGACGCCCGGGGAGTCCTGCGACCAGCCTTGCGCGCCCGTGCCGGAGAGACCGGTGGAGCGGCGTCACCGGTCGCCCGAAATATCCTTGCAAGATCGACGGCCAGCGTGTCGGATGGCGTCGAACCCGTTCGTAGCCACGAGTGAGAGGCGGTCAGAGCGGCCGCCGCGACACAAGGAGTCCAGCCATGGCGCAGTACCTGCTCTCGGTCCTCGACACCGAGTCCGACTACGAGGACCCGAGCGTCGGCGGCTACGAGTCGGCCGAGGCGGCCCAGGCCGCCTGGGAAGCGACGGGACGGTTCAACGACAAGCTGGCGGCCGAGGGCTACTTCGTCTTCGCCAACGGGCTCAGCGACCCGACGACCGCGACCGTGGTCGACGGTCAGGGTGAGACCCCGATCTTCACGGACGGGCCATACGTGGAGACCAAGGAGTACGTCATCGGCCTCTGGATCATCGAGGCCCCCGACCTCGACGTCGCGCTCAAGCTCGCCGCGGAGGGGTCCAGGGCCTGCCGGCGCAGGGTCGAGGTGCGGCCCTTCCACGCTGGCCGCGCGAGTGAGCCAGGTCGTCCATCCGTCGTCCCTGGGCGTGAGCACGCCCGTCGACGAGGCGATCATCCGCGCCCACCACGAGGAGTGGGCGCGGGTCGTGGCGGCCCTGGCCCGGCGTTTCGGCGATCTCGACATCGCCGAGGACGCCGCGGCCGAGGCGTTCGCGGTCGCCGTCGAGCGCTGGCCGCTCGACGGCGTGCCACCCAATCCCGGCGCGTGGCTCACGACCACCGCCAACCGCAAGGCGATCGACCGGTACCGCCGCGAGTCCAGGCGTGACGAGAAGCAGCAGGAGGCTCACGCGATGTACGACGACGCACCGCCAGAGCCCCTCGGTGCCATCGACGACGACGTGCTCCGGCTGCTCTTCACGTGCTGCCACCCGGCGCTGGCTCCCGAGAGCCGCGTCGCGCTGACGCTGCGGATGGTGGGTGGCCTCACGGTCCCGGAGATCGCGAAGGCGTTCCTGGTCCAGGAGACCGCGATGGGCCAGCGGATCACGCGGGCGAAGCACAAGATCAAGGCCGCGCACATCCCGTACAGGGTCCCCGAGCCCGAGGACCTGCCGCTGCGGGTCAGCGGCGTGCTGGCGGTCCTCTTCCTGGTCTTCAACGAGGGCTACCTGTCCTCCGGCTCCCACGCAGGATCCCGTCCGCAGCGACCTCACCACCGAGGCGATCCGGCTGACCCGACTGGTCGGTGATCTCCTGCCGGAGGACGGCGAGGTGGTCGGTCTGCTGGCGTTGATGCTCCTGATCGAGGCGCGGCGGGCCGCACGGGTCTCGGCGACCGGCGAGCTGGTCCGGCTCGACGAGCAGGACCGGGGCGCCTGGGACCGGCAGCTCCTCTCGGAGGGCCATGCCCTGGTGCGGTCCCGGCTGGAGGTGGTCGCGGCCGGCGGCCCGCCACCGGGTCGCTACCAGATCCTGGCGGCGATCAATGCCGTCCACACCGTCGGCCAGGGACGTCCGTGACACCGACTGGTTCCAGGTGGTGGCGCTCTACGACCAGCTGGTCCGGCTCGACCCGTCACCCATCGTGGCCCTCAACCGGGCGATCGCGGTCGCCGAGCTGGACGGGCCCGAGGTGGCGCTCGCTGCCGTCGACCGGCTCGACCTCGACGGCTACCACGCCTTCCACGCGACCCGCGCCGATCTGCTACGCCGGGTCGGCCGGAGCGAAGAGTCGCGGCTGGCGTACGACCGAGCCATCGAGCTGGCCGACAACGCTGCCGAGATCGCCTTCCTGACGCGCCGCCGCGACGAGCTGTCGGCAGGATTGGCTGGCGAGGAAGGATTCGAACCTTCGATCTCCTGATCCAGAGGACTCCCGACGTTTCTGCCGATGGTCGGTGCGGTCTGAGCGTGGCGCGGACTCGGATCTCGTCGGTCCGGCGGGTAATCAGGTTGAACATGCCGGACGGAGTCAGGTGAACGTCATTCGTTCAAGTAACTCGGATCGACTGTTCGCGCTCGGCGACGGTTGGGAAGGCGAGCGGTTCCCGCGTTCCCACTACTCCGACATCAGAAGCGAGTGGGCCGGCCCGCTGACCGGTCGACCGGGATCAGGCTCCCTGCAGGACCGGCCCGATGGCGTCAAGGATGAGGTCGAGCCCAAACTCGAACTCGTCGGCGTAGTCGAAGCCGGACGCGAGCAGCTCACTGCCGACACGCGCGAGGTTCGGGTACGCATCCGCAGGCACCTGGGCGACCACCGCTGACAGCTCCTCGGCGTTGCTGAACTGCATGTTCACCTCCTGGAGCGCGAACCCTAGAACGTAGCTGTCGACGAGGTTGTAGGCGTGCGTCGCCATGACCGCCGAGCACCCGGCGTCGAGCAGGACCGTGATGGTGTCCTCGTGTGTGCGGAGGTTGGCCGGGCCCGGCGTCACCCGCGATTCCATGAGCGCGATCGCCCAAGGATGCCGGCGCAGGGCCGCGCGGGTCGAGATCGATTGGGCACGGAGCACCGTTCGCCAGTTCGAGCGATCTGCCGGCAGCTCGATCTCGGCGAAGACCAGGTCGACGATCCCGTCGAGGATGTCGTCCTTGTTGCGAACGTGTCGGTAGAGCGACATCGCCTCCACGCCGAGCCGCCGCCCGATCCGCTGCATCGTCAGCGCCGTGGTGCCGCCCTCGTCGGCGAGCTCCAGCGCCGCCCGCAGCACGCGGTCCCGGGTGAGCGGCGCTCGCTTCTGAGTCATGCAGCGTGTCATCAGTGTTCTCCTCGAGTGCCCCTTGACGCCATGATAGCTTATGTCATACGCTTATGCCATACGCTTATGATGTAAGCGATTCGAAGTCAAGGAGCCAGAGATGACCATGGAAACAACCAGCGACCGCGACCAAGCCCTTGCCGGCGACGCCTTGCTGGCCGACGCGGGGATGAAGGCTGTCGTGCAACGCCGCTACGGGCCTCCCGAAATGCTCGAGTACACCGATGTGGGCCGGCCGGCCTTGGGGGACGGCGACGTCCTGGTCGGCGTCCGCGCCGCTTCGGTCCACCCCGGCGACTACTTCGTGATGACCGGCGTGCCGAGCATCGTGCGGCTGGCGTTCGGTCTGCGTCGGCCACGCCACCCCATCCCCGGCAAAGACCTGGCCGGCGTGGTGGTGGCCGTCGGCAATCACGTCACTGATGTGCAACCGGGCGATGAGGTGTTCGGCTGGAGCACCACTGGGACGCTGGCGGAGTACGCGTGCGTGCCCGCGGACCAGCTCGTGCGCAAGCCCGGCAGGCTGACCATGGCGCAGGCGGCCGCGGTGCCGACCTCGGCGATCACCGCGCTGCAGGCTCTGCGCGACATCGCGCACGTGCAACCGGGGCACACGGTGCTCGTCACGGGCGCATCGGGGGGCGTCGGGACGTTCGCCGTGCAGATCGCCAAGGCGTTGGGGGCAGAGGTGACCGGGGTGTGCAGCACCCGCAACGTGGAGCTGGTCCGGTCCCTGGGCGCCGCGCACGTCATCGACTACACGCGAACGGACTTCACACAGGCGGGACGGCGCTACGACGTCATCCTCGACAACGTGGAAGCGCAACCGCTGCAGGCGGTACGAAGCGCGCTGGCACCGACCGGCACGCTCATCCCCAACAGCGGCCGAGGAGGACGCCGGATCGGCCCGTTGGGCCGGTACGTCAAGGCCCGCGCGCGATCGCTGGTCACCCGCCAGACCCTCAGGCCGTTCACTTCAGTCCAGAAGCACCAGGACCTGCGCACTCTCACCGGCTGGCTCGAGGCAGGGGAGCTCACGCCGGTCATCGACCGCACCTACCGGCTGAGCGAAGCAGCCGACGCCCTCCGCTACGTCGGGGCAGGCCACACCCGCGGCAAGGTCGTCATCACCGTCTGAGCGACGGGATACGACGCAACGGCCAACCGCATCGCATCCATCCCGGGTGCAGCCGCCGCTGGCTGCGCACCGGGCCTACCACCGAGCGAAGGAGCAAGACGATGAGCAAGGAAACGAACAGCATCAGCACCCTGCAAGACCCGGGTATCCCGGTGCGGGCGAAGCTCGCAGCAGCATGGACCAGCTTCATGTTCCTCTACATCTACGTCGACTACCTCCACCTGTACAAGCCCGGCGCCATCAACGACATCCTGGCCGGCGTCGTCTTCGAGTTCGACATCAGCCAAAGCTTCGTAGTCATTGCGCTCACGAGCGTGGCGATCCCGATCCTCATGATCCTGCTCTCCACGACGCTGCCCGCCCGTGTCAACCGCGCCATGAACCTCGTCGTGGCAACGCTCTACATCCCCTACTCGATGTTCAACGTGCTCGGCGCCGGGTCCTGGATCCTCTTCTACGGCCTCGCCGTCGTGACTCGAGGTGCTGCTCCTCGCCTACATCCTGCGCTCCGCCTGGACCTGGCCCCGCACGGCCTCAGCGTCGATGCCAGACCCCGCCGCACCACACCGATCGCAGATCCAGATGGGACGGTAGGCACATGGCTTCGATCCGAACAGCCGGTCTGACCAAGGACTTCGGCGACCTCCGGGCCGTCAACGAGATCGACCTCGACCTGCCCGAGGGTGGGGTGGCTGGGTTCGTCGGCCCGAACGGTGCCGGCAAATCCACCACCATCCGCATGCTGCTCGGCCTGATCACGCCGACCGGTGGTGAGGGTGAGGTCCTCGGCCACCCGATCGACCGGCCCGCCACCTATCTGCACGCGGAGTCAGGTGAACTTCGCGAATTGGCGAATCAGGTGAACGTCCGGAAGTCGAATCAGGTGAACATCGGCGGCATCTCGCGGCTCCTTCTTGGAGCCCGCGTCACGCTCTTCCCGCACGAGACCACCAGATGTGGTGGTGGGGAGTCCTCCGATCCCTACGGCTGGTAGGGATGGCTGGCGAGGAAGGATTCGAACCTTCGATCTCCTGATCCAGAGTCAGGCGCCTTACCGCTTGGCCACTCGCCAGTGGCGCCTCGAGGGCGACCCGGAGTCTACACGGCGGCGGCGCCACCCTTGGCCTGGACCTTGGCCCACGTGTCCTTGAGCGTCAGGGTCCGGTCGAACACGAGCGCCCCGGGGCGCGTATCGGGGTCCGGGGTGAAGTAGCCCAGCCGCTCGAACTGGACCGTCTCACCGGGCGCGAGCTGAGCCAGGCTCGGCTCGCCGACGGCACCGGGCACGATGGTCTCGGATGCGGGATCGAGGTCGGCGAACAGGTCGCGACCGCCACTCCCCGGGTCAGCCACGGCGAAGAGGTGATCGTAGAGACGGACCTCGAGGGGGACCGCATCCGCGGCCGCGACCCAGTGGAGGGTGGCCTTCGGGCGGCGGCCATCGGGCGCGTCACCGCCACGGGTCGACGGGTCGTACGTGCAGCGCAGTTCGACGACGCGGCCGGTGTCGTCCTTGACGACGTCGCGGCAGGTGATGAAGTAGGCGGCACGCAGCCGGACTTCGCGGCCGGGGGCCAGGCGGAAGAACTTCGGCGCGGGCACTTCCTGGAAGTCGTCGCGCTCGATCCAGAGTTCGCGGCCGAACGGCACCGTGCGCGATCCAGCCGACGGATCCTCGGGGTTGTTTCCGACCTCCACCGACTCGACCTGGCTTTCGGGATAGTCCTCGATGACGACCTTGATCGGATCGAGGACCGCGAACCGCCGGGGCGCCGTGCGGTTGAGCACCTCGCGGACGGCGTGCTCAAGGACGCCGATCTCGATGACGCTGTTCGCCTTGGCCACGCCGATGACGGCCGCGAACTCGCGGATGCCCTCGGCGGGGTAGCCACGCCGGCGCAAGGCCGAGATCGTGGGCATGCGCGGGTCGTCCCATCCGCGCACGTAGCCCTCTTCGACGAGCTTTCGCAGCACGCGCTTCGAAAGGACCGTGTGGGTGAGGTTGAGCCGGGCGAATTCGATCTGGCGCGGCCGCGAGGGGACGGGCAGATGCTCCAGGAGCCAGTCGTAGAGCGGTCGATGGGCCTCGAACTCGAGCGTGCAGATCGAGTGCGTGACGCCCTCGATCGCGTCGGACTGGCCGTGGGCGAAGTCGTAGGTCGGGTAGATCGACCAGGCGTCACCCGTGCGCGGATGCGCCGCGTGGACGATCCGGTACAGCACGGGATCGCGGAGGTTGATGTTCGGAGAGGCCATATCGATCCGGGCGCGCAGGACGCGCGCCCCGTCGGGGAACTCGCCGGCGCGCATGCGGCCGAACAGGTCGAGGTTCTCCTCGATCGGGCGGTCTCGCCACGGGCTCTCCCGTCCGGCCTCCACGAGCGTGCCACGATGCTCCCGGATCTCGTCAGCGGTCAGGTCGTCCACGTAGGCGTGCGCCGTTGCGAATCAGGTGGACCGCCCAGTCGTAGAGCTGCTCGAAGTAGTCGGACGCGTGGTAGAGGTGCGGGCCCCAGTCGAAGCCCAGCCAGCGCACGTCGGCCTCGATGGCGTCGAGGTACTCCTGCTCCTCCTTCGCCGGGTTCGTGTCGTCGAACCGGAGGTGGCAGCGGCCACCGAACTCCGCGGCAACGCCGAAGTTGAGGCAGATCGACTTGGCGTGACCGATGTGGAGATAGCCGTTGGGCTCGGGCGGGAAGCGAGTGACGATCGTCTCGTGGCGGCCGGCCCGGACGTCCGACGCGACCTGCTCGCGGATGAAGTCGCGTCGCTCGGGTTCGACTGGGGCGGCGTCGATCGGGGAAGCGGGGTCGTTGTGGATCACGCCGGTAAGTGAAACAGACTCGCCGCCTCTGCGCGGCCTCCTCAGCCGAAGAGCGTCTGCTGCCCGTGGCCGGGCGCTCCCTCGAGCTCGAGCATGCGTCGCTTCGTCGCGAGCCCACCCGGCGCCGAGAAGCCGTGCAGGGCGCCATTCGCCGCGACGACGCGATGGCACGGGACGATGATCGGGGTGGGGTTGCGGGCCAGCGCCGCACCGACGTCGCGCGCGCCGTCTGGCGGCTGCAGGCCCATCGCCCGGGCGATCTCGCCGTAGCTTCGGGTCGTCCCTGGCGCGATCTCCCGGGTCGCGGCGTAGACCGACCGACGGAAGGGGTCGATGTCGTCCTGGTCGAGCGGCACGTCGCGCAGGTCGAGCGCCGCACCGGCCAGCACCGCCGTCATCCCGTCGATCGCGGTCCGCACGAACGGCGTGACATCGCTCGCGTCCGCGGCGCGTGCCTCGTCGAGCGCTCGGGATGGCAACAACACGCCCACGATCCCCGCGGCGGTCCAGCGGACGCCGCAGCGCCCGAGCGCGGTCTCGAAGGTGGTCATCGAAGTCGTCGTCGCGTGCATCGGTATCCAGAACCCGATCGCGCCGTCGATGGTTGCATGGACCGACGCCGGCCGAGGTCAGGGGAGATGGCTGGCGCGCCAGGATTCGAACCTGGAACCCCCTGATCCAGAGTCAGGTGCTCTACCGTTGAGCCACGCGCCAGCGGGGTAGGGATGATAGCGCATCGGCCGCCCACGGCCGGTCGTCAGCCTTGGCCGGCGAGCTCCTCGATGAGCCGATCCAGGAACCAGATCGCCGTTCGTCGGGCGAAGTGGTGCAGGAAGGTCCGGTCCACGACGAGTCCCACGCCGCCGCCCGGCGGCTCGTAGACGCCCTCGAGGTGGAGCCCGCCGTCGTGGGCGGTGACCGTGCCAGAGAAGACCGGGAACAGCGGCGCGAATGTCGAGGCTCGCCATTCCACGCGCCCGATACAACTCCCGTCCGGCTTGACCGAGGCCACACCCAGGTCGACGTACGCGGCCTTGCGGAAGGTGAGCTTCTCAGGGTCGCCGGTCATCGCGAAGGCGAGATCGGTCTCGACCCGACGCAGGCCGGGGGTGAGCGCGGGGCCGTCCAGCAGGCGTCCCAGCCAGCGCGGATCCTCCAGCGCGCGACACAGCCCGCCCGGGTCGGCCCGCAGGATACGGGTCACAGCGAGGCGGGCCACGGGCCCCGTGTCGCGATCGGCGGGATCGCGTTCGTCGGGCTCGGTCCGGTCGAGGCTGGAGTCGCGTTCGTCGGTCTGCATGCGATGCCTGACGGTCGCGTCTGGACGCCGGCCGGGGAAGGGCCGAATGGCCCGCTCTGGGCGGGACCGGGGATCCGCGGTACGTTCGGGGGAGTGACACGGACCGCCGGTATCCCCACACTTCCGCCCATGCCACGGACCTCCGTACGTCGACCGCGTTCGGTCGCGCTGCTCCTGAGCGTCGGGTTGCTGGCGAGCCTGCTCACGGTCGCGAGCGGGACCGTGGTCGCGGCCACGCCACTGCCGTCGTGCGCCGTCGCGGACACGCTGACGCTCCACCGCACGCTGGCCGACTGGCCGCGATCGATGCTGGATTCGCGCTATCGGCTGGCCAGCACCTACGCCCCTGGTGACCTGCGATCCACGGCCGATGCCGGGCTCAACAGCGGATACAAGGTGCGGGCCCACGTGATCGCCGACCTCAAGGCCATGGCCAGCGCGGCCCGGAAAGCCGGAGCGAGGCTCTCCGTCCAGTCCGCCTACCGCAGCTACGCGACCCAGAAGGAAACATTCGACTACTGGGTGCGGCTGCACGGGTACGAGTACGCCCTCAAGGAGAGCGCCCGAGCCGGCCACAGCGAGCACCAGCTCGGCACCACACTGGACTTCCGCAGCTACGGCGGCCCCGCCCCCTGGGACGTGACCGACTGGTCCACGACCAAGGCTGGAAAGTGGATGAAGGCGAACGCCTGGAAGTACGGCTTCATCCTGTCCTACCCCAAGGGCAAGACCAGCGTCACCTGCTACATGTACGAGCCGTGGCATTACCGATACGTGGGGCGAGACACGCGCGATCTGGGTCCGCGACTCAGGAAAGACGCTGCGCGAGTTCATCTGGGCCGAGCAGACCCGACCCCACGACACGCTCAGCGCCGACGGGGACGTCGCGGCCGTAGCGGCGCTCCGCCGCGGTCGCCGCACCGGGCGGAAATCGATCTCGTTCGTCGATGACGCTCGGACGCATATCCCGAGGCGCTGAGCGATCGCCGGACGCCCCGCGCGCCCACCCGTGTGATGCGGCCGAGCGTCATCAGCCGAAGACACCGATTTCGTCGCGGAGCGTCAACTCCCCGGTGTGAGCGCCTCGCGCAGCAGGTCGGTGAGCTGATCCCACTCGACGAGGAACGCGTCGTGGCCCTTCGTGGAGCGGATCTCGCGGTAGCCCGGCCGGCACGCCCGCCGCCGCCGCGGCATCCACCGTGGCGCGGACCTGGTGCGGACCGTACAGGATGTCGTCCTGGATCCCGATCCCGGTCAGCCGCGACCCGCCGGCGGCCAAACGGGCCAACGCCTCATGGAGCCCGCCGCGCCCCTCGCCGATATCGTGCCGGTCCATCGCGCCGGCCAGGGTCCGGTACGTGGCCGGATCGAATCGATCGATCAGCTTGTCGCCCTGATGCTCGAGGTAGCTGACGATCGATAGCTGGCCATCGGGCTCGCGGGAACGACCGAATCGGTCGTCGAAATCGGTCTCGCTGCGGTACGTGGTCATCGCCAGTTGCCGGGCGAGCGAGAGGCCCTCGAGTCCGAGCCGCTCCACCAACTGGATCTGGAGGTGGTTCCAGGCCACGGCCAGCGGGACCGGTCGCGGCCGGGGCGGCGATGGGCACGACATGGCGAACCGCCTCGGGCCGCTGGACCGCGACTTCGAGCGCGACCATGCCACCGAGCGAGCCACCGACCACGAGCTCCACCTCGTCGATCCGGAGGGCATCGAGCAACCGCCACTGCGCGGCGGCCTGGTCCCGCGTCGAGATGGCCGGGAAGCGGGCACCGTACGCGCCGCCGCCCCGTGGCTCGATGGAGGTCGGGCCGGTGGTCCCGTAACGCCCCCCGAGGAGGTTGGCGCCCAGGACGCCGTACCGGTCGGTATCGAGCGCTCGGCCCGGGCCGATGAGTGGCTCCCACCAGTCCCCGGCCGCGTCCGCGGAACCCGTGAGGGCGTGGACGACCACGATCTGTGGCGCTTCCCCGGGGGGAGGGCCGTCATGCCGGTACGCGACGACCAACTCGGGGAGTGGCGTCCCGTCCGTGAGTTCGAATCGCCCCAACGACACCGACTCGAGCCGGCCGGTCCCCGTGGGCAGTGCCACGGGGACCTCGACCGGCCGGGTCGTCGGGACGTCCAGGGTCATCCGGCCGCGCCGACGAGCTCCCCGTCGGCCGGGTTCTCGGCGGTCGCGGCCGCCAGCGCCTGCTCGAGGTCGGCGATCAGGTCGTCGACATGCTCCAGACCCACCGACAGTCGGATGAGGTCCGGGGTCACGCCGGTCGAGACCTGCTCCTCGGGCTCCAGCTGCGAGTGCGTCGTGGAGGCCGGGTGGATGATCAGCGACTTCGCGTCGCCCACGTTGGCGAGCAACGAGAAGATCTGGACGCTGTCGATGAGCCGGCGACCGGCCTCGACACCGCCCTTCACGCCGAATGTGACGATGCCGCCGAAGCCGCCCTTGAGGTACTTCGTGGCCTGCTTGTAGCTCGGGTGCGACTCGAGGCCCGGGTAGCTGACCCAGGTGACCTCGGGGCGGGTCTCCAGCCACTTCGCCACGGCCAGCGCGTTCTCGCTGTGGCGGGTGATTCGCAGCGGCAGCGTCTCGAGCCCCTGCAGGAACAGGAACGCGTTGAACGGGCTCAGCGCGGCACCGATGTCGCGCAATCCCTGGACGCGCAGCTTCAGGATGAAGGCGAGGTTGCCGAACGCGGCCGTGTAGCTGATGCCGTGATACGACGGATCGGGATCGACGAAGTCCTCCTTGAACCGCTCGCTCGCGGCCCAATCGAAGGTCCCACCGTCGACGACGACGCCACCGATGGCCGTCCCGTGGCCACCGATCCACTTCGTCGCGCTGTGGATGACGATGTCCGCGCCGTGCTTGATCGGCTGGGCGATGAGCGGGGCGAACGTGTTGTCGACGATGACCGGCACGCCACGGGCGTGGGCGACGTCCGCGATCGAGGCCAGGTCGTGGACATCGAGCCGCGGGTTGCCGATGAGCTCGAGGAAGACGGCCTTGGTCTTCTCGTTGATCGCGCGCCCGAACGCCGAGGGGTCAGAGCCGTCCACGTACGTCGTCGTGATGCCGATCTTGGGCAGCGTGTGGGTGAACAGGTTGTACGTGCCGCCGTACAGGCTGGAGGAGCTGACGATGTTGTCGCCGGCTCGGGCGATGTTGAGGATCGAGAGCGTCTCGGCAGCCTGGCCCGAGGCTGACGCCCAGGGCGGCGACGCCGCCTTCGAGGGCCGCCACGCGCTGCTCGAACACGTCGGTCGTCGGATTCATGATCCGGGTGTAGATGTTCCCGAATTCCTGGAGCCCGAAGAGGCGGGCCGCATGGGCCGCGTCGTCGAAGACGTAGCTCGTCGTGGCGTAGATCGGGACCGCGCGGGCATTGGTGGTCGGGTCCGGCTTCTGACCGCTGTGCAGGGCGCGCGTTTCGGGGCGGAATGTGGTCGGGTCGAGTTCGCTCATGTCGTGTGCCTCTCCGTCGTTGGCGACTGGTGGGTGGTCCCGGTGAGCGGTCCGGCGGACACCCGTCGCGTGGTTCGGAGGACAAACAAATAGCCGCGGCTCCGAATGGAGTCCGCGGCCCCGGGACCGGTGTCTGGGTCCCGCTCCTACGTCATCGAGTAGCGCGTGACCTCAGACCCCATCCTCCGCACGGCGGGGCCGCCAGCGCATACACATGTTCCAGGAGACTTGGGTGTGGGTCATCGCTCCGGGATGGTGCCGCAGGTTGCTTGTGGCGTCAACCGCCACACCCAAATCGCAATCTAGGCCTGCGCCCGCGGCCAAGCCTCCCGCCGCCCGCACAAGAGGCGGGCCCGACGGTCGGTCCGCTCGGCCGCGGACCGCCGGCGCGTGCTCTAGCCGCACGCCGCGTCCATCGCACGTGATGCGCCTCGCGCATGACGCGAGCACGCTCGGCCGATGTGCGCAACGTTGGGCGCCGTTTGACGCTTGGCTCATGCGTCCGGCGCATGACGTGCGAAGGGCCGCGCCCGCGCGTCGGCTGGTTCGCGGCGCTACGCTTCGGGCATGAGTGCGATCCCTGCCACGTTCCGTGCCTATGTCGCTGAAAAGATCGATGGCGCCGACGGCGCGCCGGCGGTCACGAGAGGGGTTCGCGAGTTCAGCGAGACAGACCTGCCACCGGGCGAGGTAGAGATCCGGGTCGAGTGGTCGAGCGTCAACTACAAGGACGGCCTGGCGACCCGCGCGGACGGCAAGGTCGCGCGAATCAGCCCGCTGATCCCTGGCATCGACCTGGCGGGCGAGGTCATCGCGAGCGACGACCCAGGCATCGCCGTCGGCACAGCTGTCCTCGCCCACGGCTACGAGCTGGGTGTCAGCCGACACGGCGGCTACAGCGAATACCAGCGCGTCCCCGCGGGCTGGGTGGTGCCGCTCGCGCCGGGACTGAGCGCCCGCGACGCGATGGCCATCGGTACGGCCGGCTTCACCGCGGGCATGTCGGTCGTGGCGCTGGAAGAACGTGGCCTGAACCCCGATGACGGCCCGGTCCTGGTCACGGGCGCGAGTGGCGGCGTCGGCGGCACGGCACTCGCGATCCTCGCGGACCGAGGCTACGAGGTCTGGGCCGCGACCGGCAAGCCGGACGAGGCGGCGCGACTCACGGCGCTGGGCGCGGCCGGGATCCTGACCCGGGACGAGGTGACCGCCGCGGGCAAGCCGCTCGAATCGGAGCGGTGGGCCGGGGCCGTGGACGCCGTCGGTGGGGCGACGCTCCCGTACGTGCTGCGGACCCTCAAGACTGGCGCGGCCGTGGCTTCGAGCGGCAACGCGGGTGGCCCCAAGCTCGAGACGACCGTGTTCCCGTTCATCCTGCGGGGAGCGGCCCTGCTCGGTATGGACTCGGTGAACGTGCCGATCGCCCGACGGCGCCACATCTGGGATCGCCTCGCCACGGACCTGCGGCCGCGCGCGCTCGGGGAGCACGTGGAGGAGGTCACGCTCGATACGCTCGAGCCCGCGCTCGATGGGATCGTGGCCGGCGCCGCCCGCGGCCGCTGGGTGGTCCGCGTCGCGAGCTAGGTTCGGCCGCTACACGAGCGGGTAGCAGACCTCGGTGCGAAGGTCGTCCTGATCGGCGACGGACATCGGATCGTCCTCGTACGACTCCCACGGGCCGATGCCGCTCTCGCGGCCCTGCTCGTGGATCCAGTCGCCGAGGCGCATGTACGTATTCGGCAGGCCCTCGTACGAGCCCCAGTTCGTCGCCACGGCCGTCGGACCGGCGGGGAGCTCGGACGCGCCCAGGTCCCCATTCGGGACCTCGCGGAGCGGCGGCACCGAATCGACCGGACGATCCACCACGATCCCGATCTCGAAGTCGACGTCCTCGCCGCCCCACGCGTAGTAGCGGCCGTAGGGCGCGCCCGCGATCGTGTGCCCGAGGGCGCCGACCTGGCCGAAGAGCCGCGGCAGCTCACGCGGGAAGATCACGCTCATGTCGACTTCCGACATCGGCAGCTGGAATCGAACGGCCAGCGTCGGCTGGGCGTCGCGCTCGATGATGTGGGCGTCGAACGGTCGGTCGGTCATGTGAACGTGCCCTCCAGTTGTGCGATGGCCCGCTCGATGGGCGGGCGTCCTTCCTCGACCGGGAAGTCCGGGAACGGATGCTCCGCGACAGCGTCATCGAGCGTGATCTCGCCGGCCACGACCCGACGGCCGAGATCGGCCACGGCGGTGAAGGACGTGGCGTGGGCCAGGGCGAACTCGACGCCGGCGTGGTCTCCATGGCCCGGGACGACGATGCCGCGTTCGGGGTCCATCAGGGCCGCGAGCGCCGTCGCGGTCGCGGGCCAATGCGAGCGGGTAGCCGTCATTGAAGAACGGCACGGCCCCGCCTTCGAGGAGGTCACCTGCCCACACGACGTCCGTGCCGGGGACCGTGATGACCGCGTCGTGATCGGTGTGGCCGCGTCCCAGGAAGCGCAGCTCCACGGCGCGCCCGCCGACTTCGATCGTGGCCGCGTCCTCGAATGTTCGATCGGGTGGATCGATGATGACGTCCGCGAGATCCGCGGCGATCTCCGGTTCCGAGGCGGCGATCCTGGCCCGTCGCTGCTCCCCGGTCCGTGCCAGGAACGGGACGCTACCCGGCCTGTCCCCAGATCGTGGCCGGCCGGAAGACGCGTGATTCCCGAAGGCGTGATCGAAGTGGGCGTGCGTGTCCACGACGACCGTCACCGGGTCGCGGGTCAGCTCGCGGAGGTCGTCGAGGATCTCCTGTGCCTGGACATGCGTGGAGCGGGTATCGATGACGAGGGCCTCTCCGCGACCCAGCACGACCCCGATGTTCTGGTCGTAGAACGTGTACCGGCGCACGAAGAATCGATCGCCGAGTTCGACCCAGCCGTCTGCACACCCATGGACGCATGGTAGCCACACCGGGCCGGGTCGGACGCCGTAGGCTCACGCCATGCCATCGATCGCGGGCCGTGCGACCACGGCCGACGGGACGAGCCTCCTGACCCGACACTGGCCGGCCGACGAGGCCGAGGCCGGTGGCGCGTGGGCCGGACAGCCGTGGGCGTCGGTCCTGCTGGTCCACGGTCTGGGCGAACACTCCGGCCGCTACGAGCATGTCGGCGACCAGATGGCGGCCGCCGGCCTTGACGTCTTTGCGTACGACCACCGCGGCCAGGGTGGCTCCGGGGGCCGTCGCGGCGATGTCGAGCGGTGGAGCCAGTTCCACGACGACCTCGGGGAGCGGCTGGCGGCCGTGCGTGCCGCCGCGGGCGGCCGACCCGTCGTCCTGTATGGCCATTCGATGGGCGGCCTGATCGTGACGGGGTACTGCCTTTCCCCGCGGCCGAAGCCCGACCTCGTCGTGCTCTCGTCGCCTGGCCTCGATGACACGCTCGCCTCGTGGAAGCACACCCTGGCCAAGGTCGCGAGCCGCGTGCTGCCGACGCTGAGCATCCCCAACGGCATCGATGGCGACACGATCTCGCGCGACCCGTCCGTGTCCGCGAAGACGGCGGCGGACCCGCTGTGCGTCAAGACCAGCACGACCCGGATGGGCGCGGCCGCGTTCGCCGAGCAGGACCGGGTCCGCGCCGCGGCTCCGCAGGGCCTGGGCATCCCGACCCTCGTCCTCCATGGCCTCGATGACGGGCTCGTGCCGTCGACGGCATCGGAAGGGTTCGAGGGCGCCCCGGGCGTCGAGCGCCGGACGTACCCGGGTCTGCGCCACGAACTCCACAACGAGCCCGAAGGCGCGCAGGTCATCGACGACATCATCGGCTGGCTCCGGGAGCAGGTCGTGGCGCGTGGTACGCTCCCCGCCTAATCGAATATGCCTCCGGGGAGCGCCTCGAGCGCTGAGAGTGTGGCAAGGCCACAGACCCGCGGAACCTGATCCGGTTCGTACCGGCGAAGGAAGCAGGCCCGATCGACCCGAACCCTCGATCGAACTCGTTGACGCCGTCCCGGAGACCGAATCGGAGGACGGCCCGCATGGCCACCACGTATCCCGCCAACGCGTCACAGCCCCTGCCCGACACCCGCTGGCGGACGCGCGACATCGTCGTGACCGCGGTCATCGGCGTGGCCTTCGGTGTCGTGTTCCAGGCCTGGAACCTCGCCTGGGAAGCGGCCACGCCCGTCTTCGCCTTCGCCCCGCCGCTCAAGGACCTGCTCTACGGCGTGTGGCTCGTGCCGGCCGTCCTCGCGCCGTACATCGTCCGCAAGCCCGGGGCCGCGTTGTTCGCGGAGATGGTCGCCGCCGGGGTCTCGGCGCTGATCGGGAGCCAGTTCGGGGCCGATGCCCTGCTGTCCGGGTTCCTCCAGGGCGCCGCCGCGGAACTCGTGTTCGCGTTCACCCTGTATCGGATCTGGTCGTTCCCCGTGCTGGTCGTGGCCGCGTCCGCGAGCGCGCTGGCGGCCTGGCTCCATGACTGGGTCCTGTACTACACCGACACCGACACGACGATCCAGATCGTTCGCGGCATCGCCATGGTCGATCTCCGCGGCCGTCGTGGCCGCCGGCGGGACCGTGCTGCTGACACGGGCGCTGCGGCGGGCAGGCGTGCTCGAGGGCTTCCCGGACTGACGTCTCCAGGAGCGGCGGCCTCTGGGTTCGTGCCCGCATCGCCGGTCGAGGTCGTCGCGCGCGACCTCACCATCGCGTATGCCGGGGCGGCTCGGGCGGCCCTGACCAGCGTCAGCGTCGCCGTGCCGGCGGGGGCGTGCCTGCTCGTGGTCGGGCCGTCGGGGAGCGGCAAGAGCACGTTCGGCCTCGCCGTCGCCGGCCTGGTGCCCGCGCGAGATCCGGTCATCGATGACGGGGTCGCTCGCCGTCGCCGGCGTCGAGACCGTGGCCTACGAGCCCGCCGCGCTCGCGGCGCGGGTCGGCATCGTGTTCCAGGACCCCGAGAGCCAGCTCGTCATGGAGCGGGTCGAGGACGAGGTCGCGTTCGGGCTGGAGAACCGGGGTTGGGATCCGGCCGCGATGCGGGTCCGGGTGCCCGAGGTCATCGCCGATGCGGGGCTGGCGGGCCTGGAGCGACGCCGATCGAATCGACTCTCGGGCGGGCAGCAACAACGGCTGGCGCTGGCGGGCGTGTTGGCCGCGTCGCCGGGCTGTCTCGTGCTCGACGAGCCCACCGCGAACCTGGATCCGGAGGGGGCGGCGTCCTTGTTCGATCGATTACGGGCGCTTCGCGCGGCGGGTTCGACGACGATGGTGCTGATCGAGCATCACGTCGAGGATGCGTGGCCGCTCGCCGATCTCGTGCTGGCGTTGGATCGCGATGGGTCCGTGATCGACGTGGGCGCGCCTGCGGTCGTGCTCGCGCGATCGGGGGAGCGGATGGCCGCGGCGGGAACGTGGCTGCCGGGTGCTCCGCGCGGCAGATCCAACCCCGTCGTTGATGACGTTCGGCCGCATATCGGGAGCCGGGCGGAGGCGGTCGGTTACGCGCCGACGCAGCGTGATGCGGCCGAGCGTCATCGCTCGCGGGGTTTCCTTCGGCTACGAACGAGCAGCCCCCGTGCTCCAGGACGTCGACCTCGAGGTCAGGGCAGGGGAGCGCCTCGCCCTCCTCGGCGCCAACGGCAGCGGCAAGTCCACCCTCGGGCGCCTGCTCGTCGGTCTGCTGCGGCCGGATCGCGGCGAAGTCCGTCTCGACGGCAACGATCCGTCGAAGTTGTCGGCGGCGGTCCTGGCCAGGCGTGCCGGGTACGTGTTCCAGGACCCGGAATCAGGGTTCCTCACGGATCGGGTGGTGGACGAGGTGATGCTCGGGTTGTCGGACGCGGAGCGCGTGGCGGCGTCGGCGTTGATGGAGCGGCTCGCCTTGCCCCTCAACGTCTTCGGGGAGCGGAGTCCATACAAGCTCAGTGGCGGTGAGGCGCGCCGCCTCAGCCTCGCCTGCACGCTCGTACGCTCGCCCGACCTCCTCGTGCTCGACGAGCCCACGTTCGGCCAGGATCGACTCGGCTACGAATCGCTCCTCCGGATCCTCGAGGAGCACCTGGACCGCGGCGCAGCCCTGGTCGTGGCCACCCACGACCGACGGTTCGTGGCGGACGTCGCGACCCGCGTCGTGACGATCGCCGGCGGGCGGGTGCTCGCGTGATCGCGGCCCGGGATCTGGCGCCCGCCCAGCTCGATAGCGTTCTCGGTCGGACCAGCCCGGTCCTCAAGCTTGCGATCGCGCTCGTGTGGCTCGTCGGGCTCGCGACGACGAACGCGTGGCTGCCACCGATCGTGCTGACCGCCGGGGCCGTCGTCGCGGCCATGACCGTCGGTCGGGTGCCACCGAACGTGCTGGCGTCGGCCGTCGCGCCGCTGTGGCTGGTGGCGTTCGGGATCGCGTTCTTCAACACGCTGTTCGGGGTGGCGAACGCGGACCCCGCCTCGACGACCATCGCGACGCTGGGGCCGTGGCGGGTCACGCAGGAGGCGCTCCAGGCGGGCATCGGACTCGGGCTTCGGGTGGTCGCGATCGGCGCGGTCGGGGCCGTGTTCGCGCTGACGACCGACTCGACGCGGTTGGTGGATGCGCTCGTGCAACAGGCCCGCGTCTCGGAGCGGTTCGCGTATGGCGCGCTGGCCGCGTACGGAGCGATCCCGCGGTTCGGCGCCGACCTCGCGAACCTGCGCGCCGCTCGACGGATGCGCGGCCTGCGAGGTTCGTGGCACCCGCGGATCCTCGTGGGCCTGCTGGTGCTGGCGATCCGCCACGGCGACCGGATGGCCCTCGCGATGGACGCTCGAGCCTTCGGCTCGGGGCCGCGGTCGCGCTACAGAGAAGTGCCGTGGACGTGGCTGGATCTGGTGGTCGGGGTCGCCGCGACGGTGATCCTTCTCGTGGCGCTGGCGACAGGTCGCTGAGCAACTCTCGTACCGCGGCCGGTGCGAGAGTTGCCCGATGCTCGTTGATCGGCCCGCACACCCATGAAGAGCCGCCGGCCGTCGCTCCTCATCGGACCGTCCAGCGCCCCGACGGGCACCGAGCCGCGGGACCGCGAGCCGCTCCTCGACCGGAGGCCCTTCGGGATGCCGTGGCGCTCACCGACGTGGCTGATCCTGTTCTGGACGGCCCTCATCGTGATCCTCGGCTTCGCGGCCTTCACCGAGCCCGCCAACAGCGCGTCGCTCACCTTCGGGCTGTCGCTGCTGGCCGTGATCTGGGGCGTGGGCATGATCCCACTGGCGATGATCTGGGTCGCGGCCTGGTTTCGTCGACGTCGGAACGGCGAGCCGGACTAGGGATCGATGTCGGAGATCCTGACGACCGACCGCCTGTTCCTTCGACAGCTCGAACCCGATGACGTCGACGCGCTCCTCGAGGTCCTTGGCGATCCCGAGGCCATGCGCTACTACCCCGCGCCATACGACCGCGACGGCGTCGCCGCCTGGATCGAGCGGCAGCGGCGGCGATACGAGGATGACGGGTTCGGGCTGTGGGCCGTCATCCGGCGCTCGGACGGGCGGTTCCTCGGCGACTGCGGTCCGATGCTCCAGCCGGTCGATGTCGGGGTGATCCCGGAGGTCGGGTACCACATCGTCCCGTCGGAGCAGGGCCGTGGCTACGCCACCGAGGCCGCTCGCGCCTGCGTCGATTGGGTCTTCGCCAACACCGAGTTCGATGTCGTCTGCTCGATCGTCGCCCCCGACAACGCGCCATCGCGCGCCGTGGCCGCGAAGATCCACCCCTCGATGCGCGAGTTCACATGGGCCAGGAACGGCAAGCTGATGTGCCTGTACTGGTCAGAGCGATCGGAGTGAGGACCTGACGGCGTCGTTCCCGCGTTCGATCGCGCATCGTGCATCCAATGACCGAACCGACGACGGAACGTCGCGAGCAGGTCCCTCATGCCCCGGATCGCGCACGTGATGCACGAGATAGACCGAACGGCGCCGAGATCTGTCGTCCTGGCGGGGCCGCGAGGCATTCGTTCGCGGGTTCGGTCATCTGGTGCACGAAACGCAGCGGGGGCGCCGCGCGGCCCTCGGACCCCGTAGCATCGGACCCATCACCCGATCTCGACGAGGAGGCGCACGCTCGATGCTCACGGCGACCAAGGACCTGATGCTCCCGGCCACCGTCACCGGCTCGTGGCCGCGGCCGCGCTGGTACGACCAAGGCCTGTGGGGCCGCCCGCTCGACACCGCGCTGCTCGACGTCCGCTTCCGTGAGCAGTTCCTCGATGCGCACGCGACGGTCCTCGCCGACCAGACCCGCGCCGGGCTCGACATCCTGACCAACGGCGACTATCACCTCGACGAGGACTTCGCCGGCCGGTCCTGGCATCACTACCCGCTCCAGCGATGGAAGGGCCTGGAGCACGAAGAGCTCCAGTACGAGCGCTCGCGCGACTCGCTTCTCGCCTTCCCGCCGGGCACGCTGATGAACGAGATCGAGACGACGTGGCGCTGGCCGCGCGTCGTCGGCAAGGTCGAACACGACCCGAAGAACCCGCTCGAGTACGCCAAGCTCTGGCGCATCGCCCAGGCTCGTGCCGGCAAGCCCGTCAAGTTCGGGACCTGCTCGTCGCAGGTCCTCGCGATCTTCCTCGACAGCCACACGACCGAGTACGACCTCGACGACAAGAAGCAGCTCATCTGGGACATGGCCACGGCGATGAACACGGAGCTGCGCCAACTCGCGGCCGCGGGTGCCAAGGTCATCCAGATCGAGGAGCCCACGATCCACTTCACCGCTGCGTTCCACCCGGAGGAGACGGAGCTGCTCGACTTCATGGTCGAGGCGTTCAACCACGAGGTCGAAGGTCTCGACGACGTCGAGGTCTGGATCCACACCTGCTGGGGCAACCCGATGATGCAGAAGGTCTATAGCGGCGAGTCGTACGCGAATTCGATCGACACCTACCTCAATCGACTCAAGGGCGACGTCTGGACGGTCGAGATGACCGAGCGCGACTTCGCCGAGATCGACCTGTTCAAGCCGTACGCGGGCAACCTCACCAAGAAGGTCGCGGTCGGTGTCGTCAACCACCGTCAGCTGCAGGCGGACCTGCCGTCCGTCGTCGCCGGGCGGGTGCGGCGCGCGCTCGAGGCCATCCCGGCGGACAAGCTGGTGCTCTCGTCGGATTGCGGTTTCGGGCGCCAGGGCTGCAACCGGACCGTCGCGTTTTACAAGGCGGCGGCGATCGCCCAAGGCCGGAACATCGTGTTGCAGGAGCTGGGGCTCGAGCCCCGCTACATCCCGGGCGCCGATCCGGCGCTCCAGACGGACGTGCTGCCGGACCGGGAGCCGCTGACGCACCTGCCGTCGCCCTGGAAGTAGGAGGTTCGGGCCGTGGACCACGACGACGGCATGCGGATGCTCAAGGCGATCGCCACCGCCTTCGATACGCACGACCTCGACGGGATCATGGTCCATTTCGCCGACGACGCCGTCTTCGAGGGCCCGCGGGGAACGGAGCCATGGGGGACACGGTTCGTCGGGCGAGAGGCGATCCGCGAGGCCTTCGCCGCCCGGTTCGCCGGGATCCCCGATGTCCGATACCAGCAGGACGAGCATTTCGTGGACGGCGATCGGGGCGCGTCAGAGTGGACGCTGTCCGGAACGACGACCGATGGCCAGCGGATCGAGGTCCGAGGCTGCGACCTGTGGACCTTCCGCGACGGCATGGTCGTGAAGAAGGACTCGTTCTGGAAGATCCGCCCGACGGGCTAGGCCGATGACCGACGCCCGCGTCATCGCACTGCCCGGGTTGCCTGGGGGCCTCGACGGCCAGAGCAGCGACACGCGGAGACGTCGACGGGATCGTCGCCCTCGTCGCGGCCTGCGAGCAGGCGATCGATGGCGTCCGTGAGGTCGATCCGGGCGACATCGCCCAGACGTTCGATCTCGCGCCGCCTGGCGGCGCCATCCTCGTCATCGAAGATGCGAGCGACATCGTCGCATGGGCCGCCGTGACCGATGGCCGCGCCGAGGCGGACGTCCATCCCGAGCACCTCGACCGCGGGCTCGGTGCCGCCGTGCTCCGCTGGACCGAGGACCGAACGACGGCCGCAGGCCGGACGCGCGTGTACCAGGTCGTCACGGACGCGAATGTCGCCGCGCATCGGCTCTTCGAGCGACACGGGTACGCCACGTTCCAGACGTCGTGGATCCTGGAGAAGATGCTGGATGCGGCACCGCCCGTCGTCGAGGTCCCGGCCGGGATCGTCGTGCGGCCCTACGAACCCGCTGATGCCCCAGCCGTGTTTCGCGTGATCGAGGACGCGTTCAACGAATGGCCCGGCCGCGAGCCATCGACGTTCGAGACATGGAGCATCCGCATCCTGGGCCACTCGGCGTTCGCGCCGGAGCTCTCGCGCGTGGCCCTCGACGGCGACGAGGTGGTCGGGGCTTCGATGTGCATGGACTACGACGGACAGGACGACGGCTGGGTGCAGCAGCTCGCCACGAAGGCGACGCACCGGGGTCGCGGCATCGCCCGGGCGCTCCTCGAGTCGACATTCCTGGCGGTCCACGAGACGGGGAAGCGCAAGGTCGGCCTCTCGACGAACTCCAGAACGGGGGCGCTCGGCTTGTACGAACGGCTCGGGATGCGGATCTCGCGGTCATACACCGGCTGGTCCAAGGACCTGGGCGGCGAGGGCGGGGCGTGAAGCTCACCGTCCTGGGCGGCGCGGGCGGCTGGCCACCGGCTGGCGGCGCCTGCAGCGGCTACCTCATCGAGCACGACGGGTTCCGGCTGCTCGTCGACCCAGGGTACGCGGTCCTGCCGCGACTCCTCGAGCTCGTGCCCGCCGAGGCGGTGGACGCCGTGCTGGTGAGTCATCGTCATCCGGACCACGTCGCTGACCTGAACCCGTTGCTCCGCGCCCGCGTGATGGGCGGCGGATCGCCATCGCGGCTGCCGACCTACGCCCTGCCCGATACGCTGGGACGCGGTGCTGGCACTGGACCGGATCGAGGCGGTGACGCGACGCCTGCGACGATCCGCGGATTCGAGGCGGGGGACGCGTTCCGGATCGGTCCGTTCGCGATCGAGTCGCGTCGCTTGCCGCATCCGGCACCCAACGCCGGGTTCCGGATCACGGCGGACGGGCGCTCCCTGACGTATACCGGCGACGCGGCTCCCAGCGACGACCTCGTGGAGCTCGCCCGCGACACGGACCTCCTCCTGGCCGAGGCGTCCTACGTCGACGTCCGTCCCCGCGGACACGGTGGACAGCCTCAACTCGGCTCTCGAGGTCGGACGTGCAGGCGAGCCGGGCCGGCGCCGCGCGGCTGCTGCTGACCCACCTCCTGCCGGGCACGGACCCTGACGCTTCGCGCGCCGCCGCGAGCCGCTCGTTCGGGGAGTGGATCGAGGTCGCGACCGGCGGTCTCGTCGTCGAGCTGGACTAGCCCTGGGGGCGACGGGGCCGTATCTATTCCCGGCCGATGCGCGCACACTCGACGCCCAGGCGATCCGGGAACATGTCGTTCCCGCCAGCTTCGTCGCGCGCCGACGACAAGGAGGGCCATATGCCCAGGTTCATCACATTCTTCTCGTACACCGGCGAGTCCGCGAAGGCGATGATCAAGCACCCGAGCGACCGCTCGGCTGCGGCGAAGGGCCTCGTCGAGTCGCTCGGCGGCACGCTCGAGTCGTTCTACTGGATGCAGGGCAAGCACGACGGCTTCCTGATCTCCAGCCTGCCCGACGGCGTGTCCGCATCCGCCCTGGCCGCGGCCGTCGGCGCGACGGGCGCGATCGCCGGCATCGAGACGCATCAGATCTTCGACCACGACGAGCAGGCCACGATCGTCAAGCAGGCCGACATCGCCCTCAAGGCCTACAAGCCGCCGACCGGCTGACCGCTTCGGGCCGGGTGCCATCCCGGTCCGTTGGCGCTCGTCCAGCCGCTAGCATTGGCCGGTGGCTGGAGAGCTGTCGAACCCCGTCGTCGTCGAGTTCCCGCTGCGCGGCGAGGGATGGGTCGCGGTCAACTCGCCCGCCGACCGCGTCCCGAGCCATGGCACGGACATGCTCGGGCAGCGGTTCGCGTTCGACTTCCTCGTCGTCGACGAACGGCCGCGGCAGCACTACCACCCGGCGAACTGGCTCCGCACGCTGGTGCTGGGCGTCCCGACGCGCGCGTGCTACGCGTGGGGAGCGCCGGTCCATGCCCCGTTCGACGGCCTGATCGTCCAGGCGGTCGATGGCCAACCCGAGCGGGAGCGCGTGCACCCGGTGCGCGAGGCATTCCTGGCCCTGATGAACGCCCTCACGTTCCGACCATCGCGACTGCCGTCGATCCTGGGCAACTACGTCATCGTCCAGAACGGCGACGTCTTCGGGGCGTTCGTCCACCTGGTGCCGGGCTCGGTCTCGGTGACGGAGGGCCAGTCGGTGTTGACGGGCGACGTCATCGGTCGCGTCGGGCACACGGGCAACTCGACGACCCCGCATCTCCACTTCCAGCTGATGGACTCCGCCGATCCGACCGTCGCGAAGGGCGTGCCGTGCGCGTTCCGTGCCTACGAGGTGGACCGCGGCGGGACCTGGGAGACGGTGCGCGACGGGATCCCCAGCAAGCGCGATCGGATCCGCTGGGATGGCGGCCGGACGTAGGGCGATCTCCGGGAACGGCTCGTCAGCTGGGGCGGTCGTCTTCGGACTGGCCTTGCTTCTCGGCAGGTAGTCGCCATGGCACGACCAAGTCCTCTTCCTGCACGCCACGTGCTCGTCCCAGGCCGTCGTCCCCTGACACCGCCAGGCGGTTCCGGTATCGGAAGACGCCGTAGTAGCGATCACGACCCGGACGGATGACCAGGAGCAGGAACACGCACGCCAGAAGGACGAAGAAGAGCGGCACCCGAGCATTGTGGCCCCTTGCCAGCGGGACCGCCAGGTCCAGACTGGGCGCGTGATCATCGTCATCACGGGACCGATCGCAAGCGGCAAGAGCACCGTCGCGCCGGCGCTCGCTCAGGAACTCGCGACGCGGCGGCGTTCGCGCGGTCGTCATCGATCTCGATCTCGTCCACGACCGACTCGTCGCCGAAGGCTCCCCGGCCGACGACGCGACGTGGACCGCCGCTCGACGCCGCGCTGCCGAGGAGGCGACCACTCTCGCCGGTGACGGCATCGATGTCGTGATCGCCGAAGGCTCGTTCAACCTGCCGAGCGACCGCGAGGCTTTCGATCGATCCCTCGCGGACGGCACGTGCGTTGTCTACGTCACGCTCCGAGTCACCTTCGAGGAAGCCTTGCGACGCGCGCAGGGCGACCCGACACGCGGCCGGTCGCGCGATCCGGAGTTCCTGGGCGCGCACTTCGCGGCTCGGCGCGCCGTCTTGGCCGCCGCCCCGGCGACCGATATCGTGATCGACACGGAGTCGGACGACGGCCACGGCCGCCGCGGCATCGATCGCCGACTTCGTCCGCTCGACCCTCGACGGCAGCACCAGGAGGTCGGATGTCAGCTGATCCGGGAGGTGCCTTCGTCCTCGCGCCGGACGAAGGCCGCTCCATCGATCTCGGCAACTTCGCGATGGTCGTCAAGGCCAGCGGCGAGGACACCGGGGCCGCGTTCGCGCTCCTCGAGGCGGCCGAACCAGCCGGATTCGGGCCACCGATGCACATCCACCGCGACGCGGCCGAGGCGTTCTACGTCCTCGATGGCGAGTACCTGGTCTTCGTGGAGGACCGCGAGTTCGTCTGCCCGACCGGATCATTCATCTACATCCCGGCCGGCCTGCGCCACGGCTTCCGGGTCGGCAGCGTGCCGAGTCGCAAGCTCAACCTGTACGCGCCGGCATCGATGGTGGGCTACTTCGACGAGCTGAGCGCCTCGATCGCCGCCGGCGACCCGGACCCCGCCAAGCTTGATGCGATCGCGCTCCGCTTCGGGATGGAAGTCGTCGGCCCGGTGCCGGAGGGCTACCTCTAGTATCGGGGATTCTCCGGACACCGGCGGCCACGTTCGACTGCTACGGTTCCGACCATGGAGCTGAACCGCCGAGATCAGGCCGCGGCCGCCATCGCGTTGCTCGCGCTGCTCGTCGGGATCGCCGTCATCACGTTGTGGCGCACGTCGCCGATGGCGACGCTCGGCCTCCAGGCGGACGGTCACGTGATCGTCGCGAGCGTCGACCCCAACGGACCCGCCGCGCGCGACGGGATCAAGGTCGGGATGATCGTCACGGACGCGAACCAGGTCCCCCTCCTGCGATTCCCCGAATACATCTTCGACCCGGCGGCGTCGCCCGACCCATACACGGGCGAGATCCCGCCGAGCGGCGTCGAGCCCACCGTCCCGACCTTCGAGACGCAGCCGGCCGAGGTCATCGATCGCCTGCTCGGCGAGCAGCTCGTCTCCGTCAGCGCGATCCAGCCGTGGGACCTCGACCGAGGCTCGGTCGACAACGGCTGGGCAAGCAACAGCTCGTATGACGACCGGCTCTATTGGGTCTACGACGCGGCACCCGCGCTGTTCGTGGGGACGGTGTTCTGGGTCCTTGTCGCCTGGTGGCTGGCGAGCGGCCGGGCGGGTGCGAGTCTGCGACGGCTGGCACTGCCGTTGGCGACGGCGACCGCGATCGGCTTCCTCACGCGGCCGCTCGTGCTGACGCAGTCGCCCGGCCTCACGGCCCTGGCCGGCGCGCTCGTCGCCATCGGGATGCTGCCGCTCGCGGATGGGTTGGCCGAGGCGGTCGAGGACGCGCGCGAACGGACCCTCGTCCGCCAGGTCGCGGTCGTCTGCGCCACCGCCACCGCCCTCCTGTCCGTCGCGATGGCGGCCTCCGAGCCGGCGACGACCGGCGGGTTCGCGCAGTGGGCACTCGCTGGCGCCGTCGCGCTCATCCCTGGCATCGCCGCCGCCGGGCCGATCCGCGCGAACGGACTCCAGGCGGCCAACCTGACGAGCGGCCGCCTGCTCGAGTCCACCGAGTACGCGGTGGTCGGCGCGACACCGCTCGTCGCGCTCGCGAGCGCGGCCTCGGCCTACTCGACCCCGCCCTACGTGTTCCCGCTCGCGCTGTGGTTCGCGGTCGTGCTGCTGGCGGGCCGGTTCACGATCCGGCCGCTGGCGCGACTGGCCTCGCGGGCCGCCCTCCAGCGCGACCTGGTCGTGGCGGCGACGGAGGCGGAACGCGCCCGGGTCGCGGCCGACATCCACGACGACGCCCTGCAGGACCTGACCGTGCTGGTGCATCGACTCGACGCCGCCGGCGACGTGGAAGGCGCCGACATCGCGCGGACGGTGTCCGATCGATTGCGCGCCATCTGCGGCGATCTCCGCCTGCCCATCCTCGACGATCTTGGCGTGGGCCCGGCGCTCGATTGGCTCGTCCTGCGCATCGAACGCCTCGCCGGCGGCGAGGTCCGCCTGGAGCGATCGGACGGGACGCGGCCGCCCGCCGACGTCGAGCTCGCGATCTTCCGGGTCGCCCAGGAGGCGCTGGCCAATGCGGTCAAGCACGGCAAGCCGCCGATCGTGGTCCGCTATTCGACCACCGCGACGGGCGCGTCGCTCTCGATCGATGACGCGGGTCCCGGCATCGAACCCGATGTCGTCGGTGCGGCGGAGCAGCCCGGCCACTTCGGCCTGCTCAACATGCAGCAACGGGCCGAAGGGATCGGCGCGATCCTCGATGTCCGGCGCTGGCCGAGCGGCGGGACCCACGTCGCACTCGAATGGCGGGCGTCCTGATCCGGGTCGCCATCGTCGATGACCATCCCGTCGTCGCCGCGGGGATGGCCGCGCTCCTCGGCTCGGAGGCGGATATCGAGGTCGTCGGGCGTCGTGTCGTCGCTCGACGAAGCGCGTGTCGCCGGCTTCGATGGGGCGGACGCCATCGATGTCCTGCTGCTCGACCTGCGCCTGGGGGAGCGGAGCGGGCTGGAACTGCTGTCGGCCGGGCCTGGGGGCATGGCCGGCGCGGTTCCGGCCCGCCCCGCCGTCATCGTCCTGACCGCGTACGACTACCCGCAGTACGCCGAGGCGGCGGAGCGCCTGGGGGCCGCCGGGTTCGTGCTCAAGACCGCGCCGCTGGCGGAGCTGCTCGAGGCGATCCGGCGCGTGGCCGGCGGCGGCTCGGCGTTCAGCGTTCGCCCGGCGGCCACCACGGTCCGGCTGACGCCGCGCGAGCGCGAGGTCGTGCGCCTCGTGGTCGATGGCCGGACGAACGACGAGATCGGGCTGGCGCTGGGCATCGGCGCGAAGACCGTGGAGACGCATCTGGCCCGCATCTTCGACCGCTCGGGCGTCGGGTCGCGCACGGAGCTCGCGACACGCGCGCTCCGCGAGGGCTGGCTGGAGGTGCCGGCGTAAGAGCGCGATCTCCACGTGATGGTTACCGCCGCGCCCGTCATCCATTGACCACCGCGCGGCCATCGACCACGATCGATTGATGAGCAGCGATGAGGCCACGACCGAGCATGCGGTGGTGATCGCCGGGGGCGGTCCGACGGGGCTGATGCTGGCGGGCGAGCTGGCCCTCGCCGGCGTCGACGTCGCCATCGTCGAGCGGCGCCCCGATCAGAGCCTCCCGGGCTCGCGCGCCGGCGGTCTGCAGTCACGCACCATCGAGGTCCTCGATCAGCGCGGCATCGCCGACCGGTTCCTCGCGGAAGGTCAGGTGGCCCAGGTCGCCGGGTTCGCCATGATCCGTCTGGACATCAGCGACTTCCCCACCCGGCATCCCTATGGGCTCGGGCTGTGGCAGCGGCACATCGAGCGCATCCTCGCCGGCTGGGTCGCGGAGCTGAAGGTCCCGATCCGCTACGGCACCGAGGTGACCGGATTCGCGCAGGATGATGCCGGTGTGAACGTCACGCTGTCCGATGGCGGACGCGTCCGGTCGCAGTACCTCGTCGGGTGCGACGGCGGACGCAGCCTGGTCCGCAAAGCTGCCGGCATCGCGTTCCCCGGCTGGGATGCCACGACGAGCGCGCTGCTCGCCGAGGTCGAGATGACCGAGGAGCCGGAACTGGGCGTTCGGCGCACGCCCTCGGGCACGCATGCCCTGGGCAAGGTCGAATATGAGGTCAAGGACGGGGTGGTGGTCTACAAGCCCGGGGGCACGGTCGGCGTGATGCTGACCGAGCCGGAGGTCCGTACCAGCGAGCCCACCCTCGAGGACCTTCGCGCGGGCCTCATCGCCGTCTACGGCACCGACTACGGGATCCACAGCCCCACCTGGATCACCAGGTTCACCGACGTGACGCGGCAGGCTGCTGCCTATCGCCAGGGCCGGGTCCTGCTGGCCGGCGACGCCGCCCACGTGCATTCCCCGGTCGGGGGACAGGGCCTCAACATCGGCGTGCAGGATGCGGTGAACCTCGGCTGGAAGCTGGCGCAGGTGGTGAAGGGGATCGCGCCGGACAGCCTGCTCGATACGTACCACGCCGAGCGGCATCCGGTCGCGGCCCGCGTGCTCCGCACCACGATGGCGCAGGTCGCCCTCACACGCGTCGATGAGCGCACCGAGGCGCTGCGCGACAGCGTGTCCGAGCTCCTGGGCATGGACGAGCCACGCCGACGATTCGCCGCGATGATGTCCGGCCTGGACATCCAGTACGACCTCGGCGAGGGCCACCCGCTGCTCGGACGCCGCATGCCCGATCTCGACCTGGTGACGGCCGACGGTCCGCTGCGGGTCTTCACCCTGCTGCACGATGGCGGGCCCGTGCTGGTCAACTTCGGAGACCCCGGCGGCGTCGACATGGCTCCGTGGGCGGATCGGGTCCGGCTGGTCGACGCCAGCTACGACGGTCCGTGGGAGCTGCCGGCACTCGGAGCGGTCGCGGCTCCGTCGGCCGTGCTGGTCCGGCCCGATGGGTACGTGGCTTGGGTGGGAGACCAGACGCAAGTCGGGCTGGCGGACGCGCTGACTACGTGGTTCGGACCGCCGACTGCAGCGTAGGCACCGCAGCGCGACGACAAGACGTGGAGGGACGATGAGCGACCAACCTGGCTCGGACCTGTCGCCGAGGGCGGAGCGGTTCCTGCGGTCCGTCCTCCCGATCGGCGTCATCGCGCTGGTCATCTGGATCGCCTGGCTCGTCGTCGAGTTGGCGTTCGGGGACCCCGAGCGTTTCTCCGTCGTGACCGCGGTCATCGGACTGGCGACGTCGATCGTGACGATCGCGAGCGGGTTGGCCTATCGTCGGGCGCTCGATCGTCGGTAGTTCGGCGTCGGCACCGACGTCCAGGTCGCGCACTGCCCTAACGGCATCCGTTCCCGTTCGTTGTTCGAAGCAGTCCCGGCCGGGGGCGCGCCTGTCGGCGCTGAGGTCGGGACCTTTCTCTGGCCGGATCGCCCGTCAAGGGGTGCGCGTCGCGCTCTGGGTCGCGGACATGACGTCGCGGCCGTCGCCGATGGACAGTCCCCGCCTAGACTGCGCCCATGGCCATCCTGATCCTGGTCGCGCTGTTCATCCCGCCGGTGCTGGCGTACATCGGCGTCATCGGCTGGTTGGTGGCCGCGCTGGGGAGCATCGGCGTCCTGTTCTTGGCGGCATGGGGCATCGATCACCGCCGCAAGCTCGGCGCCCGCGACCCGTTCCTGGACCAGAACCGAACGGACTACCCGACGTCGGGCGGGGACCAGATCCACCAGGCGCCGGCCGAGGCCTTCCAGAGTCCGTCGGACCGCGGCGTCCCGGACTGACCCTCCGCCGGATGATCGGGCGCCGCGCCCGTCCCGCGCGGCACGGCGAATGCATGATGGCCACATGAGGACGCTCGCGGTCATGACCTTCGCGGCGATCATCGGGGTTGCCGGCTGCACGAACGACGCGCCTGGACAGGTCGACTTTCGCGGCACCCTCACGGTCATCAATCGGACGATCGCCGATGTGACCGTGGCGAGCGCCCAGCGCCAGTTCATCGTTCCGGCCTGTGGCGAGGCGACCGAGGCCGACTTCCCGCTCAACTGGTGGACCGTGACCTCGCCTGGTCGCGACACGTTCCACAGCGGCGGCGGCGACTACGGTCCGCACTCGTTCCTGCTCGTGACCGATGTCGTCGAGCAGGGCGATGCCCGTCCGGACCCGCTCCCGGACTGTGTGGGCCTCCTCCAGCCGGCCCAGCACTAGGGTCGAGCGATGACGGCGATGGAGCGCTCGATCGGTGCGCGGCGTCGCCCATCGGCAGGCATGGGATGATGCCGGCCCGGACCGCACGCTAGGGGAGTGACTCGATGGCCGATCCGACCACCGTCGACGAATACATGGCGACGCTGCCCGACGACAAGCGCGCGGTCATGGAGTCGATGCGCTCGACGATCCGTGCCGCGGCCGGCGACGCGACCGAGGTCATCACCTACAAGATGCCCGGCTTCAAGAGCCACGGGCAGTTCCTGGTCTCGTACGACGCGTTCAAGCAGCACTACAGCCTGTTCCCCGCGAGCGACGAGGTCGTTCGAGGGCTGGGCGCTGCGATCGAGCCGTACCTCGCGGGCAAGGGCACGATCCGGTTTCCCGCCTCGCGGCCGATCCCGCTGGACCTCGTGACGAAGATCATCGAGATCCGAGTCCGCGAGAACGAGGCGCACGCGAAGCGCTGATCGATCACGGGCAGTCGATCCGACCCGTCGGCCGACGGCCAGGTCAGTCCTGGCGCCGCAGGCGGTGTCCCAAGGCATCGGCCAGGCGGCGCAGGGCGCCGGGCGGCTCTGGCTCCGGAACGCGGTCGTCCTCAGGTTCCACCGGGGCGTCGTGATACTCATCGCTCAGGGTGCGCATCGGCACGCCGACCAGGAGATCCGGCCCCATGAAGGCCCCGGCGTTCCGCTGTGGTTCCTTGGGCCCGTGTTCAGGCATCGGGTTCGCTCCATCGGACGGGCGACGTGTGCGTCGACCCGGCGACTACCGTGCATCCGATCGGCCCCGAACACAAGGGCCATCCGGACCCGATCTCCGGCAGACGCTGGCGTCCGGCTATTCCGCCGGTCGTCGCCCCACGTGGACCGTCACCATCCCGAACGTCATCGGCGTGAACGCCACGTCCACCAGGCCCGCCTCGCGCATGACCTCGGCGATCCGCTCCGGGCCCGGGTAGTTGCGGACGCTCTCGACGAGGTAGCCGTACGCGTCGCCCTGCCCGGCGATCCGGCCCAGGAACGGCACGATCCGCTCGAACCACACGCGCCCCAGCCGCGCGATCAGGTGATCCGGGCGCGCGATCTCCAGGCACACGACGCGACCGCCCGGCCGCACGACGCGCCGCATCTCCGCGAAGCCGCGCCCGTAATCGGGCAGGTTGCGCATCCCGAACGCGATCGTGGCGGCATCGAACGTCGCGTCCTCGGCCGGCAGCTCCATCGCATTGCCGACCACGAACTCCAGTCCATCGCGGCTCGCGTACGCGCGCTGGGCGCGCTTGATCATCTTCGGCGAGAGATCGACCCCGAGCACCCGCCCCGACGGCCCGACCTGGTCCTTGAGGGACGCGGCGACCTTCCCGGTCCCGGTCGCGACATCGATGACGGCATCCCCGATCCCGACGCCGGCCGTCGTGACCGCCCGATGCCGCCAGCGCGGCTCCTGGAACCCGCTGATGACCAGGTTCATGACGTCGTAGACGCCCGAGATGCGGTCGAACATGGCGCCGACCTCGGTCGGTGGCGCGGCGTTGCCGCGGTCGGTCGCCTGACCGGACGGGGTCGGCGGGGCGGCCTGGGGATCGGTCACGGAGTGGTCTCCTGGGGATGCGCGGCATCGAGCAGTCGAAGCGCGAGCTCGGCGACGATGGCGGGGTCGGTGATCGGGGCGGGGTGGCGCAGGTCGGGCACGTGGACGCGGGTGGCGCGTTCGCCGAGGCGATCGGCGAGCGCATCCGCGATGGGCAGGTAGAACGGGCTCGCTCGCGGCGCCCGTCGCGATGAGGACGGCGCAGGCGATGCGCTCGAGGCCGTCGGGGTCGAGGCCCAGCATGGCGACGTCCGCGAGTGCGCCGGTCCCTTCGCGACCGATCCACGCACGCTGGCGGGGATGGAGGCCGTCCCATGCGCCGGGGCCGGCGACGGTGTCGAGGAATCGATGGGCGGCGGCTTCCGCGCCGCCTTGGGCGAAGGCCAGGGCCACCTGGTCGCCGACGCTGGCCATGGCGGCCTGCACGGGCGCCGGCGCGACGGCGATGTACGGCGGCTCCCAGGCGAACACGCCATGCGATGCGGTCCGGGTGGCGGGCGGCAGCCTCCAGCGCGACCACGCCGCCATAGCTGTGGCCGACGAGGGTGACGCGGCGGAGGTCCAGGGCGTCGAGCACGGCGATCACGTCCTCGACGTGGCGCGGGACCGGGACCGGGCCGGGATCGCGCCATCGTGCTGGCGCCGCTGCCGCGACGGTCGACGAGGATGACCCGGGCGTGCTCCGCGAGACGCCGGCCGAGGCGGAGGAGCTGCTCGGATGTCGAGAGCGTCGCGTGGAGGACGACGACAGTGGGGCGGTCGGGAGCGGCCGCGTCGTCGAGATCGAAGACCACGAGGGCCTGGCCGTCGTCGGTGGTGACGGTGTGGCGCGTGGGTTCCGGGGCCGGCGGCGGGGTCGTGGCCAGCCGCTGGAGATCCGCCCGCACGACCTTGCCCAGGCTGTTCCGAGGCAGTCCCGTGACACGGACGAAGCGGGCCGGGACCTTGAAGCGGGCGAGTCGGGCGCGGGCGAAGGCGCGGAGGTCGTCGTCGCCGGGATCCGTGCCGTCACCGCAGGACGATGACCGCGACCGGGACGGCGCCCCAGGTCGGGTCCGGCACGCCGATCACGGCGACCTCGCGGATCGCCGGGTGCTGCGCGAGCACGGCCTCGATCTCGGCGGGTGCCACGTTCTCGCCGCCGGTGATGATCGTGGCGTCCGCTCGACCGATGACGGTGAGGAACCCGTCGGCGTCGATGGACCCGAGGTCCCCGGTCCGGAGCCAGCCGTCTGGGGAGAGCGCGGTCGCGGTGGCGGCGTCATCACCGAGGTAGCCGGCGAAGACCATCGGGCCACGTACCTCGATCCGGCCGTCGACGGTCCGAATCTGGACCCCGGGGAGCGGCCGGCCGGCGGATCCCGGCATGGGTAGCGACTTCACTGGCTGGAGAGGGCGACGACGCCTGATGCCGTCTCGGTCAGGCCGTACGACGGGATGACCGGCCAGCCAGCCGCGATCGCCCGACGAAGCAGCGGATCGGGGATCGGGCCGCCGCCGAGGATCACGGCGGTCACGCCATCGGGCGGCGGGGCGTCAGCCGTCGCGTCGAGGATCGCGGCGAGCTGGGTCGCGACGAGCGACAGGTGGCTCACGACGACGCCGCGATCCGCGCCGCGGCGACGGCCGCCAGAAGCGCCACGGGTTCGGGGGAGGAAGGGATGACGATCGGCACGCCGGTCGCGGCCGCGCGCGCCACGATCCCGATCCCGGCCACGTGCGCGAGCCCCAGCGAGAGCAGCCAACCCGTGGCCGGTGGCAGGAACGCGTTCCACGCCGCGGCACTCGCCGCGAGCCGGTCGAGTGGCAGGCGGACGAGCTTTGGTCGTGCGGTCGTGCCGGAGGTCGGGAGGATGAGTTCGGATGGGACGGCGGTCGTCACGGGCGCCACAGGGTCGATATCGATCGCGTCCAGGCGCAGCGTCGCGACGCCAGGCGGCGCGACGATATCGATCGCCGGATCGACCACGATCGCGCCGCAGCCGGCCGCCTCCACCAAGGTCGCCACCTCGGACTGCCGTGAGGCGCGGGTGCACGAGCACGGCGGTCACGCCGGCCCGGGATACGCCGTGGAGCGCGGCGACCCCGAGGGCCGTCCCGCCGACCGCGAGACCGACCGCGTTCGCCCGGCGCCGACGCCCGAGCCCGCGCACGGCGGCCCCGATCGCATCGGCCCGCCGGTCGAGGTCCGCACCACGTCCAGACCGACGCCCCATCGATGATGGCGGGCGCCTCCGGCCGCTCCGTGGCATGACGCCGAGCCAGGTCCGGCAGCAGCGAGGCGCGTTGGTCCGTCGTCACGCCGCGCCCCCGACCCGCTCGATGGCCCATCGATCCAACGCCCCCTCGTCCAGCCCGACCCCGAGTCCAGGCCCGCCCGGCACGGTGATGCGGCCGGATCTCGATCACCAACGGAGTCGCCAGCAGGTCGCCCACGAGTACGTCGACGTCGCGAGCCCGTGCGCCTGCTCCCGCGTCGCCCGGCAAGCGACGCCGCCACGTGCAACGCCGTGACCAGCCCGACGCCCGTCTCCAGCAGGGTCGAGATCGTGACTCCGACACCGACCGCCGCGGCCTCCTCGGCGATCGCCAGTGCCTCCAGGGCGCCACCCACCCGAGCCGGCTTGACCACCAGCACGTCCGCCGCACCCGCCTCCAGCAGCGCCCGCGCCGCCGACCGCGACGCCACCGACTCATCAGCCGCGATGCGAACCGGCGATCCGCGGCGCAGCCCGACCAGTGCCGGGACATCGCCCGCGGCGATCGGCTGCTCCACATAGGCGAGATCGAGATCGGCCAGGGCGGCGAGGCGGAGGCGGGCGGTCGTGGCATCCCAGGCGCCATTGACGTCGAGTCGCAGTTCGATCTCCGGCCCGACGGCCGCGCGTACCGCCGCAAGTCGCGTCACGAGCGCCTCCGCCGTCGCCTCGCCGCCGCCCTTGATCTTGATGGACGTGAAGCCCGCGCCTACGGCCGCACGCGCGGCCGCCACGGTGGACCCCGGGTCCTCCGTCGCGATCGTCGCATTGACCCGGACGGACGCCGCCGGCGCCGATGATCGCGCCCACGGCACGACGCCCAGGTCCAGCGCCGCGCCCACGATCGCCGCCCTGAGCCCGAGGCGGACCTCGTCCGCAGACTCGTGATCGGAGGTCAGCCATCGATCCACCGCCCCGGCCGCCGCCAGCCCCGGGATCGTCGCGCGCACCAAGTCCGCAAGGGCCGTGACTTCGGCTGGCCCCGCCGCGGGATCCAGGCTCGCCTCACCGACCCCGACGCGCCCGGCGGTGTCGCTGCAGCCGAACGATCCAGCAATCGCGAGCTCTCCCACGTCCCCGCGGCCGTCGCGAACGGTCTGCGGAACGGGATCCGCACTCGGACGGCGTCGGCCGCCGCGACCGTCACGACGCCAGCGCCGCGGCCCTCCACCGAGGTCACGCGGTCGACCCGAGCGCGAGCCCGATCGCGAAGAGCACCGCATACGACGAGCGACAGTCGAGCGGTCGCCTTGAGGACCGGGTTCAGGGACCGCCGGTCGTCCGCTGGCCCGATCGAGACCACGCGCCGCAGGGCGCGATGGCCATCGCGAACGACAGGAGCGGCAGCAGCACAGGCAGCCCGCTCTGCCCGGTCACGAACAGCACGACCGGGATGACCGCGGCGACCCCGAGCAGCACCACGATACTCGGCCTTGGCGAAGCCTTCTCCGAACGTCACGGCGAGCGTCCGCTTGCCGGCGACACGGTCGGTCGGGATGTCGCGCAGGTTGTTGACGACGAGGATGCCGGTGATGAGCGACCCGACCGGGATGGCGGCCCACCAGAACAGCGGCTCGAGCCGGAGCGCCTGGAGGTACGCCGTCCCCACGACCGCGACGAGCCCGAAGAACGCGAAGACGAAGACCTCGCCGAGGCCACGATAGCCATACGGCCACGGACCGCCGGTGTACGCGAGCGTCGCGAGCATCGCCGCCGCGCCCAAGGACGAGCAGCGGCCAGCCGCCGACGTAGATGCAGTACAGCCCGACGACGGCCGCCAGCGCCAGCACGACGGCGATCGCCGTCTCGAGCTGGCGTTCCGTGACGAGACCGGCCGCCGCGACCCGGAGCGGCCCCGTCCGCTCCGCCGTAGTCCGCACCGCGCCGGAAGTCCGACACGTCGTTGGCGAGATTGGCCGCGATCTGGAGCAGCAGCGCTACTCCGAGACAGGCGAGGCCGGTGTCGGCCCGGAACGCCACGCCGACGCCCAGAGCCGCCCCGATCCCGACGAGCACCGGCGCGATCGCGGCGGGCAGCGTCGCCGGCCGGATGGCCAGCCACCAGATCCGGGCATTCGACGGGCGCTCGGCACTGGTCACGGGCGGCGCGGGAACTTCGTGAAGTCGGGCTTGCGCTTCTCGAGGAACGCGGTCGAACCCTCGTGCGCCTCATCGGTCGTGTAGTAGAGGCCGGTCGCGTTGCCTGCGAACTCCTGGAGCCCGGCGAGGCCGTCGGTCGCGACGAGGAACGCCGACTTGAGGAAGCGGATGGCGGTCGGGCTCATCTGGAGGATCTCCTCGGCCCAGGCGACGCCCTCCGCCTCGAGGTCGGCGAGCGGTACGACCTTGTTGACGAGGCCCATCGCGATCGCCTCGGCGGCGTCGTACTGGCGGCACAGGAACCAGATCTCCTTGGCCTTCTTGTCGCCGACGAGCCGCGCGAGCAGCCCGATCCCGAAGCCCGCGTCGAAGCTGCCGACCTCGCGGCCCGACCTGCCCGAAGATCGCGTTCTCCGAGGCGAGCGAGAGGTCGCACACGATGTGCAGGACGTGCCCGCCACCGATCGCGTAGCCGTTCACGAGCGCGATGACCGGGACCGGCAGCGACCGGATCTGGCGCTGGAGGTCCAGCACGTTGAGCCGGGCGATGCCGTCGCCCCCGACATAGCCACCGGCGTGGCTCTTGTAGCGCTGGTCACCGCCGCTGCAGAACGCCTTGTCGCCTGACCCCGTCAGCAGCACGCAGCCGATGGTCGGGTCGTCCCGGACGCGCGCGAACGCATCGATGAGTTCACTCACGGTCTCCGGGCGGAAGGCGTTGTGGACCTCTTCGCGGTCGATCGTGACCTTCGCGATCCCCGAATTCCGTGCGCTCGAACCGGATGTCCTTGTACGCGACGACGGTGGTCCAGGCGGTCATGAAGCACTCCAGGTGGCGAGCTGATCGATGAGGAGGCGACGGAATCGACTGGGCGACTCGCGGTGCGCCGCGTGGCCGAGATCGGGCAGGAGTCAGGACGCGGACCGACGGGATCCGCCCGGCCACGACCCGGGCGCGCTCCAGGCCGATCGAGTCCAGGGCACCGACGACCACCAGGGTGGGGCAGTGGACGGTCTTGAGCCGGTCGACGAGCGGCTCCATGGCCCCCTGGCCGGCGCCACGGAGCGAGGCCGAGAGCCCCTCCGGCCGATTGCGTCGGCGGGCGGTCCGGATGCGCTCCTGGACGGCGGGCGGCAGCCGTCGCTCGGACGCGAAGATCGGAGCCTTCTCCCACTCGTCGAGGAACGCGTCGAGTCCGTCGCGGTCCAGCTGGTCGGCGAGCGCGATGTCGGACGTCGACGCGCTTCGCCCGTTCCTTCGTGTCGGCGATGCCGGCCGATGGGCTCTCGAGGATGAGGGACCGAACGACGGCGGGGTGGGTCACGGCGAGGTTGAGCGCCACGCGCGCCCCCATGCGAGTAGCCGACCACCGTCGCTGGCGAGGCGCCGACGAGGCGCAGGATCTCGGCCACGTCGGAGGCCTGCCGCTCGATGGCGTGACGCGTGGGGTCGGCCGGAGAGTCCGAGCGGCCGTGGCCCAGCAGGTCCACGACCACGCTCGTGTGGCCGGTCTTGTGGACGGAACGCAGGAACGGTGACCAGTCCGTGCCACGGCCGGTGAAGCCGTGGACGAACAGGACAGCCGGTCCGTGGCCCGCGGTCCGGACCTCGTACGTAGCGCCGTCGACGGTGATCTTGGTCACGAGGTCAGCTCCGATGGCGTGACGGGTGGGATGGTGGTCGAGGCGGCGGTGGTCCGGGCGCGGCCGGTCTGGTCGAGGTGGTGGAGCGCGTCGGCCACGACGGCCGCCACGGCCCGATGCAGCTCCACGTTCCGTGCCCGGTCCGTGGGGAGTTCCAGGACGGTCAGACCCGGGCTGCCCGATGGCTGCGTGAGGGCCGTTGCGAGCGATCCGCTGGTCCACCATCCGTGGCGGTGCCCCACGGCCTCCACGATGGGCCCGGCGGCGATGCCGTGCGGCGTCCCGAACAGCTGCTCGTAGCGTTGCGGGAGCCCGACCTCCGGCGCGATGGAGGCGGCCTGCGGCAGGAACGAGAAGATGCCGCCGCCGTCGTTCGCGATGAGGACCACGGTCAGGCTCACGCCCGTGAGTCGGGCGGTGACGAGCGCACCCAGGTCGTGCAGGAACGACACGTCACCGACGACCAGCACGACAGGGGCGTCGGCGACGGCCGCTGACCCAAGGGCCGTCGGAGACGACGCCATCGATGCCGTTCGCGCCGCGATTGGCGTACGACCCGGAGCCGCCGATCCGTGGACGGCAGCCAGCCGTCGAGGTCGCGGACCGGCATCGAGTTGCCGGCCCACAGGACGGCGTCGTCGGGCAGGGCGTCGGCCAGGACATCGAACGGCGCGCCCTCGAACGGCTCGTCGAGGTCGGCGAGCCAGGTGCGCATCGTCGCGTCGGCCGCGGCGTCGGCGGCGAGCCAGTCCGCGCAGCCAGGGACCGGGGTCGGTCGCGGCGCCCGAGAGTCGGTTCGCCAGGTCCGTAGCGGTAGAAGCCGCGTCGGCATGCAGGAACGTGGCCGGGATGAGCGCCGCCTCGCGCCAGCCACCGTCGCCATCGATGACGATAGAGCTCCGGCATCGAGCGCTTGAGCAGCTCCACGACCGGCTTCGAGGTCGGCATGGCGCCGAACCGGATGACGAGCTCGGGCTCGTGGGCATCGATCCATCGGCCGGGGCGGGCCAGCTGGTCGCCGCGGGCCAGCACGTGGGATCGGTCGTGCGCGACCTGCGCGGAGGCCGGACAGCGGATCGGCCACGATCGGGTAGCCGGCGGCAGCCGCGAGGGCGCGCGATGGCGTCTGCGGCATCGGCCGTCTCCATCGGCCCCGCGATGATCAGGCCGTGCGGGGTCGCGGCGATCCGTGCCGTCAGAACGTCCAGGTCGTCGGCTGGGAGGTGGCGCACGCCGGCCGCCGCGCCCGCGAACGGAGGTCTCGGCGAGCTCCGGCCACGCCCCGAGCTCGCCCGGTCGGGATCAGCGGCTCGCGGAACGGCGCGTTGACGTGGACCGGACCCATCGGGCCCTCGAGGGCGGTCGCGACTGCGCGTCCGGCCACGGATCGTGTGTGGGCCAGGGTCTCCGATGCGCCATCCGGGAGCGGCAGTTCCGTCGACCATTTCGCGTGGCCGCCATACAGCCGCACCTGGTCGATCGTCTGCGGTGCGCCGCGGTCGCGTAGCTCCACCGGTCGGTCGGCGGTCAGGATGACGAGCGGCACGCGGCCCTGGGACGCCTCCACGACGGCCGGCGCGAAGTTCACGACCGCCGTACCGGAGGTCCCGAGCAGGACCACGGCCCGCCCCGACGTTCGCGCCATCCCCAGTGCGAAGAATCCGGCCGACCGCTCGTCGAGGAGCACGCGCACCGTAAGCCCGTCGTGGGCGGCCAGGGCCAGGGCCAGCGGCGTGGACCGCGATCCGGGGCAGATGACCGCCTCGCGCACGCCAGCCCGGAACAGCTCCTCGACGAAGGCGCGCAACACGATCGAGGTCGCGTCGCCGCTCGACCTGTGGTCGCTCGACCTGTGGTCGCTCATGGCTCGTCTCCCGGCCGGCCCAGCGCGGACGCGACCGCCCGCAGCTTCATACGGGACTCCTCCCATTCGCAGGTCGGGGTCGGAGTCGGCGACGATGCCACAGCCCGCGAAGAGCGTCGCCTGGGTGTGATCGACCACCCCGCTGCGCAATGCGACCATGAACTCCCCGTCGCCATCGGCCCCGAGCCAGCCGATCGGGCCGGCGTACCAGCCGCGATCGAAGCCCTCGTGCTCATCGATCAGCGAGAGCGCGAGATCGCGCGGCTCGCCGCCGACCGCCGGGGTCGGGTGCAGGCGCTCGGCGAGCGCGAGCAGCCCCTCGCGCTCGTGGACGATGCCCTCGATCTCGGTGATCAGGTGCTGGACGTGGCGAAGCGTCAGGACGCGCGGCTCGCGCTCGATGGACAGCCGTTCCGAGATCGGGGTCAGCCGTTCGCGCAGCGCGGCCACGACGACGTCGTGCTCCTCGCGATCCTTCTCGGAGGCCAGGAGCTCGTCGGCGAGACGGGCGTCCTCGGCGGCGTCCGTGCCACGACCCACGGACCCGGCGATCGCCACGGTCCGGAAGGCACGACCGTCGGTGCGGATCAGGCGTTCGGGCGTGGCGCCCAGGAAGGTCCGGCCGTCGCGTCGGAACGCGAAGATCGTGCTCTCGGGCGCGCTGGCGGCGAGACGACGCAGCGCGTTCTCGACATCGAGGTCGGCCGGCGAGGACAGCACGACGCGTCGCGCCAGGACGACCTTGTCGAGCCGACCGCGCCCGACGGCGCCGGCGAACAGCCCGACCGTCCGCCGCCAGAGCGCCTCGTCCGGCTGCTCGTTCGTGATGGTCAGGGGATGGACGACGGGCCGCGCGACCAGGCCGCCGGGGGCCGGTGCCAGCTCTCTGGCCCGGGCCAGGAGGCGGTCCCAGCGGCGGCGAGCGGGCGGGGTCGTGGCATCCAGCGGTGGTGGTCGTGAGCCACGCACTGCCGCCGGTGCGGGCGAGGATCGTCTCGGGCAGGACCAGCGACGCGGCCCCGAACGGCGCCCAGGTGTCGTCTTCTTCCGGGACGCGGCCGGTGAAGCCGAGGCCGCCCAGCAGGACCGGGCCGACGCCACGGGGGAGGGAGGGATCGTCGGGTCCGAGAGCGCTGGCGACCGCCTGCCAGGCACGATCCGCCGTGGTGAATCGCTCCGGCCCGTCCGCTTCCACGGACCACGCCCGCCCGACACCGACCAGCGCGAAGTCCTCAGAGGGGCGCAGCCACAGTGCGGCTTCCAGCCCGGCTTCGACCGCCGCCGCGTAGACGGCGATCGGGTCGAAGGGCTCGGCGGACTCGGTCCGAACGACGAGGCCCTGGTCCCGGGCGCCTGCCAGGGCATCGGCGGCGCGTGGCTCGACCGCGGTCATCGCGCGGCCTCCGGGAAGGTGCTGGGTGCATCGGCCGCCGGTAGGCGAAGGATCCGCTCCTCCGGCACGCCGACGCTCCGCAGGAGGGTCGCGCGCAGGGTCGGGTAGGCGTCCTCGAGGCGTTCGGGCTCGATCGGCGCCCAGCCAGCGCCCGACGACCTCGTTGAGCGCCCCGAACCAGGCGATGCTCGTGACCCGTGTGTCGGTCGGGGGGATGACGCCATCGGCGACGGCCTGGTCGAGATATCCCTGGATGAGGAGCGCGAACCGCTCATGGAGGTTGTTGGCTTCCGCCTGGAAGACGCGCCCTGCGCCGATGACGTCAAGGAAGAGCAGGCGGGCCATCGTGCGGTGGCCGGCGAACGTCGCGAGGACCGTCCTGATCGCGATCTCGGCCTGGGCGATCGGGTCGTCTTCGGCGGCGACGGCGCGCTCCACCTTGGCCACGAGCTTGTCCGCGGTCGTGCGCATGAGCTCGCGGAAGATCGACTCCTTGGTCGAGAAATGGAAGTAGACCCCGCCCTTGGAGGTCTCGGCCGCGGCCGCGATATCGTCCATGGAGGCTTCCCGGTAGCCGCGGCCCGGCGAACGTCGTGAACGCGGCATCGAGGATGCGCTCGCGGCGGCCGCGGCTCTGCTCGGTCGGATCGGGCTTGGTGCGCTTGATCATGGGGATCGCCTCAGGGCGCCGGTGCCGGTTCTGCGACCGACCGACCAGTCGGTCGGTACGTTCACGCTACACCATCCGTTCGCGATCCGCGACGTCCTGGATGTGTTTCGCAGCCCTCGTGCCGATGGCCGGGGCGCTATCTTCCACGCAGGAACCATCGACCGGCCCTCGACGCCCACGCAGCCGACACGGAGGCCCACGTGACCGACGCGCGTACGATCGTCTTCTTCCCCGAAGGGGCGTTCGGTCCGACCAACAACTGCGTCGGGATCGGCAACGTCCTGCGCGAACGCGGGCATCGGGTCGTGTTCATCGTGGAGGAGTCGTTCGCGGGCACGCTGGAGGCCAAGGGCTTCGAGGAGCGGCTCATGCGCCTGGGTCCGCCGCCGGCCGAGCCCGAGGTCCCCGGCCAGTTCTGGATCGACTTCATCCGCGACACGGCGCCGGTCTTCCGCAAGTCGACGCTCGACCAGCTCGGCGAATTCATGGCGCCGACCTGGCAGGCGTTGGTCGATGGCGCGAAGTACGTCAACCCGCGGCTGACCGAGATCTTCGATGCGCTCGCGCCCGACGTCATCGTCGAGGACAACGTGGTCGCGTTTCCCGCGATCGCGGCGAGCGGACGGCCGTGGGTGCGCATCGTGTCGTGCAACCCGATGGAGATGAAGGACGCGCGGATCGCGCCGTTCTCGTCCGGGTATCCCGTCGCGGATCAGGCGGGCTGGCCGGACTTCCTGGCCGAGGTGCGCCGGACGCACGGGGAGATGTGGGCCGACTTCGATGCGTTCTGTCGCGAGCACGGGGAGACGGGACTGTCGTACGGGGAGCTGGGACCGGAGTTCATCGCGGAGTCGCCGTACCTGAACCTGTACTCGTTTCCCGCCGAGGCCGACTACGAGCGGGCCGTGCCGCTGGGGCCGACGTGGTATCGGCTGGACTCGACGGTCCGGGCGGCGGACGCCACGTGGGAGTTGCCCGCGCACCTGCGCGAGCGCGACGGTGCGCTGATCTACCTGTCACTGGGATCGCTGGGGTCGGCGGATGTCGGGCTGATGCAGCGGCTCGTGGATCTGCTCGCGACGACGGAACATCGGGTGATCGTGTCGAAGGGGCCGCTGGCGGACGAGATCACGCTCCACGACAACCAGACCGGGGAGGCGTTCCTGCCCCAGCCGGCGATCCTGCCGCAGGTTGACCTCGTGATCACGCACGGCGGCAACAACACCGTGACCGAGGCATTCCACCACGGCAAGCCGATGATCGTGCTGCCCCTGTTCTGGGACCAGGTGGACAACGCCCAACGGGTGGACGAGACGGGGTTCGGCCGGCGACTGTCCACGTATGGCTTCCGCGACGAGGAGCTGACCGGCGCGATCGACGAGCTGTTGGACGACGAGGCGCTCGCCGCGCGGCTCGCGGCGATGTCGACGCGGATCAAGGCGTCCTCGGGGACGGTCCGTGCCGCGGACCTGATCGAGCGGGTCGGGCTGGCGTAGGCGGCGGCCGAGTCCGACTCCGTCCCCTGCGTCGGCACTGAAGCTGCGCGCCCTTCACCAGTGTCTACGGCACGCCACGGTAGAGTCTGCCGATGCCTGACGACGACCTGCCGAACGCATCTTCCATCGGGGTCAGCACCTGGGTGTGGACCTCGCCCCTGAACGACACGACCCTCGCCGATCTCGCCGCGCGGGTCGCGGGGATGGGCTTCGACATCCTCGAGCTCCCGATCGAACAGATCGAAGACTGGGACCCGGGTCGAGCACGTGCGTCCTCGACGCAGCATCGGCCTGGCGGCCACGACCTGCGCGGTTATGTCCAGCGATCGCGATATGACGACTACCGACCGGGCGACGACCGCCGCCACGCAGGCGTACCTCGTGGCCTGCATCGAGCGATCGGCCGCGGTCGGCTCGGGTGTGGTCGCGGGCCCGATGTACGCGCCCGTCGGTCGGACCTGGCGCGAGGACGCGGCGGACCGCCGCCAGACCATCGGGCGGCTCGTCGAGGCGCTCCGTCCGCGTCGCCGACACGGCCGGCGAGCAGGGGGTGCGTCTGGCCCTGGAGCCTCTCAATCGCTTCGAGACCAGTCTGATCAACACGGTCGATCAGGCCCTGGAGGTCGTGGACGCCGTCGATTCCGATGCCCTGGGCCTGTGTCTCGATACGTTCCACATGAACATCGAGGAACGCGATCCGGCGGCCGCGGCGGATCGGGCGCGGCGATCGCCCACGTCCAGGCGTGTGGCACGGACCGGGGTGCGCCGGGAGCCGATCGATTCGAGTGGACTCGGTTCATCGACGCCCTCCGCTCGAACGGTTACCGGGGCCCCATCTAGCATCGAGTCGTTCACGCCGCACAACGACGCCATCGCGCGGGCGGCCGCGATCTGGCGGCCCCTTGCCGAGACACCCGATCGGCTGGCGATCGATGGACGGCGTTCCTGCGCGAGGCGTTCGGGCCGAGCCGTCTGATGACGCGCCGTGCTGGCGGGCGAGTCATGACCCGCCGAGCCACGCCTCGGGCGGCAAGCCGTCCCACGCCAGGCGGCAGAGTTCCTGACGCGGATGCAGGCCCTGGAGGCGTGTCTGGCAGCGTCCCGGAACTCGATGTCCGTGTCGTGGCCGATGGGCACCTCGGCGACGACGTCCTGACCGACACGGACGCGCTGGTGCTCTTCGCCGATGGCGGTGGTGGGCACCCGCTACTCGTGGACGACCGACTCGCGGCGGTCGGTGCGCGCGTGGAGGCTGGCCTGGGGCTGGGCCTGATGCACTTCGCGGTCGAGCTGTCCGTCGATCGAGGCACCGTCGAGGTGACCGATTGGATCGGCGGGACCTATCGCGACGGCGTGTCCTGCAACCCCATCTGGGAAGCGACCTTCGACACCTTTCCGGAGCATCCGATCACCCGTGGCGTCGGGCCGTTCCGAACGCGCGATGAGTGGTGCTTCGACATCCAGTTCGCGGACCCGACACGCTCGGCCACGGGCGCGGTCATCGAACCCATCCTCGTCACGGTGCCCTCCGACGCGGTTCGCGCGGGTCCGTACGTCTGGCCCCATGGGCCCTACGACCACATCGTCGCGGCCTCCGGACGGTCTGAAGCGCTGATGTGGGCCCATGAGCGGCCCGATGGTCGGCGCGGGTTCGGGCTGACAGGCGGTCACTTCCACGCGAACTGGGCGGACGATGACTTCCGACGCGTCGTCCTCAACGCGCTGGTCTGGGTCAGTGGCCTGGATGTCCCCACCGGTGGGGTGGAGTCGCGCGTCACGCCGACCAACCTGGAGGCCTCGAGGCCGACGGGGTCGGGGCGTCTAGACGGCGGACGCGGACGCCTCCGCGGCGTCGTGCCCATCGCCGACCAGGTCGTACTCGATGCGCAGGTTCACGTCCTGCGGATCGTTGCCGAAGCCCCGGCCGAACAGGTTGAGCCCACCGACGTTGGCGGCATCGGCTGGACGCCCACGTCGCGGGACGGACTTCCGCCGCGGGACTAGGATGACGACACTTCCCACTCGACCCCGTCACGCCCAGGAGGCAATCCCGTGACCGACACCCTCGAGAAGGTCAAGACCTACCAGCAGCTGATCGGGGGCGACTTCGTCGATGCCGCCGACGGCCGCACGGCCGAGGTCATCAATCCGGCCAATGACCAGCAGATCGCCACGGTCCCGGCCAGCTCCGCTGAGGACGTCGATCGCGCGGTCAACGCCGCCGAGAAGGCGTTCCAGACCTGGAAGCAGACCACGCCCCAGGACCGGTCGCTCCTCATGCTCAAGATCGCCGACGCGCTCGAGGCCAAGGCCGACGAACTCGGTCGACTCGAGAGCGCCAATGCCGGCAAGCCGGTCGGGGCCGCGATCGACGAGATGGCCGTCTGCGCCGACCTGTTCCGCTTCTTCGCCGGCGCCGGCGCGGGTCATGGATGGCCTGGCCGCCAACGAGTTCGCCTCCGGGCACACCTCGATCATCCGGCGCGACCCGATCGGTGTCGTCGCCTCGATCGCACCGTGGAACTACCCGCTCTACATGGCCTCGTGGAAGCTGGGGCCGGCCCTCGCGACGGGCAACACGGTCGTGCTCAAGCCGTCCGCCCGCACGCCGCTGACCGCCCTGGCGTTCGGCCAGATCCTCGCCGAGATCCTGCCGCCCGGCGTCGTCAACGTCCTGTCCGGCTCGGGTGCCGACATCGGTGACGCGCTCGTCGGCCATCCGAAGGTTCGGATGGTCTCGATCACGGGCGACACGGTCACCGGCAAGCGCATCGCCAGGATCGCGTCCGAGACCGTCAAGCGGCTGCACCTGGAGCTCGGTGGCAAGGCACCGATCATCGTCTTCGACGACGCCGATGTGCAGCTGGCGGCCGAGACGCTGCGATTCGCCGGCTACTGGAACTCCGGCCAGGACTGCACGGCGGCCACGCGGGTCATCGCCGGTCCAGCCGTCTACGACAACTTCGTCTCGGCGCTGGCCGACCAGGTCAAGACCATCAAGTGGGGCGACCCGGCCGAGGGCGACGACATCGAGATGGGCTCGATGATCGCGCAGGCCCAGGCCGAGAAGGTCCAGGGCATGGTCGATCGCGCACGCAGCGGCGCCGAGGTCGTGGTCGGTGGCGTGCGACCGGATCGTGCCGGCGCCTACTACGCCCCGACCGTGATCGCCGGTCCGGACCAGAAGTCGGAGATCATCCAGGACGAGATCTTCGGCCCGGTCGTGACCGTCCAGCGGTTCAGCGACGAGGAGCAGGCGGTCCAGTGGGCGAACGACACGCCCTTCGGGCTGGCGTCATCGATCTTCACGAGCGATATCGGACGTGCCATGCGGGTCGCCAAGGCGCTCGAGTTCGGTCATGTCTGGGTCAACGAGCACTTCACGCTGACGTCCGAGACGCCGCACGGTGGCGTGAAGCAATCCGGCTGGGGCAAGGACGGATCCAAGTACGCGCTCGAGGACTACACGTTCATCAAGCACGTGATGATCAACACGGGGAGCTGATCGAGGCCGCGCATCGAACTCCGCCCCGATCGGGGTGTCCGTGACCACCTGTCACTGGGGCTGACATTGTCAGCGAGCGGCGACACATTCCTCACGAATGAGCGTGCGCGGATCACTCAGAACGGCACAGACGTCGATCTGAGCAGATCGGTCGTGCTCATCCATGGGCGCGTTGTCCACTGAGCGTGACAATGTCACGCCTGGTGACACGGGGCGACCGGTTGGGCGACCGGTGGGCGCGCCGCGGCCCAGACGCCGCGGCCGAGAGGGCCGTCGGGCTACCCTTCGTCGATGTCATCGACCGCGGATCCGGCCAGCCTCACGCGAGCCCACGTCGCCGAGGCCGTGGCGCGCCTGGACCGGCAAGCCATCGCGGCCCAGCGCTGGTTCGGCGACAAGGGCCGCACGATCACGGGCATCCACCTCGATGAGGCCTTCGTCCTGGATCCGGACGGCCCCGCACGTCCTCGCCGTCACCACGATCACCCTCGACGATGGGTCCACCCAGCGCTACACCTTCGCCCTGACCGGCACGCCCCCGTTCGAGGCACAGCCCGGCGACGGTGCCTGGCGGTCGCTCGCCGCCGCCATGGCCCAGGGTCGGGTCACGGCCGCCCTTCCGGATGCCGCGACACCGGACGCGCCACCCACCGCGATCCTCGTCACCCGTCCCGGACCCGCGATGCCGGCCGGTGGACCCGGCACGGAACGGGATCTCGGCGCGGACCAGAGCAACACGAGTGTCGTGCTGGGCGACGAGGTCCTGCTCAAGGCCTATCGGCGCCTCCAACCCGGCCTCAATCCCGACCTCGAGATGACGGCGTTCCTGAGCGAAGAGGCCGGTTTCACGGCCGTCCCGCCCCTGGCCGGGTTCGCCGAACTCGTCGAGACCCGCCACGGCACGTCCACGATCGCGATGGCCCAGCAGTTCATCGCCGACGGCGCCGACGCCTACGAGTCGATCGCGGAAGCGCTGACGGCCTGGCTCCTGGCGCCCGGGGAGGTCAGCCTCGAATTCGCCACCGAGATCGCCGCTGACCTCGGCACACTCACGGCGGGACTGCACGCCGCGGTCGCCGACGGCCATGGCTTGCCCGACATGGAGCCGCGACCCGCGACGCGCGACGAGATCCGTGGCTGGTCGCGGGCGGCCGTGGCGCACCTTGAGCGCGCCGTCGAGATCGCCCCAGCCGACCACGGCGCCGCCGCGACCATCCGCGAACTGGCGCCACGGATCGCCGAGACGCTGACCGTCCTCGACGCCCTGCCGACCACGCCCGAGGTCATCCGCGCCCACGGCGATTACCACTTGGGCCAGGTCCTGGTCGCGCCCGATGGTTTTCGGATCATCGACTTCGAAGGCGAGCCCCTGAGCAGCCCCGAGGAGCGCCGCGCACTCCGGCATCCGCTGCGCGACGTCGCGTCGATGCTTCGGTCGCTCGACCACGTCGGGCGCAGCGCGGGTCGGCGCGCCGAGCAGCAGCACGGCGGACCGCTGGACCAGCCCGGCCTCGACCTCGACGGGTGGCTGCGTCGATCCCGCGAGCGGTTCCTGGAGTCGTATCGAGTGGGGCTGCTGGAGGCGCGCGTGTTCCCCGACACCGACCCGGCGCTGCTGCGCGCCTTCGAGGTCGACAAGGAGCTGTACGAATTCGCCTATGCCGCGACGTACCTGCCGTCGTGGCTGTGGGCGCCGACCGAGGGGATGCGCGGCCTGTTCGAGGCGACGGAGCCCGAGGCGGGGTCGCGGTCGTGACCGATGTACCGGATCGCGTCGAGCTCTTCGAGGCCGACATCGCCGCTTCGCCCGAGGCACTGGCTCGGCTGCTCGATGGCTGGCGCCAGCCCGACCTGGGCGGTCGATCGCGCTTCGCGTTCACCGGTCTGGGCAGTTCCCGATACGCGGCCTCGGTCGTCGCCACGTGCCTGCGGTCGACGGGCGCCGACGCCTGGGTCGACATCGCGTCCACGACCACGACCACGGCGCCGGCCGACGATCTGGTGCTCGTCGCGATCTCGGCGTCCGGACGCACGCGCGAGGTGCGTGATGCGGCCGAGCATCATCGCGGCCGAAGCTTCGTCGTCGCGGTCACGAACGATCCGGTCTCGCCGCTGGCGACGATGGCGGACCTCGTCGTGCCGCTCGAGGCGGGGGAGGAGACCGGAGGCATCGCCTGCCGGACGTTCCGGGCGACGATCGTCGCACTGGCGCTACTGACCGGCCTCGCGACGCCCGACGGGCTCCGACCCGGTATCGATGCCCTGACGGCCCGTCTCGCGGCCGCCGACGGGCCCGAAGGCTGGCTCGCGCCCATGGTCGATGCGCATCGATGCCGCTCCCGCGATCGACGTCCTCGCCGACGGCGCGCTATTCGGCCTTGCGGAGCAGGCTGCGCTGATGCTCCGCGAGGCGCCACGACTCACGGCCCACGCCTACGACACCGCCGACTGGCTCCACACCGGCGTCTACCTCGCGTTCCCACGCCATCGGGCCTTGCTGTTCGCGGGGTCGGCCGCCGACACCGAGATCACCGACACGATCCGTCGGCGCGGCGGCGAGGTCGTCACGATCGAACCAGAAGGGCCGACGCCGGCCCCATCGAGCGGTCGATCGCCGAGTCCGTCGTGGCGGAGCGCCTGGCGGCCGCGCTCTGGCGCCGCGCGACCGCGACGGGCTGAGCCGCGCTACTCGCCCAGCGCCGCCCGGACCTCGCCGATGCGGTCGATGGTCTCGTGGTCGAACGGGTCGCGGAACACCACGATGACCTCGCTCACCCCGATGCGCCGATAGCCATCGACGAAGTCCGCCACCTCAGCCGCTGAGCCGCCGACCGTGAGCCCACGATCCGTGCCGTCCGACCCGACCCGCCCCTCCAGCCCGTGCCGTCGCGCGATCACGGCCCAGGCGGCATCGGCTTCCTCCCGGGTGTCGCGGATGACGGCATGGAGCGTGACCGTGCGCTCGATGGCCTCGAACGGCCGGCCGACCTCGTCACACCGCTCGCGCAGGACCTCCGAGACCTCGCCGATCCGGGTCGGCTCTCCGTAGCCGTTCCAGAGGTCCGCGTAGCGGGCGGTCGTGCGCAGCGTCTTGGTCGGTCCCGAGCCGCCGATGAGGATGGGAAGCCGGGTCTGGATCGGCCGCGGCTCGCAGCTCGCCTCGTCCATGCGGTAGAAGCGCCCGTCGTGCGTGACCGTCTCGCCATCGAGCAGCCGCCGGATCAGCCCGACTGCCTCGTCCAGCCGGTCCAGCCGCTCCCCGAAGCCCGACCCGAAATCGATGCCGAAGGCCTCGTGCTCGCGCGCGAACCAGCCACCACCGATGCCCAGCACCGCGCGCCCATCAGATAGCTGATCGAGCGTCGTCGCAAGCTTCGCTGTCAGCCCGGGCGGTCGGAACGTGTTGGCGGCCACGAGCAGCCCGAGGCGTGCGCGTGTCGTGAGCACGGCGAGGGCGGCAAGCGTGGTCCAGCCCTCGAGCTTGCCGTCGGTCGGGTCGCCCTCGTCGGCCAGCAGGTGGTCATCGATCCAGAGGGAGTCCCAGCCGGCGGCCTCCGCGGCGAGGCACGCCTCGCGCAGGTCAGTCCAGCTCGTCCGATTGATCCAGTACGCCGCCCCGAACCGCATCGGCCGATGGTACGCACCGGCCAGGAGGCCCACCGAGTCGATGCGTCGCGCGCGTCAGCCGCGCAGCGTCGCGAGGAACCGGAAGACCGGCAGCGCCGCCGCGTAGTCGTTGGCCAGGATGTCGGGCAGCGACGGCGACTGGATCTCCGAGTCGGAAAGTCGGCGCCCGAACACGATGTCCTTGAACCGGAACATCTCCGCCATCGGGTGGTCCGCCGGCAGGCCGCTCGGGATCCGCTTGAGCATGTCGTGGCTTTCGACCTTGCCGAACATCGCCACGAAGCCCGGCTCCTCGAGCGCCGCGCGCACGCGGTCGGGGTCGTCGACGATGGCCCGGCGGAACGCATCAAGCCGCTCCCGGGTGGCCATCCACAGGCCACCGCCCATGTAGTCGTTCCCCGGCTGGACATGGAAGTAGCCGCCGTTGGCGTGCGCGCCACCATCGATGGCGTCGGGATCCGACCCGGTTTCCACCCACGGGAAGTTGGCGCCGAGGTGGGTCTTGTACGGCGATTTGTCCTTGGCGAACCGGGTGTCGCGGTAGATGCGGAAGACCGAGCGCTTCGGGTCGGCTCGCAAGGGGATCCCGCGGGCCTCGAATGCCTCGCCGAGTGCCGCGACGAGGGCCTCCATCGGCTCCTTGAGGAGGCGCTCGTACTCCGCCTTGCGCGGCTGGAACCACGAGCGATCGTTGTTCTGGGCGAGCTCCGCGAGGAAGTCGGTCGCCTCGGGGCGAAACCCGGTGAATGCGCGTGTTTCGACGACCATCCGAACCGACCTCCGACGACGACTGGACGACCATCCTACGCCGGGTCGCTCACCCCGCGATCATCGCGATCTGCACCCGCCGTTATCCTCGACTTCGTGGCCACTATCCCCGAGGTCCCGCTCGAGGCGCGCGACGCCATCCTCGCCTGGTACGCGGAGCGCGGCAGGCCTCTCGCCTTCCGGCGCACGACCGATCCGTACGCGATCCTCGTGTCGGAGGCGATGGCCCAGCAGACCCAGGCCGCCCGCGCTGCCGAGTACTGGGAGCGGTTCATGACCCGCTTCCCGACCGTGCAGGCCCTCGCCGACGCCACCCCAGCCGACGTCCTGCGCGCTTGGGCCGGTCTCGGCTACGACCGGCGGGCCCTCGCGCTGTGGCGGGCCGCACGCGTCATCGTCGAGCAGTACGGCGGCCACGTCCCGGCCAGCATCGCCGAGCTCCAGGCGCTGCCCGGGGTCGGTCCGTACACGGCCCGTGCCGTCGCCGCGCTCGCCTACGGCGTGCCGGTCGGTGCGGTCGACGTCAACGTCCGGCGCGTGCTCGGCCGGATCGTGGCGGGCGCCGCGGCCGCGGATCTGGCCGCCCATGACGTCCAGGCCATTGCCGACGCCACCGTCCCGGTCGATCAGCCCGGCGCCTGGACGCACGCCGTGATGGATGTGGGGGCGACCGTGTGCAAGCCACGCGCGCCGCGTTGCGAGGCCTGTCCGGCACAGCCGTGGTGCCGCTTCGCGACCGAGTCGGTCGACGCGAGTGACGCCGACGCCTCGACACCTCCCGCCCGAGCCACCCGTGAACGCCCGGCCCCCTTCACCTCGACCAATCGCTGGCTGCGCGGCCGGATCCTGGATCGATTGCGAGCAGCCGATGGCGATACCTGGGTCGCGCTCGACGACGACATCGGGACGCACGACCACGCCCGGGTGCGCGCGGCCGCGCGCGCGATGGCGGTCGATGGCGTCGCTCGAGCTCGAGACCGCGGACCGACGATCGACTGCGGGCGCGGCTGCCGCTGTCCTGACGCCACCCGGATCGGCCGAAGCGCTTACGCTTGGACCACGATGTCCCCGACACCCGTCACGACGGATCGGCGCGAGCCGGCCGACCTGCCACCGTTGCCCGCCAACGATCCCGCGATCTTCGAATCCGACCTTCGCGGACTGCGTCGTCGGTGGGCCGCGAGTGCGGCCCTCCCGCCCATCGGGGCCGAGGCGATGACCGGTGCCGACCGACGCGCCCAGGCGCTCGGCGTGCCCGAGGAGCGGCTCATGGAGCACGCGGGCACGGCCGTGGCGGCGGCCGTCAAGGCCCTCGCCGATCGACACCGAGCGCTGGGGAACGGGACCCATCGTCATCCTGTGCGGCCCCGGCAACAATGGCGGCGACGGTTTCGTGGCCGCCCGTCGACTCGCTCTCGCGGGCGCGCAAGTCGTGGTCGCGGTGATCGCGACCGAGACCCGCCCACGGAACGCGACCTCGGCACGGAACTGGGATCGCATCGCTGCGGACCCGGGCATCGCCAAGATCCACGCCGGCGTGGCCCGCGACGTGCTCGTGTTCGGCCAGGGGATCGAGAAGGCGTCAGTCATCGTGGATGCGCTGCTGGGGACCGGTGTCCGTGGCGCGCTTCGCGATCCGATCCGCTCCGCGGTCGAGCTCATCGTGCGAGCGCGTGCGAAGGGCATCCCGGTCGTCGCCATCGATACGCCGACCGCGGTCGACCTCTCGAGCGGCGAGCCGTCCGAACCTGCCGTGCAGGCCGATCTGACCGTCACGTTCCATCGACCGAAGACCGGCCTGCTCACGCGCCGCGGGGCCGCCCATGCCGGCAAGGTGCTCGTGGCACCCATCGGGATCCCGCCGGAGGCCGATCGTGGTTGAGGCGCGACGACAGCCCGGCTGGCGAGAGGTCCTGCTGGTCGCCACGGCCGTCGTCGCCGTCGTGCTCGGGGCCGCCTTCGTGACGAGTCTCCTCCCGGCCGGGGTCCAGGGCGCGATCTTCCACGGACCGGTGCTCATCGTGGTGCTGATCGTCGGGCACGGGCTGGCTGCTCTGGCGCATCTCGCGGCCACGACCAGACCACGGACGACGCCGTCGCCGATCCCGCTCCGACGCGGACGCCGGGCGTCAGCCGTGACGGACGCCGCCGGCCCATCCCCGCTCGATCGACGGCGCAACGACATCGAGCGCCTCGCGAACGAGTCCTTCGACCTGGTCATCGTCGGGGGCGGGATCGTCGGTGCCGGAGCGCTGCTCGATGCGGCCACGCGCGGCCTGCACGTCGCCCTCGTGGAGCAGGAGGACATCGCGGCTGGCACGTCATCCCGGTCATCGCGGCTGATCCACGGCGGCCTGCGCTACCTCGAGCAGTTCCACCTGCCGCTCGTGCGCGAGGCCCTGGCCGAACGTCGCCGGCTCCTCCAGCTCGCGCCGCACCTCGTCACGCTGGAGCCGCTGCTCTTCCCGATCTACGGCCTGCCGTTCCTGAACAAGGCGTTCTATGACGCCGGCCTGACCCTGTACGACATCCTTGGCGCCCGCCACGACGGTGGGTGGCACAAGCGACTGGACCGAGCGCAGACCCTGGAGATCGCGCCGTCGCTGCACCAGGACGGCCTGCGTGGCGGCCTCCTCTACCACGACGGGATGGAGGACGACGCGCGGTACACGCTCGCGGTCTTGCGCACGGCCCTCGCGACGGAGGCGGAGCCGATCGCGGTGACCCGCATCCGCGCGACCGGGATCGAGTCCGAGGCGACCTACGGGACGCTCACCGCGCTCCTGGCACGTGATCAGCTCACCGGCGCGGACCTGCGCATCCGGACGAAGGCCGTCATCGATGCCGCGGGGGTCTGGGCCGCTGACCCGTCGCACCCGTTCGCCAGCCCCGCGATGCGGATCCTGCCCAGTCGCGGCGCCCATCTCGTCGTGCCGCGCTCACGCATCCCGGCGACGGCCGGGCTGACGATCCGCGTCCCCGGCAAGATCGTGTTCCTCGTGCCGTGGCCCGACTTCTGGCTCGTCGGGACGACGGATGCGCCGTTCGATGGGGCTCCGGACCGCCCGACCGCCGATGGCTGGGAGGTGGACAAGCTCCTCGCCACGGTCAACGCCACGCTGGATGTGAACCTGCAGCGGTCGGACATCGTGGGGACGTACGCCGGTCTCCGTCCGCTGATCGCGCCGTCGGGCGGCTCCACGGTCAAGGCCTCGCGCGAGCATCGCGTCACGGCCGAGCCCAACGGCGTCGTCCGCATCGGTGGCGGCAAGTACACGACCTACCGGGTCATGGCCCGTGATGTGGTGGATGCCGCGCTCGGGCACGAGGTCGCGAAGCAACGGCCCAGCGCGACCGCCGAGCATCGATTGATCGGCGCGCGCCGATCGCCCCGCGCTGGACCGCCTCGCGGCCGAGCTCGGCGACCGTGCCCGAGGTCGCGGCCGCGCACCCCGAAGCCGCCGCCCGACTCGTCGCCCGGCACGGGACGCAGGCACCGGCCGTGGTCGCGGTCGGCGCGGAGCTGGACCTGCTCCGGCCGCTCGTGCCCGGTAGGCCGTTCCTCGAGGTGGAGGTGGCCTGGGCGGTCCGCCACGAGCTGGCTCTCAGCGTGGACGACGTGCTGTCGCGCCGACTGCGGCTCAGTCCCGAGATGGCGGATCGCGGCGCCTCGGTCGCGCCGCGCGTGGCATCGATCATGGCCGCCCAACTAGGCTGGGGCCCCTCGCGGGAAGCGCTCGAAGCCGAGACCTACCTGACGGTCGCGCAGCGCGAGTACGCCGTCGCGCCACCGGCGGACGCCGTCGCGGCGGTCGAGGCGCCGGTCGCTGAGACAGCCCCGGGCTGATCGGGCGTCACATCACCGTCATCGAGGGCGGCCATCATCGCCGCCATGCCCTCCATCGGTGACCTCGCCAACGACGTTGCGCGCGGCCTCTACGAGTATCGGATCGCGGTGGCGATCCTCTCGATCGTCATCGTCGTCGCCGCGGCGCTCGTCGCCTGGCGACTCGGCTGGCTGGCGGCTGCGCGCCGTCACCCGGGACGCGCTGCGACGGTCATGGGGATCGCGCTGCTGATCGCCCTGCCGGCCGGTTGGTACCTGGGCTCGCCGATCTTCATCCGGACATCGCTCGTGGAAGCGCCGCCCGTGGTCGCCGAGTCGCCCGCGCCGGCACCATCGGTCATCCCGTCCGCACCGGCGCCGTCGGTCGCACCCTCCGTGCTGCCGACGGCGCCTCCGACCCTGGCGCCGACGCCGACTCCCACGTTCCAGCCGGCGACCCTGGCGAGTGGTTCGTTCGAGGGCACCGACGACTTCCATTTCGGCCGCGGAACGGCGTCGATCATCGAGGTCGAGCCGGGCCGATTCCACCTTCGATTCGAGGACTTCTCCGTCCGCAACGGCCCCGACCTGTACGTGTACCTGTCGCCCGATCCGGATGGCTACGCGGACGATGCGCTGGAGCTCGGGACGCTCAAGGCGACCGATGGCTCGTTCGGCTACGACCTGCCGGCCGGCACCGACCCGACGCGCTTCCGGAGCGCGATCATCTGGTGCAAGCAGTTCAGCCACCTGTTCGCGACGGCGGCGTTCCGGGAAACCTGACGTTTCCCTCGTGGGAGCGCTCGAAAGTCGGGGCTATACAACGTTTCTGCGATTGCGTACCATCCGCCCGCAAACGCCACGGATGGGTTCGTGGCCAGAACGTAGCTCGACGCAACTCGGACTCCTCTCACGGCTGACGCGAGAAACCCGATGGGATCGCGCCGGCTACCGAGAGGAGTTTCGTTTTCGTGTACAGCGACAAGAACCTGACCTGCGCGGACTGTGGACAGGAATTCGTGTTCACGGCGTCCGAGCAGGACTTCTACGCGCAGCGTGGCTTCACCGAGCCGCGTCGCTGCCCGTCCTGCCGCGCCAGCCGCAAGGCTGCCCGCAACAGTGAAGGTGGTGGCGGCAGCTCGTACGGCAGCTACGGCGCCGGTGGCGGCTACTCCGCCGGCGGCAGCGGTGGCTACGGCGGCGGTGGCGGTGGTGGCGGCTACAACCGCGACCGCGGCCCGCGCGAGATGTTCACCGCGACCTGCTCGAACTGCGGCAAGGACGCCCAGGTCCCCTTCCGCCCGACCAGCGGCAAGCCCGTCTACTGCAGCGACTGCTTCCGGAGCATGCGCGGCGCCTGATCCCATCCTCTCGGCGCGGGCCGACCAACGGCCCGCCGAACCAGCGTAGATCCCCGACCCGGGCCGTCAGCCGACCCGGGTCGATCGATTCCCGGGCGGTCGTCTGGTGCTCGCCGCTATCCCGACGGGTCCTTCCCCGCGAGCAGCGACAGGTCGAACTTGCGCTCCGTGCCATGGAGCAATCGATCGATGTTGTCCGCGTGCGCGAGCCAGATCAGCGCCGCCCCGACCGCCGAATACAGCACATACGGCAGCGGCGTTTCGGGCACGACCAGCAGGACGAGCAACATCGCCGGGAACATCGCGGCCGATCCCAGCAGCGATCCGAGCGACACGTAGTGCGTGACCAGGATCACGATGATGAAGACGGGCGTGGCCAGGATCACGGCGATCGGCTGGATCACGAGCATCGTTCCCACGCCCGTCCCCACGCCGCGACCTGATCGGAACCCGGCGAAGATGCTCCAGATCGCGCCGGCTACCGCCGCGCTGCCGCACAGGACCTCGATCAGCGGCTCGCCCGTGACGTAGCGCGCGATGAGCACCGGCACGGCGCCCTTGAGGAGATCGCCCAGGACCACGACCGCGGCCCACTTGCGACCCAGCGCCCGGAGCGCATTGGTCCCGCCCGTCCGCCCCGAACCCACCGACCGCAGGTCCGGCCCGCCGACCCGCCGTGCGACGAGCGACCCGACCGGGATCGAGCCCATGAGGTATGCGAGAACGATCAGCACCCCGGCCTGGAGGAGGGTCGACTGGTCCATCCGGTGGCACGAACCTCAAGGTCTCCCGGGCCTCGCACCGACCGCGATGCCCCGGGGCCGCGAGTCTAGCACCGGCCGCCGGCGCCGCCCGCCTGCCCTGGGCCTCCTTCCCGCGGTTGCGCCGTTCACGACGGCCCGCGTACCATCGACCACGATGACCCACCCGCCCGCGCAGGGCTTCGACGACCGCACCGATCCCGGTGCCGACGGCCGTTCGATGGCCCATGCGCCGAGGCTCCCCGAGGCACCGAAGGTAGCTGAGGCACCCTGACCCATGGCTGTCGGCTCGTCCAATGACTTCGATCTCGTCGTGCTCGGCGCGGGCACGGGCGGCTATACGGCGGCGTTCCGGGCCGCCCAGCTGGGCCTGAAGGTCGCCCTCGTCGACGACGACAAGATCGGCGGCACGTGCCTCCATCGCGGCTGCATCCCGACCAAGGCGCTGCTCGAATCGGCCGGGCTCGTCGGATCGCATCCGCCACGCCAAGTCGTACGGCATCACCCTCCCCGGCGAGCCGACCATCGACTACGAGGCCATGGCCGCCAACAAGGACGCGGTCGTCAAGCGGATGTGGACCGGCCTCAAGAGCCTCATCACGAAGAACAAGGTGACCTGGGTCGACGGTCGCGGCCGGCTCGACGGCCCCAACAAGGTCCGCGTCCTCCAGCCGGGCGAGGACGGCACCCCGGGCGCCGGCGGCGAGCGCATCCTCCAGGCCACCGACATCATCCTGGCCACCGGATCGCGCGTGAAGAGCCTGCCCGGCCTCACCCCGGACGGCACGCACATCGTCACGAGCGACGACGTCCTCAAGGCGACCAAGCTGCCCAAGGACATCATCATCGTCGGGGCGGGGGCGGTCGGCGTCGAGTTCGCGAGCATGTTCCACGACGTCGGCGTGAAGGTGACCGTCCTCGAATACCTGCCCCAGATCGTCCCGCTCGAGGACGCCGAGGTCAGCAAGGTCGTCGAGCGCAGCTTCATCAAGCGCGGTATCGATGTCATGACCAACGCCCGCTTCGATGCCGCCAAGGTCAAGACGGGCAAGACCGGCGTCACCGTGACCGTGGGGCCGGAGGGCAAGGACCCGCAGGAGCTGCACGCCGAGCAGATGCTCGTGGCCACCGGGCGCGCCGCCAACATCGAGGACATCGGCCTCGAGACGACCCGCGCCGAGACCGACCGCGGGATCATCAAGGTCGACAGCCGGATGCGGACCAAGGAGCCGCACCTGTACGCGATCGGCGACATCGTCGGCGGGCTGTGGCTGGCCCACACCGCGGGCCATGAGGGGATCATCGCGGCGCACGTCATCGCCGGCGAAGCGGATGTCCACGGCATGGATTACAGCAAGCAGCCGCGAGCCACCTACTGCCGCCCCGAGATCGCCTCGATCGGCCTTACCGAAGAGCAGGTCAAGGCGGCCGGCACCCCCTACAAGGTCGGCAAGGTCCCGTTCCAGGCCATCGCCAAGGCCATCATCGGCGGGGAGTACGAAGGATTCGCCAAGGTCATCGCCAACAAGGACACCGACGAGACCCTGGGCGTCCACGTCGTGGGCCCGCACGCCACGGACCTCATCGCCGAGGCCTCGCTCGCGTTCTCGCTGGAGGCGGTGCCGTGGGAGATCGGTGGCGCGACCCACGCCCACCCGACCCTGTCCGAGGTCATCGGCGAGGCGGCCATGGCCGTCGACGGAAGGTCGATCAACTTCTGACGGGCGCAGGACCCGTGGTCGAGCCGCGGGACGACGAACGGAGGTCGATCGGGCGATGACCGGCACCGGGCGCAGCGACGGGAGCCTCGCCGCCTCTGTCGGGCTGACCGACGCCGACCTCGTCGAGATGTATCGCTACGTCGCCCTTGCCCGCGCCCTCGACGAGCGGATGTGGATCCTCAATCGGGCGGGGCGCATCCCGTTCGTGATCTCCGGCCAGGGTCATGAAGGCGCCCAGGTCGCGATCGCCTGGCCGTTCCAGCGCCACCACGACTGGATCGCGCCGTTCTACCGGTCCATCGCCACCTGCCTGACCTTCGGGATGAGCCCGCGCGACATCCTGACCGCCCAGTACGCGACGGCCAACGATCCGTCGTCTGGCGGTCGCCAGATGCCGGGCCACTACGGCTCGCACGAGCACAACATCGTGTCGGTGTCCTCGCCGGTGGCGACGCAGCTGCTCCACGCCGTGGGGATCGCGCTGGCCGCCAAGATCCGTCGCTACCGGGCAGGTGGCGATGACCTCGATGGGCGAGGGGAGCAGCAACCAGGGCGACGTCCACGAGGGGCTCAACTTCGCGGCGATCCACAAGCTGCCGTTCATCTTCGTCGTGGAGAACAACGGCTATGCCATCAGCGTGCCGGCCGCGATGGAGGTCGCCACCCCGAACGTCGCCGATCGCGCGTCGGGCTACGGCATCCCGGGCGTGGTCGTGGACGGTGCCGATGTCCTGGCCTGCTATGCCGCGGCTCGGACCGCCGTGGATCGGGCGCGGGCAGGGGAGGGGCCCACGCTCATCGAGGCCAAGGTGACCCGGCTCACCGCGCATTCCTCGGACGATCAGCAGACCAAGTACCGCTCCGAAGAGGAGCTCGCCTCCGAGCGAGCGCGCGATGCCCTGCCGCTGTTCCACCGCCAGCTCGTGGACGCGGGCGTCCTCACGGAGGAGATCGAGGCCCGTGTGGCCGCCGACATCAAGGCGTCCGTCGAGGACGCCACCGACTACGCCGAGGCCCAGCCCGACCCCGATCCCGAGACGGCGATGCGCTACGTCTATGCCGACGGCACCGAGGGCGTGGACTGATGCCGGCCCGCACCTTCATCGACGCGATCCGCGAGACGCTCATCCTGGAGATGCGCCGCGACCCATCGATCATCGTGCTCGGCGAGGACGTCGGGAAGAAGGGCGGGGTCTTCCTCGCGACGGACGGGCTGTGGGCGGAGTTCGGGGACGAGCGCGTCATCGATACGCCGCTGACGGAATCGATGATCATCGGGACCTCGATCGGCGCCGCCGTGAACGGCCTGCGTCCGGTGTGCGAGATCCAATTCGCGGACTTCATCTTCCCGGCCTTCAACCAGATCGTGTCCGAGGCGGCTCGGATGCGCTATCGATCCAACAACGGCTACAGCGTCCCGATGGTCATCCGCGCCCCGTACGGCGGCGGCGTCCACGGCGCGCTCTACCACTCGCAGAGCGTCGAGGCGTTCTTCACGCACGTGCCCGGGCTCAAGGTCGTGATCCCGTCCACGCCGTACGATGCGCGCGGTCTGCTGCGGGCGTCCATCCGGGACGACGACCCGGTGCTGTTCTTCGAACACAAGAAGATGTACCGGAGCGTCCGCGGCGAGGTCCCGGACACCGATTACGTCGTGCCGTTGGGGCGAGCGGCGATCACCCATCCCGGGTCGCAGATCACGGTCATCGCCTACGGCCTCATGGCCCACTACGCGCTCGAGGCCGCCGACCTCGTCGCCGACGAGGGCATCAGCGTGGAGGTGGTCGACATCCGGACCCTCCGACCGCTGGACCGCGAGACGGTGCTGGAGTCCGTGCGCAAGACCGGCAAGTGCCTCGTTGTCTACGAGGACAACAAGTTCGGCGGGTACGGGGCGGAGATCGCGGCGATCGTGGCGGAGGAAGCGTTCGACTACCTGGACGGCCCGGTCTCGCGCGTCGCCGGCCCGGAGGTCCCGGCCGTGCCGTACAACCACGCGCTCGAGGACTGGTTCATGGTCAACCCGGAGAAGATCGCCGCCGGGATCCGCAAGCTCGCGGCGTATTGAGGCGCCGCTGCCTCACACACAACGGAACCGAACACTCCCGGGAGTAGACTCCCGGCGCGCTCCCGGCTTCCGCGGGACGCAGGTGAGTGGGAGGTGGAAGCATGCGCCGCGTGACTATGTTCGGGTCGATCATCGCGGTGTCGGCCCTCGGGCTATCGGCGGCCGGTTGCGGATCGGCCAGCTCTTCTCCGTCGGCCGCCTCGGCCCCCGCACCCGCCGAGGGGTCGATCCCGGTCAGCCTCACCGAGTGGAGCGTCACGCCGACGTCCGGCACGGCGCCTGCGGGTTCGGTGACCTTCGCCGTCACCAACAGCGGCACGCAGGTCCACGAATTCGTGGTCGTCAAGACGGACTCGAAGGCGGATGCGCTCGCGGTCGTCGACAACAAGATCGACAAATCGGTGCTGACGCCGGTCGACGAGATCGAGGACATCGCGGTGGGCGCGACGCCGACGCTCACGGTCGACCTCGCTGCCGGTCACTACGTGCTGCTCTGCAACATCGAGACGCATTACGCCCAGGGGATGCACGCGGATCTCGACGTCCAGTGACCTGATCCAGCCGGATCCCGGGTGGTGCCGCGTGGAGTCGTCCACAAGGTGACGTCCCGTGTGTCAGTCACGCTCGCGGTAGCGCCAGGCCCGCTGGTCGGGCTCCGGGTTCGCACGATGGATGCGGATCATCCACGCGAGCCCGACCACGATGCCTGTGATCCCGACGGCGGACAGCGCGAGGTTGGCGAAGTCGATCCAGCCGGGAAGGAACATCGGACTCGGCCCGCGCGGCGCGACGATCCACAGCGACCCTGTCACGACGATGAGCCCCACCGCCACCGCGATCAGCACGCGCCCGATGCGCCGTCCGCGTTGGCCGGGCGTCAAGCCGTCGCGAGGAGGCCAGTCGAGAGCCCGGACATCCCGATACCGCCACGCCCGCTGATCCGGCTCCGGATCGGCGCGGGACACGCGGATCAGCCATACCAACCCGAACGCGAAACCGGCCGCGGCCACCCCGAGGACGACCAGTCCGTTCACAACGCGCCTCCCACCAGGTCCGAGCGTGTCATGTCCGCACGATACGCCCGCCGCGCAACCGCGCCGATCAACCCGCCGGGACCGACGCCCCGACCTCCTTCACGAGCGCGACGGCCTCCTCGAGCGTCATCCGGCGACCGGCCTCGTACGCCGCGGCATAGGCGTCAGGTGAAAGCCCACCACGGGCCATCGCGAACGGATCCACCTTGTCGATGAACCGGCTCAACGCGGCCGGTGGTCTGATCCCGTACCGCTCCGAGAGGCCATCGAACGCGCCCGTCAGCCGCGCCGCCTCTTCGAACCGGCCGATCATCGCCGCCATCAGCACGCCGACGTGGAGCGAGATCGTCGTGGTCCCGAGATCGCCGAGCTGGTACGTCTCGTCGATGGCGGCCACGGACCAGCGACAGGCAGCGGGAAAGTCGCCCATCGCGAAGGCCGCCCAGCCGAGGCTCGCCGTCGTCATCGCGTGGTACTGCACGTCCCCGAGTCGCTCGAAATCGGCGCGCAGGACCTGGAGTCCCGCGTTGGCCTCTTCTGGACGCCCCGCCTGCATCGCGAGGGTCGGGATGGCCCACCGGGCGCGGGCCATACCGCGTTCGTCCCCCAGATCCCGGAACCGCCGCGCCGCATCCTCCGCGACCGCGCGGAGGACCTCTTCGTCGGGGTTGATGAGGAACTCCACGTGGGCGAGGTTGAAGACCGCGTCGGCGAGCCCGACCTCGTCGTCGAGGGCTCGGGCGGACTCCACTTGCTCGAGATACCAGCGCCGCGCCTCGACGGCGTTCCCCTGCCAATATTCGATGTTGCCGGCCGCGGCGATCGCGCCGAGCCTCGCCGTCGAGCTGACATCGGCACCGGGCATCGCGAGCGCCTCGGCGACGAGGCGCCGACCCTCCACGAGAAGGCCACGCATCTGCCAGTAGCGCCACAGCCAGCCGACGAGGTCGAGCGCGATCTCCGCCTCGCCCGCATCGATCGCCCAGCCGACGGCGCTCCGCAGATTGGCGTCGTCATGCGACAGTCGATGCATCCACCGTGCCTGGGCGACGGTCGACTGGTGCGCGGCCGCTTCCCGGGCCAGTCGCAGGTACGCCTCGGCGTGGCGACGGCGCACCTCGCGCTCGCGCCCGGAGGCAACGAGCTTCGCGAGCGCGACATCGCCGATGGTCCGCAGCAGTCGGAACCGGATCGCATCCCCGTCGGGCTGATCGCGAGCGACCAGGCTATGTTCGGCGAGCTCCAACAGGTCGTCCAGCGTCTCGCCCGGCCCGAACCGGTCGGGCGCGAGCACCACGGTCGCCTCGGCGAGATCGAAGCCGCCATCGAACACGGCGACGTCGTGAAGCACGGTCTGCAGCTCGGGTCGCAGGAGGTCGTGGCTCCACCCGACCGTCCCCTCCAGCGTCCGTTGGCGGGCGGGCACGTCGCGCGGTCCGCTGCCTGGCAGCGGCAGGTGGGCCGCCAACCGGTCACGGATCGCCGTGACGGGCAGGAGCGCGGCTCGGGCCGCGGCCAGCTCGATCCCGAGTGGGAGCCCGTCCACGAGGGCGCAGATCTCATCGATGACGGCGACGTCGTCCTGTGGATCCCACCCGGGCCGCACCGCTCGGGCACGCTCGATGAAGAGGGCCCGCCCGCCATCGAGTGGCGGGACGGGGTATTCCTGCTCGCCGACGAGCCGCAATGGCGCCCGGCTCGTCACCAGCACCCGCGTCTCCGACGATGACCGCAGGATCGCCGCGACCACGCCGGCTGCGTCCAGGACCTGCTCGAAGTTGTCGAGGACGAGGAGCATCGCGCGATCGGCGAGGTATCCGGAAAGCGCGGTCGCCGCGGACCGCTCGGGACCATCGAAGAGGCCGATCGACCGTGCGATCGACGCCTCGACCGCGGCCGGGTCGTCGACCGTGGCCAGCGGCACGAACCAGGCCCCGTCGCGGTAGGCCGGTCCGAGACGCCGCGCGGCCTCGACCGCCAGGCTCGACTTGCCGATGCCGCCCGGCCCGGTCAGCGTCACGAGGCGGGACATGGAAGCGAGGTCCACCAGGTCGTCCACCTCGCGCTCGCGGCCCAGGAAGCTCGTGAGGCGGTCGGGCAGGTCGCCCGGATCGGGTCGGGCGGCCCGCAGCGGCGGGAACGTGGTCGGCAGGCCCACGATGTCCAGCTGGGCGAGCCGTTCCGGGCGCGGCACATCCTTGAGGACATGCGCCCCGAGGTCGCGCATCGCCACGCCCGGTGGCAAGCGGCCGGCCACGAGCGTGGCCGTCGTCTCGGACACGACGATCTGCCCGCCATGCCCCACGGCGGCGACCCTCGCCGCGCGGTTCACGTCGAAGCCGCCGTAGTCGTCGCCAGCGAGGTGGGCCTCGCCCGTGTGCAGGCCCATCCGGACGCGGACCGGGGCACCCTCGGGCCACGCGTGGGCGGTCAGGGCGCGCTGTGCCGCCACGCTCGACTCGACGCCCGCGCCGGCCTCCCCGAACACGGCGAACACGGCGTCGCCCTCGGTCCGGACGACGAGGCCGCCGTGCGCCTCGACGGCGCTCCGGATGAGCTCGAGGTGCCGGGCGTTGACGTCGTCCCACGCCGGGCCGAGCGCCCTGGTCAGGCCCATGGAACCCTCGACATCGGTCCGCAGGAACGTGACGGTCCCGACCGGGAGCGCCGCACGACCCGCGCCGGCCGCACGACCCGCGCCGGCTCCAGGCACCCCATCGCTCACTGCGCGCTGATCCGCTCGGCCAGGGTCGCGAGCATCGCCATCGCGGCCTCTGGGCGCTCGCGCAGGATCGCCGTCAGCCCATCGCCACCGATGACCAATGTCCGGATGTCGACCTCGGCGACCACGGTCGCCACGCGCGGCCGTTCCAGCAGCACGGCCAGCTCCCCGAAATGGTCGCCCGGGCCGTACGTGCGCAGCATCCGGGTCGTCCCGTCCGGTTCCGCGCGCTCCACGCGGACCGTGCCGTCCAGCAGCACGAACAGCTCATCGCCGACCTCGCCCTCGCGGACGATGACCTGGCCGGCGGTGAACGAGCGCTCGTCGGCGACCGCGGCGACCCGCTGGAGGTCCTCGGGATCGAGGCGCTCGAACAGGGGGACGCGACGGAGCTCGAGCATCCGCTCGATCTCGCCGAGGCTCGCCTCCGTTGCCGTCATGTCGCCTCCGTTCCCAGCCACCCGCCCGGAAAGCATCCGGATCCACGGGTCGTCATCATGCCGCAGGCCCGTGAGGACGACGTCGACGGATCGCGTCGGCGCCGACGAGAGGTCCACCTCGACGAGGCGCGCGATCGCGCGCCCCAGCCGGCGATCCCCGAGCGAATCGAGCGTTTCGATGGCCTGGGCCCGGACGTCGGCGTCGGTCGAACGCAGGCAGCGGCGGATGGTGGTCCGGGCCTCTTCGACTTCGAGGACGGCGAGCGCTCGAAGGGCGAGGTCCTGCTGCTGGTCGCGGCGCTGCCCAAGGACATCGGCGAGGAATGACGTGTCCGGCGTCGGCGGTGCCAGCTCGACCGATGCGCGCGCTTCGGCCAGCTGCATCGCCCGGTCGACCTTCGTGTCCGCCCAGGTGACGAGCACCTCACGGACCTCGGGCGCATGCCCGACCATCGCCCCGACTGCGGCGGCCTGGACCGCCGGATCCGCGACGTGCAGCAGCGGGACCACCCCGGCCGGCAGGGTCTGCTGCGCGGCGAGCCCCTGGCCGGCGACGTGGCGGACCCGGTACGCTGGGTCGCGCAGCGCGCGCACGAGCCCGTCGAGGTCGGGTGGGTCGGTGGCGAGCGTACGGATCGTGGCCGCCCGCACCGCCGGGTCCGGATCGGCGAGGCACGCCGCGAGCCGGTCAGCCGATGGCCGTCGGCTGACGCGGGCCAGCGCGTCAAGGCCCGCGACGCGGCTCCGGACATCCCCGTCGAGGAGCGCATCGATGGTCGCCGTCGCGCGCTCGACGTGTTCTGGATGGACGGCATCGTGGCCGACGAGGGCCGCCGCCGCGGCCGCCCGGACGCCAGGCTCGGGGTCGTCGAGGGCGGCCGCCAGCGCATCGAGCGTGTCGTCGCCCGGCGCCCGGGCGAGCATCGATGCGGCCATCTCCCGGACGCGCGGGTCGCGATCGGCCAGAGCCGTGACGAGGGCAGCGCGGACGTCCGGTGCCACGATGAGATCGCCGAGCCCGGGCCCACCCTCGAGGACCTGCTCGCTAACGCCACGCCGCAACGTCGCCAGCAGGCTCGTGGCGTAGCGCCGGCGGATGGCAACCACGACCCCGATCGTGAGCAGCGCCACGGCCAGGCCCAGCCAGAACACCTGGACTGGCTGGAGCAGTCGGGCGGCGGTCAGCAGCAGGATGCCTGAGAGGATCGTGCCGATCTGGCCGGGGACACCGTCCTGGAAGGCCATCACCTGGGCGCGGCGGTGGGCCGGGACCGTGTTGTAGAACGCACTCCACGCTGCGTTGGACAGGCCGCGCTGGGTCACCTGGATGGTGGACATGACGATCGCGGCCGTCGCGAAGGTGAACTGGGCGATCCAGATGCCGAAGCCCGCGGCGTAGACGACCGGCAGCAGGAGTGCCGCGGCCGCCACGCCGAACCGCGCGTAGAACCGGTTCGCAAGCAGCAGCGACACGACGAAGGACGCGCCGGTCACCGCGGCCGAGATGAGCCCGAGGGTCGCCGCCAGCTCCGCCTCGCTCCCGACCGCGGCCTTCGCGGCGCCGAAGAACGGGACCGACACGGAGAACAGCAGGACGGCGAGGAGGACGTACGCCACCGAGATGAGGCCCTGCAGCGGCGAGCGCCGGACCTCGTCGAACCCGGCGCGGACGTTGGCGACGATGGACTGGGTGGCGGCCTTCGGACGCCCCCACGCCGGCGTCGGCTCGGCCGCCCCGAGGCGGGTCACGACCGCCGCCGCGACCACGAACATCCCAGCCTCGGCGACGACGAGCGTCTCGGTCCCGATGACTGCCGCGACCGGTCCCGACGCCAGCGCACCGACGAAATTGCCGGCGATCGCCGCCGCCGTGCAGACCGGGAACAGGCGCTTGGCCTGACGAGCATCGAACGTGGATGCCGCGACGGTCCAGCCCATCGTCACGGCGATCGCTCCAGCCGCGAAGACCGTCAGCCAGGTGATCGGGACAGCGAGGTCAAGGCCAGCGACGATGGCGAAGCGCTCCACGATGAGGAGGGCGGCGAAGCCGGCCAGGATCGCGACGAACAGCGGACTCCGACGGAAGCGCCCCAGGGCCGCGCCGTAGGCCAGTGCGGTGACGAGCGAGATGACTCCGAGCGGGATGTACAGGACCGGCAGGATCTCCGCCCCCAGGCGACCCACGACGAGCGTGTTCGCCCCGACCTCCCCGATGCCCCGGCCCGCCTCGAGGGCGGCGAACACGCCCGCGACGAGGAGCGCCAGTCGACGCTCCTGCGGTCGGATACCGGCAGCGGCCATGAGGCGCGCGATCGTGGTGCAGCCCTCCACGCCTGGTCACGGCCGCGAAGACCATCCCGGCCGTGTCGATGCCACGCGACGGGGCCGCGAACGCCCTCCGTCGCGCCCATTCTGGCGGGCGGCGACAACCGGGATACCCCCGGACTCGACCGGGATGGGCCGGATGGGGGAAACTAGGCCCCAGCCCCAAGACCCCGGGCGATCCCGAAGGAGCAGCGAACGTGGCGAAGGTGACGATGCCCCAGCTCGGCGAGAGTGTCGCCGAAGGGACGATCGGCAAGTGGCTCAAGCAGCCGGGCGACCATGTCGACAAGTACGAACCGCTCCTCGAGGTCATCACCGACAAGGTGAACGCCGAGGTCCCGTCTCCGTTCGAGGGCATCCTCAAGGAGATCCTGGCCGAGGAAGGGGCGACGGTCCCCAACAACGCCGAGATCGCGGTGATCGAGACGGCTGACGACGGCGCCACGGCCGGCGCCGAAGCTCCCTCGGCACCGTCAGCGGCTCCCGCGGCCGGGCCGGCCGGCTCCGACGAGACGAATCCCGCGGTGGAAGCCCCGGCTACGCCCGCGCCCGCCCGCCGCGCCGGCGGCTCCTGCCCCCGTACCCGCCGCGGCCCCCGCGCTTGCCCCGGCAGCCGTCGCGGTAGCGGCGAACGGGGACCCCGATGCCCGCATGACCCCAGCCGTCCGTCGTCTGCTCCGCGAGCACGGCCTGACCGCCGACCAGATCGTCGGGTCCGGCGGCGGCGGACGGATCACCCGCGACGACGTCCTGGCGGTGGTCGAGACGATCCGCCTGGGCGGCGCGGCACCCGTTCCGGTCATGGCTGCGACCGCAACGGCCCCGGCCGCAGCACCGGCCGAGGCCCCCGCCGCTCCGCGAGGTGGACCCGCCCCCGCCCCGGCTCCCGGCAGCACCATCGCCTTCCCCGCGGGCGCGGACGAAGTCCTCCTGCCGATGACCCAGATGCGCAAGGGCATCGCCGCCCAGATGACCCGCGCGCTCGCGGTCCCGCACGCCTATGTCCACATGGAGGTCGACGCGACGGCCCTCGTCAAGGCCCGCGAACGCGCCAAGCGCGACTACCAGGCGCGCGAGGGCATCTCGCTCAGCTACGTCCCGTTCGTCATCAAGGCGGCGGTGGACGCCCTGCGGCGCTATCCGTCGTTCAACGCCCATTGGACGGAGCCGGGCCTCCTGGCCAAGCGGCGGGTCCATATGGGTGTCGCGGTCGCCGTCGATGACGGCCTCCTCGTGCCGGTCGTGCGCGATGTCGACCAGCTGAGCATCGCCGGGCTCAATCGAGCGATCGCGGACGTCGCGGCGCGGGCGCGCGCCGGCAAGCTCAAGCTCGACGACTACGGCGGGAGCACGTTCACGATCGACAATACCGGGTGGTTCGGCTCCAACCTGACGATGCCGATCATCAACGTCCCCGAGGTCGCCATCCTGACCATGGAGGCGATCACCAAACGGGCGGTCGTCCAGGAGACACCCGACGGCGACGTCATCGCCATCCGCCCGGTCATGAACATGGTCCTCGCGATCGACCATCGAGCCAACGATGGGGCCCAGGCGGCGGCCTTCCTGCGGGCCGTCAAGACCTGGCTCGAGGCGGTCGGCCCGGAGACGCCTGTCTACTGAGTGCGACGCCGTCCGAGACGGCGTCGATGACCCACGCGTACCCCGGGGACGGCCCTGATGCAGGTCGTCGTGACCGGCGGGGCCGGGTTCATCGGAGGTGCGGTCGTCCGACGCCTCGTCGGACGTGGCGACCGAGTCATCGCGGTCGTCCGTGACCAGGGCCGCGCCGCCGCCCTGGCCGACCTCGGAGTCGAGCTCCGCACGAGCGACCTGTCGCGGACACCGGCCATCGCCGAGGCGATGCGCGGCTGCGACGCCGCGATCCATCTCGCAGGCGATTACCGCATCGGCATCGCGGTGAGCGAACGCCCCGCGATGCTGGACTCGAACGTCGGCGCGACCCATCGCGTGCTCGATGCAGCGCGTCAGACCGGCCTTGACCGGCTCGTCACGATCTCGACGGTCGGCACGTTCGGTAACACTCACGGCCGGATCGTCGACGAACGCTATCGGCGCGACCTCGGCGAGGGCTTCCTGAGCTACTACGACGAGACCAAGTTCCTGGCCCATCGAGCGGTCGAGGAACGGATCGCGGCCGGTCAGCGGATCATCATCGCCATGCCCGGTGTCACCTACGGCCCGGGCGACCACACCGCCAGCGGCGAGCAGCTCCGCGGCGCCTTCGAGGGATCGCTCCGCTACATCGGGATGCCCGACACCGGGATCTCCGCCGCGCACGTGGACGACGTCGCGGCGGGGATCGTCGCCGCGCTCGACCGCGGTCGGATCGGCGAGGCGTACATCCTGGCCGGCGAGAACCTGCGGCTCATCGATGCCATGCGGGTCGCTGCCCGGCTGGGCGGGCGATCGCTGCCGCGCTTCGTCATGCCGGCGAGTCTGATCCGCCTGGGAGCCAGGGCGCCCGCTGCGCTCGCCCGGGCCGCGGGCCTGCCGGATGACCTCGGCGAGGTCATGCGGGCGAGTCTGGACGTGACGTACTGGGCGTCCTCAGCCAAGGCCTCGACGGAGCTGGGGTACGTGCCGCGCGACCTCGCGAGCGGCCTACGGGACACCTTCGTCGATGGTTGAGCGGCGCACGGATTACACTCCGCCCATGGCCCGCGAGCTCCCGATCTACGAACCGCCCGGGACCGGCGGAAGCGCGCACCACGCGCCCGACCTGCCGATCACGGTCGGTGGCGGGATGGCCGGCTTGCCGGCTGCCGACGGATCGGTCGCGCTCCGGCGCCATCCCGACTGGATCCGCGCCCGGATGCCGTCCGGGGACAACTTCCACGACCTCAAGGGGCTGCTCCGCGGCCTGGACCTCAACACGGTCTGCGAGGAGGCCCGCTGCCCCAATATCGGGGAGTGCTGGGACCAGCGCACCGCCACGATCATGATCCTGGGCGATACCTGCACCCGCGCCTGCGGGTTCTGCGCGGTCAAGACCGGCCGCCCCACCTGGTTCGATGACGACGAGCCACGCCGGGTCGCCGAGGCCGTGGCCGCCATGCGGCTTGAGCACGTCGTCGTGACGAGCGTGGCCCGCGACGACCTGCCCGATGGCGGCTCCCGGATCTTCGCCGAGACCATCCGCCAGATGCAGGACCGCTCACCGGGCATGGGCATCGAGGTCCTGATCCCCGACTTCGATGGCTCGGACGATCGACTGCGGACCGTCATGGACGCCCGGCCGGACATCCTCAACCACAACCTCGAGACCGTGAAGCGGCTCCAGAAGCCGGTCCGGAAGCGTGCCCGCTGGGACCGCAGCCTGTACGTCTTGCGCCGGGCCAAGGAGATGGCGGTCGAGATCGGCTACCCGGTCCACACCAAGTCGAGCCTGATGGTCGGCCTTGGCGAGACCCGCGATGAGATGCAGGAGGCCTTCGAGGCGCTCCGCACCAACGAGGTCGACATCCTGACCATCGGTCAGTACCTGCGGCCGTCCCTCCAGCACCTGCCGCTGGAGCGCTACTACCACCCCGACGAGTTCGCCGAGATGAAGACCGCGGCCCTGGCCCTTGGCTTCAAGCACGTCGAGTCGGCGCCCCTGGTCCGGTCCAGCTACCACGCGCGCGACCAGGTCCCCGGGGCGGAACTCAAGCGGCTACGCCGCCAGGCCACGATCGATGCCGAGGGCCGGATCGTCCCGCTGGCTGGCTGACGTCCCGGCGCCGCCATGACCGACGACCGCCGGACCTCGGTCGATTTCGAGCCCGTCGCCATCCGACCACCCGGGCGTCGCCGCCGGCCGGATCCCGTCCTGATCGGGGCCGTCGCTGTCGTGGTCGCCCTGGTCGTCGCGGTCGCGAAGCCGTGGGACGGCGATCCGACCGTCGCCATCGCCAGTCCCCAGCCCAGGGCCACGGCCGCGGCCTCGGTGCCCGTGCCGTCGATCCGGCCACTCGACCTCACCGATCCCGCGGATGCCGCGACACTCGTCAGCGTCCTGGCGCCGCACCCGACGTGGGGCGTCCGGGTCATCGCGCAGGAACCAGGGGCGGCGTCCGCCGGCGGGCTCGTGGAGCACTGGCTGCAGGCCGTCCCCACGCCGGACGGGCGGATCAGCCCGTTGGTCATGAGCTCGGTGACTGGGATCGCGGCGCTTGGGGTCACCTCGCCACCGGTGGTCACGCCCATCGACGTCCGGGCCTGGGGTCGCGGTCTTGACGGGCAGTGGCACTGGCTCGATGTCGGGACGGTCGCCACGGACGACCCAGCGGCCGACCTGCTCCTGCCGCCGCCCATCGTGGACGGCGTCGCGCTGCCAGCGTGGCCGGTAGGCCGGTACCGGCTGGACCTGCTGATGGGCCAGGTCGCCTACCAGCTGGACCTCACCATCGACCCCGAGGTCCCCGCGCCAGAAGCACCGGTCAGCCAGTGGACGCCCCCGGCCACCACCGGTCCGCTCGGTGGGCTCGGCGATGTCCCCGTGGGGGCCTTTGCGGTCGGGGACGGATTCGTCGCGTCGCTCGGCGGCCAGCCCGGTCCACGCCTCAGCGATGCCGGGGCCTGGCTGGCCACGGATCAGGTCGCGACGGCGTCACTCCCCTCGACCACCGGGCTCGGCGTCCTGCTGCCGGTCGGTGCGCGCGATGTCCGCGGCGTGATCCGGCGACTGGCCCCCGAGCCGTTCTTCCTGACGCCGGACGGGCAGATCGCCATCCGCGCGAACGCGGCCGATGAGCCGTCGCCCTACGTCCAGTTCGACGCCCCCGAGGGCACGCGGTTCGAGCCCGGTGTCTATGCCTTGGACACCCAGTGGACCGATGCGACCGGCCCGCAGGCCCAGACCTGGACCGTGACCTTGCGGCCAGCGCCGGCCCTGCGCGATCCAACGTTGCTCCAGGCCACTCGCCGCTTCCTGCCGGCGGCAGGTACCGACAGCCTGATCCTGCGTGCGGCCGGCAGCCGCGGGCCGGACGCCGCCACGGGGCCGGTCCAGACGCTCCCCCTGGCTGACGCGATGGGCTGCGACGACGTCCGTCTCGACGCTTCGCCGCCTGTCCTGGGCCTGGGCCACGCCACCGACATCTATCCGCGCTCCATCGTGGCGACGCTGATCCGGACCAACGAGGCGGACGTCGACATCCCGCTCCGGATCGCGCCGGCAGTCGTCCCCGGGCTCACGCTCATCGCGCCCGAGCGTGAGGCCGCCTTCGCTCCCGGGCGCTACCAATTCACGCTGACCGAGGCCGCTCGGCCCGTGGCGTTCACCCTGTGCCTCGGGGACCCGCCGTTCCTCAGTTGACCGGCCCGTCGGGTCGTTCCGGGAAACCACGAGCGCGATCCCGGCGTCCGGGCGCCATGATCGACCCGCCTGCCGCCGGTCATCCGGCCCCACGCGTTCTGGCCATCATCTTCACGATCGTCGCCCTCGTCGCCGCGTGTGGCGCTGGCGGCGAGGCATCGGGCGCACCACCACCGGCGCCTGGTGCGCCCGGCGCCTCCGGCACCGAGCCGTCGACGAGCGGTGACCCTTCGAGCGATCCGGAGGCCCCCACCGACGTGCCGCCCGAGGCACCCAGCGCCGCGCCGGGCGCCCCCGGTGGCTTCCTCGATCCAGCCACGCCGACTGCCTGCCTGGATCTAGGGGACCAGGATTGCGCGCGTGCCCGCGACCTCGCGGCGACCGTCCTTCAGGGCGGCGATCCTCCGGCCCGCTACGTCCAGGTCGGGCCCTTCGCCTGCGCTGCCGGGGAGCGTTGCCCCACGACGCTGGCGGCCCGCCCCGAGGGCGACGTCGTGATCGAGTTCGATGGCGGCGAAGGGATCAACGTCCATCTCAAGGTGGCGCCCGACGGATCGTTCGACGCCGAACGCCAACCCGCCATGGGGGTCGCCGTCGCGCCATCCTCGGGTCCCGGGCTCGCCGCGGGTCCGATGCAGTACACGCTGGGCCATTGCGGCGTCTTCAGCGGCATCGATGTCGACGGTGCGTGGTGGGACCCGGTCGGCCCGGTTGACATGGCATCAGGGGATGCCGTCAATGCGTCGACCGGGGTCATGACCGTCAGCGATCCCAACCACGCCACGTTCACGACCCCGACCGGGTTCGCCCTGCAACTCCAGCGCCGCGCCGGTCCCAAGCTCCTGCCCTTCTGCATGTGATCGCCGCCCGTGCCACGATGACCCGGTGAGTGGCCGCGCGCCGTCGTCGGCGGCATTCGAACCGGAACCGCTGGGGCCTCGCGGTCGGCGTGTCGACCCGGTGCTGGTCGGGGTCGTCGTGGTCGTCATCGCGCTCGGGGTCGCGGTGCTCAAGCCGTGGTCAGGGCCGGGGTCGGACACGGCGTCCGCGTCGGCCCGCGCCGTGGCGTGACGCCGATCCCCGTCTCGCCGGCGCCCACCGTCGACCTCGGCGCGGCCGGGACGCCCGGTACGCCGATCGCGTGGTCCATCGCCTCTGCCGCGACCCGACCGCACGACACATGGGGCGCACGCACGATCGTGCCCGCCGCCAAGATGGAGGACCCTGGCGTGACGGAGCGCTGGGCCGAGGCCACCCGCGTGCCGTCCGGCCCGTACGGACCCGGCGATCCCGACGTCGGGAACGCGACGCGCTGGGCCGCCGCCCCGCCGACTGCGGGTGCCGATGTGCTCGCCCTGGGCCTGACGTTCCCGCCCGACGAGCTGCCACTGGACGTGCGCGTGCTCGGCGCCACCGAGGCCGGCTGGATCTGGCTCGACACGACCCCGATGGATCCGTCCCCCGCGGTCGGTGCCGTGCTCTTCCTCCCGCCACGGATCGACGGGGTGGAACTCCAGAGCTGGCCCACCGGCGCCTACCGCTTCCAGATCCTCCTGGCTGACTCGATCCGCGAGATGGCCATCGACATCGCGGATCGATCCGGCGTCGTGCCCGGCCCGCGGGATGCGGATCCCTTCGTCCCTGACCAGCCGAGCCCGTTCACCGCCGACCTCGGGCCGATGGGGCTGGGCGGCCCGTTCACGGTCGAGCGTGGGCTCGCCATCCCGTGGCCGGCTTCGGTCGAGGTGCCGATGGACGCCGCGGCCGTCTGGCGGAGCGCCTACGGCATCGATGACGCCGGTCTGGACCGGCTCCCGGCGATCTATGCCCCCACCGCGAACGGCCTCGGATACGTCTTCCCGACGGGTTCCACGGCCGCCGAGGCCGATCTCCTCCGCATCCTGCCAGCCGGACCGACCGCGGGCGTTCGCCGGGCCGTGGGCCTGCGGACGGACGGCGACAGCAGCGCCCCATACGCGATCTTCCGCGCTCCCGAGGGACGGCCGTGGCCGGCGGGCATCTATCGGATGAGCCTGCGCTGGACGGATGAGGCGGGACCGCACCAGGCCTCGATCCACCTGGACCTCCACCCGGGGCCGCTCACGGCCCCACCGACCATCCTCGGTTCGTTGCCGGGGCTCGCCTGGGTGGCGGGTCGCGACGGTGCGGTCGGTACCCGGGCCGCTGGTGCACAGCCGCAGGACCTGGCCTGCCCGGGCCCGGGCGAGACTGCCGTCTTGACCGACCCGCCGGTCGCGATCGGGATCGGCCATGGGCCAGGCGGCGCGCCATCCACCGTCAAGGCCGACCTCCTCGTGGACGACCTCCCACCGGTCGAGCAGCCGCTGCTCGTGGCCCGCGAGCCCGTGACCGGCCTCACCGTGCTGGCGCCCGGGACGGGCGAGACCTTCGCCCCGGGTCGCTACCGGCTCACGTTCGGTGAGGGCAACGACGCGACCACCATGGACATCTGCCCGGGCATGATCGCCGCTCCCTGATCCCTCGCCGGGCACCAGACCCATGAAGCCCGGTCGTCGGCTATCCTCAAGGCGATGCCTCGACTGCTCGCCCGCAAGATCCCGCTCGCCGAGCTGCACTGTCATCTGGGTGGGGCCGTCACCCCGGCCATCATGTGGGGGATCGCCCACGCCCAGGGCATCAAGCTCCCGACCAAGGACTACTGGGAGTTCCGCGACATGATCACCGTGTCGCGCCGCTCCCGGAGCTTCGATGGCTACCTGCAGCTGTTCCACTGGACCGAGCTCATCCAGAGCTCCCCGATCGCCGTGGAGCGCGCGGTCTACGAGGTCATCGGCGGCGGCTACCGCAAGAACAACGTGACCACGATGGAATTGCGCTTCAACCCCATGAAGCGCAACCGCGGGGGCGAGCAGGACCTCGACCACATCATCGCGGCGGCGGTCCGCGGCATGGACAGGGCGACCCTCGAGTACCCGGTCAAGCCGGGCCTGATCTTCTGCCTGGACCGGGCGTTCCCGTTCGAGCTCAACGAGATCATCGCGGAGAAGGCGATCGCGTGGCGCGATCGGGGCGTCGTCGGCATCGATATCGCCGGCCCGAATCCGCGACCTTCCGCGTGGCCGACTACCGGCGGCTCTTCCGTCGGGCGCGGCAGTACGGCCTGGGCCTGACCGTCCACACCGGGGAATCCGGTCCGGCCGACGAGGTCGCCCGGGTGGTGGAACTGCTGGAGCCGGACCGCATCGGGCACGGGGTCAAGGCCGCCTACGACCCGCGGGCGATGGCCATGATCCGCGACCGGGGCATCGTCCTGGAGATCTGCCCGACGTCCAACCTCAACACCCGGGTCGTCTCGGGCTGGGACGAGTTCCGCTGGATCTTCGACACGCTCCGGCGAAACGAGGTCCGCTACACCATCAACACCGATGGCCCGGAGATGCTCAAGACGTACATCCGCGATGAGATGGCGACCCTGGGGCGCCTGGGCATCCTGTCGGTCAGCGACATGGAACACGCCGCCGCGACCTCGCTGGCGGCCTCGTTCGTGCCCAACGTCTCGGACGTGCCCCCGCCCAGCCTGGAACCGGCGCGGCGCGTGGTCGTGGAGCGCGAGGAGGCCTAGAGGAGGCGAAGGGCCCCTGAGGAGCGAAGGGGTCTGAGCCCCTCTCAGTCGGTGGCGCCGCCGATGCGGTACGTGCAGCAGCGATCGCCCGCGGCGATGTGGGTCTCGCGCTCGACGTCGTCACCGAGCAGTTCGCGGAAGAGATCCAGCTCCGCCTGACACGCGACCGCGTGGTCCGCCACCACGCGATGGATCGCACAGTTGCGTTCGACCAGGCGGACGACCCCATCGTCGCCGATCGTGAGCTCGGCGAGATAGCCCTGCTCGTCCTGGATCACGGCCAGCTCGCGGGCACGGTCCGCGACCGGGGCGTCGGGCGCGAGTCGTTCGGCCATCCGCCCACGGAGGCGTTCGCTGGCCAGGCGCCGGCGCTCCTCGAAGACCCCATCCACCAGCTTGTCGCCACCGATCGAGTGGATGGCCGCGAGCAACCCGCTGGCGAGTCCGTCGTAATTGGTCGGGAAGAGATCCTGGGCCGCCTCGGTGACGTCGTAGACATGGCGCGGACGGCCCACCCCGTGGCGGACCGCCTGCCGGGTGACGAGCCCGGCCGCCTCGAGGGCGTGGAGCTGCTGGAGGACGCCGGTCCGGCTCAGGCCCAGGCTGGACGCCAGCTGCTCGGGTGAGCTCGGGCCGTCATGGCGCAGGCGCATGAGGATCGCGCGTCGCAGGCCGGACGTGCCGCCGATGGCGGGATCGGGCGTGGGACGGGGCGGCGCGGGCGTGACGGCGCTCGGCTCGGGCATGGTCCGGGAAGGCTAGCACCGAGCCCGCGGATGCGCAGGGACGGGCACGGTCGCGGGCGCCGGTGCTAGGCTCGACCGATGGACCTGGACCTGCCCGCCGAGCACGCCCTGCTGCGTGACACCATCCGCGATTTCATGCTCACGGAGGTCGCGCCGGTCATCGAGGAGCACGAGCGCGAACGGCGCTTTCCGAGCGAGATCGTGCGCCGCATCGGTGAGCTCGGCTGGCTTGGCATCCCGATCCCCGAGGACGAGGGCGGAGCCGGTCTGGACACCCTGGCCTATGCGGTCGCGATCGAGGAGATCTCGCGCGTCTGGGGCTCCCTGGGCATCATCGTGGCCGCCCACACGTCGCTCGGCTGCGGGCCGCTCCACTTGGCCGGCACCCCGGACCAGCAGCAGCGGTTCCTCGTCCCGATGGCCCAGGGCCGGGTGCTGGGCGCGTACGGCCTGACCGAGCCCGGGGCCGGGTCGGACGCCGGTGGCACCCGGACGACGGCGCGTCAGGACGGCGATGCATGGGTGATCGATGGCGCCAAGCGCTTCATCACCAACGCGGGACAGGCCGGCACGTACATCATCGCCGCACGGACCGGCACCACCGAGCGCGGCGACGCCGAGATCTCGGCGTTCATCGTCCCGGCCGATACGGCCGGGTTCAGCATCGGGCGGCTGGAGGACAAGCTGGGTCTCCACGCGTCGGCGACCGGCGAGCTTCGATTCGAGGGCGCTCGCGTGCCGACGGCCAACCTCCTGGGTGAACGTGGCGCAGGCTTCCGGACGTTCCTCAAGATCCTCGACGGGGGCCGGATCAGCATCGGCGCGATGGCTGTTGGCCTGGCCCAGGCCGCGCTGGACGCGAGCATCCCGTACGCCCGGACGCGCGAGCAGTTCGGTCGGCCGATCGGCACGTTCCAGGGCGTCGCCTTCATGGTCGCCGACATGTCGACCGAGATCGAGGCGGCTCGGGCGATGATCCGCCGAGCGGCGTGGCTCAAGGATCAGGGTCGCGACTACGGTCTGGCGGCCGCCCAGGGGAAGCTCTTCGCGTCGGAGGTGTCGAGCCGGGCGACCAACGCCGCGGTGCAGATCCATGGTGGGTACGGCTACGTCACCGACTATCCCGTGGAACGCTACCTGCGCGACGCCAAGCTGACCGAGATCGGGGAGGGGACCAGCCAGGTCCAGCGGCTGGTGATCGGACGCAAGGTCCTGGACCTGCGGGTCCAGTGAGGCGCTAGACGCGGACGAGCCGGACGACCAGGCGGTACTGGCTGCGCTTCCCGACACAGGTCTGCAGGGTCATGCTGGGTCGTGACTGCGAGGCATAGGCGAAGCCGCCCTTGTCGGGTGCCACGACCCGCCACCAGGTGACCTTGTACGTGGACACGCGGCCCTTGCCATCGGCGTAGTAGACCTTCATACCCTTCTTGAGGCGGCCGCGGACGTAGGCGTCGTGGAGCGGCTTGAACACGCTGTGGGCATGCCCGAAGAGATAGATGTTGTTGCGGCCCGCGCAGCCCCAGCGATAGACGCGGTTGCCGGGGTAGCGGGTCGAGGAGCACGAGAAGAACGAGGTGGACCGGCGGATGCCAAGGGACGGGATCCAGACCTTGTTGCGGCCGCTGAGCTTGCCGGCGGACGCGCTGGATGCCGAGCCACCGGATCCCGAGCCGCCGCCCTTCTTCTGGGTCTGCGGCTTCGCGGCCGGGGCCGTCGTCGCCGCCCGGGCGACCCAGGCCGTGGCCGTCGCGGTTCGCGCCGGTGCCGAGGCTGATGCCGCAGATCGATGCTCCAGGCGGAGGTCGAACGCGGTCGTGCCGTCGACCGCGCCGCTGATGAGTCCCGGACTGGTGGCGATCGCGGTTCGGACTGCGCCCGTGCCATCGGGCGCCGGCGGCACGACCGCGGAGGCACCCTGGTGGGCGACCGCGACGCCCGTGCAAGCCACGACGACGGTCGTCGCAAGGGCCAGGAGGGCGAGCAGCGAACGGGGTGTCTTGGGGGATCGGGGCATGACCCCACTCTCCCGGCCAAGACCGCCGCGGACTGTGGCTCCCTAGTCCCAGCGGCCATGGGAAGGACGTGGTCACCGCACCGGGGCAGGTCGCACCGGACCCCACCGGACCCCCTTCGGACGGTTAGTCGCCAGTCCCCGCCGCGACGGTCAGGGCAGTCCGGAGTGCCGCCTCGAACTCAGGTGCCCAGGGACCCTGGCCGGCCAGGACGAAGGGCGACGCCTCCAGCAATTCGAACGTCTCGGGATCGGTCACGAAGCTGGCGGGCGCAGCCGTCGATGGTCGATCGCAGCTTCTCGTACGACGTGCGGTTCCGGAAGATGTAGAGGTACAGCTTCACGGGCGTCGTCTGGTCCAGGCCCTTGGCCTTCATGGAGATCGCGGTCGGGACGAGGATCGGATCGGTGCAGCCGGCGTCGCCCGAGACGAGGTCATCGATGGCGATGCGGCCCTTGGTGATCTCGGTCGCGATGCCCTGGAAATCGGCCGGTGTCGGGGCAGGTGGAGTCGTCGAGATGGTGCCGCACGCGGCGGCGACCAGCGAAGCGGCCAGGAGCAGGGTCGTGACCGCCACGCGGGGTCGATGGGGACGCATCGCGAGCGAGGCTATCACCGGCCGGGCGAATGCGCCGGTCGGGCTACGATGACGCCCCGTGTCGAAGATCGACGCGTCCCGCCGACCACCTCGCACCCCACTGTCGGCGCTCGCTCGGACGCTCGGGCGCGCGACCGTGATGGCGCTGGTGGTGGCTATCGGGATCCTCGGTGGACCGCAGGCCTGGCGCGCGACGGCGGCCGATCCGATCGACCCCGCCGCGGCGGCTTCCCCGAACCTGCTCGACCACCCCCGGATCGATGTCGCGACCCTGGAGCGGACGGGGCCTGATGGGGTCGCCAATCTCCTGGTCGTGGACCCCCTCGAAGCGGGGGCCACGACCGTCCGGCTCGCGATCCTCGAGCGAGCGGGGAGCTGGTCGGAAGCGGCGTCCCTGGCCGTCGAGCTCCCGACGAGCCCGGGACCGGGCTGGAACCAGCCGTGGCTCGTCGGGCTCGGGGGCGACCGGTTCGCGCTGATCGCGTCGTCCGCCCTGCCCGAGCGGACCGAGGTCGTCGTGGTCGTCGCCTCGGACGAGGCCGGCCGACATGTCCTGCGTGAGGCCGAGCGGACATCGTTCGACCTCGTGATCGATGACGCCGGGGTCGCGCGACGTCCACGCCGACGGCGTGGCGGACCTCGTGATCGCCGCAGCGCAGCGCGGCAGCGAGGGCCTGGCATGCCGAGGCGCCGCCATCTGGGTGTTCGCCGACGGTCGCCTGGATGCCGTCACAGAGATCGGGGTGCCGGACGGCCGGCTGGCAGCGGGCGTCCTCGGGTCGTTCGACGACGTCCCCGGCGACGACCTCGCCGTCTACGCCGCTCCCGAATGTCGGATCCAGACCGAGGAGCCGCCGGTCTTCTCCCTGCGCGTCGTCCGCCTCGCCGACGGGACGGTCGTCGTGGATCGGCCCGCTGCCGCGACTGGCCTGGTCCCCACGACCGTGGGTCCACCTGTCCGATTCGACGCGGACGGCGACGGGAACGACGAGCTGCTCGCGCTCGTGCCGTTCGGCCTGGCCGTCATCGACCCGCGGAGCGACGGACCGGTGATCCGGGTGGGCAGCACCGGGGCGTTCCCGCTTGGCGCCGCGCCGGTCGTGGCGCCGGACGGCGCGGTCCGGAACCTGACGCGCGTCGCCTGGATGGAGCCGTCGTTCGAACGGCGCGGGGCGGTCGGCGCCGTCGTCGTGGAGCGCGGCCCCGACGGAGCCCTCCACGCCGCCGGACCGCCGACCTGGTTGTGGACGACGGTCCCGACGGCGACGCGCTGGATCCTGGCGGTCACCGCGGCCGAGACGGCCGGTGAGGGCCAGGCGCCGCCGGTGGGCTGGCTCTCCGACGACCCGTCGGGTTGCCCCGACCTGTACGTGCCGACGGCCGTCCTGTCGTGTTCCACGGGCGATGTCCTGGCGGGGCCAGCCTGGATCGGGACACGACCCGTCCTCGGGTTCGACGGTCCGGATGGCCGGCGGATCCTCGTCGCCGCCGCGCTCGATGACGGCCAGGACCTGGGCCTGCCCGCGACGCCGATCCCATGGGCCGGGTTCGAGGAAGGCGCCTGGCGCCACGGGCCGAGTGTGCCGATCGCCCTCGCCGAGGTCGCCGGCGACGACCTCGCGACCGATGCGACCCCGGACCTGCCGGCCATGACGCCGACTGCAGCCAGCGGGCCGTCAGCGACCCTGCGTGGGACGGCCGGGACCCGCCTGTTCGTTCGGGCGGAGGCGCTGGCCCCCGACGCCCCGGAGCCGGCCGCTTCGCCAGATCTGGTGGCCACCCTCAGCTCCGCCGTGTCGCGCTACGGGCGCGCGTCGATCCAACGGACCCCGGTCCCGCCCGGGGCTGCATCCGGCAGCGAGCGGTCCACGACGTCGATCCCGCTGGGCGATGTTCGATCCGCGAGCGGTGAGGTCGCGCAGCGCTGGGCCGTGACGGCTGTGGCCCTCAGCGATACCGGCGAACTGGCGGCGCCGGTCGCGTCGTCGGTGCGGCTCGACATCGACGCGCCGGACCTGGAAGTTGTCAGTGCCGTTCGCGGCGGCTCCGTGGCCGTTCACGGCGACGCTGTCAGGCATCACCGAGCCCGGTGCGAGCGTCAGCGTCCCCGGCGGCAACCCGATCCCGGTCGGCCGCGACGGGGCCTTCTCCTTCCAGACGGCCTTGGCACCCTGGCCGCAGACGGTCGCGGTGACGGCGATCGACGCGGCGGGCAATCGCACGGTGGCAGAGATCTCCGTCGTCGGCGGTCTCGATTACCGCGTCTTCCCGTGGCCGGCCATCCTCGCGGTCGTGGTCCTGATCGGCGTCATCGTCAGCGGTGTCCGAGGGACCCGGCGTCGTCACGGGCCGGTCGTCCTCTCGGCCACCACGACACAGCCGGGATGACGGGTCGGGCCCGGAGCTCGAGGACCTGCCGCCGGGACGCGGGCTGTAGATCGCGATCGTGCCGCCCGCGGCGCTACTGACGAACGACGACGGCCTTGGGGGCCCCTCGGGTCACCCCGAGCATCGATCGGACCGTGGGGCGGTCCGTCTGTCGGCTGACGGCGTCTCCGAGCGCCGGGGATCCGTGCGCCGATCGCTCGTTCACCCGCCGGGCGGCACAACGGCGATCAGTAGGCCCAGGCCCCCGACCGATGGCCAGGCCTCGCCGAGGCGGATCAGCGCTCGCGGGCTCGACGCTTGGCGTCGCGAAGACGCGCCATCGTGTCGGTCGGCTCGGGTGCCGGAGCCCGCTCGGGTGCGGGCGCGGGCGGCTTGGTCGGGGGTCCCCGGTGGGGTCGTCGTCGGCGGCGGCGGAGCGGCCTTCGTCGGCGTCGAGGCCGGAAGGCCGCGGTCGCCACCACCGGTTTGGGTTCGTCGCCACCGTCGCGACCGGACCACTCCCCGGGACCGCATCGCCCGATCGCCTCCGGCTCGGCGCGCATGGCGGCCCGCGTCGCGCTCGACGTCGCTCGTCCCCGGGCCGCGAGCAGACCTTCGTTCGCGGTGGTCCGGGCGGCTACACGTCCGCGCCGCCGGCCGATCCCGCGGACCCATCCGCCGGCGGCCGCGAACTCGCGTCGCCCGATCGAGACGCGGCGCAGCGCGATGTCCAGAGGCCACAGGAGCAGGGCCAGCACGAGCAGCAGCGGCCAGAGCTCCGTGAACCGACTGGTCGAGACCAGGTCATGTCGCCACGGATCCAGGGGCGTTTCCACCACGGACCCGCCCGTCGCCGTCCGGACCGCCGACAGGAACGGCTCGTTGGCGCCCAGGCTGCGGTACTCGGCCGCGGTCGGAGCGACCAGCCCGACCGTCCGACCCAGCGGCGAGGACCCCGGTTTGGTCTGGGTGATGCGGACGGCATACGCGCCAGGATCGATCTCGCCGAGCGGGACCTCGTAGACGCCGGGGGCGATCTGCACGAGGTCCACGTTGGTGGGCTCGAGGTCCGGCCCCACGACCACCGCCGAGGTCGTGTAGAAGTCGCGCGGCGAGCCGTCGGGCTCGACGCTCTCGACATGGAGCTGGGTCTGCCCACCGGTGCTGTCGAACGTCGCCTCGATGCCGCCGGTCTCCTCGCCGGGGAAGGTCCACGAAACGAGCTGGCTGAAGAACCGGGAGAAGCCGCTCCAGCCCAGCCAGTCGCGAGCCCACCGCCCGGTGGAGTCGGACGTCCATGCGACCGAGCGCCCCAGCCCGTATTGCCACTGCGCAAGGAGCGGATCGTCACGTGCGGTCACGAGGACGGTCTGGGCGGCCGGCTTGGCCGTGGTCCCGTTGTAGCCGCGCAGCTGGGGCAGTCCGTCGTCCTCGACGCCACGCAGGATCGGCGACGACGACGTCTTGATGGGGAAGAACGGCTCTTCGATGATCTGCTGGCCCGCGACCTGCTGGGTCTCCTTGAGGAAGATGTCCGGGATGCTGGCCGGGTTCGCCGCATCGTAGAACCGACCGCCGCCCTTCTGGGCGAGCCCCTCGAGGAACGGGTTCGAACCGCCCCCGGCGCCGACCGTCGAGAGCGTGATCCCCGCCGCCTTCATGCGCGCCAGGATCGCGTCGTACTGCCCCGATGACGACCAGCCGTCGGTCAGCAGGATGATGTGGCGCCGGGTCGCGGCCGCGGTCTCGAGCGAGCCGACCGCCTGCTCCAGCCCCGCGAAGATGTTCGTCTGGCCGACGGGCTGGATGCCCGCGATGTCGCCCTGCAGGTCCGCGATGCTGCCGAGCGGCTGCGTCTTGACGACCCAGTGGGCCTGCTCGTTGAACGACACGACCCCCAGCTCGTCGCGCTCGGTCATGGAGGCCGCGGCCCGCAGGATGGCCTCCTTGCCGATGTCCACCTTGCGCACGCCCGACACCTGCGTCCCGCCGCCACCCATGCCGCCATCGAACGAGTTGCAGTGGCAGGCATCCATGGACCCGGACTGGTCGATGACCACGACGAGCGCGACGTCGGGCTGCTTGTTCCGGTCGCGCACGCCCATGTCGACCGGCAAGGTCTCCTCGAGCGGCGGTCTTCTGGTAGCCGCCGGCGCCGTACGAGTCCGGTCCGCCGATCATCACGAGGCCCTTGCCGAGGTCGCGCACGTACACCTGGAGGGCCGCCATCTGACGGTCCGAGAGGCGGACCCGCGGCACGTCCACGAGCACGACACTGTCGTAGGTGGCCAGCGCCGCGAATTCCGTCGGGAGGGCCTCGGGCACGATGGTGTCGACCTGTTGCCGCTGCGCCTCCAGCGCGTCCACGAGTTCCGCGGCCACGACCTCGTCGCCCGCGAGGACGAGGGTCCGCGGCTCGCCCTTGACGATGGTGTTCGAGTCGGCCCGGTCGTTCTCGCTGAAGGTGTCACGGGCGGCCTCCACGACGGCCCGGAACGTGTGGAAGCCGGCCTCCGTGGGCGTCACGTCGAAGACGACCCGGGTCACCCCATCGAGGAGGTCGACCCGCTCGGTCCCGACCAGCGTCCCGTCCGCGAACAGGCGGACGGTCGCCGGCTGCGCGACCGACGAGCGGATCTCGGCGATGGCCTCGATCGATTCGCCCAGGTTCGAGGTGGACGGGGTAGTGAGCCGCTCGACGAGGGCCTCGTCGGACGATCCCAGCCCGATGAGCCGGGTCTCGATCCGGATGTCACGGGTCGCCGCCAGCGCGGCCTCTGCCTGACCCGTGCCGGTCGTGTCATTGCCGTCGGAGAGCAGCACGATGCGTTTCTGGGCGTCGTCGGGGAAGAGCGCCGTGGCCAGTCGGAGTGCGGCACCGACATCGGTCGCCGACCGCACGGGGGTGGACGCGATGCGGTCGATGCTGTCCAGGTCGGACGGCAGCCGCTCCACGAGCGCCTCCTTGCCGAACGCGACGATGCCCGCCACGTCGCCATCGGGGATGACCTCGAGGGTCTCGCGCAGGAACGCCAGCGCATCCTCCCGACCGGCGTTGCCGACCGAGTCCGAGAGGTCGACCACGAAGACGGTCGCCAGCCGGTCCACCGGCAGGACCAGACGGAACCCGGCCAGGGCCAGCACGAGTGCGCTCAACAGCAACGTGCGGACGACGAGCGCCGCGCGACGCCGCCCGACGCCGACCCTGCGGCGCGCGCCAAGGTAGAGCCCGACCGTCAGCGCCATGGCCGGGATCAGGAGGAGCAGAGCGAGCGGGGCATCGAACGCGAAACCCATCAGGCGGTCCCCGCCCCGCGGCCCAGCCGGCTCGCGACGGAGCGCCGCAGCCGGATCAGGCCGTCACGGTGGTAGAGCGCCCACTCGACGCACAGCACGACGAGGACGATCAGGACGATGGGCACCCACAGCTCGTCGCGGCTCGTCGGGCGTTCCGTGATGGGCGCCCCGGCGGGGGCGGCACTGCTGCCCGGTGCCGGCGAGGCTCCCGATGTGGACCCGAGCGCCTCGATGGCCGCCGCCGATCCGGGGGCGATCGTGGACTCGTCGACGTCGAACAGCGCGACGGCGAACCGGACCGGGGCGAACGGGTCGTCCGGTGGCGCGGAGGCTCCGGGCGATGCGACCGCGCCGGACGACGACCCGGCGGTCGGCACCGCGCTCGGGGCAGCAGACCCTGATGCACCGGATGGTCGCGGCGAGGCATCGGGATCGGGGATCGGCGTGACCGTGTAGATGCCGGGTTCGTTGGTCCCCGCGAATGTGACCGCGAGCCCGTCCGCCGAACCTGGCACGAGTTCGGTCACGGTCCCGTCGGGGTGGGTCACGGTCAGGCTGGCGGCACCGGCCGGGATGACCAGCTGGACGGGCGTGCCCGGTTCTACCGCCTCGGTCGGGGCGGCGGAGCCGCCCAGCAGCTCGCCGGTCAGGTTGGCCAGCAGGATCGGGAAGGCGACCTGGAGCGGCAGGTCGGAGCGGCGCGGCTCGAAGGCCATGACGGCGGTCGGCAGGCCGGCCCGGTTCCCGGCGTACAGCAGCGGCGCGCCCCGGGGACCGGGGATGACGGTCCGCGCCCAATCGGGCAGCGTCATCCTGGACGCGGCGGAGATGTGGGTCGTCGAGAGATCCACGTAGCGCAGGATCGGTTCGTCGGGGTCCAGCGAGCCGATCCCGGGGTTGTCCAGCGTGCCCGTGACGTCGCCCAGCGGCCCGGACCGCGGCGGCGCGATGGCCAGGATCGGGGTCGACGGCAGCGTCGCCGGCAGGTAGTCCTCGAAGATGACGAGATCCCACGGGCGACCGTCCGTGCGTTCGCTCGCGGGACCGTACTCGTCGGGCGTTACCCCGTACAGCTCGATGTTGGGCAGGTAGCCGAGCGCCGTCTCGAGGTACGGGTCGCCCTCGCCCACGAGGAGCACGAGGCGGGTGCGGTCGGGCGGGATGACGGCCCAGGCGTGGTCGTCCGCCGCGAGCTGGTCCGGCGCGGTCGTCACCGCCGGATCCGCACTGGTTAGTCGGACCTCGACCGCCGAGATGTCCGGCGGCACGTCATCGATGATCACGTCGGCCCGCGCCTGCGGCTCAAGCATCACGTCGCGGACCTCGAGGAGCCGGCCGTCGCCCCACAGCTCCACCCGCCGCGGGGCCTTCTCGAGATCCAGGTTGGCGACGCTGACGAAGACGGAGCGGGTCACCGCCGATGGCGCGGTCCGCACTGCCAGGGCCACGATGGCCTGGTTCTTGCGCTCGCGGCCCACGGGCAGCACCTTGACCGGGGCCGAGACCTGGACCGTGGGATCGGTCGCCAGGGCCGCATCGGTGGCGACGAGCACCTGGGCGTCGCCGGAGCGGGCGGCCAGCTTGGAGGCAAGCTCCAGGGCGTCGCCCAGGTCACCGCGGGTCGGCGTCGCCGCGATGGCCGTGATGGCGTCGCGGACGCGTCCCAGATCGGACGACTCGTTTACCACGATGCGCGCGCTCCGGTCGGCGGCGATGACGCTGACCTTGCCACCGGTCGGCAGCTCGCGCAGCGCATCGATGGCGGCCTGCTTGGCCACCGTGATCCGGTCCGGGACCACGTCCGTAGCACCCATGCTGGCCGACGTATCGACGACGAGCACGATGTCCCGGGCGAGGCCCGCCGGCCGCTCCAGGAACGGGCGGGCGGCGAGCAGGGCGAGGATCACGACGAGGAGCAGCTGGAGCAGGAGCAGCAGGCTGCGCCGCAGCTTCTGCCAGGGGGCATTGGCCTCCACATCGGCCACGAGCCGGGTCCAGAGCAGCGTGGACGGCACCACCGCCTCGTCCCGGCGCAGCTTGAGCAGGTACATCGCGATGACCGCCGGGATGAACAGCAGTCCGAGCAGCGCGAGGGGGGTCGTGAACGGCATGGCGGTCGCCTAGCCCAGCACGCGTCGGCGTCGCAGCTCGGCGAACATCAGGTCGGCGAGGTTCACGTCGCTCGCGAGGTCGACGTAGCTCGCCCGGCGTTTGGCCGCGAGGTCGGCGAACTCGGCCTTCCAGGCCGCGAGTCGAGCCTTGTAGGCGTCGATCGTCGCGAGGTCGGCGGTGATGTCGACGCGGTCGCCGGTCTCCGTGTCGACGAGGCGCAGGTCGCCCTCGAGCGGCGGATCCAGCTCGTCGGGGGCCAGGACGTGCAGGACGATCAGTTCGGATCCCGTGGCGGCGAGCTCGCGGATGACGCGATCGGCCGAGGGATCCAGCAGGTCGGACAGCAGGATGACAACGCCGCGACCATGCAGCTGGGCGGCGGCATGGCGGGCCGCGGCGACCAGGTCGGTCGGGCCGACCGCGGGCTCGATCGCGGAGAGGTCAGCCAGGAGGCGGAAGACGCGACCGGAGCCGCGCAGCGCGGCCCGTCGCCGGGCGATGCGGCCGCTCAGGGCGCTGACCTGGACCCGGTCCTCGCTGGCCAGCCCGATGTACCCGAGCGCCGCCGCAGCGCGCTTGGCGAAGACCAGCTTCTCCGGCGACCCCGTCGCCATCGATGCCGAGGCGTCAAGGAGGAGGGTGACGGTGACGTCTTCCTCCTCGATGAAGAGCTTGACGAACAGCTTCTCCAGACGGGCATAGACGTTCCAGTCCAGCTGGCGCAGGTCGTCGCCGAGCGCGTAGTCGCGGTAGTCCGCGAACTCGACCGACTGGCCGCGCTTGACGCTCCGGCGTCCGCCCTTGAGGCCGCCACGGACCGGCGAGCGCATGAGCAGCAACAGTCGCTCCAGCTGGCGCAGGAACGCCTCGTCGAAGACGGTCGGATCGACCTCGCTGGGCAGGAAGACAGGACGCGTCCCGGCGGCGACGGCCACGGGCGGGGAAGCCCCGCTGTCGGGGCCGGGTCGCTCGGTCATGTCCGGTCCGGCCTACTCGACCGAGGGAACGGCGACGCTGTCGAGGATCGTGCGGACGATCGCCTCGCTCGTGATGCCTTCGGCCTCGCCCTCGAAGTTGAGGATGATCCGGTGCCGCAGCGAGGGCAGCGCGACGGCCCGGATATCGTCGGTGGAGACGTTGAAGCGGCCATCGAGCAGGGCGTAGATCTTGCCTGCCGTCACGAGGGCCTGGGCGCCGCGGGGTGAGCCGCCATAGCGGACGTAGTCGCGGACGAGCCCCGGGGCGCGCGGCTGGTCCGGATGGGTCGCCGACAGGACGCTGACGGCGTACGCGGTGACGTGCGGGGCGATCGGTACGGCCCGCGCGAGGCGCTGCATCTCGACGATCTCGGCGGCGGTCGCGACCTTCGACGCCGTGACCGACTCCGAGCCCGTCGTGCGATCCATGATCGTGACGAGGTCTTCCTCACTCGGGAACGGGACCATGACCTTGAACAGGAAGCGGTCCAGCTGGGCCTCGGGGAGGGGATAGGTCCCTTCCATCTCGAGCGGGTTCTGGGTCGCCAGGACGAAGAACGGCGGGTCCAGCGGGAAGCGCTGGCGGGCGACCGTGACCTGGTGCTCCTGCATGGCCTCGAGCAGGCTCGACTGGGTCTTGGGGGTCGCCCGGTTGATCTCGTCGGCGAGGACCAGGTTCGCGAAGATCGGGCCGGGCTGGAACTTGAAGATCCGTTGCCCGCCCTCCTCGATGAGGATGTTCGTGCCGGTGATGTCGGCCGGCATGAGGTCCGGCGTGAACTGGATCCGGTTGAACGAGCAGTCGATGACGTCCGCGATCGTGCGCACGAGCATCGTCTTGCCGAGGCCCGGGACGCCCTCCAGGAGGACATGCGAGTTCGCGAGCAGACCGGTCAGTGTCTGGCGCACGAGGTCGCGCTGTCCGACGATGACGCGACCGACTTCGCGCTCGATCGCCTGGGCGCGTTCGGCGAAGGCCTCGGGCGCGAGGCGCGGAGTGGTCTCGGATGTCGTGGGCGCGTCCATGGTGCCTCCGGTCATGCGGCCCGGACCGTCCGACGGTCCCGGCGGATCAGTTCGACGGATCGAGTGAGCTGAAGTAGTCGCGCACGTAGTCCTTGACCGAGAGCGGCACGTAGCCGCGGTCCAGGGACGTCTGCGCGTAGTTCTGGAAGTCGGCGTAGACCTGCTGATAGGGGGTCAGGACGCCGTTGTCCGTGCCGGTGCCGGTGCCGCTGCCCTGCTGGGTCTGGCCGTCACCGCCGGTCCCGGCGACGTACGAGGGATCGCCGGGCTTGCCGACGCGATCGAACGGGGCGAAGACGGACGACAGGTCGGCACCGAGCTCCGCGGCGCGGTTGGCTCCGGTCGGAGCGCCCGGCCGGCCGTTGCCGCCCTGTCCGGAGCCGAGCTGCCGGGCGTTGGACCCGCCACCACCGATCCCGCCACCCTGGCCTTGGCCCTGCCCCTGCCCTTGGCCCTGACCCTGCCCCTGGCCCTGCCCTTGCCCTTGGCCCTGACCCTGCCCTTGGCCCTGACCCTGCCCTTGCCCTTGGCCCTGCCCTTGCCCTTGGCCCTGACCTTGCCCTTGACCCTGGCCCTGCCCTTGCCCTTGGCCCTGGCCCTGACCCTGCCCGCTGGCGCTCGGTCGCGGGCTGCCCTGCGCCTGACCCTGACCCTGACCCTGGTTCTGACCCTGACCCTGTTGGCCCTGGTTGCCCGCGTTCGCGAGATCGCGTTGGGCGTCCTGGAGCCGTGACGCGGCCTGAGCAAGATCGCGGTTGGTGTCGATCCGCGCCTGCGCGCCGGTCATCGACTCGCCGAGCCGGCCCAGTGCGGATCGGGCACCGGCCGTGTCGCCCTGCGCGAGGCTCTGGGCTGCGTCGCGGAGTGCGGTCGCCGCGGCCCCGTCCGCTCCGGCCGCCGATGCCTCCATCGCCGCCAGCTGCTGGGCCAGCTCCTGCCGCTGCTCCGGGGTCATCCCGTCGAGCTCGTCGGCGAGCTTGTCGAGGTCCTCCTGGGTCTGTTCCGGGTCGCCGTCGCGGTTGGCATCAGGGTTGCCGGTCGCGGCCCGGGAGAGCGATCGGGCCAGTGACGTCATGGCAGAAGCCCGCTGCTCGGTGGCGGGATCGATCCGGGCGCGGACGTCGCTCTCCATGGTCCCGAGCTCGCGCAGGTTCGCGGCCAGCTCACCCGGCTGTTCGCGCAGCCGTTGTGCCAGTTCGCGGAGTTCCTCGGCGAGCTGCTTGCGCGGATCGTCGGTCTCCTCGCCCTTCGTGTCGAGGTCGTCGGCGAGGTCATCGAGCCGGTCGGCCTGGCGGTCGGCCGCGTCGCGCACATCGCGTTGCTGGGCGATGACCGCGTCCTGCGGGTTCGGCAGCGCGAGGACCGGCACCAGCAGCGCCACGGCCGCGATCGTGGCGAGGGCCGGGGACCGCGACCAGCGCGGCCGGAAGAGGGCCGGGGTCGCGCGCAGGGACGCGAGGGCATCACCACGCTGGCGACGGACGAATCGGTCGGTCTCGGCGGCGTCGTCGGTGGCCTCGACATCCGCCGCGGGATCCACGACCGCCGGTCGCGCCGATGCCGGGAAGCCCACGGCGAGTTCGAGGGCGCTTGACACGCGATCGCCCAGTCCGCCTTCGCCATCGACGGCGAGCGCGGCCTCGCCGAGCGACGGCCGAGCGCGAACGACCGCGATCAGCAGGGCGAACGCGACGACGACGGGGATGGCGGCGCCGATGATCGGGGCGGCCTCGAGCGGGATGAACCGAGCCACCGTCCAGAGGATCGCCTCCGCCACCGCTACCACCGCGATCGCGATCCACGCGCGGCGCACGATGCGCCGGAGCCACAGGCGGCGGCGATGCGGGACGAGCGACGCCCGGACCGCCTCCAGGGTCGGGTCCAGCGGCGCGCCAAGGGCGGTCCGTGGATCGGGCGGGACCATCGTCAAGCCCGCCGAACCGGAACCAGACCCGCCGCGACGAAGGCGGGGAGGGACGGATGGCCGGCGGCTCACCAGAGGGCTCCCTGCTCGCGAGCGCCGGACCGGCGGCCGCGGTTCGGGCGCCAGCGCCGGGTGGGTGACACGGACTGGACGGAGATGGCCATGAAGACCACCGACAGGATCAGCCAGGTCACGACGCTCTTGGGCCAGAGGGCATCACGCTCCGGCGCAAGGGCGGCCTGCGGAGCGATGTCGTTGACGACCACGCCGCCCTTCACGACCGCACCCGTATCGTCGACGGCGAAGACGCCTGGGGCCGGAACGGCGATCGGGACGCCGCCTGGGACGAACCCGCCGTTCCCGTTCTCGACGAACTGGATCCCATCGTTCGACGGGGCGAGCGTCTGGACCCCGGAGCACCACGCCCCACCGAACGTGGCCTCGGTGCCGCACATGACGTCGGCCTGGGCGATGAACGGATTGACGTACGCGAGGAAGGCCGGCGCCTTCATCCCGAGCGGCCCGCCCGTGCGGTTGCCGTTCTGGTCGAACGTGCCCATGGCCGCCCAGAAGATGAGGATGAACGCCGTCCCGATGGTCAGGAAGAGGACGCCGAAGATGGTGATCGCCGTGGCTGCCGTGGTGCGCTTGACGAGGCTGGAGCACATGAGCCCGAACGCCCCAAGACCCAGGGCGGTCGCGATCAGCACGATGTAGCCGCGAACGACGTCCTCTGGGGCGATGCCGCCATACACGAAGACCACAGCCATCAATGGGATGGAGGCGGCGATCAGCAGGAAGACGTACACGAGCGCCGAGAGGAGCTTGCCGACCACGATCGCCACCGAGCTGATCGGCGTCGTGATGAGGAGTTCGAGAGTCTGCTTCTCGCGCTCCAGGCTGATCGCGCCAGCGGTCGACGAGGGCGCGAGGAACACCACCTGGAGCGTCATCAGCATCAGCAGGGCGGCGAAGATGCCCTGCCCGATCGCCGCGCTCGCGAACGCGGACGACCCGCCGAACCCCGTTTCGTAGCTGCGTTCGATGAGGGTCTCGACCATGAGGGCGAACCCGGCCAACAGGAGCAGGTAGATCGTCAGGATCGCGAAGGCGCGCCGCCCGCGCATGCGACCGCGCAGCTCCTTGACGCCGATCGCGGCGATCCCGCCGATGGATCGGGTCACCGCGAGGAACCGCTTGCCGCGGGGCATCGGCTGGGTCACGACGGGTTCGATGGACGTCGACCGTGACGTTCTCGGTGGAGGCGTCGATCACGGGCTCGTTCACGACGTCCATGTCACGCCGCCTCCATCGGGGCACGATCGGGCGCGGTGACCTGCAGGAACAGCTCCTCGAGGTCGCTTGCGGCGCGGGCGAAGGTCACGATCGGTAGACCCGCAGCGACCGATTCGGCGAGCAATCGTGCGGACGCGGCGTCATCGCCGCGGAACCCGAGCTCCACCGTCCCGTCGTCGAGGAGCACGGCGGTCGCCACGTCCGGGTCGGCGGCGAACTGCGTCCGGGCCGCCTCCAGCGCCTCGCCCTCCAGCAGCAGCCGGATGCGCAGGACGGCCCCGAATCGCAGCCGCCGCTCGATGTCCGCGACGCGGCCCTGGGCGAGCACCTGGCCGCGATCCACGATCGCGACGCTCGTGCACAGCTCCTCGAGCTCGGGAAGGATGTGGCTGCTGATGAGGATCGTCTTGCCCAGGGCACGCAGCTCGGCGCGCGGGGCGCGCCGGCGCCTTCATGACTTTGGGTCTCATGAAAGTCTCCTCATGTTGAGCAGCCATGGGCCGGAAAATACCAGACGTTTTGGATCTTCCCCTCACGGAGCTCGTAAACGCTGACGCTGCACTGCGTTCGTTTCTGACCCTTCGATTCCCAGATCGCCTGTTCGATCGCCGTCACGAAGCTACCGCTCACCGCAACGCTGCGAAGCTCCGACCGCGTCGACGGCAGGCTTCGGAAGTGGCTTCGCATCGACTCCGCCAGCTTCTCCGCACCCGAGGTCTCGACCGACAGCTTGTCTGCGGAGACGATCATCCATCGGACGTCCGGAGCGCAGAACGCGAGCATGGCGGCAACATCGTGCGCGTTGTAGGCCGCGACGAACTCGCGGATCTTTCCTTCGGGCCCATCGGCGGCGAGGGTGAACGGGGTCATGGCGAGCGTCAGCAGGAGAATCCCGGCACCAGCTCCAGCCCATCTCATTGATCTTCCTCCCTGCCTCCGCGCGTGTCCGCGGGATGCCGGCGAGAGTCCGCGAAACCGTTTATCAAGCCTCGCCGCTGGTCAAGGTCACTTTGGCGCCGAGATCGAGAACTTGGGGACGGGTCGGCTCTCAACGTATTTCTCGTGATACATGTCCATGTAGATGCTGGCGGCCTCCGGCCACTCGGGACACTTCACTTCGTACAGATCCATGATGGTTCCATAGGGACTCTCGCCGACGCTTCCGGCGCGTTCGTACGTGGAGGGACCTCCGGACGGGCAGCGAAGGCGGCTGAGATACGCGCGCTCGCCGTCCGGGTGCGCGCACCGCACCGGATTGGCCTCCGATCCGAGCGGCGCAGCGTCAACGATCGCCTGCTCCTTCTTGTTCAGCTTCTTCGGCTCGAAGAATTCACGTGCGGCGGCGCTCAGCGACAGGCCTCCTGCGATCACCACGAGGACCACGATTCGAGTTGCGGATTTCATGGCGCGCCTCCACTCCTGCCTTGCGGTCTGGCACCCAGCACGCTAGTTGCGAGCTTGAAGCCATAGAAACACGAGCCGTGCTGCTAGTGCAATCAGCAGGATAAAGCCCCACACCTTCGCGCGGGGTGCATCGACGGAATCTCCGCGGATCTTGTAGCCGAACCAGCCGCCTACTCCTCGAAGCGACCCGTCGCGTCACGATCGCGCTCGTATCGTCTTGTCAGCGGAAACGGCGGAAGCCAGGACTCGCGACGGACGATCCAGCTCTCGTAGGTTGGCGTCAGCTGGTCAGGGGCATCCAGGGATCCCAGGTGCACTTCGATTTCGTCCGCGGTGCGCGAGAAAACGGACGAGCCGCAGCGGGGACAGAAAAACCGCCCGGCGTAGTCGCGTGTTTCTCCCTCGATCGTCACTGCATCCTGAGGGAACACCGCCGGAAGCGTGAAAGAGGGCCCCGTGATGCTTGCGGCAGTCGAGACAGTGACAGAGGCCGACCCGGTAGGGGAGTCCCGACGCCACCATCCGGACGTTGCCGCAAAGGCAGCCGCCCGTGAATCGGTTCATGCTGCGTCTCCTCCAACTCGCGAGCAACCGAACTTCATTTCCCCTCTGGCGGTTGCCAGAGCTCGACTTTGTTGCCCTCCGGGTCCATGACCCATCCGAATTTTCCGTACTCCGAGTCGTCGGTCTTCTCGAGGACGTTACAACCCTCTTCGCGCAGTGCCTTGAGAAGCGCCGCCAGATCCTCGACTCGATAGTTGACCATGAAGGTCGCCTTGCTCGGAGCGAAGTGCTTGCCGTCATCCGGACCGATCAACCAGGCCGTGGTCCCGTTGGTCGGGTTGCCTTCGGAGTCGGTCCAGTCGAAGGCTGCTCCACCCCAGTCCTGAACGTCAACGCCGAGGTGCTTCTTGTACCAAGCGCCCAGCGCCTTGGGATCCTTGGCGCTGAAGAAGATGCCGCCGATGCCAGTGACTCTTCGCATTCGGACCTCCGATGTGGGATGAAACCTCGATCATTTCCGTTCAACTGCGGACTTAATATCCTTCAGGTCCTGCAGCAGGGCCTTTCTCACCACGCCCTTGAACAGAACCCGCATCGGGATCGACATCAACG